>CALRXS010000001.1:0-266195 GCA_943372195.1 Sphingobacterium thalpophilum
ATCTTCAACAGATGGGGTAAGAAAGTTTTTGAATCGGTAGACCCAGCATTTGAATGGGATCCTAAAGATTCGCAATCAGCAGGTACTTACTTCTTCACTTTAGAGTCGAGAGCAAGAACACAAACAGGAACAATTGAAATTGTAAAATAATTTATAGCATATACTACATATGAAAGGTTTGCAAAATATAGTTAGAGGTTTATTGATAGTCACGAGTTTATTAGTCATAGGTAAATTTAATGCCTATGCACAAAGTAATCTCGATGCAGGTATAATGCAATTAAACTCTCCACTAGCTCCACATACTGGTGCAAATAAAGCTATCTCTGTAAGAGTTAGAAACTATGGAAACGTAGCAATAACATCTGTGAAATTAGGATGGAGAGTTAACAACGGCCCAGTTACAGATTACACTTGGGTAGGAGCAATGCCAGCTTCTTCTAATGCAAATCAAATTCCAACAACCAATATTATAGTTGCTGGTACTTATGCTGATAACCCAGGTGTTACATTAGAGGTATTTATTAAGGAAGTAAATAACCAAAATGATAATAGTACTGCAAACGACACCTTGCGTGCAACATTTGGTACGGCAATTTCAGGTACAAAAGTAGTTGGTATTGCGCCGTCGGATTATAGAAATATATCTGATGTTGTAAATGCTATGCGTTATAATGGTATCAGCGGTAACGTAACAGTAAAAGTTAAGCCAGGTACTTACAATGAAAACATCGAATTAGTAGGTACCGACTTAAGTTATTCGGGTGGTAATCATAATATTTCAATTGAAAGTCAAACAGGAAATAGAGATGTAATATTAGTAAGTGAAGCTGCAGTTCAATCAACGATTAAATTAACAGGTGCAGATAGAGTAACTATTAAAGGATTTAGAGTCGTGAACAGAAATATAGTTTCTGGTATCGGTATCCAAATGCTAACATCCGCAGACAGAAATACAGTAGATAATTGCGAAATAACGGTCGACTCGATTTCTAATAACAGAGGATTCGCGGGCGTATTATTAGGGGCTATGGGTAATGCACCAACGTACACATTAACTACAAATCCGGCAGCGAAATTTGCAACAATTAGTAATTGTAAAATTTCAGGCGGGTATTACGGTGTTGCAGTTTCGGGAGGTATTACACCTAGAGATACAGCAGTAGTAATTGAAAATAATACTATTTCTCAAGTTGTCTATTATGGTGTATATGTTAACTATGGTAACAATACAAAAATTAGAAAAAACAGTGTTCAATTTAGACCATCATCAGCAGATAAAAAATCAACTGGATATTGGTTGACGAATATAAATACAACAGCACCAGGCAATATTGAAATTACAAGAAATTATGTATCAGGTGCAGGTCAACATGGTATTTACATGTCGTCAGTTTCTGGTACAGGTCCGTCGACGAACAGATTCGTAAACGTCTACAACAATATGATTGCTGGAGATTTCTTCAGTAATGCCATTGCAGCCAATGATGTGCCTAGAGGATTAGCATTAAATAACTGTGGATGGGTGAACGTTTATTTTAATTCTGTATTCATGGATGCGCCGGTAAACATAGGTATAGCAGACAATACAGCCGCATTTTATGTGATAGGAACGCCAGCTCTTGGTAACATAAGAGTTTACAATAATATTTTTGCACAAAATAATTTAGGTTATGCATATTACAATGCATCAGCAGCAGGGACTAATCCGGTAATTATTTCAGATAACAATGATTTATGGGTGAAAAATTTCGACCCTGCTAACAATCCAACAACTGGTTTTGCATGGTGGAATGGTGCAGCAAGATTAGGACTTTTAGATTTACAACAAATCAGTTTAAAAGACATAAACTCTATTTCAAAAGATCCGAGTTTTTTCTCAAGCACTGACTTACATACTTTATCAAACGATATTAATCAAAAAGGAAATACAGCTGCTTTAACTGAAGCGCCTATTGACTATGATGGTGAATTAAGAGACCAAGTAAATCCGCCAGACATCGGTTGTGATGAATTCGGTCCGGGTGGTGATGACTTTGCCGTTGTAGGTATTTCACCAGATGTATTTAGATATAATGCTCCAACACCTTGGAATTTCACTATTAGATATCAAGGTAATGCCAATGGTAACAAACCATTGTTTATTTTATATAAAATCAATGGGGTAGATCAACTAGATCCTGATTCCGCAATACAAATTTTACCAACCCAACTTTCTACATACTTTAGAACACAAACTTTTCAAGTTCCAGTAAAAAATAGAATCACAAGAACTACTTATCAACAATTTAGACTTACAGTTTATATTTATGGTGGTAATATTGGTGACTTAAGACCAGTTAACGATTCTTTAACAATTGATGTTTGCGTCGGATTAGAAGGTATATTTTCAATTGACCCTAACCAAGCACCAAGTAATACAAACTTCACGAGTTTTCAAGAAATTTATGATTACTTAAAATGCGGTGTTGCAGGTCCGACCGTTTTTGAAATCGCCGATGGTATCTACGATGAGCAGATCAACCTTTGGAAAATCAGAAACTCATCAGCAATAAATACCATTACATTTAAATCAAAAAATAATGTATTTGCTACAAAGCTTACCTACATCAATGGTACAGCAGAGAATCACGCAACCGTATTATTTAATAATGCTCAATACATTACTTTAAAAGATCTTACAATTGAAAACAGGAGTACCTCTAATGGTTCTTGTATTCAATTTGCAGGTAATTCTAAATACAATACTATTTCGAATTGTATTATAAGAGTTGACTCAACAATTACACCATATCCGCTTTCATTAGTGCCGATTGTATCTAGTAAATTAGGTACACTTATGAACACAACTGTTGCTCCACAATCTTATGGAGTAAACGGTAACTTCAATAAAATAATAAACAACAAAATTTTTGGTGGTTATTATGGGGTAGCGATGTTCGGACAAGACACTGCAATAAGAGATAAAGAGAACTTTATTGAGAATAACATCATTACAAGTTTTCACAAAGCAGGTGTTTATTTAGATTTTGCTGATACAAGAGTATTGCATAATATTATTACTGGTAAATTAGGTATGGATGGTACCGCTTGGGGTATATATGCAAAGGGTTTAGGTGATAGAGAAGGAGTTGATAAAAACGATATTTCAGGGAATAAGATTTACGATGTTTCATTTACAGGTATTTTCTTGCAATCGTGTTTAAGTAAGAAATTCCCTGGACAAAAGAAATCATCTTTTGTAGTTAGTAATAACATGATAGGTGGTGGTTTTACAACATTTAGTACAGCTACAGCGGGTATCAATATGAATAGTACTGTTGGAGTGTCAGTATTGCACAATACTATATTAATGGATGCTCCTAGAGCTTCAGGTACTGCAGTTTCTGAAAACGTTGCAAGATGTATGATTATTAATAGCACGAATACTAAAATAGAGGCATTTAATAATATTTTATATTCTACAAATGGAGCAATTGCATTAGAGTATTATACAAGAATAAGAAATCAAGGTTCTGCGAATACTGGTTTAAGTGCAGCAGATAATAATTTGTACTATACAGAATCAAAAAGTAAATCAACACCATTGATTTTGATTCAAAGAATTTCAAATTTAAATGCAACGAAGAAGAATTACATTTTCGGACAAACAAGTCAGAGTCCGTTAGTTGCATTAACAGAATTCAAAAACGATAATAATAATTCATCGAGAGAGAGAAAGACATTAGCATTGCCAATTAAGTTTGAGCAATTACCATATGATTTACACTCGTATGATTTAACGATAGAGAGTAAGGCAGCGGGCGGACAAGATATTACAAAAGACTTTGATCGTGACCCAAGAAAAGGGATCAACGATATTGGAGCAGATGAATTTACAGTACCAAACTATGACTTAGATGTGAACGCAGTAATGAATCCTTTGATCTGTTACACAAAGCCTAATAAGATTGTAGTTAAATTAAGAAACAGAGGTAAATATTCATTATCTGGTATTAATGTTCCGCTTCAATATACGATGTCTGATGGTGAAAATGGTTATTCATTTACAGGCTATGATACTGTAAGATTAACATTAAAGAAAACAGGTGATACACAAATTTTCACTTTCAAAACTTTATGTTCTGTACCTGAAAGAGGTATATACAATTTATGTATAAAGATAAGTCCGGGATGGGCTGTTAACGACACCGTTTATTCTAACAATGAAAAATGTAGAGAAGAATGTACGGGTATAGAAGGTGACTATTATATAGGTTATGAATCGCCATTTCCAACGAATGTAGATTCACTAAAGAACTTTAGTAATATTCAATCAGCTTTTGATTATATCAAAGGAAATTGTGGTGTATGTGATGATATTTATTTGAATGTTGAACCATCTGCTACACCTTATGCAGAAAGAATTAACATCCCAAGATATTTAGTGAATTTAGATTCACCATTAGTAACATTGCAGCCACACAATACAACTTTAAATACTGCTGTAGTAATTAATCAACCAACTACTCCTGCAGGTGATAAAGATAGAATACATTATACCATTAGGTTCGACGGATCGGAGTTTGTTAGATTAAGAAATTTGACTATCAGAAACACTGGATTGAATTTTGGTTCAGGTATACATTTTACTAAAGAATCAAAATCAAATGTGGTAGAAGGTTGTAAAATTCAAGTAAGTACTACATCTGTCAATAAAGAATTTTATCCGATTGTATTCACATCAACTTCGAAAATGAATGTTGATGATAATAATTCATTCGCGAAAAATGGCTCATCTAATAGAATTGTAAGAAATGAAATTAGTGGTGGCTATGCAGGTGTTGCATTGATGGGGTCATCTGTAGTTGATTTTGATGAAAACAATATTGTAGACAGTAATATAATTTCTGAGTTCTATCAATATGGAGTATTTGCAAAATACAACACTGTAAAAAGTATAGGCTTTAATATTTTAGAGCCAAGATTGAATTCAGCAGCATCATGTGCTTCTATATCCTATAATTTTGGAGGTGCTGGAGGATTAATCAATGCAAACAAAATTGTAGATGCTAAACAAGTAGGTATTAGAATAATTGGAGTTGATGCGAATTATGATAATAGATTAATAGTAGCGAATAACTGGATTACTCATAATTTTGGGTCTTCTACTGCTGACACTTCTGCCGCAATTTTAATTAAGAGATCTAGTAACATCGGACTATATTATAATTCAATTCGATATAATGGTTTGGTGGCAGCTTTATCAATGAGAAGTGAAAACATCACATTGCCAGATCCAGAAACTGGTAATCCAACAACTGTAAAAATTTCACCTACTAACATACATGTTAAAAATAACATCGTAATGGTAGACTCAGTGCCAGGTGCTGCACAAATTCCATTTGTAATTTATTTTGATTCGAACGATCCTCGTTCACAGTTTAATCACAATAATTATTTTACTGGTTATCAATCTAAGTTCGCATATTACCCACCAAACACGCAAAAAGATTTTGCTACATGGGAATTGAACACAGCACAAGATGATGCATCAATAGATTTAGAACCAGGTTTTGTTAGTGGTACTGATTTGAATTTATCTCCAGATACTTTACAATTCGATAAAAAAGGACTTGTAGTTCCAGGTATCAGCCGAGATTTTTACAACAGAAAAAGAAGTCCGCGTGTTACAGACATCGGCTCAATCGAATACGAGAAACAATGGTTAGATGTAAGTCTCTTAAACATTAAAAATGAAAGAGCATTTTACGGTCAAAATGAATTTACTGTAACTATATTAAATGATGGTAATGCAGATATCAGCGACAAAACAATTTGTTTAGAATATTCGGTTGACTCAGGACAAACTTGGATAGGTACACAAAGTGTTCAATTAAGTAAATTAAAATCACGTTACGATGAACAGTTGTTTACATTCTCTGCAAAATATACCAAAACGAATTTCTTGGTCATACCATTATGTGTAAGAATTGTACCAACATCACAATGCAGATTAACAGGTGATACGATTACAAAGTATGAAGTTATTTGCAAAGATCTATGTGTCGGTTTGAAGAAAGGTGATTATACAATAGGTAATAATGGTACAGAAGACTTTAGTAATTTTGCACAAGCTATAACTGCATTAGTTTGTGGTTTTGATTCATCAATTGTATTTAAAGTTTCTAATGGTACATACATTGAAAGAATAACAATACCGAACATTAACACAAACTTCGATACTACAGTAACATTTACATCTAAGAGTGGTAGTGCTAAAGATGTAACTATTCAATTCAAAAATACTGATGAAGCTGTAGAGCACCACGTAATGCAATTACAAGGTACCAAGCACATCATCATTAAGAATTTAACATTTAAGAGTGATGCAAAAGCAAGAGCATCTGGTATACACCTTGCTGATTCAGCAGCTTATAATAGAATTTCTGATTGTATTTTCGAATTCGATTCTACAGTAGACGCAAACACATTAGTAGGGGTATTGGGTTCTGGTAGAATTGCATTTACTGACCCAGCATCTAATAATAATAACACTATAGAGAATTGTGAGTTTAAAGGTGGAGGATTCGGAATAAGATTCTTAGGATTAAAAAACAACGCGACTAAAGGTCCGAACCAAATCATCGGCTCTAAATTCAGAAACCAGTACACTGCAGCTATCGATGTGTTTTATTCACAAATTGACAGCATTAGTAGCAACGAAATCTATATGCGTAGTGGCAATAAGAATAGCGTAGGTATTAATATTTACGGAGCCTTAACTGATTTTATTATTACTAATAATATTGTAAGAAATGCACAGAGTGCAGGTTTTATAATGGATAGTTGTAGAACAATATCAAGAGGTTTAATTGCTAGTAATATGATTGCGGGTGGATTTACACCGGATGGTTTTGGTAGAGACCATGCAATGATCATTAAATCAACAGGAGCTTTCCCATCGAAAGGTGTTAACTCTTCGGGTGCTATTGAAATATTAAACAACTCAGTATTATTCGACGGTACTAGTGATAGCTCTTCAGCATTCTATATTATGCGTTCAAATAGTTTAGCTATTTACAATAATATTTTTGCGAATTACGGCAATGGATATGCTATTATGTTCGACGAAGAACCTAATAATGGAGTAACAGAATTTTTCGGATCAGGTTCAAACTTATTATATACACGCGGATTAAATATTGCGAAATGGAGAGGTACTGTATGTAATGATTTAACTACTCTTGGTTTACAAGATCAGGGTAATTCTCCATTCAACGTAGGTAATTCACCTGGTGGACTTGGCGCATTCGACCCCGTGTTTAGATCTAATATGGATTTACATATTAACAAAGTTGAGTTAGATGGAAGAGCTCAACCATTCGATATTGTAGTTACGGATGTTGATGGAGAAGCTAGAAACCCTAGTACACCTGACGTAGGTTGCGACGAATATATACCAGGTTTTGATATGTCTGTATTAAGATTTGTTACACCAATAGATAGCGCGACTTTCCAAGATTCTGCGAGAGTAATTATTGAAGTAAAAAATAAAGGTGCTGATTTAACCGCTACTAAATTCAAATATACTTTTGATGGTGTTGTAGTTGATTCTATTACTCAAGTATTTAATCCAGCTTTATTATTTGATTCAACAGCATTTATTGTCTTCCCTAAAAAGTTCTCTACTCGTCAAGGAGGTTACCATAAATTGGCTGCTTATTCAGAAATATTGAAATTAACACCAGATAATAAATTTGTCAATAATGACTTTAATAATTTCAATGATACAATTAAAATAGGAGTGTTCTCTTTAGACACCTCTGATGTTGGTGTATCAGCTTACTTGTCACCATTAAATGGATTGCCAGTGAGTTCATTGACGAATGTTGAAGTGAAAGTAACGAATTATGGTAATTTAAGAACAAGTAATTATCAGTTGATCTTAAAAGTAAATAATCAAATTGTTGAAACTAGAAATATATCTGAAGCTATTAATAAAAAAGAAGCAAAAGATTACACTTTCACTTATCAGATAGACCCAGAGAAGGCAGTAAGTTTCGATATTTGTGCATATACAAAATTGATTGACGACGTTATACCAGAAAATGATAGTTTATGTATTGCAGTATCAACATTAGTAGGTATCGAGAATAATGCTAAAAATACATTGTTCGCTGTATACCCTAATCCGACTAACGGCAAAGTTTATTACGGTATAGACCTTGATACAGAAACTGAAGTAGAAATAAATGTTTACGATTTGTCTGGTCGATTAGTTAAGCTAGAAAAAGCAGGTACCTTATCGAAAGGCAAACACAGTATCGAAACTAATAATGAGACATTAGCAGAAGGTACCTATTTCTTTGTTTTGAAAGCGGGTGACCAAAGTTATAACGGCAGATTTGTAATTGTAAAATAATATTAAGATTATGCGATGTTCAATTTTTGAACATCGCATTTTAAAATTAAAACTTAAAAATGAACAAAGTGATTAAAAAGTTAAGCAGCACATTATTACTTATTTTGATTACATCTTCTTTAGTGTTTTCACAAAAGAAATACTTTAGTGGTATTTATACTATTGGAGGTAGCAATGCTAACTATCAAACTATTCAAAAAGCTTTAACAGATTTGTTAGCGACTAATTCAGAAGTAATAGGTAGAGTAACTTTCAATATTCGCCCCGGAACATATAATGAAAATTTAACATTAAAGCCTTTCGTGGGGGCATCTGCTAAAAACTTCGTAATATTTAAATCAGAAACTGGTAAAGCATCAGATGTAATTATTCAAGATGATGGTGATAATACTTTGTATAGCAATCAAGTTATAAGATTTGAAGGTTGTTCATTTTATACTTTGGCAGACCTAACAATTATTAATAATAGAAATATTACCACTTCTAATAATTTTGCTTCCGTTATTCACTTAACATATAATCGTGATACACGTAAACCATCAGAAAGCAATACAATTACTAGATGTATCATAAAAGTTGATGAAGATTTCACAATATTTAATGGTAATACAATTCCGATTGTAGCATCTGACATTAATAACACTTCATTAGCTGAAAATTGTGCTAACTATAACACCTTCTCAAATAATCAAATTTATGGAGGCTCTTTTGGAATTCGTTTGTTAGGTAAAAGTACAGTTCAACCAGCTAGAGGAAATAAAATCACAGGTAATAAATTTTTCAATTGCTATAGCGGTATTGATATAGATTTTAATAACATCCCTCTAATCGCTACGAATGAAATTAATTGTAGAGTAAATCCGAATGAAGCTCAGTTCGGTATGCGTATTAGAAATGCTTCAGGAAATTTCAGCTGGCATAGTAATATCATAAGAGACTATGGCACCTTCGGTATATTTGTATGGAATGTAAATGCTGGTTCAGCAGGTTATATCTATAATAACATGATCACTGGTAATTCTAAACAGAATTATTCGAGAGGGGTACACGTAGAGTACTCAAGAAATTTGCAGTTCTTCAATAATTCAATAAGATACTCAGCACCAGGTGGTACATCAGCTCCAGACAATACATGTTTTGCAGTTGAAAACTCAACAAACTTACCAGCTCAAAAAATTTCAATAAAAAATAATATTTTTTATGCAATTGGTGGTGCTCCTACCTTGATAGTTCGTGCTGCTAATACATTAGATACTTGTAATTATAATGTCTATTTCTTAGGTAGTGGTTCAATACTTGCTAATATTGGGGGTACTAACAGAAATAATATTGCTGCTCTAAGAGCTGGAACAGGTAAGGATGCACAATCATTAAACGTAAATCCTCAGTTTACATCTACAACAACATTAAGAATCGATAACGATGCTTTAATTGGCAAAGCAGCAATATTGTCGTTTATACAATTCGACTTCGAAAATCACCCAAGAGATCCTGAAACTCCAGACTTTGGTGCCGATGAAGTAATACGAAGTAATACTGATTTACAGACCTTCGGATTAGAGAAGAATTTTGTGCCTAGAGAAGGTTTAAATACATTGCCTGTTGTAATTAAAAACGACGGATTAGCGAGTTTAAATGGAAATAGTATAAACCTTAGCTATAAAATAAATAATGGTGCGTATACTAATCCGGAAACCTTTCAATTAACTCAATTAAGTAAATCATACTCAAAACAGATTTTCAATTTAGCCCAAAAATGGGATATTCCGAACCCCGGTTTATATTCATTAACGCTAAAAGTTTCACCAGCGGTACCGAATGATACATGGAATAAAAACGACTCTGTTGTATTGTCGATATGTGTAGGTTTGAATGGTACTTATTCTATAGGCGGACCAGTAGGTTCTAAAAACTATCCGACTTTTGCAGCAGCAATTGCTGCGTTTGAATGTGGGGTAGGCGGACCTACAGTATTCAATGTTTATCCAGGTACTTATCCTCCGTTTGTTTTACCTGCTTTAAAAGGGGTATCAACAACAAATACATTGACATTTAGATCTGTAACTGGTAATGCATCTGATGTAATTATACAAAATACTACACCTGGACAAAACAGTGTTAATCATTATGCCATTCAAGTTAATGGTACCGACTATTTATATTTAAAGAATTTAACAATAACGAACACAGCATCAACAACTCAATTTGCTTCGGGTATTAACATTACAAATAATTCAGATTTTGTTACTATAGATTCATGTGTGATCACTGTGCCGACTTCAAGTGGATTAAGTGATCAGAAATTCCCAATTGTATTTTCTGATAAAGCTAGAATTGATAGTGGTGCTTTCTCAAGAGGTATTACAATTTCAAATTCTACTTTAAGAAATGGCACTAGTGGTGTACAATTCTATGGTAGAAATACTAGTTCACGTTCAACAAATATTAATGTCATTAATAACCAAATAGACTCATGTAATCTTTATGGTTTTAATGCTTCTTATGTAAATGTTGCAAATGTTAGTCAGAATAAAATTAATTTTAGAGCAGCAGCCAATGCAAATAGCGAAGGCATAAGAATTCTAGCATCTAAGTCTGATGCAATCATTAATGCTAATAGAATTTTAAGAGCGGGTTATAGAGGAATTAACTTAACATCTGTTGAAGGTGGTACTGAATTAATTATTTCAAATAACATGATAGGCGGCGGATTTAAAACTACTGGTAATGGTGCTGGTATTTATTTAAATGAAGTCAATAAAATTGCATTATATAACAACTCAGTAAAATACGACGCTGTTTCAACTGAATCACCTAATAACTCTGCTGCATTTTTCTTAGCATCAGGAGCTAACGTATCATTATATAACAATATATTTTACTGCTCAGGTGGAGGCTATGCGTTTTTCGTAACTAGTCAAACTTCTTTAAGAGCTTCAGATTATAATTTATATTATACAGATAATGATCCGAATTCTGGATTGTATGCATTTTGGGTTGCAGATAGAGCAAACATGTCGCAATTAAAAACTGCAATGCAAGGATTTGAATTAAATAGTATTGAAACAGATCCTTTATTTGTTTCTAACTTCGATTTACATTCTACTAACCCTGCAATTGAAAGTAAAGGATATTATTTCAGCAAGATTCCTAGAGATTTTGATGGTGAATTAAGAAATCCTACTCAAACAGATATCGGTGCAGATGAATATATACCAAATGCAAAAGATTTAGCATTACTTGCTATTAATCCTCTTGTATTTAGTACAAATCCGAATACCATTAAAGTTAAAATGATGAATTTAGGTAGCACTACTTTAGATGGTACTACAATCAAATTACAATATTCTAGCGATGGTACAACTTGGGTTCCTTCAGGTGGTGAGAGCTTAACTTTTGGAAGTAATTCTACGAACTCTTTATCTATACCATATTCAAATTTTGAATATTCGTTTACAACGCCTTTTAATGCAACTGCTAATAGCACTTATCCCTTTTATGTAAGAGTATTGCCTACTGATAGAGTAGTAGGTGACCCAGTTACTAAAAACGATACGATATATAATTTAATTTGTACTGGATTGAACTCGGGTACTTATACCATTGGTGGAACTAATCCGAATTTCGCAGATATTACTTCTGCTGTTAATGCCATCTCTTGTGGTGTTACAGGTCCGGTTACCTTTAACATCAGACCTGGAACTTATAACGAACGATTCACTATTAATAATCCGAAAAATACTTCTAACGAAAATAGAATTGTATTTAGATCTGAATCTGGAAATGCTGCTGATGTTACCATTAGTAGTACAGGTGTTTCTTCAAATACTACTAGAAATATCGTGCGATTAAATAGATCTAAATTCATTACTTTCAAAGGTATCACTTTTAGAAATGCTAGTAACTCAATTGCAGGTACAGCAGCAATTCAAATCACATCTCAAGCAAGTGATATTATCATTAGAGATTGTATTGTGATGATGGATACGAATTCAACTTCGCCAAACGTATTTGGTATTACTAGTACCGACTCTGCTCAAATTACTGTTGATGGATTCTCTGGGTCTAACATTAGTATTGTAAATAATAAAATTTATGGTGGTAACGTAGGCGTTCTATTAAGAGGTAAATCTCAGTTTTTAAGAGAGAGTGGTATTTATGTAGACAGTAACTTTATTTACAAAACAGCATCACTCGGTATTTTCTCGTCTTATAATGATATCGTTTCTATTAATGCGAATACGATTAAAATGAGACCAGCTCAAACTAACTCTACAGGTATTAGTATACAATTCAATAGAGCAGATACAAGAATCACTAATAACGTTATTAATAATGCAGCTACTATTGGTGTGAATTTAAATGATAACGTAGGTATTAACGGTATCTTATTTGCTAATAATATGATTGGTGGTAGGTTCAGACAAGGAGCAGATGGTGCAGGTGTTAATCTTGTTAAAGTTACTCCTTTAAAGATGTACTACAACTCTATCAATTATACCGGTAACTCTGTATTCGGAGCAGCATTAAAAGCTGATGATAACACTAATAAAGTTAGATTATTAAATAACTCTTTATACAATAATAGCGTAGGTTTCTGTATGTCAATTTATAATGGAACATTAGATACCTCTGATAACAATAACTTATTTACTAAAGGAACTTTATTCGCTAGAGTATCTGGTACAGATTATTTGAATTTTGAAGAATATAGAGAGACATCATTAACCGATGAGAAATCAGTAGGTGTTGACCCCGATTATTTTACTGATTCTAATTTACACATGACCAATCAGTTCCTCGATGCAGGTGCATTAGTAGTTTCTGAAATTAATACAGACATCGATGGTGAGCCTCGTAATGCAGATTTCCCAGATATTGGTGCTGATGAATTTTTAATAAAAGGTGATGTTGAAGTAGTAAGTATCGATAGCCCTCTACCTTCACCTGAAGTTTACCCTGCTGAAGTACCAGTTGTCATTACTGTTAAAAACCCAGGCTTAAGTAAGATCTCTGGATTAAATGTGAAGTATTATGTAGATAATATTGAAGTAGCTAATGAGGTAATTCCAGTAGAAGAGCCTTATAAACCAATGCTTCCTTCAGATGTATTAACATATGAATTTACAACTCGTTTTGAACCACCTGCTACTGGTACATACAATTTAAGAGTAGAGGCTTATTTGCCTGATGATATTGATTTATCAAATAACACTGCAACTTCAACTTTCTTTTCATCAATATCAAGTATAATTGATGGTGGCGTGTCTTCAATTGTAAGTCCAGCTGCCGCTAAAGTAGACCGCAAAACTCCAGTTAGTGTTTTAATTAAAAACTCTGGTACTGTTACTATTAAAGATTTCAACGTGAATTATTACTTAGATGGTGGTTACCCTGAAGATGCAAATATTAGAACAGAGACTTTCATCGATTCAATCGTTCCTCAAGGTGTCGCTTCATTCGTATTTATGGATAGTATCGATTGTCACCCTACTAATGTTCGTAAGTTAATAGTTTATATAAGTGATCTACAAGATGACATCAACTTACAAAATGATAGAATAGAAAAATTTGTAATAAATTTCGCTGGATGTTTCTCTGGAGTAGAACAAGTTGCTGAAAATATGATATTAAGCGCTCCTTGGCCAAACCCTACAAATGATGCATTTAATTTTGACTTGAACTTATTAAACAATGGCGATGTAACCATTGAATTAATAGATGTTTTAGGTAAATCTATAAAGTCTATTAATATCAATGATGCAAGTCGTGGATTGCAACAAGTTTCACTAGATGTTCAAGGTGTTACACCAGGTGTTTATTATACACGTGTAACTTTTGAAGGACAATCATTAACAAGCAAAGTATTAATAAGCGAGTAATTGCATAAATAAATAACATAAAAAAAAGCTAGTCAAAATTGACTAGCTTTTTTTATTATAAATAATATTTCTTCTAAAACCTTCGTATTTGCTTCTTTTGATAGGAGAGTTCTTGAATATTAATTTGAATTTTTCCTCCGAAATCTCTTCCCAATCTTTCTTCGAATAATTTCTAATCTCCTCTTTTATCATCAATTCTTGATGCTGATGAGGTATAGAAAATCTATTCCATGGGCACACATCCTGACATACATCACAACCGAATACCCAATCATCAAAATCTAATTTCATATTAGATTCAAATTCTTTTTTTAATTCAATAGTGAAATATGAAATACACTTACTGCCATCGACGATGTAAGGTGAAACAATAGCATCGGTCGGACATGCATCTATACATTTTGTGCAGGTTCCACAATGGTCTGTTTGAAATGCTTGATCATATTCACATTCAACATCTATTAATACTTCTGCTAAGAAAAAAAAACTTCCTTGTGATTTGTTGATTAAATTACTGTGTTTACCTATCCAGCCAAGTCCCGATTCTTTCGCCCACACCTTATCCATTACCGGTGCTGAATCTACAAATGATCTTGCATTTATCTCGCCAATTTTATCTTGTAAACTTTTAATTAGCAATTTCAACTTTCGCTTGATTACATCATGGTAATCTTCAGCATACGCATATTTAGAAATTTTATAGCTGTCTGTTCTTTGTTGCTCTTCGGGGTAATAATTAAAACTCAAGCTTATAATGCTTTTGCATCCTTCAACTAATTTGCGCGGGTCTAATCGTTTATCGAAATAGTTTTCCATATACGACATTTCAGCATGCATATTAGATTTTAACCAACTCTCTAAGCGAGGAGCTTCTTCCTCTAAGAAACGAGCCTTGCTAATACCACATGATAAAAAACCTAATGCTACAGATTCTTGTTTAATGAATAGACTTATTTCGCGAGGCGTCATAATATCAAAAATACTCTAAGATTTTGTAAGTTTATAATATGAAGCAATTATTGAACTTCCTTTTAGTGCTTTTCGCATTAAATTCAAGTGCACAAAATTCAACTTTAGGTTGGGCTGCTTCATTTCATTATGGAACAACTCTAGCGCATAATTCTAAAATCGCAGCTATAAAATCTAACAACCCCATCGCCTTACAATTCGATTTTTACAAACAAAAAATTAATCAAAAAAACTACGATATATGTAGTTGTTACCCGCAATCTGGAATAACGTTAAGCTTGAATGATTATGGGAATTCGAATGTATTAGGACAAGGTTTGCATTTAAATTATTATGTAGAACCTCAGTTTAAAATATCTAAGAATAATTATTTTTTATTTAGAGCGACTGCCGGTTTCGCATTTATGAATAAACCTTTTGACATCAATGAAAATCCGAATAATTTTGCCTACAGCTTACCAGTAAGCGGCTTTGTTTCCTTAGGCCCCGGATGGAAGTACTTCATTAACGATCGTACTTCATTGTTCTTCATCTTGCCATTTAATCATGTTTCGAATGGTGGTATAAAAGACCCCAATCTCGGATTGAATTTCCCTAGTGTGCAGTTTGGTATAAGTCAACAAAAAATTACCATCAATAGAAATTTTAAAAAATCTGAAAATGTAGAATTAAATAAATCAAATAGATATTACGCGAGCTCTTTCTTTAGTAGTAGAACTGTACAAAATGGAGAGAAAAAAAGATTTTTAATTTATGGTATTGAAGCTAGCTATGTTCGAAAACTAGCACAATTAATTTCCATTAATTCAGCATTAGAATTTTACAAAGACGATGCTTTACAAGAACGTTATCGTAGAGAAAATGGCTCTAACATCCGAAGATATAGAGCAGGTGCAATGGCAGGTATTCAATTCGATTTAGGCAAAATTGAATTGTATCACCGACTAGGTGTATATGTTTATGACCCCGGTTTGTACAACGGATTAATTTTTCATCGCCACGGAATTCAATATTTATTCAACAACAAAATTTCTGCTGGAGTAGAAGTTAAGGCACATAAGGAAGTGGCGAATTTTCTGGACTTCAGAATCAAGTATAAGCTGAACTGAATTTGTTGCACCCGTAGGGGTCGATTACATCGACCCGCCTAATGTATTCTGTATTCCGTATTCAGTATTCCGATTCTCGATTTTTGAATTACGTCACGATGATTCTCTGGTTACTAGTCACTAGTTACTGGCACTAGCATATTAGCATACTAGCATACTAGCATACTAGTTTTAGCTCCGCTAAAACAAAGTGTTATTCTTCTTCACATTCCCAATCTTATCTCTCAAATGCTTATACGCCAACTCCGTCGCTTCTCTTCCACGTGGTGTACGCATCATAAAGCCTTCTTGAATTAAAAATGGTTCGTAGACTTCTTCAATTGTTCCTTCGTCTTCACCTACTGCAGTGGCTATGGTTTTGAGTCCGACCGGACCGCCCTTAAACTTTTCAATTATGGTAATTAATATTTTATTATCCATTTCATCTAAGCCATGTTCATCAACGTTTAAGGCGTTCAATGCATATTGAGCAATGTCGGTATTGATTTCGCCATTACCTTTTATTTCGGCAAAGTCTCTTGTTCTACGAAGCAATGCATTTGCAATACGAGGCGTTCCTCTGCTTCTACGAGCAATTTCAAATGCACCTTCATCGGTGATAGGTGTTTTTAGGATGTCTGATGACCTTAAAACAATACTCGTTAATAATTTTGAATCGTAATATTCTAATCGTGCGTTAATTCCGAAACGCGCACGTAAGGGTGCAGTTAATAATCCTGATCGTGTTGTGGCACCAATTAAAGTAAAGGGATTTAATCCAATTTGTACTGATCTCGCATTCGGACCTGCATCTAACATGATATCGATTTTATAATCTTCCATGGCAGAGTAGAGGTATTCTTCAACGACCGGACTTAATCTATGAATTTCATCGATGAAGAGGATGTCGCCTTCGTCGAGGTTCGTTAATAATCCGGCTAAGTCACCAGGCTTATCTAATACAGGTCCAGAGGTAATTTTAATTCCGACACCTAATTCATTTGCAATAATATGTGAAAGAGTAGTTTTACCTAAACCCGGAGGGCCATGTAATAATACGTGATCAAGAGCTTCTTTTCTTCGTTTTGCTGCCTCTACAAATATTTTAATATTCTCAACTATTTTATGTTGACCTGTAAAATCGTCGAAAGCCGAAGGGCGTAATACTTTCTCAATATCTTTTTCAGTATTGTCGAGATTATCAGCATTAGGGTCGAGAATAGGATTCATCTTTTTAAATTATTTACGATGATATTTTTTAAAAAAGCTATTGAATTTCATTTGTAATACACCGAAGATAGCTTCTTGTACAATGCCTTTAGACATTTTGCTAGTGCCTTCAGATCGATCAGTAAATATAATGGGTACTTCTTTTAATCTGAAGCCATATTTCCATGCAGTGAATTTCATTTCAATTTGAAAAGCATAACCAACAAATTTAATAGCATCTAGATTAATAGTCTCTAATACTATTCTTCGGTAACATTTGAATCCAGCTGTCGCGTCATTCACTGGCATACCTGTTATAAATTGCACGTATTTCGATGCATAGAATGATAATAGCACTCTACTCATTGGCCAATTGACAACATTAATACCAGAGATATATCTAGAGCCAATGCATAGTTCAGCTCCATCAACACAAGCTTGTCTGAGTTTAATTAAATCATCAGGGTTATGTGAAAAATCACAGTCCATCTCAAAGATATAATCATAGCTCTTCTGCAATGCCCATTTAAATCCATGAATATAAGCAGTACCTAATCCCAATTTACCTGACCTTTGTTCAAGGTAAAGATGACCAGGGTATTCTGATTGAAGTGACTTTACTATTTCAGCGGTACCATCCGGAGAGCCATCATCAATAATTAATAGATGGAACGGATAATCTAATGAAAAAACCTTGCGAATCATCTTCTCGATGTTCTCTTTTTCATTATAAGTAGGTATTATTACTAAGCTATCTGACATTTTTTGTATGCACGAAGATAATTAATATTTTGAAATCGTAATTTTGAATATGAATAAAGCAATCTTTCTTGACCGCGACGGTATTATTAACGTAGAAATTGGCGATTATATTAAACGTTTCGAAGATTTTACATTAATTCAACAATTAGGAGAGTCGTTAAAGAAGCTGAAAGATTGGGGATATATCTTTGTGGTGATCACGAATCAAGGCGGACTTGCGAAGAAATTGTACGATGAACAAGAGCTCGACAAGATGCATGATTACTTAATTGCAGAAATGAAAAAGTTTAACGTTCATTTTGAAGAGATTTATTATTGTCCGCATCACCCCGACTACAACGGTAATTGTTTATGTCGCAAACCCGGATCTTTAATGGTAGAAAAAGCAATCGCTCGATTTAATATCGATGCTTCAAAAAGTTTTTTCATTGGCGACAAACAACGCGACATCGACGCCGGTAACGCCGTAGGCGTCAAAGGCATACTCGTAGAAAGCAATCCCGATTGGAACTTCATACTTCAGCAAATCGAAAAATATTCTTAGTGAAAATTTAAAAATTTGTGATTCGGAATACGTAATACGTAATACGTAATACGAAACAGTTTTTGCGCGTAGCGAAAAAACTTCTATATTTGCGACGGGTAAGTCTTATACGACCAGCTCCCTTTGAACTCCCCCAGGTTCGGAAGGAAGCAAGGGTAGAAGGTTGTAGCGGTGCGATATGAGGTGCTTACCCTTTTTTCTTCTTTAAAAATCTATAACAAAAATCATATGCAATTTTTTATTGACACAGCTAATCTTGAACAAATAAAAGAAGCTCAAGAATTAGGCATTTTAGATGGTGTAACTACTAACCCTTCGTTAATGGCGAAAGAAGGTATCGCTGGTGAAGCAAATGTGATGAAACATTACAAAGCTATTTGCGATATCGTTGAAGATAAAGTGAGTGCTGAAGTAATTTCGACTGACTATTATACTATGATCGCTGAAGGTGAAAAACTAGCCGCTATCGATCCGAAAATTGTCGTAAAAATTCCGATGATTAAAGATGGTATCAGAGCATTGAAATATTTCTCTGATAAAGGAATTAGAACAAATTGTACTTTGATTTTCTCTGCCGGACAAGCTTTGTTAGCAGCGAAAGCAGGTGCTACGTATGTATCACCATTTGTAGGTCGTTTAGATGATATCTCTACAGACGGAATGCAATTAATCGAAGACATCCGTCTTATATTTGATAATTATTCTTTTGACACTCAAATTTTAGCAGCCTCAGTTCGTCACCCGATGCACATCATTCAATGTGCTAAAATCGGCGCAGATGTAATGACAGGTCCGCTTTCAGCTATAACAGCATTATTGAAGCATCCGTTGACTGATAGTGGCTTGGCGCAGTTTTTGGCTGATCACGCAAAGGCAAATAAGTTGTAGTCAGTATTCCGTATTTAGTATTCCGTATTCAGTATTCAGTATTCCGATACCTAATTTTCATCTACGTCATAATGATTGAAGATAGTACCCGTAAGGGTAGATTTCATCGACCCCATTAGACCTGACGTAATATAAAGATTAGGTATCGGAATACTGAATACTGAATACGGAATACGGAATACGGAATACAGTTTCCGTACTACGGAATACTAATTTCCCACAACACTATTCCCGCGCATACCGACACATTAAACGAATGTTTCGTGCCGAACTGCGGTATCTCAATACAATAGTCTGAAGCGTTGATGACTTCTTGTTGTACTCCCTCTACTTCGTTGCCAAACACAATGGCATATTTTTCTTTTACTTTTGTTTCGAAATTTTGTAAGAATACACTGTTCTCTGCTTGCTCAATGCTAATGATGATATAGCCTTCTGCTTTTAATTGATTGACTATGTCTAATGTCTTCGGATGATACTCCCAATCAACACTCTCTGTAGCTCCTAAGGCAGCCTTTTCTATTTCTCTATGTGGTGGTTGAGCAGTAATACCACATAGCATTATTTTTTCAATAGCAAATGCATCGCTGGTTCTAAATACCGATCCTACATTATGCATGCTTCTTATATTATCGAGTATTACTATTATTTTCTTTTTATCGGCATTCTTGAACTCTTCTTTTGACAAGCGGTTCAAATCATCCATCGATAGTTTTTTCATCTTTATTTATTATTGCAGATGCCAGCAAAAATGCATAAATTTATTCACATAAATCCATTCTCATGAAACGTAATTCAAGCTCTAAATTTGAAGGAGAGGGTGGTGCTTCTTCAGATTCTAAATTTACTCATGCGCTTAATGCAAACAAGTTGAAATTTGGTTTTTCTTTTTCTGGTGCAGACGGAGAATTAGGAAATTCAAATGAAGATATGGGCGATCTGCCGAGGGCCTTGCAGAAACCCGGACATATCTTTAATTCAGATTTAGAAAATTATCGTTCAGAAAATTTTGAAGAGAAAAATGAAATCACATCAAGTATGCATGTGGCAGATAAAAACAGTGTCGGACTTTCATTTTCAGACGAAGATAATTATCTAAAAGAATAAGGGTAGTTTATATTCGATTTGTCATAGAGATAAAAAAAATATATCTATGAAGAAATCATTACGTATAACTTTCTTGTTGTTGACTTTAACGACTAGCGTATTGGCGCAAATCAAGCTCGGACAAAAACTCAAAGAGGTACAGCAAAAGCAAGCTGCTACTAAAAGATTGCCACATTCAATGAGTACTTTTAATTACGATTCTACAGACAAAGCTTGGCTACCTGAATTAAACTACGCATTAACTTATGATCAAGGAGTATTGGTACAAGAAATTGCCACTAATAATTTAGGCGTAAATGTAAGTAGAACTACTTATTCATACGATGGTAAAAATTTAACAGAGAATTTAGTAGAAACTTACAATGCAGGTAATTGGGTGAACCTTTATCGATTAAGATTAAGTTATAATCTTGATGGTGATTTAGTGAAAGAAGAACTTCAAGATTGGTTTGATAATAAGTGGAATACTACTTATGGTATTGCTCGTGAATTTGATTACTCTAATATAGATACCACCATTATAACCGATAGCATGTGGAATGGATTTGTCTATGAGGCAGTACAGAAATATATAGAAATTTTTGTACCAGGCACAAAAAATTATTCTGAAATGCAATTACTTATGCGTAATGCTTCATCTACTGATTGGGTAGAAATGTATAGAGAACTATATACCTATGATGTAAATAAATTATTGATAAACTTAAAAAAGCAAAACTGGAATGGATCTAATTGGGTAAACTTTATGCAATATGTTAATTATCGATGGGATACTTTAAACAATAGAGTGAATGCATATACCTCACAAAGCTGGAGTAATGCATTGCAGGCATGGAGTAATTATGTTATTGATACATTTGAATACGATAATTATAAAGGTATAATAAATACAAATTATTATTTCAAGCCAGGTGGCTTAATACCTTCAACTCGTTCAACTTATTTAAATGATTCATTAATGAATCAAAAAGTTGCTAAGTACGAAATGTGGAATAGTCAAAGCAATGTTTGGGAAACTACCTTGCATAATGAGTCAGTTTATATTTATGATACAGACTCAGTCATATTAACAAAAATCGATTTAACACTTGTAAAAAATAATGAGATAGATTCTATACTTAAAACAGTTTACTATTATAATGTTTTAAGTGGAGTAAACAATATTAAGAGCTTTGATTATAACATTTATCCGAACCCAGCTAAAAATAATGTAAATGTTAATTTATCAAATGTATCAAGCTCAGAAAGAGTAGAGCTGATAGTTAAGAATATTAGCGGACAAACCATTTCGAAGCATATGTTTAATGCTGATAATATTAACTTAGATATTAGCGATTTAACAACTGGTTTATATTTATTGCAAATAAAGACTCAAACTGGTACACAAACGGCGAAATTGTCAGTTAAATAATAATTAATCATGCTTTTTAAAAAAGGCTTATTCTACCTGAATAAGCCTTTTTTATTGTTAATAACTCGATTTCTTGTAAAGCGTTCAATTTTATATTTTTAGTACAAATTTTACGAGATTGGCAAAGACAGCAGAAAGCAAGGAAACCCCATTAATGAAGCAATACAATGAGATCAAGGCGAAGTACCCTGGTGCATTGTTATTGTTTAGGGTAGGTGATTTTTATGAAACCTTCGGGGAAGATGCCATAAAAGCATCAGAAATTTTAGGCATTGTTTTAACGAAGAGAGCCAATGGCTCTGCATCACATATTGAACTTGCAGGTTTCCCACATCATTCATTAGATTCTTATTTGCCGAAGTTGGTGCGCGCCGGACAAAGAGTGGCGATTTGCGATCAGCTCGAAGATCCGAAAACTACTAAAACAATAGTGAAGCGTGGTGTTACAGAAATGGTCACACCAGGCATTTCATATAACGACAACATCCTACAACATAAATCAAATAATTATTTAGCAGCATTGCATTTTACCGATGATAAAGAAATCGGATTAGCATTGTTAGATATTTCTACTGGTGAATTTTTAGTTGCTGAAGGCAATCAGTCTTATATTGATAAATTATTACAAAGCTTTAAACCTTCAGAAATATTATGTGCCCGCACTAAATCAAAACATTTTCTAAATCAGTTTACTGATAATTATTATCATTATGCTTTAGAAGATTGGATCTTCGGACACGATTACTCATATGAAACATTAACCAAGCATTTTTCAACTTTAAGTTTAAAAGGTTTTGGCATTGAAAATATGCATCATGCTATTGTAGCTGCTGGTGCTTGCTTACATTATGTCTACGATACTCAACATCATAACATACAACACATCACTTCTATTGCTAGAATTGAAGAAGAACAATATGTATGGCTCGATAAGTTCACTCTAAGAAATTTAGAGTTAGTACATTCAAACAACGAACAAGGTGTAACCTTATTTGATGTTATCGACTTCACTCATTCACCAATGGGAGCAAGGCTTTTAAGGAAATGGATATTATTACCCTTGAAAGAAAAATCACTAATTGCTGAACGCCAACATCTAGTTAAATTATTAATCGACCATCAAGATTTATTTTATAAACTCGAGGAAGAATTAAAAAATATAGGTGATTTAGAACGTTTGATTTCTAAAGTTGCATTGCTAAAAGTAAACCCTAGAGAGCTCGTACAATTAGGTCGTGCATTGAATGCCATAAACAAAATCAAGACTATATGTAATGAGATAGATGATGATGCATTGTATGCTTTAATGGATCGCATTAATCCTTGTCAATCACTAATTGATAAAATAGAAAAAACTTTACAAGCAGAACCTCCTGCTTTATTACAAAAGGGAAATGTAATAGCTACAGGTATTTCAGAAGAATTAGATAATCTTAGAAAAATTGCTTTTCATGGTAAAGATTATTTATTAGATATTCAAAAAAGAGAAAGCGAAGCAACAGGCATCAGTTCATTAAAGGTGGCTTATAATAATGTCTTCGGATATTTCCTTGAAGTAACACATGCTCATAAAGATAAAGTGCCGAGCGAATGGATACGTAAGCAAACTTTGGTTAATGCAGAAAGATATATAACGCCAGAATTAAAAGAATACGAAGAGAAAATATTAGGAGCAGAAGAAAAGATCTCTGCTTTAGAAAATCAATTGTATCATGAACTCGTACTTTCTATAGCTGAATATATTCGCCCCATACAAGTTAATGCTACTGTCATCGGTCAATTAGATGTGTTATCATCTTTCGCTTTCATTTCGTACCGAAATGAGTATGTACAACCGATTATTGTAGATGAACCTATACTTGACATCAAATTAGGCCGTCACCCTGTTATAGAGCAGCGTTTGCCTGTTGGTGAAAGCTTTATTCCGAATGATGTTTATTTGAATCAAGATGATCAACAAATTATCATTATTACAGGCCCAAATATGTCTGGTAAATCAGCAATTCTTCGTCAAACTGCTCTTATTGTAATCATGGCTCAGATGGGTTGTTTTGTCCCGGCTAAGTCAGCAACAATCGGAATAGTAGATAAATTATTCACGAGAGTAGGTGCTAATGATAATCAATCGACAGGCGAATCTACTTTCATGGTAGAGATGAACGAGACCGCTAGCATCCTGAATAATTTATCAGATAGAAGTTTAGTGTTATTAGATGAAATCGGAAGAGGTACTAGTACTTATGATGGTATATCAATCGCTTGGGCAATTGCTGAATACATACACGATAATCAAAAAGCAAAAGCTAGAACCTTATTCGCAACACATTATCACGAATTGAATGAGATGGCATCTCAAATGCCAAGAATCAAAAATTATAATGTTTCTATTAAAGAGATGGATCATAAGATTATCTTTTTAAGAAAATTAGTACCAGGTGGCTCAGAGCATAGTTTCGGTATACATGTTGCAAAGATGGCTGGTATGCCGCCAACAGTATTGAAGCGTGCTAATGAAATTTTAGTTCAATTAGAAAAGCAAAGAACTGAAGACCCGAGTGCTAGCACTGGCTTACATTCTAAGAAACGTGCTAAAATTAATAAAGCAGAATTTCAATTAAGCATGTTCAGTATTGATGACCCAGTGTTAATTAAGATTAGAGACAGCATAAAAGATTTAGATGTAAATTCATTAACACCAGTAGAGGCCTTAATGAAGCTAGACGAAATTCAAAAGCTTATAAAATCTTAATGAAAATTAGTTTCGAAAATATTGAAAAATTATTTCCGAATGCTAAAGTTCAAAGGGATGTTAAAATTATCGAAAGTAAATTTGAAATAATTTATTTGTCTGATTTTAATATTTATATTCATCTAGTTAAAATCAACAAGATGTTAACTGAACTGCCGAATGATTATTTCCAAAAGATGAGTATTATTTTATTGCTCAAAGGATTTAATATTATTCATTTATTTGAAGATCAATTATTACATAATCAAAAATCTATAAAAGATCGTTTTGCATCATTATTAAATTCTAATCAAAGAATATTTGCGCGTTCATGTAAAATTGAACGTATTCAAAAAGATAATTACGATGATTTTATTGAGCAAAATCATTTGATGGATACTGCCAATACTCGTTTTAAATATGGTATCTATTATAAGGGAGAATTGATGGGGGTGATGGGTATTAGTGCTGGTAGGTGGATGACTAAAGAGGGTGAGAAGCGAAAATCTTTTGAAATTATACGCTTTGCTACTAAATCTAATTTTACGATAGTAGGCGGATTTACAAAGTTTTTGAAGCATATCAAAAACGAATTAGATGTAGATGAGTTTATGACTTATCTCGATTTAGATTGGGCTATTTCTGGTGTTTATCAAAAAAATAATTTCATTTTTAAATCATTCAGTAATCCCTTGAAATTCTTTGTTCACAAAAAAACACTTAAGAGATTTACTGAAAAACAAATACTAAGCATATCTGATTTTAATGATTCAGATTATATAAGCACTTACAATTCTGGTAACATGAAATTAATTTGTAAGTATGAATAATAAGACTATCATCGGTATACTCGGACCTACCGCCTCTGGTAAAACTAAATACGCAGTGACACTTGCCAAAGAACTAGATGCTGAAATTATTAGTCTTGATTCTCGACAAGTATATAAAGAATTGAATTTAGGAGTTGGTAAAGATTTAGAGGAATACAGCATTGATGGTAAAGCAATTCCGTACCATCTGATAAGTCATATAAGTTTAAATGACCAATACCATATTGATCGTTTCAAAATAGATTTCGATAATGCTTACCAAGATATTATTCGAAGAGGTAAGAGGGTGATTGCTTGTGGGGGTACCGGATTGTACTTTGATGTTTTATTGAATGATAGGCCATATACAAGTATTGCCATTAATGTAAAATTACGTGAGGAGTTAAATGAAAAAACATTAGAAGAATTACATGAAGTATTTCATTCTGTTCATCAAAAAGATGTTCATAATTTTGATTTGAGTACTCGTAAAAGGAGCATAAGGGCTATTGAAATTGCATCATCCGAAGAATATCATAAAATTATTAAAGTTCAAGAGAGTCAATATGAATTTGAATTGTATGGAATTAAAATCGATAAAAAGGAGTTGAATAAAAGAATTGATGAAAGGTTAGAGAATAGATTAAATAGAGGGATGGTACAAGAGGTCGAGGATTTGCTTAAGAATGGGTATACTGCTGAGAGGTTGATATACTTAGGACTCGAATATAAATTTATCACACAGTTTTTATTGGGTGAATTTGCTTATGATGAAATGAAGAAGAAATTAGCAATTGCGATACATCAATTTTCAAAGAGGCAAATGACTTTTTTTAGAAAGTTAGAGAAAGACGGGCATGTAATCAAATGGCTTGAGGCGGGGAGTTTATAATTTTTTGTCGCCAATTTTTATACCGATACCGAAGTCTATATAATCTGCAATGGTACCATGTGATCTAATGGTTGAGTTTAAATATAGTTTATTACTCAATTTATATTTAAATCCTATTTTGCTGTAATATTGATAATTATAAATAGCAATCTGTTTGTAATGTAGATATTTCCCCATACCTAATTGTACGCTTACTTTGTTCATTACAAAATCACAACCTAAAATATAACCATAGGCGAAATGTTCATAAGAACTAGAGGTTACCAAATACCCTGATCCAGTACCTGTGTTTATATCATCAAATTTTTTATCCCAATAGATAACATCTAAACCATGTCGAATACTGATTACGTTATTGATTTTATATAAATGATTTGCAAATACAGTACCTCTCAACATGGCAGATTTCGAATTAATATAGGCTCTTCTACCTATGCCAATTCCAAATTCAGCATGACTTCTTTGAGCAAAACTTTGAGCCATTGCATCGTTAATAATTGTAATTAAAAATAATAGTAAGATTATATTTCTGCTCATAACTTATACCTAAATCCGAACATTGAATTTAAACTATTAATACCTCTATTGGGCATAATAGTAGCAGCATTAGAATAATGCATATAACCAGCTTGTAGCATTAATATTAAATTTTCATTAATAATTTGTATGTAAGCAAGTTCTAGTGAAGGAAAGAAATTTAATCTTGATCCGATAAAAATATTTCTATTGTCTTGATAATACGTTTTAGTATCGTATGAAAATCCGAAGCCTGGCATAAAATACAATCCGTATTTCTGATTACCTATTAGTTGATGATATAAATTATAATTTATAGAGATTACATTGCCAAATGCACCCGGTATAGAATCATTTACTCCGTCTAAATTACTTTGGTCGCGATAAGAGATGTTAAATGATTGATATTTTACATTCAACCTTTTTACCCATTCTGCATCTGGGTTTTTAAGGGTATTCATATAAGAGAATTGCACATGGTACATGTCGCCATTGAATACGCTTTTATTATATTTCTTATTCTCAGACAAGAGTTTAACACCTGCACCAAAATTCAATCCGATGAAATGATTTTGAGAATATATAAATTGAGGAATAGATAAGAGAAAAAAAATCAATGCTAAAGAAATTACGATAGAAAATCTATTTGATAATTTGCTCTTTAGCATTGAGAAAGTTATTTTAACATCTTAATAAACGACGCGATTTTATTTTTTAGTTCTTTACGATCTACGATGAAATCTAGGAAACCATGTTCTAAGATGAACTCCGCTGTTTGAAATCCTTTAGGTAAATCTTTCTTAATCGTTTCTTTGATTACTCGAGGTCCGGCGAAACCAATCATTGCACCTGGCTCTGCTATAGTAATATCACCTAACATTGCATATGAAGCAGTAACACCACCAGTAGTAGGGTCGGTACATAATGAAATGTATGGTAATTTATTTCTAGAGAGTAAAGCAAGTTTAGCGGATGTTTTAGCCATTTGCATTAATGAGAATGCAGCTTCCATCATACGAGCTCCACCTGATTTAGAGATAATCATTAATGGGTATTTATGTTCTATACAATAGTCAATAGATCTAGAAATTTTCTCTCCTACAACTGAACCCATAGAACCACCGATGAAATTAAAATCCATACAACAAACGACTAAGTCTGCACCATTAATTTTACCATGTGCCGATTTCAATGCATCGTTAAGTCCGGTTTTCTTTATCGACTCCTTTACTCTATCAGGATATTTCTTAGTGTCTTCGAAATTCAAAGGGTCACCAGAAATTAGGTTCGGGAATAATTCAGTGAACTGATTATCGTCGAACAAAATATTGAAATATTCTTTTGAACCAATTCTCAAATGGTGGTTACAATGTGAACATACAAATTGATGTGATTCTAAATCTGGTGTATATAAAGGTTTTTTACATGAAGGACATTTATGCCAAAGGCCTTCTGGTACATCTAATTTCTCTTCTGTACTTGTTAATATACCTTCATCTTTTCTTTTAAACCAAGCCATAATTTCTTTTTTCTTTTACGAATTAGAATAAAATTTATGCAATAGTAATGTCATTTGAAAGATAGATATCTTGAACTGCATTTAACAATTCAACACCTTCGTTCATTGGTCTTTGGAAAGCTTTACGACCCAAGATTAATCCTTGTCCGCCTGCACGCTTATTTATCACCGCTGTCTTCACTGCTTCAGCTAAATCTGAAGCACCTTTCGACTCACCACCTGAATTGATTAATCCGATTTTACCCATGTAGCAATTCAAAACTTGATATCTACATAAGTCGATCGGGTTGTCAGATGATAATTCTGAATACATTTTCGGATGTGATTTTGCGAACTTAACATTCGTAAATCCACCGTTATTTTCAGGTAACTTTTGCTTGATAATATCTGCTTGAATAGTTACACCTAAATGATTTGCTTGTGAAGTTAAATCGGCAGCAACATGGTAATCAACACCGTCTTTTTTGAAGGCATCATTTCTTGTATAGCACCATAATACTGTAGCCATACCTAATTCATGTGCTCTTTCAAATGCTTGTGCTACTTCAATAATTTGGCGATTAGAATTTTCAGATCCGAAGTAGATAGTTGCACCTACTGCTGTTGCACCTAGGTTCCAAGCTTCTTCTACCGAGCCAAACATTATCTGATCGTATTTATTTGGGTAAGTCATTAATTCGTTGTGGTTTAATTTAACCATCATCGGAATTCTATGAGCGTATTTTCTAGCTACAATACCTAAAACACCGAAAGTAGTTGCTACAGCGTTACATCCGCCTTCGATAGCAAGTTCTACGATTTTCTCTGGATTAAAGTATATTGGATTAGGGGCAAATGATGCTCCTGCTGTATGTTCTATACCTTGGTCAACAGGTAATATTGATAAGTAACCTGTGCCAGATAAACGACCATGGTTGTACATGTTCGATAAACTTCTTAAAACTTGAGGATTTCTGTTGCTGTAAACAAACTCTCTATCAATGAAATCTGCACCAGGCAAATGTAATAGGTCTTTGCTAACTGTATTTGAAACGTGGTTTAATAATGATTGTGCGTCAGCACCTAATAATTCCGAGATTCTATCTATGGTCATATTTGGGATTTTTTGTTTGTGCAATAGTAAGGAAAAAATAGGAATTGCTCAAATTACACTTATAAAGCCTTTCTATAGCTAAAAACCTGCTTTGAGCCCACTATTCCCAGACCATTTGGCACATTCGTATAAATTAAGGTAGGTTCTGAAAATGGGTCTTCTCCCGTATAATTTTGAAGGCTTTTGAAATATTTATAGCTATCTGCATCAATTTTAGTTACATATATTTTAAAAGCTACATAATTGAAACTTTCAAATCCGAAGTTAAAACTACTATACTCATTGTAAATATTTATTGACGTACCGTTCTTGCCCGCATCAGATATAATTACATCACTATAAATATCATTCGTTATATATTCGTACTCTTTAAAGCTGCCATCAAAATAAATATAAGTAGGAGTAATACTAATTCTATAATAATTTTCTTCTGTAGCTGGGTCATTAAAATTAAATCTAATTTTATAAGTCTTAGAGCTTCCACCAAACCCATCATCCTTGGTTATACTATCTATGCTTACATCATTTATGCTTATTGAATTTGAATCAACAGTTTTAACCGAAACATTTATGGTTTGATTAATAGCTGATGCACTGATGTTATACGACTTATTGAAATCAATATCAAATTCATTTTTTCTGAAATAATAAGCTTCTACAACATTGTCATATCTCAAGGTTATTTCTTGAGTACCATCTGAAATTTTTACTATACCGTCATCGATCAACAAATCATTAAAGGATGAACTGTTCTGATCGAACACAGGATCTGATTTTGATAAATAAACAAAATTAGTATCTGCATCTGGGTCTAGAAATGTACTTAGCACCAACTTCACTGGTTCAAAAGGTATCTCCACTTCTGCATCTGATTCACATGAACTAATTAATATGCTTAATGAGAATAATATATATATTAATTTTTTCATCTACTTAAAATTTATATGTCCAACTAATTGAAGGTAACATCGGGAATAAATTAATCTTTCTTAATTTTCTATTACCTGAATTATCATAACCTATATAATAAAAATAAGGGTTCTTTCTGTTGTATAAATTATACACTGAAATCTCAAAAATTCTTGTAGATCTTTTCAATTGTTTATGAAATTGTATACCCATATCCATTCGATGATAAGCCTCCATTCTGAATCCGTTTTTAGCCCCATAATCACTTACGTAATTATTATAAGAACCTTGTTGACCTTGACCTGGTACAACAGCTATGTACTCTGATTTTGGAAGTGTAATGGCATTACCTGTGCCGTAAACCCATGTAGTTGTAAAGGTGATGTCTTTACTTACTTTATGTATTACTACTAATGATAAATCATGTCGACGGTCATACCTTGCAAAATATTTTTTGCCAAAATTTATTGCATCAAATTGCAACTCTGTCCACGATAAAGTATAACCTAACCAACCACTAAATCTACCTCCATCATGCTTTAATAAAAACTCCAAACCATAACTCCATCCTTGTCCGCTCGTCACATTTTCATCCCACTTTATTTTATCTTCAGAGCCTGGTTCGTCTACAGTTAAAAAACTTGCACCATCCTTATAAGCTATCACATTGTTCATGTGTTTGTAATAAGCTTCGATACTTACATTTATTTTTTGGGGGATGAAATCTTTTGCTGCACCAATCGCTACTTGATTTGATCTTTGTGGTCGAACTAAATCTGTTGCAGGCACCCATAAATCTGTAGGTAAGCCAACACCTGTAGAACTTAACAAATGGATGTATTGATTCATCATTGCATAAGAAGCTTTTAAGGCAAGATCCGTTTTTAGTTGATAACTAAATCCTAATCGTGGTTCTAAACCGACATAGTTTTTTGAATTCTGTAAAAAATGCGAAAACCTTAATCCGATGTTTGAATTTAACCTTGGAGTTATTTGATATCTGTCTTCTATATACGCTGCATTCTCTAATGCATCTATTGTCTCTATAGATTCTTCATCTTCTTCGGGGAATTCAGAATTTTTAATGGTTGTCGCACTAGGAGTGAAGCGGTGTTGTTGAATGAAAACTCCTGCTTTAATTAGGTGTTTGTTATTTAGCGCATAGTCAAAATCTTGTTTAATACTTAAGTCTCTGATACCTGAGTATAATCTAATTTCAAATTCATCTCCATTAAACTTTTCTCGAATTGATATATTGAAACGGTATAAACTATAGATGAATGATGTGTTTGAAAATAATTTACTTTTTATTACTCTATTCCATCGTATGGTGCCCGTTCCATTTCCCCAATACAATCCGAATCGACTTGAGTAATCACTAAAATTTGAACTAGCATAAAATTTATCTCTACCAAAATAACCACTCAAATAAATGGTGTTTTTTTTGTCGATCTCAATATTTGCTTTTGCATTAAAATCATAGAAGTAATAGCCGCCTTTTGATTCATCTGGTAAAAGCGGATAAATTAATGCATCTATATATGTTCTTCTGCCTGATAATAAGAAGGAAGATTTGTTTTTCTTAATCGGACCTTCAACCGTAAATCTTGATGATATAAGTCCGACCCCAAATTCAGCCCTATATTTCTCCTTATCACCATCTTTCATATTCATTTCTAAAACGGATGATAGTCTACCACCAAATCGTGCAGGGAAGCCACCTTTTGTTAACTCTACACTTTTTAATGCATCACCATTAAAGAGTGAATAAAATCCGAATAAATGAAATGCATTGTATACAGGGGCATCATCGAGAATGATTAGATTTTGATCAGGCCCACCACCTCTTACATATAATCCGGAATTACCTTCAGAGCCTTTTTGTACACCTGGCAATAATTGTAAAACTTTTAATACGTCTTTTTCGCCAAGAAGTCCGGGTATCTGCTGTATCTGCTCAATAGGTACACGCATTATACTCATCTGTTGATCTTGAGATATTAAGTTTTCTTTTGAATCTGTAACTACTACTTCAGCAATATTGTTATTACTTACTAGTTCAAAATCTTGAACAACATTGTTTTTTAAAACTATCGTATAAGCTTGTTTCTGATAGCCGACTGAGCTGACAATAAGAGTAATAGAGTCTCTGTTTGTACTAATTGAATAATAGCCATAATTATTACTTAATGTTGCTTGTTGTGTTTCAGCTATATATACTGTTGCTGCAATTAGATTTTCACGACTTCCCTTTTCTTTGATGAAACCACTAATTACTTTTTGGGACTTTTGAGCAAAAGTTGATATGTGAATTAAAAAGACTAGAAATGCTAATAGGGTTTTAAGTCGCATTTTATATTTTTAGTTTAGTTTGTAATTTATAAGTTTGGATTTTAAAATCAAATGGAATACATGTATTTTACAGACAATTAACAAAATCGTTACCCTTATTTAATGGAAATTAAAATTTTAAAAATTACTGAACCTACTGTTTTACAAGAGGCTTTTAAGATTAGAAAAGAGGTTTTTGTTGTAGAACAAGAGGTTGATGAGTCGGAGGAGTATGAATTTGAAGAAGAATCGACTCATTTTATTGCAATGGTAGATGCTGAATATGCAGGTACAGCTAGATGGAGAGTAACCGAGAAAGGTGTTAAATTAGAAAGATTTGCAGTTAAAAAAGATTATAGATCTATAGGGGTAGGTTCACATTTATTGTCTAGCATAATAAATGATATACCTATTGAACATCATTATTTGTATTTACATGCGCAATTAACAGCCATGGGTTTGTATTCAAAATACAATTTCAAGGCTGAAGGTGAAATGTTTGAAGAAGCAGGTATACAACATTATAAAATGGTATTGAAACGATAAATGAATCTTTTGCGAAAATTTATTTTTATTATTCAGTTAATATTTTTCTCAGTAATTGGCTTTGCACAAGAGACCATTGTAAGAGGAAGAATTACGGATGTAAACACTAATGAAGCAATACCTTTTGCCAATGTTAAGTTTAAAGGTATAACAACAGGGGCGAGTGCAGACTTCGATGGATATTATATTATTCGCACTAACTCTAGAGTTGATTCTATCACCGCGAACTATTTAGGGTATAAGTCTAGAACAAAAAAAGTAAAACCTAATCAATCACAGACCATAGATTTTCAATTAAAGTCTACCAGTGTGGGTATAAAAGAAGTAGTTGTTGAAGCTGGAATAAACCCTGCAATACAAGTTATTAAAGACGCACAAAAAAAACGTGACCTGAACAATAAAAGTAGTTTGCCTGCTTATCAATATGAGAACTATTCTAAAATTCAAATTGATGTCGACAATATTTCTGACAAGGTAAGAAGTAAAAAAATATTAAAGCCAGTTACTTCTTTATTTGATAGTTTAGATGCACTAGCTGGTGAAGACGGACATGCGAATTTGCCGGTATTTTATTCAGAGAATATTTCTGATGTATATTATACTAGTGAGCCTAACCGTAAGAAAAAAGAAATAATAAAAGCTTCAAAGCTAACAGCAGTAGGTATTCAAGATGGTATACTTACTTCCCAGTTCACTGGCTCATCGTTCGAAGAATACAATTTCAATCAGAATAAATTATTGATTTTTGAAAAAGAATTTTTATCACCTATCTCTGATAATTCATTATTCTTTTATGATTTTTTTATCACCGATACGGTGTATCTAAATAATTTCAGATGTTTTCAAATTAAAGTAAGACCAAAGAATAATAGAGATTTATTGTTTACTGGTTTCATCTGGATTACCGATTCTACATGGGCATTAAAGCAGGTGAATTTAGAAATACCGAAGTCTGTAAATATTAATTTTATTGAACGAGTACAGGTACAACAAGAGTTAGAGCCTACTAGTGCAGGTGCATGGCTAACCATGAAATCAAGAGTGGTTGTTGACTTTGCTGATATCAGCAAAAATACAGTAGGTATGCTTGTAAAGATATATAACTCAATAAAAGATGTAAAAGTTAATGAACCACATGAAGCTAAATTTTACGATGCACCAATTCGCTTAACCAAAGAAGCATTAACAAGAGATACTGCATACTGGAATAAGTATAGACATGAGAAATTAACTTCTACTGATATCAACGTGTTTAGTATGATCGATACTATTCGTAATATACCTAGAGTAAAAGTAGCAGTGAATACTTTTTATACTGTAGTATCAGGTCACTACACTGTTAACAAAATAGATATAGGTCCGTACCCGAATTTGATTGCCTTTAACAATATTGAAGGATACAAGTTTAGAATAGGTGCTAGAACAAATATAAATTTCAGTAATGAATGGATCTATAGAGCTTATATAGCCTATGGTACAAAAGACCAACAGTTCAAATATAATTTACAGGTTGAGAAAATTTTGTCGAGGGTGCTCTGGACGAAAGTGGGTGTTCAAAGACGTGTAGATATTGACCAAGTAGGACTTGCCTATCAGTTTGATGACAGTCCGGCTTTCGACAGCGAACAAAGTTCTCTCTACGTTACCACTTCTCAAATTACTCGTTTTGCTTTGATGAATAAAAAAATAGAGAACAGGTTTTGGTTTGAAAGAGAGATTACTAAAAACTTAACGACTCGATTAACAATTCAGAATATAGATTACAAACATTTTTACAATGCTAGTCAAGATTCGAATGTAAATGTTGGTGCATTTCAGCGAGATTTCACTACAACAGAATTTGTTTTAGAAACACGCTTAGCATGGAATGAATATCAAGTATTAGACAATAATCGTAGATATATCATTGGTAATACTAAGCTACCGATTTTGACCTTGCAGTATATAAAAGGAGTGAAGGGACTTTTCAATTCTGATTTAAATTATGACCGATTTAACGCTAGAATAAATCATCGATTAAGGTTAGGATTCTTAGGTTATTCACGTTATACAATAAACTTTGGTAAGTTATTCTCTGCAGCACCATATACTTTATTAGAAGTACATAGAGGTAATCAAACCCCATTCTTTGCAAATGCAACATTCAATATGATGAACTATTTTGAGTTCATTTCAGATCAGTATATATCATTAGATTATGTTCATCATTTCGAGGGCTTGTTTTTCAATAGAGTACCATTAATTAGAAGATTAAAATGGAGAGAATTAGTAACCATGCGTGCCGTGTATGGAGAGTTGACAGCAAAAAATAGAACATCAGTGATTACTAATTCATTCAGTACTTTGCAAAACAAGCCTTATGTAGAAGCTGGCTTTGGCATAAGTAATATATTTAGACTTATTCGTGTTGATTTCATATACCGTTTAACTTATACGGATGATGCTTATAGGCTACAATACCGCCAATTACAATTGAATAATAATGTAACAAGACCATATGATGTAGACCGTTTTGGAGTAAAAGTATCTCTATTATTCGCCTTTTAACCTCCTTTTTTGGTATCTTTGGCCTTCAATGAAAAAAGTAGCTTTTTATACATTAGGATGTAAACTTAATTATTCAGAGACCTCTTCTATTGCTAGATTATTTAGCGATAATGGTTATGAAAAAGTGGAGTTTCAAGATCAGGCAGATGTTTATGTGATAAACACTTGTTCTGTGACCGACCATGCAGATAAAAAATGCAGAAAGGTAGTTAAAGAAGCACTCAAGCATTCACCCAATGCTTATGTAGCAATAATTGGTTGTTATGCGCAGTTAAAACCCAAAGAGATTTCTGAAATACCAGGTGTAGATATAGTTCTAGGTGCAGCAGAAAAATTTCAATTGATAGAATATATTGGTGAAGCAAAAAAGAAAGTAGGCAAGGCTGAAATTCATCAACGTGAAATAGAACAAGCTAAAGATTTCGTTTCTAGTTTTTCATACGGTGATCGTACACGTACTTTCTTAAAAATTCAAGACGGATGTGATTACTCTTGTACCTTTTGTACAATTCCACTAGCAAGAGGAGCGAGCAGAAGTGATACGATAAAAAATGTTGTAAGCAATGCTCAATCAATTGCATCATCCGGAGTAAAAGAAATAGTTTTAACTGGAGTAAACATTGGTGACTTTGGTGAGAAGGGTAAATATAATTTCTTTGATTTGGTCAAAGCTTTAGATGAAGTAGAAGGTATTGATAGAATTCGTATTTCATCTATAGAGCCTAATTTGTTAAGCGACGAAATCATTGACTTTGTTTCTACTTCCAAAAGATTTGTTCCGCATTTTCATATACCATTACAATCGGGCTCAAATAAAATTCTAGCATTGATGCGTAGAAGATATAAGAGAGAATTGTATAGTGATAGAGTAAAAAAAATAAAATCTTTGATGCCTAATGCTTGCATTGGAGTAGACGTTATTGTTGGTTTCCCAGGTGAAACACGAGAAGATTTTATAGAGACGTATGATTTTATAAATGGTATGGATATTTCATATCTACATGTGTTCACATATTCAGAAAGAGAAAATACTGTGGCAATAGATATGTCGGGTTCAGTACCTGGTAGCGATAGAAACGAACGCAATAAGATGTTAACGATTTTATCAGAAAAGAAAAGAAGATATTTCTACGAAACACAATTAAATAAAAACTTTGAAGTATTATTTGAAGCAGATCAAAAAAACGGATACATGCACGGCTTTACCCGCAACTATGTTAAAGTGAGAGCCAAGTACGACCCCGTTTTAGTAAATGAATTGAAGTTAGTTCATTTAGTCGGCATCTCTGAAGATGGAGATGTTGATGTAGAGGAAGTGACGGAGATTGTGAATGCACATAATTAATTGTTAAGAAAAACGAAAAACGAAAATAGAAAAACGTTAGTAACTAGTCACTAGTAATTAGTAACTAGCACTAGCATATTAACATACTAGCCTACTAACATACTATCATGTATCCAACTTTATCAGATTTATTAAAAGACCTCTTCGGCATAAACCTGCCACTACCGATTCAAATGTTCGGCTTCATGGTGGCGATGGCATTTGTCATCGGACATTACGTAATAGCAGCAGAGTTAAAACGTAAGAGTCAGTTAGGTTTGATGATGCCAATAACGAGAACTGTTATAGAAGGTTTACCTGCTAGTAGAAATGAGTTATTGATGAATGGCTTATTTGGGTTTTTATTAGGATTTAAAATTCTATATATCGTATTCAACTATGCAGAGTTTACAATAGATCCGCCAGCAGTAGTGTTGTCTATGAAGGGTAATTTCATAGGCGGATTAATTATGGCTGCGGTTTTTGCTTACTATACTTATAAAGAAAAAGAGAAAACGAAATTACCTAAACCTGTTACCAAGAATATCGAATTATATCCTCATGATTTAATGGGTAATATCATTATGATAGCAGCGGTTGCCGGATTAATAGGGGCGAAGATATTTCACAACTTAGAGAACTGGGATGATTTTGTTAAGAGTCCGGTTGAGTCATTGTTGTCTTTCTCAGGCTTAACATTCTACGGTGGCTTGATTGTAGGATTAGCAGCAGTGTATTATTATGCGAAGTCGAATAAGATAAAGTTTATTCATTTAATCGATGCAGGAGCACCGGGCTTGATCTTAGCATACGGTATAGGCCGAATCGGATGTCAACTATCAGGTGATGGCGATTGGGGAATTGTGAATCTTGCTACTAAGCCAGAATGGATGGGGTTTTTACCCGATTGGACATGGGCATACAAATATCCGCATAACGTATTGTCAGAAGGTGTGCCAATTGCAGGTTGTGTTGGGCGTCATTGCATGGAACTTCCGCAGGCTGTATTTCCAACACCTTTGTATGAATCGTTAATGGCATTGTTAATTTTTGCTTTCTTGTGGAGTATAAGAAAGAAGATCGTTCAACCGGGATTATTGTTTTCGATTTATTTAGTCTTGAATGGTTTAGAGAGATTTTTCATTGAGAAGATTAGAGTAAATACGTTATATAATGTTTCAGGTTTTACCTTTACACAAGCTGAAATGATTTCAACTATACTTGTTATTTTAGGTATAGTGGGTATGGTGTGGTCAATTAAATCATATGACAAGAATGGAGAGTCAGCAAAGTAGCAAAGCGATAAGAAGGAAACATATTCGTCAGCGAATAAGAACTGCTCCTAAGAAAGCTTATAATAACAAGGCTGTACGTTATATTTTTTCAGGTGGTACTGCAACATTAGTTGACGTTGCAACTTTCTTCTTAGTCTATCATTATATCTTAAAGCAAGCACCCTTAGTTATTTCACATATTTCCATTGGTGCTCATATTGCATCATTGTGTATTTCTTTCACTGCAGGTTTAATTACCAATTTTTTAATCACTAAATATTTTGTGTTTAAAGAATCAAACATTAGAGGTCGTGAACAATTTATAAGATATATTTTGGTTGCTGCAATTACTTTTGTAGGTAATTATTTTATGATGAAATTATTGGTGGATGTATTTTATATATGGCCAACCTTTGCAAGATTAATAGCAGTAGGTAGTATAGCATTATTAAGTTTTAGATTACATAAAGTATTTACCTTTAAAGTTAAATTACCAAAAGATGCTTGATTTAAATTTCATTGCCAAACAATCAATAGAGGCTATACAAACAGTAGGCAATTACATTCAAGACCAATCGTTGTTGTTTGAAAAAAATCAAACAGAGCATAAGGGTAAAAATGATTTAGTTTCATACGTTGATAAAACTGCAGAACAAAAATTAGTTCAATCACTTTCTGAAATTTTACCTCAAGCAGGTTTCATCAATGAAGAGCAAACAATTACTACAGAACAAAAAGAATATACCTGGATCATTGATCCATTAGATGGTACAACCAATTTTATTCATGGTTTACCTATCTATTCAATCAGTGTAGGCTTACAACATCATGATCAATTAGTATTAGGATTTGTATATGAAATCGGCAAACGTGAAATGTTTCATGCTATAAAATCAGGTGGTGCATTTTTGAATAACGAAGCTATTTCATGTACAAAAACAGAGAGGATTTCAGATTCTTTATTAGCTACGGGCTTCCCATATTATAAATTCGATTACTTACCTCAATACATGACCTTGTTTTCGAACCTTATGCAAGAGAGTCATGGCTTACGTCGATTAGGTAGTGCAGCCGTTGATTTGGCTTATGTAGCATGCGGACGATTTGATGCTTATTTTGAATACAATTTAAATCCTTGGGATGTTGCAGGCGGTATACTTATCGTAGAAGAAGCTGGTGGTAGATGTGTAGAGTTCAATGGAGGTAATGACCCAGTGTTTGGGAGATCGCTTATTGCAGGCAATGAAAACATGTGTGATGCATTGTTAGAGGCTGTGAAGGAAGCGGGCTTTTGATGAAATTAAGAATTAAGAGTTAAGAACGGGGAGGTGCTAGATTTTTATTATTTAATGTTTATGCTAGTGCCGAATTCAAAATAGGAGCCTGAAAATTTATAAGGTAAATCATTAATATTCGATTCAGTAATTTTTCTTTTATCAATAATTAAATTAAGATCAGAATCATTATAATCTTTTCTATTCCATTTCACCGTACCATCCTTTTCGAATCCAGCGAAATTCATTCTACTTGTACGTGCGAAATTCTTTTTATATCCATAAGTAGATGATATAATCACATTATTATTTGCTTTATAATGAAGACCTAGTTCCGGTGAAATTCCCCAGCTATTATCTATAATATGAAATCCGATTTCATCATCATAAAGTTCATTTCCGTTTACTACTAAATGGTCTTTGTTTTTTGCTCCATTAGAAGTTATACCAAAGCCTCCGATAATTCTTGCAGCAGTTATTCCGTACGAAATACTTACATCATTTGAAAGGGTATTAAAATAATCTAATCCCCATTCAAATTCTACTCCATAAACTTCTCCGTTTTTTGCTTTATTTGATAAAAAAGAATTTATATATGGTTTAGTATTTACAGCTATTCTAAATCCATCAGCTATAAAATAGCCTATACCAATACTTACTGCATTTTCAAAATATTTCTTTTTTAACTTATAGTTTACGCTAATAGTATCAACTGTATATTTTGAATTTTTATTGCCATCAATATATTTGAAATCTATTTCTGAATTAGTCTTGTTTACAGGCAAGAGGCTAAATGCAATAGTTATTTGAAATTGTCCTTGGTAGAACATCTTTTCAGCTTGCGCGAAAAGAATCTGAGTATTTATAACCAAAAATAAAATGATAATCAATTTCCTCATTATCAAATTTACCTAAATAACCCAATAACTATTTTCGTTTTTTCTATTTTTCTTTTTTCTATTCCCCTCTACCTAGAAACTAGAGAACTTCCAACTAAAATTCAACATCACATACTGACGTAATATATTCGTATAAACATCTTCAGTATATGTGTCAGTTAGGTTTCTAACAATCGATTGGTTTTGATTTAAGATATCAAATGCAGTTAATCTAATTTCAGCTGCATCTTTCTTCATGAACTTGTATCCGATACCTGCATTCCATAATAAGATGTTTTGGCTTAATGGGTCAGAGATGCCTTCGTAAATCATTTGAGTAAATTCAGTGCTTAATACTAATTTTTTCCAAGGCATTAAGTTGAACTTTACTTTGTTTTCTTGATTGACGAATGCTGAATTTAATTGTGGTTGAGCAGAGTTAGTTTGTTCAGAATAATTTGTTTGAGTAGATAAAGTGAAGTCGAAGTTTTTCGAGATGTTCGATGACAACACAATACCTAATCCGGTTGTTGGTGTCGTTGCAAAATTCTCAATATCATTTACAATACTAGGTGTTCTGCTAATACCTACATTGAAGTTAACATTGATGTTCGATTTCACTAATTTAAATGGGAAACCATATGAAATCAATGTGCTTACATTGTAGTATCCGTCTAGGTTTACTGGTCTCGATAATCTAGCACCTGCAATTAATGGAACATCGTTATACACCGTATCTTTTTTTGCAACGAATGAACTATTACCTATATAATCATTGGTGAAGGTTGTTCTTAATACCGCAAAGAAAGAGGTATTGTTCGTTGTGTTGACTGATGAATATCTAATTACACCAAAGGTCCTGGTATCTTGATCTAAATTATCGTTACCGATACTTAATTGAGTTAAGTTAGTTTTATTTAATACTTCTTGTAATTGATCAACACTTGGTGCATTATTCCATGATCTAAAGAACATTCTTAAGTTTCTCTTATTATCTATTCTATACATCATAAATCCTGATGGTAGAAACGATGAGAATTTTCTGTTTAAATTAAATGCTTGCGGAAATTGTTGCTGATTATTTAAAATTGCTTCTTGAGCATTCATGCTAATCGACCACATCATTTTTCCTTTTTGAAATCTATAGCCTAAGCCTACAGATTGAGTGGTATATACACTTTTAAAGGTATTGCTTAAACTAGAATCGAAATCTGAATAAGAATCATTCGCAATAGAGTAAGCATTACTTATACGATCAGAATTATTATAATTTCTATTATAATTTGCTTGAATAATTATTGCATTAAATGAATCTAAAGGTTCAGTATAAGTGATGTTATTATTAATCGCGAAGGTATATTTATCGAGATTTGTCAATAGGTTCAATGTATCATTGAATGTGCTATCAGTAATAGAATTGAATTCATTTTTCAAATAACTATCACCCACTTGATTGGTATAAGTAGGAGTGATGTTGATCGAAAATGTTCGTCCGCGTTTTGCAAATGATCTTCTGTACAACAATGGTGCAGAAATATTCGATCCTGTCAATTCAGATTCTTGTAAGTTAACCGAATTAGAAATTGTTGTAGCATTTTGAGTATTAACACCAATGATTGAAGCTAAGCCTTTATTGTTTTGAAAACTTAATCTCGGTTGAAAAGTAATGTTATTAAAGGTGTCTATTTTATAATCAAACTTTAAATTAAAGCGATGATTAAAATTTTCGCTCGATGAGATGTTATCTTCTAAATATTTCAATTGCTGGTCAGAACCTGTAATGAAATTTCTGTCAGTATTACTTACGCTTGTATTCTTAGTATAGTTGAAAAAATAACTACTACTTATGTCTATTTTTTTACCCCATTTATCACTATAATTCAATCCGAAAGCATGTGTAGTGTTAATACCATTACTTGAATTCACTAGAAAATTCGATGCGTCATTACCTCCGAATCCGCCCATCATACCACCACCCATCATGCCGCCTCTGCCGCCACCACCTCTGTTACCACCTTGTCCGCGGTTACTCGAATTCGTTCCCACAACACCTAACAAATCTTCTGTCGCAAAATTCTGTTCATTTACATTATTGCTCTGATACAAAATCGTAAATCTTCTATTGTCTTTAAATTGATTGATGTTAAGTCCGACTTTGTACTGCTCCTCTAAGTTTATACCTGCGAATGCTCTACCAAATGTTCCATTTTTAAAACTCGGTTTAGTAACAATATTTAATGTCTTTTGTGCATTACCATCATCGAAACCAGTGAATTGCGATTGATCTGATTTTTTATCGAACACTTCGATTTTATCAATCACTTCTGCCGGTAAGTTTTTTAATACTGCGGATGGATCTTCGCCAAAAAATGGTTTACCATCTACCAACACTCGCTGTACTTGTTCTCCTTGTGCTTGTACTTTTCCATCAACCATGGTTACACCTGGCATTTTGGTTACTAAGTCTTCTGCAGTAGCATCTGGATTTGTTTTGAAAGCATTTGCGTTGAAGACACTCGTATCTCCTTTTTGTGTTCCAATGATTGCTTTGTCTGTTACGGTAACTTCTTTTAATTGGTCAACTTTTGGGCGAAGTGCGATATTGATAGTTTGAACATCCGAAGTAGAACTTATACTAACTCTTCTAAATGCAGCTTGGTAGCCTAAATAATTTACTCTTAAAAGGTAGTTTCCTGACTTCAGTGAAGCGAAATTATATTCACCAGTCTCATTGCTTAAAGCATATTTTTTATTGCTTGTATCAGGGAAGGAGAGTAATTCTATTCTTGCACCTATTAATACTTTTTGATTTTGGTCAGTAAGCTTGCCCTTGATTTGAGCATTTTGTGCAAATGATAATGTTAAAAGAGCGATAAAAAATATACTTAATAAAAGTTTCTTCACGTTTTGTAGTTTGATTTAGAAATATTAAGACGCAAAAATAGCTGAATGGTTTAAAATATTTGAAAATATTCGACCATTCAGCTATAATATGTATGTAATTTTAGTTTACAGGCTCTAGCTGACGTAAATCAACTGGCACCACTCTTGAAACACCTTGTTCTACCATAGTTACACCGTAAACTACATCAGTACTAGCAATTGTACGTTTGTTATGAGTAACGATGATGAACTGTGATTCATCAGAGAATTTACGAATGATCTTGTTGAACTTATCAATATTCGTATCATCTAAAGGAGCATCAACCTCATCAAAAATACAGAATGGGGCAGGCTTCAATAAGTATAATGAGAATAAAATCGCTGTAGCAGTTAACGTTTTCTCACCACCCGATAATTGGTTGATGGTTAATGGTCGTTTGCCTTTTGGTTTAGCGATGATGTCAATATCAGATTCTAATGGGTCCTCCGGATTCAATAAAATTAAATCACATGAATCTTCTTCATTAAATAATGATCTAAATACGATAATGAAGTTATCACGAATTTGAGTGAAAGCATCCATGAATTTCTCTTTCGCTGTATCATCAATTTCTTTGATGGTATCTAATAACGAAGCTTTCGCACTTAACAAGTCAGCCTTTTGTTCTTGAATAAAGGTATAACGTTTATTCATTTCATCGTAGGCTTCCATGGCCATAGGGTTAATCGGACCGTAGTTATCGATTTGGTTGCGAAGTCTTTCTGTTTTTACACGTAATTGATCTTCTGATTCACCTTCTGGAATTTCTATTTCTTGCAATTCATCAATATCAACTCCGAACTCAACAGAAAGTCTTTCTTTCAATGAAGTTAACTCCATCTTTACTTCTGTCTTACGTTCTCTAATTGATTCGAAAACTTGCTCAGCTTGTTCTTTATTATTACGAATAACTCTAAGTTGTTCTTCTAATTCTGTGATAATGTTTTTAGAACCATAGTAGATCTGCTCAGCTTCAGCTGTAGCTTTTTCCATTTCTTCTTTCTCATTATACATCGCCACTAATTCAGTGTCAGAAGTATCATGAGTAACCATCACTTCTTCAATGCCTGCTTTCGCTGCATCGTATTCACCTTGATTAATGTTGATACGATCTTGCAACATCTTCAAATTATTGAGCTTATACTCTAACTCCTTATCAATGCTACTAACTTTGTTTTGTTGTTGATGAAACTGGATGTTACGTTGATTGTATTCTGCACTCTTTTCTGTTAATCGGTCGTTTAAATTATTGAAGTTTAACTGTGCATCTTGTAAATGTTCTTGAAGCTCATCTTTTTTAGCTAAGGCTGTTTCCAATTCAGGAATCATGCTGCTTAACTGCTGATCATAATCTTCAATTTTTCTTTGAATATCTTCTTTACGAACAGAACTATCGCTAATGAAATTATTGTATTGTTCTTGACGAGTTTTGTATGAAATTAACTCAGTATTTACTTTGTTAATTTCATCTTTAATACTAGAGATTTCTTCGTTCTTAGTACTCTGCTTTAACTCTTGTAATTTATAAACAAGGTCATCAATTTCTCTATTGTATTGATCGATAAATGCATTGATGTCTTTGATCTCTTGCTCTAAAACTTCTAAGTTTTTAGCACGTCCGATTCTTTTACCTTCAAATAATCCGACAGAGCCACCCGATAATGAAATTTTTGTTCTGTTAAACTTACCAGACTTTGCTAAATAGATTTTTTGTGAGTCAGTCTCTTTGTTTATAAAGGCTTCTTCATTCGAATCAATCACCCAAACATTTGATAATAGATGATTTGCTAATCGTTGATATTTATAATCAACGTTAATAACATTCAATGCTGAAATTAATTCATTTTGATTGTCATTGTTGTTAGCCGGATTTGTTTCTTTTAAACTCTCTAATACAAAAAAGTTCGCTTTACCTTTTGCTGATTGCCCAAGTAATTGTATACCTGCTAGAGCTTCTTGATAGGTATCAACTACATAGTAATTCAAATAACTTTCTAAGTAATTTTCAATAGCTATACGGTAATCTTCTTTACAGAATAAGATATCAGATAGGAGAGGAGCGTTCTTCGACCATTCTGTATTTTTCTTTAAGAATTTAATCGACTCAGGGAAACCTTCTAAACTTTCAACTAAGCTTTTAGTTAAATTAAATTCATTTTGTTTAGCATCTAAAATTCTCGATTCTTTTGCGAATCGATCTTTCATTTCATTGATTTTCTTTTCAGCTGCTTCGATCTCTAATTTTAAACTCTCTTCTGAACTAAGTAATTTCTGATAAAATTCAGTTTTCTCCTTGCTCAGTCCTTCAAGCTTTTCAATCTCTTTATCGAACTCTACCATCTCTTCTTTACGAAGATTTGTTTCGGTATTGTTTCTTGCAATCTCTTGCTCTAAGCCGTCTTTTTGAATTTTTACAATCTCTAACTCTTTTTCATTTTTATAAATGATACTTTGGTTATGTTGTAACTCTTGTTGAGCCTGCTCTAACTTAGTTCTACCTAATTGATGTTCTTCTTTCAGGATGTCAACTTCGTTTTTTAATTGCTCAAGTTGGTATTCTATTTCGGCTAATATTTTTTGTTCTGATTGGTTCGTTTGTTCCAAGGTTTGCATTTGCATCTGTATGCCATGCACAGAAGATTTATCGAGTTCTAAATCACTTGATAATCTGCGTTCTTTCTCTTGTAAAAATGTTAATCGTTCATTCTTAATTTTCTTCTCATTCTCATAAGAACGAATTTTAGAAATATGATCGTTTAATGCTTTTTGTTGAACACCTAAATTCTTTTCTTTATTTAAACTCTCTAATTTTTCTTCTTGAATCTTTGCTTCAATAGAATCGATGTCAGTACTGAATTTGTTCTTATCTAAATTATGTACATTCTCTTTATCTTCTAAATCTAGCATCGATTGCTTCAGTCCGACAATTCTATACGATGCCAACTGTGTACTTAATTCTTTATATTGTTCTTTAAGCTTATAGTATCTTTCAGTTTTCTTTGCTTGACTTTCTAACTGCTTTAAATTCTTTTCTATTTCGAATAATAAATCTTCGACACGATTTAAATCATCTTCAGTGTCTTTTAATTTATTTAAGGTCTGCTTTTTTCTGATTTTATATTTTGATATACCAGCAGCTTCCTCAAATAATGATCTTCTAGAATTATCTTTATTATTCAATATTTCCTCGATCATTTTTAATTCAATAATCGAATAAGAATCAGAACCAATACCTGTATCTAAAAACAAATCGGTAATATCTTTCAAACGACATTGAACATCGTTTAATCTATATTCACTTTCACCTGATCTGTATAGCTTTCTTGTGATTGTTACCGTTGAATAATCAGTAGGGAGGATGTTTTTAGTATTATCGAACGTTAAGGATACTTCCGCTAAGTTGGCTGGCTTTCTATTTTTCGTTCCATTGAAAATGATGTTTTCCATTTTCTCTGAACGTAATGTTTTTGTACTCTGTTCACCTAATACCCAGCGAATAGAGTCCACCACATTTGACTTGCCGCAGCCATTCGGACCTACGATAGCAGTTATACCATCATCAAAGTTGATGCTGATTTTATCTCCAAAACTCTTGAAGCCTTTGACTTCTAATGATTTTAATCTCACTTTTCCTCCTTGTTTTAAATGCACCTAGATGTTCTGAAATAGAACTTAGGAACCTTAAATATCCCTTAAAAAATTGTTAATTCATGATATTATTATCCACATGAATTGTGCAAAATGAGTCTATTTAATTTAAAATAAGTTATTGGTAATTAGTTTATTAAGTTGTATGGTGTTAATATGTTAACAAGTCTATAAAATAAAAAAAGATCTGAATTTTCAGACCTTTTTTTATTAGAGTATGTTTTGACTAGTAGTATCTTAATCTGATAACACCAGCAATTGATTTAGCTAATCTGATTACTTGACGAGTATAACCGTATTCGTTATCATACCATACGTATAATACAGCACCTTTAGAGTCTTTTGCTATTAGGGTAGCCGGACCGTCAACTATAGATGCATGTGAATTGCCTATTAAATCGCTTGATACTAATTCATTTGAAATAGAGAATTCAATTTGTTCTACTAAGTCACCGAATAAAGAAGCTTGATTTAATTTTTCTTTAATTTCTTCTATCGTAATCTCTCTTTTAAAGTTTAAGTTCAAGATTGCTAAAGAAACATCTGGTGTTGGTACACGTACTGCATTACCTGTTAATTTACCTGTTAAGTGTGGTAATACTTTTGAAACTGCTTTATCGGCACCTGTTTCTGTAATTACCATATTTAAGGCAGCAGAACGACCTCTTCTGTATTTATCGTGATAGTTATCTAATAAGTTTTGGTCATTCGTATATGAATGAACAGTTTCTATATGTCCTTTTTCTATTCCAAAAGCATCTTCAACAACTTTCAATACAGGTACAATTGCATTGGTAGTACAAGATGCTGCTGAGAAAATAGCCTCATTTGCATCATGTCCGTCGTGATTAACTCCAAATACAATATTTGGTACACCTGAACCTGGTGCTGTTAATAATACTTTGCTAATACCTTTTGATAGTAAGTGTTTAGATAATGCTTCACGATCTCTCAATACACCAGTGTTATCAATTACTAATGCGTCATTGATACCGTAATGAGTATAATCTATTTCGGAAGCATCTTTTGCAGCAATCATCTGAATAGTTTGTCCATTAATGATTAATGCTTTATTCTCATAATCTTCAACAATGGTACCGTTGAATGCACCGTGTACTGAATCATATCTTAATAAATCTGCTCTCTTTGAAATGTCTTTATCAGAATTACTTCTAGTAACAATTGCTCTTAATCTTAATTGCTCACCTTTACCAGCTTGCATGATTAACTCACGTGCAGCAATACGTCCGATTCTACCGAAACCATATAATACTACATCTTTAGGCGCTAATACTTTTTTATCTAAACCGATATGTGCAGCTAACTTAGTTTTAACAAATGATTCAATCGAATCAAAATTACCTTTCTCTGCAATCCACTCAGAAGCTAAACGACCCAAATCAATTCTTGAAGGTGCAACTTCTAATTTATGAATAGTCTCAGCCAATGCATAAGTCTCATCAATAGTAATTGGCTTACCTACGATGTTTCTAGCATATAAGTGATATCCTAAGATTTCACTTGCACTTACATCAACTAAGGGCTTTCTAAATAAGATAAGCTCGATAGAATGATCAAACCATAGTTGTCCGACCACGTTAATTAACTGTATCGCCTTCTTTTCCTTAGCTATCCAGTCGTTTAATTCAGATTCGTATTTGTTTAGCATGATATTTTGTTAGTGTTTTGTATGCCGCAAAAATAAAAAAAGATTGAACATTAATAATTAATTAACATTCAATCTTTTTCACAATTCTTAGGTTTTTATTAACCTAGGTATGATTTCAATATTTTACTTCTAGAAGTGTGTCTTAAACGCTGTAGCGCTTTGTCTTTAATCTGACGTACTCTTTCACGTGTTAAGTTGAATTTTTCACCTATTTCCTCTAAAGAAAGTGCATGATTTGTACCTAATCCGAAGAACAATACAATGATTTCTCTTTCTCTTTCTGTCAAAGTTGCTAATGAACGTTTTATCTCTTCACTAAGAGACTCGTTGATTAACATACTGTCAGTATCAGGAGTATCTTGGTTTTCTAAAACATCTAACAAAGTATTTTCTTCACCTTGAACAAAAGGAGCGTCCATAGAAACATGACGACCAGAGTTACTCATTGTGTCAGAGATTTTATCTACTGTAGTCTCTAATATTTCTGCTAATTCTTCTGGTGAAGGTTCTCTTTCAAACTCTTGTTCTAACTTAGAAAATGCCTTACTGATTTTACTCAATGAACCTACTTGGTTTAATGGCAATCTTACGATACGTGATTGTTCTGCAATAGCTTGCAAAATCGACTGACGAATCCACCATACTGCGTATGATATGAATTTAAATCCTTTCGTCTCATCGAATCTCTTCGCTGCCTTAATCAATCCTAAGTTACCTTCATTGATTAAGTCACCTAATGTAAGTCCTTGATTTTGATACTGTTTAGCTACCGAAACTACGAAACGTAGGTTGGTCTTTGTTAATCTCTCTAAAGCGGCTTGGTCTCCTTCGCGAATCTTTTGAGCTAGTATTACCTCTTCTTCTGCTGTAATCAAGTCAACTTTACCGATTTCATGCAAGTACTTGTCTAACGACTGACTCTCTCTATTGGTAATTGACTGGGTAATTTTCAGTTGTCTCATTTTCCTCCTGTATTCTAATTTTAAAGGGCTGCAAAAATACGTTTATTATTTGTCTATTTCAAGCATTTAGCATTTATATACTGAAATGTACTAAATAATGTACAATATTCTATAAAACAGCTTATTTCGGCTTATATCCACAAAAATCATACCTGATTTAGCAAAAATGATTAAATGTCAGCTAGTAAAAAGCTGTTTTCGATTTTTATACCTTTCTCTGTCTCTATCAATTTAGCACATTCTACCTTTGCATCATGCTCAAAACATAATATCCAGTTCTCTTTCACTGCAATTTTTAGTAGTTCTTCTTTTTCTGACATCGACAATAAAGGGCGTGTGTCATATGCCATGACCCAAGCTAGTCCTAAATGTCCAGAAGATGGAATTAAATCTGCACAAAAAACAATCTTTTGTCCCTTGTAATTAATCACCGGCAACATCATATGATCTGTATGTCCAGAACTAAATCTTAAATTTATATTCTCAGAAAAGGATGCGTTTTCATCTACAAAGTTTAAATGTCCACTCTCTTGTATTGGTAATATATTCTCTTTTAAAAATGAAGCTTTTTCTCTAGGGTTTGGTTTAGTTGCCCATTCCCAATGGTCTTTATGTGACCAATATTTTGCATTCGGAAATGCTAGTTCCCAACCTGCTGCATTATTAGAATTTACAATACTTCCACCACAATGATCGAAATGCAAATGCGTCAATAAAACATCTGTAATATCTTTCTGTTCAACACCTAAAGCTTTTAAAGATTTTTCCAATGAATCATCACCATGTAAATAATAATGACTAAAGAATTTTGCATCTTGTTTCGTACCTATACCATTATCTACTAAGATCAATCTATTACCATCCTCAATCAATAAACAACGCATAGCCCAAGTACACATGTTATTTTCATCTGGGGGATTAACTTTTTGCCAAATTGATTTGGGTACTACGCCAAACATAGCGCCACCATCGAGTTTGAAGAGGCCGGTGTTGATAGAGTGAATTCTCATTAGATAGTATTTAAGTAGCTAGTAACTAGTAACTAGAAAGGGTTTGTACTAATTTCAAAATCAGCACAAACCCGTTCTTAACTCTTAATTTTTAATTCTGAATTTTAATTCAAAATTACAGATGTATTACCTCTCCATACGCATCTGCCGCTGCCTCCATTATAGCCTCTGACATTGTAGGGTGAGGGTGTACTGATTTTATAATTTCGTGTCCGGTAGTTTCTAATTTTCTCGCAACTACTGCCTCTGCTATCATTTCAGTAACATTCATTCCGATCATATGGCAACCTAAAAACTCACCATATTTTGCATCGAAAATAACTTTTACAAATCCGTCTTTAGCACCTGAAGCACTTGCTTTACCTGATGCACTGAAAGGGAATTTACCTACTTTGATTTCATATCCTGCAGCTTTTGCTGCTTTCTCTGTCATACCTACTGATGCAATCTCTGGTGAACAATATGTACAACCCGGGATGTTACCGTAATTTAATGGCTCTACATGTAATCCTTTGATTTTTTCTATGCAGATGATACCTTCAGCTGAAGCAACGTGTGCTAAAGCCGGACCTGGTACTATATCTCCAATTGCGTAAACACCCGGGATGTTTGTGCGGTAGAATTCGTCAACTACTACTTTACCTTTATCTGTCTTTACTCCAACTTCTTCTAATCCGATGTTCTCAATGTTCGAAGCAATACCCACTGCCGATAAAACTACTTCAGCTTCGATAACTTCCATGCCTTTTGCAGTCTTAATATTCACTTTGCAAAGATCACCTTTTGTATCTACTGACTCTACTGAAGAATTAGTCATTACATTGATGCCTGCTTTCTTGAATGATCTTGCTAAGTTTTTAGATACATCTTCGTCTTCTAATGGAACGATATTATCTAAAAATTCTACAATAGTCACTTTCGTGCCCATTGCATTGTACACATAAGCAAACTCACAACCTATCGCTCCTGAACCTACTACCACTAATGATTTTGGTTGTGTCGATAAGGTCATCGCCTCTCTGTATCCCACTATCTTTTTACCGTCTTGTTTTAAGTTAGGTAATTCTCTTGATCTTGCACCTGTTGATAAGATGGTATGTTTTGCAGTGTATTCTGTTTTTTTACCTTCAGCATCTGTTACTTCTAACTTACCACCTTTTTTGATTTTACCAGATCCCATAATGACGTCGATTTTATTCTTCTTCATTAAGAACTGTATGCCCTTGCTCATGCCATCAGCAACATCTCTTGATCTTTTTATTACAGCATTAAAATCGGCACTTGCTTCACCTACTTTAATACCATATTCTGATGCATGATTAATATATTCAAATACTTGTGCACTTTTTATAAGAGCTTTAGTTGGTATACAACCCCAGTTCAAACAAATACCGCCTAAGCTTTCTCTTTCAACTATTGCAGTTTTAAAACCTAATTGTGAAGCACGTATAGCAGCTACATAACCACCTGGACCACTTCCTAAAACGATTACATCGTAATTCATATTTATTAATTTTAATTTGTGTTCAAAAGTATAGAATAGAAAACGAATATCGAAAAATTATTACCAACCAACTAATATCATTTTCTTAGGGTATTTAATTTCAAACTGATAGCTCATTTTTTTGGTCTCTTCAGAGTTAATAGTGTAGGTCCAGGTTAATTTACCTGTACCTGGCTCTATACTTGCATCTTGTGCTGTATAAGCTATCTCTATACTCTTATCTCCACTTAATGGAATTTGATCTAATACATCAATTTTTATTGCTTTCGATTTAGTATTACGAACGCTAATTTCGTACTTCTGATTTATCTTCTTTGTAGAGCCCATTGTCTTTGAGCTGTTTTGGTCGTTTACTAATTTTCTTTCAACCTTAATAGATTCATCGTCTCCTAAACTAAATTCTAATGAATCTTCAATGATTGCAGGGTTTATAACTGTTTTGCTTATAAATGCACCATTGATAAATACATTCGCCTCTGCATTGGTTAACATCAACTTATCCCAATCATTGATACTAGCTATTAAATAAGCTTTGTTATCTAGTTTCGGGATGGTAACGTATCTATAATTAGCTTTTGCAGATTTGGATTGTATCTCCACAATTTTCACTCCAGTACCACTTGCAATATCATATGATTTGGTGATATGATATTCTATTTTATTCATGCTTTCGGATGTTTCTACGAATGAATTTAATCCTTGAGCTTGTGACTTCATCACCATGGCTTGATCACCTGCTACCTCAGCATTAATTAATGGTTTTGAATAGGTAATCACTCTAGGTTCATTCTGAGATAAACTCAATCTCCAATCATATAATTCAGGTTTAACGCTGCTATTATTAGGTCTACCAGTTGAAAGTGTAAGCTCAATATCATTAAAGTCTATACCTGAATTTTGCCAAACATTCGCTTTTAAGATAAAAGATATTTCATCGCTTTTATCTTCTGATCTGATATCGTAAAAGGCTGTCCAGCCTGCATCGTAACATAAATACTTTAATGTTAAGTCAACGTTCTGACTCTCCGGATTCATGATTCTAACCAATACATCTACATTGTTTTGACTTCCTTTTTCTTTAATTAATTCTTGAAAATATGTTAACTTTTCTTTTAGTTTCAACATGTTTTTTTCGTAGACATACGACTCTCTTTTTAACTGTGGTATTCTAGTTTTATAAACTTCAGCCAAGTCTTCGAGTTCAACTACATTGCCAGCTTTTGCTCCAATGTTTTTATTGCTAATCCACAAGCTTATTTCTTCGTCAACAGCGAACTTTTTAATCTTTATCAATTCATATGAATCTTCATATGATTCTAAACTGTCTTTTAAGTCCTGGTATTGCTTACTTTTTTTAAAATTATCAGGGCTCCCAATTCTAGATTCAACAGATACTATATTGAATTTACTGTTAGAAAGTACTTGTATTGAATTGAGATCTATGTTGTTAGGCATTTTTTCAATGATCAGTAAATGCTCACCTTTATTGAGGTATTTAGATGCTGTTGCCTCAATGCTAGCTGATTGCCAATAAATTGTAGCTTTTTTAACTCGAGCATTTAATTGAATTTCTTCTGCAAAAGTTTCATTATTAAGTAGTAAAGCAAATAATATGCTGAATAAAAGTGTTTTTTTCATCTGCTAATTTTTTCAATTATAACGATCAAAAATACTATTTATTTGACAAGATTAAATTTACATTTTTTTCCTATTTTCGTAACCTATTTAAATTATACTATGACAATTAAGAAAATTTTATTGGGATCAGTGCTTGTACTAAGCAGCTTTGGTCTTAGAGCAAATACACCTGATGAGGGAATGTGGTTGCCTATGTTGATTAACAAGAATTACGATGAGATGAAAAAAATCGGATTCAAGTTAACAGCTGATGATGTTTACAATGTAAATAATTCTAGTTTAAAAGATGCCATTGTTTCAATGGGATTCTGTACAGGTGAGATGATTTCTGCTGAAGGATTGATGTTGACAAATCACCACTGTGCTTATGGTAGTATTCAATACAATTCAAGTGTTGAAAATGATTATTTAACTAACGGATTTGTAGCAGAGAGTAGAGATAAAGAATTATCATCACCTGAAGTGATTGCATCATTCTTAGTAAGAATGGAAGACGTTACGGTAAAGATTTTATCAGAGACGAACGGATTGCCAGACGCAGAAAAAGATGCTAAGCAAAGAGAGATTATAAAGAACCTAACATCCGAAGCAACAAAAGGAACACACTACCAAGCGATTGTTCGTGATGTTTTTGGTGGTAATCAATTTTTAATGTTTGTTTACGAAAGATTCCCAGATGTTCGTTTAGTATTTGCACCACCATCATCAGTTGGTAAATTTGGTGGAGATACTGATAATTGGATGTGGCCACGTCATACAGGTGACTTCTCTATTTTTAGAGTGTACATGGGTAAAGATGGTAAGCCAGCGCCTTATTCAAAAGATAACGTTCCTTATAAGCCTAAGCGTCATTTAAACATTTCTATGAAGGGTGTTAAAGAAGGCGATTTTGCAATGATAATGGGTTACCCAGGTAGAACAAATCGTTATGCATTCTCTAAAGAAATGCAAAATGCTGTAGATAGAGCGAACCCTGCAATTGTAAAATTAATTGGTAAGAGATTAGAAGTGATGAAAGCTGATATGGATGTAGATGCTGCAACAAGAATTAAGTTAGCAGATTCATATGCATCGGCTGCGAACACTTGGAAATATTACATCGGACAAAACGAGGGATTGATTAAGTTAGATGTTATTGCTGGCAAGAAAGCAGTAGAAGAAAACTTTATTAAGTGGGCGAGTGCTAATACTACTACTAAAGAAAAATATGCGAATGTAATGACGAACATAGATGCGATTTTTGAGGATTACAAACCTTACGCATTGAGAAGTTCATATTATTCATTAGCAGGTATGTCGGCAGTTTCAGTAGGTTATGCTTCACGATTAACAGCATTAAATACAGCATTGACTAAAACTCCTGCTGATCAAGAAGCAATTAAAAAAGAAGTTGATAAGTTAAAACCACAATTAGAAGAATTGTATAAAGATTATGCTTCAGCTACTGATCAAAAAGTATTTGCTGAATTGTTGACGATCTATTACAACGATATACCTCAAGATCAACAGCCATTAGTATTAGCTGAAATTTTAAAGAAATACAAGGCTGCTACAGTTAAAGCTTCTTTCGAAAAGTTTGCTGCAGATGCATTCAAGAAATCAGTTGTTACTAGTAAAGAAAAAATGGAAGCATTTTTAAATGCACCAAATGCAAAGAAATTAGCTGCTGATCCATTGTTTATGTATGTTACTAAAATGACTGAATATAGAAATTCATTCATTGCTAATATTACTAAGTTCAATACAGCTTTAGCAAAAGAGAAGAAGGTGTATATCGCTGGATTAATGGAGATGAATCCGAATCAGTTAATGTACCCAGATGCTAACTCTACTATGAGAATTACTTATGGTAAAGTTGCTGGTTATACTGGTAAAGATGCTACCGTTTATAATTACTATACAACTTCTAGAGGTTTATTAGAGAAGTATGTACCGAATGATCAAGAATTTGACATCCCTACTAAACTAGTAGACATCTTGAAGAAAAAAGATTTCGGTGCTTATGTAAATGAGAAGGGTGAATTACCAGTTGCCTTCTTAACTGATAATGATATCACTGGTGGTAACTCAGGCTCACCTGTAATTAATGCAAATGGTGAAATCATCGGTACTGCATTCGATGGTAACTGGGAAGCAATGACTGGTGACTTAGTATTCGATAAAACATTCAAGAGAACTATCGTTTGTGATATTCGCTATGTATTATTTATCATGGATAAATATGCTGGTGCATCACATTTGATAAAAGAAATGACATTGGTAAAATAATTTCAAATCAATACATAAAAAAACCTCTATGATTTTCATAGAGGTTTTTTTATGTTGTATGGCTTGGTTAGATAGCCGGACTATCATAATATAAATCAAAAATTTTACCATCGAAAGATTTGAAATAAGCATAAGGGCTAGATCTCATTTCGAATGTATTTTCATCTAATCCGATGTATTGCACATGTATACCTTGATGATAGGGTAGAACACAAATTTGTAAGAAGCCAGGTTGTGAACTAAAACGAGGATTAGTAACGGAGCCAGTGTTAATAATTAAAGGTCCTTTCGTCATATCATTAGAAAGCTGTCTTTCATAATAATGAGTGCTACCAGAAACTATTAAATCACATTTTAATTGTACTAATCTTCTTAACTCTGGATTTAAATATTCAGTAAAAAAACCGAATTTACTATGTGCTGCTAAGACTATAATATCATTAGGTTTTTTTGCAATACCCATTAATGCTGAGTATAAAAAGTTTTTACTGCTTTGACGAAATGCAAGTTCTGGTTGAGCAGGTTCATCGGGGTAATAAAGTGAAATAAAATGCACATTAAATCCGCTCGGGTCTTTTATGACCGCATAATAATCAGTGCCTTCTTTACTAAAAGTTACATTGCTTCTTTTATGAATTTCTAAAGCATCGAAGAATCCTCTGCCAGCGCCCCATTCACTCTGATTGCTTCCATAAATACTGTTTTCACCATCTGCAATACTCGGATAAAAGTTGTTCCTCCAAAACGGATCATTACAAGTGAAGAAAAGAAATTCATTATTACTGGCTTTGTTTAAATGATCACCTACGCCTAAAATAAATTTATCATTCGTTTTACGCATATGCATATTAGCCCTTGCCATAAACAAATTATTAGCAGGTGAATTGCCTTGGTTATCGCTAAATACAGAAAAACTAAAAACTTTCGAATTATGTAGATCTTGAAAGGTTTCAATACCTCTCATCTTATTGACGTAAACACTAAAATTTATTAACTGCAGAGAAAATAAACTATGCATCAATACCAATAATAGTATTAGTCCGATTTTAACATATATAGGTTTTACCCTGTGTTTAAATCTAATCAATTGTTGTTGTGTTTAATTGTAATACAAAGTAACACATACTATATTATTGATTTATGACTTGAATCAGTAATATTTAAATTAGTAAGATTTTATTTTGTTATTTTAATATACGAAATTAATATTGAAAGGTTCCATAAATCGAATTAATTGTTAACTCTGTCTTTGCAGAACTTTCAACTCGACCCACAATTTTAGCCTCTACACCGAATGATTTCGAGATATTAATCAATTCTTCTGCTCTTGCTTCATTGGTATAAACTTCCATTCTATGTCCCATGTTAAAGACCTTGTACATCTCTTGCCATGGAGTATTCGACTCTTCTTGTATTAATTTGAATAAAGGAGGGCAGTCGAATAAATTATCTTTGATGATGTGAACATTTTCTACAAAATGTAGCACTTTGGTTTGAGCTCCACCGCTACAATGTACAATTCCATCTATGTCTTGCAGGCCATTATCGAAAAATCTTTTCAAAATTGGTGCATAAGTTCTAGTCGCTGAAAGCACTAATTTACCTACAGTAAGTTCTGTTTGCTCGTCTATTTTGATTTTATCAGTTAGTAATTTACTGCCTGAATATACTAATTCGGATGGTACCATTGGGTCAAAGCATTCAGGATATTTGTTCGCTAAATACTTGCTAAAAACATCATGTCTTGCAGAGGTTAATCCGTTACTACCCATGCCACCATTGTATTCATTTTCATAAGTAGCTTGTCCATATGATGCCATACCCACAATTACATTACCTGCTTTGATGTTATGGTTGCTAATAACTTTCTTTCTAGGCATTCTGCAAGTTACAGTTGAATCAACTATAATGGTTCTTACTATGTCTCCCACATCAGCAGTTTCACCTCCTGTAGAGAGGATATTTACTCCAAAAGATCTTAATTCTTCTAAAATTTCTTCAGTTCCATTGATGATCGCAGAAATTACTTCACCCGGTATTAAATTTTTATTTCGTCCGATGGTAGATGATAAGAGTATATTATCAGTTGCACCTACACATAATAGGTCATCGAGGTTCATTATAATGGCATCTTGAGCGATTCCTTTCCATACACTTATATCACCTGTTTCTTTCCAATAGGCATAAGCTAAAGATGATTTAGTGCCCGCTCCATCAGCATGCATGATATTGCAATATTCTTCGTCACCACCAATTATATCTGGAATGATTTTACAAAATGCTTTTGGAAAAATGCCTTTATCAATGTTCTTGATGGCTTGGTGAACATCTTCTTTAGATGCAGAAACACCTCTTAGATTATATCTTTGGTCGCTCATAAATAAGAAAGGACAAATATAGATTTATTTGTCCTTTCTTATGAATAATATATTCATTTATTATGGCTTACGAGGCTTAGCTGTTTGGTTAGTAGGAGTGGTGCTAGGTGTTGCACTAGCTGGTACTGTACTTGCAGGATTAGCTGTATTATTAACTGGCTTTGCAACCACTGTACCTGCTGGTTTAGCAGTTCCCGATGGTGTTGCTGATGCTGGTAAATTAGTATTTGATCTAATTGTTCCTGCAGGTGTTCCAGTAGTCGAAGTACTAGCAGGCTTCGCTGTACCTGACGGAGTAGCAGAAGCAGGAATATTACTTGCAGGCTTCGCTGTACCTGACGGAGTAGCAGAAGCAGGAATATTACTTGCAGGCTTCGCTGTACCTGACGGAGTAGCAGAAGCAGGAATATTGCTTGCAGGCTTCGCTGTACCCGACGGAGTAGCAGAAGCAGGAATATTACTTGTTGGCTTCGCTGTACCTGACGGAGTAGCAGAAGCAGGAATATTGCTTGCAGGCTTAGCTGTACCCGACGGAGTAGCAGATGCAGGAATATTACTTGTTGGCTTCGCTGTACCCGACGGAGTAGCAGAAGCAGGGATATTACTTGCTGGTCTTACAGTATTGTTTGGTGTAGTAGCCGGTTTTATAGCTCCTGTACCTGGTTTAGCTGGTGCTGGTGCTGCTGGTTTTGGTTTACCTGCATCTGGTAATTTCGGTGCTTCTTTAGAAACGTAATCTTCTGAAACTACAGAGAATGATGTTCTACGATTTTGTTGGTGTAACTCTTCAGAACACTCAACACCATCTTTACAATCATTCAATAATCTTGATTCACCATAACCCTTAGGAACTAATCGGCCTACTTCGATTCCCTTAGAGACTAAATAGTTTACTACTGATTGAGCTCTTCTTTGAGATAAATCATAGTTATATGCTGAGTCTGCACGAGAGTCAGTATGTGATGCAATTTCAATAACAAAAGAAGGGTTATCGTTTAATGTTTTTATTAATGAATCTAATTGTGAAATAGATTCTTCTCTTAATTCAGCACTCGCTAAATCGTATAAAATTCCTTTTAATACAATCTCTTTTAATGGAATCGGATTTAATTTGAAATTAACTGTATAGTCTTTTGATTCCTTTAATCCATATGTACTAGCTTCACCAACATCACCAAAGAATCTATATTTTGAAGCATTTAACTGGTAGTTAACATCCTTCTTAATAGTAAACTTATAAGAACCTGTTGCATCACTTACTGCAGTTTGAGTTGTTCCATCAGAACCTATTATAGTGATTTTAGTTTGTGGTAATACTTTACTTGTTGAATTGTTTATTGTTTTACCTGATATAGTAAATACTAATGGTATAGCATATGCTGAATAAATATCATCTTCACCTTTACCACCAAATCTGTTTGATGATAAATAACCTACTTCTTTGTTTTCATCTAACACAAATCCGAAGTCATCTGCTGTTGAGTTCGTAGGGTTTTTCAAGTTCATGACTTCTGTCCAGTCATTATCTTCCCAATCAGCAAAGAATATATCATATCCTCCAATACCTGGGTGACCATTCGATGAGAAATAAAGAGTACCACTCGGGTGAATAAAAGGGAAACCTTCGTCGCCGGCAGTGTTGATTTTCGGACCAGCATTTACAGGTGTGCCCCATGAGCTGCCTTCTTTATCAGTATACCAAATATCTTTACCACCAAAGCCGCCTTTCATATCAGAAACAAAGTAAAGTCTTGTGCCCTCTTTGTTAATACTAGGGTGACCTACAATGTTAGAATCTGGATTTGGTATCATCACTTCTTTTGGAGCTGTCCAGGTATTACCCTCATTCTGAGTTTCAAAAATCTTACATGAGTTTTCTTTGCCTTTCGGACCGTTACACTGAGTGAAGTATAAGATTCTATTTTCATTATCGAAGGTTGCAACACCTTCATTGTATGCGGTATTAATGTCTTTATTTAATGGTGATGGCTTTGTCCATTTATTTTTGCCTGTAGTTTGTGAAGCATAAATATTATCATAGCTCTTACCAGTTCTTTCGTAAAAATCTTTACCTTTTACTTTACCTCTGTTAGAAGTAAATATGATGCCCTTGCCATATATTGCTGGAGCGTATTCCATGTCTTTAGTATTAATAGACACTTCATTGAATACATCAAAGAACACTTCTTTTTTTCTCCATTCAACTGCTAGTTTACAATTTTCTAAAGATTTTTTTGCGATAGAATCTTGTGGCTTACCAGCTAAATAATCTTGATAAATTTCAATAGCATCATCAAATCTATCCATAGATTTTAAAGACTCAGCCCATCTTAAGTATACAAATGAAGAATCATAACCAGCTTTAATGGCTTTTTCATACCAAATAGCAGCTTGCTTGTTATTGTTGATTAATCTATAACATTCACCAACTTTATAAGTAAGTTCAGCCTTAGCTTCTTTCTTACGTACATTAGGTATCGCTTGTTTGTATAGGTCAGCAGCTGTAAAGTATTTTTCATTATTGAATGCCTTTTCTGCTGCGGTAACACTTGGCTTTTGTGAACCACATGAGTACAAAATTACGCTGGCGCTAATTAAAAGAATTAAATAGGAAATGTGCTTTAACTTCATTTTTATGTTTGTGCTTTACAATGTATTCGCTTCCTTCAGCAAAAATAATACCGCAGGAAAGACCAAATATATATTTTTTTACCTAAATAGCCTTCTATAACAGTAATTTGCTATTAAAATACTTATTAAAAAATGTTTATTAGCTGAAAATCAAATAAAAACAAAAAGGCCGCATATAAAATAAGCGGCCTTTTGTCTAAAATATTATTTCTTATTTTAAGAATAATAGTTCTCTGAACTTAGGTAATGGCCAATATTGATCACCTACTAATAGCTCTAATTTGTCTACATGGTATCTGATTGGTTCAAAATGCGCCTTTACTTTTTCATCGTATGCAATTGCAATTTTTCTAGTATCAGTAATGGTATTTGCTTTCTTACGTTCTTCAACCATAGCTTCAGCTGCATTTTTGATGAAATTAATATGCTCTGAAATTTGTTTTATGATATCTAATTGCGCTTCATAATTTGCCTTCGGAAGTGCTAATTCTTTTAAGCCCTTCACATTTTCAATAATTGTATTTTGATATGCAACAGCTGCCGGAATAATAGTGTTTACTACTAGTTCACCAATTATTCTTGATTCAATTTGCATTTTCTTCATGTAGTTTTCTAACATGATCTCATGTCTAGCATGAATTTCTACATCGTTGAAAATTGCATTTCTTGTAAATAAATCTACTGTCTTTTTAGATACATATGCATCTAACGCTTTTGGTGTAGTTTTGATATTTGAAAGTCCGCGTTTCGCTGCCTCTTTCTCCCATTCAAGACTATATCCGTTGCCTTCGAAACGTATATTTTTTGAATCTTTGATGTATTTTTTGATAACTGTTAAAATAGCTACATCTTTTTTCTCACCCTTAGCAGTTAAGGCATCTACATCTTTCTTAAATTGAATCAACTGATCTGTCATGATGCTGTTCAATACAGTCATAGGAGCAGATGAGTTAGCAGATGAACCTACTGCTCTGAATTCAAATTTATTACCTGTGAATGCAAATGGAGAAGTTCTATTTCTATCAGTATTATCTAACAAGATTTGTGGAATTTTAGGGATACCTAACCACATTGCATTATTAGTATCTGCTTGTTTATTTATTTTAGAAGTTTCAATTTCATTTAAAACTTCATCTAATTGACTGCCTAAGAAAATGGAGATAATTGCTGGTGGAGCTTCGTTTGCACCTAAGCGGTGATCATTATTTATTGAGGCAATACTTGCTCTCAATAAATCGGCATGCTCGTAAACAGCTTTGATTGTATTCACAAAGAAAGTCAAGAACATCAAGTTGTTCTTAGGAGTTTTACCTGGTGCTAATAAGTTTTTACCAGTATCAGTAATTAGTGACCAGTTATTATGCTTACCAGATCCATTTACTCCTGCATATGGTTTCTCATGTAACAATACTTTGAAGCCATGCTTTCTTGCAACTTTATCCATCAAATCCATTAATAATTGATTGTGATCTATGGCTAAGTTTATTTCTTCATAAATAGGAGCACACTCATATTGATTAGGTGCTACTTCGTTGTGACGAGTTTTTAATGGAATTCCTAATTTGATAGCTTCCATTTCTAATTCAGCCATATAAGCTAATACTCTATCAGGGATAGAACCAAAATAGTGGTCTTCTAATTGTTGACCCTTCGCCGACATATGTCCGAATAATGCTCTACCCGTCATCATCAAATCTGGTCTTGCATTGTATAATGCTAAGTCAACTAAGAAATATTCTTGTTCAATACCTAAGCTAGCAGTTACTTTATTAATGCTTTTGTCGAATAATTGACAAACATCTACTGCAGCTTTGTCTAAACTATGTAATGCCTTTAATAAGGGTGCTTTATAATCTAACGCTTCACCTGTATACGAAACAAAAACTGTAGGTATACATAATGTTTTTGTCGATTCGTTTTCCATTATAAATGCTGGCGAACTTGGGTCCCAAGCTGTATATCCTCTTGCCTCAAATGTATTTCTAATACCACCATTAGGGAAAGATGATGCGTCTGGTTCTTGTTGTACTAAAGCGTCACCACTAAATTTTTCTAAAGATCTACCATCTGAAGTAGGCTCAAAGAAAGCATCGTGCTTTTCAGCAGTACTACCTGTTAAAGGCTGAAACCAGTGTGTATAATGTGTCACACCTTTTTCAATTGCCCAAGCTTTCATAGCTGACGCAATTTGTTCAGATAATGTTCTATCAATACCTTGTGCTGAATTGATAGTGTCTTCTAGAGCATTGAATGCTTCTTTCGAAAGGTATTGACGCATTTTGTTTTTGTCGAATACATTTGAAGCATAAATGTCTGATAAACGGTTGCTTGGTGATTTAATGCTAACACTCTTTCTGTTTTGAAGAATTTCTAGCGCTTGGAAACGAAGTAAAGGCATATTTTTTAGCTTTTTTAAGATTTCACCACAAAAATAAGGCATATTTCTAAAATTTTCATGTCTTTTTTAAAAAAAGACTAAAATATTTTCAACAATTGAACAATTTTTTGGGTCTATTTGTCAAAATAGCTAAAAAAAGCTAATTATAATAAAATAGGTTTATTATGCAATTTCATATATTTGAATGTGATTAATACTTTAATAAATCAAAAAGAGTCGATTGTTTTATATGCCAACAATGCATTTGTAGCCATACTTAACTTTATAAGTATTGCATTTTTATCACATGTATTATTGCCACAAGATTATGGATCATATAAATATATGTTCATCATAATTAATATATGTGTGGCTATAGGTTCCTTAGGATTTTCTCAAGCTGTTTTTTATTATATCTATCAAGCTACAGATAAGATAGAAGAATATGCCTATTTAAATGCAAGTCGTTTTTGTTTGTTTATTTCATTCGGCGTTTCTATTATTTCCTTCTATTTATTAAACAATTTTTTAACTGTAGACCAAAGCGGCTATTCATTTAATAAATATTATGGGTTACTAATTGGTATTATATTTAGTGGTATACTTCAATCTATTGAATTGAATGTTTTTTTGAAAAACGCTAGTTCATGGTTCTATTTTACTAATATGATAAGCTCATATATTATTAGATTAATTTTATTTTATCTTGCTTATTCATATCAATCAGATTTATATACATACGTTAATATATGGTTTCTAAATGCATTACTGAGCACATTGATAAACCAGATATATCTCGAATATTTATATGAAGGTTCAGCATTCAAACTTCCTAAGAGATATATTTTACAAATTATAAAATACAGCATGCCAATTGGTATTGCATTGTTCTTCGGTGTGGTTTTGGTTCAGGTTGATCGAGTGGTTTTAACTTATTTATTTAAAGACCCTATAAAGCTAGCTATTATCAGCAATGGTAATTTCGAGGTGCCTCTTATTACTGCCTTCTATGCTTCTTTCTCAACGATTGCTTTTCCGAAAATGTTAAAAGCATTTAATTCTAATAAGACATTAGACATGTTGAAATATAGATATGAATATCAAATTAATGTTGCACTATTATTATTTCCGATAGTTATATCTTTTATCTTCTTCAGTACAGAAATAATGAGAGTAGTTTTTGGTGAGTTTTACATCAGTAGCGCTAAATTATTTTCAGTTTATTCTATTACTTTTTTATTCAGGTTTACGAGTTACTATGATTTGTTTTTAATTTCAAAAAAAACCAAATACATTGCATTCATTCAAGCAGCTGAACTAATCTTTCATGTAGTGCTAACTTATGTGTTTATTCAAATGTTTAGTTTGATTGGTGCAAGTATTGCAGTATTAATCACCAATATTTTTTATTTTATTGTGGCGAGTTATTTAGGATCGAGAGTGGTTAATATACCTTTGAAATTATTGTACCCATACAAAAGACTTTTTTACTTATTTATGAGTTCTTTAGTAATATTAGCTCCTTTTTATTGGTTAATAAATAATGTTGATGTATTGTATGTCAAAGTAATTTTAATTGCTGCTTATACCTTCATAAATATTATTACCTTATATATAATTAATAGTAAACAAAATGTCGCTTCAGTTTAGTGCGTTTAATCATAATGAATGGAAGAGTTTGGTTGAAGAAAATCAAATAGATACTTTATTCTATCAGCCTGTATTTCATTCTATTGTTACACAACGATATAACTGCGATTGTAGCTATTATCAAATAAAAGATAATTCTGATACTATATTAGCATTACCAGTCTTTCATCGTAATAGAGATGCATCTTTGATTACCCATTTTTTCTATCAAGCTATTTATTTCAATGAGAAATTATCTGAACGCAAAAAGATAGAAGCATTTAATTTATTGGCTAGTTCATTAACTAAGCATTTCGATAAAATTGACTTTAAGCTAGATCCGATTATAAATGACGTACGAGCTTTTACATGGAATGCTTTTGAAAGTAAGGTTTATTATAGTTACCATTTGAACTTATCACTCGAACTAAATTATTCTGAAAATATTAATCGTCAACTTAAGAAATATGACAAAATCTATAAAGTTAAAAGACTTTCAAAGTTTGATGATCATTTGATTGATGCTCACATCCGAGATATGGTAAAAAATAATTTGGGTAAAGCTGAAGCTGTTCAAGTGAAGCAATGGTTAAAAGATTTCTATGATCTTAATTTGTTAGACGTATTTGAGATGACAGATGAAAACGGACAAGAGCAGGGGAGTGCGATATATATGAGAGATAAAAATTCATCTTATTTAGTAGCTGTGATGTCGAATAACAGTAGTCAAGCTTTATTGTACGATAAAGTGATTGAGTACTATCGATCTGAAAATATTAAGGAGATTGATTTGTTAGGTGCTAATATTCAAAATGTAGCCATATATAAGTCACAGTTTGATGCTAAGCTAATTTCATATCATATAGTAAGTTATCGTAAAAACAAAGAGTGGGAGTCAATAAAAAATACAATAAAGCGTAAAATAAAGTCTATTTATAAATAGACATTTACTACCTTTGTAAGCCAATAAAAACCATAAAATCTTGGAAAATAATCAGCTTACCACCCTCGACACAGCCAAAGAATTAGGCTTATTACCGGAAGAATTTGAGAAAATCAAAGAAATTTTAGGCAGAACGCCAAATTTCACTGAATTGAGTATTTTCTCAGTTATGTGGAGTGAACATTGCTCTTACAAAAATTCAATTGTTTGGTTAAAAACCCTACCGAAAGAAGGTCCTCGTATGCTTGCTAAAGCAGGTGAAGAGAACGCCGGCTTAGTTGATATTGGTGATGGTATTGCTTGTGCCTTTAAAATCGAATCACATAACCACCCTTCAGCATTAGAGCCTTATCAAGGTGCAGCTACTGGTGTAGGTGGTATTAATAGAGACATCTTCACTATGGGTGCTCGCCCCATAGCTCAATTAAATTCATTGAGATTCGGAGATCCTAAACTTGATCGTACCAAATGGCTAATCAAAGGCGTTGTTAAAGGTATTGGTGATTATGGTAATGCTTTTGGCATTCCTACTGTTGGTGGTGAAGTATTTTTCGATGAATGTTATAATATCAATCCGCTCGTAAACGCGATGTCGGCAGGTATTGTAAACGTGGGTGAAACGATTTCTGCTACTTCATACGGAGTTGGCAATCCGGTTTACATCGTCGGATCAGCTACTGGTAAAGATGGTATTCACGGAGCGGCTTTCGCTTCAAAAGATATTACTGAAGACTCTGTAAATGATTTACCTGCAGTACAAGTGGGTGACCCTTTCCAAGAAAAATTATTATTAGAAGCTACTTTAGAAGTTATTAAGACCGGTGCGGTTATCGGTATGCAAGATATGGGTGCTGCTGGTATTATTTGCTCTAACTCTGAAATGTCGGCTAAAGGCGAACACGGTATGGTGATCTATCTAGATAAAGTACCTACTCGTCAGGCGAACATGAAGCCTTATGAAATTCTATTATCTGAATCTCAAGAAAGAATGTTAATTGTAGTTGAAAAGGGTAGAGAGAAAGAAGTTGAGGCTGTTTTTGAGAAGTGGGATTTGAATTGTGCTATTATAGGGGAAGTTACTGATACGAAGAGATTACATTATTATATGGATGGTGAGTTAGTGGCCGACGTACCTGCTGAAGATTTAGTTTTAGGCGGTGGTGCACCTGTTTATCATAGAGAATATAAAGAACCAGCTTACTTTGCTGAAAATAAGAAGTTTACGATTGATATGGTGAATGAGCCTTCGGACTTAAAAGCGGTGGCGAAGTTCTTAACGAATCATCCGAATATAGCTTCTAAGCGTTGGGTGATTAATCAATATGATTCAATGGTTGGTACCATAAATATGTCTACGAATGCACCTTCTGATGCAGCTGTAGTCAATATTAAGGGTACAGACAAAGCTATTACCTTAACAGTTGATTGTAACTCTAGATATGTATATGCTGACCCTGAAGTGGGTTGTGCAATCGCAGTTGCTGAAGCTGCTAGAAATATTACTTGTTCTGGTGCTGAACCTGTTGCTATTACCAATTGTTTGAACTTTGGTAACCCTTATAATCCGGAAGTCTACTGGCAATTCGTTGGTGCTATCAAAGGTATGGGCGCTGCTTGTACCAAATTTGAAACTCCCGTAACAGGTGGTAACGTTAGTTTCTATAACCAATCTTCTGATGAAGGTCCAGTTTTTCCAACACCAACTATCGGTATGTTAGGGGTGATGGATTCTAAATCTACTCGCATGACACTTAACTTTAAAGAAGAGTCAGACCTAATTTATTTGATTGGTGAAAGTAGAAATGATATCAATGCATCTGAATATTTAGCGTCATTCCATGGTATTAAATCTTCACCTGCACCTCATTTTAATCTTGAAGTTGAATATGCTACTCACCAAGTTATCAAGGGTTTAATTAAAAATTCATTAATTAAATCTGCTCATGATGTTTCAGATGGTGGATTGTTTACTGCATTACTAGAATCTTCTTATACTAATAACTTAGGATTCAGTATATTTACTGATGAAAACATTAGAAAAGATGCTTTCTTGTTTGGTGAATCTCAAGGTAGAATTGTGGTTTCTGTAAGTCAAGAACAACTCGAATCTTTCATTGAGTTTATGTCAGTTAATGAAATAGAATACAGTTACTTAGGTGTTGTTACTTCAAGTGAAATTCATGTAGATAATGAAGACTTCGGAGTAGTTTCAGATTACAAAGAACGTCACGAAAAGGCTTTAGAAGAGTTAATAGAATCAAATTAATTTTGAGTAAATACACTTTTAAATTCAAGAAATTTATAGTTGAACAAGATCGCTGCTCGATGAAAATCGGCAGCGATGCTGTTTTATTGGGTTCTATACTCAGACCCTCTAATGAGCTAAATTCAGCCCTTGAAATAGGTACTGGTACTGGAGTGATAAGCCTGATGCTTTGTCAAAGGTATCCTGAGCTAAAGATCAAGGCCCTAGAAATTGATAATGAATCTGCTATTCAAGCCTCAGAGAACTTTAATGCATCTGACTTTAGAAATAGACTTAGTATAGAATTTATTGACTTTTTGAGCTTTAAAACAGATCAGAAGTTTGATTTAATATTTAGCAACCCTCCTTATTTCTACCATTCATTAAAAAATGATGATGATCAGAAATCAATAGCTCGACATATTTCTTGGCAATTGTTCAGTGCTTGGTTAGACAAGATTAATGATTTATCGAACCCACATACAGAAATCTCTTTAATTCTACCTTTAGAGGCTTTTATTAAGACAAATGAATATTTAAGCAGTCTTGGCTTTCATTTGATATATGATTGCTCTATAAAGTCATTTGAAGATTCAGGGGTAATACGTAAATTGAGTACCTGGACAAAAACTTCTAAAGAAATTGAAAGGGAAGAATTTGTGATTTACAAATCTGAAAAAGTACATTCAGATCAATATATTGAGGCATTAAAAGACTTTTTAATCATATTTTAATGAAGAAAATTGGCTTATTCTCTGATACTCATTCACATTTCCCAGTTGAAATATTAGAACATTTCAAAGAGGTAGATGAGATTTGGCATGCAGGTGATATTGGAAATTATGATGTTGTCAAACAAATTCAAGCTTTTAAACCATTAAGGGCAGTTTATGGGAATATTGATGGGAATGATGTTAGAAAGGAATTTCCATTAGACTTAATCTTTGAAATAGAAGGATTAAAGGTATACATTACCCATATAGGAGGATACCCTGAAAAGTACCATCCGCGTATAAAACCCGTTTTAAAAACAGAGCAACCTGCACTTTTTATTACCGGACATTCGCATATTCTTAAAGTAATTGTTGATAAAAAATTAAATTTGTTGCATCTTAATCCGGGAGCAGCAGGCAAAGAGGGATTTCATAAGGTAAGAACACTTATGAGATTTAGTGTTGAGAATGCTAAAATTAAAGATTTAGAAGTAATAGAAATAGGTTCAAGAACTAAGCAAAACTAAAATATACACAAACTATTAAGCATGTCAAGAGTAATTACATTAGGCCAATTTATTATTGAAAAGCAATCAGATTTCCCATTCGCAAAGGGAGGCTTTTCTAGATTAATCAGAGATTTAGCCATTGCAGCTAAAATTGTAAACAGAGAGGTGAACAAAGCCGGCTTGGTAAACATTTTAGGTGAGACTGGCGACACCAATGTTCAAGGTGAGCAAGTGAAAAAATTAGATGTTTTCGCAAATGAACAATTCATTGCTGCATTGAATGCTGGAGGTGAATGTTGTATGATTGTTTCTGAAGAGAACGATGATGTAATACCTGTCGACAATGAGTTTTCTAGAGATGCTAAATACATCGTTTGTATTGACCCTTTAGATGGTTCATCTAATATCGATGTTAACGTTTCTGTAGGTACTATCTTCGCTATATACAGAAGATTATCTGAAGATGGTGTTTGTACAGCTGAAGAGGCTTTACAATCTGGTAAAGAGATGGTTGCTGCAGGTTATATCATTTACGGATCATCAACCATGTTTGTTTATTCAACAGGTAAAGGTGTCAACGGATTTACGCTTGACCCATCAATCGGTGAATTCTGTTTATCGCACCCTAATATGCAGATACCTGAGAATGGTAAAGTGTATTCTATCAATGAAGGTAATTACATACACTTCCCAGATGGAGTGAAAAAATATTTAAAATACTGTCAAGAAATTGATGCTGATACGAACAGACCTTATACATCTCGTTATATCGGATCGATGGTGGCAGACTTTCATAGAAATTTATTAAAAGGTGGTGTGTTTATTTACCCATCTTCATATGGTGCTGAGAAAGGTAAACTGAGATTAATTTATGAATGCAATCCGCTTTCATATTTAATGGAACAAGCAGGAGGTAAGGCGACTGACGGATTAAATAGAATTTTAGATTTACCTGTTACACATTTACATCAGAGAACTCCAATTTTTATTGGTTCACCTAAGATGGTTGAGAAAGCTGAAGAATTTATGGCTATAAACTCACCCGTTGAAAAGATTGTCTGAGGCTGATTCTTTTTCATAAACCTCATCGATTAAAAGATTTGTTTCTTCGGATGCTGCGACTGCCAAACGGTCGCAGCGTTCATTTTCAGGATGTCCGTTGTGACCTTTGATCCAGTGAAACTTCACTTTATGTCTTCTATAAATATTTAAAAATCTTATCCACAGATCTTTATTTTTCTTGTCTTTGAATCCGATTTTCACCCAATTAAACAACCAACCTTTTTCTACTGCTTCAACAACATATTTTGAATCACTAAATACGACTACTTCAGCATCTTTGATTTTAATTTCTTCTAACCCCTTTATCACCGCTAATAATTCCATTCGGTTATTAGTAGTCAAACGGAAGCCCTCTGATAATTCTTTATAATGCTGTCCTGCTTTTAACACCACACCGTAACCACCATTACCAGGGTTTCCCTTAGCCGCACCATCCGTATATAATAATATTCTCATTATGCTTTTTGATCTTTTATTGCAATGTAAACTCTTCTAAAATAAGCGATGTATACAAAGCCTGTTATGACTGCGAAAATACGAGTGATTTCGAACATCCATTGATCTTTTACAAATTTGTTTTCACCCCAACCCCAAAGTAAATTAATAAGGTGTAGTAATGAGATGATTAAAAAATAGGGCCACTCTTTTGAATCTTTACTTAGTACATAGGCGCTAAAGAAAAACATAGGGAATAAATATCTTTCGTGCATCTCGGGCAGGAGTATGAAAAACGAAAAACAGAAAAATGAAAGTAGTAGAAATATCAGTGTTTCATTTTTAAAGTTACGGATGAATTGGTAGATGATCAATATAAACACTAATGAAAATAGGGTATAGGCGAGTAGCTTACGTGTAATTAAGTTGAATACTAAGACATCATTAGGTGGAAATTTAAGATCCATTTTCAAATCAAAATCTGCCCAAATTGCCCAATAGAAATTGAAAGCATTTACACTAATGTTATTGTAACGACCAGCTGCTGTGATATGCGGATTGATAGAGTCCATCGCATTAGGAGCATACAATATAAATGGCAAGTTGGGAATTATATAGATGATTGATAATAATAGTATGGCAAATATTTTCTCTTTTATACTGACTCTTACCATCAAATACATCAGCCCTAGTAATGGTAAAAATAAAATGGTTTGTGTTTTTAAGGATAGAGATAAACCGATGCTTATTGCAGCGATATATAATTGCTTCTGATAGATTGTATAGAATGCAATGAACATTAAGATGGTGTACAGAATATCTATCTGCCCCCATCCGTATGCATTCAATATAGTAACAGGTGAAAATATTAATGCTGTTAAAAATATTTTATTGTTGAATTTTTTAGAAATGTAAATTAAGAACAAGCATTCTATCAATAAGTTGAAGAGTTTTAAAAAACTATCATACAAATGTGTATGCATATCTAACCCTAAGAAATTAAATAAATAGGCAAGAGGTGCAATAACATACAAATACAAAGGAGGGTAATCGCATTCAAAGCGATCAACTTGAATTGAATAAATTTGAGTGAAACCGTTATTTACTATACGATCTCCCCAATGTTCAAAAAAGTCATAATCAGAATTATGTCCGTCTGATATAAAAAACAACAACCTGATTAGAAAGCAAATGAGAATAAAGCGTTTCCATCTTTGATGATTGTTGAGTATTTGACTCGGTATTTGATTATAGTCTAAAATTGCTTTGATCGAAGGCATTTCCAAAAATAGAAAAATATTAATGTAATAAATTCTGATTTTATTTGTGAAAATAGATTCCTAATGCTATTTTTGCCATCCCGAAAGGGTAATACGGTGGATGTAGCTCAGTTGGTTAGAGCACTAGATTGTGGTTCTAGGGGTCGCCGGTTCGAACCCGGTCTTCCACCCAAAATAAAAAAGCCTCTTCATTGAGGCTTTTTTATTTTACTGTCCAGAGTATTCTTTCCAATTTTTTTCTTTATAAATATTTTCACCAAAATACTTTAAGATTGGGTTTATATCTTTAGGTGTTAGGTAACCAGGCACTACGGTTAATAGGTTCATGTCTTCATCTAAAAACACAGTAGAAGGGTACGACATTTGTCCGTTTAACAAACTCACCGCTAACTCATTCGCCTTGTATTCTTGTTTGAAAGTAAAGACTTTGTCTTTGTATTTTATCTCTTCTTTTTGTTCAGCATTCAGTTTTACAAAATAGAAATGTTGTTCAATTTGTTTAATTACTTCTGCATCTGTGTATGTATTTTTATCCATTTTTTTACACCAGCCACACCAATCGGTATATACGTCAACTATGATTTTCTTCGGATTTTTCTTTTGTAATTCTACAGCCTCTTCAAAGCTAATCCACTTGATTTCTGGTTCAGATTTTGCCTTATATGCATTAAATGAGGTCATTACAATGACCATTGATGCTAATAATATGGTAAAAAAAACACCTTTATTGTATTTCATACACTAATTTAAAATTTTTTTCTTGGATTTAATATTTTTACTATATTTGATTTGCCCGAAAGGGCATGTTTTTCATAGGTAGATGTAGGGTCGATAAGAGAAATCTTTCGACCCTTTTTTTTATTCATGATTTCAAACATCTGCGCCATTTAAACGTATATTTAATATATGAATCATAAACGCAAAATCATCGTAGGTATTACCGGAGCTAGTGGATCTATTTATGCAAAAGTTTTGCTAGATAAATTACATGCAATGTTAGGCACTCAAATTGAAAAAATCGGAGTGGTGATGTCTGATAATGCTAAAGATGTTTGGAAATTTGAACTTAATAATACTTTGTTTGATCAATACCCAGGTATTGATTTTTATGATAAGTCAAACTTCTTTGCGCCCTTTGCATCTGGTTCTGCGAAATATGATACCATGATTATTGCACCTTGTAGCATGGGTACTTTATCTCGTATTGCTCAAGGTACTTCTAACGATTTAATGACTAGAGCAGCTGATGTAATTTTAAAAGAACGCCGTAAATTAATTTTGTTGGTAAGAGATACTCCTTTCAGTTTAATTCATATCAACAACATGAAGACCGTCACTGAAGCAGGCGGAATTATTTGTCCGGCTAACCCTTCATTCTATTCTAAACCCAATACCTTCGAAGAACTAGCTGCCACAGTGGTAGATAGAGCAATCGATTTAGCCTCTTTAGAATTAAATTCATATCGTTGGTCTGAATAATTAAACCTTTCGTATTATCTTTAGTCTAAACTAAAATAAAACTAGACTAAAATGATTCGTAAACCCTTAATTTATTCATTATTCATTCTAGCTGCAGGCTTATTAATTGTTGCTTGTACTAAAGAAGAATCAGAAGTATCTAATAATACCATCGACCCTTATGCAGAAGTGAATTCTGTATTTAAAGGCAAAATCGATTTAGAGAACTTAGCGAATTATGCTAATCAAACGATACCTACTTATATCAATCGTGATAACACTAACTCCAATCCGATTAGTGATAAAGCTGCGACATTAGGTAGAGTTCTTTTTTACGATAAAAAACTTTCTGTTAACGATCAAATAGCTTGCGCTTCTTGCCATAAACAAAGTCTAGCTTTTGGTGATTTACCACAAGCATCAATTGGTGTTAATGGCAATACAGGTCGCCATTCTATGCGTTTGGTAAATGCTAGATTTTCAGCTGAAGCGAAGTTTTTTTGGGATGAGCGTGCAGCAACACTTGAAGCACAAACTACTCAGCCAATACAAGATCATGCAGAGATGGGCTACTCTGGACAAAATGGAGATCCATCAATTAATGATTTAATTACAAAACTAGAGGCAGTATCATATTACCAAGAACTTTTCAAATTTGTTTTTGGAGATACAGAAATTACTGAAAATAGATTACAAATAGCTTTATCTCAATTCGTAAGAAGTATTCAATCTTTCGATTCTAAATATGATGTAGGTAGAGCACAAGTTGCGAACGACGGACAGCCATTCCCGAATTTTACGAATCAAGAAAACATGGGTAAGAATATGTTTTTAACTCCACCACAATTTGATCAAAATGGAAATAGAGTAGCAGGTGGCTTAGGCTGTGCAGGTTGTCACAGACCACCAGAATTTGACATAGATCCGAATTCATTAAACAATGGTGTTATTGGAACTATTTCAGGCACAGGCACAGATTTAGTAGTAACACGATCTCCAACATTACGTGATGTTGTTAAGGCGGATGGTACAAGCAATGGTCCCTTTATGCACACCGGAGCTTCAAATAATTTAATAACAGTTATAGATCATTATAACCAAATTAGTTTAGTAGGAAATAATAATTTAGACCCTCGTTTAAGACCAGGTGGTAATCCGCAAAACTTACAATTGATGAACGGACAAAAAGATGCGATCGTAGCGTTTATGAGAACCTTAGCTGGTTCGAATGTATATGTTGATGCTAAATGGTCAGATCCTTTTTAGTAACAATTTTTTCTTCACCTTTTAAATTTTGTAAATGAAAAAAGTTATTAGCTCCTCTGCAATAATTAAAATCGTACAACGGTCATTATTGATTGCTTTCTAAGTTTATTAACACACCTTTTCATTTCAAAATTTAAAAGGTTGGGGAGATTTTTACTTCGTATTTAAGGCCTTTATTTTTAACTAATAGCAATAAACTTTAATCGAAGTACCCATTAAAAAATTCGCATAAGTCTTTGAAATTTCTGAATAAAAGGGTGTGATACATTTGCAGAATGCAGTACTTTCAAGCAGTTATTCGTATTAAATAAGTTCGTACTTAATAAATGACTTTTTTATTCAGAAATTCAAAGACTGAAAAACATTTTAGAATAAAGAAGAAAAAATGAAGAATAAGAAAAAATAAAAAAAGGCTTTGTAAAATTTACAAAGCCTTTTTTTTTATTTCTTTTTTGTTTGTTTCTCTCTTTCTTTCTGCATTTCTTCTAACTTCTGTTGAAACTTTGATTTCTTCTTTTGAGATTCTGGTTTCTTTTTATTCTCTTGTATCTGCTTGTGTAATTTTGCATCATCTACAAAAGCTCTTATTAAATATTGCTGACCGAAGGTCATCATATTCGCTAAGAAATAGTAGTAGTTCAAACCTGCTGATACATTGTTTAATACTCCCATGAAAATGATTGGCATTAAATATCCCATCCATTTCATTTGTCCGGTTGCACCAGAAATTTGGTTGTTCAATCTTGTATAAATTAATGTAGAAATAGTCATCAATAAACACATTAAACTGATGTGATCACCGTAGATATAACTGATTACTGGTATCTCACCGAATGTCCAGATTGAATCGTATGTCGATAAATCTTCTACCCATAACAAACCTTGTTGACGTAACTCAATTGATGAAGGGAAGAAGAAGAAGAATGCGAATAATATCGGCATCTGTAACAATAGAGGTATACATCCGCCTAAAGGATTAACGCCTGCTTTCTTGTATAACTTTAAATATTCTTGTTGAAGTTTGGCTTGATCATCATCACCAATCTTAGCTTTAATCTCATCCATCTCTGGCTTTAAGATTCTCATCTTAGCCGTTGATAAGTATGAACGATAGGTTAGAGGTGATAATGCTAATTTTAATAATACAGTTAAAATTAAGATGATTATACCATAATTTAAGTGCCAACTTTGTAATCCGTTGAACACTGGTATCACCGCCCATTTATTAATATATTTTAATGGTCCCCATCCTAAGTTGATTAATTTCTCTAAACCGATGTTGTATTTTTCGAGGGTGTTGTAATGGTTCGGACCGAAATAAAACTGCATGGCATAATCTTCATTTGCTTTGTGAGCATATGGAATAGTCAATGCCATTCTTAAATTCTTAACATTATTTGAACTTAAATCAGTTGCTGTACCAATTTCAGCATTCTCAAATTTTGATTTAGAGATTAATGCTGATGAAAAGAAATGTTGTTTGAATGCTAACCATTGAATACCCGGGGTAAGCTTTTCTGTTTCATCAGAAGTAGTACTTAAGTAATCAACATCTTCATTAGAGTATCTGTAATAAACAGTAGTATTATTACGCTCCATTTTCATATCCTTCTCATTCTTCAATCCGTCGATCGACCAAGTAACATCGAAATAAGAATTGCTAGGCGCAATTACTTTCGACATGTTATTGGAAATAATGTTGAAGTCTAATAAATACGAATCACCTTTTAAGCTGTATACATAATCAATGTATTGATCAGCATTAGCGCTTAATCTGAAAGTAATGCTATTTGAGTCAGCAGCTTGAACGGTAAATGATTTACCTATGGTTTCGAAATAATACTCTTCAGTATTAATTAATTCACCACCTGCATAGAATTTGGTATTCCATTCATTTTTCTCACCATCAAATAATAATAGTGGTTTGCCTTCGAAGGTCTTGTACTCTTTTAATTCTACTGAAAATATTTTAGCTCCCTTGTTAGAGATCTTTGCTTTAATTTTTTCGTTTTCGATTACGAAGAAATTCTCAGCTCCATTTTTTTGAGTTCCGAAAACACCATTAGTATCAACTGATACAGGAGCAGTTACTGTGCTTGATGAATCAGTTATAACATTGTTTGAGTCTGTTTTCGTTGTAGTAATGCCAGCTTTGGCTGCATTAATAGAGTCAGTAGTTTGTTGGTACTCTTTTAACTCTTGTTCTGATGGTTGTAAATAAAAACTAAAACCAATCAATATAACAGCTATAATCAATAGCCCTGTAAAGGTATTTCTATCCATTTTTTCTAATCAATTCGGCAGCAAACGTACCTAAAAAAAGCTTTAAATCAAAGGGCCTTGTACCTTACAAAGCCCTTATAAATATTATTTTTTCTTGCCGTATTTAAACTCAGCAGCGGCTTCTATGAATTTCACAAAAATCGGGTGAGGATTAGCTACAGTACTTTTCAACTCTGGATGGAACTGACTAGCTACGAAGAATGGATGGTTTTTTAATTCAACCATTTCTACTAGTCCGGTTTCTGGGTTCGTACCTGAAGTGATCATGCCAGCATCATTGTATTGCTTAATAAACTTGTTATTAAACTCATAACGGTGACGATGACGCTCTCTAATTTTAGTTTTACCATAAATAGAGTAGGCTTTAGTTCCTCTTTGAATTTCGCAGATATATGAACCTAAACGCATAGTACCACCTTTTTTCTTGATGTTTTTTTGATCTTCCATCATATCGATGACAGGGTACTTAGATTTCTCATCCATTTCTGTTGAGTGTGCACCTTTTAGTTTTAACACATTTCTGCCAAATTCAATTACTGCACATTGCATTCCTAAACAGATTCCGAAGAATGGAATGTTGTTTTCTCTTACAAATTTAATAGCCTCTAATTTGCCTTCTATCCCTCTACTACCAAATCCCGGTGCTACTAAAACTCCATCTAAATGCCCAAGTTTCTCTTTCACATTATTAGCTGTGATTTGCTCTGAATGTATATATTCAACATTAACCTTGCACTCATTACTTGCACCTGCATGTATAAAAGCTTCTGTGATTGACTTGTAAGCATCAGGTAATTCAACGTATTTACCCACTAATGCAACTTTAACATCTTTTGTTGGGTTTTTTAACCTACCTAAAAAGTCTTTCCATCTTTCTAAATCGGGCTCACCTTTTAGTGGTAATTTCAATTTAGTTAATACCGTTTTGTCTAAATTCTCTTTTAACATCAATAATGGCACATCATAAATAGTTGATGCATCAATTGACTCAATAACCGAGTTGATGTTAACATTACAGAACTGAGCAATTTTTTTACGTATTTCTGTATTAATCGGATGTTCAGTTCTACAAACTAATATATCAGGTTGAATTCCGTACTCTAACAACATTTTCACAGAGTGTTGAGTAGGTTTTGTTTTTAATTCACCTGCAGCAGCTAAAAACGGAATTAAAGTTAAATGAATAACTATCGCATTGTTAGCGCCTACTTCCCATTTAAACTGTCTTACAGCCTCAATGTATGGTAATGATTCAATATCACCAACAGTGCCACCTAATTCTGTTATTACGATATCAAAATCACCAGATTCTCCTAAAATTCTGATGTTTCTCTTAATCTCGTCAGTAATATGTGGAATTACCTGCACGGTTTTACCTAAGTATTTACCTTCACGCTCTTGATTAATGACATTCTGATATATTCTACCGGTTGTAATATTATTAGCCTGTGAGGTAGGTGCATTTAAGAAACGCTCATAGTGACCAAGGTCTAAATCTGTCTCTGCACCATCATCTGTCACATAACATTCGCCATGTTCATAAGGGTTTAATGTTCCTGGGTCAATATTAATATAAGGGTCAAACTTTTGAATGGTTACTCGGTAACCTCTTGATTGTAAAAGCTTAGCTAGTGAAGCGGAGATGATGCCCTTACCTAATGAGGAAGTAACACCGCCCGTAACGAAAACATATTTGGTCATTGTACTGTAGTTTGAGAAATACTGCGAATTGCAAGTATTGTTACGGGATTCAAAACTACAAAAAATATATTAAGCTTTTATACGATGTTGATAAGTGAAAAACTCTATAGGTATATTTCTTTCTCTTTTTTCAGCCATTCTACCAAACTATCATAGTAAGCTTTTCTTACTTCTAGGGTCGATAAACTTAGATCGTGCATTCCATTTTTGATAATTCTACGTTCAACGTTTTTCCCTAACTTCAATGCTCTTGATTGTATTTCTTCAACATTTAAGACTGCATCAGCATACTTAATGCTTTCGGTGTATTGCTTCTCATAATAACTCTTATCTGATGAAAACACTACAATAGGTTCTGCAATATTTAATCTGTGTTTTACTTTTTTATGTGATCTATTGATGGCTCTTAACCAACCCGCATCCATTCTGAAGGCAATGATGGGTTTCCATTTTAAATTAAAATCCCATTCACCTTTATAATCTTTATGAATGCTCTCGCCATATAAACCCGAGAGTCCCTGTGGTAACTTCATCTTCGGCGCAATTAATCCGATACTCGTTACTATTGGCACCAACACATTCTCTTCAAATCCAGAATTATTAAAATCTAAAAAAGGAGAGTTTAAGCTTATCGATTGAAATAAATTTTGCCCAGTGCGAGCATCCGCATACCTAGCAACAATTAATCCACCTGTAGAATGTGCATTTATATGTATGTAATTATGACCCTCAGCTTTAATGATTTTTAATGCTGAATCTATATCTGCATAATACTCTTTTAAATTTCTTGCTTGATTCGGATGTTGGTTGCTTTGCATCGACCTACCGTATTTTCTGAGGTCTAATGCATAGAAGTCATAGCCTTCTTTAAGTAATATTTCTGCAAATTCTGTATTGAAAAAATAATCACAGAAGCCATGTATGTATAGCACAGCCTTCTTAGTTTCCTGATAGCTTTTTTTTCTAATTAAAGTGCTAACTACCTTGCCTTCGTAATCATCTTGCATTTGAATAGTTCTATATTCAAATCCGTTTTTTAAATAATCTTCTCGATACTGCGCATTCGCATTTGTATTAATGAAGAAAATGATGATTGATAGTATTGCCGCTCTTGTTATCATTGTAACCTTATTCTATAACTTGTACTTAATCGAAAGTAAGCATTATTGCGCATTTTTTCTTCTAAAATATAAGCTCTGTCTAATTTCATTTGACCTGTTCTTATGTTTCTAAATAGACTATGTCCGGCTTCAATTGCCACAACAAAATTTTTAAAGAAATACCAATCTGATACTATTCCTAATTGAGTTTCATTTATATATAAATATTCTTTTTCGTTCAAAGTATAACTATTGTTTACTCCTCTAAGTATAAAACTCAAGTACCAATTTTTATTCATTTTTCTCTCGACAAATAAATTTGCCGGAACATTGCCCCAAATTTTTAATTTATCATTCGGGTAATATTCAATACCAATTATTGGCAAGAAGAAATTCCCCCAAAACTCTTTGTTGTAATATAGTCCGGGTTTAATCTTAAACTTATCATTTACCATATAATTCACTGTACTTAATACACCAATTTGAGTGGAGAAATTTGTACTTAAATCGCTGGTATTTTTTCTAAAGAATAGGGTAGTACTTGAACTCCATTTCTCATTAATTTTTTTATTGACCGATATTGGGAATCCGATACCCTTCAAATTAAAATTTAATGAATCGTATGAATTGATTTGCCAGTTTTCGTAATACGGACTTATAGTTACAACCATATCTATTTTTTTGAATTGCAATGGTAAATTAATTCCTGTGAATAGATATTCTGTATTATTCTTCTGCGATAGGGCAGAGCCAAGTCCGAACTCTGGCGAATAAGCCTTTCGCAAACTTGCTATATCAACATAAGCTTGTGGGTAAACTTTATCGATGCTCGTTAAAAAAAGTATAATTAGTAATTTATACTTCAAGGTTTAGATGTTTAGTTTTTTAAATATACTAAAACTTTTTCTACATCATCTGCGCAATCAATTGCAATACTGTCGAATGTAGTAACTGCTGTTTTGATTTTATATCCGTTTTCTAACCAACGTAATTGCTCTAATGATTCAGCTTGCTCTAATGATGAAATTGGTAGTTTAGTTATTTTCTTTAAGACATCCGAAGTATAACCATATATACCAATATGTTGGTAATAGTTAAATTTTTTCAACCATTCATTTCTTGCAACATTTCTTAAATGAGGTATGCATTCTCTACTGAAATACATTGCAAAAGAATTATGATCGATTATTACTTTCGGAGTATTGTTGTTGAACAGTGTTTCTTCTGATTCGATTTTTTTTACAAGAGTAGCGATGTCTGTTTGAGGGTCATCGAAACATTTACAGAGCAATGAAATTTGATCTGGATTTATAAGTGGTTCATCACCTTGAATGTTTATGATAACGTCGCAATCATCAAGCTGTTCAAGTACTTCAGCGCATCTATCAGTTCCGCTGGTATGATCTACAGATGTCATAATTGCTTTAGCGCCGATACTTATTGCATGATCATAAATTCTCTGATCATCAGTGGCTATAATAACATCTTTTAACAAAGAGCATTTTTTACTTTGTTCGTAAACTCTTTGAATCATTGTTTTACCTGCTAAGTCTATTAATGGCTTTCCCGGAAATCGGGTAGAAGCATAACGAGCAGGTATAACACCGTAGATGTTCATTTATTTTTTTGATTTACGCGGTGAGAATAAACTGAATAATTCTGCATCTATCTTATTGATGATTTCGCCTAAGTCTTCAGGTTTATCAGCAAAATTAATACGATCTACATTGATGGTTAATAGTTTTCCTTCTTTATATCCATCAATCCAGTTTTCATATCTCTCATTTAATTTCGATAGATAATCTAATCTTATGCCCGACTCATATTCTCTGCCTCTTCTTTGAATTTGATTAACTAGAGTAGGTACAGAAGCTTTAAGGTAAATCAATAAATCTGGTGGTTTGATAAATTCTTTTACCGATTCAAATACGCTTAAATAATTTTGGTAATCACGTGACGACATTAAGCCCATGTCATGCAAATTTGCAGCAAAGATGTATGCATCTTCATAAATGGTACGATCTTGAACTATATCTTTAGTGCCTCTTTGAATTTCAACAATTTGTTTGAATCGAGAATTCAAAAAATAGATTTGAAGGTTAAATGCCCAACGCTTCATGTCTTGATAGAAGTCTTCAAGATATGGGTTTTCATCAACGGCTTCGTATTGCGCTTCCCAATTATAATGTTTAGATAGTAATTCTGTTAATGTTGTTTTCCCGGCTCCGATATTACCTACAATTGCTATATGCATGATGCTTTTTTATTTAAAAACGAATATAAAAGATTTTTTTAAATGCTAGAAACTTCTAAAACCTATGATTTCACGAACTTCTTTAATTGTTTTAGATGCACTTTCCCTAGCTTTTTCTGCACCCATATTTGCTACTTTTTTCAAATAGTCTTTGTCACCTTCAATTTCTTCAATCCTTTTTCTGATAGGTTCTAAGAACTGAATAGTGTCTTCAGCTAATTGTTTTTTCATATCACCGTAACGAATTTCACATTTATTATACAATGAATTGAAATGATCGTAAGTATCTGCGGATGATACCGCTTTCATAATGTCGAATATATTTTGAATGATATCTGGCTTAGCTTGATTCATCTCTATCGGACCTGAATCTGTTACCGCCTTCATTACTTTTTTACGTATCACCTCTGCTGAATCACCTAAATACACTGCATTGTTTTCTCCTTCTGACTTGCCCATCTTACCCTTACCATCTAGTCCGGGTATCTTCACTAACTCCGTACCAAAATTAAACGCAGTTGCTTCAGGGAAATATTCAACATTATACATTCTGTTGAACCTATTTCCAAAAGTTCTTGTCATCTCTAAATGCTGCTCTTGATCTTTACCTACTGGCACCTTCAATCCTTTGTGAATCAAAATATCAGCTGCCATTAATACAGGGTATGTTAATAATCCCGCATTTACATTATCGGGGTTAGCTCTAACTTTATCTTTAAATGATGTTGCTCTTTCAAGTTCCCCTAAATAAGCATTCATGTTAAGTAATAAATAAAGTTCTGTTACCTCTGGTACATCAGACTGCACATAGATAGTTGATTTCTCAGGGTCTATACCAGCAGCTAAATACTCGACTAATACTCTTCGAACATTACCATGTAAATTTTCTGGAGTGGGGTGTGTAGTTAATGAATGAAAATCGGCAATGAAAAAGAAGCAATTGTATGCTTCCTGCATTTTAATGAAATTCTTAACTGCACCAAAATAGTTCCCAAGGTGTAAATTACCTGTCGATCTTATTCCGCTTACTACTGTTTCCATAGGCCGAAAATAGTAAAAATAATAGTACTTTTGGCGCATGAAATTGATATTGCAAAAAATCCATTTTTTCTGGTATATGTTCATGGTTGCATTGACTTTTTATATCATGTACCCTTTGTTTTATTATAATACCAGAAAAGAATCTAGGTATCACAGAGTAGCTAATCTTCGTAAAATTTGGTGTGATTGGGGTTTCATTTTAGGTTTTTATAGTTACAAGGTTGAATACGAAGCAGATGTAGACTATAATAAACCCATGATCATCGTAGCGAATCATACTTCATATTTAGATACTCCACTGATTTGTACCGTCATTGCTGGTAATTATCATTTCATGGGTAAAGTTGAATTATTAAAGAACCCTGTATTAAGATTGTTCTTTCAAACCATCGATGTACCTGTTGATCGCTCTAATAGAATAGCAAGTTATAGAGCTTTGAAAAGGGTAGAGGAGAATATAAAAAACGGATTAAGTTTAATATTATATCCAGAAGGAACTATGTCTAAAAATCCACCTATAATGGGTGATTTTAAAGCGGGTGCATTTAAATTGGCAGTTGATACAAAAGTGCCTATATTACCTATAAGTTTTTTGAATAATTATAAGTTGATGAGGGGGAGCGGACTTAAATTCGGATCAAAGCCGGGAACAATGAGAGTCTTTGTTCATAAGCCAATTGAAACGAAAGATCTATCAACAGCAGAAGATTTAGAAAATTTAAGTAAAAAGATTTTCGAAACATTAAATAGTAAATTATAACATCATGAAAATAGATAAAGATTTAGTTGATAAAATTGCTCATTTAGCGAGATTAGAATTTGATGATCAGCAAAAAGTTAAAATTGAACAAGATCTAAATAATATTTTAAGTTTCATGGAGTCATTAAATGAGTTAGACACTTCTAATGTTGAACCTTTGATTTATATGACTGAAGAAAAGAATGTATTTAGAAAAGATGAGCAAAAGCAAGAAGTTTCTCATGAAGAGGCGTTGAAAAATGCACCTAAGAAAGATTCTGATTACTTCAGAGTGCCTAAAGTTATTGAACAAAAATCGTAATTAAATAATTACACAAAATCCAGTTTCTAATCAATAAAATAAATTAATTTCAAACCCAATGATGAGCAAAGAAGAATTAATTAGATTAGAGAATATTGGTAAAAGGTATGAGATTGGTGCCGAAGTTATCAATGCATTACAAGGTGTAAATCTTAGCATATACAAAGGTGAGTTCGTAGCTTTAATGGGCCCATCTGGTTCTGGTAAATCAACCTTAATGAATATTATAGGATGTTTAGATACTCCAAGCTTTGGTACCTATATTTTAAATGGTACTAACGTAAGTGAACGTGATGATGATGAGTTAGCAGAAATTAGAAATAAAGAAATCGGATTCGTTTTTCAAACATTTAATCTATTACCTCGTTCTACGTCTTTAGATAATGTAGCATTACCTTTGGTATATGCTGGTTTTAGTAAAGCTGAAAGAGATAAAAAGGCTAAAGAATCATTAGAGAACGTAGGCTTAGGGAATCGAATGAGTCATAAGCCGAATGAATTGTCGGGTGGACAAAGACAAAGAGTGGCAGTAGCAAGGGCTTTAGTGAATAATCCTTCAATCATTTTAGCAGATGAGCCTACAGGGAATTTAGATACTAAAACTTCTATTGAAATTATGGGTTTATTAGAAAATATTCATGAGAAGGGTAATACCATTATTTTGGTTACACACGAAGAAGATATTGCAAAACATGCTCATAGAATAGTAAGAATGCGAGATGGTGGAGTAGAGAGTGATGAAATGAATAATCAAATAACTAGAGTTAGCGAAAGAATATAAGAATGAAAATATATACTAAAACTGGAGATCAGGGATTAACGAGTTTAATTGGTGGGGTAAGAGTTCCTAAAAATCATATTAGAATTGAGGCTTATGGTACTGTAGATGAATTGAATTCATACATCGGATTAATAAGAGATCAACAAATACAAGAAGAGCATAAAGAGAATCTTAAAGAGATACAAGATAGATTATTTACTATTGGTTCATCTCTTGCTTCTGACCCCGAGAAATCAAAAATGAAGATTCCTGATTTATATGAGGAAGACATTGTTTTTTTAGAAAATCAAATGGACAAGATGACTGAAGCCTTGCCAGAGTTAAGAAATTTTATTTTACCAGGTGGACATTCAACCGTCTCATATTGCCATTTAGCAAGAGTGGTATGTCGTCGTGCTGAGCGAATTACAGTTCATTTATCGGAGGTGTCGTACGTAGATGAAATGGCCATTCGTTATTTAAACAGGTTGTCAGATTATTTATTCACACTTTCGAGAAAAATAGCTCAAGATTTGGGTGTAGAGGAATATAAATGGATTCCGAGAGTAAACTTATAAACAGCTATTTGATTTTATCTATTTTATTATAGATTTGCGGAAAAATCATACATAATAACAAAAACTAAGACTATGTATTGGACACTAGAATTAGCATCACATTTAGAGGATGCACCTTGGCCGGCAACAAAAGATGAGTTAATAGATTACGCAATTCGTTCAGGTGCACCTGTTGAAGTAATCGAAAACCTACAAGCATTAGAAGATGATGGAGAGCCATACGAGAATATCGAAGAAATTTGGCCTGATTATCCGACGAAAGATGACTTCTTTTTTAATGAAGATGAATACTAAATAAGATGTAAGATGTAGGATGTAAAATGTAGAATTAATTTTACATCTTACATCTTACATCTTACATTTTTAATAGTGTTTCAGCTATCGCCAAATCTTCCTTATAGGTGATCTTAATATTAGATTGCTTACCTTCTACTAGATGAATTTTAATTCCTAGTTTTTCTACAACAGATGCATCATCTGTGAACTCATTTCTGAACTCTTCTTTGTAAGCTTTGTCGAGTATATTTTTTTCGAAAATTTGCGGTGTTTGAACGATGAAATAATCACTACGTGGTACTGAGTAGCTATTATCATTTTCAACTTTTCTTAATGAATCTTTTGAGGGTACGACTATTACTGCATTACCATTTTTATCTGCACAATCGAATGCTTTATTGATAGTTTCAATATCGATCAATGGTCTTACAGCATCGTGTATTGCTACTAAAGCATTTTCAGAAATAGATTTCAATCCGTTTTTCACAGACTCAAATCTATTTCTTCCGCCTTTAATTAATGTATGTGGGATATCAAATGAATGTTGTTTACAAAGCGATTGCCATTGATCATGGTAATCAACATTTAATACAACGATTAATTCGCAATTTGTTTGATGAAATTTCTCTAAGGTGTGTATCATTACTGGCTTATCAGCAAGCAACATGAATTGCTTAGGTATATCTGCACCCATGCGAGTACCACTTCCCCCTGCAACTATAATAGCAACCTTTTTTAACATATTATTACAGAATTAACATCGCATCGCCATAACTGTAGAAACGATATTTTTCTTTTACTGCAATTTTGTATGCTTCCATAACGAAATCATAACCTCCAAATGCTGCAACCATCATCAATAATGTTGACTCAGGTGTATGGAAGTTAGTTACCATACAATTGGCAATACTGAAATCGTATGGAGGGAAGATGAACTTGCTCGTCCAGTCATTCGCAGGCTTCAATGTTCTATTAGCCGAAACTGATGATTCAATAGATCTCATACTTGTTGTACCAACAGCACAAACTTTTTTCTTATTCGCGTTTGCATTATTAACTATTTGAGCAGCTTTTTCAGTTATAATAAATTGCTCAGAATCCATCTTATGTTTTGTTAGATCTTCAACTTCTACTGATCTAAAAGTTCCTAATCCCACATGTAAAGTGATTTCAGCAAAGTCTACACCTTTTAATTCTAAACGCTTGTATAATTCACGACTAAAGTGTAAGCCAGCTGTTGGTGCAGCTACAGCGCCTTCTTCTTTAGCGAATATAGTTTGATATCTTTCTTTGTCTTCAGCAGTTGCTTTTCTTTTGATGTATTTTGGTAGTGGTGTTTCACCTAAAATTTCAATCGCCTTTCTAAATTCTTCATCAGTACCATCAAATAAAAATCTAATAGTACGTCCGCGTGATGTAGTATTATCAACAACTTCAGCAATTAATAAATCGTCATCACCAAAATATAATTTATTACCTACTCTGATTTTTCTAGCTGGGTCTACCAATACATCCCATAAACGCATCTCATGATTTAATTCTCTTAACAAGAAAACTTCTATTTGAGCACCGGTTTTTTCTTTATTACCGTACATTCTTGCCGGAAACACTTTGGTATTATTCAATATCATCACATCTCCATCGTCAAAGTATTCTAATAAATCTTTGAAAACTCTATGCTCGATTTTTCCAGTCTTTCTGTCTAAAACCATTAGTCTCGACTCGTCACGTTGTTTTGCTGGAGTAGAGGCAACAAGAGATTCTGGTAAATTGAAGTTGAATTGTGATAGTTTCATATATAATTTTTGCTATTTATCGATTTTTTATAAGTTGGCGAATTTAACAATATATTTCGTTTATTGGAAATGCTGTATATATAGTAAAATATAATAGATTTGTTATATGCTGTTTTTAAAGTTGTTTAGAGAATCTATATTGTTTGCAATTAATGCTTTAGTTGTTAATAAGGTACGTACAATTCTCTCATTATTAGGTATTTCTATAGGTATTTTTACGATAATCACTGTATTTACCATCATTGACTCTTTAGAGAGAAATGTTCAAAATTCTGTACAAAAATTAGGTAACGATGTAGTTTATGTTCAAAAATGGCCATGGGCATTCGGCAGCGATTATGCTTGGTGGAAATATTTCAATAGACCTACAGCTAGTTATAAAGATTATGAGAATCTTTCAAACAGAGCAAATGCTAATTCGGTAAAAGCATTGTGTTTTCAAATGGATATTAACGGTAAAACTATTAAGTACAATAATAATAACGTTGAAAATGCTACCATTTCTTGTGCATCTCATGAATTTGCTGATGTTCGACTATTGGAGTTTACTCAAGGTAGATATTTCAGCAATACTGAATCTCGTGCCGGTAGAAATGTAGCCATTATTGGTGCTAATATTGCTGAAGCTTTGTTCGGTGAATCTGACCCGGTTGGTAGAGAAATTAAGGCACTAGGTAGAAAAATTAAAGTGATCGGAGTGGTTCAACGTGAAGGAGAAGATATTTTAAATAATAGTATGGATGATGTGATGTTGATACCTATCAACTTCGCTCGTAACTTAGTAGATGCACGTAGCGATCGCTATAATCCGCGTATTATCGTTAAAGCTGCAGAGGGAATTACCTTAGATGAACTTAATGATGAATTAAAAAACCATATGCGTTCTATTAGAAGAATCTCTCCAAGAGAAGAAGATAATTTCGCCCTAAATCAATCTAGTATTTTATCAAATCAAACTCAATCTTTGTTCGGAGCAATTGGTGTTGCAGGTTGGTTTATAGGTGGTTTTTCTATACTTGTAGGCGGATTTGGTATTGCGAATATCATGTTCGTTTCTGTGAAAGAAAGAACAAATCAAATTGGAATACAGAAATCTTTAGGAGCTAAAAAATATTTTATTCTACTTCAGTTTTTATTTGAAGCTATAGTGTTGTGTATAATGGGCGGACTCATCGGATTGTTGATGGTGTTTTTAGTGACCATTGCTGCAAATTTATTTGGCTTTACGCTTTTCTTATCATTGTATAATATAGTATTAGGTATAGGAGTGTCGGTGGTGATCGGATTAATATCAGGGTATTTACCTGCACAATCTGCAGCTAATCTAGATCCTGTTGTAGCGATAAGAGCTAAATAATTAAAAGTATTGATGTATGCCTGCAACTAATCCTCCATCATTAAATTTCGGAGTACTCATGCCATAATCAATTCTGAATACTATACCATGTAATGGCTCCGCATATAATCTAAATCCTAGTCCTGAATAGTTATACCCCGGACTATAATCATTAAAGGTTACAAACTGAACGATGCCTAATGGGTGTGTAAATATTGTTTGACGATTTTCAAGATTTAAAACTATTTCGTAATTACTTCTATAACGTTTAAATCCTATACCTCTGATATTGGTATTGTCATCTAAGACAAACTGATCAAACAATGCTGATTCACCTATACCTAATCGTAATCGTGCAGCAATATTTGAATTATTTGATAATCTCGTATAAACCCTTAAGTCTGTTTGAAATCTCCAAGAATTACCATACAGAATATTTTTTTGAACATTAGGTATAATATGAGTGTAATTTAAATCTAAATACACTCCTTTTTGTGACACTCTTTTTAAATTGATAAAAGTATATCTATAATTCAGTCTATATATACCTCTTGTATGTGTGGCAATTCTTGGGTAGGTATTATCTAAATTATAAATAAAATGTGGTTCTATCCTTTCATGTTGTAAACCACCACCTGCTCTAAAAAATGATCGTATACTAAAATCATATCTCCACAAAAATGAAGCTGTATATAAATCGTATTTGTATTCATTTTTTGTATCATCCTTCCAAATAGGCTCTAAACTTCCTTGTCTTAATAAATCTACTGAAAGTCCATTCCTTTTACCTAATAAAAATGGATAATCACCGTTTAATCCGAAACTTATCGCACCAAATTGTCTAACAAAAATAGTTGTTGTTCCAGATCTGCCAAAGGTATTGAAATCTATAAAACCTACTTGATATCGAACAAAGTCTTTTGTTAATCCCATATCTGCAATGGGAAACATTGAATATGTTTCTTTGATGATGAAATGCAATTCTACATTTTGACTATCAATGTTCATTAATGTAAATCGAACACTCTCAAAATGTCTTAAGTTGTAAATCTCTTGAACGTCTTTATTAATCTTAGCAGTATCAACTTTTTCTCCAACTTTAGTGTGTACAATATAATCTCTTAAATAAGAATACTTAGTTCTCTTAAGTCCGATGAAACGGATACTAGTAATCGTTTGAGCAGATGCAAATTCAATACTGAATAGAAATAATAGAAGTAAAAACTTATTTGCCTTCCAAGAGTATTGCTTCATTTAATAGTTCTGTTTTATCTATAGGTACTACACCAACTTTTTCACATACTAAACCTCCCGCTAAATTCGCTAATTCAGCAGCAGTATTTAGTGTTACATTAGATGATAGGGCTAAAGCTGCTACACTTATAACAGTATCACCAGCACCCGATACATCTGAAATATTTCTAACATGTGCAGGTATAATTTTGTTTCCATTTTCGTCACAAATTAAAACACCAAGTTCTGATAAGGTAATCATGATTGATTTTACTTGAATGATGGACTTTAATTTTAATGCCGCAGCAATTAATTCATCAGATTGATGTACATCAAAATCTAATTTTAAGCCTTCTTTTAATTCTTTTAAATTAGGTTTAAATAAGTCAACACCTTTGTATGATAAGAAATTTCTCTTTTTAGGGTCAACTACTACAGGTATTGATTTTTCTTTAGCTTTAGAAACAACAGACTGAATTAAACCTTCTGAAATAACTCCTTTATCATAATCTTCAAAGATAATTACGTCTATTTTTTTGGAGTCAATTTCATTAATTATTCTCCCTAATAATTCTTGTGTAGTAGATGGATCTATATTAGAATCAAGCTCTTCGTCAACCCTAAATAATTGTTGATGATGTCCTATTACTCTAGTCTTTTTAGTAGTTATTCTAGTATCAGATTTTAATATACCTTGTACACTTAAATTATCTTGTGCTAAAAGTTCAAGGAACAAATCTGCATTTTTATCATTACCAATTACGCTACATAAAATTGCATTGGCACCTAATGACTTTACATTTAACGCAACGTTTGCCGCACCTCCTAATCTATCTTCTCTTTTCTTTACATTGATAATAGGCACTGGTGCTTCAGGTGAGATGCGCTCAACCTTACCCCATATATAGGAGTCAATCATTACATCACCAATGATTAATACATTTTTATTGTTAAACGAATCGAAAAGATTAATTAAGCGCTCCGACATTTTACTTTAATTTTAATAATGATTCTTTGATTCTCTTCATACCTTCAATTAATATATCTTCGGATGTTGCGTATGAGAATCTGATGTTATTATTACTTCCGAATGCTGAACCTGTAACTAATGAAACATGTGTATCGTTTAAAATAAACATACATAAATCTTCAGCATTGTTAATTATTGTACCATTATATGATTTACCAAAATAAGAGCTAACATCCGGGAAAAAATAAAAAGCTCCATCAGGTAAATTAGTTTTAATACCTGGTATATCTTTTAATAAATTATAAACGGTATCTCTTCTTTTTTGATAAGCTGCTTTCATCTCTAAAGTAGGCTTTATATCTCCATCTAAAGCTTCTATTGCTGCTCTCTGAGAGATAGAACTTGTTGCTGAAGTAAATTGACCCTGCATCTTATCACATGCCTTAGCAAGCTCTATACTTGCAGCCATGTAACCTAATCTCCAACCAGTCATGGCAAATGCTTTTGATAACCCGTTTATAACAATTACTCTCTCTTTGATTGAGTCAAATTGAGCAATGCTCTCGTGCTTACTTAAGTAATTGATGTGCTCATATATTTCATCTGAGATTACCCAGATGTTCGGATGTTTCTCAAATATTTTTGCAAATGCAGCTAACTCATCTTTTGTGTATACAGTACCACTAGGGTTACATGGAGATGAAAATATCAACAACTTTGTTTTGTTTGTAATTGCTTGCTCTAATTGATCTGGTGTGATTTTAAAATTATTTTCTACCGTTGCATCAATAAATACTGGTATACCTTCTGCAAGCTTTACCATCTCTGAGTATGATACCCAATAAGGTGTTGGAATAAGTACTTCATCGCCTGCATCAATAGTCGATAATAAAGCATTGGCAATTGACTGTTTCGCTCCTGTTGAAACAACAATCTGTTCAGGAGTGTAATCTAAATTGTTTTCTCTCTTAAATTTTCTGCATATAGCTTCTCTTAAATCTAAATAACCAACAACTGGAGTATAATATGAAAAGTTATTATCTATCGCTTTTTTTGCAGCTTCTTTGATATGTATTGGGGTTGTGAAATCTGGTTCACCAAGTGTTAAATTAATAATATCTACGCCTTTATTCTTTAACTCACGACTCAATTTCGCCATTTTTAGCGTCTGTGATTCAGTAAATAAATTCAATCTTTTTGATAATAATGCCATTTAAATAGGTGTTTGTATTCGCTAAAAATACTAAAATTTGTTAAAGCTGATACCTAATACTCAATGTAGAGCTTAAATTATAGTAGACTTCAAAGCTATTATTTATGTCTAATACCGATTGAGAAACCCTTATATTTGCTTTCCAATGGTCTGTAAGACTGTAATTTACACCTACACATAGGCCATGATCTAAGCTTCTTATCATATTACTTCTATCAAATCTATTTACATAATCATCGTACTCAGCTTTTATTCTAACAGCTGTGTAAATACCCCCTTGTATTTGTAACTTATCATAAATTGAGTAATTAATCATTAAGGGTATTTCAATGTAATTAAACCTAAATAAGGTATCTAACTGAATATTACTTACACCAGCAACATCTTTGCTGCCTTTCTCTGAATATAATATCTCAAATTGCCATCCTATTTTTTTATTCACTTGTCTACTAATTCCTGCTCCAGCCAACAGTCCGACCTTATCAAATCCCGCTAATTTATCTCCATTTACTTGACTTGCATTCATGCCTGCAACCAATACTAAATTGAATTTTTTATCTTGAGCAACACTCGTAAATGCAATTGCTACTAACAAAAATATATTGAAAGCTAATTTATTCATATTCATAAAAAATGATGATATTCGACATGCATGAATGTACAAGATAAAAGATTAAAAATTATTAGCATAACTTTAATAGCGGGTGTATTTATAACCATTATTAAATTTATAGCTTACTTTATTACCCATTCCAATGCAATATATACAGATGCACTTGAAAATATTATCAATGTCTTAGCCAGTGCATTTGCCTTCTATAGTATTTATTTAGCTGCTCAGCCAAAAGATAAGAACCATCCATACGGACATGGTAAAGTAGAATTCTTTGCAGTGGGCTTCGAAGGTGCATTAATTATTATTGCTGCTATTAATATCATTTACAACTCTATAGATAGTATTATCAATCCAGAACAAATTAGAAATATTGATCAGGGTATTTATTTAATTGTTATAGCTGGTATTCTAAATTTTCTATTAGGTTATTTTTTAATACGCAAATCAAAAGAGTTAAAATCAATTACGCTAGAGGCAGATGGTAAACATCTAATGGTAGATGCTTATACAAGTGCTGGATTAATTGCCGGCTTAATATTGATCTTTATAACGGAGATTTATATTCTTGATGCGATTATCTCTTTTATTCTGGCTTTATTGATTTTATATAACGGATATAAGCTATTACGCAAATCGATATCCGGATTGATGGATGAGTCAGATATAACATTAGTACATGATCTCGTTAAAATATTGAATATACATAGAAAGGCAGAATGGATTGATGTACATAATCTAAGAGTTCAGAAATATGGTTCTGATTTGCATATTGATTGTCATTTAACTCTACCTTACTATTTTGATTTAAATAGAATGCATGATGAAGTGCAAGAACTACATAAACTTATTGAAAAGGAAGCTGATGCTACTGTTGAAATTTTTATACATGTTGACCCATGCTTACCAGAATGTTGTATGTATTGTTCAGTAATAAATTGCGATAAAAGATCATCTGAAAAAACAATTGACATAAAATTTGATTTAGATAATATAGTTAATAACGCTAAACACTTCGCATCACATGCTAAAATTTAATGTTAGAGTTTATGGGATTTTGATTACCGCGGAAGGTAATTTATTATTGTCAGACGAATACGACTTCGGCTTCCCACATACAAAATTTCCGGGTGGGGGATTAGAGTATGGTGAGGGTACAAGAGAGTGCCTAATGAGGGAGTTTATAGAAGAATGCAATTTGAAAGTTGAAGTTTTAGATCATTTTTATACAACTGATTTCTTCCAAAAATCAGCATTTAATGATACTCAAGTATTAAGTATTTATTATTTAGTTAAGAATTTAGAACCATTTAATTTTGATACAAGTACAGTGAGGTTTGATTTTAAAGATGATTCTAACGGACAACAAAAATTAAGGTGGGTTTCACTAAAAGATTTAACTGCTGATGAGCTCACTCTACCGATTGACAAAGTAGTGGCAGAGATGATTGTTCAAAAGTTCTGGTATCAATAGTTCAAATAGGTTTTGAATACTCTTTGCATATATGCTTGAGCAACTTTCTTTTTCTGATCTAAATTTGAAGATTCTAATTTTTGATAAATTATTTCTTTTCTAATATTATCTACATTTATAATATTATCATTATCTACCCAACCTATACCATTGTCGTAACTATAAAAAGCAAAACCATCTTTCGACTTATCAAGTAAATTGCTTGACCAATGAAATGCAGTATCGCTAATATTCATTTGCTTTAATAGGGTCGAAGCAATATCTGTTTGAGAACCAATTTTATCTATAATATTACCATTGTACTTTTCATTAATTACATCCCCATAAAAGAATAAAGGTATTCTGAATTTACGATAATCATATGCGTTGTCGTATTCTTTTGGCAAGCGATGCCCATGGTCTGCTACAACTACAAACATTGTGTTTTTATACCATTTCTCCTTTTCAGCTTTTGCCATAAACTCTCCAAAACTTAAATCAGTATAATTTGCAGCCTTTCTAAATTTTGATGGTAAATCATCTCCCTTGAATTTATTAGGAATAGGTACTTCAAAAGGTTCATGTGAACTTAAGGTCAATATAGTACTCATGAATGGCTCTTTTAATGTTCGCATGTCTTCTAATGCTTTATCAAATAAAAAACCATCATGCGCTCCCCATTTAGAATTCATTTGATTGCTCTCAAAATTGTTTTTATCAATTATTTTTTCGAATTGAGATGAAATTAAATAAGATTTGAAATTGGCAAATTCTGACTCTCCACCATAATAGAATGCAGTGGAATAACCATTTGAACTTAATGTCTTCGGTATAGCTGGTAGTTTTTCAAACTTATCTGGTTGTTGAATAATTGTTCTTACTGCTTGTGTCGGAAATCCACTTAATATAGCGATCATGCCTTTATCAGTTCTATCTCCTGAGGCAAATATATTACTGAATGAAAGTCCAGAGCTAGCGTATTTATTGATAAACGGACTTACATTTTTCTCTCCACCGAAAGCTTCGACAACATCAGAAGTATAACTTTCTAAAATTATGATTACAACATTCGGACGATCAATTGTAAGTATACTTTCATTCGATATGTTTTTATTGATGTATAATGAATCTACTAAATTATGAGCTTCATCGTCTGACATAAAAACATAAGGATTATCTGTACTAAAATGATTCTCAATTACAGAATGCATTAAGTTCCATTCAGTATTTATTGCTGCATGATTGACTGCATTTTTATTCGAAAAATATACTGCACTTTGATTAATGGGAGATAACTGTAATCCGCCTCTTAGCATCATCACAGATATAAAGGCTAACAAAGGGATACTAAAGATTTGTATAAATATATTCTCTTTAAAATATTCTAGCTTGCCAATTTTTCTATAAATGAAATAGCAAATTATAAATTGAGTAATTATTATTAAGAATGAACTTAAAAGGGGAGAAGAAGCACTTGATGCCATCGCTTCACCTGGTGATAATATTAAGAATTCAATTGCTCTTGAATTAATTTTAGTACCCCACTCTGAATAAATATTTAAATCTATTATACCTAATATTATAACTATTACCAGTAATATAATGCTGTAAACATGTATAATATTGATTAGAATTTTCTTTTTAGAAATAAACAGATTGAAGATAAGTAATAGAATAGGTACTAATAAAAAATAACCTATCATCGATAGGTCAAGTCTTAGTCCTTTTGAAAATAATAATATATACTCTTCAAATGAATCAGTTTTGATTTTATCGAAGTGATAAACAAAAAAGGTTATTCGTTCAATAAAAAAAACGAATAACCAATATAGTATGTATTTTAAAAATGAACTTGCTTGCTTCATTCTAATTATTCGGCACCACCACCTAATTCTTTCATTAGCTGCTCTTCGGTTACTAATTTATATTCTGAAGATGCTACGAATTCTGCATCAGCAATTTTTATCTTTTCAATTGACTTAGCTCTTATCGTCATGGTTATGCCGTTTAACTTTGTGTTAAATTCTAATGGCATACCGTTTATGTTTTTGTATTGTGATGTTAAGCTATTTTCTAAATATGGCAATTCCTCTGAATAATAAATATAAGTCTCTTCATTATTAGATTTGTTCTTCATAATGGCTTTCTTACATGCAAAACCAGCAATTTCTTTGGTCTCTGTTGTGTTTATCACTTCGAATTCTGGTAAGCTTTTCTTTTGCTCTTCAACCTTTGCTGGGTCTACCTTCATAGCATATTTACTACCCATTACATCTAGTAATATTAATCCAGCACTCGGATCTTTTTGGTCAGATAAAGTAATGTTCTCAGCCATAGCTGTAGCCATCTCAGTTCTGCATTTAGATCCTTTAAATTTCATAACTATTTCTGATGGTAACATCGCTGCCATCATACCTTCTACTTCACCATCTAAAGTGATTTCGTATACAATTTTACCCTCAGCATTTTTTGATTTCTTTTGTGCTTGTGTAATTGTACCGAATATCGCAGTCATTAAAACTGCCAAGATTAATATTCTTCTCATATTTTATATTTGTTTCTGTAAAAATAAGCCTTTATCGTCATATTTTTCAATGAATCATAAAAATTACAATCTTATTCAAAAACTATAAATCCCGTTTTTGAGATGTTAATCGCATTTTTTGCAGATATATCTCTATTGCTTATAATTTTTCTCGATAATATAATCTGATCTACATACCATAAATTACTTATTAAATAATCGACTTTTTCAAATTTTATTTTTGCTAAATTTTTACGGTCAACAATCATAATTCTCTGCTCATTTACCTCAATATGTACAGATTGATTTTTATTAAATAGATATATCTTATGATTGAATTGTCCGATATTTTTCCATGAATTTATAAACTTATTCAACCTATTTATTTTTATCGTTGAAGGTATAACATGCCTTAGTTCATTATTTATTCTATATGTATAAATAGGTATTTCATTATAATAACTAATATAATTTCTTCGGATGTCAATAGAGTTATTATATTCTACGTATAACAAATGTATAATCATCAGTATAACAATATACTTTAATACCGACCTATATTTATGTACAAACAATAGAATAAATAGTAATATATATATGCTAAGTATAATTGATTCAAATGTTTTGATATATATATTTTCAGTTACAGAATAAGGTAGTTCAGAAATCTTATTCAAAGCTTCATTCATAATGAAAATGCTCCATTTTAATATATAATCACAAATAATAACTAACCATTTAACCGGACTAACTATTATACTCAATATTGTTGTATACAAAGCAATACTTGATAATGGTATTGCAATCATATTTGCTGGTATAAAATAGTTCGGAAATTGATGAAAGTAATATAAACACAAGGGTAATGTGAATAATTGAGCAGCTATTGAAACTGAAGTCAATACCCATATTTGCTCTAAATATTTATTCTTAATATATATTAAGTTTTCAATCCATTTTTGTAAATATAGAATACCCGTAACTGCTAAATAAGATAGTTGAAAGCCTATATCAAATAACATATTACTATCAATACTTAATAGAATCAATGCTGAACCAGCTAACATGTTAAATGCTGATGTTCGCTGATCAATCATTCTTGCTATGATACCGAAACTAATCATGGTTGAACAGCGACATACAGATGGAGGTAATCCAGTTATTATAGAATACATCCATATAGAACCAATTAATATTACAGATTCTATTACCTTGTTTTTTACAATCCTCGTTTTACGTACTAGCCATTGTAATACAAAAAATATAATACCTACATGCAAACCAGATACTGATATAATATGAATAGTACCTGTTTTAGAAAACGTATTCATTACTTCTTTATCTAAATCAGCTCTATATCCCAATAATAAAGCTGCTGATAATTCAAATACCGATACTTCACTTATATTTTTTTTTAAAAGTGCAATCAGTTTATTCCTAGATTCATGGCTAAATTTTAAAATGAAATTTGCATTCCTTTTTTCTATTCTTACTATATCATCTTCATTGATTTTTAGTTGATGATAGATATGATTATTCTTTAAGTAATTTTCATAATTGAACGAGCCAGGCCATTCTTGTTTTCGAATATTTCTGATTTTATTCTTCAATATGACCCTGTCTGAGAAGTTAAGTAATCTTAAACTTGAATCTACATTTAAGTTTATTTTACCTACACTCTTATTTTCAAAAATTATTTCTGTGGGGTAACTTGAAAATGAATTTTTTAATTGCCTATCATCTTTAATTTCTAGTGTAATCAATGAATCTTGAATTGCTCGATGATAACTTACATGATTGATTTCTTGATTATTGTAATGAATTATAATAAATACTAATGTACTTATAGTGTATATCAATACACCATTTAGTGTATGAAAAGTTACATTCTTCTTATTTAAAAAATATAATATGAATATCAATAGAAGTGAAATTGATACAAAGAAAATGCTTGTTACCACTAAGTAATTCAATATTGACATCAGAGTTTCAGATAATAATATTCCAATTATTACACATGCTAAAATTCTAACTAATACATTTTCTCTTAGTGTATTTCTAATTCTCAACATCTTAATTCAACCCTTATCATTATTCTCTGCTCATTGTGTTGATTGCTATATTCATATTTATTCTGTACAGAGGCTAATACCTTTAACCCTTTAATTGAATTCAACAGAATACTTATTTCATTTAACAATCCACTCGAATTCAATGAATTCATTACTGATCCGTTGATACTATTTTCATGAAAATACAAGACATTCGATTGGTTTGCTCTGTAATTGCATACGGTGTTTGTAATTTGAAAGTCTTTTTTTTTATAATGTAGTTGAATTGATTGTGCCCATGTATAGGAGTCTGATATTTTAGAGCCCATTATCTGATATCGAACAGTTAAACTCTGATCTAGTACTAGCAAATATTTGATTTTTAAACGTAGATTTTTCTGATTGATTTCTTCTATTCCCCTTGATTTATCTATATATGTAATGTTTATACTCAAAGAATTACCCAATTTTTTCGCCCTCCTTAATACTACTTCATATCTATAATTAAATTGTCCGAAATCTCTTTTATTAAGCACCTCTCTTTTCTTTTTTAATATACTTAACAATTCTAAATTGAAATAATTTCTGATTGGCTGTACATATGCTATTCTATATCCTTCTTGATCATTTCTACTGATACCCATTACTCTTTGACTCATATACAAACTATTGTATGTTGTACTGAAATAAGTTTTAGATATACCTATGCTGTGATTTTTGTTTATTAATAACATGAATCCTATGAAGTAAGCATATTGCCCTTCATTAAATGCTATTTCAGTATTGATGATTTTATTGTTAGAGAAGTAGAATTGATGATTTGAACTATATGAAATTCCTTTTTCTCGAATTGCTATTAAAAGTGATTGTTGTTTTCTACTCGTATTTCTAGCTATTTCTATTGTCGCCAATTTATCATTTACAGCTCTCTTTTTTGATAATTCATTTATTGTTCTATGATACCCTGCAGTCATTCCCTCATCTCTAAAAATCGATGAATAGGCAGAATTCAATTGCCATTTTTTGCTTTTTAATTGTATGACAACCCCTTTAAATCTGTTGCTTTCATTATTATTTGCAACGCCCCTGTAACTACTACCAACACTCGATATATTGCTCACATCCGAAAACATATTCGAATTAAAACCTTGTCCTATTAATAACCCCTGCCCATAAAATAACTCATAATGCCCAAAAATCATTTCAATATGTTTACGCTTATAATTCAAAAACATACTATGGTGATCGAATGCTTCATGTTCTCTATAATTATGATAGTTTTCTCCTATGTCATTTTCTCTTGATATACCTAGCTTTAATCTATTATTTATTTGATAGTTTAATCGCTGTTGCAATCCAGCATTATTGCCTAAATAATTTTCCTCAATTGATGACTTATAGACATATGATGTTTTGAATACTAGTTTTGGTTTTATCCATAACTCTTTTGCAGCCTTAGTTCTTATTATCTTTGATAATATTCTATATTCAAGCTCCGTAAATCCTTCTATACTTTGTAACTCTAAAAGATCAATAAACTCGCCATTCAATTCATAATGTTCTTTTAAATTACTGTACTGTTGTTCATTTACATACAAACTATATATTTCTTCATTATTCAAAAATTCATTTAAAGTGATTTTATGATTAATTAGCCAATCAAATTCTTCTTGCAAATAGCTAAGATCTTCTTCGATCTCTTCTCTAATATTTTGAATAGGTTCATTCTCTTGAGCTATGCTAAAAAGTGGTATGAATATTAGAAATAGTATGAATTTACTTGATTTCATAGGTCAAGGTTAAACACGGACTCATACCTAAATATTTATGTAGACTATTAGAACATTCTATTTCAAGCTTTTTGATTTTATAAAATATGCCAAATGATAAATATGATTCATCAGTACTTAATGCCATACGTGATGCGAATCGATCATTGCTTTTGTATTCTAATCCCGACTTTATTACTATTTGTCCGTTTGAATTTATCTCAGTGCTTACATATATTGGAAGCTTTTTAATTCTCTTGAATAAAAGGCCTGTCTTTAAACTCGACTGCCATTGATTAAACTCTAGTAATGATTGGCTTTGCATCCAATAACTCCCGATATCAAAATTCTTATTTACATGATAAACGAATCCGATTTCTGGTAGTACTTTATAATATCTATTTGATTCAATCTCTATGAAATTATTTTTAATTTTTATGCCTAATGATAGTTTTTCATTCAATCGTTTTGCATACAAAATGGAGAGGGTATGATCACTTAAAGCATCAAATGATAAATGATTATAATCAATGCCTATGTAATTGTTTTTACCATTGAATAAATAAAATATAGAGTTATATCGAATTTCAGGAAGGGTATAAGGCAATGCTTGACTGAGTCCGATTTTTTTTGACTTGTTTTGGGTGATAGCAGCAGGGTTCAAATGTTGAATACCATTTCTTAATGCTACCACATTGCTCCCTGCCAATGCTGTTTGTGCAGCATCAGAATATCCTTGAGCAAGAATTCTTATACTCATCAAACAACACACTATCAATCCCACCCATTTCATTTCAAAACAAAAATAAGCGGCATCAATAATTAATAAAACTGCATTTATGCAGGATTATTTATCAGCAATTTAAATAAGTATTGAGTATCTAAAATATTAGGAGTCGGAATACTGAATACTTTATACGGAATACGTTCTTAAAGGCTATCCTTTATCTCTATCAAAAACCCTTTTAATTTAGATAATGACTCAATCACTTTCTGAGTGTCTTTGATGTCATTTGGGTTTTTCTTCATTTCTTCTTTGGCACCACTGAGAGTGTAGCCTTTTTCTTTTACTAGATGATATATGATTTTAATATTTTCTATGTCTTCTTGAGTGAAGAGTCTATTTCCCTTACGGTTTTTCTTAGGTTGTAGCACAGCAAATTCACCTTCCCAAAAGCGAATTAAAGAGGGATTTACATTGAATAGTTTTGCAACCTCCCCAATGGTATAATATCTTTTTTGTACTTCTTCTTCGTTAGTAGACATAGTCTTAGTTTTAGTCGAACGATTGATTAGCTGTTTGTGAAATCTTTAACATAGTTTCATATTCAGCAGGTTTTAAGTCGTTATAGTAAAAGTTAATCGGATTAATTGGTCTTCCTCCTTTACGAACTTCATAATGTAAATGTGGTGCTGTTGATGTACCTGTATTTCCTACATATCCGATAATTTCCCCTCGCTTTACACTTTGACCACGACGAGCTTTAATTCTGCTCATATGTGCATATAATGTTTGATAGCCATATCCATGGTTAATAACCACATGATTTCCATATCCTCTACCACCCGCATCTGCTGTACTCACATATCCATCTCCTGTAGCATAAATAGGTGTGCCTATTGCTGCTGTAAAGTCCATACCCGTATGCATCTTCGATGTTTTATAAATCGGATGAATACGATATCCGAAGCCTGATGCAAATGCCTTTAATCGTTTGTTAGAAATGGGCTGTATTGCAGGAATACTCGCCAATAATTTATTTTTATTTTTTACTTCTTTTAATAACTCATCATACGATTTTGATTGCACATACATCTGCTTAGCCACTCTGTCAAGCTTCTCTGTTGTACTAATCATAATCTCTGAATAATCATAGCTTTCTAATGATTTATATCTGTTCACTCCACCAAATCCAGCTTTACGTACATCGCTAGAGATAGGCTCTGCTTCAAAAATTACTCTGTAAATATTATCATCTCGATCTTGCAAGTCAGTCATCACCACTTCCATAATTTTCAATCGATCTTCTAATAAATCATATTGTAAAGTAAGTTGCTCTATTTCTCTTTTTAATCTTTTCTCTTTTGGTGAATCAATATAGGTATACGCAATAATCATAACGATACTCGCAAACACCGCAACAGATGCTAAATACCCAATCACTCTAAGTATCTTTTTCGTAAGGCTTAATTCAACCTTTTCGTACTTGAGTGTATGTGTATTATAGAAGTATTTTATCTTTTTCGCCATATTGCAAAGTTAATAATTTCAAGCTTTTTTTAGCTGATTATATGTAACATTCATATATTCAATGATTTATGATGTTTATAACATTCTGTCAATTTTACATCAAAAGCAGCCATTATCCGTTTATTTTTAGCGTACAAAAGAGTATTTTTGCCAGCTATGAATTCAAGAGAGATACGTAAAGCATTTTTAGATTATTTCGAGTCAAAACAACATAAAATTGTGCCTTCATCACCCATGGTCGTACAAAACGACCCTACATTGATGTTTATCAATTCAGGTATGGCACCATTTAAAGATATATTCTTAGGTATTTCACCTATTAAATACACTCGCGTGGCCGACACTCAAAAGTGTTTGAGAGTCTCTGGTAAACACAATGACCTAGAAGAGGTAGGTATAGATACCTATCATCATACCATGTTTGAAATGTTGGGTAATTGGTCATTTGGTGATTACTTTAAAACAGAGGCTATTGCTTGGAGTTGGGAGTTACTAACTGAAGTTTATAAACTACCGAAAGATAGATTATACGTTACCGTATTTGAAGGTGATGAAAAAGAAGGAATTCCTCCTTCAAAAATTGCATTAGATGAGTGGAAGAAATGGGTTCCAGAAAATCGAATCTTATTTGGCAATAAAAAAGATAATTTTTGGGAGATGGGTGAGACAGGGCCATGCGGACCTTGTTCAGAGATTCATATGGATTGTCGTACTGACGAAGAACGCGCTCAAATTGATGGAGCAACTTTAGTAAATAAAGATCATGCGCAAGTAATTGAAATCTGGAATAACGTTTTCATGCAATATTCACGCATGAAGGATGGTAGCTTACAACCATTACCTCAACGCCATGTTGACACAGGTATGGGCTTTGAAAGATTAGTACGTGTTATTCAAGGGAAACAATCTAACTACGATACCGATATTTTTCAACCTTTAATTCAATACATCGCGAAAGCATCTGGTATTGAATATGGTAAAAATGAAAAGACAGATATAGCTATGCGTGTTATGTCTGATCATATAAGAGCGATTGCTTTTTGTATATCTGACGGACAATTACCATCGAATGTGAAAGCTGGTTATGTGATTCGTAGAATTTTAAGAAGAGCTGTTCGTTATGCATATACTTTCTTAAATTTAAAAGAACCATTCTTGTATCAGTTAGTTGATATTTTAGCAGAACAATTTGATGGAGTATTTCAAGAGATTGTTGAACAAAAAGAGTTCGTGAAGAAAGTAATCATGGAAGAAGAAAATTCTTTCTTGAGAACACTCGCATCTGGTATTCAACGTTTCGAAAAATATCAAGTACAAAACAATATTATTGATGGAGCTTTTGCTTTTGAATTGTTTGATACATACGGATTCCCGATAGATTTAACACAATTGATGGCTTCTGAGAAGTCGTATAAGGTAGATATCGACGGATTTAACAAAGCATTAGAAGAACAAAAAACTCGTTCACGCGCAGCTACTCAAATTGATGCTGATGATTGGGTGATTTTAAATAATAACGAATCTTTCGAATTTACTGGCTATGAAAGTACCGAAGAAGAAGTAGAGTTAATTAAATATCGTAAAGTGAATGCCAAAGGCAAAGATCTTTATCATCTAGTGTTTGATAAGAGTCCGTTCTACGCAGAAAGTGGTGGTCAAATTGGTGATACAGGTTTTATGATATCTACTTCGGATGTTGCAGATAAAATAAGTATCATCGATACCAAAAAAGAGAATAATCAAACTATACACATTAGCACAGCATTACCTAAAAATTTGAATGCTAAATTCAATGTAAAAATTAATGCAATAAAAAGAAGCAATACAACAAGGAACCATAGTGCAACACATTTATTGCATGCAGCATTAAAAGAGGTATTAGGACAACATGTTAATCAGAAAGGTTCATTAGTAAATGATGAATATCTACGATTCGACTTTTCACATTTTTCAAAAATGACAGATGAAGAATTAGATAAGGTTGAGAAAATTGTGAACGAAAAAATTGCTGCACAAATAGCATTAAAAGAACAAAGAAATATCCCTTACCAAGATGCAATTGATTCAGGAGTTACTGCTTTATTCGGTGAGAAGTATGGTGATTATGTTCGTGTAATTACATTCGACGACAAGTTCTCTAAAGAACTATGTGGAGGTTGTCATGTAAAAAATACCTCAGATATTGTGTTATTTAAACTCATTTCTGAATCAGCAGTGTCTGCAGGTGTAAGAAGAATAGAAGCAATTAGTGGTTCAAATGCTATTAGCTTTTTGACAATTCAGTCAAATAAATTCGAAGAGATAAAAGATTTATTAAAGAACCCAGTAGATGTTCAAAAATCTATAGAGTCATTAATAGAAGAGAATCATAAAGTAAAGAAACAGTTAGATAAAATGATGGCTGAAAAGACTTCAGCTCTAAAATCTGATTTATTAAAAACGGTACAAGAGAAAAATGGTGTACATAGCATCATCGCAAACATCGATTTAGGTAATGTTGATCTAATTAAGAATTTGATTTTCGAACTAAAAGCAGAAGTAAGTAATGCTTATATTTTATTAGCTGCTGAAGTTGATGCTAAACCTCATCTTGCATTATATATTGATGAGAATTTAGTGAAAGAGAAAAATTTAAATGCATCAAATATTATCAGAGAGTTGGGTAAGGAGATACAAGGTGGTGGGGGCGGACAAGCATTTTTTGCTACGGCAGGGGGGAAGAATTTAGAAGGAATTAAGAGTGCATTACTGAAAGCAGAGGCTTATATATAAATGATTTATTCGATACTTAAGTTTTTAATCAAATGTTCAGCTGAGCTTTTTTATAGCAAGCATAAGCTCATTCATTTTGATCATTTGGATACGAATAAGCCTTTGGTTATTTGTGCAAATCATGCAACTGCACATTTAGATGGTATACTTATCATGATTTATTCTAGAAGAAAATTTCATGTATTGGTTCGTGCAGATATATTCAATAAACCTTGGTTAGCCAATCTTCTTGCAAAAATCAATTTGATTCCGATTTATAGAATGCGTGATGGTATCAAAAATCTCGATAAAAATTCAGAGACCTTTGACCAGTGCGTTAACATCCTCAAAAATAAAGGTGCTATAATTATATTCCCTGAAGCAAATTGCGTATTAGAGCGTAAGCTTAGACCATTACATAAAGGTGCAGCAAAAATTGCATTTATGGCTGAAGAACAAAGCGGATTTAGTTTAGGGGTTCAAATATGTACAGTTGGTATCAGTCAAGAGAAATTATCAAATCCAGGTGGTAGATTATTTTTAGAAAGCAGCAAGGTCTTTAATGTTTCTGATTATAAAATGATTTATCAAGAGAATGCTAACAAGGCATACTCTCAAGTAATCCAAAAAATTGATCACGATTTAAGAAGTGTATTGCCAGTAATTGAAGATAAAAAAGATGAAAAGTTGTTTGAAGAGTTAATTGTGCAATTGAACATTCGAGATGATTATTCTAAATGGAAAACTCTAGCAAAATCAATTAACAACAGTGATCTTGAATTAAAAGAAGTTTTAAAAAATGCTATCAATGATTTCAAGAAACATTTAAGAAAAAGAAAATTAGATATAAATAGTGTTATTAAATTAAGTTATCAGAATAGATTAAAAAGATGGTCGAACATCTTGCTATACATTATAGATGTTGTAGCTATGTTTCCATTCTTTTTATTGGGATTGTTTTTTAATATACTTCCATTTGCATTACCAAGTATCATTAGCAATCTAATATTTAAAAAAGAAAAAGAATATATAAATGGTACTCATATTGTAATCGGTTTACTATTATTTATATTTTCCTATTTCTTTTATGCTATAGTATTATATATGATAATGCAGAATATCTTATCGGTGATAATAAGCCTAGCTATAATAGCATTATGTGGTATTATGGCATATCACTATAAAAGAAGATTTATAGAATTTATAAAGGCCATTAGTTTTGAAATGGCAAGTAATAAACTAAAAATATACTGGTTTAAACAATCTGATGTATTAATAACAGAGTTTAAACAATGGTTAAGTAATTAATAAAGAATGAATTAATTAATATCTTTGAATATGTCGAATACAATATATGATCAATATGAAACCGTAGTCGGATTAGAGATACATGCTCAGCTATCTACTAATAGTAAGGCTTATGCATCTGACTCTGCCGGGTATGGTGATGATCCGAATACCAATATTTCAGCAATTACTTTAGGTCACCCAGGTACATTACCAAAAGTGAATGAGAGAGTAATTGAATTTGCAGTAAAGATGGGATTAGCAACTAATTGTGAAATACGTTTAGAAAATCAATACGCACGTAAGAATTATTTCTATGCCGATTTGCCTAAAGGTTATCAAATAACGCAAGATACTACACCCATTTGCTACAAAGGATTTATTGATTTGAAGATGAAGGATGGTAGCATAAAGAGAGTTGGCATCACCCGTATTCACATGGAAGAAGATGCTGGTAAAAGTATTCACGACCAAGATATTTATGATTCATTAATTGACCTTAATAGAGCAGGAGTGCCTCTTATTGAAATTGTATCTGAACCAGATATTCGTTCATCAGAAGAAGCAGGAGCTTACATTACAGAGATTAGAAAACTGTTACGCTACTTAGAAATTTGTGATGGTAACATGGAAGAAGGTAGTCTTCGTTGCGATGCAAATATTTCAGTACGTAAAAAAGGATCAACAGAATTTGGTAATCGTTGTGAAGTTAAGAATTTGAACTCTATTAGAAATGTTCAAAGGGCTATAGATTACGAGGTAAAGCGCCAAATTGATGAAATTGAAGCAGGCCGAAAAATAGATCAAAATACATTGAATTATGATGCTGTCTCTGGCACTACTTCATTATTGCGTTCTAAAGAAATGGCGAATGATTATCGATATTTCCCAGAACCTGATTTACCACCTGTTCATTTAACAAATGAATATATTCATAACATTGAAGAACATATGCCATTGCTGCCAGAGCAATTAATGCAAAAGTTCTTAAATGAATATAAACTATCAGAGTACGATGCTAACGTTATTCTAGAGCAAAAAGAAATTGCTCTCTACTTTTTAGAAATTTGTAATCATACACAAAACTACAAAGCTGCAGCTAATTGGTTAATGGGCCCTATTAAGTCCTACCTTAACGAAGAAGCCGTTGAGATTACAAATTTCCCTCTAAGTGCCTCACAAATTGCTGAAATAATTGTTCTAGTTGACGAGGGTAAGATTAATAATACAGTTGCAAATCAGCAGGTATTTACTGCTATGTTGAAATCAACAGACAAAAAAGCTATAGATATTGCTACTGATTTAAACTTAATTATTAGTAATAACAACGACGAGTTATTGGGCTTTATACAAGAAGTGATGAATAAATACCCTGATAAAGTTGCTGAATATAAATCGGGTAAAAAAGGCTTACTCGGATTGTTTATGGGAGAGGTGATGAAATTAGCAAAAGGTAAATTAGACCCTAAGGCAGCAAACAAAATATTGATGGAAGCCCTTGATAAATAAAGAAAATTAAAGATATGAGAATATATAAAATTGTGATGATTGCAGCAGCTTGTGCTACTGCATCTTGTTCAGAGAATAATGGTTTCGTGGTCGAAGGACAAATTACTGGTTCAGAAGCTAAGAAGGTTTATTTAGAAAGAGTAGCTGGCACAGTTAGTGTAATTGACTCATTTGAAATAGGAGAGAATGGTAAGTTTAAATTTGTAGGTTCTGAACCTAAAAGAGGAATATATCGTTTGAATTTTCAAAATGTTCGTGCTATTGACTTAGTATTAGATAATTCTTCGGAAGTTAGCTTGACTGTTGACGCAAAATCAAAAATGAATGAATACGATGTTCAAGGCTCTGAAGCATCTAGCAAAATTAAAGATATCAATACGATTTTATACAATACTTATAAAAAAGTAGAGTCATTACAAAACACATTTGCCGAAAAGCAAAGCGACCCTAATATCGAGAACATCCGAATAGATTTAGAAAAACAATACCAACAAGCTATTGATGCTCAAGTAGCCGATTTAAAGGCATTCACAGAGCAAAACGATGATGCATTAATAGATTTATATGCTGTGTCTTATTTGAATGTTGACGAGAACTACGAGTTTATTAAATCTGTAATCGAACAAAACAAAGCTAAAGTTGCTGAGTCAGATTATACTCAAGAGTACTTTGATAAGTTTAATGCTTATGCAAGTGTTGCAGTAGGAGCAATGGCACCTGAAATCAATTTAATGTCGCCAGATGGAAAACAAATTTCTTTATCATCGTTAAAAGGGAAAGTTGTATTACTTGACTTCTGGGCATCGTGGTGCGGACCTTGCAGAAAAGAGAATCCGAATGTCGTTAAATTATACAATCAGTATAAATCTAAAGGATTCGAAATCTACGGTGTATCATTAGATCGTAACAAAGAAGATTGGGTGAAAGCTATTAGTGATGATAAATTAACATGGTTACATGTATCAGATTTAAAGTTTTGGGAGTCAGAAGCGGCTGCATTATATAAGGTCGAAGCTATACCTGCAACCTTTATTTTAGACAAAGAGGGCAAGATTGTAGCGAAGAATTTAAGAGGTGAAGAATTAGAAGCCTTCTTAAAGAAAATGTTTAATTAAAGGGTATTTAGCTTTAATTTATTCTTATCAATTAACAATAAATTAACGTACATTTAACTAATAGATTTTATTACAAGCTTACCTTCGATGCAAATAAAAGATATGAACAACCCTAAACAAAAAATCTTGATCGTTGACGACGAACCAGATATCATAGAGTTGATTGAATACAATCTTAAGAAAGAAGGTTATCAGGTATTCACTGCATCGAACGGATTAGAGGCTATACAAGTAGCGAAGAAATCATTGCCAGATTTAATTGTATTAGACATAATGATGCCAAAATTAGATGGTATCGAAGCTTGTCGTCAATTAAGAGCAATGCCAGAATTCAAAAGTACCTTCATGGTATTTTTAACAGCAAGATCTGAAGAGTATTCAGAGATATCAGGATTTAACGTGGGTGCTGATGATTACATTGCAAAGCCTATTAAGCCTCGCGCTTTAATTTCAAGAATCAACGCTATTTTACGTCGTAACACAATGGCTGAAACTGAAGTTGAAAACAAATTAGAGATTGGTAATTTAGTTATAGATCGTGAAGCTTATTTAGTGTTTCAAGATGGTAAGAAAGTAGTATTAGCAAAGAAAGAATTTGAATTGCTATACCTTCTAGCATCTAAGCCTGGTAAAGTTTTCACAAGAGAAGTAATTTTAAATAATATTTGGGAAGACTCTGTTGTAGTAACTAACCGTACCATTGACGTGCACATCCGTAAGCTAAGAGAAAAACTAGGTGACGATTATGTGACCACTGTAAAAGGTGTTGGTTATAAATTTGAAGTTTAAATTTTATTGATGAGTAAAAAAAATCCGACCCCTCGAAGTATTTCATTTTATAGCTCTTTATCGCTATCGTTAATCGTCGGATTAGTTTTATACCTCATCTCATTAGATATTTATGATTCCTTAATTATCGTTGGAGTCACCTTTGTATTCAGCTATTTTATTTTCTTATATGCCATCGAAATTTTTATCTACAGAAAAATTAAGTTGGTATATAAGAATATTCATAGTTTAAAAGTTCGTCGTTTAGATCCGAAACCCTCAGACTTCGATATGTCTGACCCTATCAACGAAATGGAAAAAGAGGTGAGAGGCTGGGCTGAAGATGAATCTAAAGAAATTGAACAACTTAGAACTATGGAGCGTTACCGTAAAGAATTTTTAGGTAATGTCTCTCACGAATTAAAAACTCCCATTTTTAATATTCAAGGATATATAAATACTTTATTGGATGGTGCGATTGATGACCCCGAAGTCACTATTCGCTTCCTTAAAAAAGCCGCTAAAAGTACCGATCGTATTGCTTCATTAGTGGAAGACCTAGAATCTATTTCTCAATTAGAATCTGGTTTCTTGACAATGGAGTTAGAAGAATTTGACATTAATGAGTTAATTCACGATGTATTCGAAAGTTTATCTATGCGTGCCGCAGAAAAAAATGCACGTATCGATTTCAAAGAAGGTTGTGATGTTCCTTTTATTGTCGAAGCTGACAAAGATCGTATAAGACAAGTAATTGTTAATTTATTGGTGAACTCTATTAAATACGGGAAAGAAAACGGTTATACACTCATCGGATTATATGATATGGATGAAAACGTTTTAGTAGAAGTGACTGACAACGGTATCGGTATCGAAGAAGAACATTTACCTCGTTTGTTTGAACGATTCTACAGAGTCGATAAAAGTAGATCGAGAGATGCAGGGGGTACCGGACTCGGATTAGCAATTGTAAAACATATCATCGAAGCACATAATCAAACAATCAACGTTCGTAGTACCAAAGGTATTGGAACGACGTTTGGGTTTACGCTGAAAAAAGCAAAGTAGCGAACCGTATTCAGTATTCCGTATTCAGTATTCCGATGTGCTAGCTTTAAATTTAGTGCTTTCTTTAGTCTTAATACTTTGTACTTAATAAATACTCAAATTGTACTTCAACATCTTTTCAATTAAACTATAGGGTATTTCCCTTTCTAGTGGGAACTGAACAGAACCTTTACCTTGTTTGTATTCGCTTAGTTCTTTATTGAATTTTTCGTGAGCATTAGGTGTAGCATAGATACCTATATGATTTTCATAAGCTGCAAAATACATAACTGGTTTTTTCTTGAATTTATATGCAGGCATACCGTATGATATAGATTCTATTATACTCTTGTCTGTACTTAGAATTAGTTTTCTGATTTTATTTAATATGTTTTGAGTCTTCTTTGGAAACCTAGATATATAGGCCTGTATTTCATCTGGATTAACCATATTATTTAAGGTTTGCTTTATAAATTTATAAAAGTTTTATGCCAAAATATCAACCTAATTCATTTTTTTTCTTAATACTTAATACTTAATACTTAATACTTAATACTTAATACTTAATACTTAATACTTAATACTTTGTACTTAATTCTACATCCTACATTCTACATCTTACATTTCAAAAATAATACCCCAACATCAACTGCTGCATTACCTGATAACGATCCAACACATCATCATCATATATTAACTGATGCGTTAGCATTGTTTTAATATGCTTACTTACTTTAAATGATATCAATGTTCGGCTCTCGATATCTATATTTTTGAATCGATCTTCTTGAATAAAGTATCTGCTCTTATGTTCTATCTCTATGTTTTTACTTACATCTTTCTTGATTTCGATATTGATGTGAAATCCATATTCTATTAACTCATGCTTACCTTTTGGAACTTTAAATAGTGTCTCTCTATCTAATATTTCATATAACTCTTGATTCTTAACCGTTGTAATTTTCAATCCGCTTAAGCCAATCGCATACCTCGATCGCTTATCTCTAGAATATTCGAAACCGAGGTTAATATGAATATAACCCGGACTCATAAATCCTGAGTGCAAGATATTGGTGTCAATGCCAGAGCGTTCAACAATTTTATAAGTATCATTAATCTGGGTTTGATACTTTAACATAAATTGTATGTCCAGTTTTTTACTCAAATGTCTATTCCATTTTGATTGAAAACTTAATTCGTCATCAGATTTTTGACGTACTAAATCTTTATACTTTAATACTCCGTAACGAATTAATAATCGTTGATCTTGATATAATTTTTTTGAGTTTGTTTTGAAATAAGGTTCTACTTCGAAAAGTAAGGCAAAATTATTTTCACCTGCCTTCTGCCAGTCTTTATAGGTTGATTTCCCTGCACTGAAAAATCCGTTTCCCCATATTACTATATAATAGGTTTCTATAGAATCTTTCTTCGGATGTTTGCGATTAGATACTTTCTGCAATTGGGTACTGTCTTGCTTATTTGCATAAGCAATGCAAGTACCCAAACAGAAAGCTAGTGCCAGTAAACACCATTTTTTCATGAGTAGATTAATCTGCCACACCAATCGCTACCACACAATCTCCTTCAATGTTTAATAGGTATTCACCTTTTAGCAACATTATGCTTCGATCTAAGCCCGATAGTTCGCGTGAGATGGGGTAGTCGTTGATAATTACCACCTTATCATTTTCTACGATAATACCCAAGCTTTCGTCAGTTTTCATGCGCTCATTTGCTTCACTCAATACCGCATGTACTACTTTCCCAGCCGATAATGCATTGACATCTTCTTCAGATGCAAAACATATTCGCTTTGTATGCTCTTTATTAATAAAGAAACACAAAGGCTTTACAGCATTTCCTCTCGAAAACGATAGAATGATTATCCCAACCACTGCCACCAACACCACACGTACCATCATTATATATTGTTTTGATGATGTAAATTTACTACAGCTTTTAATCACTTGAAACTGCATTCTTGCAGGATTATTTATGCAGGATGATGAATAGTAATTTCGTATATTTGGGTATTCTAAATTGAAAATGAGAAATTTAATATATCCTGTATTATTTCTGCTTTTTATTTCTTGCAAAGACAATACTGAATCGACTAATGCCGAAATAAAAAATATACAACAAGCTGTATATGCTTCTGGCAATATTTACCCTTCGAATGAATACAAAGTGTTTGCGAATGCCGACGGATTCATAAGTGATTTGAAAATAGAAGAAGGTGATACTGTTTTGAAAGATCAAGAGCTAATGATTATCGAAAGCGATATGCAGCAAGCTAGATACGAATCATCTGAAAAGATTTATGATTTAGCGAAATCTAATTTATCATATAGTTCGCCGGTTTTACAAGAGTATCAAGCTGCATTAAGTACGTTAAAGCAAAAGTTAACAATCGACTCCTTGAATTATACTCGATTTCAAAATCTTTATGCTCAACAAGCCTGTTCAAAATCTGATTTAGAAAAAGCGACATTACAATATGTTTCTACGAAGAATGAGTATTTGGCAAAGAAGAGCGGACTTTCGCGATTGAAAAATCAATTGACAGTTGACTTGAAAAATGCCGAAGCACAATATAAAGTCAATGCAAAAGATGCGAAGAATTATACAGTCAAAAGTTTGATGAATGGTAGAGTTTATGATTTGTTAAAAGAAAAAGGAGAGGCAGTGCGTCGCAATGAACCTATTGCTACTATTGGTGATTACTCTGATTTGCAAATAAAATTAATAATCGATGAACTTGATTTACCTAAGCTAAAAATCAATCAAAAAGTATTAATTAAAGTAGATATGTTCAAAGATCAAATTTTTGAAGCTCGTCTCACTAAAATTTATCCGAAGCTCAATAAATACGACCAATCTTTTAGAGCAGATGCTGTTTTTGTCAATGCTAAATTACCCGATTTATACGGATTAAGTTTAGAAGCGAATATTATTGTAGATCAAAAAGAAAACGCATTATGTCTACCTAAAAATTATTTAGTAGCTGATGATAGTCTCTGGATAGATGTAAATAATGAAAAGATTAAAATTAAAATCAAAAAAGGTGTTGAAGATTTTGATTATGTAGAAATATTAGAAGGTATTACCAAAGATACTAAAGTATATAAGCCTTAATGTCACTAAAGCTCAATATCGAAATAGCCAAAACACATTTGTTCGCTAAACGCAAGCAAACACTTATTGCTTCGCTTGGTGTAACATTTGGTATTGCAATGTTTATTTTGATGATTAGCTTCATGACCGGAGTGAATGTTTTATTAGAAGAGACATCCTTAACAAATACCCCTCATGTAAGAATATTTCATGACATTGAAGTACGTCGTAAAAATATTATTGATGAAGTATATCGTGCTGAAAATGATTTGAACATTGTATGGCATCAGAAACCCAAGCTAGAACAAGTTAATTTGAAAAACGGATTTCTAATAGCGAATCAAATTGAAAAAGACCCCAATGTTCTAGGTGTTTCAGCACAAATTTCTACTCAAGTATTTTATAATTACGGTCCGACCCCAATACCCGGTATAGTTCTCGGAGTGAACATCCGAAGTGAAGATAAACTTTACAATTTAAAGTCAAAGATGATTCAAGGGGATATGGAATCATTGCTTACCTCTAACGATGGAATATTGATGGGTAAGGGTTTAGCCGATAAAATGAATTTAAATTTAGGTGATCATGTGAATGTGACCACACCACAAGGTAATACACAATTGATGCGCATTGTTGGTATTTTCAAAACCAATATTGGTGCAATTGATAATATTCGTTCTTATGCTTCGATCTCTACTGTTCAAACACTAATGAATAAAGACAATCGATACATTACAGATATTCATGTAAAATTTTTCGACATCAACAATGCGAAAAATTATTCGAAAGTTTATCATTCGCAATATGGTTATAAAGCTGAGGATTGGGAAGAAGCTAACGCAACAATTCTCTCATCTTTTATAATTAGAAATGTGCTGACAATGGTAGTAGTTACTACGCTTTTGGTGGTAGCCGGATTCGGAATTTATAATATCATGAACATGACAATTTATGATAAGATGAAAGATATTGCGATATTAAAAGCTACTGGATTCGAGCAGAAAGATATTGTTCAGGTGTTTTTGTTTCAAGCGATCTTCATCGGATTAATGGGAGGGGTTGCTGGACTGAGTTTAGGATTTATACTTTCATATATTTTATCTATTACACCTTTTGATGCAGGTGAATTTTTGTCGGTCGATACTTTTCCGGTAAATATGGATCCTAAGTTTTATGTATTCGGTCTTGTTTTCGGAGTATTGACAACTATTTTCGCAGGGTATTTCCCTTCGAGAAAAGCATCTAAAATTGATCCTGTTGTTATATTACGCGGATGATGCAAAAAATATTAGAAGCTCGTAATATCAATAAGTTTTTCTACGAACCTGAAAAGTTTCAGGTATTGAAAAATTTGAATTTCGATATTTACAAAGGTGAATTTTTATCTATCGTAGGGAAATCAGGTTGTGGTAAATCAACTTTATTGTATGTGCTTTCTACTATGGATACAGATTATCTTGGTAGTCTTAAGATGTTAGATATCGAGCTCACCAATAAATCACAAAATGAATTATCGCAATTCAGAAATGAGCACATTGGATTCGTATTTCAATTTCATTTTTTATTACCAGAATTTACAGTGCTTCAAAATGTAATGATACCTGCATTAAAGCTTGGTAATTATTCTAAAGAAGAAGTTGAGCAACGAGCTTTAGCTAAATTAGATTTATTAGGCTTGAAAGATCAATCACATAAGAGGGCGAATAAATTATCAGGCGGACAGCAGCAAAGAGTTGCTATTGCTAGAGCTTTAATTAATGACCCTTCAATCATAATGGGAGATGAGCCTACAGGTAATCTTGATAAACATAACTCCAATTTAGTGTTCGATATATTAAGAGAAATTTCTAGTACTCAACAGCAAACTATTATTACAGTAACTCATGATTTAGACTTTGCAAAGAACTGTGATCGAATAATTACTATGGAAGATGGTGAGATTATAAAACAATAAGTTATATTTGTATGTTTAAACATATATTATGAAAAGACTTGATTTTATTAAATCTTTAGCAATAATACCATTTCTAAATACAGGCATGACATTAAAAGAATTATCGAAAATATCAGAGGGATTTAAGGCTACGGCTACGATGCCAGCATTGTTCGTCGGACATGGAAGTCCGATGAATGCCATCGAAGACAATGAATTTTCACGCACATGGCAAAGGCTAGGTAAAGAGTTACCAAAGCCCAATGCAATATTATGCATAAGTGCACATTGGGAAACGAAGGGAACATTCGTTACAGCAATGGAAGCACCAAAAACGATTCATGACTTTGGAGGCTTTCCACGAGAACTGTTTGCGGTACAATACCCTGTGAAAGGTTCAGATACATTAGTGAAAGAAACGAAACAAACGATTTCAAAAGCAGTAGTAGAACTTGATCATGAATGGGGATTAGATCACGGAGCTTGGTCAGTAATAAAACATATGTACCCAGAGGCGAATGTGCCAGTTGTACAATTGAGTTTAGACTATCGTCAAGGGGCAGCTTATCATTATGAATTAGCTAAAGAGTTAGCAACACTTCGTAACAAAGGAGTATTAATAGTAGGAAGCGGTAATATGGTGCATAATTTAGGCATTATGGATTGGCGTAATGCAAATCAAGGTTATGATTGGGCAGTAACCGCAAATGAAAAATTCAAATCGCTTATAAGCGCTAAAAATCATTCGAGTTTAATTAACTATTCATCACTCGGTAAAGAAGCACAAATGTCAATTCCGAGTCCGGAGCATTATTTACCTCTCTTATACATTCTCGCACTACAAAACAACAAAGAAGAAGTAAGTTTCTTTAATGACAAGGAAGTGTATGGAAGTATATCGATGACAGGGGTGATGATTGGGTAGTGATGCAGGTAATTAATAGCACCCGTAGGGGAGGATTTCATCCTCCCGCCTAACTCAATCCGGACAGATGAAATCTTTCCTTACGGGTGCAGGTAATTATGTGATAACGGACAGATGAAATCTGTCCTTACGGGTATAGGTAATTATGTGATGACGGACAGATGAAATCTGTCCTTACAGGTGCAGGTAATTATCTGATAACGGACAGATGAAATCTGTCCCTACTAGTACAGGTAAGATATCAGATAGATATCAAGCGGGAGGATTGAATCCTCCCTTACGGGTGCAGGTAATTAACTTTGTACTAATTGAAATAGATGTCGTTATTCCAGTTCTTAGGATTATCGATTATATATTTTTTTATTCTTTCGTAGTCGTTCATATTTCTAACGATATGATCGTGGTAGCTACGTTTCCAGATTTCTTTTAAGTCCGTATTTTGATAAAACCATTGAGTAATTTTTATCTTAAAATTTCGGACAATAGAGCTAATATTTGATTTATTAGATTTGTCTTTGATCTCTAATAATAAATGTAGATGATTAGGCATAATTACATATTCATGTAACTCTGTATTATTAAAGTTTTCAGGTATTAATTTAATGCAATCTTCGACGTATATACTAGCTTTATTTTTCTTAAAACTAATGATATTATTATAAGAAACAACCGAGCCAAATATATGCTGATGTCTATATGCACATATGGTTAAGAAGTAGATACCCTTTTTTGAGTAATCATAATTTTCGAGTCTTTGACTCTTACGTGAGTTATACTTATACTTTCCCATCAATTCCATTCCTCTCACATTATTGTATATTTATTGCACCCGTAAGGGAGGATTCCATCCTCCCGCCTAGATTAATGATAATAACACAACGTGTTATTATCTATTTATTATTCTCGTAGATCTTGATGTATTTTAACACGGTGTCTAGGTTTGTAAGATCTCCTCTTTTGAATAGAATTAAATTCAAATTGCTATCAACCACAAAACTTTGAGGCGTACCATTTGACCATTCATATTGGTTATAGAAAAGTGTTGTTGCAAGTTTATACGCTTTTTGGTTTTCTTTGGTGCCAAATTCTCTGCTGTCCAGTATATAAATATTATCAGGATACTTAGCTTCTAGGAGCATTTTTTGAATATTTTTTAAGTCGTATGTCATTGAGACTGCATACGTTTTAAGATTATGTTTATTACTTAGATCAGTATTTAAAGTTTTGCTATTCATATTTAAAATTGCACTTGAATGTGGGCACCATGGTGCAAACATTATATACCAAGTATATTTTGATGCCTTTGATAATTGTTTAAAATTGGAGGTATTTAATTGTTCATAATGATAGCTTTTGCCGTCAAATTTATTCTTGTGATTATATGATCCGAATTCGTGAATAAAGAATTTATCTGGTTCGGTTAAACTACTCGTGCCATCATCTGGTAGTCTTTTTGGCATCATTTGAATTTTAAAACACGATGTCGTTAAAATAAAAATAATTAAGAGTTTTAGTGTTGTTTTCATTTTATGTTGTGTATATGTTATTAAAAAACAAAAGGAGAATTTAAATTCTCCTTTTGTATAATAATTTATTCAGTAACTACATTTAATACTACACTTCCATGCTCATATTGCTCATAACTTATTGGATATTTACCCTTCTTTATTGTGCAACTGTTAATACCTAAAGCTTCACATATTTCTTGGTTTAGAACAATATCGCCATTGACAAAAAATAATTCGTTATTGTTCGCAGGTTCTGCATCATCAGATAGTATATTCAATGTAAGTCTATTATCGCTATTTAGAATTAATGTTCCTGTTCCATTATATCCAGATGCTCTGCCTCCTGTATAAGAATCTATAACAATTTCTATACGAAGACAAAATCCTCTGTCGTCTTGACAATCACCATTAATAAAACTACTTCTTGTGGCAAATTTGATTTTAACATCTCTTAATGTTGTGTTTTTAGCAGTTTCACCCTCAACCCCCGCACTCACTGTATTATTCATTCCTCCCAACAATACAATCATCACTATGTATAATAACTTTTTCATGGTTTTTTAAAAATTTGATTTGTTTAATTAATTTTTTGAATTCGTTTTTCTGATAGATCTTTTACCTTAATCTAACCCATCGCTTTTACCTCCTTTCACAATCCAAAAATCAACTATTATAACTGCTAGCACAACTGCATTCTTGCAGGTTTATTCTTAAAGGTATTTACATACAACCACTATTAAATAATCTTTTTTTAAAAACACGCATAAATGCATCTTTTTTAAAAATGTTGTTGTTTCTGAAAAAACAATATTTTATTTTAGTAATACCTAACTGTTAAAGCTAAATGAATGATAAAATAAACTAAATTTATACCCTTTATTTATTGTGCATGAAGAATAAAGATAAACGTCTCTATGATTTCGCAGTAATAATTAGAAATCAACGTCTCGATTTGGGCTATAGCTCTGCTGAAAAGTTTTCTTACGCAAATGGGATTAATCGTTCAGTATATCAAAGGTGGGAAAATGGTGAAGACCTAAACTTAAGTAGCTTATTAAGATTGTGTGAATTACTCGGACTTTCAGCTTCTGATTTATTCAAAATGTGGGAAGAATGCAATGAAAGAATGCCCAAAACTAGAATGCAAATGCGTCTAGAAGAACTCAGACGTGAAGTAGCCGAAGAAGATAAACGTAACTACGAAAAGAAAAACACCAAACCTAAAGACGAATAGTTGTAGAGAATATTTTTAGGATCTTATAATTAAGTAAACCAGCAATGTTATTTGCTAATTTGCTAATTATCACATTTGCTAATTCCTATTGTCTTTTACTCAACTCATCGCGTATCCTCGCCGCCTTCTCATAGTTCTCTTCCTCCAATGCCTTGTTAAGCATTTCTCTTAACTCTACCTCTGAATAGGAGCCGAAGCCTGATTGGTTAGCCGGATTTATACTGCTTGCACCTACGCTAACTTTTTCTTTGTCATCATTAGGGTCAATGTTTTCTAAAAAAGCGAAGTCTGTGCCTTCAATCATTATACCTGCAGATGCTAGTATAAATTCGTAAGTGTAAATATTACATTGATATCTCACTGCTAATGCAATTGCATCTGATGTGCGCGCATCGATCTCTACAGTTTTCTTACCATCCGTACAAATTAATTTCGCAAAGAATATACCATCTACTAAATTGTAAATGATGACTTCTTCAATAACAATATTGAAATGTACACTGAGTGATTTGAAGAGGTCGTGGGTGAGGGGTCTACTCGGACTCATCTTTTCGATTTCGATAGCGATTGCTTGTGCTTCGAAGCCGCCAATGATAATCGGCAATCTTCTTCTACCACTAACCTCGCCTAATACCAAGGCATAAGCTCCACTTTGCGTTTGGCTATACGATAATCCGACGATGTCGAGTTTAATTTTTTTCATTTTTGAAGCGAAAAATAAATTGGCTCATTCAATATTCTATTTATTAAGATAAAAAGAAATATTCGAATAAGCCAATTATTAATTGGATATAAATTATGCGTTTGCTTTGAATGCTTTTACTGCATCAATTAATTTAGGTAATACATCGAATGCATCACCTACAATGCCGTAATCTGCTACTTTAAAGAATGGCGCTTCTGGGTCTTTATTGATTACTACAATTACTTTCGATGAGCTCACCCCAGCTAAATGCTGTATTGCTCCCGATATACCAATCGCGATATATAAATTGGGTGCTACTGCAATACCTGTTTGCCCTACGTGTTCTGAATGTGGTCTCCATCCTGAATCTGATACCGGCTTCGAACATGCTGTCGCTGCTCCTAATAAATTAGCTAGCTCTTCGATCATGCCCCAGTTCTCCGGACCTTTCATGCCTCTACCTGCAGATACAACTAACTCTGCATCTGGCAATGAAACTTTATCAGTCGCTCTTACAATTTCTTTTACTAATGATTTGAAATCATTTGCGCCAGTTGCTGGGCTTAACGTTTCTATTACTGCGGATGTTGGGTTCTCAACTAACTTATATGCGTTGGCACTTAATGTTAACACCTTAATAGCCGAAGTTAATTCTACCGTTGCAAATGCCTTACCTGAAAATGCACCTCTTTTTACTGTTAATTTATTACCATCAATAGTCGGTAATTCTATAACAGCATCCGCAAATCCAGCTCCCAATTTAACAGCCACTCTTGGCGCTAAACCTTTTGCTGTAAAGCTGTTCGCCATAACTACAACTGATGCATTTGCATTTTTGGCAGCATCCGAAATAATAGAAGCATAAGCTTGGTTAACAAATGTTTTTAATTGATCAGAATTTACTGTCAATACTTTTTTCGCACCAAATTTACCTAACTCTGCTAAATGTGTTTGATCTACTTCACCAATTGATAAAGCCGTTAATTCAACACCCATCTTAGATGCAATTTCTGCAGCATATGAAACTACTTCAAAAGTAGATTTCTTGAATTTGCCTTCTATATTTTCAACGTATACTAATACACTCATGTCTCTTGTTTGAATATCTATATAATAATATTTCTACCTATTTTGTTTGCTTAGATTACCTTAGCTTCTCCGTTTAATGCCTCTACTAATTTAGCAGGCTCATCAGCTGAAATCATTTTAACATTACCTCTCGCAGCAGGCATTTCATATGATTGAAAACTTGCTAATTTTTCTACTGCAATAGGCTCAACAACTTGCAAAGGCTTAGTTCTTGCCGACATAATTCCGCGCATGTTCGGGATCTTAGGCTCTGCAACTCCCTCTGCTGCTGATATAACAAATGGAGTACTAACATTTACTACTTCTTTACCACCTTCAATCTCTCTTTCGATAGTAGCATCGTTACCATTTAAATCTAATTTCTTGATAATACTCACCGATGGTATATCTAAAACCTCTGCTAACATCGATGGTACTTGAGCTCCATTATAATCAATAGATTCTCTACCGCACATAATGATATCATACGATCCAGCTTTTGCTACTTCTGCAATTTGCTTTGCTACGAAGTAAGCATCTGAAGGAAATGCATTTATTCTTATAGCATCATCTGCTCCAATTGCCAATGCCTTACGTATCGTCGGCTCTGTATCTGCTAATCCGACGTTAATTACCGTAGTTGTACCTTTACCACCTTCTGTTAATTCAATTGCTCTTGATAAGGCAATCTCATCATAAGGGTTTAAGATGAATTGAACACCATTTGTGTTAAATTCTGTATTATTGTTCGTGAAACTTACTTTTGTAGTGGTGTCGGGAACGTTACTGATGCACACTAATATTTTCATGATTTTTACAAATTTGTACGCAAAAGTAAGGAAATATAGATTAATCTGAAAAATGAATACAAAACGCCTTGAACAACTGATAAATATGAAAAAAGAGGAGCCTAATGATCCCTTTTTAATATATGCTATTGCCATGGAATATGCCAAAATGGAGAACTTCGACGAGTCTATCGCCCATTATGAACAATTGGTAAATGAACACGAAGATTATGTTGGTACCTATTACCATCTAGCGAAATTATACGAGACCCTGAAAATGCCTGATAAAGCTGAAGGGATATATGAAAAAGGCTTGATGATTGCTAAAAAAATCGCTGATCATCATGCACACTCTGAACTTTTAAGTGCTTATAATTCTTTTAAAGGCATCGGTATCGATGACGATGATGAATATTAATAGATAGTATTTTGAAAATAAAATTCTTACTAGAGATCTTAAAATTTACGTTCACGGCATTCGGCGGACCGCAAGCGCATATTGCCATGATGCTGAAAGAATTTGTAGAGAAAAAGAAATATGTTACCGAGGAAGAGCTAATACAATACAATGCATTGGCTCAAATGCTACCAGGGCCCTCGTCAACACAAACATTGGTGGCGATAGCGTATAAATACGGCGGACTTTCAATTGCGATTATTTCTTTTTTGATATGGATACTTCCATCGGCATTGATTATGCTCTTGTTCTCTATAGCCTTTGTTCAATATGATTTATCACATTCTATAGATAAAGTATTATATATTTTAAAACCTATAGCGATCGGATTCGTATTGTACTCTGCATACGTATTAACAAGAAAAGTATTAAGTGATCGATTCTCTTATTTTCTAGCAGCAATCGCAGCAATATTTACTTTCTATTTTCATAATGCTTTCGTGTTTCCTGTGATATTATTTATTGGTATTGTCGGTAATATTTTATGGGGGAAGGGAGAAATGCAATTAGTTAAAGAACCATTAAATTTTAATTGGAAAAAACTTATAGTGTTCTTCGGAATTCTAATCATGTTTGCAGTACTTGGAGCAATTATTAATCGAACATCTTTCTTCAGTTTACCTGTACGTTTGTTTGAGAATTTTTATAGAAACGGGATAATGATTTTCGGGGGCGGACAAGTTCTCGTACCACTACTATATACTGAGTTTGTAGAGATGAAACATTATCTAAGCAGTCAAGAATTTTTAGCAGGGTTCGCACTTCAACAAGCAGTGCCAGGTCCGGTTTTTTCTTTTACTACTTTCCTCGGAAGTATGTCGATGAGAGCAGGAGGTACTGTCGGACAAATTTTTGGAGGCTTCGCAGCATTGATAGGTATTAATTTACCAGGATTATTATTTATTCTAATAATATTTCCGGCTTGGGAGCAAATCAAAAAACGTAAAATTGTTCAGCGTGCTTTAGATGGTATTAATTCTGTATCTGTTGGTTTTGCAATGGCTGCGTTCTTCATCATGTCTGCACCCATCGTCAACGACCGCATCAGCATGAGTATCGTTGCCTTCACGTTCTTCCTCCTCAATTGGAATAAAATCCCCACTTACCTAATTATCTTATCTGGTATTATTGCTGGCCTAATTTTCTAGTAACTGGTAACTAGTAACTAGTAACTAGAATTAGCATACTAGCATACTAACATACTAGCATACTAGAACGGTATGTCTTCGTCATTCATCTTACTCGGTCTAATTATATAATTCGGCGCATTATCATTACCTGAATTAAAATTACCCGATGGGTTTAATGAACTGAACGACGGACTAGATCCGTAATCCATTGCATCGATATCAGCGAACTTAATGTATTCACCTATGTATTTCAATCGTACTGATCCGACTGCACCATTACGATGTTTTGCAATAATAATTTCTGCAGTGCCTTTTGTGCTGTTACCTTCTTCATCCACTTCGAATCCGTAGTACTCTGGTCTGTAAATGAACAATACCATATCAGCATCCTGCTCAATAGAACCCGATTCACGTAAGTCAGAAAGCATTGGTTTTTTATTACCACCACGTGTTTCAACTGCACGTGATAACTGTGATAAAGCAATTACTGGTACGTTCAATTCTTTTGCAATACTTTTTAAAGCTCTTGATATTGCTGAAATTTCTTGCTCTCTATTTCCACTACGATTATCTCCTGACCCAACCATCAACTGCAAATAGTCAATCACGATCATGTCAATATCATGTTGTGCTTTTAATCTTCTACACTTCGCACGTAATTCGAATATATTTAAGGAAGGAGTATCGTCAATAAATATACCTGATTCAGATAATCTACCAACTCGTGTAATCAATTGCTGCCATTCAGCTTCAGTTAAATCACCTCTCTTTAATTTCTCTGCAGGTATTTCTGTCTCTGCAGCAATCAAACGATTCGTTAGCTGAACTGCTGCCATCTCTAATGAGAAAATCGCGATTTTTTTCTTGCCAATTATCGTTGCATTTCTTGCTAAACTTAATACGAATGCTGTCTTACCCATCGCTGGTCTTGCAGCAATAATTACTAAGTCTGAATTCTGCCAACCTGATGTCATTCGATCTAACTCTGTGAACCCTGATGGCACACCCGTTAATCCGTCGACCTTATTCTTTAATTCTTCTAATTGAGCAATCGATTTTTGAATCAATGATCCCATGTCATACGACTCTCTACGTAAATTACCTTCAGCAATAGCAAATAAATTTTTCTCTGCCTTATCAAGTAATTGTAATACGTCGGTTGTGTCTTCGTATGCACTTGTAATGATTTCAGAAGAGATAGAAATTAATTCTCTCTGTATATATTTTTCAGAAATAATTCTAGCGTGAAACTCAATGTTTGCTGATGATGCAACTCTATTGGTTAATTCAGTAATATAAAATGCACCACCTACAATTTCTAATTCACCCGTCTGACGCAAACGATTAGTCACCGTTAATAAGTCCACCGGCATTGAATTCTGAAACAAATACTGTATCGAAGCAAAAATCTTTTTGTGAGCATCTACATAAAATGTATCTGCTTTTAAAATGTCAATCACAGAACTCAGCGCATCTTTTTCTAACATCAATGCACCCAATACAGCCTCTTCTAAATCGACTGCTTGAGGAGGTAATTTACCCATCTGAGAACTAATATTCGTAGTCGTTCTACGAGTGCTTGTTCTTGATTTTGTTCCTTGATTGTAGTTTGAATTTTGTTCCGATTCCATGATGAACAAATGTAATCATTCATGTGCTTTTTCATCTCTATGTGAATAAATATTTCGACTAGATTTTGTCGAAATGTTAATTACTTGTTGGTAACCATGAATGAAATGTGAATAATGCTAGAAATAATGTTAGTTAGTGTGAATAAGAGGTGAATAATACTAATTATTCAAAAAAATATGCTTGTTTTGTAAATTATTTAAAGATATGGAACGTAAGAGCAATCAGCAAGTTTTCGGTATAAGAGCAGTTATTGAAGCAATAGAGTCGGGTAAAGAAATTGAGTCATTAATGATTCAAAAAGGTATATCAGGTGATTTGTTTCGTGAATTAAGAAAACTGATTGATCAATATGATATTAAATATCAATACGTACCCATTGAAAAATTAAATCGTATTTGTAAAGGCAACCATCAAGGTGTGTTCGCTTTTATATCACCTATCTCATTTCATAAAGTAGAAGATCTTATTCCTTTCATTTTTGAAAATGGTGAGACACCACTTTTATTAGTTTTAGATCGTATTACGGATGTTAGGAATTTTGGAGCGATAGCACGTACTGCTGAATGTGCCGGTGTACATGGTATTGTTGTACCAATGCGTGAAAGTGCAGCTATACATTCTGACTCTATCAAAACTTCTGCAGGTGCATTATTTAGAATTCCGGTTTGCAGAGTAAGTAATTTGAAAAAGACGATAGAGTATATGCAAGAATCTGGACTGCAAGTAGTGGCTTGTACAGAAAAGAATGATGAAAGTATTTATACTACCGACTTTAGCACACCTACTGCAATTGTTATGGGTTCAGAAGAAGATGGTATTTCTAATGACATCTTACGCATTGTAGATAAATACGCTAAAATTCCATTGTTAGGTGAAATAGAATCACTAAATGTTTCTGTGGCAACTGGAGTGATATTATATGAAGCGTTAAGACAAAGAATGCCTAAAAATTAAAAATATTTCTTGATATGACTGCAGTCATAAACAAAGCTTAATGCTATTAGCATATTTGATGTATCAAATCTTCAAATATGAAAAGATCTATAATTTTATCTACAGCAGCTTTCGCTTTTTTATTATCATCTTGTGGTGGTAGCACTGAAAGCACAAACTCTAGTACAAATGCTGACGCTACATCTGAGCAATCTTCAGCAAGTACCTCTGAAAACCCTTCTTATGACCCCAATCGCGGTGAAGGTAAATTTACAAGCGTAGAATTAGGAGCAAACCTCGATGCTAAATTAGCAGAGTCGGGCGAAGCTGTTTACGGCGTAAAATGCTCATCATGTCATAAAACTTCTTCCGAAAGACTTGTAGGTCCGGGTTGGGAAGGCGTAACCAAAAGAAGAAAACCAGAATGGATTATGAACTTCATCACTGATCCAGATCCGATGATCGACAAAGATCCTGAATTACAAGCGCAATTAGAATTATGTCTAGTGCGTATGCCAAATCAAAGTATTTCAGATCAAGAGGGTCGTGATATTTTAGAGTTCATGCGTAAAATCGACGGAGTAAAATAATTACCTAAATCAAAATATAAAATGAAAACTAAAAAGATTCTGTACGCTGTTGCACTGTTAGCAGCGGCATACAATTTACAATCTTGTAAACCTAAAGACGCTGGTTCTGCAGTAGCAGGTGACGCTGCTCAAAAAACCTATGTAGCCCCTGGTAAATATGATGAGTATTATAACTTTGTGAGTGGAGGTTTCAGCGGACAAATGGCTGTTTATGGTTTACCAAGTGGTAGATTATTAAGAGTAATTCCAGTATTCTCTGTTGACCCTGAAAAAGGATGGGGATATAGTGAAGAAACTAAAGGTATGTTGAACACATCACACGGCTTTGTGCCATGGGATGATTTGCACCATCCTGAGTTATCACAAACTAATGGTGAGATCGATGGTAGATGGTTGTTTGGTAATGCAAATAATACTCCTCGTATTGCTCGTATTGATTTAAAAACTTTTAGAACTGCTGAGATTATTGAAATACCAAATAGTGCAGGTAATCACAGTTCACCTTTCATTACTGAAAATACTGAATACGTAATCGCTGGTACTCGTTTCTCTGTACCGGGCGATAATGACAATGGTGATGTGCCTATTAATTCTTATAAAAAGAATTTCAAAGGTCACTTAAGTTTCATTGGTGTTGATAAAGAAACAGGTAGAATGAATATTTCATTCCAAATTAAAACACCAGGTGTAAACTTCGACTTAAGTCATGCCGGTAAAGGTAAATCACACGGATGGTTCTTCTTTTCATGCTATAACACAGAGCAAGCGAATACACTCTTAGAAGTAAACGCATCGCAGCGTGATAAAGATTTTATCATGGCAGTGAATTGGAAAAAAGCTGAAGAATATATTAAAGCTGGTAAAGGACAAAAGCAAAGTGTAAAGTACTCACGTAATTATTATGATGAGAAAACTCACATGACTAAATCAGAAATCTTGAAAGAGGTTTTAGTCTTAGACTCAAAAGAATTAAAAGATATCTGCTACATGATTCCTTGTCCGAAGTCACCTCATGGTTGCGACGTTGACCCTACAGGAGAATACATAGTAGGATCTGGTAAATTAGCTGCTATCATTCCGGTTTTCAGTTTCGATAAATTACAAAAAGCTATTGCTGCTAAAGATTTTGATGGTGAATACGAAGGCATTCCGGTTGTTAAATATGAATCAGCATTATATGGTGAAGTTAAGAAGCCAGGCTTAGGTCCATTGCATACAGAATTTGATGGTAAGGGCAATGCTTATACTTCATTCTTCGTATCATCTGAAGTAGTAAAATGGAATATCAAAGATTTGAAGGTATTAGATAGAGTGCCTACTTATTATTCAGTCGGACACTTATGTATACCAGGTGGAGATAGTAAAAAACCATCACCTAAGTATTTAATTGCATATAATAAAATTACGAAAGATAGATATTTACCAACAGGGCCTGAATTATCACAAAGTGCGCAGTTGTTTGATATCTCTGGAGATAAGATGCAATTGATTTTAGACTTCCCAACTATTGGTGAGCCACATTATGCACAAGCAGCACCAGCTGAATTGATTTCTAAAAATCAAGTAAAGATCTTTAAAATCGAAGAAAATCAACATCCGTATGTAACTAAAGGTGAAAAAGAATCAAAAGTTGTTCGTCAAGGAAATCAAGTACATGTTTACATGACTTCTATTCGTTCTCATTTCTCACCTGATAATATTGAAGGTGTTAAGATTGGTGACGAAGTTTACTTCCACGTAACTAACTTAGAACAAGATTGGGATGTGCCACATGGTTTCGCTGTGAAAGGTGCATCAAATGCAGAGTTATTAATTATGCCAGGTGAAACTTCTACATTGAAATGGGTACCAGATCGTGTAGGTATGTTCCCTATATATTGTACAGACTTTTGTAGTGCATTGCATCAAGAAATGCAAGGTTATGTTAGAGTTTCTCCAAAAGGTAGTAATGTTCCTCTAACATTCAGCCTTGGTAAAACCAACGAAGAACCTGCAAAATAAAATATAATCATCTTAGGGAGTATTGAAAAATACTCCCTTCTTTTTAATCGATTATGAAAAAATCAACTAAAATTTTATTGTTCATCTCAGCTTTATGTTTAAGCATTTCAATCTTTGTACCTATATGGAGAATTGAATTAGATGCACCTCAATACCCCGAAGGATTATACTTATTAATTTATGCAGATAAATTGGGTGGTAATGTTGAAATTATTAATGGCTTGAATCATTACATAGGCATGAGAACTTTACATGCTGACGATTTTGTGGAATTTACTATATTGCCTTATATCATTGGCTTTTTTGCATTATTTAATTTATTAGTGATGTTTTTAGCTAATAAAAAATTATTAAATGTATTATTTATTTTATTCGTAGCTTTTGGAGTATTAGCGATGGTAGATTTTTGGAGATGGGAGTATGACTACGGACATAACTTAGATCCTAATGCAGCCATTATAGTTCCTGGTATGGCTTACCAACCACCACTTATTGGCTTTAAACAATTATTGAATTTTGGTGCTTATTCTATACCTGATATTGGGGGTATTTTATTCATAGCATCTGGACTTATCTTGGCATTTAGTGTTTACTCAGAGAAATTTATGAAGAGTAAAAAAAATATAGTTTCTAGTGTTTTAATATTATTGAGTATGACTGTTTTTTCGTCATGTTCTAAAGTTGAACCTGAGAAAATAAAATATAATTATGATCAATGTGAATCATGCAAAATGAGTATTTCTGATACTCGATTTGCTTGCGAGTTCTTAACAGAAAAAGGTAGAGCTTATAAGTTTGATGACCTATCTTGTATGAATTCCTTTGCAATGGCTAACACAAATATGAAAGTGAAAAACTATTTTATAAATGATTACTTAAATACTCAAGAATTAATACCCATAGAACAATTAATTTTTATTAAATCAGAAAATATTAATAGTCCGATGGCAGGCAACATCGCAGCATTTCTCTCAAAAGATTCTGCTGACGCATATGCAGCTGATTTAGCAGCTGAAAAAATAAATTGGCAAAACGTTATCAATCAATAATGCAATTAAGAGTTGTATTTATAATTATATTTTTTCTTGTTTCGTCATTAACTAGCTTTTCGAAGTCGATTTCAGTCAGTAGAAACCATCAATACAAATCTATAAAATCAGCTATTCTAGCAGCAGAAAATTATGATACAATCTATGTACATAATGGCATGTATAAAGAGTCAAATATTGTAATATATAAACCTTTAGTATTAATTGGTATTGATCACCCAACTCTTGATGGTGAAAAGAAATACGAAATTGTGTCGATTAAATCTTCACATGTTACTTTCAAAGGATTTAGAGTGCAACGTTCAGGAAGAGCTTCTCTCGATGACCCGGGAGCTATTAAAATTTATGAATCAAGAAATGTGTGCATTGAAGAAAATATATTGTATGATAATTTCTTTGGTATTTATGCTCAGTATTCTAAAAATTGTATCATCCGTAATAATAATATAATCGCTTTTGGTATTGATGAACAAAATATAGGCAATGGAATACATTGTTGGAAAAGTGATAGTTTGTTAATCATCGGTAATACCATACAAGGTCATAGAGATGGTATATACTTTGAGTTTGTTACTAATTCTGTTATTTGGAGAAATATAGCAATTGCAAATGTTCGCTATGGTTTACATTTTATGTTTTCGAATGATGATTCCTATATTTCTAATGTATTTAAAAATAATGGGGCAGGGGTAGCAGTAATGTTTACTAAAAGAGTGAAGATGATTAATAATGTATTTAAAGATAATTGGGGTGATGCGTCATACGGACTTCTTTTAAAAGAAATATCGGATAGTTATTTGTTCAATAATCAATTTTATTCAAATACTACGGCAATATACATGGAGGGAGCGAATAGAATTTTGGTAGAGAGAAATCAATTTAATCAGAACGGTTGGGGAATGAAAATTCAAGCAAGTTGTATGGATAATATAATCACTAAAAATAATTTCAGATCAAATACATTTGATGTTAGTACAAATGGTTCATTGGTATTAAATACATTTGATTTGAATTATTGGGACAAATATGAGGGTTATGATTTGAATAAAGATTTGATTGGTGATGTATCTTATAGACCATTAAGTTTGTTTTCAGTTTTAGTAGAAAGTAACCCAGCATTAATGATTCTATTCAAAAGCTTTATTGTAACATTATTAGATCGATCTGAGAAAATATTACCTACTTTAACACCAGATAATTTCATAGATAATCAACCTATGATGAAACCTTATTTATGATTCAGATAGAAAATTTATATAAGAAATACAATCAACAACAAGTATTAAATAATATCTCATTAGACTTTAAGCCTAATGAATGTGTTGCATTAATTGGGCCTAATGGTTGTGGTAAAACCACACTTATTAAATCAATTCTTGGTATGGTATTGCCTGATTCTGGTGAAATTAAAGTATTGAATGAAAGCATTAAAAATAATAATGCTTATCGTGATCAAATAGGGTATATGCCACAAATTGGTAGGTACCCAGAGAATATGAGCATCGGACAAATTTTTGATATGATTTTAGATATCAGAAAATCAGATCGTGCACTTGACAAGGAATTATATGATGAATACAAATTAGAGAGTATAATGCATAAAAATATGCGTACGCTTTCAGGTGGTACTACTCAAAAAGTAAGTGCTGCCCTAGCTTTTTTATTCAATCCGCTTATTTATATACTCGATGAGCCAACAGCAGGCTTAGATCCATTAGCATCAGAAATATTAAAAAATAAAATGATGAGAGTGAAAAATGATAATAAATTAACTCTAATAACTTCTCATTTATTAACAGATTTAGATGATTTAATAACTTCTATAGTTTTTATGCAAGATGGTAAATTGATATTTCATCGATCTGTTGCTGAATTAAAAGAATCAACACAAGAGCAGAAGATTTCTAAAGCTATATCGAAAATATTGAAGGAGGAAGTGAAATGAATAGGATAGTTAAATATATTATAATAGATATATTAAGAAGTAGAATTGTTTTGTTCTATACCATACTATTGTCGGTTCTTAGCTGGAGTGTTTTTTTATTAGAAGATAATGCTCAAAAAGGAGTACTAACACTTCTCAATTTATTATTGTTGAATGTGCCTTTGTTTGCTATTATATTCAGTACAATATATATTTATAATAGTTTCGAGTTTATTGAATTGCTAATATCTCAGCCAATAAAAAGGGTAAAGGTGTGGTTGAGTTTATTTTACGGATTAAACATATCGTTATTGATAGCCTTGCTGATTTCGGTTGGCATTCCATTAATGATATTTTCATTAAATACTGCGGGGATATCTATTTTAATAAGTGCTGTATTGATTTCACTAATTTTTTCATCATTAGCATTTCTATGTTCTATAATAAGTAGAGATAAAACGAAAGGTATAGGTTTAGCCATATTACTATGGTTATTTATTTCATTTTTGTTTGACGGTATTATAATGTTTTTAATGTTTCAATTTGGTGACTATCCGATCGAGAAATTAATCATTGTACTTACTGCAATGAACCCGATTGATTTAGCGCGTATCAGTGTGTTGTTACAATTAGATATGACTGCAATGCTCGGGTATACTGGTGCACTTTTTAGAGAAACTTTTCATACTACTATTGGAGTTATTCTGAGTATTCTGAGTTTATTGATATGGGTTATTCTACCTTTTATGATTTCAGTTATAAAATTCAAGAATAAAGATCATTAAATTGTATAAAAAATACAATGCCATGAAAACAGATATTAAAGATAGAGATGATATTGAAAAAATCATCAAAGCATTCTATAAAAAAGTAATAGCTGATGATGTAATTAGTATCTATTTTACTGATGTAATACAAGTAAATTGGGAAGTTCATACTCCTTTAATGATTAACTTCTGGGAGAACATCTTATTTTTTACTGATAATTATAATGGTAACCCTATGAATGTACATAAGAGATTAGATGCAGTTCACAAAATGAGTCTAAAAGATTTTCATAGATGGAATTCATTATTTACCGATACTGTTAATGAATTATTCAAAGGGGAGAAAGCTAATCTAATGAAAGAAACTGCACTTAATGTATCTGCAGTTATGCAATCAAGTTTATTTAAATACAATTGAATTATATGTAAAAAAAGAAAGGAGCATAAGCTCCTTTCTTCAACACCCATAAATCTTATAACCAAAACTAATCTTTACTGTGCTGGTAACAATACTTTATCTATAACATATATTACTCCATTTGAAGTTGATATAGTAGCGACAATCTTTGCGATATCATTTACATAAACATCTTCTCCTTTTCTAGTTAATTTGATGTTTCCACCATTTACTTGTCCTAGTGTTTGTTCTGTTTCTAAATTTTCTATTTTATAAACGCCTACATATACATGATATTGTAATATGTCAGCTAATGCATCTTTTTTAGAAGGTTCTAACAATCCCTCTACTGTACCAGCCGGTAATTCTTCGAATGCTGCATTAGTTGGTGCGAATACGGTGAACGGACCTGCATTGCTTAATACATCGACAAGTTCAGCTGCTTTAACAGCTGCAACTAATGTAGTATGATCTTTACTTCCTGAAGCAACTTGTACGATATTGGGGTTTGAGACATCATCTTGAACAGCAGATTGACCTGCGCCTTGCTCTTGTGTTGTTGACTCTGTACTAGCAGTGTTTGAAGTGCCTTGGTTACATGCTACACCTAAAGTGATAGATGTAATAATGCCTAAAGTGAGTATTCTTTTCATAACGTTTAATTTATATTATGAAGATAGATAGCTCAATATGATTAATTTATGACCTCAATCATGTTTGATTTTTTTTTCAAAAATAATTTTTATGATTGTTAAACTTATACCCAATGATATTATAAAAAGTATCAATGGTAATGTTTTTATATGTATATAAAATATTCCTGTAAAACCTTGTAATCCTAACACTACCTCATTAATCAAAATCAAACCATATAATACATAAACATAGATTGATTTGTATTTTAAAATTAAATCAAATAATAAATAAAGTATAAAGCCAGAAATTATTACTAATAAAGCTAAATGTAAGTATGCAATTACAATACTTCTGAGGCTATAAGCTAGTTGGCTTATATATGGTATTGTAGATGATACTTGTAAAATAAGTTTAAATAAAAAAGCATAAGCAATTAGCTTAAATATGAAATGGTAATAGCTAGGTTGATTTTGTATTTTGAACTTCCTGAATAAAAGTATATAAACTATTAATTGTACAGAACTAGTAATAATTACTGTAATGAATAGTAAGACCGGAAGCTTATAAAATAGAATTGATAGAAAATAATTTGGTATGGTACAAATTGTAAAAACAAAGAATACCCAATTTTGAATTTTAATATTTATAATATCTTTAAAGTGAAAGAAAAACAATCCGAAGCATGCAAATAAAAACCAAGCATTATATTGGAAATGCAAGTAGAAATAAACAGAAGCTAATTGAATTTTCTGATTATAAATACCAGTAATCATCATATAGGCTAAGCTAAATGTGCCTAGATTTGATAATATATTAAAGATAAACGCAGTGTAAAACCAACGATTAATTGCTCTGTATGTATTGTTTTTATTAGTATCTCTATAAAAGTAATATGCGAATACAATTGATATTACAATTAAAATATTAGTAAAAAATATTGAGCTAACATGGTAACCTTTAAATAGGAAGGCTGCCATCATTAAGTATGAGGATAATGTGTTAAATATTAATAATCGATTGTATTTTTTGAAGTTAATATTTGATTCGGTTTTATATATATAATAAATCAATAATAGATACAAGCTTTGACTTATCCATGCTATAAATGCAAAATGTGAATGTGCGTGTTGTAAAAATTTTTGATCAAAATAGGGGAAATCAAATGCTATTTTATATCGCATGAGAAGACCTAATAATGATACAATCAAAAAATTTATAATGCTAATTTTTGTCCAGATTTTAAAATTCATTAGTAATACACCTTTCGATTTTGAATGCTAACTTTTCCGCTTTCATTCATTTTAATTAATGCTCTTATAACTGTCTCTACTCTGAGTCCTGTAAAGTTTGCAATCTCCTGACGCGTATAAGGAATTAATGCTGATCTGCTAGAATTCTCTATAAGATTCGATTTTTTGTAACTATCTAAAAAGGCAAGTATTCTATGTTCCGGATTATTATTGACAATTTCTCTAGAGGTGATAGCCTTTGAATAAATACGTTTAGCGAATAGATAGTTGAAAGATTCTTGAATTTTCGGATATTCTGATAGTAATTTTAAAAAATGATCTTTATGCAATCTAATTATAACACTTTCATGACATGCTATTGCTGAAGAAGGGTATATCTCATCTATGAATAAGGGGGGTTCTCCGAAACTTTCACCAACTTTGAACATCCCTTGAATAAACTCCTTACCTTCTTCGTTGGTATTATATAATTTTACATCACCTTCAACTATTTGATGGTAATATTTCGGGTGAGTACCTTCCTCAAAAATATTTTCGTGTTTATGGAATTTTTTATAAACAGCGCCCCAAGTAATAAGAATGTCAGTATCTATCTGCATAACTAATTGATACGAAAATACTCTTGTCAAGCTAGTATAAATATGACGAAAGTCATAATAATATATTATTACTTAGTTGAATTATGGAATATTCATAAACTTATGAGTTTGTAATGAAACTTCCCATTTAGGGTTCTGCTTTACATACTCAATGATCTCTGGAGTCATTTGTTCTGCCTTAGACCATTCTGGTTGAAGATATAATTTACAATTAGCTGAGACCATTTCTGCATGTTGTTCTGCCCATTCAAAATCTGATTTATTAAAAACAATAACTTTTAATTCTCCTGCTAATGGTGCAATTGCAGCTAATGGTGCCTTAAACTTCTTAGGCGATAAACATATCCAGTCCCAAGTACCCGACAAAGGGTAAGCGCCTGATGTTTCAATAAATGTTTTTATACCTGCTGCTTTTAATTTTGAAGTCAACAAATCAAGATCATACAATAGTGGTTCGCCTCCTGTTACTACTACTGTTTTCGCTGCATACTTCGCTGCATTTTCTACTATGGTATCTACACTAGTAAGCGGATGAAGTTCTGCGTTCCACGACTCTTTAACATCGCACCAATGACACCCGACATCACATCCGCCTAAGCGAATAAAATATGCTGCTTTACCCGAATGAAATCCTTCACCCTGAATAGTGTAGAATTCTTCCATTAAGGGAAGTAGGGAACCGTCTGGTGGGAGTGTTTGCATTTAATTGTATTATGTATTATGTACTTAGTACATTGTACTTAGTACAACGTACTTAAAAAATAAAGTTAGTACTAATAGTAACTCTTCTTCGCTGCTGCCAACGTATTCTTCAACAACGACACTATCGTCATCAATCCTACGCCGCCTGGTACTGGTGTAATCCACGATGCTTTCATCGATACATTATCGAAGTCTACGTCACCGTATAATTTATATCCAGATTTTGTTTTGTCTGATATTTCTCTGTTCATGCCCACATCTATTACCACTGCACCTTCTTTCACCATGTCGGCTGTCAAGAAATTCTTTTTGCCAATAGCCACAATTAAAATATCAGCTTGTTGTGTAAACGAGTCTATGTTCGGTGTTCTACTGTGACACAATGTTACCGTTGCATTACCTGGCTCTGCATTCAATGCCATCAATATACTCATAGGTGACCCAACTATGTTTGAACGACCAATTACCACACAATGCTTACCTGATGTTTCTATTTTATAACGCTCCAATAACATCATTATGCCATTAGGTGTTGCAGAAATATAACATGGTAAATTTTTATTCATTCGTCCGATGTTTATCGGATGAAATCCGTCAACATCTTTTTTATAATCTATCGTTTCAACAACTTTCGTTACTGAAATATGATCGGGTAATGGTAACTGCACAATTAATCCGTCGATATTATCGTCGTTATTAATCTCTATAATTTTATTTAATAAAAACTCTTCTGTGATGTTTGAATCAAATCTTAATACACTCGAATTAAATCCGACTTCTGCGCAATTCTTCGCTTTCGAATTTACATATGTTTCACTCGCACCATCTTCTCCTACAAGTATTGCTACAAGGTGAGGTGCACGATTACCTGATGCAATCATTTCAGCAACTTCCGCAGCAATTTCTTTCTTAATTTCTGCTGCAATTTTTTTACCGTCGAGGAGTTGGTAGGCCATTTTGTTGTATTAAGTATTAAGTATTAAGTATTAAGTACATTGTACTTTGTACAATTTTTTAGTCAAGCTTCAAAACCGCCATAAACGCCGATTGTGGTATCTCTACCGAACCAACTTGACGCATTCTCTTCTTACCTTCTTTTTGTTTTTCTAATAATTTACGCTTACGTGAAATATCACCACCATAACATTTTGCAGTTACATCTTTACGCAATGCCTTCACCGTTTCTCTTGCAATAATCTTCGCACCAATTGATGCTTGAATTACAATTTCAAATTGCTGACGTGGCAATAACTCTTTTAATTTCTCACAAATCTTTTTACCAAAACTAAATGAATTGCTTCTATGTATTAACGATGACAAAGCATCTACTGGTTCTGAATTTAGTCGGATGTCCATCTTCACCAAATCTGATTGACGATAGCCAATTTGGTGGTAATCAAAAGATGCGTAACCCTTAGATATTGTTTTTAATCGATCGTAAAAATCAAATACAATTTCTCCCATCGGCATTTCAAAAACTAATTCTACTCTGTCTGATGTTAAGTACGATTGATTGATAATAACTCCGCGTTTGTTGATACATAGCGACATCACCGGACCTACAAATTCAGATTTAGTGATGATGTTTGCTTTGATATATGGCTCTTCTACGAAGTCTATTTTACTAGGGTCGGGGAGGTCTGAAGGATTGTTAACCGGAATCTCATCGCCCTTAGTGGTGAATGCTTTGTACGACACGTTGGGTACTGTTGTAATTACAGTCATGTTGAACTCACGCTCTAAACGCTCTTGAATAATCTCCATGTGCAACATCCCTAAGAATCCGCATCTGAAGCCGAAACCCAATGCTGCCGATGATTCTGGCTCAAATACCAATGATGCATCGTTTAATTGCAACTTGTACATCGACTCACGCAACTCTTCGAAATCATCAGTATCAACCGGATAAATACCTGCGAATACCATTGGCTTTACATCCTCAAATCCTTGTATTGCTAAGCCTGGTCTATCAATATGTGTAATTGTATCACCTACTTTTACTTCACGTGCTTCTTTGATACCTGAAATAATATAACCTACGTCGCCCGTTTTAATACTTGCACGTGGCTCTTGATTCAATCGCAATACACCTACTTCATCGGCATAGTACTCAGATTCTGTTGCTACAAATTTTACTTTATCACCTTTCTTAATCTCTCCGTTCACTACTTTGAAATAGGCGATGATACCTCTAAACGAGTTGAACACTGAGTCAAAAATTAATGCTTGTAATGGCGCATCATTATCACCTACTGGTGCTGGTACTCTAGCTACTATAGCTTCTAAAATTTTATCTACCCCTAATCCGGTTTTACCCGAAGCAGGTATAATATCCTCGCGCTTACATCCGATTAATTCAATAATCTGATCTTTTACCTCTTCTGGCATTGCCCCAGGTAAATCCATTTTATTTAAAATCGGAATAATTTCTAAATCGTGCTCTAAGGCTAAGTATAAATTGGAAATCGTTTGTGCTTGTATACCTTGCGATGCATCAACAATCAAAAGCGCACCTTCACATGCCGCAATTGAACGCGATACCTCGTATGAAAAATCTACGTGACCAGGAGTGTCAATTAAATTGAAAACGTATTTTTCACCATTCAATTCATAGTTCATTTGAATGGCGTGACTTTTAATGGTAATACCACGCTCTCGCTCTAGGTCCATGTCGTCTAATAACTGTGCCTGTGCCTCACGCTTCGTAATGGTATTGGTAAACTCTAACAATCTGTCTGCCAGGGTACTTTTACCGTGGTCAATATGTGCTATAATGCAAAAATTTCTGATATTTTTCATTCGTTCGCGAAGATAGCAAATTTCATAGTATTATGTATTACGTATTCCGTATTCCGATTCACGTATTTCTATCCACATCACTTGTTTTTTGCTAAAAGTTTTAGCATTTTTGATGGGTGAATCAGAACTCCCTTAAACAAAATTTAGAGCCTCGTGTGCTTTTTGTAGACATGAACTCTTTCTTTGCCTCTTGCGAACAGCAGGTAAATTATTACCTCCGTGGCAGGCCTGTTGGGGTTTGTGTGTATACGGGTAAATACGGATGTGTGATCGCCCCATCGGTTGAAGCGAAAAGGGCAGGAGTCAAGACGGGCATGCGACTCAATGATGCTATACAGATTTGTCCTGATCTGGTACCCATCGAAACCAACCCCGCTCGTTATCGAGAGTTCCATGTCAAAATAATGAACGTGCTGCGTAAATATGCCGATGATGTATTACCTAAAAGTATCGACGAAGCAGTTGTGAATTTAACGAAGTACAAATGGATGTACAAAGATCCTATTCAAGTCGCTTATCGAATAAAAGAAGATATTAAAAATGAAGTGGGTGATTGGTTGCGCTGTTCTATTGGTGTAGCACCGAATACTTTTTTGGCGAAGTTGGCTTCTGATTTGCAGAAACCCGACGGACTTACCATTATAAATCCGGATAATATTGATAGCATTTTAGGGAAACTTGATTTACAAGATTTGCCCGGTATATCAAGTAATTATGCGAGAAGACTAGAACGTGCAGGCATTACCAACCCCTTGAAAATGCGTCATACTTCAGCACAAGTTTTACGTGAAATTTTCAAAAGTGTCGAGGGTTATTATTGGCATTATCGATTGAATTTTTATGAGTTCGACATCAACTCACATGCTTATAAAAGTATGCAAGCACAACGTCAAATTTCTAAAGAACAACGTTCAAGTGTTGAAAGTGTAGAGCAAGTGTTTATGACCCTTTGCATGCGATTAGAACAACGAATGGTAAAGCACGGAGTGTATTGTAAAACGATCGGATTTACAGCACGCTATGGTGAACCCGAACGATGGGATGATTATTTTTCTATTTCAGAACCTATACAAGATGGTATTGAATTAATGAATCTAATTCGCGAACGCATTGATCAATTTTTACAGAAGTATCACGCAAAGCCAATATTTACAACCGATGTACGCAGTCTAGGTATTACCGTCACCAACTTCGTAAAAAAAGAAGATGTACAACCTAACTTATTTGAAGATCGCAGCCGACAAAACAAATTGCGTGAAACAGTTTATCAAATTAAAAACCGATTCGGCGATATCAAATTATTAAGAGCCACAGAACTTACCGAGAATATGGTGGTGAAAGATGTGATTGGGTTTGGGTCGGTGAAGGATCTTTAAATGATGTAGAATGTAGGATGTAGGATGTAGAATGGATTTTACTGCTGCTTTGAAATTTCTGAAGAAAATGGTGTGATATATTATCAGAATGTGATACTTTTAATCGGTTAATAAACATTAAGTAAAGAGCAATTAGTTTATTGCTTTTTTCTTCAGAAATTCAAAGTAGCAGTAATACAATAATGAACTATATAAGCAACGAATCAATTTCATCAGATTCAGTAAGTCAATACCTAAATTCTAAAACCGAATTCGATACTTGCGAATTCGAGAATTGTGACTTTTCATCGCAAAATTTAGCTGAGTATATTTTTACTGATTGTGTATTTAAAGATTGTAATTTGAGTACTGCTCGAATTACTAAAACTGCCTTTAGAAATGTGAGGTTTGTGAATTCTAAATTACTCGGACTTAGATTTGATTCGGCGCATGATATCGGAATGGAAATAAGTTTCGAAAATTGTCAGTTGAACAATTCAGTATTCTATAAATGCAAAATGAAGGGCACATCATTTATGAATTGCTCATTAAAAGAATGTGATTTTTCAGAAGCTGATTTAAGAGAAGCCAACTTTGATACTTCTGATTTATCAGATGCAACATTCGACCAAACATTACTCGAGAAGGCTGATTTTACAAGTGCTTTGGGCTTTAGAATTCAACCCGAACAAAATAAAATAAAAGGAGCAATGTTTTCGTCAACAAACCTTGCAGGCTTACTGACGCAATATGAGATCAAGATTAAACATTAAAATTTTAATGTTTAATCTTAAATCTTTTTTTCTTCACCGTCAAAATTTTTAAATGAAATTCTTTTTCACCGTCAAAATTTTGTAAATAAAAAAAGCAATTAATTCCTCTGCTGTAAATTATAAAGTGCAACGGTCAATACTTCGCAATTTCTATTAAAAAATCACACCTTTTCATTTAAAAATTTTAACGGTTAGGGGAGATTTTCTGGTGTGGCGAATATTCTAATAACTAATTACAACTCACTAGTCACTAAAATGCACGTAAGTCTTTGAAATTTCTGAATAAAAGGGTGTGATAGATTTACAGAACATGGTGCTGTCAAGCAGTTATTCATATTATATAGGTTCGTACTCAGCAACTGACTTTTTTATTCAGAAATTCAAAGACTGAAAAACCTTTTAGAAATTCAAAGAAGAAAAAAGAAAATAGAAAAACGTAAAAAAAGGATTTTAAATAAAATAATAAAGGGTTCGGGGATTAATTCCTCGAACCCTTTATCATTTTATTTAACTCTGCAATCTCTTGATCTGTTAGATCCCTCCATTCACCAAGCGGTAAGCCTTTCAACTTTAGATTCATAATTCTAATACGTTCTAGCTTTAGAACTTCGTAACCGAAATGCTCGCACATTCTACGTATTTGTCGGTTTAAACCTTGTACTAAAATTATTTTAAATGTATTCGCCGCAATCTGTTCTATTTTACATTTCTTGGTCATTACACCTAACATCGGTACACCATTCGACATACCTTGTATTACAGATTCTGTTAATGGTTTATCAACTGTTACTATGTATTCCTTTTCATGTTCGTTGCCTGCTCGTAATATTTTATTGACGATGTCGCCATTATTGGTCAATAATATCAAGCCTTGCGAATCTTTATCTAATCTACCAATAGGGAAGATGCGTGTACTATGATTCACGAAATCTATAATATTATCTCTTACATTTTTTTCAGTAGTAGAAGTGATGCCTACTGGTTTATTTAATGCAATAAAAATTAAATCTTCTTCTTCTCTTGGCTCTAACTCTAATCCGTTTACTCGTACTTTATCTCTAGCAAAAACTAAGTCACCAATTCTAGCTCTTTTACCATTTAAAAATACATGCCCCTGCTCAATGTATTTATCTGCCTGCCTTCTAGAGCATATGCCCGAATCTGCAATGTATTTATTTAATCGTATTCCTTTTGATTGACTCATTATTTCTTGCTATTAAGCATCTCTCTTTAATCCGTATTTCTCTATCTTATTATACAAATGACTTCTTTGTATCTCCATCTCATCAGCCGTCTTACTAACGTTCCATCCGTTTTTCTCTAACTTACTTAATATGTATTCTTTTTCAGTCTCGTCTTTAAACTCTTGAAACGATTTATACTTTGAGAAATCAGAACTAGATGGCGAACTCAATACTATACTCGATTCGTTTATATGATTACTCGAACGATTAGCATTTAGATATACATCTTCTTTGGTTATTGATTTATCACTTAATATGATCAAGCGCTCTATCATATTATGTAACTCTCGTATATTACCTGTCCAGTTAATTTGCATCAAAGCATCTAATGCTGCTGCTTCAAATTTCTTTACTGGTATACCATATTCTCCACAGATCTCTTCTAGAAAACTCTGCGCTATCTCTGGTATATCTTCTCTTCTTTCATTTAGCGACGGAACATGTATAATGATCACACTCAAGCGATGATACAAGTCCATTCTAAAATTATTCTGCTCTATCTCTTTAAATAAATCTTTATTAGTAGCAGCAATTATTCTTACATCTACCGATATTTCTTTCTCTCCTCCAACTCGTGTAATTTTATTTTCTTGTAGGGCACGAAGAACTTTTGATTGGGCACTCATGCTCATGTCACCAATTTCATCTAGAAATAAGGTGCCACCATTTGCTTGCTCGAATTTGCCAATGCGTTGTTTTATTGCGGATGTAAACGACCCTTTCTCATGTCCGAAAAGCTCACTCTCTATTAACTCCGAAGGAATCGCTGCACAATTCACTTCTATCAAAGGTCCGTTTGCTCTGTTACTTTTTTCATGAATCCATCGCGCTACTAATTCTTTTCCACTTCCATTTTCTCCAGTGATCAACACTCTTGCCTCTGTTGGTGCAACCTTTTCAATGGTATCTTTTATTCGGATGATGGGAGAGGTGTTACCTATTATATCTCTAGTCTTACTAACCTTACGCTTTAATATTTTCGTTTCTGTTACTAATTCTTTTTTCTCTAAAGCATTTCTTACTGCAATTAATAATCTATTTAAATCTGGTGGTTTTTGTAAGAAATCATAAGCACCTTTTTTAGTTGCTTCTACTGCTGTATCTATTGTGCCATGTCCTGATATCATGATGAACGGTAGGTCAGGCTTTATCTCATTTGCTGCCGTCAATACATCCATACCATCCATCTTAGGCATTTTAATATCACACATCACTAAATCAAAATCTTCTTTTTTGATCATCGATAATCCTTCAGCACCATCCGCAGCTTCTTTTACCTCATATTTTTCGTATTCAAGTATCTCTTTCAGCGTGCTTCTGATACTTTTCTCGTCATCTATAATTAATATTTTCGGCATGTGTTGTTCTCGTTTCGTATGTAAGTATAATAAAAAAACCCAATTGATTGAATTGGGTTTCACAAAATGTATTCCAAAAAAAATGCAAATTCATAAGCCGGGTTCTGTAATAGCCTATCATTTATCTAGGCTTACCATTGCTAGTAAGCTCTAACGCACTACCCATTCCGAGTGATCTTGCGATCAGACAACGAGCAGCCATCGTGCTCGGAACCTATTTGTGCTTTCAACTCCTGAGGTTTACCGAAATGTGTATCACTACACAAGTCCGTGAGCTCTTACCTCACGTTTTCACCCTTACCATTTGCATGGCGGTATATTCTCTGTGGCACTTTCTGTCTTCATTGCTGAAGCCTTCTTGTTAAGAAGCAAGATGCTCTGTGTTGCCCGGACTTTCCTCTTTGCGCAAGGCAAAGCGATAGACGAATTTGCGTTACAAATGTAGGAATTATTTTAAGATTACTTCTGTTGCTCCGTATCCGAATTTTTCTTTACGGGCATCTTTAAAAGTTTTTACATGCGGATGTTTGCCCAATTGTTTGTGTATCTCGTTGCGTAAAGTACCATTGCCTACACCGTGTATAAAGATGATGTTTGCATAATGATGTGCTATAGCAGCCTCTAAACTTCTGCGAAATGTCTCTAATTGTAATCTCAACATTTCATCGGGTTTCATCGTGGGGAAGTTCTCTGTTATTTCTTCGATGTGTAAATCAACTTCTCGCAATGGCATATGTATATCATTGCCTGTACTTGATTTATTTTCTTGTAATTTACTTTGTAGATCGTGAACATCCACCGTAATATTATTTTCTACTTCTAATAAACTCAAGTACCCTTTCTCAGTTAAAAACGGAATGTCTTTTTGTTGAGTCATCACTTGTTTAGCCTTTATGATTTTCTTCAAAACCATTGGCTGCACTGGCTGATAAGGTCCGTCTTTATATCTCAATATTTGAAAATGTAAACTAGAACCTTGGTCTAATTCTGTTAATGTTTGTGAGGCTATTCTTTGTGAACTTCTCGATAATATAATATCGAAATATACTCCTTCGTATGTTTGGTCTTTTTGAATACTGAAATTCAATGCTATATCATACGATGTGCCATTCACTAAGTAAATATGAAAAAGATGTGAAATCTTAATATCATTTACAATCGCTAAATATAACTGCTGTTCAGTGCTAGAATTGATTTGTTGATTTGCTAGTGGTAACTCTTCTAAGTCTTCTCTTAATTGCGACTCGGCACTTTGTACTAACACAATTTCGTTGGCTAACACAGTTATTTCAAAATCACCATCAATGGTTACACCTATTAATTGGTGATCAATGATTCGGGTAACAACCCCTTCTTGTTTCTCGTTGAGAAAACGTACATAATCACCAATTTTATAGGTCATCTTATTTTAATGTTAAGCTAATAATGTAGCTTTTGTAGCGTCTAATATTTTAAATGATTCTTCAGAATTGCTAGCCTCAGAATAGGTTCTTAATACTGGCTCTGTTCCTGATGGGCGAATCATTACCCAACCTCCATTGTCTAAATGAAACTTGAATCCGTCCATGTCTTCCACATTCGTCACTTTGTAATTTCCGAATGAAGTGTACTTGCCAGATTTGCAATTTGAAATGATAGTTTGTTTCAATGATTCTTCTAAATGTAAATCATAACGCTCTACAGCAAATGAACCTACTATTTCATAAACTTCTTCAATTAATTCACGTAATGACTTACCTGTTTTTGCCATGAATTCCCATACAGTTAATCCGATCCATATTCCATCTCGCTCTGGTATATGCCCTGTAATTGCTATACCTCCCGACTCTTCACCTCCTGCTAAGAATGGTTCTTTGTCTTCAACCATTATCTCACAGATATATTTGAATCCGATTTTTGTAACCTGTTGTTTCAATCCATATGCTTTACATAACTCATCTATCTTGCGAGTACATGAGAATGTTGTAATTACTTGTCCGGTTTTGTTTTTATACTTCACCAAATAATGTATCAATAACAAAATGATATGATGTGAATCCACAAAATTTCCTTGGTCATCATATAAACCAATACGGTCAGCATCACCATCAGTCGCAAGAGCAGAATCAATATTGCCTGCCATCTTTATCATTTCTGATAACTCAGTTAAATTCTTATGAATAGGCTCAGGTGCTTGCTTGTCGAAACTTGGGTTATAATCGCAATGTAAGAATGTTGCTTCAGGCAAGATTCTACGCATTACGTTTTGTCCCGCTCCATACATCGCATCATACGCTAAATTCAATCTAGAATTACGAATCGCCTCCATATCAAATGATGCTTCTACATGGTCTAAATACATGGTTTCCATGTCAACGTATTTTATCAATCCTTGCTTCACATATTCATCTACGCTTAATGCATTGTTACTGAAAGTATCTGGAATTAAATCTTCAACAGCTGATATTTCTGCTGGTGTAGCAGGTCCGCCGTAACTAGCTTTTATCTTGAATCCGTTGTATTCAGGCGGATTATGACTTGCTGTTATAATGATACCCGCATCAGCTTTTAAATTAACTGTTGCTAATGAAATCATTGGTGTGCTCACGAAATCGGTATCGCACATATATACTTTAATTCCTTCTGCAGCCATCACTCTAGCTACACTATCTACAAATAGTTTTCCTGCAAATCGGCAGTCATTTCCTAATGTTATTACAGGATTAGCATTTGATTTTTTTAACCAATCTGCTGTTCCTTTTGCTACTCTTTCTACGTTTTCAACGGTAAATTCTTTAGCGATTATCGCTCTCCATCCGTCTGTACCAAATTTAATTTTCATACTAATCTTATATTATGCTTGCTAAAATAGGTTTTTTTGCAAGAAATAGTAAATATTGAATGTTAAACAATTATTTTATGTTAATTAATTTTATAATTGTGACTCTATAATTATCGAATGAAAGAAAATATTGTACAAAGAATATACTTTTTAGACTCTCTACGAGGCATTGCAGCCATTATGGTGGTATTTTATCACTTCATCGGATGGCATTACCCAAGTAGCTTAAAATTTCATCTTTCATCTTTTATATTTAACGGGAGTGATGCTGTTTCGTTTTTCTTTGTATTAAGCGGATTGGTGCTTTCTTTGGGTTTGTTCAAGTCAATAGATAATTTAAATATCTGGAACTATACCTACAGAAGAATCCTAAGACTTTACCCGGCTTATGTTCTAGTTGTATTGCTGAATTTTCTTTACTGGAATAGAGCCGCAATTGATTTAACTTTAGTCAAAGAATTATTTTTTAATAACTCTCAAAATATTTGGCAAGAGTTATTGTTGTTAAGGGCTAATCATAAGTTTTATGTACCGGGCTGGACGTTAGAAGTAGAGATGGCGCTGTCTTTATTGATGCCATTGATAGTTGTTGTAGCTAAGTATAATATTAAATACTTGTATTTTTTATTGTTGATGCCTTTTCTAATATCCGGACATATATCAAGTTTTATATTTCATTTTACATTAGGTACTATTATAGCATATCATTATGATGATATTAGAAATTATGATTTCAAATCATCTAGATGGTATAAGTATAGACACCTAATATATTTAGCTGTATTCTTCTTTTATTCGATAAGACATATCGAGAGAATGTCACCCTTTGGATCATTCTATTATAAGATGATGGAATACCTTAGAATTGATACTTTTCATTATACTGGACTAGCTTCTGCAGCAATTCTAATTATTGTCATTAACAACCAAAAAATTCAGAACTTTTTGCATAAAAAGATTTTTAAGTTTTTAGGGGAGATATCTTACAGTGTTTACTTAACGCATTGGTTATTTGTAATGTTAATCATGGAAAATTGGCAAAACCTATTAGCCTATTTCCCTAATTTCTATATTGGTTTTGCTAGTCTTTTAACAATTTGTATATCGGCTACAATCATTTCTTCGTATTTCCTTTACAAATTTGTTGAATTGCCTTTTATTAAATTATCTAAAAAGGCAGCTTAATTTAACTGTAAATATCAGTATATAAAGAAATTATTTCTATTTTTGCGCAAATTTATAATTTAAATGAAAGTATTAAAATTCGGGGGGACGTCTGTTGGCAGTCCAGAGCGCATGCGTCGCTTAATGGACATTATCAACGCTAATGATCGTCAAATCGTTGTATTATCAGCAGTTTCTGGTACAACGAATAATTTAGTAGATATTGCAAGTTTCTTATACGATAAAAAGCATGAAGAGGCTAATGCTCTAATTGATATTTTAGAGGCTAAATACATTGATTTTATAAAAGAATTATTTCCCAAAGCAGAATATCTTAAGAAGTCAAGTCAATTAATTACCGAACATTTTAATTCTATTCGAGCATTCACACAAGATCTCTTTACCGTTTACGAAGAGCGTATCATATTATCTAAAGGTGAACTTATTTCAACTGCTTTATTTACTTATTATTTAGAGCAAGAAGGTCATAATGCAGTGTTATTACCTGCTTTAGACTTCATGCGTTTAGACGAGCATTCAGAACCTAATATTTCTTATACAACTGAACATTTAACTCCTTTTATAGAATCGAATAAAAATGTAAATATTTTTATCACTCAAGGCTATATATGTAGAAATCATTTTGGTGAAGTAGATAATTTAAAGAGAGGTGGATCTGATTATACAGCTTCGTTAATAGGTGCAGCGATAAAGGCAGAGGAGGTGCAAATCTGGACAGACATAGACGGAATGCATAATAACGATCCGAGGATTGTATCGAATACAAAGCCAATCAGAAATTTAAGTTTCAACGAAGCTGCGGAGTTAGCTTATTTTGGTGCTAAAATTTTACATCCACAAAGTGTATTCCCGGCTCAACGTTATAACATACCAGTGAGATTATTAAATACTATGGAACCCAATGCTCCTGGTACTTTGATATCTTCAGCATTGTCTGATTCTGGTATCAAATCAATCGCTGCGAAAGATGGAATTACTGCCTTGAAAATTCAATCGTCTCGAATGCTTTTAGCTTATGGTTTCTTGAGAAAAGTATTTGAAGTTTTTGAAAGATATAAAACACCAATTGATATGATCACAACTTCTGAAGTTGCAGTATCATTAACAATTGACGATGATTCAAACTTAACAGAAATTTTAAAAGAGTTGAATGACTTCGGAAGTGTAGAAGTTGATAAAGATCAAACTATAATTTGTGTAGTTGGTGATTTCTTAGCAAGCAAATCTGGTTATGCAGCACAAGTGTTTGAATCGTTAAAGTCAATTCCGATTAGAATGATCTCATATGGCGGAAGTACTAATAATATCTCAGTATTAGTCAATTCTAATTTGAAAAAAGACGCATTAATTGCATTACACAAAGGACTGTTTGATATAAATTAAGATGATGAATTTAGATTTTACTAAACACCAAACACCTTTTTATATATACGATTTAGAATTGTTAAGTCGTACCATTGATGCTTGTATGCAAGAAGCAAATAAGTATAATTTTGAAATTCATTATGCTTTAAAAGCAAATGCTAATGATAAAATATTAGAACTTATTTCATCAAAAGGATTAGGGGCAGATTGTGTAAGTGGTAATGAAGTATTGAAGGCTGTTGAATCAAATTTCCCTGCTAATAAAATAGTATTTGCAGGAGTAGGGAAGAGCGACCAAGAAATTAATGATGCACTTGATGCAAATATTTTTTGCTTCAATGTTGAATCTTTTCAAGAGTTAGAAGTTTTGAATGAATTAGCTGAAAAGAAGAATAAGACTGCTAGAATTGCCATCCGAATAAACCCAAATGTGAATGCTCATACGCATCATTATATTACGACCGGATTAGAAGAAAATAAATTCGGATTTAATCATTGGGAGTTAGAAAGTTTTACGAAAACTATTGCTCAATATAAAAATTTAGAACTCATCGGACTTCATTTTCATATCGGTTCACAGATAACTGATATGAAAGTTTTTAAAAGTTTATGTGTTAAAGTGATGGAGTATAACCAATGGTTTAGACACATGGGCTTAAATATAAAAGTATTAAACCTAGGTGGCGGATTAGGTATTGACTATACAAATCCGGATGATCACGCAATACCAGATTTTGCTGAGTATTTTTCAATATTTAATAAATTTATTAATCGATTCGACGGACAAGAAGTTCATTTCGAAATAGGTCGTTCATTGGTTGCACAATGTGGTACGTTGATTTCAAAAGTATTGTATATCAAAGAAGGTATGAATACAAATTTCGCAATTCTTGATGCTGGTATGACTGAACTATTACGTCCGGCTTTATATCAAGCATATCATAAAATTGAAAATCTAAGTAATACCAATAAAGATCAAAAGAAGAAATACGATGTCGTCGGACCTATCTGTGAATCATCAGATAGTTTTGGTAAAGCAGTTGAATTGCCAATCACAAAACGTGGAGACTATATTGCAATTAGAAGCGCAGGTGCTTATGGTGAGGTGATGAGTTCGTCTTACAATTTGAGGAAACAGAATCCAAGTGTAGTACTGAAGTAGCTAGTAGCTAGTAGCTAGACATTTGGTGCTATAGAGAATTATAAAGCGAAGAGGGATATTTGTTTTTTGTATTAATAGATTGTAATAAAAATATAGAAAGCAATAATTATATTTAGTTATTCTAAAATTATTATTGCACTAATGATTATAACTAATTAATACAAATAACAAATATCCCTCTTCGCGTGTAACAGAATATTAATTCTTATTTGAAAGCATTCAATCCCGTAACATCCATACCTGTAATCAACAAATGGATATCATGAGTACCTTCGTATGTTACAACTGACTCTAAGTTCATCATGTGGCGCATAATAGGGTATTCTCCTGTGATGCCCATTCCGCCTAGCATTTGACGTGCTTCACGAGCAGTATTTAGAGCAACTTCTACTGAATTTCTTTTAGCCATTGAAATTTGTGCAGCTGTTGCACGATCTTCTGATTTTAATACACCTAATCTCCAATTTAATAATTGTCCTTTAGTGATTTCAGTTATCATCTCAGCTAATTTCTTTTGTTGCAATTGGAATCCGCCGATTGGTCTATCAAACTGAATTCTCTCTTTTGAATATCTTAATGCAGTATCATAACAATCCATCGCTGCACCTAATGCTCCCCAAGCGATACCATAACGAGCTTGATTTAAACATCCTAACGGACCTTTTAATCCCTCAACATTAGGTAATATATTCTCTTTCGGAACTTTAACATTATCGAATACTAATTCACCTGTAGCAGATGCACGTAAAGACCATTTGTTATGAGTTTCTGGAGTTGAAAATCCTTCCATACCACGCTCAACAATTAAGCCTCTGATTTTACCATCTTCACCTTTAGCCCATACTACTGCGATGTCAGCAAATGGTGCATTAGAGATCCACATTTTTGCGCCATTTAAAATTACATGGTCGCCAGCATCTTTGTAGTTCGTTAACATACCACTTGGGTTTGATCCATGGTTAGGCTCCGTTAATCCGAAGCAACCCATAAACTCGCCAGTAGCTAATTTTGGTAAATATTTTCTACGTTGTTCTTCTGAACCGTAAGCATAAATAGGGAACATAACTAATGAACCTTGTACTGATGCTGTTGAACGTACTCCAGAATCACCACGTTCTACTTCTTGCATAATTAATCCGTATGAAATATAATCCATACCACCACCACCATATTCAACCGGAATGGTAGGTCCGAACGCCCCAATCTCACCCAAGCCCTTAATTAATTGCTTAGGGAATTCTGCACGTTGAGCGTAGTCTTCGATGATCGGACTAACTTCTTTCTTAACCCAGTCACGAACTGAATTTCTCACTAACTTATGTTCTTCAGTTAGTAATTCGTCTAATAAATAGTAATCTGGTGATTCAAATAGATCTGTTTTAGCCATTGCTATAATTTATATTTGTTAACTTCGGCACAAATGTAACAAAAAATCATATTGCTCAATATGTACACTATTTCATTACAGAACCTAGAGTTTTATGCATATCATGGCTATTATCAGGAAGAAAATCTAATAGGCACAAATTTCATAGTAGATATTCATGTTAAAATAGACGATAAGCAGTTAAACAATAGTGATTTAAGCCAAACTGTTAATTATGAAATTATTTTCAACATTTTGAAATTAAGAATGAATATAAAATACATTTTGTTAGAACAATTTGTTAAGGATGTTCACGATGATATACTTTCAAACTTTAATTTTGCTAAATCTATAGAAGTAATAATTCGTAAAACAAAGGTGCCCATCAATGGAATGATTGGTGAGTCAGTAGTAAAATACTTCAGAGAATATTAATACATAGAATCATTAATTACATGCAATATCAACTAATAAATAAAACACATATTCAATATTTTGAGAGCATCACAAAAGTGATAATTGACGAAGAGCTAAAAAAGAATTATGCGCATGATGAAACAGAAGATCTATTCTTTATGCCCGAAATTGTTTTAGTGCCAAGTGATGCAATTGAAATTTCTAACATCCTAAGATATTGTAATGAAAATTTAATACCTGTAACACCGAGAGCAGGTGGTACCGGACTAAGTGGTGGTGCATTAGCGGTGCATGGTGGAGTGATTTTATCGATGGAGAAATTCAATAAATTAATAGAGATAGATTTAGAGAATTTACAGGCAACTGTAGAACCTGGAATGATTACACAGGTTTTTATGGATGAGATTGCAAAACACGGATTGATGTACCCTGTAGATCCGTCGAGTAAGGGATCTTGTATGTTGGGGGGTAATGTGGCTGAGTCATCGGGCGGACCTCGAGCTGTGAAGTATGGTACGGTAAGAGATTATGTTTTGAATTTAGAAGTGGTATTGCCAAATGGAGATATTATTATGACTGGTGCGAATACATTAAAGTATGCATCGGGTTATAATTTAACTCAATTAATGGTCGGATCAGAAGGAACATTAGGAGTTGTAACAAAAATTATTTTCAAATTAATTCCAGCTCAACAACATAATTTATTGTTACTAGCTAGTTTCCCTAATGCAGAAAATGCATGTGAAGCTGTGTCGGGTATTTTCAGAGCTGGTATAACTCCATCAGCCTTAGAGTTCATGGAAAAAGATGGTGTTGATTGGGTTGTCACTAATGAAAATATAAACTTCACAAGAAAAGAAAATATTGAAGCATATCTATTAATTGAAGTAGATGGTAATGAATTAGAACAATTATATAAAGACTGTGAATCAATTACAGAAGTGTTATATAATTTCAATGTAGATGAAGTTTTGTTTGCTGATTCTTCATCACAAAAAGAAGAGTGGTGGCGTATGCGTAGAAATATGGCTCATTCTGTTAAAGCCCATTCTATATATAAAGAAGAAGACACCGTTGTGCCAAGAGCAGCATTACCAAAATTATTAAAAGGAGTGAAGGCTGTTGGTGATAAATACGGATTTCAATCAGTTTGTTACGGACATGCAGGTGATGGTAATTTACATATCAATATTTTAAAAGGAAATATGTCTGATGATGCATGGAACAATCAATTAACAGAAGGTATCAAAGAAATTTTTCAATTAACTGCTGAACTAAACGGTACCATTTCAGGTGAACATGGTATCGGTTATGTACAAAAAAAATACATGTCGATTAAATACCCCGATGCACATTTGAATTTATTAAGAGGCATCAAGCAAGTATTCGACCCCAATGCGATATTGAATCCAGGGAAGATAATTTAAATTGTATTCCGTATACCGTATTCCGTATTCCGATGTACTTTTCCTTAATATTTGCATGACTATTGAAACTAGTAAGTCGGAATACTGAATACTGAATACCAAATGGTCATTTTGTCATTGCAATTACTTGCTAGTCTGACTAATTGTCCTTAAATCACTACAATTTCCTAATTGGTACAGCTCTTGATATTTCGTTGTAAACACAAAATAATTAAGATTATGACACTCGTAAAATTCAAACCAGTATCACCGATGTTCAGTGATGTATTAAATGATTTCTTTAATCAAGGTATTAATGAATCAACACATAAGTTACCAGCAGTAAATATTTCAGAAGATGCAGAAACATTCAAAATTGAATTAGCAGCACCTGGTATTAGTAAAGAAGACTTTAAAATCAATTTAGAAAAAGATGTTTTATCTATTTCTACTGAAAAGAAAGTAGAGAATAATGAAGATAAGAAGCATTATTCACGTAAAGAGTTTTCATATCATTCATTCAAAAGGTCGTTTACTTTACCAGAGAATGTAGATAAAGAAAATATTTTGGCACAATATGTGAGTGGAATATTGTATGTAACTATTACTAAAGCTAAAAAAGCTGAAGACGTAGTAAAGACAATAAGTATCTCTTAATAATTTTTAAGTTTAGTATTAGTTTAGTTTAGTTTAGTTGATTAGGTTAAGCAGGTTGGTAATTTGTAATGAATTATTCAGCCTGCTTTTTTTTATAATCATAGTTTAACAATTAATAGAAAATATTTACGTTTGAAACAAAATTGAAGAAATGAGATTGAAAAAAACATACATATATATATTTGTTCTAATATTTTCGGTAATTATTACTTCTGAAGATGCGATGTCTCAAAGGGGATTTTCTACAAGTAAATTTGTATTTGGTGGAAATTTTGGAGCAAATTTTTCTAATCAAGAATCAGTTGTAGCTGTTGCACCAAGTGTAGGGTATAGGTTTACAGAGAGGTTGACTATTGGTACTGGATTTATTTATCAATACTATGCGATAAAATTACCAGGTTTTAATTTTAAGTTTAATAATTACGGAACAAGATTTTTTGGTACCTATCAATTAACTGAATTTCTAATTGCACATGCCGAGTACGAGACATTAAATTTAGAATACATTAATTTTAATTCAACAGGTTTGCCTGATGGTACAAGTAGAAGAACTATCAATAGCACATTAGTTGGTGGTGGTTATCGTCAGATGATTGGTCGTAATGCAGTTGTAGATTTAATGTTACTTTACAACTTAACAGAGACACCTTATACACCTTATAGTAATCCGATTATTAGAGTCGGTTTTGGTGTCGGACTCTAATAATTTTCATTTTTAACTTCTCATATTAATGAACTGAATTGGAGTTTCTAAGCTCTCAGCTCTTAATAATTGTATCACAGATTGTAAATCATCAATTTTTTTTCCACTTACTCTAATCTGATCATTCATGATTTGAGCATCAACTTTTATTTTAGAATCTTTAATTTTTTTGATAATTATTTTTGAAGTTTCTTTATCAATTCCTTCTTTGATTTTCACTTCTTTACGAATCATATTTCCTGATGCAACATGATCTTTTCCGAAGTCTAAACAATTAGGGTCAATCTGCTGCTTCATAACCCTGGCAATGATTACATCGTGTATGGCCTTCACTCGCATCTCATCTTCTGTTAAGATATTTATAGTATTCGTTTTCTTATCTAAATCAATTTCTGTCTTCGATCCGTTGAAGTCATAACGATTGATAATTTCTTTTTTTGCATTGTTAATTGCGTTGTCTAAAAGTTGTTGATCAACTTTACTTACGATGTCGAATGTTGGCATGTTAATAACTTTTTAATAAAAATTTTTTTTTAATAAATTAATTTTAAATTTGTAAAAGCATTGTGTTACAAGAGAATTAATTTTCAACACAAATGTAACATGGTTCTTTGACAAAGATGAAACATATTATCGATGTGAATCGACAAGTAAAAAAATAATCATCAAAAAACCAAAAATTAAATTTTAAAACTTAAAACAAAAAAACATGGCAACAGTAAAAAAAGCAGCACCTAAGAAAAAAGCGGCTGCAAAAAAACCAGCTGCAAAGAAAGCAGCTAAGAAAGCAGCTCCTAAAAAAGCAGCTAAGAAAGCAGCTCCTAAAAAAGCAGCTAAGAAAGCAGCTCCTAAGAAAGTAGCTAAGAAAGCAGCTCCTAAGAAAGCAGCTAAGAAAGCAGCTCCTAAGAAAGCAGCTAAGAAAGCAGCTCCTAAGAAAGCAGCTAAGAAAGCAGCTCCTAAGAAAGCAGCTAAGAAAGCAGCTCCTAAGAAAGCAGCTAAGAAGGCAGCTCCTAAGAAAGCAGCTAAGAAAGCAGCTCCTAAGAAAAAAGCAGCTAAGAAAGCAGCAAAACCTGCTCCTTCAGCTGATATGAAATAATTTTTCTTATTAAATGTTAACAATAGCTTAACATTTTATTAATTTTAAAAGTAGCTCCTAATTAAATTTAGGGGCTATTTTTGTTTTTTGACTATATTGCTAATGAATAAACCCAATTCTATTTTGAAGAAAAAGCCAGCAAAATTTGATCGTTTTGTTAACAGAGAAATCAGTTGGCTATCTTTTAACGATAGAGTTCTGCAAGAAGCCTATGATACTACCGTTCCTCTTATAGAAAGATTAAGGTTCATGGGTATTTTCTCCAATAACTTAGATGAATTTTTTAGAGTACGTGTTGCTAGTGTGTCTAGACTTTTGAAATTAAATAAGGCTGATCAGAAATTGTTGGGTTATTCACCACAACAGGTTCTTAAACAAGTAAAGCAAATTGTATTACGCCAACAACAACGATTTGAAAAATTATTCAATGAAGTATTAATTAAAGAGCTAGAAGAAGAGAAGATTTTTATTATCAATGAAACTCAGCTTAACGTATCAAGAGGTCAATTCGTAAAAGAATACTTTAATAATAAAGTATTACCAAGTCTTGTGCCTATAATGATTGATCCTAATAAACCCTTCCCAGAATTAAAAGATCGATCGATATATTTATTTATTAAGTTATATAATCGAGATAAGAAAGACAAATTCAAATATTCCTTAATTGAAATACCAACTGATATTCATTCTCGCTTTCTGGTTTTGCCAGAAACAAATAAATTGAAGTTTGTTATTTTACTTGATGATATCATACGTTATTGTTTAGAGGATATTTTTAAAATATTTAATTTTAAAGATTTTGATGCATATACAATTAAACTAACTAGAGACGCAGAGATAGATTTTGATTTCAATGACCTTCATTTAAATATGGTGGAAGCTTTCAGTAAGAGCGTTAAGCAAAGAAAAAAAGGAAAGCCAATTAGATTTGTATATGACCAAGCTTTACCTAGAGAGATGGTCAATTTCTTGAAATTAAAATTAGGATTACAAGTAGATAACTTAATACCTGGTGGTCGTTACCATAATTTTAAAGATTTTATTTCTTTTCCAAACCTCGGACAAACGCATTTAGAATATTCTAAGAACATACCACTAGAACATGAAGTATTTCGTAGATCTAATAGTATTTTCAATACCATACAACAAGAGGATCAGATTTTACATTTCCCTTACCAGAAATTTGATTATTTAATTGAGTTCTTAAGAGAGGCCGCCATAGATCCGAAAGTTCAAAGTATAAAAATTACACTTTATAGAATTGCTCAAAATTCTATGATTGCTAATGCACTGATAAATGCTGTTAGAAATGGTAAAAAAGTTGTCGTAGTTTTGGAACTTAAAGCTAGATTCGATGAAGAGAATAATATCTACTACACACAGAAATTTTTAGAAGAAGGTGTAATTGTTTTACACAGTGTTCCTGAAATGAAAATTCATTCTAAAATTTGCTTAGTGACTCGTAAAGAGAAAAATAAATTAGTACATTATGCAAATATTGGTACAGGTAATTTTAATGAAAAAACAGCTAATATTTATGCAGATCATTCATTCTTTACTGCCGATAAACTAATTACTTCTGATCTGCAAAAGGTGTTTGCATATTTAGAAAAAGGTAAATTACCTGATGCGTTCTCAAATTTACTTGTTGCTCCGTTTAATTTACGATCTCAATTATTTCATTTTATTAAGAAAGAAATTGAGCATGCTAAAAAAGGTTTAAAGTCTGGAATATTTTTAAAACTTAATAGCTTAGCAGATGAAGAAATTATTCAACATTTATATGATGCTTCAAAAGCTGGAGTAAAAATTAAGATTATTGTAAGAGGAATATGTTGTCTTATACCCGGACAAAAGAACTTATCTGAAAATATAGAAGTCATCTCTATAATAGATAAATTCTTAGAACATGCAAGAGTTTATATGTTCGAAAACGCAGGAAATGATAGAATATATATATCTTCTGCAGACATGATGATTCGTAACCTAGACATGAGAGTAGAGGTTGCTTGTCCGATTAATAACACTAAAATAAAATCAGAATTAAAAAAGATTTTAGACATGCAATGGAAAGATAATTCAAAAGCTAGAATTGTAAACGAAGCTCAGAATAATATTTATAAGAAGGCTAGGGGTAGTTCACACCGCTCTCAATTTGAAACATACCAATATTTAAAAGATAAATAAGAGATGAGATTTGCTGCAATTGATATAGGTTCTAACGCTGTAAGGTTATTAATAGCTAATATTATTGAAACCGAAGCAGGATATGCATATAAAAAAGATACTTTATTGAGAATACCATTACGTTTAGGTGATGATGCTTTTATCAACAATAAACTTTCTGAAAAAAAGATCAAAGAATTAAGTCAAACAATGTCTGCTTTTAGAAATCTTTTAGATGTATTTAAAGTTTCACATTACCTAGCTTATGCAACATCTGCGATGAGAGAGGCAGAAAACGGACAAGAAGTAATAAAGAGAATAAAGAAAGAGGCTAATATAAAAATTGAAATTATTAGTGGTAATGTAGAAGCTAAAATGATTTATTCATCTCATATAGAACAAACACTCGATCAAAAGAAAAACTATGTTTATGTAGATGTTGGTGGAGGTAGTACAGAAATTTCATTTTTCGTGAAGAATAAAGTGGTAGCCTCACATTCTTTCAATATTGGTACCATTAGAATGCTTGATAATAAAGATACTGAAGCAGAGTGGGATCGAATGAAAGAGTTTTTAAAACAAAAAACTAAAAATATTAAACCATTATTGGCAATCGGTACTGGTGGAAATATTAATAAACTACATCGTTTATCTGGGGAAAAAGACGAAGCTCCGCTCACATTTAACAAAATTAAATCTTTATACAATTACTTGAATGGCTTTTCATTAAAAGATAGAATTCAAGTTCTAGAATTGAATCAAGATAGGGCAGATGTTATTATTCCGGCTGCTGAAATCTACATGACAGTAATGAAATATGCGAATGCTAAGATAATTTATGTGCCTAAAGTTGGATTAGTAGACGGTATTATTGTACATCTTATAGAAACTAAGTTATAAGATTTCTTTAATCGAAATTATTTATTGAATTTTGCAGGATGATTACGATTACAAAGATTTTTAGCTTCGAAATGGCTCATGCTATACATAACTACGTGGGTGCTTGTCAGAATTTACACGGACATTCATATGAGCTTCATGTAACAGTTACTGATTCCAAATCAAATGATAAACCTATAGAAGGCTTAGGCATCATAATCGATTTCAAAGATCTCAAACACGTTGTAAACACAGCAGTAATTGACTTGTTAGACCACAGATTGGTACTTTCTCGTGATTATCTAAGTAGTCATCCAGAACTAAATATTCCGAATAATACATTTATTTGGGACTATGAACCGACTGCAGAGAATATCTTGTATTTTATAAAAGACGCTATAAAAAATAATTTTCCTAAGAATGTGAAATTAGTAAACCTGAAATTATACGAGACTAAAACATCGTATGCTGAGTGGAAGGTATAGTTAATACAAGCACTTGAAATCTAAGAAGTTATATCCAAGTCTTTATAAATGGGCATGTACAGTTTGTACATGTTAATTTTTATGATTTTGATTTTGATTACAGATTTTAAAATTTCATGTCCCTATTTAAGGACATAGCCCTCGGAAATGCTAGAGGAACAGGAATATTGGTTTTGGTTGTGTTTTTTAAATAAAAATATTAGGTTAGTAAATCATTAGACGAGGGCTCGACTCCCTCCAGTTCCATCGTAGAAATGAATTCAGAAATCTGATTTATTTTTATGAGTTTAAATATGCCGAAAATGGCAACTCCAGCGAAACCAATTCCTATAGCTTTATTCATCGTCATTTTGATTAAAGCGTTTAGAAATTTTATCGAACAAAAAGTCAAGTGTTCTTTTACAGTATATCCAACAGCTGAAGAGAGAGCTGCATATAAGCAAATTTGAATAATCTCTGATGGTGAGTAGAAACTTTCAAACGGTCTGGTATCAATTGCTTTACCAGCTCCTCCTAATACACCAGATACTTATGCGATGAGAGAATTTTGATAAGTAGAAGGCATTACTGATTGCATTTAACAATTATGCAATCAAGAATTTTATAAATATTCTTAAACAGGGTAATTAATAATGGATAATGTTATATATGTTTGATTTATGCCAGTTTAAAATAATGACACAAAGTTATTTTTTGTTTTCTAATTGATTTCTTAATTCCAGTATGATTTTATCCAGATGTTCATTTTCAAGTTTTAATTGCTCAATTTCTTTTTCCTTTTTATCAAAGATTTGTTGTAGTTCAGAATCAGCATTGCCGATTAATTCATGACTACCTACTTTGTACAATTTAGCCAAGCTCAAAATAATCTCTATTTTCAAGCTTGTTGTTCCATTTTCTATTTTTTGATACGCCTGTTGAGTAATTGATAATTTACTAGCAACATATTATTGAGAAAAGCTATACCTCTCTCTTATTTCCTTTATTTTATCAATTATACTTACCACAATAAATGATTTCTTTTTATGTATCTAATATATTAATTGCAAATCATTTATATATAATAATATTTTACTTTCCTACAACTTCTCGTTGTTATTTACAACCATTTATTGTCAAATCAAAACAAGCTATTGTATAACTTGGATTTTTATTTAACCTAAAGTCATTATTAAAAGATTGTAAATCCTGTCTTATCCTGTAAATAACATTATTCTAATATTAAAAATTATGACAAAAAAAACAAAAACATCTAAATGCAAGCCCCATTGTAAGCATCAAACATGCTCAAAGATGCTTAATGTTTCAATTGAAATGAAAAAGCAGATTAATCCAATTATGTACAGAGTAAAAATTTATTATTAAAAAATCTTATGAATATGAAACAAAAAAACTTTCTGAAAGTGTTAATTTTAATAAGCTTGATTGCTATTAATATTAAATCATGGGCACAGTCTCAAACCGAAGTTTGGGAAAAGTCTACTAGCTATGACGTAAAGACTAAAACATTTTACCAGTTTGGCCAAAATGTCAATATGGAAGAAATTCCAAATAAAGATGTAATAATGATGAAACCATCAGAGAGCTATTCACATCATAATGAATATTATTCTCATAACATGGGCTATATATATGAAGTTACTACAGAATACGATTCTGATTACCCAGATTGGATGGTAGTACCGAGAAAAAAAATTATGAATAGTTCTGGAATAAGTTTATATGATATCAACGGCCGTTTGACAAATTATCAGCCATATAATAATGCATTTCCAGAAACTGATTATCTCAGATTGTTAAATGTGGCTCAAAATTCTGGTCCATTTGCTATGACAAATTTTTCTTCTTTAAATGAAGCTTTCTTTGATGAACTAAGACAAATTGGTTACAATGTTAATCTTGTTGGGAGTGTTGTTACTATTCAATATCAAAACATTCTTAAGACAATAGATATTGAAAACCTACATGACAAATTTCAAAGGTATGATGAAAATAATCAAGAAACATATAAAATAGAATCTACTTATTATAGAGATGAGTATGGAAGAATTATACCAAAAGAAAGGGTTGAAATCTATAACTATAAAACATCTAACAACGTTCCGTATAAAAAAATTCACTACTCATTATATACTAATTTTATTAAAGGAGGGTCTGATCAGAGCTATAATATACCAGTAGATCAAGCTTTGTCTACTCGTAACCAATTATTTGGTGATGCAATAATTCTTTACCCTAATCCATCTTCAAATTTTGCATTTGTGAGTTTGCCAAGTCCTACTTCAGATGATAATAGAACTGTAGAAATTTTATTAAGAACTTTAGACGGAGTGATAATTGATAGATATAACGCAGATGCTGGCTCAATTACACAAATCGATATTACTAATCTTAATGTTGGCTCACATATAATAAGTGTAGCCTGGAGGAATTACACAAAATATATTCATTTCTTAAAACTTTAATAAATACATTTATGAAAAAACATATAGTTATTATTATTTCAATCATGTTATATTGGAATAATCTATACTCACAATCTATTAAAAATATAGGCAGTAGTTATGACTCTATCGTTTCCTTTACTCCAACAATAGAGACATCTAATGAACCAACTCAAAATGCTCCTATTGGTCCAGGTGATAGATACGTTTATTGGATACATGGTTTAGGTGGTAATCAAGCATCATGGTTAATGGCTGCAACAGCATCAGCTAGGGGAGTGCAAGGTTTTCCAGCACGTAAAATCGAAAGCATAACTGAGATTAAATATGATGAGTCAATTACTAGTTTCAATACAGCTATACATAGTTTGCAACAAATTATTCATGAAAAACGTCCATTAGCGATTCAAAGCGATAGACTAAATGATTTTATTATTGCACATTCTCAAGGAGGCTTAGTATCCAGGTACTTAGATAAAGATTTAAATACTAGTAACCCTGCCAATTATTACAGAGATTTTAATGGGATTGTAACTTTCAGTACACCACATGGTGGAGCTAAAATTATTGACAACGTTCAGAATACAAACTTAGTATCTAGCTTTTTTAATGATGCATGTAATGCCTTAACTATTGGCCCAATTAATGAAAGAGTTGGTGGCGATTTTAAAGTTAAGTTATTTGGTATAGATAAAATTGCAGATGAATTTAGAACTCAAATGTGTCAGACTGTAGGTTTGTTTGGAAACACGTTTGCAAAGATATATACTGGTGATTTAGGTATAGAATATCAAACTACTTCAAGTACTATTACATCACTTAAAAATTACAACTCACCAACACCTAAAGTTTGCTTTTATGGAATTGCAAAAAATGATGGAATAGCATTTGATATATTATATTCTTATTCTATTAAAGGAGCAAACAATTATGGTCATTTTCAAGCTGGTAATTCTAGCGCAGATGCAAGGGAGGAAGCAAATAATACAATTAATACATATATTACAAAAGCTTGGGAAAATCACAAATGGAGTGAATTTGAATGGTCATGGTTCCCGCCATTTTTTAATTTAACTTGGGGTGAAGGTCCAATATTTTATGAAGATTATATGCAAGGAGTTAATTTTATTAAAAATGCAGATGAAAGATGGTTAGATATTATTGGTTCTAGATATTATAGTTATTATTACAAAACTGGATATAATTGTGTGGATATAAATAATGTACCATTTAATAATCCCAATAATAATACTACATGTTTAAAAAATATGTATAACGTTTCATTTGGAGAAGATGATCCAAATGAAGAGACTCCAACAAACCCTTGTGCTGAATTCCCTGGCACTACCCCAGTATATTATACAATATTAGTATCGAAAGTTAATTATAGAGATAGTGACGGTATTGTACTTACAAATAGCTCTAGCGCTTTTACTGGTGCAGTTCATAAAATACCATTATATAACAGTAATCATGAGCAAATTAAAAACGATTTAAACACTAAATTTGTGTTAAATAAATTATACAATGGAGATTATGGACTATACTTTTTAACAGAACCTAGATAATTATTATTATCTTTAATTATTAGTATCTTTTTATGAAAAAGCGTATTTATCTGACCTTATTGGTTTCATTTATTAGTCTTACATCTTGTAAAAAAGATGAAATCAATAAGGTCATCCCTCCGAATCCTTGTTTATCTGACTGCGATGATAAGCCCCTTTTCGAAGTAGTTTGGACGAAACCAATTAATAATAAAAAGAATAATTATTCAAATCTTCAACCATTTATATATAATAATTCCATAATTTTTGGTTCTATGCCTGAATTAGAAGACAACGAAATAATTTACTCTTTTGATAAAGTTGATGGCACTAAAAATTGGCAATGGTCAGACTATTTTACATTAGGCCCCAATTATACTGAAAAGATTGGAGTGTGGAGTAATCTTGGTTCTATATCATATAAATTCAGAGATTATGTAATTAATTTAGACAATGGCGTAACAAATTGGAGATACGAAACTCCTCTAGGCACTTCAACTTCACCTAGAGGTACATTAATAGGAGATTGGATTTATCATCCTCAAGAAATTGAAGGAAGTTTTGATGATACTATAGCATATATGTCAAGAACAAAAATAAATAATCCAAATTGGGAAATAGTATATACCTTGAAAGCGGACACAACTGGCACGGGTGTAAATCTTGAACCGCCAACATTAGGATTTAATACAAATGGCGATAGTATTCTAATATTTCAAAGAAGAAGTTATAATTTTGTTAAGCAACATAATCGTCAAGACTTAATCGCGTTTAATCTTAAATTAAAAAAAGAAGAATGGAGAAAAGACTTCATTGATTATCCAAATATTTCTTCTGTACATCCAATTTTAATTAAAAATAATATAGTGATGTATTTAGGACATGGTAAAGTTTATGGTATTAATATTAATAATGGAAATATATTGTGGACGTATTCAGTGCCAAGTTCAGATTTCAACAATTTTGCAACAGCATCAGCAATAATAAGCGGCAATTATTTAATTGTAAAAACATCAGGTGAATATATGTTTTGTGTTAACATAAATAATGGCTCAAAACTTTGGGCTACTAATATAGAAATGTCTCAACAACATAGTAAATTAATACTATATAAAAGCAAAATTTATTTTACTGTACCTGAAAAAATGTATTGTATTAATGTCTCTAATGGTGAAGTTATATTTAGATACAGATCACCTAACATAGAACGAACAGATAATTATGGTAGATTTTATGGATATGGTGGCTTAATAATTGATCCCAATACAGATCTTATGTACTTTGCAGATAGCTATTACATAAATTGTGTAAAAGTGCCTAATTAATGTTTCTAAGCACAATAATTAAGAACCATTTAATTAGAATTAGATGAAATGAAATATTAATATAAAGCATCGAATTAAGTCATTGGACTTAAAAATTATGACTTCTAATGAATAATTATGAATAGATGTATTATAAATCTTGTATTTAATTTCAAATTGAGTAATATAACATTGGCCCATTGTACGGAATGGACGGGAGTCGAACCCTCAGACCCAATAATTATTTAAATATAATTTTCTGTTAATACCCTTTAATAGCTTACAATTCTAATTCTCTGGCATTTCTGAAGGTAATGTCCTTGAATTGCTACAAATTTGATTGTACTGATTCAATTAAAGAAATTTAGGCGCAAAACAAGAATATTATTTGCGACAAACATCGCCAATTATGAAATTTACTATTTCATAATTCTTTCAACATATTCCCCAGTTTCTGTATTAATTTTAAGTACATCACCAACTTCAACGAATAAAGGCACTTGTACATTAATATTCCCTTCTACTTGAGCAACTTTTAATAGTTTTCCTTTCACACCTATTTCAGTATAAATAGTTTCTAGTTCAACATGTTTAGGTAGATCACCAGCCAAAGGTTTATCATTATCGTCAAAACGAATTTTCAATATCATGCCTTCTTTTAAAAATTGAATTGCTTCTCCGAAAATGGTATTTGGTACTGGTATTTGATCGAAAGTTTCTTGATTCATACATATAAGTGAATCACCTTCTGCATATAGGTATTGCATTTCAAACTCATCTACACGTATGATATCTACTTTCTCCCCAGAGCGAAAACGAACCTCACTTTGCTTGCCTGTTTCAACGTTTCTACATTTAAGAGAGTAAATCGCATTTCCTTTGCCAGGAGTAATATGATCGTAATCAATAACCTTTAATAATTCGTTATTGTAACGTATGAAAGAGTTTTTACTTAGTTCTGATGTAGTAGCCATGGATAAATGTATTAGATAAGATGAAAATAAGATAGTATCAAACAAAAAATGCCGTCCATTATAGACGGCATTTTGTTTTGGCGGAGAGCGAGGGATTCGAACCCCCGGACCTGTTACAGTCAACAGTTTTCAAGACTGCCGCAATCGACCACTCTGCCAGCTCTCCGGGGGCAAAAGTACAAAAACAGATATATCTACCAAATAATTTTTTAACATTTTTTTAATGCGATTGATAGTTAGCTCTTTAGATTCAAGATGATCTGTAATATTTATCAAAAACATTGTAATATTCATGTTGAAATACCCTTTCAATCATTCATTAACGTATCTTTGCTCGATTCAAATCGATTTCTATTATGCTCAGTCTAGATCGAATTTTTATATTCAAAACAGATATTGTTGACCATCAATCGTACAATAAATTAGCAGAATTTTTAAACCAACAAGCTGATGTAATAAGATGGAATTTAGATATGCAAGACTGTGATCATGTACTTAGAATTGAATCAGAAAAAGAAAATATAGATTTTTATATGTTAGCAATTAATGAACTATCAATTAATTGTGAAGAACTACCTGATTAATTTTAAATGCAAAATACTTCTGCCTTAGATAATAAGTTTTCAAAATATGAACGCTTTGTTATCGTTATTCTTGCCTTAACTGTATTTACAGTAGTTCTAGACTTTATGGTTTTAGCTCCTTTAGGGGCACAACTACTAAGAATAATGAATATAAGTCCGGCGCAATTCGGACTCGTTGTCTCAGCCTATGCTTTTAGTGCTGGTGCATCTGGATTATTAGCTGCTGGCTTCGCAGATCGATATGATCGCAAAAAATTATTATTGTTTTTTTATTCAGGCTTTATCATCGGAACTCTATTATGCGGATTAGCGAATACCTATAATCTATTACTATTTGCTAGAATATTCACAGGTATATTTGGAGGTGTAATTTCATCTATTTCATTCGCAATCATTACTGATATTTTTATAGTTGAAAAAAGAGGTAGGGTAATGGGCTTTGTTCAAATGTCGTTTGGTGTAAGCCAAGTATTAGGTATACCCATTGGATTGTATTTGGCTCATCAATTTGATTGGCACGCACCATTTATTGCAATTGTAATTTTATCTGTTATTATTTTCTTAGTTATACTCAAATGGCTTAAACCTGTTGACGCTCATTTAAAAGTTCAATCTGACAAAAACGCTTTTGTTCATATGTACCACACCATCACTAACAAGCAGTATTTATTAGGCTTTACAGCTATGGCTCTTATTTCAATAGGTGGATTCTTAATCATGCCATTATCGAGTGCTTACCTTGTTAATAATATAAAAATAACTGACGCGCAATTACCCATTTTATTTATGTTTACTGGTGTGTTTTCACTGATAACAGGTCCGCTCGTCGGACGATGGTCTGATCAATATGGTAAATTAACACTCTTCCTTATTGGTAGTATATTAACTGTTGTTATGGTATTCATTTACACCAATATGCCAGTATGGCCTCTGTACTTAGTAACAATCATTAATATTTTGCTATTCATTGGTGTTTCATCAAGAATGATTTCAGGTTCTGCTTTAATTACTCAATTACCTGAGTTAAAAGATCGTGGTGCATTTATGGGTGTTAACTCTTCATTGCAACAAATATCAGGTGGTGTAGGCAGTGTTATCGCTGGAGTAATTGTTGTTCAAAATACGGATGGTACCTTAATTCATTTTGATTACGTTGGCTACTTAACTATACTGATGTTAAGTATTTGTATGTACTTAATGTATAGAATAAATTTAATTCTGATAAAAAGAAAAAACTAATAGGGTATTTCATTTTTGGTTTGTCATACCAATAAACCAATAATGAAAAAATATTTACTAAGTCTATTACTTGTCATTAATTCTTTAAATCTATTTTCACAAAACGATAGTCTTAAATCATTCCCTTTCCAATTTACATTAATAAGTCCGGTCGCTACCTCTAAACACCATAGTCTCCAATACAATTACAATTTTTCAGTAAGCCTAATTTCTGGTAGATCTGGTGGTATTAAAGGCTTTGAAGTAGGAGGTATTTCAAATTATACTAAGTACAATGTTTATGGGTTTCAAACATCCGGAATAGCTAATATTGTTCGAAAGAAAGTCAATGGTATTCAAATATCAGGTGGATTAAATTATGCTGATAAAACTACTGGTGCGCAAATAGCCGGATTAGTAAATCTTTCAAGAAATGAATTCAAGGGATTACAAATTGCTGGTTTAATAAGTACCGCGAATGATACAACTAATAAGCATTTATTAAATGAGTTTAATACACAAATATCCGGATTGTATTCTAAAGGAAAAGGCTTTGATCAATTTGTTCAGATATCAGGATTAGTTTCTATTTCTGAAAAAATAAAAGCAGTACAAATAGCTGGATTGGTTAATATATCTGAAGGTAATGAAGGAGTTCAAATTGCTGGTATTTACAATCGTTCAAAAAATGTAAAGGGTATACAAATCGGATTCATAAATATTGCAGACTCAGTAGATGGTTTTATGTTAGGGGCTTATAATCGTTCAGGTAAAAATGGTAAGTATGCTTTTGAATTCGGAAGTTCAGATAATTTAAATCTCAACGCACGTTATGTTTCAGGGGTGAATGAATTCTATAATTTTATATCATTCGGATTGAAATTTAAAGAAGGAATTAATTGGGGATATGGTTTGGGTATTGGTTTGTATTCAATTCAGAAGCCTAATTATATTAGCTTTTCAGAGTTTTCTGTGCATCATATTATTGAAAACAAATTATGGGAAAATAGATATTCAAACTTTTTGTTTAGTTACGGTTATGGAGTTGAATTTAAGTCTAAAACAAACGGTAACTTTAGAATTATGCCTACAATTAACTTGTATAAAGCAAGAACCAAAGATGGTAGATTAAGACCTTTCCCAGAAAGTAATTACGCTTATTATAGTACCAAGTTAAGCAATACCTTAAATGATTATCATTTCTGGCTAGGGCTAAACCTATCATATAAGATTAAATGGGATTCGAAATACTGATTATTCTTGAAAGAACAATGCCTTTAATTCTGTAGCATCATTAGGTTTCATTTTACCTGCTAAAATTAAACGTAATTGTCTGCGTCTTAATGCTGCGTCAAACATGGTTTTTTCTTCATCTGTTTCAGGATTTACAACTGGTACAGGAATTGGTCTACCAGTTTGATCTACTGCTACAAAAGTATAATAAGCTTCATTGCTTTTTGTTTTTGTGCCAGATGGTATGTTTTCAGCCCAAACATCTAATCTTATTTCCATAGATGAATTGAATGAACGAGTAATTTTAGCTTGAATAGTAACTACATCACCTAATTTAATAGATTCTTTAAATGAAACATTATCAACAGAAGCGGTTACAACTATACGATTACAATGCTTTTGAGCTGCAATAGCTGCTGCAATGTCCATTAAATGTAGTAGTCTTCCACCCATTAAATTATTTAAAGTATTGGTATCATTTGGTAATACCAATTCATTCATAATGGTTAGTGATTCTGAAGGTGTTTTTGATTTCATTCTGCAAATATAAACAATAAGATTATTTCTTATATTAAGGCATTAAATTATGAAGAGCAAATTATTAGTACTTCTTACATTTTTAATTATACATAACCTAGCTGTAAATGCACAGAAAGTCGGATTAGTATTGAGTGGTGGTGGAGCTAAAGGATTAGCACATGTTGGTGTTTTAATGGCTTTAGAAGAACATAATATACCTGTTGACTATGTGGTTGGTACTTCTATGGGTGGATTGGTAGGGGGCTTGTATGCAGCCGGATATTCACCATCTGAATTAGAATATATTGCAAAAAGCAAAAACTTTCAATCTTGGGTTAATGGTACCTATAAGACGAATTATTCTTATTTCTATCAAAGAAAAAACAATAGTCCGGCAGTGGTGAATTTCGGACTTGGTATCGATTCAGGTTTTCAAGCTAGATTAAGGTCTAATTTAATTAATGATGTTCCTTTAAACTTTGCTTTACTTGATTTATCAGCACAAGCAACTTATAATTCTGATGGTAATTTCGACAGTTTAATGATACCCTTTAGATGTATGATTGCCGATGTTTTCTCTCAAGAACAAATAGCATGCAAATCAGGTAATTTAAGTGATGCTTTAAGAGCAACTATGACAGTGCCTTATGTTTATAGACCCATAAAAATTAATGAACGTTATGTTTTTGACGGAGGTATCTATAATAACTTCCCCGTAGATGTTATGAATAGAGATTTTAGTCCAGATATTATCATCGGTGTCAACGTTTCCTCTAAAACTTTTAATAAATATCCTTTCCAGTCTGATGAAGATGTTCTTGGTAAACTATTTAATTACCTCTTACTATCAAAATCTGATAGTACATTACTTAGTTCAAAAGATATCTATATACAACCTAATATTAATGATTTTTCTGCTACAGAATTTAGAGCTGTAAATGAATTAATACAAGCTGGTTACGAAGCAACAATTGCTAAAATGCCAGAAATAAAAGCAAAGATTGCAGCTAGAAAAACCAATAAAGAAAAAGAGTTTGAACGTACTAAATTTATAGATAAAAAACCTACTGTTAAATTTAGTGCCTTAAGATTTCATGGTATTAATAATCGTCAGAAAGTATATCTAAGAAATGTTATGAAACAAAAGTATAATAGCATTTCATTAGTTGAAGCTAAGGAAGGATATTATAAACTTGTTTCTGATCCGAATTTTAGAACCATTTACCCAAGAATGGTTAGGTCTTCTAAAGATATTTATGATTTTGAATTACATGTTCAATCTGAAAGAAATTTACGTGCTGAAATAGGAGGGAATATAGGTTCGAGACCTATTAATACATTATACTTCGGATTGGATTATAATTACCTAAATTCTTATTCATTGAATTTATCTTCTGACTTTTATTTAGGAAGATTTTATGAATCTGCCTCATTGAATATTAGGTTAGATTACCCATATAAGACTCCATTTTATATCGGATTGAATTTTATTTATAATCATTGGGATTATTTTAAGGGATCTGATTTATTTATTCAAGACCCAATCTTAACATTTGTCGATCAATCTGATAGAATTTTACAAACTGTTATTGGATTACCGGCCAAAAAAAATGGTAAGTTCATATTTAAGTTTGCTGGACTTAATACAAGAGACTTTTTTAGTCAAACAAATAATTTTATTGATGGTGATACATTAGATAACAGTATTTTCAATGCATTAAAATATTCATTAGAGTTTGAAAGAAATACATTAGATCAAAAACAATTTTCTTACGAAGGAATTAAAACAAGAATAAGTTTGCAATATGTAAATGGCATAGAAAGATATTTACCAGGTACTGAATCAAATTTACCTTTTGATAGAAATGAACATCAATGGTTTAAATTTTCATTTGAACATTTGAAATATATTAAATCAAATAGAAGATATAGATTTGGTTATATAGTTGATATTGTAGCATCTAATCAACCTTTATTTAGTTCATATAGATCGACCATATTGAATGCATCTGCGTTTAATTCAATGTTTGATTCTAGAACTTTTTTATTCGAAAATTATCGCGCATTATCTTTTGCTAGTATAGGTATCAGAAATGTATATATATTAAACAAAGGCTTTCACTTAAGACTAGAATTATATGCATTTCAACCATACCAAAAGATTATTAATTCTAATCAAAAAGTTAATTTAGGTAAAGAATTTATTAATCGATACTTCGCTGGTTCTGCTTCTGTTGTTTATAGAAGTCCGATCGGTCCAATCAGCATCAACACTTCTTACTACGATTTCGATAAGAACAATTTATACTTCTTATTTAATATGGGGTATTTGTTGTTTCAACGCAAACCACTAGAGTAAAATTCGTATTCCGTATTCCGTATTCAGTATTCCGATACTAGACCTTTGCAATTCGTCACGTTTATTTAAAATAAAACGTGTCGAACCTAAAATTTAGCACATCGGAATACGGAATACTGAATACGGAATACAAATAAAAATTTGACTAGTTTTCAGTAACGAGTAACGAAGTTGCTTCAGCTTTTGACTCAAAATTCGCTTTCGTTTTCGTCCAGATTTCTCTGAATCTACTGGAGTTTCTATAATGATTTAATGCTTCTTCTGACTCCCAATGACTATATGTATAATAGATATTGTCTTGTTGAATATCTTTTAATAGTTGCATTTGAATACAACCGGGGTAAGTTCGTATATAATTTTTAGATTCATCGAATACTCGTAAGAATTCATTTACCTTTTCTGGTATAAATGTCATTTTAACTATTCTTGTAATCATTTGAAATTTATAATTATTGCTTCACCTAAATTCATACCTAGTAGGGAACTCGCTTCTCCTTTATTGATGGCAACTTCTAAGTAGCCTGTAATACCAAATAAACAAAGCTTTTCACCTTCAGGTACGTCACTATATTGTAAACTTATTTTTTCAATAGTTTCACTACGTTTAAATAAAATAGTGAACTTTCTACCTTTAGCTATATCTTCAAATTGTTGACGAGTAATATTGGTAATTGCATTTTTAAATGAGTCAACATATATGATACTTCCTCTTATTTGATCATTACTTATAACAGGCTGTATGATAGTTCTTATATTAAGATTAGAAATTTTTCTTCCTAAGAATTCCATATTGCCACCTTTTGCAAGATGTACAGCAGATTTAACTAAAATATCTTTTATAGGAAAGTGTATATAATCATCTAATATTCTCAAATTTATTTTGACAATTTTTTCAATTTTTTGAGGATCTAAAAACAAAGAAAAAATTCCATTATCAGGTCCGATGAAATAATGACCCTCTGCCTTTACTGCAACAAATTTAGGCTCTGATTGATAAGAATTATCTACACTGACCAGGTGAACAGTACCTTCTGGGAAATAATGAAATGCATTACCTAAAATAAATGCTGCCTGTGTGATGTGAAAAGATGGTATTTGATGAGTAACATCTACAATTCTCGCATCAGGTAAACTACTTAATATGAATCCTTTGACAGCAGCAAGATAGAAATCTTTTTGTCCGAGGTCAGTAGTTAACGTGATTATTGGCATATGTTAGTAAATGCTTAATAGTATTTCTCCAAAAATAATTATTTTAGCATGAAAGGTTCTGTTTTTTATAAACTATTTTCCACTTGAACGAATTAACACTATCGCTAGACAATATCAACCCGGGAGAGTTCTGGGGGCTAGACAATGAACAACTAAATGTTTTAAAAAAAGCATTTCCAAAATTACGATTAGTTGCTAGAGGCAATGAGCTTAAAGCAATTGGTGATGAAGAGATGCTCGATTTACTTCAAAAGAAAATGGCAAAAGCTATTGATCATTTTGAAAAATATCATCAACTAAAAGAAGATGATCTTAAATCTATATTGGGTAGTGTGACTGCTGATAACGAACCCAAACATGTACATGTTTCATCTACTGGTAATGATTCGGAGCCATTAGTATTCGGACCTAACGGTATAGTTGTAAAAGCACGTACTCAAAATCAAAAACGTATGGTTATTTCTTCTACGAAGAATGATATCATATTTGCTATAGGTCCGGCTGGTACCGGTAAAACCTATACAGCTGTTGCACTTGCTGTAAAAGCTTTGAAAAATAAAGAAGTAAAGAGAATTATTTTAACTAGACCTGCAGTTGAAGCGGGTGAAAATTTAGGATTCTTACCTGGTGATTTAAAAGAAAAAATCGATCCATATTTACGCCCATTATATGATGCATTAGACGATATGATTCCTCCTGATAAATTAAAAGTTTATCTAGAAAATAGAACCATCGAAATTGCACCATTAGCATTTATGCGAGGTAGAACATTAGATAATGCTTTCGTTATTTTAGATGAAGCTCAAAACGCTACCGACATGCAGTTGAAAATGTTCTTGACGAGAATGGGTCCGACTGCTAAATTTATCTTAACAGGTGACGTTACTCAAATCGATTTACCTAAAAAACAAATGTCGGGTTTATATACAGCTTTAAATATTTTAAAAGACATTCAAGGCATCGATATTATTTACTTAACTGGAGAGGACGTGGTAAGACATAAACTTGTTAAGAGAATTTTAGAAGCTTACGGAGACATACAGTGATAGTACTAAAGTAGCTAGTAGCTAGTAGCTAGACGTATCTAGTTACTAGCTACTAGCTACTCTCGTACTACTATTTGCAACTTGGTAGTAAGTAAGTATATTTGTGCATGCCAAATCCTACATTCAATTTCCCTAATCAGATAGGCTTTTATAGCGGTAAAGTTCGCGATGTTTATAACATTGATGATAAGTACTTAGTAATGCATGCATCTGATAGAATTTCAGCTTTTGATGTTGTATTACCTAGACCTATACCATATAAAGGTCAAGTTCTAAATCAGATAGCTGCACATTTTTTATCTGCTACTAAAGATATTGTACCTAATTGGGTTATCTCGGTTCCCGATCCTTGTGTGACGATCGGATTAAGATGTGAAACATACCCGGTTGAGATGGTGGTGAGAGGTTATTTAGCCGGACATGCATGGAGAGAGTATAAATCAGGCAAGAGAAGTGTATGTGGTGTTTCATTGCCAGAGGGATTAAATGAAAACGATAAACTACCTAGTCCGATTATTACACCTACTACCAAAGCACACGAAGGACATGATGAGGATATTAGTAGAGAAGATATTATTACGAAAGGATTAGTATCTGAATTTGAATACATCCAATTAGAGAATTACACATTGGCTTTGTATGCACGCGGACAAGAGATGGCAGCAGATAAAGGATTGATATTAGTTGATACAAAATATGAATTCGGTAAAATTGGTTCAACTATTTATTTAATAGATGAAATTCATACTCCAGATTCTTCAAGATATTTTTATGCTGATGGTTATGAAGAGCGTCAGAAATTAAAGCAAGAGCAAAAGCAATTATCAAAAGAGTTTGTTCGTAAATGGCTTATTGAAAATGATTTTCAAGGTAAAGAAGGTCAAACAGTACCAATTATGACAGATGAAAAGTTAATAGAAATCTCTGAACGTTATATTGAACTATACGAAAGTATCACAGGGAAAAAATTTGAAAAAGTAAGTTTAGAAAATGTAAACCAACGAATTGAACGAAATGTAATCAATTCATTAAAAGAATTAATAAATTAACACTATTTTAGTGTAAAAATACCCCTAATATGAGATTTGAACTTGACAAACACGAGAAATACGCATTAATAAAACCTTTAGACATTACTGATCTTAATTCAGAATCAGCACCAAAGCTAAAGTCTGAGATTTTATTAATTCATACAGAAGAAATCTACAACATTGTTTTAGATTTAAGTAATGTACGCTCTGCTGATGAATCAGGAGTGAGTGCATTATTATCTGCCAATAGACTTTGTAGAAATTATGAAGGTACTTTTGTATTAGCTAGCGTACACTCAGAAATTCAAGAATTACTTGCTCTATCTACTACTGAAAATTATATCAATATAGTACCTACAGTTACTGAGGCTATAGATTTAATTTTTATGGAAGAAATAGAAAGAGATTTAAATAGAGAGCTAAACGAGGGCGACGATAATTAATTAAAATGGCAAACTTTGATGTTACTGTTTTAGGTAGTAGTTCTGCTACTCCAGCTTATAACAGAAATCCGAGTGCCCAATTACTTAACCTTAATGAGAAATTTTATTTAATTGATTGCGGTGAAGCAACTCAAAATCAATTAAATAAGTTCCGTATAAAATCATCACGTATCGATTATGTTTTTATCTCACATCTACACGGTGATCATTACCTTGGATTAGTTGGATTGTTATCAACTATGCATTTACACGGACGTACAAAAGAAATTCATATATACGGTCCGCCTGAGCTAAAAGAAATAATCGATCTACAACTCAAAGTCTCTGAAACTATATTAAGATATCAAATACTATTTCATTCAACGCATACAGAATATTCTGAAAAAATATTTGAAAGCAATGATTTAATAGTGGAAACTATTGTCTTAAATCATAGAATACCTACGACTGGTTTTGTTTTTAAAGAGAAACCTAAGAAAAGGAAAATCAACTCTGCTAAAATGGAGGAATATGATGTTCCACTCGAATACATTCCATTGCTTAAAAATGGTATTGATTATTCAGATAAATATGGTAATACGATAGCAAACACTGAATTAACATTCGACCCATCACCGTCAAAATCATTTGCTTATTGCTCAGATACTCTCTATAATGAAAACTTCATAGAGCAAATAGAAGGAGTAGATATGCTTTATCATGAAGCTACATTTTTACATGAGCTTATTGATAGGGCAGTAGAAACTTTTCATACAACGGCATTACAAGCAGGTATGCTTGCTAAAAAAGCAAATGTAAAGAGATTGATGATCGGACATTTTTCAGCAAGATACAAGGAGCTAGATCAATTATTAGTTGAAGCTCAATCTGAATTTAACAATACTGTATTAGCTTTAGAAGGAGAGAAGTATATTATTTAATCTTCAAAGAATCAGATTCTTTGTATTTCTTATTACTTCCACCGAATACTGAAATATGTACATATCTCTTCGGATTCAATCTTAAATCAACTAATAACTTATCTAAATCGCGTGATGATTGATTTAAATTATGATATAACTTATCGTCATTCACCAACATTCCCAATGTACCTTGTCCTGTGTTGATTTTCTCTGTAATCATCGCAACATCTGCTAAAGCTTTATTAGCACGATTAATTGTTTCAACAAAATTGACTTTAGCTAATGAGTCAGAGATTTGATCAACATTTGAAAGTATATCTGTGATTTTTTGATTATTGTTTCTTAGGTTAGTGGTAATAGATTCAATATTATTGCTAATCGTTTTAAATCTTGCACTTTGATATTTAACCATTGAATCTACTCTTATTGCAGTAAGCTCTAAAGTTTCAATACTTCTGCGAATACTAGCAAAACTTTGGTCAATATTTGTTCTGAAATTTGGATTTAAGATATATTGTATAGAAACCAATATCGAATCTACAGTACCTAATAATTTTTCTGCTTTTTGTTTAACAGGCAAAACCTCTGAGTTTACAGATTCTGCTAAACTCATTTGAATATCTGATCTTAATGTATCACCTTCTTCAATAAATGTTCTAGAATCTCCAAATACCAATTCTATTGCCATTGCACCTAGTAAATCTTGACTCGCAATTTTAGCTATTGTATTATCAGGTATGTTGAATCCGGGTTTTATTGTTAATGTAGCAATGATGGTGCCTTTTGGAGATACTTCTAAATCTGTAATGGTACCGATAGAGAAGCCGTTATACAAAATCGGATTAGATATTTTAATTCCGTTTATATGGTCATATTCTGCATAAACATCAATTGTATCAGTAAATACATCTTTACCTTTTAAAAAGTTAAAGCCCAGCACTAAAAGTGTTACTGAGAATACTGTAATTATTCCAATTTTTGTTTCGTTATTAATTTTCACAGGCTTTAATCAATCTTTAAGATTTATTTCTCTCGTTCTAAATCTTCTTTATACGTTTTAAAAGCCAAATATACTGATTTTGCTATATTTTCTTGCCCTTCAGCTGAAGTTAAAAACTCTTCTTCTGCTTTGTTAGTCAAAAAACCGCTTTCTATCAAAATAGATGGCATGTTAGTTTTGTACAATACAATAAATCCAGCTTGTTTTACCCCTCTATTAAATCTTTTTAACTTCTGACTGAATTGATCTTGTACTTTCGATGCCAAATATAAGCTCTTATCTATATTAACATTCTGATATAACGAAAATATTATATAAGCTTCTGTGGATGTTGGGTCGAAGCCATCGTAATTGCGTTCATAATTCTCCTCTAATAAAATTACCTCATTCTCCCTTTTCGCAACATTTAAATTAGCCTCAGACACGTGTAATCCCATTGCATAGGTCTCTGCACCATATGCTGCCTTGTTTTTATTAGCATTACAATGAAATGAAATAAATAAATCAGCCTTTGCTTTATTAGCTATATTAGCTCGCTCTAATAAACTGATGAATACATCAGTTTTACGAGTATAAATAACCTTGACATCTGGGAAATTATCTTCTATTAACTTGCCAGTTTGTAAAGCTAATGCTAAAGTGACATCCTTCTCATATGAATGGATTCCTGAACAACCAATATCATGGCCACCATGCCCTGCATCTATCACAACTGTTTTAACTTTATAAGGTCCAGCAATTATTGCAAAAGAATTATTGAGCCCGAAGCCTAATAAAATAGATAGAATTATAAATCGTAGAATCATGCAAGTACTAATTATCCTTATTTTTTCGTTAATTCGCATGCAAAAATAGCATACATTCACGACTTTGAAACCTTTAAAATACCTATTTCCACTTTTGTTGGTAACTATTTTAGGAATATGTTACGGTTTCGAAGGCTATGCTCAAAGCCCAGTCGACACTTCAGTAACGAAAATTCCTGTCGATTCATTGTCTCTTGATTCTAATAAAATTGATTCTATTTCTCTTAAAGAAAAGAAAAAAGGTCCGATTGATTTACCCATTAAATACAATGCTGTTGACTCTATCGTGTATGATATTGTTAACTCTAAAGTATATTTATATAACAAAGCTGAAGTATTCTACGGAAACATTAATTTGAAAGCTGATTACATTATCATCGACCAAATTAAAAAAACTGTTTATGCAAAAGGAGTAAGTGACTCTTTAGGTAAAGTGACTGGTAAACCGATTTTCACAGATGCCGGACAAGTATATAACTCTGAAGAGATGTCGTATAACTTCGAAACCAAAAAAGGTAAAATCAAAGAAGTTACTACTCAAGAAGGTCAAGGATATTTACTCGCTAATGATGTAAAAAAGAATCAATACAATGAAGTATTTATTCGTCATGGAAAATTTACAACTTGTAATTTACCACATCCACATTTTTATATAGCGCTTACTAAAGCTAAAAACATCGAAGATAAAACCGTTTCAGGTCCAGCTTATCTTGTTGTTGAAGATGTACCTTTACCATTAGCATTACCATTCGGATTTTTCCCACGTAAAAGTGGAAGATCTTCAGGGATTTTAATGCCTGAAATTGGTGAAGATAGAGAACTCGGATTTTTCTTAAGAAACGGTGGTTATTATTTCGGTATCAATGATAAAGTTGATTTAGCTATTAGAGCTGATATATATTCTAAAGGAAGTTACGGTTTCTCAGCATTCTCGCGTTATAATGTTCGTTATAAATACAATGGTAATTTTACCACAACTTATAATGACAGAAGATTCGGTGAGCCGAATACCAGTTCGTATATAAGAAATAAAGATTTTTCTATACGCTGGACACATAATCAAGACGCTAAAGCTATACCTGGCACAAGATTCAGCGCATCTGTGAATATTGCCACAAGAAATAATTATCGAAATAATATTACAACGAATCTTCAAAGCATTGTTCAAAATGATTTGAATTCATCTATAAGTTTTTCAAAATCATGGGAGGGTACACCATTCTCACTTAATGGTTCAATGACACATAACCAAAGTTTAAGTACTGGGGTTGTGAGTTTAGGATTACCAAGTATAAGTTTCAACATGTCAAGGATTTTTCCATTTGATTCAAAAAACAGAATAGGTCCTCAAAAGTGGTATCATAAAATAGGGGTAAGTTATACAGCTGATGCATTGAATAGAATTACCACAACTGATAGTTTATTATTTGAATCTTCGAGTCTTGATCAATTTCAAAATGGTGTTCGACACACTATTCCTGTTTCAACTTCATTCAACATTCTAAAATATTTAACAGTTAGTCCATTTGTTAACTACAATGAACGTTGGTATTTTAATTCGATTGCTAAGCAGTGGAATGGTACTGATGTGTTAGTTGATACCATCTCAGGATTTAAAAGAGCAATGGAATATAATACCGGATTAAGCTTAACAACTAGGGTATATGGTATGTTTCCTGTAAATGCTGCTGGTATAGTAGCAGTACGTCACGTTTTAACACCAGTATTAAGCTTTAGTTATAGACCCGATTTTTCACAAAGTCAATTTGGATACTATCAAAATGTACAATCTGATTCGTCTGGTAGTTCACAGCTATATTCAATTTTTGAAAACAATAATGGAGTATTTGGTTCACCAGGTGCAGGCCGCTCAAATTTATTATCTTATTCAATTGATAATAACTTAGAGATGAAAATCAAAACAAAAACTGATACAGGTGATGTGGTTAAAAAAATTAGAATTTTCGACAGTTTTAGATTTACCGGTAACTATAATATGGTTGCCGATTCTTTAAAGTTTTCTAATGTAAATGTAGTAGCTAGAACTGTCTTGTTCGGTAGATTAAATATTGACCTTGGTGCAACATATGATTTATATACATATGAAGCTGATTCAAATAATGTTTATAGAAGAGTAAATAAATTCGAGTACGATGAAAATAAGAGGCTTGGCCGATTAATTTCAGCAAACCTTTCTATTGGTACCAATTTAAATCCTGATGCTTTTAAAAACAAAAAGAACAATAATAATCCAGCAAATAATTCAGCTTTAAGAAATAGATATAATTACGCTGAAGTAGAAATGATTAATAGATTTCCTCAGTATTATGTTGATTGGAGTATACCTTGGAATTTAGCAATCAATTATAACTTAAGTTATAACAAACCTTTAATGACTGCAAATACCACTCAAGCTTTAAATGTTAGTGGTGATATTAGTGTAACTCCAAAATGGAAAATCGGATTCTTGTCTGGTTATGACTTTACTACTAAAGAGATAACACCTACATCTTTAAATATTTATAGAGATTTACATTGTTGGGACTTATCTATTAACTGGATACCTTTTGGTACTTATCAAAGATATTCAGTTGACTTAAAAGTACGTGCCTCAATTCTACAAGATCTTAAACTCAGTCGTAGAAGAGAATTCTATGAAAGAGAATAATTATTTTCCGAATACTTTTTTCAAAATATCAGTAACTCGAGCAGCTGGATCTTTTCTAATTTTTAATTCTTCTTGTGCTACCACTATAAACAACCCATCAATCGCTTTTTGAGTAGCATACGCAGCTAAATCTGGATTCATTTTCTGTACTGTAGGTATTTTGTTATAAGTGCCTATCACATCTGTCCAGTATTTTGTAGCATTCACCTTATTTAATGAATTCTCAATAACTGGTTTGAATTTCTTTAATAACTCTGCTTGAGTATTATTTTTTAAATACATAGTTGCTGCATCATTATTGCCGTTTAAAATATTTAATCCGTCTTTAATAGTCATATTTTTTACCGCTGCAATAAATATTGGTGCAGCTTCTTTTGCAGCATCTTCAGCAGCACGATTTAATGTCATTACAAAATCGTTCACTAATTTATTTTGTCCGTATTTAACTAAAGTCTCTTGCACTTTCTTTGCTTCTGGTGGAAATGGAATGTATAGTTGTGGGTTTTTATAATAACCATCAACCTTTGATACAAGTCCAGATGCATTTTTACTACCAATTGTTAAAGCCTCCTTCAAGCCTTTAATGATCTCGTCATTTGTTAAAGCAGCACTACCACCTTGATTTAAAATTTTTGTACCCTCCGTCTTAATTTTATTGAAATCAATTTGAGATTTACAACTATTGAAACTTATTAAAATAATAATGGCAAGAAGTGTACTTAACTTTTTCATATTTCTTATATTTCGCGAAAATTAAACAATTATCTTTAAAATTTCTTTAACGTAGATATGATAGCAGAAATTATAACCATCGGTGATGAATTATTAATAGGGCAGGTGGTTGATACCAATTCAGCATGGATGGGACAACGATTAAATGAGATTGGTGTTAAGGTAAAACAAATAACTTCTGTATCAGACGATAAAGATCATATTGTTAATGCTTTAAAAGAAGCTGAACAAAGAGCTGATATTATTTTAATAACTGGCGGACTAGGTCCGACGAAAGATGATATAACTAAAGTTACTCTTGCTAATTATTTCAATTCAGAAATGGTTATGAATGAAGAAGCTTTAGAAAATGTTAAATCTATATTTAAAAAATACAATCGTCCGGTTTTAGAAATAAACGTTAAACAAGCTCTTGTACCTTCAAAATGTAAAGTTCTTATAAATAAGCAAGGTACTGCACCTGCAATGTATTTTAACGAAAACAATAAGCACTATTTTTCAATGCCAGGTGTGCCGTTTGAAATGAAATATATCATGCAAGATTATGTTATTCCTATGCTTGCGGAGATGAATGAAGGTATAATCATTAAACATGAAAGTATAAATACAGCTGGTATTGGGGAATCATTTTTAGCTGAACAAATTGAAAAAATTGAGAACGAATTACCATCTAATATTAAGTTAGCATATCTCCCTAAATTAGGTACTGTACGTTTAAGGTTAACTGGTTACTTTAAGAATGAAGCAGAGCAGGTTGAATTATTAAAATATAAAGCAGCCATTATTAATGAGATAAAAGAAAATGTTGTAGCTGAAGAAGATATTTCATTAGAAGAGTCAGTTTTAAGAAAACTAATTGCTTCAAATAAAAATTTATCGACTGCTGAGAGTTGTACAGGTGGGTATATCGGACATTTATTAACAAGTGTAGCAGGATCATCAGTTGCTTATGAAGGAGGTGTTATATCTTATTCTTATGATTTGAAGAAATACACATTAGGGGTTAAAGAGGAAACTCTAAACACATTTGGTGCTGTAAGTAAAGAAACAGTAGAGGAGATGGTTTTAGGTGCTTTAGAGCATTTTAAAACTGATTATGCGATAGCTTGTTCTGGTATAGCCGGACCTGGAGGGGGCACAGATGACAAACCAGTAGGTACGGTATGGATTGCGGTGGCTAGTAAGAATAAAGTATATAGCAGAAAATTTCAATTCGGTAATCAACGATTACAGAATATAGAACGCACAGCTATTCAGGCACTTTGGATGTTATTTAGACTATTAAGAGAAGAATTAAATTGAGTAATTGACAAAATAGCTTATTTTTGCGCTTTATTACAAACAGATTATATGGCTCAGTACGAACTTGTCCTACCTAAAATGGGTGAAAGTGTTGCAGAAGCAACAATTATTAAATGGGTAAAAAATGTTGGTGATTCAATCGATAATGATGAATCAGTATTAGAGATTGCTACTGATAAAGTAGACTCTGAAGTTCCATCACCTGTTTCTGGTACATTGGTAAAAACTTTATTCAACGAAGGTGATGTTGTAAAAGTTGGAGCAGTGATTGCTATTATTGAAACAGAAGGAGGAACAGTTGCTGCATCTAAACCTGCTGAAAGTTCAGCACCTACAACTCCTGCGGCGTCAGCCCCAGGCATACAAGAGCTAAGTCAAAAAACAGAAACTGTTACTACATCAGTTCAATCAAGTTCAGATCGTTTTTACTCTCCATTAGTAAAAAGCATTGCTTCTAGTGAAGGTATCAATCAAGCTGAATTAGATTCTATTACAGGTACTGGTTCTGAAGGTAGAGTAACAAAGAATGATATTTTAGCATACGTAGAAACAAGAAAGTCGGGTACAAATGTTTCTGCCCCTAAAGATAGCACGCCAGCAGCAACAGCTAATGTTTCTGCATCATCCGAAGTAAAAATCACTGCACCGTCAGTATCAGTTAATGCAGGTGATGAAATCATTGAGATGGATCGTATGAGAAAGCTTATTGCTGATCATATGGTGATGAGTAAACATGTTTCGCCACACGTGACTTCATTCGTTGAAGCTGATGTTACGAACATAGTTAGATGGAGAGATAAGGTGAAGAAAGAATTTGAAAAGCGCGAAGGTGAAAAAATTACTTTCACTCCAATTTTCATCGAAGCATTAGTTCGTGCGATTAAAGATTTCCCGATGATCAATATTTCATTGAATGGAACTCAAATTATCAAGCGTAAAAATATTAATATTGGGATGGCTGCAGCATTACCTTCAGGTAATTTAATAGTACCTGTGATTAAGAATGCAGATCAAATGAATTTAGTAGGCTTAACGAAAGCTGTAAATGATTTAGCAGCTCGTGCTCGCGCAAATAAATTAACTCCTGATGAAATTTCAGGTGGTACTTATACATTGACAAACGTAGGTTCATTCGGAAACGTAATGGGTACGCCTATTATCAATCAACCTCAAGTAGCTATTATGGCTGTTGGTGCTATTCGTAAAATGCCATCAGTTGTTGAAACTGCCGATGGTGATATGATTGCTATCAGACATAAAATGTACTTATCTCACTCTTATGATCATAGGGTGGTTGATGGTTCATTAGGCGGACAGTTTGTACGTCGTGTGGCTGATTATCTTGAAGCATTCGATGTAAACAGAGAATTCTAATAATATTTATAAGATTTTAGAGGGTCGAATTTATTCGACCCTTTTTTTTTATAAATGTTTTTTATATATTAGCCTTCGAACAATTTCTAACTGAATTCATTAGGTGAACAATTCAGTCAATTTTATAAGCAAAAAGCTGGACCTCGACACTCCAGCTTTTTCTTTTTTATTTCAGTACTAATTGAATCGTACTTCGACTTCTTTGCTCTAACATCAATTGATGTTTCGATAAAAATTCTTGAATAATCGCTTCGTTATAATGTCTGATAGTTATTAATTGAATATTATCATTATACATGATTTTATATTTCGACTTTAATACCTCTATCAATAACTCAGATTTTTCAGTATCATCAATACAAATTGAAAATGTCATTGCAGAGTTTTGCATGGTATTGATTTTTATACCGAGCTTACTAATTGCACCTATAATTTCAGTTAAATTATTTTCAGCAATAAATGAAAAATCATTCGTACTGAAACTAATTAATTTCTGATTCTTTTTTAAGATGACAATAGGAACTTTGAATTCTACATTTTCTTTTCTACCTACTGCAGTACCACTTTCTTCTGGTGATAAAAATGGTTTTACTAATAAGGGTATCTTCTTATTTTGTAATGGTTTTATGGTCTTCGGATGGATGACCGTTGCACCATAGTACGTCATTTCAATAGCTTCTGCATAGGGTATGTCATCAAGCTTTACTGCACCTTCAAAAATTTTAGGATCTGCAGTTAAAACCCCAGGTACATCTTTCCAAATAGTTACGCTTTCTGCATTTAGAATATTTGCAAAAATAGCTGCTGTATAATCTGAACCTTCTCTACCTAATGTAGTGGTATAGTTCTCAGATGTACATGCAATAAATCCCTGTGTAATGATTATATGATTTTCTAATATTCTATGTAATTCATCATTGATTAATTCATTGCTTAAATCCCAATCTATACCTGCTTCTCTGTATTGATTGTCTGATTTTAAATAACTCCTCGCATCTACCCATTTAGTTTTTAATCCGCTCGCTCTTAAAAATGCCTCAACAATTCTTGTTGAAAGTAATTCACCCAATGAAACTATTTGGTCGTATATGAAATCTTTGTTTTCATCTGGTTCTTCTTCTAAGATCCACTCTAATTCAACAAATAAATTATTGACTTCGTCGGCTACCTCATTTTTTTCAGAACTGAATAATTCTGAAATCATATTTTGATGATAAGCTCTTACAATATCTACTTTATTAGAAAGCTCTGAGTCGTTGTTTAAATAAGCTTTCCATACTTCTTCTAATGCATTGGTAGTTTTACCCATTGCAGAAATAACAACTACCAAATTCTTTTGATCTTCTTTTTGAAGTATCTCGAAAACGTTTTTTACTGCCTGAGCATCTTTTACTGATGCACCACCAAATTTATAAATCCTCATGCGACAAATTGATCGTAGAAATGTTGAATCTGCTCTTGACTTAAACTTCCATTAACCCATTCAGGGTCAATACCTGCATTGTATTTTTTATAGAATTCAATTGCATCTTCGTTCCACTCCAACACTTGCCATGTGATGCCCTTTAAATTTCTTTCGACCGCTTCAATAATTAATTGGTCAAATAATAATTTACCTAATCCTTTACCTCTGTATTCTTCTGTAATGATGATGTCTTCTAAATACATTCTACATCCTTTCCATGTTGAATATCTTATGTAGTATAAAGCAAAACCTTGTATTACTTCATCAACTTCCGCTACAAATGCCCACCAAACAGGGTGATCAGAGAAACCCGCAAATTCAAATTCTTCTAGTGTAACTGTAACTTCTTGTGGTGCTTTTTCAAATAATGCTAATTCTTTTATAAGTTCTAATAACCTACTACAGTCTTCGGGTTTAGCTCTGCGTACTTTCATTATCTTCTTTATTTTTATAGTGTTTAATAATTCTCTTACCAAAAATTGTACTCCCTAATCTTACCATTGTACTTCCATTCTCAATCGCAAGTTTATAATCTGATGACATGCCCATAGAAATTTCTTTGAAAGATTCTTCTTTTCTAAAAAAGCTCTGTTTTATTCCATCAAACAATACACTCAACTCTTTAAACTCTTCATTTATCATACGCTCAGAATCTGTTAAAGTAGCAATTCCCATCAAGCCTACAATTCTAATATTCTTTAACTCTGTATACTCTTCTGACCTTAATAAATCAATTAACTCATCGTATGCTAATCCGAATTTGGTGTCTTCATCTGCAATATACACTTGCAATAAACAATCTATTACTCTATTGTTTTTAATCGCTTGCTTATTTACCTCTTGTAGTAATTTTAAACTATCAATCGAATGTATTAAACTAATAAATGGTGCTATGTATTTTACTTTATTGCTCTGCAAATGTCCGACTAAATGCCACTCTATATCTTTCGGTAATGCCTCAAACTTCTCTACCAATTCTTGAACATGATTTTCCCCAAAGATTCTCTGTCCGGCATCATAAGCCTCCATTATATCTTCATTACTCTTAGTCTTTGAAACAGCTATTAGTTCGACACCTTTTGGGTCTAATTCTTTTTTAATTGAGATTATATGCTCAGAAATACTCATTATCATTACTTTTGTATAAACAAAAATACTAAAAGACATGCTAAAACTATCTTTATTTAAAAACAAACATTCATTTTTATTCTTCGGATGTTTGCTATTCATAGGCTTTGCTGCATGTTCTAAAAAGGAAGTTGACATCCCCTCAGATATTATACCCAAAGACAGCATGGTCTTTATTATGATGGATGTTCACCTTGCCGAAGCTGCCGTAAAAACAGCTGCTGCAGATTCGAACTATAAGCTAAATATCAGAACCTATTACGATCTTATCTATAAAAAATACAATACCACAGATTCAAACTTTAATAAGAGTTTGAAGTTTTATACCGATAACCCAGCTCTATTGGAACAGATTTATCAGAAAATTGCTGAAGAGATGAGTAGAAAAGAAGCAGAGGTTTTTAAGCAACAGTAGAATGTTATTTCCAGAACAGATTTATAATAAACTCGGATTCATCGAAATTAAAGAAGAGATCAAACGAGAATGCATTAGCAGCATGGGTAGAACTATGGTTGATAAAATGCAGTTTATCTCTAATTTCGATTTGCTATCTAAGTTGTTAAATCAAACACATGAGTTCAAAGAAATCTTATTAAAAGGCAGAAAGTTTCCGGCAGAAAATTTCTTCGATATAAAAACATTAACTGAAAAGGTTAGGGTAGAAGGAACCTATTTACTGGAAGAAGAATTTCTAAAATTATTACAAGCCTTAATAACTGTAAGAGCTTGTATTTCCTTTATTAAAGAAGAAGAAGGACAATACCCCTCTATTGAATTATTAGTAAAAGACATAGAATTCGATTTAAGCATTATTAAATCTATTGAAGCTATTATTGATCCAAAGGGTAACATAAAACCCAATGCGAGCGCTGAGCTAAAAGAAATTACTCAGTCTATCTTATCAGCTGAATCTGATGTACGTAAACGTATTACTCAGATATTTAAAGAATGGCAGAAAGAAGGTTATACATCTGACGGACAATTAACTGTTCGTGATGGAAGAATGGTAATACCTGTAGCTGCAGAGTATAAAAGAAAAGCTAAAGGATTTATAGTTGATGAATCTTCTACTGGACAAACCGTTTTTATGGAACCCACTGAAGTGCTTGACTTAAACAACAGAATTAAAGATTTAGAATATCAACGCAAGCGAGAAATCATTAAAATTCTAACAGAGCTTACGAATAAAATAAGACCATACTTACCACAATTATTACAATATCATCAATTACTTACGATACTAGATTTTATTAGAGCTAAGGCTTTATTCGCTATTCGTATAGATGCTAATTTACCTGAGCTCTCTCGCGAACCTATATTTAGATGGTTAAATGCCAGACATCCGCTTTTATTATTATCATTTAAAAGTCTTGGTAAAAAAGTTATACCATTAAAGGCTGAATTAAATGACGAGCAGAGAATTATCGTAATCTCAGGTCCGAATGCTGGTGGTAAATCAGTTGCATTAAAAACAATCGGATTGATACAACTCATGCTACAACACGGATTGTTGGTACCACTTTCTGCTGATTCTAAATTAGCAGTAATGAAAAAAATATTAGTAGATATTGGTGATGATCAATCAATAGAAAGTGATTTGAGTACTTACTCAGCTCACCTTTCGAATATGAATACTTTCATTAAAGAAGCAAATCCGCATACTCTTATATTAATCGATGAGTTTGGTACAGGTACTGATCCGAAGTTCGGCGGACCTATGGCTGAGGCAGTGTTAGAAACCTTGAACAAGAAAAATGTTAAAGGTGTAATCACTACTCATTATTCAAACTTAAAAGTGTTTGCAAGTAGTACACAAGGCTTAGCAAACGCATCTATGTTATTTGATACAGTAGAGTTGAGAGCATTGTATCAATTAGAGATCGGACAGCCAGGCAGTTCTTATGCATTTGAGATTGCACAAAAAACTGGATTGTCGAAGCAACTAATAGAACTAGCAAAACAGAAAGTTGGTAGACAGCAACAAAAGGTAGATGATTTGTTGATTGAAATTCAACGTGATAAAGTGAAACTCGATGCTATTCAAAAAGAATTAGAGGCTGATAAAATTCAATTACAATTACTCTTAAATAGCAATAAAACTTTAAAGTCAGAACTTGATGAAAATAAACGTCGACTTCTACGTGACTCAAAAGAAGAAGCAAAAAAGATTTTATCACAAGCCAATAAATTGATAGAAAATACAATTGCTGAAATCAAAAATTCTAAGGCCGATAAAGAAATCACGAAGAAACTTAGAGTTGAATTAGAACAAAAATCAGAAGAGTTATTAAATTCTTTTGAACCTCCGAAAGCAGCTAAGTCTGAAAAAATCAAATCAGATGTAGTATTGAAGATTGGTGATTGGGTAAAGTTAATTGATACCGATACAACAGCTAGAATATTAAATATTCAAAAATCAAAGGTTGAACTAGCTATTGGTGAATTAAGATCATTTGTAAACATCAATAAGCTAGAAAAAATTCAGGCACCTAAACAAGAAAAATTATCACGTTCTAGTTCTAATATTCTAAATAATTCTGATAGTTTTTTTCCATCTATTGACATCCGAGGAAAGAGGGCAGAAGAAGCATTAGTGGAAGTTGAGAAATTCATTGATAAGGCATTAATGATGGGATTTTCACAGTTAAGAATACTTCATGGTAAGGGTGATGGTATTTTGAGAAAGATAATTCGTGAGTCTTTACGTAAATATAAAGAGGTTAAATCTATTGAAGATGAGCATGTTGACTTCGGAGGTGATGGAATTTCTATAGTCTATTTGTAATTAATCTAAATAAACCTATATTTGTGGTGTGGAATTCAAAACTGAGTATCATCCCTCTGAAGCTAAAAGCTTTAACCCATTAGATCCCGAAAATTCTAAAGGCTTGAATCCGTATTTCTTAGAAGCTTGTTTTAAGAAATGTTGCAAGAAACACAAGAAGGGTAAAAGATGTAAATCTTGTCCGAAAGCCTAATTAATTCACAACAATTTTCTCTATAAATTTCTGATTGATGCGAATGAAATAATTTCCTTTCTCTAGGTTTTTAATTTCGAATACATAATCATTAATATCATTAAACTTATACAATACTCTCCCTAATAAATCAGTGATAATAATCTCATTGATTATAAATTTTGAAGTAATATTTACAAGATCTATACTCGGATTAGGGTAGATAATAAAATTAGAATTTACAGATTGATTAATAACTAATGCTATACAATTACTGAGATCTACAGCAACGTTAGCTTTCACACGAGTTTCGATAGATTGAAAATATTGATCACCTGGGCACACTGTATACCCTGCATTACATCCTTCTTTATGTCCAGCGATAACACCTAAATACCCCACCGGATTATTAACCGGATGTAAACTACTATCAAATGGGTTAAACAATTGTTCTTTAAATAATTTCCAAGTGATTAATTGATTGATAGAAGCAATAGAAGTATCACTTGGTAAATACCCTGTGTTATGATAATTCCCTAATAAGCATATGCCCATGGTATTAGTATTTCTAGCGCACATATGAGCACCAATAACATTATCATCACCATATTGAAATCCGTCGCGACCATTGTAAATATCACCATTCGGCGCTACCAAGTAATTATAACCTATATCATCCCAACCATTAGTTTGAGTATGTAATAAATAATAATTTCGAACAGTATTTTGATAGAATGTATCGGTGTTAGAACCAGCGGCATGGTGTAAAATAATATGTTTAACTACAGTAGGCGTAGGACTTGTACTAGGCTCTGGTAGACCCGTTCTCCAAACCGATTGATCGATGCTTTCAGGGGCGATGCTACAATCTTTTGGGGCTTTTTTTTTTGAATCTTTCAGGTATGAAGATTTCAGTGGGGCTGCGTATAATAAATTTATTCTGACTTTGCCTTCAATATTACCAGTATAGAAACTAAAATTATTAAAAGTATTTTTTGAAATAATTAATGCAGATGATTGGTTATTTAATCTTGCGGCACTTTCTTGAACAGCATTGGTTTGTTCAACATCTTTAATAAGAAGAAACTTTTCATCAGAACCCAAAATAAGATAAGATCTATCAAGTGTAAATTGTACGGGTGCTTCTATAGTAAGACTACTTGCTAAGAAATTTGGAACGATATTCGTGTAAAGGGTATTCTTTTTAACAATAAACTCTAAAGCTTTAAAATGTTTACCATTTTCTTTTATAACATCAATAGAACCTTCTTGAGCAAAAAGATTAAATGAGCAGAGAGAAAGAATAAAAATTAAAATTATAGAGTACATAGACAAATATAATTAAAGCAAGCTATAAAGTATTATAAATAGACAATTATGAGCATCTCATACTGAAAATATTATATTTGCATAAAGCATAAATAAAATGAATAAAGTCGTTAAAAACGCTGAAGAGGCTATAAAAGATATACAAGACGGAATGACCTTAATGTTAGGGGGCTTCGGATTGTGTGGTATACCAGAGAATTGTATCAATGCATTAGTTGCAAAAGGAACAAAAAACTTAACCTGTATATCTAATAATGCAGGGGTAGATGATTTCGGTATAGGCTTAATGCTAAAACAACGTCAAGTGAAAAAAATGATCTCATCATATGTAGGGGAGAATGCTGAATTTGAACGTCAATTACTATCAGGTGAATTAGAAGTAGAGTTAATACCTCAAGGAACATTAGCGACAAGATGTATGGCAGCGGGTTATGGTATGCCTGCAATATTTACACCAGCAGGTGTAGGTACTGAAGTAGCAATTGGAAAAGAAACACGAGTGTTTATTGGTAAAGAATATTTAATGGAGTATGCATTTGATGCTGACTTTGCAATAGTTAAAGCATGGAAGGGAGATACTATGGGAAATTTAATTTTCAGATCTACCTCTAGAAACTTTAATCCGATTATGGCCATGGCCGGTAAAATCACCATTGCAGAAGTAGAGCATTTAGTACCAGCTGGTGAATTAGATCCAGATCAAATTCACACACCAGGTATATATGTGCATAGAATATTTGAAGGTAAAGATTATGAGAAGAGGATAGAACAGAGAACAGTAAGAACAAGAATATGATTAATAAATACAAAAGCTTATTATCACTAATTGTAATTTGTACAGCTTTAACAATTATTTTCTTCGGAAAAATTTTGATAAACGTCAATAATTATTACTTTGTTGATGTAGGTGATGGAATTCAAACTTATCATGAATTACTTTATCATGTAAAACATGATTCAAGTTATTTTGAAAGTAGATCTATGCAATATCCATATGGTGATAATGCATTTTTTAGTGTCAATCCATTAATGCTTACAAATGCAATCAAATTAATTGATGTAGTCATTCCTATTCAAAATTATTCAATCGCAATTTTCAATTGCTTTGTAATTTTTTCAATTTTGCTCGGTGCAATAGCACTTTATTATCTATTTAAAGCAATTAAAGTCGATAGTAATTATTCTGCTTTATTTGCGATATTAATTTCATTTATGTCACCACAAATCATAAGATTTGGTGGTCATAATTCATTAGGTTACGTATTTGCAATACCATTATTTACACTATTCATTATAAACTCTTGGAATAAACCGAATATTTTCAAATCGTTTTTAATTAGTATTTATGTATTTTTTATATCAGGTAACCATTTATATTACTTCGGGTTCTTTTTGTTAATCGCGGTTTTATATTATTCTTTACAATATATTCTATATTATAAAGATCAAAAACATTCAATTATCAAAAGACTATTACATTTATTTATTCAAGTTCTATTACCTTTTATAATCATTCAACTTTTAATAAATTCTTATCATCCGGTATCTGATAGATCACCATTCCCTTGGAATTTCTTTTTCTTTACTGGTAGTATATCTGGGATATACTTTCCAGAATTTTCATTTTATAAAAAGTTATTTGAAACAATAATTGAACCATCAAAAATTATTTATGAAGCTAGGTCTTATATAGGTTTATTGGCAGTAATTATAAGTGTATTACTACTGGCATATACTATTAAATACCTTATCGACAGAAACTTTAAAAAGATTATCTATTTCAACGAAAATCATAATGTCGTTATATTGTTATATATTTCATTAGCTGGATTATTTGTAGGGCTTGGATTACCATTTGTAACAAATTGGGGTAGACCACTATTTGATTACATAGGTTACATAAAACAATTTAGGGCAATCGCTCGATTTAATTGGGTGTTTTATTATTGCTTTAACATAGTAGCATTTTATCTATTTTACATTTACGTTATAAAACAAAAACCAACTCTTAAATATTTTCTTCTATCATTAGTTTGTATAATTTATGCACTTGATATTTATGCTGCAAATAAAGATTATAATGAAAGATATGATAATAGAATCACAGAACTAGAAGACATAAATAATAAATCAGAATACAATTCATGGTTATCAAAAATTAACATTAACGATTATCAAGCAATAATCGGTGTTCCTTATTTTAGTCAAGGTTCAGAGAATTTATATATGGGTGATGGATTTCATATGAGAGATGTAATGTTGTACAGTGTAATAACAGGACTACCAAGTTTTGATTTGCACTCAAATAGAACTTCAAGATCTGAAACATATAAGACTACTCAATTTTTATTAGAGCCATATAGAGAAAATAATTTAATTCAAAATTTTAAATCCAACAAAGATTTTTTAATCCTAAGAACTAAAGGTGTTCCAATTAAAGAATTTGAAAGTAGATTAATGGTTAATGCGATTTTATTTGATTCTACTCCAAATTTATATATCTACAGACTACCTTTTGAATATTTCAATAAATCTAGATCTATATACTTAAAAGATTTTAAATCAATTCGCGACTACACTAGCATAGATTCGAATAGATATATTTACCTGAACTATGATAGTTATGATAATAAACCATCATATTTTGGCAATGGATCATTAGCTCATCCATGTCAGCATTATTTAACTATTTATGAAGGTAAGGTTCCAGAAATAAATAATGAAGAACTAAATATTTCATTTTGGTTTGGTAATATTAATGATGATGTAATACTTAGAGGTGTTTATTTATTAGAATTATTTGATCAGTACGGAAGAAAATATTTTCATAAGGAAATGAACATGGGTAAATCTGTAAGTATTATAGATGGTGATTGGGCATTGATTGAAGATAACGTAATGGTAAATAACAGTACAGATAAAATCAAAATTACACTTATTAACAATGATATAAAGGATATTTATAATAAGGCAGATGAATTATTGTTAAGACCTAAAAATGAAAATGTAGTAATAAAGCTTGACAGTATAACTTTCATTAATAATAGATTTTTAAAATTAGAATAGATGTTAGATAAAAACGGCATAGCTAAAAGAATAGCAAAAGAAGTAAAAGATGGAATGTATGTAAACCTAGGTATCGGAATTCCGACTTTGGTTGCAAATTACATTCCAGGAGGTATCAATGTAGTATTACAATCTGAAAACGGATTGTTGGGTATGGGTCCGTTCCCTTTTGAAGGAGAAGAAGATGCTGATTTAATAAATGCGGGTAAACAGACGATTACAACATTACCAGGTTCATCAATTTTTGATTCTGCGATGAGTTTCGGAATGATACGCGCACAAAAAGTAGATTTAACAATATTAGGCGCCATGGAAGTTTCAGAAAATGGAGACATTGCTAATTGGAAAATACCAGGTAAGATGGTAAAAGGTATGGGAGGGGCGATGGATTTAGTAGCATCCGCAAAAAATATTATTGTAGCTATGCAACATGTAAATAAAGCGGGTGAATCGAAATTATTAAGTACATGTTCATTACCTTTAACAGGAGTTAAATGTGTAAAGAAAATTGTAACCGAATTAGCCGTATTAGAAGTTTTACCTGAAGGCGGATTTTTATTGTTGGAAACAGCACCAGGGGTAAGTGTGGAAGATGTGAAGAATGCTACAGAAGGCAATTTATTCATAAGTGATAATGTACTAACCATGAATATTTAATTTTAAGATCTTCATAATGAAATTAAGTGTAATAATTCCAATCTATAACGAATCGCAGAACATTCAAAAGCTAGTAAATCGTTTAAATTCAGTTTTTGTTAAATTGAATGTAACAACTGAATTTGTGTTTATTAATGATGGAAGTAAAGATGATTCTATTGACATCATTAAAAATTTATCCAAAGATGATTCTAAAATTAAATATATAAATTTTAGTAGAAATTTCGGACATCAAATTGCGGTTACAGCAGGATTAGATAAAGCAATAGGAGATAGAATTGTAATCATAGATGCTGACCTTCAAGATCCACCTGAATTAATTATTGACATGTACAATAAAATGGATGAAGGTTATGAAGTTGTATATGCAAAACGTAAAGCAAGAAAAGGGGAGAGTTGGTTAAAGAAATTTACCGCTAAAATGTTTTATAGAATTTTAAAAGCTATTACTTCAGTTAATATACCTGTTGATACTGGAGATTTTAGAATCATGGATAGAAAAATTGTTGATGCACTGAAACAAATGCCCGAACAGCAGAAATTTCTTCGCGGACAAATTTCATGGATAGGATTCAATCAAACATATGTAGAGTATGAAAGAGACGAGCGAAACGCTGGTGAGACTGGTTACACTTATAAAAAAATGATTCGTTTTGCTTTAGATGGTATTACTTCATTTTCAAATTTCCCATTAAAGTTTGCAAGTATATGTGGTTTCGTAGTTTCTGGTATTGCATTTATTGTTATGCTCTATGCTTTGTACTCTAGATTTATTTCTAAAGATTACATAGAAGGCTGGACATCTATAATTATTTCAGTTTTATTTTTAGGTGGTATTCAATTAATATCAATAGGTATAATAGGTGAATATATTTCACGTTTAAGCGCCAACGTTAGAAACAGACCATTATACATAATTAGAGAAAGTAACATAGATGATAAATAATACTCAATTAAAAACTTTTTTATTAAATAGTGAAGCAAAGGATTTAAAGGGACTTGCAAAAATAAAAACTGTTTACCGACCTTATATATGTCCGTTCGACGACATATTAAACAATCTACCCAATCAAATAAGTTTATTCGACATAGGCTGTGGATCTGGCTCATTCTTATCTCTCGTAAACGAATTTAAGAATCCTTCAAAACTAGCTGGTGTTGAAATTTCAAATGATTTAGTAGAAAACGCAAAATCATTATTTAATTTAAAAAATATTCAAACTGATATCTACAAATACGATGGATCTAATATTCCAGATCAATTAAATGAGTACGATTATGTAAGTATGATTGATGTATTTCATCATATACCAACCGAACAACAAAATCATTTTATGCAGCAGCTATTTCAAAAAATGAAACCTAATGCCACACTAATTTTCAAAGACATTGACAAGTCTTCAATATTTGTTTTATTCAACAAATTACATGATCTATTACTATCATCAGAAATAGGTAATGAAATAAGTGTAAACAGAGCAACATATTTATTGAGAGAAGTAGGCTTTTCTATCGATAATGTTAGCAGTAGACAAATGTGGGTTTATCCGCATTATACAATAATAGCTAAGAAATTATAGTTTTATAATTTCTTTCGATTTAACTAGATAAGCATTCTTAGCAATTTTGAATAATGGCATATCAGTCATAGAGTCGCTATAACACGATTCTATTTCATATTCTTTGTTAGAAATATATTCATTTAATCTTTTGACTTTTTCTTCTGCTTTACAGTTCTCACCAACAATCTTATAGGTTGAATTTTCGTATTCGATTCTTGTACCAATTAATTCAATGTTTAGTTTCTCGCAAATATATTTTAAATACAACTCGGGCGAAGCACTTATACATATTGTTCTAGTAGATGAATTAATTACATTTAAAATTTCTTTATTAAAGTTGTTAGGATGTTCACGTTCCCAGAAATCAATAGATAATTTATACAACTCATCATGGTTAATATTAGTTGCAAAGCATAAAAATAATTGTTTGTATTTTTTAGTATTTATTATACCTAATAAATTTAATATGAATGCAAATACTTGTTTTAAAATATAAATAGACTGCTTAGGCTTTTTGATATAAATATATAAACAGAACCTAATTAAAGAATCATATTTATATAATGTCTCATCAAAATCAACTACAACTATTTTATTTGACATATAAACAAAATGCTACGAAAATTATCCAACTTAATAATGCCATCTGAATTGGTCTATCTTTAAATATAAGTGTTGTTGGATCTCCTTCTTTTTTATAAATGTCGATTTCTGTTAATTGAATAAATCTTAGTATTCCATAAACCACAAAAACTACTGAGTACTTTAAATAGTCATTACCAATTTTTGCAGTTACATCTTTATCTATAGTATAAAATAAATAACCTAAAATAGTGATAGAAGCACTAGCGAATATAAATTTATCAAGCAATGAATTTGTGTAGTACTTTAATACTATTCTATGATTTATTGAATCATCAGCCATGGTATTTAACTCACCTTTTCTTTTAATAAATGCTAACATTAATGCCAAGAAAAATGTCACAATTAATATAAAATCTGAAGGAACAACATTTATAGCTATACAGCCAGCTATAATTCTTAATTCAAAACCAATAGATATGCTAATGCAATCTATTATGCTTATGTTTTTTAATAAATAAGCATAAAGAATATTTAATATAATATATGATGAAACAATAGCATATAGATAAGGTGTATTAATGTAAGTTAAAATACTAATAGATGATAATATTAATATAATAGAAAGGAAATAAGCAAATTGAATAGAAATACGGCCTGATGCTACAGGCCTATTCATTTTACGAGGATGTAATTTGTCTTTTTCTTTATCGGTAATATCATTTATAATATAAATAAATGATGCAGCAAATGAAAAACTTATAAAAGTTAGTGTTGTATTTAATATATCTTGTCTGTTGAATAAATTAAACGAAAAAAACAACGGGACAAAAATTAAAACATTTTTTATCCATTGCTTTATTCTTATTTGTTCTATAATTAGTCCAATCATTTAATTCCTTTATAAAAATTTCGTTCACCTGTAAATAAGAATGGATTCTTTAAACTATCTGAAGTTAAATCTTTTTTAATATATTTCACATTATTTTCAATTAATCTTCTTTCGACAGACTCATATTCCATTTCTACTTCTACATACTTATATTGTTCGTTTAAATATTGCATTTCAAATATTACATGTCTCGACATATCTTTATAATAAGTTATTTGTCTTTCTAAAATATAATAAGAATTAACCATGAATGCTGTCAATATCAATACCGTTAAAATTTTAAAAAATCTACCATCAATTTTGTACGTAAATATTAATAATATAAAGGGTATTAGATAAAATTGTGGAATGTATCTAGACACATGCATGCCATCATTAATTAAACAACTAGAAAATAGTGTCACAACTATAATAATCCCTACTATTAATTTATTCTTATTCAAAATGTATAATTCTCTTCTTTTTTTATAGAGATATAACATTGAAAATATAATACATGTAAAAAGAACTATTAGTATATCAAAATAAATTGCTCCAAATCCAGCTATTTCTGCATCGGTACTAAAGTATTGGAAATAAGTAGTAGGCGTAAATGGTAGTCTCACCTTATATTCAAATGGACTTCGAGAATATTGTGGAAAAGCAAATAAATTACCAATTATGAAATTATCTAATCGGTTGTTTGTAGAGTCAAAATTTGCGGGCTTTTGTATTCGACTTATTAATCCACTATAACTTCCTTCACCCATCAATGGGTAGAAAGGATGCCCTTTTTCGATAGTATTTTTTGTATAAGAACTATAACCTATAATGACTGCAGAAAATAGATATATAATTGAAAAAGAAAATATATAATTAAAATCAATTTTTCTTTTTGTATATAATAAGATTAAAAAATAACCGAATAAAATAATACTAATGTAAACGAGATTACTAAACTTTACATTGATATAAATTGAGATTATAAATAATAATATAACAAGTATTGATTTTGAGTGATTTTCTTTGAAATAAATATATAATAGCATTATAATATTAGTTACCATCAATGCAGATATTCCATCTACATAAAAACTAAAAATTTGACTGATCGCGATCGGGTTTAAAACTATAGCAATAGAAAATAAAATACTTATAAATATATTTTTACTCAGTTTGTATTTTTGAAATACATAAATACTATTCAATATTGTTATTAAAACTAGAACTAGAGTAAGAACTTTAGCTGATTGTATTCTTTCTGTCAATCTTAATATGTTTGCTTCAATAATCCAGATACCTTGTGTATAATGATTTATCCAAAGTTCACTTGAGCCAACATTATTAGTTGTAGATACAGAATAGATTGGGTTCCAGCCTTTATATAATTTAATTATTGCATCTTGATGGTACCATTGCCCATCCCATGATAAATCATATATGTTTATTACAGCAAAATAGGAGACTATACAAATTGAAACAACAAAAAATGAACTTACTATTAAATCAAGAAATGATGATTTTGTAAAAAGTATTTTTATTGAAAATAATGCAATTATATATGCATAAATTAAGGTATATTTTGGATTATTTAATTTAAAAAATAAACAGAATAGACTAATGTAATAAGTAATTGCAAGAGTACTAATAAGTATGATGATAGGATATAGTAAAACTTCAAAATTTATTTTTTTCATTGCGATAAATATAATAGATTTTAAATAGAAAAAGCCTCATAAGAGGCTTGTTGTATAATATTTTAATATATATGATATTTAAAACTCATCATCTTCAAACTCATCAAAGTCATCGAAGCCTGTATCTAAATCATCAATACCCATATCTAAATCATCATCTTCATCGTCAATAATTTTTGACTTTGGTACAGCTGAATCTTTAGTTGGTTTAATACCAGGTTTTGCTTTACTAGATCCAGTTTTTGAACCTGGTTTAGTTGCTTTTTTTTCGTTGGCTTTTTTAGGGCTTTTCATTGATGTTGAACAATTTTTCTAATACAAATTCTTATTAATATAAAGATACAAACTTGTTAATTAGATTAGCAAGTATCATACTATATATTTTTTCAAAGTTAATACAATGATTAATTGCTTTACAAAAAAAATATAAAAATATTAGTCTTTATTTTCTGACTCAATATCTGTAGAAGCTTGTGCTGAATCACTTGTATTCATGTCATTACTCTCTATGATATCGGCTTCCTCAGAACTTATGGGTTCTATATTTTGAATATTTGAATCTTCAGGATTTATAGAATTCTCTAAAGATTGTATATCTTTTAATTGTGGTAAATCTTTATTCGTTTTTAATCCGAAGTGATCCATGAAACTTATACTTGTTTCGTATAAAATTGGCTTACCCGGACCTGAGCTTCTACCATTTATAGATATTAAATCTTTCTCTAATAATTTTTGAATACTGTAATCACAGTTCACTCCTCTTATTAATTCAATTTCTGTTTTTGTAATGGGTTGCTTGTAAGCTATAATAGCCAAAGTTTCCATTGCTGCTGTAGAAAGCTTTTTCTTTTCTCTGTGTATGATTAATTGATTTAATAAATCATGATACTCTTTCTTACTTAAGAATTGGTAACCATTGCTAATCTCAATTAAATCAAATACATATGCTTCTGATGAATATTTCTCTTTTAAGCTTGTTAAACACTCAAGTATTTGTTCTTCACTTAAAGTTTCATTTAAGTAATTATTAATAAGTGTTTGTAAATCAGTAACTGAAATGCTCTGTTCTGAAGCAAATATTAATGATTCTATAAGTCGGTTTACTCTTTCCAATTTGAATTAATTTGACGCAATTAATAAAATGATCTCTAAATATCCAAATATACAAAGAACATTGCCAATCATTAATAATTAATTAACTGCTCCTCCATTTGTGTTGGTATATCTCTATACTCATACTGTTGATTTCTCAACTGAGGTTCAAATCCAGCTTGTTTTATAGCCTCTTGTATACTCTTTGATGTAAATCTATGAGGTGCACCTGCTGCCGATACAACATTTTCTTCAATCATGATGGATCCGAAGTCATTCGCACCTGCATGTAGACAGATTTGGGCAACCTCTTTACCTATTGTCAACCAAGATGCTTGTATATTTTCAATGTTTGGTAGCATTATTCTACTTAAAGCAATCATTCTAATGTATTCATCACCAGTAACATTATTCGTAATACCTCTAATCTTCTTTAATAATGTACCATCATCTTGGAATGGCCATGGTATAAATGCGATGAATCCTTTTGAATCTTTGGGTTTCTCAGATTGAACTTCACGCAACCAAACTAAATGCTCAAAACGCTCCTCTAAAGTCTCTACGTGTCCGAACATCATCGTAGCCGATGTAGTTAAACCTAATTGATGAGCAGCCCTCATCACATCTAACCACTCTTTACCACTACATTTACCTTTAGATATCAATCTTCTTACTCTGTCATTTAATATTTCTGCTCCAGCACCTGGTAATGAATCTAACCCTGCTTCTATCAAGGCTTTTAAAACATCATGATGTGACATTTTTTCGAGTTTTGCGATGTGGGCTATTTCAGGCGGACCTAAAGAGTGAAGTTTTAAATTCGGAAATAAATGTTTAAGGCTTTTAAATAAATCAACATAATATGCTAATCCTAAATCAGGGTGATGTCCGCCTTGTAATAACAATTGCTCACCACCATATTTAAATGTTTCTTCTATTTTAACTTTATATTCTTCAATACTTGTGATGTATGATTCTTCATGACCTGGTCTTCTGAAAAAGTTGCAAAACTTACAGTTCGCTATACATACATTGGTAGTATTCAGGTTTCTATCTATAATCCAGGTTACTTTATTAGAGTTTTTCTTCTGAATTTTTCTCAATTCATTAGCAACATACATCAACTCTGGAGTACTGGCATGTTCATATAAAAACATGCCTTCTTCTTTCGTTAGAAATTCAAAATTTATGGCTCTTTCGAGTAAATTATCTACCTTCATCATACAAATATAGTTGAATGCATTTATTAACATTCATTAAAAAATACATTTTTATACATACTAATCAATAGTTACTTTTAGCCAAACAAAAAAACTATGAAAAAGATTTACCTTTTAGTACTAATATTTTGTACTTCCTTAACATTTGCTCAAACAACAAGAACTTTAAAATCTTATAAAGAAGATAAAAGTACCATTGTTAAAGACAGTACCGGGAAAGTACTTAGTGCTGACGAATGGTTCTCAAAAGTTCAAAGTAATGAGTACACCATAGATGTCATTACACCTGAAGGGGTTGAACCTCGTGAGTTCAAACTTAGACTCTCAACATCCGAAGAGAAAAGAATGGCAGTGCTAAACAGCGAAAAGAAGGGTCCTATAACATTAGCTGGATTTACTACCGGCAAACCAATTGTTGATTTTTCAGTTGTAGATATAAATGGTGTTACCCATACCAAAGAAAGTATGAGTGGCAAAGTTTTAGTACTTAACTTCTGGTATAAAGATGCTGCACCTTGTAAAGCTGAAATTCCTGAGTTAAATAAATTGGTGAAAAAATACAAAGGTAAAAAAGTGGTATTTCTTGCACCAACTTACGACCCTGAATTTGATGTAAAAGAGTTTTTGAAGAAATACCCATTTAACTTCACCATTTGTACAGATGTTGACCAAATGATTATTGATATGAAGATCAGTAAATACCCAACACATGTTGTTGTTGATCAGCAAGGGGTAGTTCAATTTGTAACGATCGGACAAATAGATAATATTATAGGACAATTAGATTATCACATTACTAACTTGTTGTAGATGATTGAATTTAAGAAGCATGTTTTAGCGAACGGATTAAAGTTGTTGGTGCATGAAGATCATACCGTACCAATGGCTGTATTGAATGTTTTATACGATGTAGGAGCTAAAGATGAAAATCCCGATCAAACCGGATTTGCTCATTTATTTGAACACTTAATGTTTGGAGGTTCAATTAATATACCTACTTATGATGAACCTCTTCAAAATGTAGGAGGAGAGAACAATGCTTTTACAAGCAACGATATTACTAACTATTATATTCAAGTTCCATCTGTCAATATTGAAACAGCATTTTGGCTAGAATCAGATCGCATGTTAAGTCTTGCGTTTTCAGAAAAAAGTTTAGAAGTACAAAAAAATGTAGTTGTTGAAGAGTTTAAACAACGCTATCTAAATCAGCCTTATGGCGATGTATGGTTAAAGCTTAGACCTTTAGCTTATAAAGTACACCCTTATCAATGGGCAACTATTGGTAAAGAAGTTTCACACATCGAAAATGCTGAAATGAACGATGTTAAAAACTTCTTCAAGAAACATTACAATCCTCAGAACGCAATATTAGTAGTTGCTGGTGATGTAAGCTTTGAAAAAGCACTAGCATTAACAGAAAAATGGTTCGGTAGTATTGATGCTGGTGAAAAATACATCAGAAATTTACCAGTAGAACCTCAACAAAATGAAGAGCGTTTTTTAGAACATTATGCCGATGTGCCCAATGATTCTATTTATAAAGCATTTCACGTTAACGACCGTAGATCTAATGATTATTATATAGCTGATATTATTTCGGATGTACTCTCTAGGGGAGAGTCTTCAAGATTATATCAGAAGCTCGTTAAAGAAGATAAAGTATTTTCTGAAATCAATGCTTATATAACTGGAGATATCGAAAACGGATTATTTATTGTTGAAGGTAAGCCCTCTAAAGGTGTAACATTACAACAGGCAGACGAAGCAATATGGACGGTTTTGAATGATTTGAAAACTAATTTATTACCAGAACGTGAACTTCATAAAATATTCAATAAACTAGAATCTAGTACTGTTTTCGGTGAAATGAATTTACTGAATAGAGCGATGAACATTGCCTATTTTGAATTATTAGGTGATGCCAATGAATTAAATACTGAAATAGAAAAATACAGAGCTGTAACAAATGCTGATATTAGTAATTATGCCGAAAAGGTATTTACCAAAGAGAATTGTTCATCATTATTTTACTATAGTAAAAACTAAATATGATATTAGAATTAGATAGAAAATCTGCACCGGCATCATACGATTTAAATAAATCGAACATTATCGAAGCCGAAAAAATTAATATCAATGATTATAAAGTTTTTAGTGTTAAGGGAGGTACAGAACCTGTTATTAAATTAGAAATAATATTTCCGTTTGGTAATAGAACTGAGCAACAAAAATTAATTGCTGCAGCAACTAACTATCTTATAAACAGTGGTACACATAATTTCAGCTCTAAAGAAATTATGGAAAACATTGACTATTACGGAGCATTTTATCAGCATGACAATAGCTTTGATAGATCTTCATTATCTATCTATACCTTAAAAAGATATTATAAAGAAATCTTCGATATTTTCTTTGACATTATTCAAAATGCCAATTTCCCGAATTCAGAAATTGAGATTTATAAAGAAAATTCAAAGCAAAGATTTATCATTAACTCTACAAAAAATGATTTCTTAGCAAGACGTGCATTTAATTATGCTTTATTTAACGAACACCCTTATGGTTATAAAATAGATCATAATGATTTTGATAATATAACCAGAGAACATATCATTGACTATTACCAATCGAATTATAAACTTAAAGATTCAACAATAATAATTTCGGGGGATGTTAGCGATGATGTAATTGCTGAACTTAGCAAGCATCTTAACAATCACCAATCATCCGAAGTTAAAAGTATACCTAAAATACCTACATTTTTAAACTATGAAAAACAGGTGTATTTTGAAGAACGTAAAGATGCTTTGCAATCGGCCATAAGAATTGGTAGACCAATCATTAACAAAAAACACGAAGATTTTATTGAACTTAATATCTTATCAACGATTTTGGGAGGCTACTTCGGATCAAGATTAATGGCGAACATAAGAGAAGATAAAGGTTATACCTATGGAATAGGAGCCGGATTATATTCATTATTAGACACCGGATTTTTCTATATAGCTACTGAAGTAGGAACAGATGTTTGTCAGAAAGCCTTAGACGAAATATACTTTGAACTTAATCGTTTAAATACTGAATTAATACCTGATACTGAATTAGATTTAGTTAGAAACTACTTAAAAGGTAGTTATATCAACAGTTTTGAGAACATCTTTAGTCATGCCGATAAATTTAAAGGCATACATTTTTATGATTTGAATTATGAATACTACAACAAGTATTTTAACCATTTAAACTCAGTTAATTCTGAAAGATTAATGGAATTAGCTAAAGAATATTTGACTGTAGACGTACTTTCTGAGGTTGTAATTGGAAAAAAATAATATATTTGGGAATGAAATTTTCTAAAATAGCGTTAATCTTAGGAATAGCACTCTTTTCTAAAGCATCGGCTCAAGATTTACCAATGGTAAATATTGATTCTGTTTCTGTGATTGATGATAATACAGTACTAATATCATGGCAAGCGCCAAACGATGCCAGAATTGATGGTTATAATATTTACCGTATAGACATCGAAAATCAAGGCGGAGAAAGTAAATTTCTTGAAGAAGCCTTTGTTACAGGAAGAACTAATACCTCATTTATTTATAGAGATAATAATTCACCTATCGATTTTCCATCTGTAAAATCATTACGTTTTTTTGTTGCGGCAGTTGACAGAGATGTTACTCCGGCAAGAATTTCTGCATTAGATAGCAACAGTAAAAGACCACATAAAACCATACATCTTAAAAATAGTGTTGATTATTGTAATAATGAAGCTATTTTAAATTGGAATAGTTATGAGGGTTGGGATTCTGGTGTAGCTAGATATGAGATCTTAGAAAGTCAAAATGGAGGTCCATATAGATCTATTGCATTAGTTTCTGGTAGAACTATGTATAATAGAAGAGGATTAAGTTCAGGAATTAACTATCAATATAAAGTTAAAGCAGTTAGTGGTAATTTAAATAGTACCTCAACTTCAAATAATAAAAACGTTAGTGGTACTTTTTCAATGCCACCAACTTTTGTCTATTTAGCGAATGCTACGGTAAACCCTAATAATAGAGCTGTTGCAGTAACTTGGGTGAGTGATACAACTAATTTGAACTTAACTTTTCAAGTGATGGGAAGTACTGATAGTGTTAACTTTGTTGAATTTGCTAGACTTGATTCTGTACCATATCAAAGAATTAGAACTGCAATTATCAATAATGTTGCGCCTGATCGTGAAAACTACTATTTTAAGATTATCACTTCATGTGCTTGTCCAGATACAATCGATACTACTAATGTAGTTAAAACAGTTCGCTTAAGAGCTGAATATGTTGATGCAACTAGTAATATGATTTATTGGAATAATTTCGAAGGATGGAATGAATCTATTGGCTATTTTGAATTATATAGAGTGAAACTCGATCCGGTTCAAAATACATTTGTCTCTGAATTAATCGAAACTTTATTCCCTGGCGATACCAGTTATTTAGATTCTGATCCTGATTTAGCAGGTGCTGATAATACTACATCTTATTATTTAAGAACCTTTGAACAGATTGGAAACCCATATATTGAAGCTATTATGGCTCAATCTAATTATGCTTATATCTATAGAGATATAAATATATTAGTACCCGGTGCATTCACACCAAACGGTCCGAACCCTGTTTTCTTACCCCGCATTCAATCTGCAAACTCAAATAAATTCAATATGAAAATTTACAACAGATGGGGTAAATTAGTATTTGAAACAGATAATGAGTTCTTAGGTTGGGATGGAAAAGATCGTAATTCAGGTGAAATTTGTCTACCTGGTGGATATGTTTACATCATTGAAGCATTAGATTCTACGGGTAAAAACCTTAAAAAAGTAGGTTCTGTAGTACTCTTAGATTAAATTCTTTTTAAAATATCAATTAATTTTATATTTTTGTGCGGCAAATAATAAAACGTAATTATTTGCCGCATGAATTTAGATCCCAAAAAATTTGTCTCAGAAGGTTTAACCTATGACGACGTACTTTTACTCCCTAGTTATTCTGAAGTTTTACCTCGCGAAGTTAACACTCAAACGTATTTAACTAAGAAAATCAAATTGAACGTTCCTATCGTTTCAGCAGCGATGGATACTGTCACAGAATCGGCATTAGCAATTGCAATTGCTCAAAATGGTGGTATTGGCATGTTACATAAAAACATGAGCATCGATCGTCAAGCTGAAGAAGTTAGAAAAGTAAAGAGATCAGAAAGTGGTATGATCAAAGACCCTGTAACATTACATGCAGATGCAATGCTATCAGAAGCTTTGAAACTAATGAAAGAATATAAAATCGGTGGCATTCCGATCATCGATAAAAACAGCAAGCTTCTTGGTATTTTAACTAATAGAGATATACGTTTTCAACGCGACCTAAAACTAAAAGTAGATACAGTGATGACATCTACTAATTTAGTTACAGCACCAGAAGGTACTGATCTTAAAAAAGCTGAGCAAATATTACAAAAACATAAAATCGAGAAGTTACCTATCGTAGATAAGAAAGGTAAGTTAACCGGATTAATTACTTACAAAGACATACAGAAATTCAAAAATTTCCCGAATGCTTGTAAAGATGAGCAAGGACGTTTAAGAGTAGGCGCAGCAGTTGGTGTAACAGCTGATACAATGGATCGTGTTAAAGCTCTTGTAAATGCTGGTGTAGATGTAATTGCTATTGATACTGCTCACGGACATTCGAAGGGAGTTATTGAAATGTTGAAGAAAGTAAAAAAAGCTTTCCCTGCATTACAAGTTATTGCCGGAAATATTGCTACTGCTGAAGCTGCTAAAGCTCTAGCAAAAGCAGGTGCCGACGCGGTTAAAGTGGGTATAGGTCCGGGTTCTATTTGTACCACCCGTATCATCGCTGGTGTTGGTGTCCCTCAATTATATGCTGTTTACGAATGTGCTAAAGCATTAAAAGGTACTGGTATACCTGTTATTGCTGATGGTGGTATTAAACATACAGGTGATATTCCAAAGGCTATTGCTGCAGGTGCCTCATCAATTATGGCAGGATCATTATTTGCAGGTGTTGAAGAATCACCAGGTGAAACAATTATCTACGAAGGTCGTAAGTTCAAATCATATCGTGGTATGGGTTCTATCGAAGCAATGGAAAGCGGTTCTAAAGACAGATATTTTCAAGATGTTGAAGATGATATTAAGAAATTAGTACCTGAAGGTATCGTTGGTAGAGTACCTTATAAAGGAACTTTAGCAGAGGTGATATATCAGTACATCGGCGGATTAAAAGCGGGTATGGGTTATTGTGGAGCTGCAACAATTGAAGCAATGCAAAATGCACGATTTGTACGTATCACAGCTGCAGGTATGAAAGAAAGTCACCCGCATGATATTATTATTACAAACGAAGCTCCAAATTATTCAAGATAATTAAATATGAAATCTGTACTACTTTTTTGTGGCTCTGCTACTGGTAATGATCAACAAATTATTGAAGAGGCTAAATTCTTCGGAAGGTACCTCGCTCAAAATAATTACCGATTAATTTACGGTGGTGGTAACATAGGTATTATGGGTATAGTAGCAACTGAGGTAATGAACAACGGCGGACAAGTCGTGGGTATCATACCTCAGTTTTTAATGGAAAAAGAAGTAGGTAAAATAGATACTACTGAAATTCATATTGTAAAAAGCATGCATGAACGTAAAGCCATGATGTGCGATTTAGCTGATATGGTGATCGCATTACCAGGTGGCTTCGGAACTTTCGATGAACTTTTTGAAATGCTCACTTGGTTACAGTTAGGCTTACATAACAAACCTATTGGTGTACTCAACGTTAATGGTTTTTTTGATTTATTACTAAAACAACTAGATCACCTTGTTGAGAAAGAATTCTTGAAGCTTAGTAACAGAGAATTAATAATTGTAGATAATAACACTAAAGACTTGATAGATAAATTAGAAAACGTGGTCATTACTCAAAATGACAAATGGTTTCGAGATAGAAATTTATCTTAATCAAACATTTCTCCCTTATTTTTATTTTTACATGATTATATTGCAATCATGAATATTGAGTTCAATAAAAACGAAGATGTGAATAAGCAATTAGTTTTCGAGATGAAAACTAAATTGAAGAAAATCATGGAAGGTGGTGGTGCTAAAAGTGCTGCTAAACAAAAAGAAAAAGGTAAGATGTTAGCGCGTGAACGCATACAATATCTTATTGATGAAGGCTCAAACTTCTTAGAAATTGGTGCATTCGCAGCCGATGGTATGTATGAAGAACATGGTGGTTGTCCTTCTGCTGGTGTAATTACTGGCATAGGTTATGTTGCAGGTCGTCAATGCATGATTGTTGCCAACGATGCTACAGTTAAAGCTGGTGCATGGTTCCCAATGACAGGTAAGAAAAATTTAAGAGCTCAAGAAATATGTATCGAAAATAAATTACCAATTATCTATTTAGTAGATAGTGCTGGTGTTTATTTACCTATGCAAGATGAAATTTTCCCTGACAAAGAACACTTCGGTAGAATTTTTAGAAATAATGCGGTGATGTCATCGATGGGAATTTTGCAAATAGCAGCCATTATGGGCAGTTGTGTTGCCGGTGGAGCATACTTACCTATCATGAGCGACGAAGCCATGATTGTTGAAGGTACAGGCTCTGTATTCTTAGCTGGATCTTATTTGGTAAAGTCAGCAATTGGCGAAGATATAGATAATGAAACTCTAGGTGGCGCTACAACTCATTGTGAAATATCAGGGGTAACAGATTACAAACATCCGAATGATCAGGCATGCTTAGATTCTATTAAGAACATCATGTCTAAAGTAGGTGATTATAATAAAGCTGGTTTCGATAGAATTAAATCTTCAGAACCTGCAAAAGATGTTAAAGAACTATATGGCGTTTTACCTGATAACAGAGAGAAACCATATGATATGCGTGATATAATTGAACGCTTAGTTGATCAATCAGATTTCGAAGAATATAAAAAAGGATACGGACAATCAATTCTATGTGGCTTAGCTAGAATAGATGGTTGGGCAGTCGGCATTGTTGCCAATCAACGTAAAGTTGTTAAAAGTAAAAAAGGGGAGATGCAATTTGGTGGAGTAATTTATTCTGACTCTGCTGATAAAGCAGCACGCTTTATTATGAATTGCAATCAAAAGAAAATTCCTTTAGTTTTCTTGCAGGATGTTACTGGCTTTATGGTTGGTTCACGTTCTGAACAAGGTGGTATCATTAAAGATGGTGCTAAAATGGTGAACGCAATGGCTAATTCAGTAGTACCAAAATTTACTATCGTTATAGGTAATTCATATGGTGCTGGTAATTATGCGATGTGTGGTAAAGCCTACGACCCACGATTAATATATGCTTGGCCTACTGCAAAAATCGCAGTAATGGGTGGAGCTCAAGCAGCAAAAGTATTAGTACAAATTCAAGCTGCAACGATGAAAGCAAAAGGAGAGGTGGTTACCCCTGAACAAGAAGCTGATTTGTTAAAAAAGACAACTGATAGATACGAGTCACAAACAACACCTTATTACGCTGCAGCTAGATTATGGGTTGATGGTATCATCGATCCTTCAGAAACACGTAAAGTAATCTCTATGGGTATTGAAGCCGCTAATCATGCCCCAATAGAAAAAAGATATAATGTTGGTGTAATACAAACCTAAAATATAATTGAGTAATCAAACTTATATAAGTTTATCTGAACTAAATCAGAAAATTGAAGAGCATATAAATCTTCATTTTTCTGATTTGTTTTTTTGGGTATTAGCTGAAGTTTCAAGCCATAAATTTTATCAAAATTCAGATCGACATTACTTTGATTTAGTTGAAAAATCAAAAGATTCGAACATTGAAACCGCTAAGATCAAAGCTAAGTCATGGTCTGATGGTTCTGAAGCGATTAAGATGTTTGAGAAAAACACCGGACAAAAATTTCAAAATGGAATTCAGGTTTTGGTGCAAGTGAAGGTGGAGTATCATAGAATATACGGACTTTCATTAACACTTTACAATATTGATTCTTCCTTCACATTAGGAAATATTGAGAGGCAAAAACAGGCGACGCTTTTAAAATTAATAAACGATAATTCAGATTTTATAAAACTTATAAATGATGAGTATCATACTAAAAACAAGCAAATGCTTATACCAAGTGTGATACAAAAAATTGCTTTAATTGCTTCACCTAATTCAGAAGGCTATCAAGACTTTATACATACTTTGATTAACAATCAATTTAACTATACTTTTAGTGTAGATCACTATTTTTCAAGTGTACAAGGTGGCGATGCTGAAAAAGAATTAGTGAATAAATTGATTAGTATTTATGAATCTAAAATTGATTACGATGTTGTCGTACTTGTAAGAGGTGGTGGTGCTAAAATAGATTTTATGGTCTTTGATTCTTATTTATTATCAAAAGCTGTTGCTAAATTTCCTATACCTATCATAACTGGTATCGGTCATCATCAAGACGTAAGTATTGTAGATTTAATGGCACACACTAGTACCAAAACACCTACAAAAGTCGCTGAATTAATTATTGCCAATAATAGATTTTTCGAAGAGAAAATAAATTCCCTAGAAAAGAAACTTATAATAAGCCTCCAACAAACCATACAAAACAATCAAGAAATATTACAATCTTCACGTAACACTATTAACTTACATACGTATGAAGTAATCAAACACCATTCAAGTAGACTTATTTCCTTAAAACAAGATTTAATTTCTGAATCGAACTTCAAATTAAAATCAGAACACAAAGAATTGTTAAATGTTAAATCTGTGTTAATTTCTCGAGGAAATGATTATATAAAAAATAAATTGCTTAGTATCAAAAATATTGAGTCTATTGCAAAATCACTTGACCCAAGAAATATCTTGAAACGTGGATTTTCAATTTTAACTCATGAAGGTAAAATTGTATTTAAGAATGAAGACTTACAGAAATTAGATAAAATAAATATTGAAACTTTTGATTCTGAAATAGAAGCAAATATTAGTTCATTAAAGAAAAAAACACAAAATGGCTAAGAACATAACATATGAACAAGCTTATAATGAGCTCTTAGAAATTGTAAATGGAATAGAAAACGAAAGTATATCGATTGATATACTTGCTGAGAAAGTGAAGAGAGCCTCTGAGCTAATTCAGTTCTGTCAAGACAAATTAAGAAGCACTGAAAAAGAATTAAATAACATAATAAAGCAAATGGATGCAAAAGATATTTAGGCTTTTAATTCATATTAATAACTAAAAATCAAGGTTTTAATAATTAGTATTTGAACTTAAAAGCATTAATCTGTTTATTTGCAATAATTGAAATAATGATAAAGCAATATAATGGCTAAAAATTTATTGATAGTTGAGTCACCTGCTAAGGCGAAAACGATAGAGGGGTATTTAGGTAAAGATTTCTTGGTGAAGTCGAGCTATGGTCATATTAGAGATCTAGTGAAGGGTAATAATGCCATAGAAATTGAGAATAACTTTGCACAGCATTATGAAGTGCCTGCAGATAAAAAGTCATTAGTTAGTGAACTAAAGAAATTAGCGAAAGAAGCCGAAACGGTTTGGCTAGCATCCGATGAGGACCGTGAGGGAGAGGCTATATCGTGGCATCTATTAGAAACATTAGGACTCGATGAGAAGAAAACGAAGAGAATCGTTTTTCACGAAATTACGAAGCCCGCTATTTTAAAAGCAATTGAAAACCCACGAACAATAGATTATAATTTAGTAAATGCGCAACAAGCTCGTCGTGTATTAGATAGATTGGTAGGTTTTGAATTATCACCAGTTTTATGGAGAAAAGTAAAACCTTCTTTATCTGCAGGTCGTGTTCAATCTGTTGCAGTACGTTTAATAGTAGATAGAGAAAGAGAAATAAATGCTTTTAAAGCAGATGCTAGTTTTAAAATTGTAGCGATTTTTACAACAGACGGACAAAAGAAAAATACTTTCAAAGCTGAATTAGCTAATAGATATTCATCTATTTCTGATGCTGAGAAATTTTTAGACGATTGTATCAATGCAGAATTTAAGGTTAAATCTTTAGAAGTTAAACCTTCAAAAAGAAATCCTGCTGCACCTTTTACAACCTCTACACTTCAACAAGAGGCATCTCGTAAATTAGGTTTTTCAGTTTCTAGAACAATGAGCGTTGCTCAAAAATTATACGAATCTGGTAAGATTACCTATATGCGTACCGACTCAGTTAATTTATCTGATACAGCATTAGCTGCTGCTGAGAATGAAATTAATTCAGCTTATGGTACACAATATCACCAGAGACGTCATTATAAAACTAAATCTGCTGGAGCACAAGAAGCTCACGAAGCTATACGCCCTACATACTTTAATCAACATAGTATTGATGGTGATGCAGCAGAGAAAAGATTGTACGACTTAATTTGGAAACGTGCTATTGCTTCTCAAATGTCAGAAGCATTATTCGAAAAAACGACTGCTAAAATTTCTATTTCAACACGCCCTGAGGACTTAGTTGCGCAAGGTGAAGTATTGAAATTCGACGGCTTCTTAAAAGTATATATGGAGTCTGTTGATGAAGATGAGCAAATTAATACAGAGGATGATTCTGATAATAAAATGTTGCCCGTTTTAGCAGAGAAACAAACTTTAATTTTTGATGAAATGAACGCTGTCGAGAAATATTCTCGTCCGCCTGCTCGATATACAGAAGCTAGTCTAGTTAAGAAATTAGAAGAACTAGGTATCGGTAGACCATCTACATATGCTCCAACAATTGCAACTATTCAGAATAGAGGCTACGTTGTCAAAGAAGATAGAGAAGGAAGAGCTAGAAATTATAGAGTTCTTAGTTTAAAGAATAAAAAAATTGAGCAAAAAGAATTAGTTGAACAAGTAGGTGTTGAGAAATCTAAAATGTTTCCGAGTGATATTGGAGTTTTAGTAAATGATTTCTTAGTTCAACATTTTCAAAATATTGTGGATTATAATTTCACCGCTACTGTTGAAAAACAATTCGATGAAATTGCGCAAGGTTTACAAGAGTGGACAAAAATGATTCATTCATTTTATCAGCCATTTCATAAAGATGTAGAGAATACCATTGAGAATGCCGATCGTGCAAATGCTACTAGAGAATTAGGTAATGACCCTGAAACAGGTAAACCTATCTCTGTTAAAATTGGCAGATACGGTCCATATGTACAAATAGGTGAGAATGACGAAAACTCAGAAGAGAAGCCTCGTTACGCAAGCTTACGTCCGGGTCAAATGGTAGAAACCCTTACTCTCGATCAAGCCTTAGATTTATTTAAAATGCCTAAAAAGGTGGGTTTATTTGAAGAAAAAGAAGTAACAATTGGTATAGGTAGATTCGGACCTTATATCAGACATAATAATATCTTTACGTCAATAGGTAAAGAAGATGATCCTTATACAATTGACTTAGAAAGATCAATAGAACTAATTAATATAAAGCGTGAAAAAGATGCTAATAAATTAATAAAAGCATTTGAAGAGAATGAATTGGTGAAAGTATTAAATGGTAGATGGGGACCATACATAGCATATGGCAAACATAATATCAAAATACCAAAAGGTACTGATGCAGCTAGTTTAACTTTTGAAGATATCTTGAAATTAGCAGGTGGTGCATTACCAGAACTTGATACTAAAAAGTCTGCTAAAAAAGCTGCACCCAAAAAGGCTGCTCCTAAGAAAGCTGCGCCCAAAAAAGCAAGTACTAAAACTAAAACAAGTACCAAAACAACAACCAAGAAAACTACTACGAAAGCAAAAAAATCGGTAAAATAAATGAAAAGTGATTTACCCGAAAATATTGTAGAAGATATAGCTATTGCTGTTGTTTTAGAAGAAGAACATGTTCAGTCTAGCTCATGGAAAGTTTATATACTTAATTTGAAAGATATAGAAATTGAAAATGTTTTAGTTAGTTCAAAAGGCTATGGTACATTAAATGGTGAACAAGTTAAAACATCTGTTTTTAGGCACTTTATAGGTAATTTAAAAGCAAAATCATATTCAGCAATAGAATTAATTGATGAAAAATTATTTGCTATTAATAATGAATTTTGGCTGAGTTATTATATTAATGGAGTTATTTACGATAAAAAATTTATTTTTTTAACAGAAAGCATAACTGAATCAAACTTTATGCGAATTCCTATCGTAAATAAACCTGGAGTAATGATTAAATAAAAACCTGCATTCTTGCAGTTTTTTTAAAACTCATTATGTTATATTTTTAATCATTATGAAAGCTTTTAATATTGAGGATGTATTGTTTCTTGATATAGAAACTGCACCGTTAGAGAATACATTAATAGAGTCTGAAAGGGTAGTTTGTATCTGTGTGGGTAAATTCGGACAAGATTCAAATAGGTATCTAAACTTAAGATCATTTTATAATGAAAATGAAACAAAATTGCTTTTAGAATTTAATAGCTTCTTATTAAATTTCTCAAAAAATACTATTCTATGTGCTCATAATGGTAATACTTTTAATTTCCCATTCTTATCAGCACGAATGACAGTTAATGGAATGATTTCACCAGCCATATTAACTGAAAATGCCTATTTAAATGGCTTAAATCAATTAGATACGAATGAGTTCATCACCAATAATAACTTCGAAAGTTCAAAGCAAAAACAAGCTTCAATGAATGAACCAGAAGAAATTGTATCGTATTGTTTTAATGATATTGTAGCGATTGCTCAAATATTATTAAGATTTAAGAACTTAGGCAGTGTTTCTACCGAAAATATTTATTATGTTTAAGCTAATTAGTTTGGCTTAAATAATGACTATTCTATCTATAAAAAATCTTTCACTTAGCTTTAAAAATGATCAAGGTATACATAAAGCTTTAAAACCTATAAGCTTTACTATTAAACGAGGTCAAGTTTGTGGTATAGTTGGGGAGTCAGGATCTGGCAAATCAATAACTTCTTTAGCTATAATGGGCTTGCTCTCAAAAAATGCAATTATCGAAGGCGAAATTATTTACCATGAACAAAACCAATCTATAAATTTACTTAGTCTATCTGATAATGAATTACGATCATACCGAGGAAATAAATTCGCTATGATTTTTCAAGAACCCATGACTTCGTTAAACCCTGTAATGAAATGTGGTGAACAAGTTCTTGAAGCTATTCTTAATAATCAAAATATTTCTGATGATGATGCAAAACAAAAAGTAATTGCATTATTCAATGAAGTTCAACTACCTAGACCTGAAAAAATTTATAATGCTTATCCGCATGAGATATCAGGCGGACAAAAGCAAAGGGTAATGATTGCAATGGCTCTTAGCTCAAATCCAGAGTTATTAATCGCTGATGAGCCTACTACAGCTTTAGATGTTACTGTACAAAAAAATATTATTGAACTGCTCAAGAAAATAAAAAATGAGAGAGCAATGTCGATGATATTTATATCTCATGATTTAGGCTTAGTAGCTGAGATTGCAGATGAAGTATTAGTAATGAATAAAGGTGAGTTAGTAGAACAAAATACATCTGTAGAAATTTTTAGACATCCGAAGAATAATTATACCAAAGGATTAATAGCATGTAAGCCCAATATTCATCAACAAATGAAACGATTATTAACAATCAATGATTTTGTTAATGAAGAAACACCAATTGCTGAAATATTAAACAAGCAAACTTTAAATGAATTAGAAATACTTTCGAGAAGAAAAAGCATTGAAAATTCTGAAGTGATATTAGAAGTAAAAAACCTTTCTAAATATTATAACATCAACACAGGATTGTTTACTGTTTCGAAAGATAAAGTTTATGCAGTAAATGATGTAAGCTTTAAGATATACAAGGGTGAAACATTAGGATTAGTAGGAGAGTCGGGCTGTGGTAAAACAACCCTAGGTAGAAGTATACTTAGATTAATAGAGCCTGATGAAGGTGAAATATTATTTAAATCAGATAATATTTTAAAATATAATACAAAAGAATTAAGAGCAATACGATCTAAAATTCAAATCATATTTCAAGATCCATATTCTTCTTTAAATCCGAAGATGACCATCGGACAAGCCTTAATGGAGCCGATGATGATACATAAAATCGGAAAAACGGAAATTGATAGAAAGAAAATAGTCTTAGCTACTTTAGAGAATGTGGGATTATTACCAGAGCATTTTAATAGGTATCCGCATGAGTTTTCTGGCGGACAAAGACAAAGGATATGTATCGCTAGAACATTGGTATTACAGCCAGAGTTAATTATATGTGATGAATCGGTATCAGCATTAGATGTATCGGTACAAGCACAAGTATTAAATTTGTTAGCAGATTTGAGAGATAAATTTTCATTGACGTATTTATTTATATCACATGATTTATCAGTAATTAAACATATTTCAGATCGAATAATGGTGATGCAAAAAGGTAAAATAGTAGAAAGTGGTTATCCTGATTTGGTCTATGCAAATCCTCAACAAGAGTATACAAAAGAATTAATAGCATCGATTCCTGATTGGAATTAACAAACAATTATGACAAAGAAGAAAAACTTAGCAATAAAAAATATACTTACACAATTAGTGCAAGAAGTCTTTACTAAGAATATGACTCAAGCATTTAATTACAAGCAGGTATCAGCAAAATTGAGTATCGACGACAATGATACTCGACAAATAATACATGAAATTATATTAGAAATTTTAGCAAAAGGAATTATTGATGAAGTTGAAAAAGGTAAATATCAATTAAAAGCTAAACCAAACCATGTAGAAGGAATCATTGACATGGCTCAAAGTGGTTCAGCTTATTTGATAGTAGAGGGGATGGAAGAAGATATTTTTATTGCACCACGAAAGCTACGCAATGCATTACACGGTGATAAAGTAAAAGTGTTTGTTTATGCAACTAGAAATGGCAAGAATTTAGAAGGAGAAGTTTTAGAAATTATTAACAGAGCAAAAACTGAATTTACTGGTACTATTCAAATGTTACCAAAATTTGCTTTCTTGATACCAGATAATCGTAAAATGTTGCACGACATTTTTATACCTCTCGATCATTTAAATGGTGCCAAAGACGGAGAGAAAGCAGTAGCTAAAATTACAGACTGGCCTATATCAGCAAAGAATCCGATAGGCGAAATTACTGCAGTACTTGGTGAACAAGGCTTGAATGCTACAGAGATGAATGCAGTATTAGCAGAATATGGTTTCCCACTTGAATTTCCGAAAACAGTAGAAAAAGAATGTGATGCCATATCTACTAGCATACATCCGAATGAAATAAAAAACAGAAGAGATTTTAGAGATACTCTAACATTTACGATTGACCCATTTGATGCAAAAGATTTTGATGATGCAATATCTTTTAAAAGAATTGATCAAAACACATTTGAAATTGGAGTACACATTGCAGACGTTTCTCATTATGTACAACCCAATACAGCATTAGATCTTGAAGCTTTGAACAGAGGTACATCAGTATATCTAGTTGGTAAGGTTATACCCATGTTACCTGAGAAACTATCAAACGAATTATGTTCACTAAGACCTAATGAAGATAAACTTACATTCTCTGCAGTCTTTAAAATGGATTTGAAAGGAAATGTATTAGAAGAATGGTTCGGCAGAACAATTATACATTCAATAAGAAGATTTACCTATGAAGAAGTTTGGGAAATATTGCAAACCGGACAAGGAGATTATAAAGAAGAGCTGACTATTTTAAATACTATAGCTTATAAATTAAGAGATGCTCGATTTAAAAATGGGGCAATTAATTTTGAAACTACAGAGGTTAAATTTAAACTAGATGAAAACGGCAAACCTATTGGTGTGTATGTGAAAGAACGTAATGATGCGCATAAATTGATTGAAGATTTTATGCTTTTAGCCAATAGAAAAGTAGCTGAGTTCATTGCTACGAAAGGAAAGAAGAAGAACTCATTAGGATTTGTTTATAGAGTACACGATTCACCAAAGGAAGATGTATTAGAAGGATTTGCAAAATTTGCAGCTCGATTTGGATATAAAGTAAATACTAAATCTCATTCAGAGATATCCAAATCATTAAATCAGTTAATGTCTGATGTTGAAGGTACGAAAGAGCAAAATGTATTGACTCAATTAGCTATTCGTTCAATGGCTAAAGCGATTTATACTACTAAAAAGACAAGTCACTACGGATTAGCTTTTGATTACTACACGCATTTTACATCGCCTATTAGAAGATATCCGGATGTTATGGCACATCGATTATTGCAGCATTATTTAGATGGTAAGTCTAGTGTTAATACAGAAGATTTAGAAAAACAATGTTTGCATTCATCACAAATGGAGAAAAGAGCAGCTGATGCAGAACGATTATTTGTAAAATATAAACAAGCTGAATTCTTATCAGAACAAGTTGGTGAGATATACAATGGAATTATATCAGGTGTAACTGAATGGGGTATATATGTGGAAATTATAGAAAACAAATGTGAGGGAATGATACGTTTGAGAGACATAAATGATGACTTTTATGTATTAGATCAAGAGAATTATTGTATCATCGGACAAAGGTTTAAACGTAAGTATCAATTAGGTGATGAAGTTCAAATAAAAGTTAAAAAAGTTGAACTTACTAAAAAACAAATCGACTTCGAATTGATTACTAAAGATGCACCATTGAATTTTGTTAAGAAAAACCATAAAAAGAGAAGATAATATCAATGCAAAAAATAATTGAACTACAAACATTAGTATCAAATAGAATAAAAGAACAAACATATTCTAAGTTTCCGCATGAATTATACGATCCCTTAGATTATATAATGTCATTAGGAGGGAAGCGTATGCGTCCGGTTTTAGTGCTATTAGCTCACCACTTATATTCAGACAATCATGAGGAAGTGTTAGACGCAGCAATAGCTGTTGAAACATTCCATAACTTCAGTTTAATACACGATGATATTATGGATGCTGCACCCATAAGAAGAGGGAAGCCAACCGTTCATGAAAAGTGGAATCAAAATACTGCAATACTATCTGGAGATGTAATGTTGGTAAAAGCCTATGAACATTTTGTCAATTATCCGAATGAAATTTTACCTGATCTTTTAAAACTATTTAATAAGACAGCTATAGAAGTTTGCGAGGGACAACAGATAGACATGATGTTCGAAACGCAAAATAATGTAACTGTTGAGGAGTACATTCGAATGATTGAACTCAAAACAGCAGTATTGCTTGGTTGTAGCTTAGAGATAGGTGCTATTATTGCAAAAGCTCCTACAGAAGAAGCTAAAATGCTTTATGAGTATGGAAGGTTAATGGGCATTGCTTTTCAGCTACAAGACGATTATTTAGATGTCTACGCAAATCCCGATAAATTTGGAAAACAAGTAGGGGGAGATATTATTGCCAATAAGAAAACATTCTTGTGGATAGAGGCACATGCCTTAGCTAAAGATGAACAGTTGGCTGAACTAAAACATTGGGAAAATTTAAAAGTATTCAAAGGAGAAGAAAAAGTAAATGCCATTACAAAAATCTATAATGAACTTGGTATACCTCAATTAACCGAGAACAAAATCAAAGAATTCGCCGATCAAGCTTTTGCTATTTTAAATAAAGTTAATGGTAATGAGTCTGTGAAAAAACTGTTGGTAAAGCTATCAGAAGATTTACTTGTTAGAGAGAGTTAATATTCTAATAAAGTTATTTCCAAATACTTATTCAAAAAGAAAAGCCTCTTAGTAAACTAAGAGGCTTTTCTTTTAAATATTGTTATTCTAATATTATTTTTCTTTTCTTATAAAGTCTACTACGATAGGAGTAGCGACGAATAATGAAGAATATGTACCGAAGATTACACCGATTAACATCGCGAATGAGAATCCTCTTAATATTTCACCACCGAAGATGAATAATATAATTAACACGAACATGGTTGTTAAACCTGTAACCATTGTACGACTTAACGTGCTATTAAGAGCGTTATTAATAACTGGAGCTAAACCTTCGTTCTTAGTATGATGAACATTCATGTATTCACGTACACGGTCAAATACTACGACTGTATCGTTCATTGAATAACCCATTACCGTAAGTAACGCTGCGATAAATTGCTGATCGATATCTAATGAGAATGGTAAAATACCATTGAAGATTGAGAATAAAGATAACAAGATTAACACGTCGTGTAATAAGGCAACGATAGCACCCATACCAAATTGCCATCTCTTAAATCTGATGTAGATATATAAGAACACTGCTGCTAATGATAATAAGATAGACCAAACAGCAGATGTTTTGATATCGTCGGCAATAGTCGGACCTACTTTTTGAGATGATAATATAGTAGCATTATTACCAGATATTTTAGATAGACCTGACATTAATTTACCTTCTACTTGCTTTTCAGCTTCATCACCACCTTTTTCGATTAGGTAACTAGTAGTTACTTTAATCTGGTTATTTGAACCAAATGTTTTCACTTCAGGTGCACCACCAAATTCAGCAGCTAATGCTTCTCTTATAGCACCAGTTTCAACTGCATTTTCAAAACGTATAACATAAGTTCTACCACCTTTGAAATCTACACCAAAACTTAAACCTCTGAAAATTAATGATACAATACCTGCTGTGATAATTAAGCCAGAGATTGCATAAAATATTTTTCTTCTAGATAAGAAGTCGAAATTGGCATCTTTAAAGAAACCTTGAGTGAATTTATTAGAGAATGATACAACCTTATCTTTAGCAATTTGTGATTCAAAAATAATTCTTGAAATAAATATTGCAGCAAATAATGAAGTTACGATACCGATGATCAAAGTAGTAGCGAAACCTAATATTGGACCTGAACCAAAAGCATATAATATAATACCTGAGATTAAGGTTACAACGTTTGCATCAATGATTGAAGAATAAGCATTTCTGAAACCGTCAGCTATAGCTAGTCTGAAAGATTTACCTGTTTCTAGTTCTTCTCGTATACGCTCGTATATTAATACGTTTGCATCAACAGACATACCTATTGTTAAAACGATACCAGCAATACCAGGTAATGTTAATACAGCTCCTAAAGATGCTAATATACCCATGATAAAGAATACGTTTGCAAATAATGCTAAGTCAGCGATTAATCCGGCTTTATTATAATATATAGCCATGAATAATAATACTACAATTAAACCTACAACAGTAGATATTAATCCAGCGTTAATTGCTTCTTTACCTAAAGACGGACCTACGATTGCTTCTTCAACAATTCTAGCAGGTGCAGGTAATTTACCAGCTTTTAATACGTTTGCTAAGTCTTTTGTTTCATCTTGAGTGAAGCTTCCTGAGATGTTTGATACACCACCTGAAATTTCTTGTTGAACTGTAGGAGCAGAATAAACATAGTTATCTAAGACTATGGCAATAGACTTTTTATTGTTCGGGTCAGCTGCAGCTTCAGCAGTCATTCTTCTCCAAGTTTTTGCACCATCCGTATTCATAGCCATGATAACTTCAGGATTTCCTTTTTGATCGATGTCAGCTCTTGCATCTGTAATTACTTCACCACCTAATGGTGCTTTGCCATCTCTAGTACTTGCTTTAATAGCATATAATTCAAATACATTTTGAGCATTTATTGCTTTAACTCCCCATATGAATTTCATATCTAATGGGAAATTAGCTTTTACTTCAGGCATAGCTAAGTATGCATTAACTTTAGAAGTATCACGTAATAAAGCTAAACCTACTACAGGTCCAGGTGCTATAATTTGTTGACCTTGCTCATTTTGTCCTAAATTCGGATTCAATACCGCGAATAAAGGATTCTCTTTAGCGAAGTTTGCGAATGAAGCATCAGCGCCAGTATCTTTTGTAGATGAGTCAGTTTTTACTTTATTTAATAAAGCTAAGTCATTCGATGAACTATCAGTACTTGTTTTATTAGAATCAGTAGTAGCAGTAGCTAAATCAGGTGATTTAGTTAATGATAACTTACCTCTTAATGCAACATTTGCTTTATCTAAAAAGTTAAATGCTTCTGCATTACTATAAGTATCCCAGAACTCTAATTGAGCAGAACCTTGTAATAATTTACGTACACGATCTGGGTCAGTAACACCTGGTAATTCAATTAATACACGGTTACTACCTTGTTGTAATTGAATATTTGGCTGTGTAACACCAAATTTATCAATACGAGTTCTTAAGATATTAAATGAACGGTCAATAGCACTTTGTGCTTCTGCCTTTAATACTTTAATAACATCATCGTTAGTAGAGTTGTAGCTGATTCTAGCTGCATTTTCTTTAGTAGCAAAGATTGATGCTAGTTGAACATTCGGACTTAATGCCTTGTATTCATCATAGAATAAATCGATAAAATTTTGATTGCTTCTAGCACTTTTTCCTTCAGCAATTCTTATCGCTTTGTTAAAAGTAGTGTCTGAATTATTGCTTGCCATAGAACGCACTAAATCACTTAGTGAAATTTCCATAGTAACGTTCATACCACCTTTTAAGTCAAGTCCTAAGTTCAATTGTAATTGCTTACACTCTTGATAAGTGAACTTGGCAAAACCTAGGTTGTAAACAACCTCAGTTTCCATTGAATCTAAATAAGCTTTCTCTAATTTTAAGTCTCCTGCGGCATACTCAACTGCATCGCTTTCAACACTATTAGCCACAAATGTGAATGATAGTGAATACAAACAGGCAATCGACAATGCGATTGCAAAAAACCTAATTGCACCTTTTCCCTGCATAATTTTTTAAAATAATTTAATAGTATTAATAAGTGTGTCTCAATTTTTCACAAGATTGCAAATCTAATTAAATTTTTAAATTAAAAAAGCCTTGTAAGAAGCCTAAAATATTGAAAAAACTGAGATTTTATAGATTTTTTTGCAAAGGAATCGTAATTGTGAACTTTGAGCCTTTATTAATTTCTGTATCAATGTGAATATCAGCATTTAACTGATCTACAAACTCTTTTATAATACTTAGTCCTAGTCCTGTACCTTTTTCATTATTTGTACCTAATCGACTATTTTTATTAGTACCCCAATTAAATAAATCGTTTTTTATGTCTTCAGACATTCCAATACCTGTATCTGAAACACTGAAGGTAATATTGGCATCTGTCATCGTAGCATCTATTGCTATTCGACCATTCGGTGTGAATTTCAAAGCATTTGACACTAAATTTCGTATGATGAATCGTATAATGTTTTCATCAAGATTCAACGTAATATTAAAGGGTACGTTATTAATAATTTCAACACCTTTTATATTAGCTTGGGTAACAAAATTTGATCTTACTTTTTCAACCAGTTGGTTAAAGTTGATATCTATCAAATTATTAGTGTTGCCATGCATATGTTCTTGCCCCCATTCAACCAAATTATTAAGAAGAGTGGTGGTATTTTGCATATTCTTTTTAAAATCTGGGGCTATTTGCTTGAAATCTTCATAACTAACCGTTCCATCCATTACCATTTCAACTAATTGAATAAACGAATACAAAGGTCCTCGTATATCATGTCCGACTATCGATAATAGCTTTTGATATATCTTATTAATTCTTTGTGAATTTTCTCGCTCTTCAAACAATTCTATGTAAGCATTTTTAATCTCGTTAATTTGTGTTCGTAACTCTAGATGATTTACAACCTGTTTTGCTAGAATTCTAATCGCATTTTGTTGTTCAGAACTTAATACTCTCGGTTCATGATCAATAACACATAGTGTACCAATGTTATAGCCATCAGGCGTAGTTAAAGGCATCCCCATATAGAATTTTATATTGGGGTCAGATGTTACTAATGGATTATCTGCAAAACGTTTATCTTTAGTAGCATCTTCTACAATTAAAATGTTGTCTTCATTTATTGCATGTCCGCAGAATGATATATCTCTCGTAGTCTCTGATACTGGCAATCCAATGTTTGCTTTAAACCATTGTCTATCTTTATCAACTAGAGTCATTAAAGATATTGGTACATTACAAATTTGTGATGCTAATTGTACAATTTCATCATAATCACTTTCAGATGGAGTATCTAATATCTGATAGGAGTGTAACTTTTTTAATCTATTTACTTCGTTAACCGGTATAGATGGCTTTATCATTGTTTTTGTTTAATTAAAGCTCTTTTCTTAGGATATACGATAATTCATCAATTTCGTTGTCAATTTTATCATTATTATGAATAATAAATTGGCATTCATTTTTGTAGGGTAGTAGATATTGATCATACGCAGGCATTACATGATTATACCATTGATATAAAATCATATCTTCAGTATAACCCCTTTCTTTTTGATCTCGCATTAATCTTCTATTAAGCTTAATGTCATGATCTGCATCTACAAATACTTTGTAATCAAACTTTGAATGCAATTCTTCGAAATGAAAAATGAATAGTCCCTCGATTACAATTATTGGTGCTGATTTAATTTCCAACAATCTTGGCTCTTGTTCAAATACATTAAATGTATATTCTTGTTTTGTTATTGATTTACCCTCTAATAAGCGTTTAACATCTTCGTGTAATAAATCTCTTTCAATACCATCAGGTAAATCAAAATTTATTTCACCATTTTCATCTACCAATTGCATATGCATTGGTTTATAGTAATGGTCTTGAGATATTAAACATATTTCAGTTTCATTGAAATGTTTTAATAGTGAGTTCAGTAAATATGTTTTACCAGATGCACTACCACCTGCTATACCTACTAAAAATGGTTTCTTGTGCATAACTATTTCGGAATCGAATAATTTAAATTTACTCTGAACTTTTGTTCGATACCACCCAACATATTAACTGCTGCTTTTGATAAAACTATAATTGTATTTTCATTATCGCCAGTATCAGGTAATTTGCCTATAACCTTCACATAAATACTCTTATTATTCATCAAGTTTGTGACCCTGATAATCGTACCAACAGGTGCAGTCTTATGTAAAGCTATACTCTTCTTTGAATCTATGTTTTTATCTTCTATCCAGCTCGCTATACCAGTCTCATTATAGTCTACAGAACCTAATAATTTGTTGTTCTTAACATTAACCTTGACATCCGCAGTACCAGTACTTTTCTCTATAGTAACATTCTTCTGTTCTTCTTCAGTAGGCTCTATGATATCTTGATTGTTAATTACAGTTTCCTTTTTAGGTATTTTTAATTTTTGACCTAATTCTAAACTTGTTCTTTTTAGCTTGTTTAGTTTACTTATCTCTGTAACTGTAACATCATATTTTCTAGATAATAAATATAATGTTTCGCCTCGCTTAACTGTGTGGGTGATATAAGTATTGTTTGGTTTAACCTTCGGATTATTAACTATTTTAGGTATGGAGCTTTGTTCTACTTTAGGCTTAACTTCATCTATCACCACCGCTTGTTGCTTACTCGGCACTTTTATAATTTGACCCAAATCTAAAATTGTATTTGTCAAATTATTAAGCTCTTGAATTTCGGTTACAGATGATTTATATTTTCTAGCTATACCATACAAGCCTTCACCTTTTTGAACCTTGTGCAAAATATACTTGTTACCGTCTATAGTTTCAATACCAATTGAATCAACATTCGCTTTTGCAATTATGCTACAAGAAATCAGCATCAATACTATTATTCCCTTACTTAATAATTTCATCTTCATTATTTGAATAATCACAAATTTAATAATTATTAGGCTTCAATTGATAGATTATCATCTTATGTTTCCCCAACATAAATATAATATAGTCATTAACTTTCATAAGATATTCGTATTCAGGCTTATAATCTTCGTTTAACAGAAAAAACTCTTGATGTATAGAATTGTCCTCATAAGCAATGTCGATAGACTCTTTGTCAAAATTAATCTCTACTTTTAATTCTTTGTCTATTAACACTGATGTATTCTCAGCATTGACGGCATAAACAATACTTATGTCTTGATTAAAAACTAGGGGAGTGTCAATCGTTTCTTTTTTGAAGTTAATATAGTAGAAAGATTTCGGACTTATCTTCGGATGGTAGACTCTTATTGATTGATTATAAACTTCATCTACTCTTATATCTGAACTTAACCATTCTTCTTTTTCAGTTTCAATATTATATAAACATATAATTTGATCATCTAATAAATTATCTATGTGTCTGTAGCTTATTAATGCATACGGACTTTGGATAGAAATAATATTTTGAACATATTGATCATATAAATTTGTCTTAATACTTTTATTAGAATGTATACTTCTTAATTCAAAACTCTTATCTACTCTTAATTCTAGAAATATATCATTTGCATTTACATCATAATGTATTTTCCAAATAGTACCTATTTCCTCAATATTTATTTTATTAATCATTAATTAGATATTTAACTATAATTTTATTGGACTCTAATTCTTTTATTAATTGTTGATTAGTAGATTTATTGTTGCCTTTGAATAAAAGGGGATTGTCGCGAATCATGAGTAATTCTAACTTTTTAAGATTTAAGAGCTGCTTAGGTAGAATCGATAAATTATTACCTGACACATCTAATTCGATTATGTTTTCTAAAGTAAGCACTTCCTCGGGGAAATATTTAAACCTATTGTACTTTATATCTAATCTTTCTAATGATTTCAACTCAGTAAAACATAATGGTATCTCTTCTAGTAAATTACCCTGCAAGTATAAATACTTTAAATTTTTAAGCCTACATATAGTTACGGGTATTTTATCAATTTTATTGAATGATAAATATAATCGCTCAATATTGTTTAAATTTTGAATATCTGAATCAAGGTTTGTGATTTGATTATAGTATATATCTAATTCTCTTAAATTATTTAAAGTATATAACTCTCTTGGTAAGATATTAATATTGTTTTTGTATAAAATTAATACCTCTAATGAATCCATTTTATCAATATAATGAGGTAATTCATCTATTTTATTATCTGCTAAATTTAAATTTTTTAAACGTGGGAGAGTAGCTAATGTTCTATTGAATTTTATAATATTATTTTTAGCCATGCTTAGCTTAGTAAGTTTTCTAAACCTTTTCGATCTAATACGAGTATTGCTTAAAGAGTTCATATTTAGATTTACCTCTTTTAGATTTTTGTTCTTTCTTAAGCTATTCGGGAAATTTGAAATATTATTATTACTCAGGTTAATTACTTCTAAATTTTTAAAATGTTTGATACTCTTAGGTACTCTTTTTAATTTCAAATCACTAAGATTTAATATAATTACTGAATCTTTATTTTTGATAGCCTCATCAATATCACGGTAAATCTTATTATTGTTTTGTGAATAAATCAATTGATAATTCAGTATTAATAAAACGATAAAAACTGCCTGTTTCATTAGTTCTTTAATTTTATTTTAATACCTAATTCTCTAAATATATAAGCATATATTCTAGCTTCATTCATTAATAGATCTTCATACGTTTGGGGACCGTAATGCCCAGCATTTTTCAATGTCTCTAATAAAATTATATTGTTTTGTTGTCTTAATGATTGCAATTTAGCTACATACTTGTATGAATGTAATGCAGGTACTCTATCATCATTATCACCAGTAATTACATATATTGAAGGATAATTGACGTTTGAGTTAATATTATGAATTGGTGAATAACTAATTAAATTTTTAAAGTCTTCTAGATTTGATGATGTACCATATTCTGAAGAAGCTATATACCCAGTAGTAAATAAATTATATCGAATCATATCATATAATCCCATTTCTAAAACAGCTGCTTTAAATAAATCTGGATAATTATTGATACTTGCAGAAATGATTAATGCTCCATTAGAGCTACCTCTAGCTATGATTTTATTCGGATTTGTAATTCTATTTTTAATTAAATATTTGGCGGCATAAGCGAAATCATTTATTGCATTAATTTTATTTAGAGTACGCCCTGCTTGATGCCAAGCCTCACCATTTTCTCCACCTCCTCTTATGCCTGGTACTGCTATAACACCACCATTTTGTACAAAGAAAATAAAACCTGGATCATAGAAGGGATCTATTGGTACCCCAAATCCTCCGTAACCATATATCATTGTGGCCTGATCTGCATTATACTTCATATCTGATCTTCTAATAATGGTCATAGGTATTAATGTACCATCTTCAGAAGCATACTGAACTGTTTCTGAAATAATATTTATCTCATTATAACTTGCTTTAGAAGCTTTTGATATACTTAAGTTGAAAGTATTTAAATTGTAATTACAAAGTCGCGGAGTAGCTGTATATGAATTCAAATAGAAATATACAATAGAGTCGTTTTCATTTACAGATATATTACTGATTGAACATCCATCAGGAAAATATATTCTATCAAGTTCAGACCCTTTTTTATCATATAAAAACAATTGTTGTTGCATATTTTTATATGTTATCAACAACACATTTTCATTAACTACATAAGATTTATTTAAATAATATTCATTGTTTATAATCTGAATAGGTGCATTTCTTTGATATTTTGAGTATTTGTAAATCTCTTTATTTAAAGAATATCTATTGGTAATAACTAAATATGAGCTATCATCTTCTGATAAAACATTATAAGTATAAAAGCTATTATAATCGTCGCTAATTATAGGCTTTAATTGATCGTCAATTTTATTCAAGTCTTTACGATAAATTTTTTGAATATACTTTTCATTGACAAAATCAGCTCCATATATTATTAAGCTATTTGAATTGATAGATTCAACATTGAATATTCCGAAGGGAATATTTTTTTGTTCATATATTAATTTATCTTCTGATTGAATTGTATTTAATTGATGAAAATATATCTGTGAGTTCTGATTTAATGCAATTTTTTCTTCACCTAATGGAGGGGTTTCAAATCTTGAATAATAGAATCCATAATTATTCCAGCTAACATTACTTAACTTTATCCATTTTAAATGGTCTTTAAGTAGTTTTTTGCTTTCTAAATTGATAATTCGAATTTCTTTCCATTCACTACCGGCTCTAGAAATTATTAATGCTAGAAACTTTTGATTTAATGATAATTGAATATCTACAATACTCGTGGTTATGTTTAAATCTTCATCAAATATGGAGGGGTTTATTAATAGTCGAGCAAATCTTTGATTAGATTTTCTAACATATAATGAAGGAGATTGATTTTTATAATTAAAACGATACGAAAAAAAATAATCGCCAAGTTTCTTCTCTAAGTTTAATTGATAGAAACTTCTTTGTTCTATTCTTTTATAAATAGAGTTTACTAATGTTGATTGATTAAAATAGTACTTGGTTAATTTTGATTGCTCTAATAACCAATTCTTGGTAATATCTGATCTGCTTTCTTCTAAAAATCTATATTGATCTACCACCTTTGTATTATGAATAATATCATAATGATCAGATTGATTAAGCTTCGGATAATCGTATCCTTCTTTTTGTGAAAAAGCATTTAATAAACTTAAACTTAAAAAGAAGGATAGTAGATATCTCATTAATAGCCGGTGTAATTATGCGGACTGAATTTCTTCAATTCAGATTTAATAGCATCTGAAATTTCTAATTGATCAATGAAATCATGAATAGATTTTTGAGTAATTTTTTCATTCTTTCTTGTTAAAGCTTTTAATGCTTCATATGGTTTAGGGTATGCCTCTCGTCTTAAAACAGTTTGTATAGCTTCAGCCACTACTGCCCAATTTTCATCTAAATGATAATCGATAGCATCTTTATTTAGCATTAATTTAGATAATCCCTTCTCTAATGATTTAAAAGCAATTAAAGTATGTGCCATCGGCACGCCAATATTTCTAAATACTGTAGAGTCAGTCAAGTCTCTTTGTAATCTAGATATTGGCAATTTTGCAGAAAGATGTTCAAATAATGCATTTGCAATTCCGAAATTACCTTCAGCATTTTCAAAATCTATAGGATTTACTTTGTGAGGCATGGCTGAAGAACCTACTTCACCTTCTTTAATTCTTTGTTTGAAATAATTCATAGAGATGTATTGCCAGAAATCTCTAGATAAATCAATCAGTATAGTATTGATTCTTTTTAAATTATCACAATGCGCAGCAAATTGATCATAATGCTCAACTTGAGTTGTATGTTGTGATCTTGACAATCCTAAATTTTGATTCACAAAATGATTTGCAAATTCTATCCAGTTAATTTCAGGGAAGGCAGCTTTATGAGCATTGAAATTACCTGTAGCACCACCAAATTTTGCAGCAAATGTGATGTGATTAAAAGATTTTAACTGGACTTCTAATCTCTCTACAAAAACCATAATCTCTTTACCTAAACGTGTAGGTGAAGCAGGTTGACCATGAGTATGTGCAAGCATTGAAACATCTTGCCAACTATCGGCAAGTTTTTTCAATCTATCTATTAAATCATGCATTTCAATTAAGTAAATTTTCTCAACTGAATGCTTAAAACTCAAAGGTATTGCAGTGTTATTGATATCTTGTGATGTAAGTCCGAAGTGTATATACTCCAACGAGCCACTCAAATTTAGATCAGCTAACTTTTCTTTTAAAAAATACTCAACAGCTTTAACATCATGATTGGTAGTTTGCTCAATCTCCTTTATTCTTAAAGCATCTTTATCTTCATCAAATCTCTCATAAATATCTCTCAATGAAATGATTTGAGAATCTGTTAATTCTTCGAATCCCTTTAAATTAAGTTTAGATAATTCAATAAAGTATTCAATTTCAACTAATACACGATATCTAATTAAAGCAGCTTCAGAGAAAAAACTAGCCAATTCATGCGTTTGTTTTCTATATCTACCGTCAACAGGTGAAATGGCTATTAGGGGATTCAAGATCATAAATATTAAATTTTGAACAAAAATAACATATTTTCTATTAGGGCTAAATATTATATTCGCAAAATGACAGCGCTAGAGGTATTAAAAAAATATTGGGGATATGATCAATTCAGATACCCTCAAGCTGATATTATCGAAAGCGTACTCAATAAAAACGACACACTTGCACTTTTACCAACAGGTGCAGGTAAATCAATCTGTTTTCAAGTCCCGATTTTAGCTCAAGAAGGTATCGGTATTGTTGTTTCTCCACTTATAGCTTTAATGAAAGACCAAGTTAATAACCTAAAAAGAAGAGGTATTAATGCAGTTGAAATAGTAAGTGGAATGTCTGCTAGGGAGATAGATATAGCCTTAGATAACTGTATATTCGGACAAGTGAAATTTCTTTATTTGTCACCGGAGAGGCTAGAGATGCCAATAGTGCAAGAAAGAATTAAACGAATGAAAGTTAATCTTTTGGCTATCGATGAAGCACATTGTATATCACAGTGGGGCTATGATTTCAGACCATCGTATTTAAACATCGCTAACATCCGAAGTATATTACCAAACATACCTGTATTAGCAGTAACAGCAACAGCAACACCACAAGTAGCTATTGATATTGCAGAAAAACTCTCATTGAAAAAACATAATCAATTTCAGATATCATTTGAAAGAAAAAATTTGAATTATCTAGTTTTTAAAGAGCAGAATAAATATAGAAGACTAATAAAAATATTAAATAAAGTACCAGGCAGTGTTGTATTTTATGTAAGAAATAGAAGACATACAGAAGAGATTGCATCGTTTTTAAACAAGAATAATATAAGTGCTGATTACTATCATGCCGGACTAGATGTTGAAACTAGAACGATAAAGCAAGAGAACTGGATACTGAATAAAAAAAGAGTAATGGTGGCCACAAATGCATTTGGAATGGGTATAGATAAACCAGATGTTAGGCTAGTATTACACATTGATTTACCTGATAGCTTAGAGGCTTATTATCAGGAGGCAGGTAGGGCTGGTAGAGACGGACTTAAATCTTATGCAGTGTTATTGTATGATGATGCAGATATTGAAAATTTAAAAACGAAGTTTTACGGTTCATTCCCTGAATATTCTGAAATTACTAGTACCTATGAGCAAATCTTCAAGCATTATAATATAGCTTTCGGTTCAGGTGCAGGAGCAGAGTTATCATTTGATCCCGTTGAATTTTCAAAATTGATCAATATTCCGATCTTAAAACTTTTAAATATTATTTCATTTTTAAATAGGGAAGGAGTTCTAGCACTAAGCGATGAATATAAAAATGAATCTAGAATATCATTTTTATGCAGTCCGGATGAATTATATGCCTTTCAAATAGCCCATGTCCATTTTGACCCCATTATTAAAACATTATTACGTTCTTATGGAGGATTATTTGAACAATACGTAATAATTAAAGAGCAAGAAATTATCAAAAGAGCTGATATTCAGGTAGAAGAGTTCTATAGACAAATAGATTTACTTAAGAAATATAAGATTGTAGACTATGTAAAAGGGAATAATAAGTCCACTTTAATTTTATTACAAAATAGATTAAATAAGGGTCAAATACAGTTTGATAGGTCTTATTGGAAATTTAGGAAAGAGGTATTGGAAGAAAAAATCAATAAAATGATTGAATACGTGTTAAAACAACAATGTAGGTCAAAAATGCTATTGAATTATTTCGGAGAGCTTGATTATGAGGTATGTGGACAGTGTGATGTATGCATAAACAATAAGCATAATGTTGAAGATGAGCAATTTATTGCGAAAATCAAGCAGAGATTAATAGAGGAAAATTCAGAAGAAAAATTATCTTTGCCCCGAATTTTAGGTAAATGGAGCGATTTACCTGAACAAAAGATTGTAGAAAGCATAAAATTATTAATTGATGAGGGCTTCATACAATTTAATGACAAAAATGAAGTTATTGTAGTAAAACAAACTAAGCCTTGAAGAAAATTATCTTAACAGTTACCAATGATCTGTCATACGATCAGCGTATGCACAGAGTATGCAACACATTGTCTAAAGCTGGTTACGAAGTTTTGTTGGTTGGACGCAAACGTAACTTTTCAATTGAATTAAAAGAGAAGCCATATGGTCAAAAGAGAATTAACTGTTTTTTTGAAAATGGTAAGTTCTTTTATATTGAGTATAACATTAGACTTTTCTTTTTCTTACTTTTTACTCGCTTCGATATTGTTAATGCAAATGATTTAGATACTATATTGCCTTGTTTTTTTGTATCAAAAGTAAAAGGTAAAGATTGTATTTATGATGCACATGAGTATTTCACAGAAGTACCAGAAATACTTCACAGACCATTTACAAAAAAGATCTGGGAAACCTTAGAGAGATTTGTAGTTCCTCGTTTAAAACATTGCTATACAGTAAGTGAAAGTATTGCAATATTATTTCAAGAAAAATATAAAACCACTTTCGATATTATCAGAAATGTTCCTGTATTAAATAGTGACAACAAATTTTTATACAAATATAATGATGAGCATGAACGCTATATTATTTATCAAGGAGCACTGAATCAAGGAAGAGGATTAGAGTGTTTAATTGAATCTATGCAGTGGATAGACTGTCATTTATATTTAGTAGGCGAGGGTGATTTAAGTGAAGAATTACGAGTTTTAGCACAAAAGTATAAAGTAAAAAGTAAGGTTAAATTTATGGGTTATATTGAACCTAATAGATTGCCAAATATTACAAACAAAGCATTTTTAGGTATAAATGTTTCTGATAATTTAGGATTGAGTTATTATTATTCATTAAATAACAAATGCTTTGATTACATACACGCAGGCATACCATCAGTAACAAATAATTTCCCAGAATACATCAAAATAAATGAACAATATCAAGTAGCTGTTTTAACAGACTTGAATGCTAAAAATTTAGCGAGTTCGGTCAATTTACTGTTGAACGATAGAACATTATATAATAAATTAAAAGCAAATTGTTTGTTAGCTAGAGAGGAATATAACTGGCAAAATGAAGAACAAAAATTACTAGAAATTTATAATAGAATAGCTTAATCTTTACAAATCGAATAGAGTTTGTAAAAATCTAAGAGTCTTATATTAGGCTTTGTAGATAATAAATTTCTTTCAATTCCTTTAGCAAAAAGGAGGTATATAATTTTATAGATAATAATAAAATTATATCTCTTTAATAGCTTGTATGTCGACAGTAAAGGTATACTCTTCAGTAATATATTATTAGGATGTAATTCAGCAATTTTTTTTAAGTTGATAGAAGCAATTTCTACTTTATTTAGATATATACTTGAATCTTCTAAACCATCATGTAATAAGGGATTATCAATATGTAAGAGCTTTAATTTAAGTGATTGCATTTCTAAAGAAAACAACGTGTCTTCATGTCCGTATACCTTTATTTGCTCATCAAATTGAATATCTGTAAACACCTTTTTTCGAATTAATAAATTACAAAACTTCGCAGAAATATAGGGTTTGAAATTTCTATTTTCTACACTAAGTGATTCACGTTCTAATCCATATTTCCACCTTAATAATCTCTTTTGATCTAAACAAGTATTAAGATATTTAATGCCCCCATAAACCACATCATAACTTTGGCAAACTGATAAATACTTTTGAATAAAAGTATCATCAATTACAAGCATGTCACTATCAATGAATAATAGATATTCATAATTAGCCATTTCAGCAAGCTTATTTCGAATCGCTGATCTACCAATATTATTATCTAATAACTCATATTTACAATGTTCGAGAGTATGTATTTTAGAATTATTTGTATGTGTTTGGGAAGATGCATCATCTAGACATAATATTTCAAAATTATGTTCTAGAGACATTAATTGGTCATGTAATGACTTCACTAATGAATAAACATCTTGATTATAAACCGGTATTAGAATAGATAACACAATGCAAAATAAAGAAAATTTAAAGAGCAGATGCAACCCTTTATATTTTTATTCGTCTTTGTATAGAATTGTTCACCAAAACATATAAATATTATGAAAAAACACTTACTCTTAGGTTTGTTAGTAATTACACTTACAACCTTAATTATTAATCAATTAACAGCATCAAGTAAATTAGATTGCTTAAAAGGAAATGGTACAGTTGCAACTGTTGATAGAAATTTAAACGGATTTAATAAAGTTGATGTTAAAGGTGCATTTGAAGTAATTATTGTTAAATCAATTACATTTAATGTAAAAATTGAAGCTGATGAAAATTTAATTGAAAACATTAAAACAGAAGTGAAAGATGGTAAAATACTGATTTCAAATAATAAAAGTATTTGTGGCTCGAAAGAGATGAAGTTAACACTTTATATGCCTGAATTAAATGCTATTAATTGTAGCGGTGCTTCGGTAGTAAAATCGAATGATAGTTTTGATTCAGAAAAATTTGAAATTAAATCATCAGGTGCAAGTGAAATTAGTGTAATGGTAAATACTAAGCTATTAATTTCTAAATACTCTGGTGCATCTAGCATAAAGTTAAAGGGTAATGCAGATACACATGCACTTGAAACTACTGGTGCATCTTCATTGAAAGCAACAGATTTAGTCGTAAAAAAATATGCTATAGATTCAAGAGGAGCCACTGATTGCAAAATTAATGTAACTGAAGAGTTAGCAGTTACTTCTAGCGGAGCAAGTGATATTAAATACTTAGGTGATCCTAAGATATCTAAGTCGATTAAAGGTGCTAGTAGTATCTCTAAATTATAGATTAGAAATATAAGAGGGATTAAATTTATTAATCCCTCTTTTCATTAAATAATAAACTATTAGTCCGAATATATAACACAATATATCCCAATAATCTGTAGTGTATTTACTATCATATCTTGGTAGTATAAATTCAAATAATATACTTAACACAAAGAATATGAATAATAAATGATAGAAGTTATGCATTCTGTTATTATTCTTATAAACCAATCGATTCTCAGTAATTAAGACTATTGAAGCAATAAATGGAACTGCAATTAAATCATCACCATAATTGTTCCAGAAATCAATTTCAATTTTAAATACTTTTTGTAAAACTTGGTGTGCGAGTCCAACTATTATTATAACATATTCTAGTAAATATATTTTCAGATTTTTCATACTAATGTGCTAACCAGCTAATAATGAAACCAACCAAATTATAAAACTAGCAAATGCAACAAACACGATTTGAATAGCTAAAGCAATCTTTTTAAGTACTTTAATTAAACTATTATCATCATCTTTTATCAACAATAGTGAATTATGTTTGTCGATTAATCGTTCAGTAATAGCCTTATTTTTATTAGTAAACTGCTCTTTATTAAATAGTTCTGAACAAAACTCACAACGATCTTCTATACTACCAGAGGTATTAGACCATTTACCACATTCTTTGCATTTTGATTGAACTTTCATAGATAAATATTACTTTCACAAAAATATAATTTAAATTGATTCAGAGATTCACCGATAAATTAAGTTTGAAAGAGAAGAAGAAAGTCATAAATGCATGGGCATTTTATGATTGGGCTAACTCTGTATATAACCTAACGATTACTTCTACAATTTTTCCTATTTATTGGTCAGCAGTTACTTCAAATAACGGCAGCAATACTGTGACATTTTTAGGCAGGGAGTTTGTAAATACAGCTTTGTACTCGTATGCGCTTTCTGCATCATTCTTATTTGTTTCATTGATATCACCTATATTATCAGGTATAGCAGATTCAAATGGCACTAAAAAACGATTTTTACAAAGTTTCTGCTTAATAGGTTCTATAGCTTGTTCATCATTATTTTTCTTTAATAAATCGAATATAGAATTTGGCATTTTCGCATTTATGTTGGGTACTATAGGATGGGCAGGGAGTTTAGTATTCTACAATTCTTATCTACCTGAAATAGCTACAGAAGAAGAACAAGATAAAGTAAGTGCTAGGGGATTTGCATTCGGATATATTGGTAGCTCTTTATTATTGATTCTGAATTTAATTGTGATAATGTTTCCTGAAGTTTTCGGAATTGAAAAAGGTTCATCGCTACCGGCACGCTTAGCATTTCTAGCGGTTGGTATATGGTGGTTCGGATTCGCACAGTATACTTTCAAATACTTACCTGCCAATAAAAACTCTGCTAAAATCAATTTTAACACATTATGGAAAGGATATAGAGAATTAGCAGGAGTGTGGAATCAATTAAAATCTTTACAAAGATTAAAATCATTTTTAGCTTCATTTTTCTTTTTTACAATGGGCATTCAAACCGTAATGTATGTTGCTGCATTGTTCGGAAGTAAAGAACTAAAATTAGATTCAGGATCATTAATTGCTACCATCCTCATCATTCAATTTGTAGCAATTATTGGAGCTTATTTATTTGCTTTTATATCTAAAAAAATTGGCAATTTGAATGCATTGATAATAGCTATTATTATATGGATAGTTATATGTTCTGCAGCTTACTTTGTTGTAAATGTTAATCAATTTTACATATTAGCATTCTCAGTTGGTATGGTAATGGGTGGAAGTCAATCACTTTCAAGATCAACATATTCGAAGCTTTTACCTGAAACTAATGATACAACATCATACTTTAGTTTTTATGATACCACTGAAAAAATTGCGATTGTTTTAGGCACAGCATCATATGGTATTATAGAGGAATTAACTGGCAGTATGAGAAATTCTATTTTTGCTTTGGGGAGCTTTTTCATTGTCGGACTTATATTATTAATAAGATTAAGGCTCAAAATCAATAAATTTTAAGGTATAAATAGTATTTTTGTTAACGATGAAGGTTGAAGTATTTATTCCTTGTTTTATAGACCAATTATTTCCAGAAACTGCTACTAACATGATTTCTTTTTTAGAAGAACATGGATGTAAAGTAATTTATAATTCTGAACAGACTTGTTGTGGTCAACCTGCTTTCAACTCTGGTTATTGGGAAGAATCTAAGGAAGTTGCTCAGAAATTTCTAAACGATTACTCTGCTGATAATATCATTGTGAGTCCTTCGGGCTCTTGCACCGGCATGGTTAAAAGTTATTACTCTGAACTATTTACCAACTCAGCATCTCACAATAAATGCAGAGCTGTGCAAAGTCAAATAATGGAATTCAGTGATTTCGTGGTAAACGTGCTCAAACCAACTAGTATCAATTCTGATTTCAAAGGCAAAGTAACTTATCATGATGCATGTGGAGCCTTGAGAGAATGTGGCGTAAAATCAGAACCTCGAAAATTACTCGAGATGATAGAAGGAGTAGAGCTCATTGAAATGAAAGATTGTGAAATATGCTGTGGCTTTGGTGGCACATTTTCAGTTAAATTTGAATCTATATCAACAGCAATGGCTGAACAAAAAGTACAAAATGCAATTGCTACTGGGGCTGAGTGGATAGTCTCTACAGATTCTTCATGTTTATTACATATTCAAGGATACATTGAAAAACATAATTTACCGATAAAAACTATACATCTTGTAGATGTATTAAGCTATAAAAATTAATATGAAATATATATACTTCTTATTTTTTACTTCATTTGCTTTAATCTCTTGTAAGAACGATAATACCTCTACAAAGGTTGAAAATAAAGACAGTTTAGCTGTAGTTGGTGAATCGGTTTCAAAAGAATTATCAGAACTTAATCTTAAAATTTCAAGTACTCCTAACGATCCAGTTTTATATAATGAACGAGCAAAGTACTATGTAAAAAATAATCAATTAGATTTTGCATTAAATGATTTAGCATACGGCTTTAAGTATGATTCTTTATACATGCCTCTTTACAATACACTTGCTGACTATCATTTAAGAAAATCAGAACCTGCACAAGCTAAAGCTGCACTCGATAAAGCACTACAAATAAATCCGAAAAGTTATATGACCTATGTTAAACTAGGTGAGTTATTTTATTTAGTTAAGAAATACGATTTAGCATTTGAGAACATCAACAAAGGATTGAAAATAAATAAATATTATTCGGATGCCTACTTCTGGAAAGGTATGATCTATAGGGAACAGAAGAAGCAAGAATTAGCTATGTCAAATTTCATGACTGCTGTTGAACAAGACCCAGATAATTTTAAAGCTTATATGCAAATGGGCTTGATTGAATTAGATAATAAATCAAAAACAGCTTTAGATCATTTCAATGCAGCGGTGCGCGTAAGACCTGAAAGTACAGAGGGTTATTATGCAAGAGCATATTATTATCAAACAAATGATGACTTTGATAAAGCTATACAAGATTATACTAAGGTAATTGAAATTGACTCTACTTATTCAACAGCACATTTCAATATAGGTGTTTTAAGATATGAATTAAGAGTAATAGACTTAGCCCTTTTAGATTTTTCAAGAGCTATAAAATGCAATCCGAAATATGCTGAAGCTTATTACATGAGGGGTTTATGTGAAGAGTCTAAATCATTAGACAATGAAGCAATCGCAGATTTTGAATATGCATTAAGTTTAAAACCAAATTATTCATTAGCTTCGCAAGCTATTGAAAGAGTAATTAATACTATTAAAATAAAAGAGAAAAAATAATGACTATTAACATTACACTTCCTGATGGGACTGTGAAACAATTTCCAAAGGGTACCTCTTCGTATCAGGTCGCTTTGAGTATTTCTGAGGGTTTAGCCAGAAATGTATTGGCAGCTGAAGTGAATGGAGAAGTATGGGATGCATCTCGTGCTATTAATGATGATGCTAGTTTAAAATTATTAACCTGGAATGATGACAAAGGGAAGTCAACCTTTTGGCATTCTTCAGCACATTTAATGGCTGAAGCTTTAGAGGCATTATACCCTGGTACAAAATTCGGTATTGGCCCATCTATTGAAACAGGTTTTTATTACGATGTAGATTTTGGTGATCGTGCATTTTCTTCTGATGACTTTAAAGCCATCGAAAATAAAATGTTAGAATTAGCAAAAACTAAATCTGATTACGTTCGTAAAGAGGTTTCAAAAAATGATGCAATTGCCTATTTTCAAGAAAAAGGTGATGAATATAAATTAGACTTATTAAATGGTTTAACAGACGGACAAATTACTTTCTATTCACAAGGTAATTTTACAGACTTATGTAGAGGTCCGCATATACCTAACACAGGTTTTGTTAAAGCTGTAAAGTTAATGAGTGTGGCAGGAGCTTATTGGAAAGGTGACGAAAAAAATAAGCAGTTAACTCGCTTATATGCAGTTACTTTCCCTAAGCAATCTGAACTAACAGATTACCTAACTTTATTAGAAGAAGCTAAGAAGAGAGATCATAGAAAACTAGGTAAAGAATTAGAATTGTTTGCTTTCTCAGAAAAAGTGGGAATGGGATTACCATTGTGGTTACCAAAAGGTGCAGCATTAAGAGAGAGACTAGTACAATTCTTACAGAAAGCTCAAATAAAATCGGGATATGAACCGGTGATTACACCACACATCGGACATAAAAACTTGTATGTGACTTCAGGTCATTATGATAAATATGGTGCTGATTCATTTCAGCCGATAAAAACACCACAAGAAGGTGAGGAGTTCTTCTTAAAACCAATGAATTGTCCGCATCACTGTGAAATCTACAAAACCAAACCTCGTTCATACAAAGATTTACCTGTTCGTTTTGCTGAATTTGGTACGGTATATAGATACGAGCAAAGTGGTGAGTTACACGGATTGACAAGGGTTAGGGGCTTTACTCAAGATGATGCTCACTTATTCTGTCGCCCAGATCAAGTAAAAGAAGAGTTTAAAAAGGTTATTGATTTAGTATTATATGTTTTCGGAGCATTAGGTTTTGAAAACTATACAGCACAGATCTCATTAAGAGACCCTGATAATAAATCAAAATATATCGGATCTGATGAGAATTGGTCATTAGCGGAACAAGCAATTATTGAAGCTGCTGCTGAAAAAGGATTAAATACAGTAGTTGAATTAGGCGAAGCTGCATTTTACGGTCCGAAGTTAGACTTCATGGTAAAAGATGCCCTTGGTAGAAAGTGGCAATTAGGAACCATCCAGGTAGATTATAATTTACCAGAAAGATTCGAGCTAGAGTACACAGGTAGTGACAATCAGAAGCATAGACCGGTAATGATTCACCGTGCGCCATTTGGTTCATTAGAGCGCTTTGTAGCGGTATTGATCGAGCATTGTGCAGGCAACTTCCCATTATGGTTAAGTCCTGATCAATATATCATACTTCCAATCAGCGAAAAATATGCAGATTATGCAAAAAATATTTCAGAATCGCTAAATAATTACGATATTCGCGGACTTATTGACAACCGAGACGAGAAGATTGGGAAGAAGATTAGGGATGCTGAAATTAAAAAAATACCTTTTATGCTAATTGTAGGCGAAAAGGAACAAGAAGAAGGCAAGTTATCAGTAAGAAAGCATGGTGAAGGTGATTTAGGTAGTATGACTATCGAAGCATTTACTGATATCATGCAAAAAGAAACAAAAATTTAATTTTAGTTAATAAGTTAAATAAAAAATAAGTTATTAAGGATATAAAAGCCAAAAACTTAATTTTCAACAACTTAATATCTAAATAACTTAATAAAAAAGGAGGAAACTATAGCACAGAATTTCAACTCTTCTAGAAACGACAATAGATTCGGTAGGAAGAAAGAAGCAGAACATCGTATCAATGAGTTTATCAAAGCTTTAGAGGTACGTGTAATTATTGAAGGAGCAGAACCTAAGGTGATGAAACTTAGAGATGCTTTAGCTTTAGCAGATGAAGAGGGACTTGATCTGGTTGAAATTTCTCCAAATGCAGTGCCTCCAGTATGTAAGATTATTGATTACAATAAGTTTATATACGAGCAAAAGAAAAAGATGAAAGAAATCAAGGCGAAAGCTGCGAAGACTGTCATCAAAGAGATACGATTCGGACCTAACACTGATGAGCATGATTTTGAGTTTAAATTGAAGCATGCTGTTAAGTTTTTAGAAGAAGGAGCAAAGGTTAAGGCCTTCGTACATTTCAAAGGTAGAGCGATTGTATACAAAGAGCATGGAGAGATTTTATTATTAAAATTTGCTCAAGCACTTGAAGAACATGGTAAGGTAGAGCAATTACCAAAATTAGAAGGTAAAAGAATGTTTATCTTCATTGCTCCAAAAACGAAGAAATAATTATAAAACCATAAAATAAAAAGCGATGCCAAAAATGAAAACTAATTCCAGTGCTAAGAAGCGTTTTAAGCTCACTGGAACCGGTAAAATTGCACGTAAGAGCGCTTTCAAACGTCACATCTTGACTAAGAAGACTACTAAACAAAAGAGAGGTCTTTCTGGTACAGCTTATGTGACTGATGCCGATAGAGGTAATGTTGAAAGAATGCTTTGCATGGGTAAATAATTTTACCAAGACAATCTGGATAGACGGATACAATTAACTAATTTTTAACCAGGAAACCGGTCTAAAGTTCGAAAGACACCGGTACCAAAAAACGTAAAGAAATGCCAAGGTCGGTTAACGTTGTGGCGGCACGCCGCAGAAGAAAAAAAATCCTAAAAGCAGCTAGAGGCTACTGGGGATCGAGAAGTAAAGTTTTTACAATTGCTAAAAACACTTTAGAAAAAGGTATGCAATATGCATATCGCGATAGAAAAGTTAAGAAAAGAGAGTTCCGTGCATTATGGATTCAACGTATCAATGCAGGTGTACGCCTTCATGGTATGTCTTACTCAACTTTTATCGGTAAGATGAATGCAAAAAACATCGGATTAAACAGAAAAGTATTAGCTGATTTAGCTATGAACAACCCGGAAGCTTTCAAAGCTATCGTGGATGCTGTGAAATAGATTAAGGAAATTTATTAAGAGAGAGAGGATTGAGCAATCAATCCTCTTTTTTTATGCAATAATCTATGTTAGATATTAGTTATTAAGTTATTTTCAATTAGTTATTTAGTTATATTATATAATCTACCTTAATAACATAATTCCCTATTAACCTAATAACATTAGTCCCTAAACAAAAAAAGCCCGATGTTTCCACCGGGCTTTTTTAAATATTATTTCTGCTTACGCTTGTGCTGCTTCAGTAGCTTCGAAAGGTACAACAGATACATATGATTTGTTGTCTGCTTTCTTTCTGAATTCAACTGTACCATCAACTAAAGCAAATAATGTATGATCTTTACCGATACCTACATTCTTCGCTGGATGATGTCTAGTACCTCTTTGACGTACTATAATGTTACCAGCAATTGCTATTTGACCACCGTAGATCTTAATACCTAGACGTTTACTATGTGACTCACGACCGTTTTTCGAACTACCGGCCCCTTTTTTATGTGCCATTTCTGAATTTCTTTAATTTGGTTAAACCTTCTTTAATTAATTAAGCAACAATGTTCTCAATTTGGATCTTTGTGAAATACTGACGATGTCCGTTTTTCTTCTTGTATCCTTTTCTACGTTTTTTCTTGAAAACGATTACTTTGTCACCTTTTAAATGAGACAGGATCTTAGCTGTAACTTTAGAACCAGATAAAAGAGGCGCACCTACTGATACCTTACCACCGTTGTCAACTAATAAAACCTTGTCAAATTCAATACTAGCGCCCTCATCTCCTTGTAATCTGTGTACAAAGATGTGTTGGTCTTTTGCAACTTTAAACTGTTGTCCAGCTATATCTACTATTGCGTACATGGTTTGTTAATATGTTTTTTTAATTATTTGAGTCGCAAAAGTAGCGCTTTAATTTGAATTAACAAAGGTTTATGTTAAAAATTAGTCAATATGTTAATTAGCCAATTAGCCAATGGCTAGGTAATAAAGATTTTTAGGTTGTTTAAACATTTAATTACTATTAATAATCCTTAAAAATGCAGTTGTAAGGGTTATATGAGTAATTTAACTTTGTTTTATTATGCAAGACGAAAGACTTAAAAACAATATTGTACTAACTAAATCTTTTGAATTCTCTAAAGATATATTAAAGTTTAGTGATAAGCTTAATGAGGATAAAAGGTTTTTCATAGCCAAACAACTCGCAAAATCAGGTACTTCTATAGGAGCAAATCTTAATGAAGCCCAAAATGCTGAAAGTTCAGCGGATTTTATTCACAAACTCAAAATATCAATTAAAGAGGCAGAAGAAACTGATTACTGGCTAAGATTAATAGCTGCAGTTTATTCACAATATGATTTGTCAAATATGATTGCAGACTTAAATGTTATCCTCAAAATTTTAAACTCTGCGATTGCCACTTTAAAAAGAAAGGAAAAGTCAAAAACTGCACCTAAGTACCAATAATTGGCTAATTGGCTAATTATCACATTTGCTAATTTAACTCGCCTTCCCACTTACTCACCACCGCCGTAGCCACACTATTACCCACTACATTCGTTGCTGATCTACCCATATCTAATATTGGGTCTATACCCATTAATAATAATAATCCTGCTTCTGGTATGTTGAACATAGATAATGTGCCTGCAATTACTACTAATGAAGCTCTAGGTACACCTGCAATTCCTTTACTGGTTAACATTAATACCAATAACATAGTTATTTGCTGTTCTACACTTAAATCAATACCATATGATTGAGCTATAAATAATGAAGCAAAGGTCATGTACATCATAGAACCATCTAAATTAAAGGAATAACCTAATGGTAAAACGAAACTCACTATCTTATTGCTACATCCGAATTTCTCTAACTGATGTATCGTTTTTGGCAAGGCTGCTTCTGAAGAGGAAGTTGTATAAGCTATTAAAATCGGGTCTACTATATGTTTGATCAATGAAACTATTTTCTGACGTATAACGGCAAAACCTGCTAATAATATGATTGCCCATAGAATTAATAAAGATGCATAGAACTCAAAAATGAAGATCCCATAATTCACTAATACGCCTGCGCCTTGCTTAGCTAATACAGCAGTTAATGCACCATATACTGCAAATGGAGCGAAGTTCATTACGTATCCTGTAACTTTTAACATGATGTGAGCGAGAGAATCCATTGCTTTAACGACACCGTCGGCCTTCGGACCTGTGGCAGCTGCGCCAATACCAAAGAATAATGAGAATACTATAATTTGTAATATTTCATTTTTCGCCATGGCGTCAAATACACTCTTCGGGAAAACATGCTTAATAAATTCTTTAACCGAAATAGCTGTGTGCTCTAAGCCTGTACTTGCATTTTCAGGAGGTAATGGTAACTGCATCATTTTACCTGGCTGAAATAAATTCACTAGTATCATGCCCAAAAATAAGGAGACAAACGTTGCAGATATGAACCATAACATGGTCTTCCCACCAATTCTACCTACAGAATTTATGTCACCCAATTTTGCTACTCCAACTACTAAAGTAGAAAATACCAAGGGTGCAATAATCATCTTTACTAAGTTTAAAAAGATATCACTTAATAAAGGCACATATTCTACAAAGGTTACAACAAATGCAGAATCTGGATAGATATTACATAACAATCCGCTGATTACCCCAAGCACTAATGCTATAAAAATATATAGTGTTAATTTATTCTTCATATTATTCTACAATGTCAGCTCTATCAGTGTTCCAGATATCTCTTGTTAATTTATATTTACCATTTTCTTGTTTCTCCCAAACATGTAAATATTTATATTTTTCATATGTTAAAGTATCTGCATCTCCAATTTGTAAGCCTACAATACACTGTCCGTTTGCTATCAAATACTGCTCATCTCCAATTACTGAAGTACTCTCAAAATCACATGTTCTCAATCCGTATTCAAACGCATTTGCATACCAATTCTTAATATCTGTATGTCCTTTTATTTCTGATTCACCCGGAGATAATAAAACTGCATCTGATTTATATAAATTATTCAATGAATCAGCATGTTGAGCTTTGATATGATGAGTGTATTGTGAATCTAATATTGCTAAGTTAGCTTTCTGATCTTCAACGTTAAATGACTTATGATCATTGGGTTGACATGCAATGCTGAATACTGCAATTGCAGATATGCAAAGGAGAAGATATCTATTCATCTGTTATTATTAATTTCCACTAAAATAGTCAAGCATTCTCAATTGACAAATAAATACTGCTAACATTCGAGGGAAAACTTATCTTTGCCTTATGTGGTACAATAATATTTTAGAAACCATTGGCAATACTCCACTGGTTAAATTAAACAAGATTACTAAAGATATTCAGGCAACAGTTTTAGCTAAAGTTGAAACAACGAACCCTGGTAATTCTATCAAAGATCGTATGGCTCTTAAAATGATTGAAGATGCTGAAAAAGATGGTAGATTAAAACCTGGTGGTACTATAATTGAAGGTACGTCTGGTAATACTGGTATGGGACTTGCAATTGCAGCAGTTATAAAAGGTTATAAATGTATATTCACTACAACAGATAAACAATCTAAAGAAAAAGTTGACGCTTTACGTGCTTTTGGTGCTGAAGTTATTGTTTGTCCGACAAACGTTGAACCCGAAGATCCTCGTTCTTACTATTCTGTATCATCTAGATTAGTAGCTGAAATACCTAATGCATGGAAACCGAATCAATACGATAATTTATCGAATTCATCGGCGCATTATGAGCAAACCGGACCTGAAATTTGGGAGCAAACAGAGGGTAAGGTTACACACTTGGTAGTAGGAGTAGGAACAGGGGGAACTATTTCTGGTACTGGTAAATATTTAAAAGAGAAAAATCCGAATATTAAAGTTTTAGGTATTGATACTTACGGCTCTGTATTCAAAAAATACAAAGAAACTGGCATCTTCGATAAGGATGAAATTTACCCTTATATCACCGAAGGTATTGGTGAAGATTTCTTACCACAAAACGTAGACTTCAATGTTATTGATCACTTTGAAAAAGTAACAGATAAAGATGCTGCTTTAATGACTAGAGAAATCGCTCGTCAAGAAGGTATCTTCGCTGGTAACTCTGCAGGTTCTGCAATTGCAGGTATTCTTCAAATGAAACATATGTTCAAAGAAGGTGATGTAGTTGTCGTTATTTTCCATGATCATGGTACTCGTTATTTGGGTAAAATGTTTAACGATGATTGGTTGAGAGAACGCGGATTCTTGGAGAATAAAAAAGCAAAATTTGCAATCGATTTAATTGAAAAACATCGTGAATTAAAGTTGGTTACAGCTAATGAAAATGAAGCTATCGTGGATGTTTGCAATACATTAAATAAGTACGGTATTTCACAAATACCTGTCGTGAATGATAGTAATGAATTCGTGGGATCTATATCTGATAATCAACTTTTCAGCTGTTTGCTCAACCAAGATAATATTAAATCAAATAAGATTTCTAGCATCATGCAATCACCTTTCCCGGTAATTGCTCCAAATGCAAGTGTTGAAGAAGTATCTAAATTGATTACCAAAGAAAATTCAGCAGTATTAGTAACAGATATGGGAGGTAATACTCACATCATTACTAAATATGATATCATTGACGCAATAGCTGGTTAAAATAAAAAAATATGAAATTCTATTCAAGAACCTATATTCTAAAATCACTAATTCTAATTATAACTTTTGTAGGTTCTAATAATTTAGTTTTTTCACAAACAACAAAAAACTATCAATTAGTTTGGTCTGATGAATTCGACGGTTATGGTGCAATAGATACTAATAAATGGTTTCATCAAACTAAATTACCTTTAGCTGGATCTTGGTATAATGGAGAAGTACAACATTATACTAACAGAGTAGAAAATTCTGTTCGTGTTAATGGTAATTTAAGAGTCATCGCTAGAAAAGAGAATTTCAATGATCAAGGATTTACTAAAGAATATACATCGGCTCGACTAAATTCAAAATTTGCCTTTAAATATGGTCGAGTTGAATTTAGAGCAAAACTACCTACTGGTGTTGGTACTTGGCCAGCTGTTTGGTTGCTTGGAAAAAACATTGATGAACCTGGTGCATATTTCGACAATAAAGGTTTTGGCACAACACCTTGGCCAGCTTGTGGTGAAATAGACATTTTAGAACATTGGGGAAGTAATCAAAATTTTATTCAAAGTGCAATTCATACTCCTTCGAGTTTTGGCAATACCATGAACAAAGGTGGTAGAGTTTTAAATACTGCATCATCTGAATTTCATGTTTATGCGATGGAGTGGACGAGCGATAAAATTACTTTTAGTGTAGATTCAATTGATTATTACACTTATGAACCAGCTATCAAAAATAATGATACTTGGCCTTTCAATGCTGATCAATACCTTTTGATAAATTTTGCTATTCAAGGAAACATTGTAAGTACTTTCAATCTAGGAATTCTAGAAATTGATTATTTGAGAGTGTATCAAGAGAGAACTAATGTGGGTATAAATAATAACGATTTCACAGAAATAAAAATTTATCCAGTTCCTGTTTCAGATATTTTAAATGTAAAATTAAATAACACTTCTCAAACTGATTTAATAGTATCTATTCATAGCATTGATGGTAAATTAATTTTAAATGATAATTTCAGAATTGAAAATCAACATGTACAAATCAATAATTTAGATTTCTTAGAAAAGGGAAGCTATTTAATTTCATTTGATCTTGATGGTAAATTACATAGATATAAAATCATAAAATAATTAACTATCGAATAGTTCTGCTGCAATTCTATAGGTATTGCAATGTGCTTCTACTATCAATTTGATATCTTCTGAATATCCACCACCCATACTTATTTGAATGGGTATTTCTAAATTCTTAGCTGTACTTAATACGATGTAATCTCTTTCTTTACATGCCTCTAGAGATAATGAGAGCTTACCTAATTTGTCTGACTCGAGAACATCAACACCTGATTGATAGAATATAAAATCCGGATTATGTTGTTCGATTATTTGCTGATATTCCTTTTTTAGGATGTTTAGATATTCATAATCTGTTGTATTGTCAGCAAGTGCAATATCTAAATTAGATTGCTCTTTTCTATACGGGAAGTTATTTGCACCATGCATCGAGAATGTAAATACTTGATCATTATTTTGAAAAATTTCTGCAGTACCGTTTCCTTGATGTACATCTAAATCGATAATCAATATTCGCTTTGCTAATTTATTACTCATTAAATAATGCGCTGCAATGGCTTGATCATTCAATAAACAAAATCCTTCGCCCCAATTAGATCCTGCATGATGTGTACCTCCTGCAACATTTAATGAACAACCGTATTCTAATGAATGTAATGCACCATCTATACTTCCTTGTGTAATTATTAATTCTCTTTCTATTAATTGGGATGATAGGGGAAATCCGATTCTTCTGATTTCATGATAGCTCAATTCTTGTGACTTCAACCTTCTCCAATAATCAGCATCATGTGTCATCAAAATATATTTTTCATCTACTTCTTTTGGCTCATGAAAATTCTCTTTTAGCAAAGTTCCCTCATAAATTAACTGCTCTGGTATTAACTCATACTTAAGCATCGGGAAACGATGACCAGGTGGGAGGGGGTGAGAGTAGATGGGGGAATATGCAACTGAAATCATTTAAAAGTGATGTAAAATGTAGGATGTAGAATGTAGGATGTAGGATGTAAGAAGCAAAAATTTTACATCCTACATTCTACATCTTACATTTAATTTATAAATTTGAATTCCCTTAAAAGCTCTTCATAATTATTTTCAACCTCAGCTGAGTCCCATACATTTTCAATATTAGGTATCGCTAAAACCTTTTGAAATAAGGCATCTTGACGGTAACCCATTTCTAATGCATATGAGTATGGTTTAGTACTAAAGCTAACTAATGAATATTTTGATACGTATTGCTCTGGATATTTTTTGTTCAATTTCGCTTCTATTTTCTTACGTAATAAGAATTTTTGATCTGCTACTTTATCACGCATCTCTATGAAGTTCTCTAATGCCATATCTGCAATTGCATCGGCATTTGGTTTACGTGATTTTTCGAAATCTTTAAACATCGCTTCCCAATTATCACCATGATTGTCTAACATCTTACCGAACTCAAAACAATCTTCAAATCCTGCATTCATACCTTGTCCGAAGAATGGCACAATCGCATGCGATGCATCACCCATCAAACATAACTTATCTGAATATGACCATGGGAATGATCGTACTGTAACTAATGAGCTCGTCGGATTCTCCATGTACTCATCAACAACATTCGGAATCATCTTTACCACATCAGCAAATTGGGTATTGAAAAAATCTGCTATTTGTTCTCTTGTTTTTAAACTATTGAAAGAAGGATCTCCATCAAAAGGGAAGAACAATGTACAGGTAAAGCTACCATCCAGATTAGGTAAAGCAATTAACATATAGTTACTACGTGGCCAAATGTGTAAAGCATTTTTCTCGATTAAAAATGCACCATTATCGCCTGCAGGAATAGTTAATTCTTTATAACCATGATCAATATAATGTTGTGAATATTCAAATCGATCAGTCTTTGTCTGCAATGCTAAACGTGCAGCAGAGAAAGCTCCATCAGCTGATAGTATAGCGTCAGATTTTATTTCTTTAATTTCTTTAGTATCGTTATGCTCAAAATGTGCTACAGCATTTTTAATATCTAAATCAAAACATCTTTGATCAAAATGTATGTTGATATTCTCGTTTTCATCAGCAAGCTCTATCAATCTTTTGTTAAGTCCGCCTCTTGACACTGAGTAAATTGCTTCATCTTCTTTACCATATGCTTGATATTGAACATCACCATTCAATTGATGAATCACTCTACCATACATTGGTATACCAACTTTACGTATCTCTTCTTCCAAACCTAATGCTGCCAAGCCATTGAAGCCTCTATGACTTAATGCTAAATTGATAGAACGACCACCAACATAGCCCGCTTTACGCATGTCACTTCTCTTCTCAAAAATATCTACTTTATGTCCGCGTTTTGCTAAATACATTGATAGTAATGAACCTACAAGTCCGGCACCAATTAATGTTATACTTTTTTGCATGTTTTTAAATATTGTATTGGGTACTGAGTATTGAGTACTGAGACTCACACTTTTTAAAATTTATTTTAATTTCAAATATTGTTTTACTTCTTAAATAACGTTCAACTGGCTAAATGGCTAATTGACATATTGGCTAATTGAGCGCCTGTCCAAACACCCACACATCCTCAAAGCTATTGTACAAAGGTACTGGCGCAAAACGTAATACCTCCGGCTCTCTCCAGTCACCTATAATACCTTGAGATGTTAGTGTATCAAATGCTTTCTTACCACCTTCTTTACAAATGATCGAGAGTTGACATCCTCTTTCTTCATGATATATAGGGGTGATGATTTTATATTTTTCTGATCCTATTCTCTTATTCGCTTCTTGAATTACATGTTGCATAAAGTTCGTTAACTCTATACTCTTTGCTCTTAAATTTTCAATGCCTGCTTCATCAAACAAATCTAGTGCTGCTCGATGTGCGGCCATTTGTAAAACTGGCACATTACTTAATTGCCATCCTTCTGCACCTGGCTCTGGTATAAATCCTTTTTGCATCAAGAAACGTGTATCTTCTTTATATCCCCACCATCCTGCGAAACGAGGAGTATTAGGGTTGTTAGAATGTTTTTCGTGAACGAAGATGCCTGAGATACCACCCGGACTCGAGTTCAAATATTTATATGAACACCAAACTGCGAAGTCAACATTCCAATCATGTAATTTTACGGGCACATTTCCTGCGCAATGCGCTAAATCAAATCCGCAATATGCACCTACTTCATGTGCTTTCTCTGTGATCTCTTGCATCGGATATAATTGTCCGGTGTAGTAATTCACACCACCCATCATCACCAATGCCAACTCTGCACCATGCTTTTCTATACTTTCTAAAATATCTTCTTTGCGTAATGTATATTCACCTTCACGAGGTTTTAATTCTATGATTGCTTGCTCTGGATGGAAGCCATGATGTTTCACTTGTGATTCCATCGCATACTGATCTGATGGAAATGCACCTGCTTCCATAATGATTTTGTATCGATCTTTTGTAGGGCGATAAAAACTCACCATCATCAAATGCAAATTCACTGTTAGCTGATTCATCGCTACAACTTCATTTGCATTAGCTCCAACAATTTTCGCTAAGCTATCTTTCGTAGTTTTTTGATAATACATCCATGGGGTTTTTGATTTGAAATGTCCTTCAACACCAAACTCTTCCCAATTATTTAATTGCTCTAAAACGTAATCTTTTGTTTTCTTTGGTTGTAAGCCTAATGAATTTCCGCAGAAATAGATAGCTTGCTTTCCTTCATGTTTCGGAAACAAAAACTGTGATCTAAATTGATGTAATTTATCTTCTTGATCTTTACGTTGTGCGTATTCTAATGTATTATCGTATGGCATATTATAAAAATATTTTTCTATCTAATCCTAACCACTCTAAAGCTGTACCTGAATTCAAACGTTCTTTTATATCGTTGGTATAAGGCATATTTTCAATTAATTTTCCCGGATCTAATTCACCTAATGGAAAGGGGTAATCTGTTCCTAATGCTAATTGATTAGGTCCGAATAAATTCATTAAATAATCTAACATCATTGGGTCATGCACCAAGGTATCGATGTAAAATTTATTTAAGTATTCTCTCGGGTTTATTTTGTTATCTATCGCAACTAAATCTGGACGAACATTGAAACCATGTTCAATTCTACCTATCGTTGCAGGGAAAGAACCGCCACCGTGTGCAAATGCTACACGTAGTTTCGGGAACTTCTCAAATATTCCTCCAAAAATCATTGAACATATTGCAAGCGAAGATTCTGCAGGCATACCTACTAACCAAGGTAACCAATACTTTTGCATTTTCTCTTTCGCCATCATATCCCAAGGATGAACAAAAATTGCAGCACCTAGTTTTTCTGCTTCTTCATAAAAAGGGTAGAAGTGCTCATCATTTAAATTCAAATCATTCACGTGTGAACCTATTTGAACTCCTGCTAATCCTAGTTCTTTTACCGAACGATGTAATTCCTTTACGGCTAAATCTATGTCTTGTAGAGGGATGGTAGCTAAGCCGACAAATCTCTTAGGATAGCGACGAACCACATCGGCAATATGATCGTTTAAAAATTTCGAAACTTCTAATGCATCTTGAGCCTTGGCCCAATAAGAAAACATCACAGGTATAGTAGAAAGCACTTGAACATCTACATGATGATGATTACACTCTTTAATACGCGCATCAGCATCCCAGCAATTATCTTGAATCTCTCTGAAAAATTTATCGTCTTGCATCATCCTAGCACAACAAGGCTTATGATGATCTAAATGTATGAACCCACCATATCCGAATTTCTCAGCCCATCGAGGCATGTGTTCGGGGATGATGTGGGTGTGAATGTCTATGCGCATATTTTTATTGAAATGTAGGATGTAGAATGTAGAATGTAGGATGTAAAATTAATTCTACATCCTACATTCTACATTCTAAATTATTTTTTAACGGGTGGTTCCATCACACTCCCACAATGATTACAAACTCTCATATCTTCTGATGAATAAAAGCGTTCCATCACTGGTGGTAACTGTGCTACTATATCTGTTAATTCAAAATACTCTTCGTATAATTTCTCATTACACTTTTCGCAGAACCATAAAAAGCCGTCGATCTCTTTATTCTCACGAACTTTTTCAATAACTAATCCTACAGTGTTTGCTGGCCTTTGCGGTGAGTGTGGAGTTTTAGGTGGCAATAAAAACATGTCGCCTTCATTTATAGGGATGTCAACTTGCTTGCCATCTTCTACAATTCTTAAAACCATATCTCCTTCAATCTGAAGATATAATTCTTCACTCTCGTTATAGTGGAAATCTTTTCTAGAATTTGGTCCGCCGACAACCATCACAATAAAGTTCTCAGCATCTTTATATACTTGTTGATTACCGACAGGTGGTTTTAATAAATGCCTGTTCTCATCAATCCATTTTTTGAAATTAAAGGGACGTTGAATTGCCATAATGTTTTGTATTTTTTGTAAAGGTAATGTTTGCAAAATGCTTTACAAAGCTTTTAAACCTGCTTTTTTCATTTCTTCATATCAGTCATTTCGGTATCTTTGAGCAAATATTGATTATGAATTTAGACTTAAGTGGTAAAAGAGCATTGGTATGTGGTAGTACTCAGGGTATTGGTAAAGCCATTGCCATCGAATTAGCTAAACAAGGTGCTGCTGTGACATTGTTTGCCAGGAACGAACAAGCTTTAAAAGAAGTACTTGCAGAGTTACCTGGCAATGCAAAACATGAATATATCGTTGGAGATTTCTCTGATTCTAAAAATGTGAAAGCGAAAGCTGAATCATATATCGCAGAAAAGCCAATTGATATATTGGTGAATAATACTGGCGGACCTCCGGCTGGAGCAATAGCAGAGGCTGAACCTTCAGCATTCATCGCTGCTTACCAATCACATCTTCTAAGTAATCATGTTTTAGCTCAATTAGTTTTACCTCATATGAGTAAAAATAAATGGGGCAGAATTATCAATGTAGTTTCTACATCTGTGCGCCAACCATTAAAAGGATTAGGTGTTTCAAATACTACACGTGCAGCTGTTGCAGGCTGGGCGAAGACATTAAGTTTCGAAGTAGCAAAACATGGTATCACAGTTAATAATGTTTTACCTGGTGCAACGAAAACTATTAGATTAGAAAATATTATTCAAGGTAAAGCTTCAAAAACTAATTCAGTTGTTGATGAAGTAGAAAAAGAAATGCTAGCTGAAATTCCTGCTGGTAGATTTGGTACTGCAGAGGAAATCGCTGCGTTAGCAGCATTTTTAGCATCTCCATCGGCAGCATATATAAACGGACAAAGCATAGCGGTTGATGGTGGAAGAACATCCGCATTTTAACATATGATATATTTAAAAAACTACATCAATGGTGAACTCATCGAGCCATTGAAAAAACAATATTTAGAAAACATAGATCCTTCGAAAGGTACTGTTTTTTCAATGATTCCAGACTCTGATGCATCTGATGTTCAGTTAGCTGTTGCTGCTGCTAAAGAAGCTGAATACGACTGGGCAAATATGCATTATGAGAAACGTGCTCAATACATTGAAGCTATTGCAAAAGGTATTGAACGTAGACTCGATGAATTTGCAAAAGCTGAATCACTCGATAATGGTAAGCCTATTAAATTAGCTACTAGAGTTGACATACCTCGTGCGGTTTCTAACTTTAGATTTTTCGCAACTGCTATTCAACAACAATCATCCGAATCTCATTACATGGAAGGCATAGGTATCAACTATACTTTACGCAGACCGATTGGTGTGGTTGCTTGTATCTCTCCATGGAATTTACCTTTGTATTTATTCAGTTGGAAAATTGCGCCTGCTTTAGCTACTGGTAATTGTGTGATCGCAAAGCCATCTGAAATTACGCCTTACACAGCTTATCTTTTATCTGAGGTTTGTATTGAAGCTGGCTTGCCTAAGGGAGTTTTAAATATCGTACACGGACTTGGGCAAAAAGTAGGGGATGAGATTAGCAGAAATAAGGATATAAAAGCGATATCATTCACAGGTGGAACAGCAACAGGAAGAACCATTGCAAGCATTGCTGCGCCTATGTTTAAGAAGCTTTCACTCGAATTAGGTGGTAAGAATCCAAATATCATTTTCGCCGATTGTGATTTCGATGAAATGATAAAAACAAGTGTTCGTTCATCGTTCGAAAATCAGGGACAAATTTGTTTGTGCGGCTCTAGAATTTTTGTGGAACGAAGTATTTACGATAAGTTCAAGCAAGCTTTTGTAGAGCGTGTAAAATCTTTAAAGATTGGTGAACCTTCTTCGGATGTTAACATCGGAGCAATAGTTTCAAAAAATCATTACGAAAAAATTCTATCATATATTGAAATAGCAAAAGAAGAGGGGGGTACTATTTTAGCAGGCGGACACGCAGTAAAATTAGAGGGAGAATTTGCAAACGGATATTATATAGCACCTACAGTTATTGAAGGCTTAGCATATGATTGCCGCACAAATATGGAAGAGATTTTCGGTCCGGTTGTTACCATCATGCCCTTCGATACCGAAGAAGAAGTATTGCATTATGCCAACGCAACTGAATACGGATTAGCAGCAACGATCTGGACGAACGATTTGAATCGTGCACATCGAATGGCAGAAAAAGTACAGTCGGGAATCATCTGGATCAACACTTGGTTATTACGTGATTTACGTACACCATTTGGCGGTATGAAAAACTCAGGCGTAGGCAGAGAAGGTGGATGGGAAGCGATAAGGTTTTTCACGGAACCGAAAAACATTTGTATTAAGTACTAGGTACTTGGTACTGAGTACTGAGTATAGGGTACTGAGAAAGAATCAGATTACAATTAGGAAAATTGATAGCACTCTCAGTACCCTATACTCAATACTCAGTACATTTAAAAAATAAGATTATAACAAAATTTAAAATCATGTCAATCATAAACTCAAGCAAAGCACCTGAACCCGTTGGTTTGTACCCGCATGCGCGTAGGGTAGGTAATTTATTATTTTTATCGGGTGTAGGTCCGAGAGAAAAAGGAACCAAGAAAATACCTGGTGTTGAATTAGATGAAAACGGAAACATCGTATCGTACGATATCGAAACTCAATGTAGATCAGTTTTCAATAATGTTCGTCTGATTTTAGAAGAAGCAGGATCATCATGGGAACAACTTGTAGATGTGACTGTATATTTAACGAACATGAAAGATGATTTCAAAAAATACAACGAAATCTACGCTGAATATTTCAAAGATAATTTACCATGTCGAACAACCTGTGAAATCAACTGCTTACCAACACCGATAGCGATAGAGTTGAAGTGTATAGCCACCATTTAAATTAGGCAATAAGTCAATTAGCCAATTAGCCAATGGGTCGCGATTCATTGACTAATTGGCTAATTGACTTATTGGCACATTAAATTACGGGTACCGTTTTCAAGTACTCATAGATTGCTCCGATTTCTTTTTCTGAGAAGTGTACATATGGGATCATCGGATAGTTCAATTGACCTTTTGGTGATTTACCAAATTTCACTGCCTCGATGAATTGTTCTTTGGTATAATTTCCGATACCATTTTCTTCATTCATGGTGATGTTCGGTGTGATGACTTCGCTACCATCCATTCGTAACATATGATTACCACCACCAAAAAATCCGAGTGATTTCTCAGGTTCTAATTCATTCATATCTTTAAAATCTTTTGAATGACAAGCATAGCAAGCTAATTGTCCGGTCGCTAAATATCTACCCAACGCTACCGCATCATTCGAATCAGGCACTGTAATTTCTTCTTTAGGTAAGGGGTAAGGCTTCATCACAAATTGTGTTAAAGCGTAAGTTAAAAGTGACGGTTCTGAAGCAGGTGCTTCTTCTGTACTTGCCAGTACACGTTCATCATTTGAACGCAACCAAGCTACTACACTGTAAATATCTTCATCAGCCATTAATGGGAACTTAGGCATATATGCTGGTAAATATTCACCATCAGGTCGAACACCAGTTCTTAATAGTCGAACAATGTCAGCATCATTCCATTTTCCTATGCCATAAAAATTATCTTGGGTAATATTTCTCGAATAAATCTTACCAAATTCAGGAGGTAAATCAGCAGAAAACTTACCCGTTAATTTCCCGGTTTCTTCGTTGTAGTGACATTCAACACAAAGGGTGTTAGCTAATTTTTTACCTTGTAATACACGCTCAGGAGTTATTTCAACACTGAGGTCAAATGGTTCTGGTTCATAACGTGGTATACCTTTCGAATTAATGTATACCAATAAGCCCCCAATCGCCAATGCGATAAAGAGCACTGCGTAAAGCAGCACTTTAAAGAATCTTTTCATGGTGTGTTTGGTTTAGTTAAACTAATATAAGCACTAAACCGACAAGCAATATACTAGTAATTAGAAAGTTACAATCAAATGTGATAATTAAAGCGACCCATTATCACATTTGCTAATTTGCTAACTTGCTAATTATGATCGAGCGTATCTCTCTCGCTCTACTCAACACCATCACATGTGTTCCATTCTTTATTAATTGGTAATTTTTGACGTATCGTATCGGGAATACGATGTCTCGGTCGCCGTGTATATGTGTGAAGTTTTGTATAGTTTCAGCATTGTTCCAATGTAAGACTGCATTCATCGCCCATCTTAAAAATGATGGTGACCATTGTGAAAACATATCGAAAAATAATTTCTTCCACTCGGGTTTTACACCTGCCGGAAATAATATTTTCATCCAGAAATTCGGATTGCCTAACACTTTATCTGGAATTAATTGATGTGCAGGTAATGTTCTGAACACCTTGAAATAACTTGGCTGTTCAGCTTTTGATTTAATAGTTGATATTAAAAATGTATGCTTTACTTTTATGAGTTTATTAATCTCTGTAGCAATCATGCCGCCTAATGATGTTGCAATAATTACTACAGGTTTACTAGTATCAAATTGTGATAAAAGTTTCTTTGCATAATCTGTCAAGGTATCTCTATCATCATGCTCAACCCATTGAATATACTTGCATTCGTAATCATCAAAATTCAAAAACATATAAGCACGATGATCTGCACCTAAGCCTGAAATAAAATATAAAATCGGTTTTTCCATTATAGCATCGCTATGATCTCTTCTAAATACTTGGCATCCGAAGTATCAAAATGATTTAAAAATTCTGAATCAACATCTAAAACCGCCCAAACTTCATTGTTCTTAAACAACGGCACTACAATCTCTGATTTTGATAATGAACTGCATGCAATATGTCCAGGGAATTCATCAACATCTGGAACTATTATCGTGTTCGCTTGTGCCCAGCTTGTTCCACATACACCTTTTGATTTTTGTATGCGTGTGCAAGCAACCGGACCTTGAAAGGGGCCGAGTACTAATTCATTTTGCTTAACTATATAAAAGCCTACCCACCAAAAATTAAAAGTGCTTTTCAATGCAGCTGCAACATTCGAAAGATTCGCAATAAGATCATCTTCACCCTCAAGCAATGCTTTGATTTGCGGTACTAATGCTTTGTATTTCTCTTCTTTAGATAAGTTATCTTGTATGATTAAATCTTCTGCCATAATTTATTAACAATCATTCAAATCATTCGGTTTCTTTAATAAGAAAGTATATTTTTGAATCTGTACATTGTAAAACTAAAAAATTAAAAGGTATGTCGAAGAAATTATTTTTCACATGTGCCCTCATTACTTTGGGTGCTTTTCAATTCTCTGCTATAGCACCAGAAGAAGGAATGTTCCCTTTGAGTGAAATTCAAAAGGTTGATTTGAAAAAAGCTGGACTTAAAATTGATCAGAAGGAAGTATATAATCCCCAAGGTCTAAGCTTAATTGATGCTTTGGTGAATGTAGGCGGATGTACAGGATCTTTTCTCTCTGATGCGGGCTTGATTATTACCAACCACCATTGCGCTTTCGAATCGGTACAATTAGCAAGCACACCTGAGAATGATTATTTGACAAATGGTTTCGTTGCTAAAACAATGGAACAAGAGATACCTGCGAAAAATTTAACTTGTAAGATCACTGATTCTTATGAAGATGTGAGCGATAAAATATTATCGAGTGTGAAGGATGTTAACGACCCTGTTGAACGTATCAATGCTATCAATAAAAAGATTGCTGAAATCATCAAAGAAGAACAAGCTAAAGATGCTAGCATCAAACCTGAAATTTCTGAAATGTTTATTGGCAGAACTTATGTTTTGTTCCGTTATAAAATTATTAAGGATGTTCGTTTAGTTTATATTCCGCAACGTGCAATAGGAGAGTTCGGTGGTGAAAGTGATAACTGGGTATGGCCTCGTCATACTGGCGACTTCTCTTTCTTAAGAGCCTATGTAGCAAAAGACGGATCGGCAGCTACTTATTCAAAAGAAAATGTTCCGTATAAACCTAAGAAATTTTTAAAAGTAAATCCGAATGGCGCCAACGATGGTGACTTTGTATTCATATTAGGTTACCCTGGTAGAACTTTTAGAAATTACCCTGCTAAATATGTAGAGTACCAAGAGAAATTTCAATTGCCATACATCTCTTCATTGTATGAATGGCAGAATGATCAAATGGCTCAAACATCCGTAAACAAAGAGCTTGAGCTAAAACAAGCTTCTCGCATTAAAAGAAAAGCAAACGTATTAAAAAATTATAAAGGCAAAATCAAAGGCTTATCAGGTATACAATTGGTAAACCAAAAATATGCTCAAGAAAAAGAATTACAAAAATTCATTGATGCTGATGCTAATTTAAAAACTCAATACGGTAGCTTAATGAATAACATCGAAATGGTGTACAATGAAATCTTCGCCGATGCTAAGAAATACTTGGTGATGGAGCAGTTGATACCTAGTTCTAATGCTTTAAGTGCTGCAAATATTATGTTGCAAATGCGTAAGAAAATTGAAGCAGCTAAAGTTGAAGAACAAGAGAAAGTATATAAAGAACAATCATCCGCAGCTAAAAAACAAATCAATGCTTTGTATGATACTTATGTTTTAGAGACAGAGAAGAGATTGTTGAAGCGTGCTTTACTAGATGGACTTAACTTAGCAGCTGCAGAGCAATATAATGTAATACCTGCTTACGGTTATACTAAATCTAAAAACCACGATGCCTTTGTAAATAAATATGTAGAACAATTATTTGCTAAGACAAAATTTAATTCAGAAAAATATTTAAGCGATGCATTAGATCTTCCGATGAAAAATTTCATGGAACTAAAAGATCCGATGTTAGATTTAGCAGTTAATGCAGCCGCAGAAGTGGAAAAGAAAAATGCCATTCAAAAAGTGAGAAATGGTAAATTGAATAAGCTTTTAGCAGACTTTGTGAACGTTAGCATTTTATTCAAGAAAACAGATTTCATTCCAGATGCGAACAGTACTTTACGTTTGACATACGGACATGTGAAAGGTTATACTCCGGTTGATGCGACGTATATGAAACCAACAACTACGCTTACCGGATTAATAGAAAAAGGAACAAAAGAAGGTGATTATTATTTACCTGATTATATCAGAGAGTTGTATAAGAAAAAAGACTTCGGACCTTGGTTAACGAAAGATAAGAAAGATGTGCCAATTGCATTTTTATATGATATGGATACTACTGGCGGTAACTCTGGAAGTCCAATCATGGATGAAAATGGAAACCTTGTAGGTGTCAATTTCGACAGGGCTTTCGAGGCAACTATCAATGATTTCGCATGGAACGAATCGTACTCACGATCGATTGGTTGCGACATTCGCTATGTATTATGGGTAGCACAAAAAGTTGATAAGGCAGATAATGTTATAAAAGAATTAGGCTTGTAAATAATGGCGAATAAAAATCAGATTGACTTAAAGGCTTTTGCTCGTAAAGCAAAAAAAGCAGAACCCGATAATATAGAATTCTTTAGTGTTTTAAAGAAAACGAGAAGAAAAGATTTACAAGAGATAGTTGATAAAGCTCATGATGCAGCATTCGAAAAAATTGATTGTTTAAATTGCGCTGGATGTTGCAAGACTATAAGTCCGACCTTCGAACCCGAAGACATCCGCAGACTATCAAAACACTTAGGTGTAAAACCGAAAGTGTTTATGGAACGCTATTTAGAAATGGATGAAGATGGTGATTTCGTTCATCACGGCGCCCCTTGTCCGTTCTTAAAAGGCGACAACAAATGCTCAGTCTACGAAGCTCGCCCCGAAGCTTGCAGAGGCTACCCTCATACAGGCGACAAACAATTTAGAAGCATCATCGATATCACTCTTCAAAATACTTTGTATTGTCCGGCGGTGTTTGAAATCGTTGAAAGCCTCAAAAAAGAATTTTAATTTGACAATGAGTCAATTAGCCAATAAGCCAATGAATCGAGCCAATTGGCTAATTGGCTAATTGACATGTTGGCTAATTATTATGTTGGCTAATTGAAGAGGTAGCGATTCCTCGCTATAAAATTATAAACCCCATCTCTAATAAATAGCGGAAATATTCTTAAATAACCGAGAACTGAATAGGGGAAAGGCAATAGTGACAAGGCTTTCAGTACGGCAGTCGATTTTATATATGCTTTATTTTCATGTACTAAGTACACAGTATTTTTCATTATGAAATTCACACCAGCAGTTTTCAATACTTGACGAGCTTCAACAGATTCTAATGGAACATACGAAATCAATTTCTTTCGATCTTTCTTTGAGAGAAAATTTACTGATGCTTTGCAGAGGCTGCAGTGGTGGTCGTAGATGATGTGAGAATTCAATTGTATTATGTATTAGGTACAAAGTATTAAGTATTAAGTACAAAGATAAGATGGATTTGCCATCTTAATACTTTGTACTTAATACTTTGTACAATTGTAACGTATCACAAATCTAATTGTTTCCCCAGCACCTTCATCACCTTCTTCGCTCTAGATTTAAATCCCGCTGAACCATATGGGTATTGCAATTCTATGATGCTAGATAATTCTTCAGAAAGTTCTGGATATTCTTGTGCGATTTTTGCTAAGATAGTCATCAAATAAGCCTTCACAGCAATGGTAGTTTGCATGCTTTGCAAACTCTTTATTCCAATATCCCACATTAATGATTGCATCTCTTCGTCTAAAGCTTCAGTCTCTAGAGCTTTACTACAATTTCTATGAACGGCAACATGACAATCGTTTCGAGCTAATACTTTTATTAGCGACTCATGATATTTTTTAAATAAATACGGATGATGCTCATACACAAATACCATCGCCCAACTCGCACGCTGTGCGAGCTCAAAATTTTCGCCAAAAACGATGTTCATTAAGAAATCGAGTCGATCTGCATCAGCTCCAATATAGTTTGCAATTTTCAAACTATTTGGTTTTGAGTTCGCTAGGCTTAATTGTTTAACAATATCCATTTTTTTCAAATATTTATTACAAATATTGCTAAAATATTTAGTAATTTTATGCTCATAATATTAGCAATATGAATTTCGATAGAATAAAAGAAAAGCTCAACATCTTATCTGATGCTGCAAAATACGATGTTTCTTGTGCATCTAGCGGAAGTTCGAGAACAAATCATAACAAAGGATTAGGTGATGCGCGCGGAATGGGAATTTGTCATACTTATACAGAAGATGGTAGATGTGTTTCATTGCTAAAAATATTATTAACCAATCATTGCATTTTCGATTGTGCTTATTGCACTTCACGCAAATCTAATGATGTTAAGAGGGCTGCATTTACTGTACAAGAAGTCGTTGACTTAACGATGAATTTTTATAGACGTAATTATATAGAAGGCTTGTTTTTGAGTTCTGGCATATTCAAAGATTCAGACTATACGATGGAGCGACTGGTCTTGATTGCGAAAAAATTACGTACCGAACATAAGTTTAACGGATACATCCACCTAAAAGCAATACCAGGTGCGAGTAAAGAACTGATGAACCTAGCTGCTTTATATGCAGATCGATTAAGTGTGAATATTGAGTTGCCTACTATCGAAGGATTGAAAAGATTAGCGCCAGATAAGAATAGAGAAGATATGGAGCGACCGATGAATGATTTAAAAACGGGGATTCAATTGTATAAGGAGGAGAAGAAAATGTTTAAGAAGACGCCATTGTTTGCGCCGGCCGGACAAAGCACTCAGATGGTAATTGGGGCAAGTGGAGAGAGTGATATGCAAATACTATATACAGCAAAATACTTTTATCATAAATATAATTTAAAGAGGGTTTATTATTCGGGGTATGTGCCAGTGGCCGATGATTCGCGTCTGCCAAGCAAGAATACACCGGTACCAATGGTTCGGGAGAATCGATTGTATCAAACAGATTGGTTATTGAGATTTTATGGCTTTGATGTGAGAGAAATTGTGAATCCCGATTACCCCGATTTACCCCTCGATACCGATCCGAAGCTTACTTGGGCATTAAGGAATCCAGCTTTTTTTCCAATCGATATCAACACGGCAGATTTATGGATGATCTATAGAGTGCCTGGTATAGGAGTGGGCTCTGCTCAGAAGATTGTAAAAGCTCGTAAGTTTCAATCATTACGATTAGAACATTTAAAAGCATTTGGCATCGCTTTAAATCGAGCGCAATACTTTATACGAACGGCCGATAATTATGCTTTCAAGAAAGAAATAAATCCGCTCGCTTGGAAACAACTTATTACTAGTACCTATAAGGGGAAGTACAAAGTTGAACAGCAGCAGCAACTT
>CALRXS010000002.1:0-249384 GCA_943372195.1 Sphingobacterium thalpophilum
CAAATATTACTCTACGACGGCAGCTTCGAAGGCTTGCTTTGTTGCGTGTTTCGTATTTATGAGCAGAAGATTAAGATATTTAAGATACAGCAAATCAGTGAGCCCCTTCATGATATGTTTGCTGAGAAGATTGAGATTGTTACTGAAAAGACAAAGGCTGAGAGGGTATGGGCTGGCATTATGCGTAAGGCTAGCCAAAACAGTATTCAAAGAATCATCTATTCATTTTTAGCTGAAATAAGAGGAGAGGAGCATAACATTATTCGATACATTCAGTATTTAATAGATTCTAAGAAAAACATAGAAGATAATTTAAGTCACCCTGTAGTACAAAGAATGGAAGATGTTGTAAAAATGGTTGGTAGAGAAAAACATCGAATGAAAGCTTTTGTAAGATTTGAATTATTAAAAGATGGAATTTATTATGCGAGTATTGAGCCTGATTTCAATGTATTGCCATTAATTAAAGATCATTTCAAGCATCGATATGCCGACCAAGAATGGATCATCTATGATGTTAAACGCAACTACGGATTGTATTATAATCTAAAAGATGTTGAGCAAATGAGCTTAGACATCTCGCCCAAAGCCACTAGCGAAAACATTTTTCAAGAAGAAGAAGTCTTATACCAAGAGCTCTGGAAAGGCTATTTCAAAAGCACCAATATCGAAAGTAGAAAAAATATGGCATTGCATGTGAGGCATGTGCCGAAACGATATTGGGGCAGACTTACTGAAAAAATGTAGGATGTAGAATGTAAGATGTAGAATGTCTAAGCATTTAATTTTACATCTTACATTCTACATTCTACATTTTACATTTTTTAAATCTGAATTTTCTTTCTTGCTTTCATCCCCGACAAATTATAATAAGCAAACCATGTACTGAATGCACATAATACGAATCCTAGTATAAAAGGTGCGCCAGGGAAATATATGGGGGCGTTCGGACTTGTGAAATAAGCGAAAAGGTTGTTCATTAAGATCGGACCTATAATTGAAGTGACACTCATTAAGCTTGTTAAAGCACCTTGAAGTTCACCTTGTTCAGTTGGAGGTACAGCTGATGAGATAATTCCTTGTAAAGCCGGACCACAAATTCCACCTAGTGAATAGGGTATCAAAAAGGCAAACATCATCCAGCTAGTTGTAGCAACACCGAACAACAATAAGCCAATTGTATACAATGTCAATCCTAAATACACTGAATTATTTTGTCCGATTTTAGGGATGATAATTCTAATTAATCCCCCTTGTACAATACCAACTAATAATCCGACAAAACCTAAAGAATATCCGACCCAAGCTTCATTCCAATTAAATTTCAACATGGTATAATAAGCCCAATTAGATTGAACAGCGTGTGCAGCTATATAGATTAGAGTAAAACAACTTACTAATCCAGATACCACTGGGTATTTTCTTAAATGCATTAATGATCCGATCGGATTTGCGCGTGACCATTCAAATTTTCTACGATTTTCTTTTAATAACGATTCTGGTAATATAAAATAACCGTAAGCCACATTGACTAAAGTTAATACAGCTGCAGCGATAAAAGGTACTTTCGGACCCCATTGAGCAGAGATTCCGCCGAAAACTGGACCTATAATAAACCCAAGTCCGAATGCTGCACCCACTAATCCGAAGTTCTGTGCACGCTTTTCTGGCTCTGAAATATCAGCTATATAGGCAGTTGCTGTGGTAAAACTAGCACCAGCAATACCAGCAATGATTCGTCCAATAAATAACCAAAAAATTGTAGGAGCGAAGGCCATAAAAACATAATCAATGCCTAAGCCCAATAATGAGAACAATAATAAAGGTCTACGACCGTATCTATCACTTAATCCGCCAATAATAGGTGAAAAAATGAACTGCATCACTGCATAGGCAAACATTAACCATCCACCATATTTAGAAGCTTCACTCAAGCCAGCACCAGTAAGTTCTTCGATTAATTTCGGAATTACTGGAATGATAATACCAATACCAATTACATCGATTAAAATAGTAATGAAAATGAATGTTAATGCAGAATTACGTTTTACGGTCATGTTGCGAAAATCGGTAAAAAAGAGTAAGGGTTGTGTAAAAATTTAATGATATATGTATAGTTATTAAGAAAATGGTAATTAAGTTATTTAGGCACAAGTCATAATGACCTAAATAACTTAATTTCTAAATAACTTAATTACTAATTACAGATAACAAAAAACCCCGACAATTGCCGGGGTGAAATTCGTTTAGAAGGTTTTGTTAGTCACTTATGCTAAACGTACGTTTACAGCATTGATGCCTTTTTTGCCTTGCTGTACTTCGTACTGTACTTCGTCATTTTCTTTTACTTTGTCAATAAGACCAGTAGTGTGAACGAATACTTCTGAACTACCATCTTCTGGTACAATGAATCCAAATCCCTTTGAATCATTGAAAAATTTAATTTTACCTTTAAGCATTATTATTTAATTAAAAATACAATGTACGGAATAATAATTTAAATTATCATAAAGAAATTGATATTTTTTAAAAAAAATTGTATTGAGTATTGCGTACTGAGTACTGAGATCAACGTTTAATATGCATCATTCTTAACTCTTAATTCATAATTCTTAATTCATATTATTGTCTCATAATTAATATTATGTTAAATAATAAATTGAAACACATTAACAAAAAAGCCGTGCTATATATCCTAGCACGGCATTTTTGGTAGTACTATAGTAGCTAGTCGTTAGTAGCTAGACAAACGCATCTAACTACTAACGACTAGCTACTGAAAACTAATTTTACTTCTTCTTCGTAGCCTCTATTCGCTTACGCATCTCAGCTGATTTAGAAAGCATATCTAACTTAGCATACACTTCTTTTAACGATAACATCGTGTTAACATCTGTTGGTTGTAATGCTAATGCTTTTTCTAAGTATGGTAAAGATTTATTAAATGCTTCAGTATATTTCTTTTTTCCAGCATTATACTCTTTTTCTTTACTCATAGGTAGATCTTTGGTTTTATTGTATACTTCTACTCCTGAGTTATAATGCATCGCTCCTAAATTATAATAAGCATCAAAATACATACTATCTAAAGCAATTGCTGATTTATAAGCAGCCTCTGCTTCTACTTTTTTACCCATATTATCATATGTAGCACCTAAAGCGAACTTCAAAGTCTTATTCTTCGGATCAGCTTCTGTAGCTGCAACCATTTTCTCAATCATTTGCTTAGTTTGACCTTTAGCTATGTAAATATTTAACTCATCGATCATTAATGAATTATAAGCTGGATATGCAGCTCTACCTAAAGTTATGTATTCCATGCCTTTAACTGTATCCTTATCAGCTAAATATAATCCTGCCATTGATCTGTATATCTCAGGTTCTGGGTATTTAAGTTCAATTAAACGGGCTAAAGATGATTTCTGCTTATCTTTCATACCACCTAATTGAGCTGAAATAGCAATATTATATAACAATGAAGTATCTAACTTATTGAATATCTTTTCATTAGAATTAAATGAACGTTCAAAATTAGATGCAGCTGATACATAATCCTTTGCTTTATAAGCATTGATACCATTATTAACGTATCTATTTAAAAGAAACGGAATACGCTTTTTAATATCATCAACATACATCTTCTTTACATCTAACTCCATAGATTTAGTGAAAGACTCTAAAGATTTATCTAAAGATTGAGGGTCAAATGCTTGTACGTTAGCATCCGGACTTTCTGTAATCTCTTGATAGATTAATCCCCTGTAGTACCAAGTTTTGGCACTTACACCTGTTTTTACGTCAGTAATTGCTTTGTCAATTGAAACCTTAGCTTTATCAAGCTCTTTAAATTTCAAATAATTGTATGCGTTTACTACCTCAGCATTTTGAGCTAATGTTGTAGAACCTATGCCTAAAGCAAATATGAACAGTCCTAATTTTTTCATATCTATATTAAATTATTCGTTTATATCAGTATTGTTATCTTCTTGACTATTAGTATCTTCTGTATTATCACCTAAAGTGTTTTCTATAGCATCATCCGAAGGAATATCATCTTCTTTCACGTCTTTGATTTTTGCTATTGAAGCGATTTCATCCTCATCATTTAACTTAATTAATCGAACACCTTGAGTGGCTCTGCCCATAACTCTTAAGTCAGAAACTGCCATTCTAATTGTTAATCCAGATTTATTAATAATCATCAAATGATCTTCATCATTAACGTCTTTTATACCAATCAATTGTCCGGTTTTATCAGTCACCTGTATCGTCTTAACCCCTTTACCACCTCTGTTAGTCACTCTATAATCCTCAATATCAGTACGTTTACCGTAACCTTTTTCAGAAACTACTAGAATAGTAACATCTGGACTGTTAACGGCGATCATACCTACAACTTCGTCTTTAGCATCGGCTAATGTAACACCTCTAACCCCAGTTGCTGTTCTACCCATCGGACGAACTGTACTTTCGTTGAAGCGAATTGCTCTACCTGATTTCAAGGCCATTACTATTTCGGATGTACCATTGGTCAATAATACCTCTAGTAATTGATCACCCTCATTAATGTTGATGGCGTTAATACCAGTAACTCTCGGATTAGAGTAAGCATCTAATAAAGTCTTCTTAATAGTACCATTCTTAGTACACATTATGACGTAATTATTAGTCAAATACTCCTCATCTACAAGGTTTTGTACGTTTAAGATAGATTTTACTTTATCATCTTTCGTAATGTTGATTAAGTTTTGAATTGCTCTTCCTTTAGAAGTTCTAGTACCTTCTGGTATTTCGTAAACCTTCAACCAGTAACATCTACCAGCTTCGGTAAAGAACAACATATGATTATGTGTTGAGGCAATGAATAAATGCTCTATAAAGTCCTCATCTCTAGAATTACTACCTATAGAACCTTTACCACCACGACCTTGTACTCTGTATTCTGATAATGCAGTTCTCTTGATATAACCTGCATGAGAAACTGTGATTACAACTTCCTCATTTTCAATCATATCTTCCATTCTGAACTCACCACCAGCATAAACTATCTCTGAACGACGATCATCACCGTATTTCTCTCTCATCTCAATCAACTCGTCTTTGATAATTTGCATTCTGATACCTTCATCAGCTAAAATAGCCTTCAAACGCTCAATTAATGCCATCAACTCTTCGTATTCAGCCTTTATCTTATCACGCTCAAGTCCGGTTAATACCCTTAAACGCATCTCCAATATCGCTCTCGCCTGTATCTCTGAAAGTCCGAATTTCTCCATTAAGCCTTCACGAGCTTCTTCTGGTGTCTTCGAATTTCTAATTAATGCAATTACCTCATCTAAATGATCTAATGCAATTAATAATCCCTGTAATATATGTGCTCTTTTTTCAGCTTCATCGAGTTCGAACTTAGTTCTACGAACAATCACTTCGTGACGATGATCAACGAAATGAACGATCATATCTTTCAAGTTCAACATCATCGGTCTACCTTTTACTAAGGCGATGTTATTAATTGAAAATGAAGTCTGTAAAGCTGTGTACTTAAACAAATTATTTAATACTACTCCTGCGTTTGCATCACGTTTAATTTCGTAAACAACACGCATACCATCACGGTCTGATTCGTCTCTGATGTCAGAAATACCTTCTAATTTTTTCTCGTTAACTAATTCAGCTGTACGCTCAATCATGTTAGCTTTATTTACCTGGTAAGGAATTTCTGTTACAATGATTCTCTCCCTATCATGTCCGTATGTCTCAATCTCAGCCGTCGCACGCATTACCACTCTACCACGACCTGTATGATAAGCCTCTTTCACTCCATCATACCCATAGATGATACCACCTGTAGGGAAATCTGGTGCTTTAACAAACTTCATCAACTCATCGATCTGAATATCACGATTCTCGATATATGCAGTTGTAGCATCTATTACTTCACGTAAATTATGTGGTGCCATGTTAGTGGCCATACCTACAGCGATACCTGAACTACCATTTACTAGTAAATTCGGAATTTTTGCAGGTAGTACTGTCGGCTCTTCTAATGAATCGTCAAAGTTTAATTGAAAATCAACAGTGTTCTTATTGATATCAGCTAACATTTCTTCAGCAATCTTTTGCAATCTTGCCTCCGTATAACGCATCGCAGCTGGTGAGTCACCATCGACCGAACCAAAGTTTCCTTGTCCGTCGACCATCGGATATCTCAATGACCAATCCTGAGCCATACGTACCATAGTATCATAAACTGAAGAGTCACCATGTGGGTGATACTTACCTAATACCTCCCCGACAATTCTGGCAGATTTCTTAAAAGGTTTACCACTGGTAACCCCTAAATCTAACATTCCGTATAAAACCCTTCTGTGCACCGGCTTTAATCCGTCTCTCACATCAGGTAACGCACGCGAAACAATTACTGACATCGAATAATCGATGTATGCAGCCTTCATTTCCTCTTCAATATTTATTGGAATTATTCTATCGTTTTCAGCCATCTCTTTATTAATGTTTATAACCTCGTAAAGGTAACAAATTACTTGCTTTTAGATGTGATTGTGGAAAAGTTAAGAACAAGTTTTTAGACCCAATTTATGCCCTTTTTCAAGAGACTTAAAGTCTTCTCTTCTTCTGAACCTGTAATTGCCTGATACTGATATTCCCATGCAGCTATTGGTGGCATACTCATCAGTATAGATTCTGTTCTTCCGGATGTCTCGAAACCGAATTTGGTTCCCTTGTCATAGACTAAATTAAACTCTACATATCGACCTCTTCTGAGTGATTGAAATCTCTTATGTTGATCGTCGTAAGCTACATCAGCATTCTTCAACATCAAATGGGTATAAATCTTCGGAAACAACTCCCCGACTGATTGTACAAACTTAAACAACTCTTCTTTCGATTTGCCTTCTCTTTGCTCGTTTAATCGATCAAAGAATATGCCTCCAATGCCACGAGTCTCATCTCTATGCTTATTAAAGAAATAATCATCAGCCCAGGTTTTAAACTTAGGATAGTAGCTTAAATCTGTTGCGTCACATACTTCTTTTAGTGATGAATGAAAAAATTTAGCATCATCCGAATTAATATAATGTGGGGTCAAATCTATACCGCCACCAAACCAATATTCTTCAGGAGTTTCGAAATAACGAACGTTCATGTGAATGATGGGTACCATCGGACTTACCGGATGCATAACAATAGATACGCCTGTGGCAAAAAAATCTGCCTCTTTTAGTTTTAATGCTGATAAAATATTTTGATTTAACTGTCCACCGACAGCTGAAAAATTTACACCTGCTTTTTCTAAAATATTACCTTGCTGAAGTATGCGAGTTCTACCCCCACCTTGCTCATTATGTTGCCAAATTTCTTCTTGAAATTTACCTTTAGCATCAGCATTTTCAATAGCATTACAAATTTGATCTTGTAAAGCTTTAAACCATTCGCTTATCTCTACTTTGTTAATCATTGCTCAGTATAATTCAAATCTTTGCCAAATGTTTCTTTCAAACGTATGGCCGAAAATAAGGCCAAACCTATACAAATAATTCCAACTATAAATGCTGAATTTATAATTCCAAAGTCATCTTTTAAAAAATTAAATCCGAGTGTAATTGGCACCACCGCTCCCCTAACAAAATTAGGTACTGTAGTAGTAACTGTTGCTCTTATGTTTGTACCAAATTGTTCGGATGCAACTGTTACAAATAAAGCCCAAAATCCGACCGAAGTACCCATTAACACACAAGCAAAATACCATTCATTCGCTGTTTGTACGCCTGAATATAAACTGTAGATGACACTTATTAAACTCATTAAAATGAAAGCTATGAGAACCTTTTTTCTGGACTTTACAACTTGACTTAGAATACCGCTTAATAGATCACCGATAGCTAAGCCCACATAAGAAAATAAGATTGCTTTACCTGCTGTAAGTGGTTCAAGGGTTTGAAACGCTTTGCCGAATTCAGGACTAAAAGTAACAGGTATACCAACAACAAACCACACTGGAAGTCCGAGTAAAATACAATATAAGTAAGTCAAAAACGTACTTTTTTTATTGAACAATAACTTAATATCACCTTTCTTAACAGCGTGTTCTTTAAGAGATTCAAACATACCTGATTCATATACACCGATTCTTAAAAGTAAAAGCATTAGACCCAAGCCTCCTCCTATTAAATAGGCTGTTTGCCACGACCAAAAATCACCCACTAATGCCGCAACTACTGCTCCAAGCAATCCGACTGTCGCCACAATCATCGTTCCCCAACCTCTATTTTCTTTCGACATGGTTTCCGAAACCAAAGTAATCCCCGCCCCTAACTCTCCTGCAAGTCCGACCCCCGCTATAAACCTTATCACCACATAAGCATCAACACTTGTCACGAAAGCATTGGCAATATTAGCTGCAGAGTATAAAAATATAGATCCGAATAAAACAGAAACTCTCCCACGCTTATCACCTAAAATGCCCCATAAAATTCCACCTACCAACATACCAATCATTTGAGAGTTGATGAGAAGTATACCTTTCTCTAGTAGCTCTGATTCATTGATATTCAGTGACATTAAACTTTTAACACGAACGATACTGAATAAAACTAAATCGTAAATGTCAACGAAATATCCAAGTGCAGCAATGATGACTAAATTGCGTAGTTTTTTATCTTTTGATTTAAACATATTGATAAAGATATCTCAATTCATAAAAACACAAAATATATTTTGTAGTTTAGTTAACATGAAAGCAATCAAGTTACTTATATTAATAACATTAGGTGTTTTTATTATTTCAGCTAAAGGCGGATGTTCAAGTGAAGAAAATAAAGCTGCAGTTATTGGAGAATGGCAATGGGTGAAAACCTTTTGTTGTGGTAGAACTAGCAAGTGGATAGATGAAAAACAATGCAATTGTACACAGAAATTGATTATTACGGATGATAATAAATTTGAATGGTATAAGAACGACACATTGAAATCATCTGGCAATTATGAATTAAGAAAAGGCATCAATGACACTCAGTATGCTTCTGGTGATTCGGCCTTGGTTATAATATTAGAAAACTCATATCCAGCATACGTAGAATTCATTGGTGATACCTTATTATTATCAATGGGATATATGGATTATAGTAATGATTACTTTATACCAGTAAAGAAATAATCAAACAATTTATAGTTCAAAATTGTATTAATACAAAAAAAAGACATCAATGGAGAACTTCATTTATCATAACCCTACTAAAATTATTTTCGGCAAAAACGAAGTTGAGAAAATCGGTGCTGAATGCAAAAATTTGGGTAAAAAAGCATTAGTTCTTATTGGTAAGGGATCTGTTAAACGTAATGGATTATATGCAAGAGTGATATCAAACTTAAACATGTCTGATATCAGATCTGTAACTTATGAAGGCATAAAATCAAATCCGACTTTTGAAGATGCAGATGCTGCAGTTGCATTAGCTAAAGAGCACAAAGTTGACATGATTGTTGCTGTTGGAGGTGGGTCAGTAATTGATACTGCAAAAGCAGTAGCTATGGGGTATTATGTGGAGCACAGTGTGTGGGAATTTTATAATCAAACAGTACCTAGACCAGAGAAAGCATTACCAATTATTAATGTTTTAACACTAGCAGCTACTGGTACAGAAATGAATTCTTCAACAGTTATACAACATACAGAGGGCGGAATGAAGAAAGGTTACTCTGCTCCTGTTCTATTTCCAAAAGTATCTATCCTAGATCCTGAGTTGACATACAGTGTACCCAGAGATTATACAGCCTATGGTATAGCAGACTTAATATCACATTGCCTAGAAGTTTATTTTGGTAAAGGAGATGCTCCTTTATCTGATTATTATATCGCAAGCATCATAAAACTCTCTACAGTTTATGGTCCGAAAGTTTTAGAAAACCCTGATGACTACGATGCAAGAGCTAATATCATGTGGTTAGCAACTAACGCTCTAAACGGATCATTAGTAAACGGAAAAGGATATGGTGACTGGGGCTCACATGTATTTGAACATTCCCTAAGTGTGATGTATGATGTTGCTCATGGTGCTGGATTATCAGTTGTATTTCCTGCTTGGTTAAAACATTTCTCTACAAAATTCCAATCTAAATTGGCATTCTTAGGTAAAATGGTTTTCGATATACATGATGGTACAGAAGAACAACAAGCTAAAATGTTTATATTGAAATTAGAAGAGTTTTATAAGAATATAAATACTCCAATTCGTTTACAAGAATTGAACATCTCAATAAATGATAAATCTAAAATTTTAGAAAATCTAAAATTGAATAAAGTGTCGGGCAGAGTTTATGCAATGAAGGAAGAAGATTACAGCAGTATATTAGAAAATATGTGCTTACCTTTATAAATGATTTTTTCTGAACGCATGGGTAAATGGCTTATGAATGCCTACCCTCCTTTCATTTTTAATAGAATTCGAATACTTTCATTCGGCAAAAATTTTCATTCGTGTAGGGTAAAATTAAAAAAGTCAATTTTCAATAGAAACCTTAACGGAACTATATTCGGCGGCTCATTGTTTAGTGCACAAGATCCATTCTTTGCTATACTTTATTGGCAAATTCTCGAGCGTAGAGGTATGAAAGTGCAGACTTGGTTAAAGTCTGCTGAAATTCAATATATGCGCCCAGCAGATCAAGATTTATTTTTAGACTTCGTGATCACTGAAGAAGAAATTCAAGAAGCCGAAAAACAACTAACATTACACGGGCGATATTCTCATACTCATGAAGTACGATTCAAAGATAAAGATGGTGACATCTATGTATTGGCAAAAAATGAAGTGTATATACGTTTAACTCGCGCTCAACAGAAGCCACTCTCAGGCTTTTAACTTCTGTTGATAAATCAAACAAAATTAATACTTATTACATTATTATATTTAAATCATATTCATGCGCCATGAACATTAAAAGACTTATTATGGAGGGTGAAGGTGTGCAACTTGATTTCAAGAAAACCATTACACACGTTCACAAAATTGCTAAAACCATAGTGGCATTTGCAAATAATAAGGGTGGCAAAATCTTAATAGGTGTAATGGATGATGGCAGTATCAAAGGCGTGAAATCCGAAGAAGAAGAAAAATACCAAATTACCAAAGCCGCACAATTCTATTGTAGTCCGCCAATTGAACCCAAATTCTCTGAACATTATTTTGACGGTGCTACAGTAGTGATGGTAGAGATTGAAGCAAGCAACACAAAACCACATTTTGCTTTAGGTGAAGATCAAAAATGGTGGGCGTATATTAGAGTGAAAGATAAAAGTGTACTAGCAAGTAAAATTGTTTTAGACGTTCTAAAAAAAGAAAGCAAAGGCGAATCAGCTCTAATAGAGTTTAGTTCAAAAGAAAAAGCATTGTTAGAATATTTAGAAGCCAACGAAAAAATCACATTGAAAGAATATTGTAATTTAATTAATATATCACGTCGCAGAGCCTCAAGAATTCTAGTAAATTTGGTACTTTCGGGCGTTATCAGAGTGCATAGCTCTGAGAAAACTGAATTTTACACTGCTGCTTAAATGTTATTAGAAAATTACAAAAGTCATTTCAAAAAGACTTTCTTATTAGCTTATCCTGTTGTTATTTCACAAGTCGGACACGTTATAGTGAATCTAACCGACTCGGTGTTAATCGGACATTTAGGTCCGGTGAAGTTAGCAGCATGTTCTCTCGGCATTAGTGTATTTGCAGTTTTAATGGTTTTGGGTATCGGTATAGCATACGGCTTAACACCTCATATTTCAAGAGAATACGGTGCAAATGATAAAGATGCATGTGGTAAGTATTTAATAAACTCGTTTTTAATCAATATCATAACAGGTATACTAGTTTACTTAGGAATTTACTTTCTTTCTACTCAATTAACGAAATTCGGACAACAACCAGAGGTTGTAACAGAGGCTTTGCCCTTTTTAAGAATCATCGGTTTATCTATGATTCCTTTGATGATATTTTTAACCTTTAAGCAATTTGCAGAGGGACTAAATTTCACTAGGCAAGCAATGATTATCACATTAATTGCTGATGGTATAAACGTGTTTTTGACATATGGTTTAATTAATGGAGAATTCGGATTGCCGAGATTAGAGTTAAAAGGTGCGGGTATTGCCAATTTAATATCGAGAACATTAATGGCGATATTAATGATATCGTATGTACTTAGATCTAAGAATTTTAAACCTTATTTACATCAAGCAAAGATTAAATTCATAAAATGGAAAGATTCATTAGCTGTAATTAACTACGGTATACCTACAGCGTTTCAATATTTATTTGAGATTGGAGCATTTGCATTAGCTGCATTAATGATGGGAATGATTTCAGCAAACCATCAATCAGCACATCAAATAGCTATTAGTATTGCTTCAGCTACATATATGGCTGCTAGTGGTATTGGAGCAGCAACAGCTGTTAGAGTTGGAAATGCCCTAGGTGAGAAAAACTTCTTGAATTTAAGAAGAGCAGGATTCTCGGGTTATTTTATGGTTTTAGCATTTATGGGATTAAGTGCAATTTTGATGATTATTGGCAAAGAAGCCTTTCCAAAATTCTACATGGATCACCCAGAAGTTAATAGCATAGCCTCTGTATTAATGATAATTGCTGCATTTTTTCAACTATCTGATGGTACACAAGTTGTGGGCTTAGGCGCATTAAGAGGTATGGGGGATGTCAAAATACCGACCCTTGTCACCTTTATTGCTTATTGGGTGATTGCTATACCCCTTTCATATTACCTGGGATTTACATTAAGAATGGGTGCAGAAGGCATATGGATAGCACTTTCATTAGGACTTACCATATCAGCGGTGTTGCTATTTTGGAGATTTAGAGTTTTAAGTTCTAGATTAATCGTTAATCATAACATTTAAATCACGAATCATATCATTAAATCTTAGTTCTGTTTGAGCTATTAAGTCAGAAGCTTTAACCTGATTTATAAAATCCTCTTGTCCGGTAAACGACAACTCATCAAATTTATACGCTTGCTCCAACGGTCCGTATTCGAATTTCAATATATATTTCTGGTTCATTTGAAAGAGGCTAATACGCATCTTCGGATGTTCAATCGTTTGAATAATTCTCATAATTCAAATTTAGCCTAAATTTCATTAGAAGCTCAATTCTTCTTTAATATATATTCATAAACTATTGTATTACAAGTATTTAAAAATATATTTATCAAAAAACAGAAAATTTATCTACCATATTCTACTAATTATTTGATAAAATCTAGCCTTACTAAAATAATTACTTCAATTAATTAATTCTAAGTAACTAATTTACAATAACTTAATAATCATAAAAGTAAATCTATCTTATGCCTAATTACGCAGTAAAAAACACTAGGGATACAATTTTTCGAAGAATACCTCTACCCTATTTATCTTGTCTTAAGTCGTAGGTCTTAAGTCATAAGTCGTATGTCTTTTGACCATAGACTTAAGACTTATGACTCATGACTTACGACCTAAGACTTATACACATTCTCTTGTTTAAAAAAAGTAAAAATTCATTAAGGTTTTTTCTTAATTTTGAAATGTAATTATGAAAAAGAATAGCATCAACTTAAGCTTAGTAGCGGTAACTCTAATTGCGTTAGCAGCTGCAACTCGTTTCTTACCTCACCCTGCTAATTTCACCGCTATAGGTGCGATAGCATTATTTGGTACAGCAAGAATGAATGATAAGAGAATCGGATTTTTATTGCCTATTGCGGCGATGATCATTTCAGATTTGTTTTTACCAGGCGGATTTAACATATCAGTTTATGCATCTTTCGCTTTGATTAGTTTATTAGGCATGAGCCTTAGAAATACCAATAAAGCTTTACCAGTTTTTGGAGCCTCTATCGCTTCATCATTAATATTCTACATTGTTACGAATTGGGCAATGTGGTTCTTTGGCAATGGCGCTTTTTACCCAGAAACTATTAATGGTTTATGGATGAGCTATACAGCAGCTGTTCCATTTTTCTTAAATGGCTTAGCTGGTGACTTATTCTTTAATGCAGCAATCTTTGGTACATATGCTATCGCTAGCAAACAATTAGCAATCGCTAAATAATTAAATCAATATAAATAAAGCCCTGGAGAATACCTTCAGGGCTTTTTTTATGTCCAGCCCCTAGAATTGTAAATTTATATTTACAAATTTGGTTTATATTATAAACTAGTTTATATTTGCATTGTTATTTAAATTAAACACGATGGAAAATAAAAATTTTAATGCGCTCGAAGTCATAGAAGAAATGATCGAGAAAACTAAAAATCAATATTCTGATAATGGCTATCTGTATTTAATATGGGGTTGGTTGGTATTCGCAGCTGCCATCATACATTATATACTGAAGGAATATAGTCAGTTCGATTATCCTTTTATATCATGGGCAATATTAATGCCTATTGGCGGATTGTTATCTATGATTTATGCCAACAAAAATCAGCAGAAGGTATATGTGAAAACTTATACAGATGATATCATGAAGTACACATGGTTAGCCTTTGCTTTTACAATGGTATCAATATTGTTCAACATGCCAAAGCTTCAATTAAACACTTACCCTTTGTTAATGATAGCTTATGCAGTACCAACATTCATTTCAGGTGGAGTATTCAAATTCAAACCATTAATATGGGGAGCTATAGCAAGTCTTGCATTAGGTTTAATATCTTTTCACATTAGTTTTGATAAACAATTATTGAGCTTAGCAGCAGCAATTTTATTTGCATATATTATACCTGGTTACATATTAAAAAGCAGATACAAATCATAACTAGAATTATCTATATGAAAAAAACAATCTTAACAATATGCATTAGTCTAGCATTGATATCAACGATTAAAATATCTAATGCGCAAGAACAAAAAACTGATAAAAAATTATATGGTGGCGCAGGTTATTTTGCATTTAGAATTAGTAATTATGATTTCAAAAATTTAAATGATGTGCTAAAAGCCAATAATTTAAAAGAATTCAATAATCTATCGGTATCATACGGTGGCGGTGGATATGGCATTATCAATAGATTAGTTTTGGGTGGTGAGGGTTTCACAGCTTCAAGTAATAATCAATTAGATACAGCATATAAATCTAGTATGAATTTAGAATATGGTTTGTTCAAAATCGGATATTTATTAATTAATAATAAGAAATTATTTATTTACCCCTCTTTAGGTATTGGCTCTATTCAACAACAAATAAAAATTGTAGAAAACACTCAAAAAGATTTCAATCAACAATTAAGCAATCCGAAAAGAGGTATAGAATTAATCAATGATCAATTGCTTATTGACCTAGGTATTAACGGTAATATATATTTATCAAAAAGTTCAACAGTTTCATTGAATTGGCAAGTCGGATATCAAATTACTAGTTCCAATGCCAACAATTGGAGAGATCAAACCGGTACTATTGCAAATGCACCAAAGCAAAGTTATAATGCAGCATATGCACAAATCGGATTAGTGTTTGGAGGTTTTAGCAGATAATAATGTTTCAAGAATTAGATCCCTTATTGCATTCACAATTAAGACTAGCTATTATGTCTATTCTTGTTAATTTACAAGAAGCAGAATTCTTATATCTTAAAGAAAAAACCAATGCAACATCTGGTAATTTAAGTGTTCAAATTGAAAAGCTTTCGGCAGCAAAATACATAGAAGTTGAAAAAACTTATAAAGGTAAAAAGCCTATGACTGTTTGTAAAATAACAGACATAGGCCGTAATGCTTTTTCTAAATATATATCTGCCCTAAAAACCTACCTCTAGAACTAATATCTAATTACTAGCTACTTATATACTACCTATTCATGTATACCGTTAGGTATTATGCCCACAGACAACGAATCTAGCTTCACACCATTACTTTGGTACTTATACATGTATCCGTTTTGTACAAAGTCAATAGGGTCTGCTAAATACAAATGATCTAAAACTTTATCATATCCGAAGCCATAGAAATATCCAGAGATTAAAGGAGTAGTAGCCGGACTGCTTTCTGTAATATTATACTTGAATAATCCAGAATTGAAATCATAAGAACCTAAATAGAACAAAGTATTCTTGTCTTTATTGATCTTCATTTTATCAGGGTGATCGCCTATGTTACCAATTTCTACTTCAAATTCAATGCTGAAATTATTCGGATTGATACGAACTAATTTAGGTTTAGTGTCATCGTTAGGGTTCATAAAGTCTCCATAATCTCCCCTACATAATACCCATACTTTACCGTTAACATCAGTAGCAGCAGCAACAGGAGCATCACCTACTACTATTGTTTTTACTACAGTATTACCATTCATGTCAATCACAGATACTGTAGAATCTAATGAATATCCACCTGAATTGGTAACGAATAATTTATCACCAGAAATGGCCATACCTTCCGGACCTGTACCTACTCCAATAGAATTTGTAATGGAATTATTTGATGCATCTATAATTTTAACCGTATTAGAAATCCAGTCTGACAAATACGCAATACCCGAATTTCTAGCTATAATATATCTAGGAGCAGAAAGTCCATTGATTGTACCTAAAGATAATGCTGTATTAATATCTATTACTTCAACCTTTGCAGAACCATTCATCACTATAAAACCTTTTGTACCTATAATAGTCATTGATTGAGCAACATCTCCTAATGGTCTATTATTAACAACTTGAAAAATATTTCTTATAACTTTATTAGAGTCTTTTGAATAGAAATCTATACTTGCATTACCGGTTCCGAAGTTGCCCTCATTAATCATATAAATTCCTTTATCGAAATTCAAATTACCAGTATTCGTTGGAGTTACCTCTGGATCATCAGAGCATGCACTAAACCCTATAACAATACAGCTTAGTAAACTTAAAATTTTTGTTTTTTTCATTTTGTGTTTTTTTCTTTTTTGTTAAATAAATAATTGAACCCCATACCAAATACTCTTGCCGGCATTACTTGAAATGGTATAGATTCATAGCTTTTGTTAAATATATTATCGATAAATACTTGCGTTGTAAATAAATGCTTATTGACTGTAAACTGCTGTTGTAACTGTATATCAAATAAATGATATGATGGTAAAAACATTGTGTTATCAGTAGTTGTGAAACGATGTGAAACAAAATGATGCTTCAGCATTAAAGATGTTGCATTATAGATAGTGCGAATATTAAATCCGTATTTCTCTTGAGGCACATAGATTAACTGCTTCTCTACACTCATGTCATTTGCATTAATTGCTTTTTTATTAATTGCTAAATTGTGAGTGTAAAATAGATTAAACTGTATTTTATATTTTCTATGGCTGTAACTAAACTCGTTCTCAAACTCAATACCCTGAAGTAAAACCTCCTTTAAGTTTTGTGGTGACCAAAATCCGTTTTCTGTCGCTGAAGGTTGCCATAATATCCAGTTATCTACTAATGAATGATAATAAGCAAGCTGTGTTTTGTTTTTTATTTTACTTCGGATGTATGTGAAATTTAATCCGAATTCTTTTTCAAAACTATTCTCTGCGCTGAGATTGGGGTTACCACCCGGACTCCAATACAAATCGTTTAGTCCGGGTATATTATAATTTTCACTTAAACGAACATATACATGTGTAGACTGTACATAGGGTATTTGATAATTGACTTGCAATGAACTTGCAATCAGTCTTGCATTATTAGTAGATAATACTTTTTCAATTCTATTATTAAAATCTATGTTAATATTATTTCTAAAAGTATATGAACTTGCTGAGGCTAATGATACTCTATTTCTCACTCTATATTGAGCATAATCTTCAACATATGCACCTTCATAATTATAATAAACAGAGAACTCTTGCTTAAATCTGTTTGTTTGATATTTCCATTTTGAATTCAACTGAATTTGATCGAAATATGAAAAAGTATTAAACAATTCAAAATTGAGTTCATTTAAACTAACTCTAGATACAAATCGAATAGTTTCTCTAGTATAAGCTACAGAACTTTCAATATTTTGATGCTTATTTAATTCTATACTATGTTTTAAAATACCTCTGAATGATTTATCTAGTTGATAAGAAGATTTGTTACGGTTGTACAAAGGAGGACTTAAATTTCTATCGTTTTCTTGATACCATAAATGTGTTTCGTATAGAGATTTACGATGTTTAAAAGATATTGATTGAATAATTGCCCATTGATTTACTTCAGAGTTTAATTGATTTTGAACAGGACTATTAAACTCTGCATAGTTTTTAAATTCATATTTATTCAACTGGTTATTGAATAATAATCTAGTATTAAAAGATAGTTTATTATTAGATTTCAGGATGTTTAAATTCAATAACTGATTCTGAAGAGAATTGAATTGCATATTTAATGAATACTGTTCTGAATTAAATCTTGGCGTATTCGACATAGATATATATCCAGATAATGCACCCGTACCTTGTTCAGCAGAATTACCTCCTCTAACCAATGTAAGTTCATCTCCTGCTTGAATAGGTAGTATTGAAACATCATTCATATTCAACATAGGCGAACCGAGGTTGAGTCCGTTCCAAATCACTTTACTCTGCGAAGCATTAGCACCTCTTATACTCATCAACGATGAACCAGAAACACCGTAAGTTTTAAATTGTACAGAAGAATTTTCTTGCAGAAATTGATGAAGGTTTAACCTTTGCATCTGTTTAATAAAAGCTGTGTCAAATGTTAATGAGTTATTTACTCTTTCAAATTTTGAATCTTGCACCCATACATCAGCTATATTCAATGTATCATGCGGCGAAGCATTTGCATGCACGCAAAGAATAATGAACAAACTAAACAATACAAAATATCTCATGTAGTAATAATTAAATTACTCCCATGGAAAAAACTGAATAAAAAAACGCTAATTAAAACGATTGCTTATCCAAGCTTCAATCCCCGAAAGCTATGATATCTATTAGTTTTGGCAGGTCTTCTGACTTACTCCTTTTGTTTCGCCTTCCCATTAAAAAACAGTGGCTAGATTGAAACAAAATTTATGGAGCTTACAGCAGCGGGTCTGTTCTAGAATTACACTAGATTCCCTTTTAATTCTAACCTAGGTTAGAAACCATAACAATGCAAATATAGAATTAAGTTTTATTAACCTTAAAATTTTTTTTGAACCTTATGTTGAAAGATATAATTTATTAATTAGTCATTCGTTTTTGCTTGTTCTATAAGCTTTACTGACAGCTCTTTACCTAAATATCGATCTATGAAATAATGAACAACATATAAAATTGGTGTCATACACATCGCTACCACAAACTTATATATATAACCTACTAAGCCAACAGCTATTATTTGTTTGAATGTCCAGTCACCACCAATATAAAAGGCTATATATATAACCACGAATGAATCAATTAACTGAGAAACAACAGTAGAACCAGTTGCTCTCAACCATAAACTCTTCTCTCCTGTTTTACTTTTGATCCAGTGAAAAATACTTACATCAATCAATTGACTAATCAAAAAAGCAGAGATAGACCCCAAGATAATCCACATACCTTGTCCTAATATATTATCATAAGCGCTATTCATATTCAATTTGCTACCATCCGCCAAAGTCTTCTCAATCCAAAAGCCAGAAGGTTGTAATTGCATTGATAAGTAAATTGTGATGAAACCGTAAGCAATCATCACAACAGCAACATATGATAGCGTGCGCACTCCCCTTTTACCAAAGTATTCATTAATTAGATCGGTCATTATAAATACAATCGGCCAATTCAAAACACCTGCTGACATATTTAAAGATAGATTTTCAATACCTAAAAAGCTTAAATTCAATTCTGGAATACCAATAGTACCTTCAACAGAAAAGATTTTAACACCAATAAATTCAGCGATAACAGCATTTGCAATAAAAAAGCAGGCAAGTATAATAAATAGCCTAGTTTCCTTATTTTTGAGTATCATATTTATATCATGAATGATTTAACCATAACGACAGTTCAAGCCGCATTACATTGGGAAGATAAGTTAAAAAATCTTAAAATGTTTGATGCGATGTTAGAAAACATAGAAAAAACAGATTTAATAATTCTACCTGAAATGTTTAATACTGGCTTTAGTATGCGTGCTGCTGAAATGGCTGAGCACATGAATGGAGAGACTGTTAAATGGATGTTAGAAAAATCTAAACTTTACAATGCTGCTATTTGTGGTTCTTTAATAATTAACGATAGCGGTAATTATTACAATCGACTATTATTCATAGAGCCAAATGGGAATATGAACTTTTACGATAAAAGACATTTATTTAGCATGGGAGATGAAGATAAACATTATACTGCTGGCTCTAAATCGTTAATTGTAAATTATAAAGAATGGAGAATCAATTTAGTTATTTGCTATGATATTAGATTCCCTGAAAGTATAAGAAACACAAAAGAGAGCCCCTACGATTTAGCGATCATTGTTGCAAATTGGCCTGATAAAAGAATAGAACATTGGGATACTTTGATGCGAGCTAGAGCCATAGAAAATCAAAGTTATGTAATAGGTGTGAATAGAACTGGATTAGATGGAAATGAAATTTCGCATTCAGGACATACACAAGTTGTACATCCATTTGGTAATTTACTTTATATCTCAGATATAGCAGAGGTTAACAACTTAATACTTTCTAGAAAAGAGTTAAATTTTAATAGAAGAGCATTTCCATTTATAAAAGATATAGTTACTAATATTAGTCAATTTTAAGCATTTTTTACATTTTGATTACATTATATTGTATTAGTTGACTATCTAATACATAAATTTGTACAAACTAAACTAAATGCCTAATAGCTTCCAATTCCCAAAATGGTTGGTCGATTCACCAACTTATTATGTTGTAGTAATTGGATTAGATTCTAATTATTTATACACTAATGGTGTGTTTAATTCTAAATTCAAACACATTGCTACTGATTTCATTGGAGTTGACTTTAAATCGACTATACTAATGGACGATTATGAAGCTTGTAACATTGCAGTAGGTAAATGTTTAGCAGACCATAACTCTATTGAAAGGGTATATGTTAGAAAACCAAATGATAAAGGAAGTTATTTCTGGACGAGTTGGGATTTTAGTTATTTAGAATCAAATGAAGGTGTACCAGGCATTTTATGCATAGGACATGATGTTACCGAGTTTAATGTATTATTTCAAAAAAATTCAGTTAATGAACAAAAGCTAAATGCAGTTCTAGATAGCACAACTGATAGCAATATTCTTATAGACACCAATTATAAAATTATTAGTTTTAATGAAGTAGCTAGAAAAGATGTTGAAGAACATTTTAAGAAAACGATAAATATTGGTGATGATATACAAGATTTCTTATTTGAGTCGACCAAGGAAACATTCTATACTAATTATCAAAAAGCTTTAAGCGGAGAAAAGGCTATAGTTGAATGGGAAATGGATTTTAACACAGGGTATACTGTATGGTTTGAAATTTGTTACCAACCAATTTTTAATACAAATAAAGAAATTATTGGAGTCTCATTTAATTCTACCAATATTGACCAACGTAAGAAAGCAGAATTAATTCTTATACAAAAAAATGCACATCTAGAAAAAATCGCATGGAATCAAGCTCATGAGATTAGAAAACCTTTAGCAAATATACTCGGGTTAACAGAGTTATTATCTGAAGAAATAGACAAAGTCAAATATCAACAAATATTAAAACTTTTAACTGAGTCAACTAAAGAACTTGACGCTGTACTAAAAGATAATTTCAATAAAACTGTAGAAAAATAGTTACAATCATTCTATTTTAATTTTCCTTATCTTGATTTTGATTAGTCTAAATTTAAGATGAAAGAAATATTAACAGATCCAATATTAGCAAAAATTAGTACCGATAAGTATAAAGTTGAAATAACTTGGAGAAATGGTATTATAATCGCTGACGAACCTGAAAATATTGGAGGTAAAGATAGAGGTCCAGATCCTTTCACTCTCTTAGTATCTTCTTTAGCAGCCTGTACTTTATCTACATTAAGAATGTATATAGATCATAAACAATGGCAAATAAATTCAATTAATGTTTCGGTCAATTTATCTCAAGAAAAAGAATCTGAATTCATCACATATTTTAGCCGTGAAATAACATTCTCAGAAGATATAAATGAAGAACAAAGAGAAAGATTATTAAATGTTGCTAAGAAATGTCCGGTTTCAAAAATTCTGGAAAATAAAATAATACTAAACACAACAATATAATATGGATAAGAATAATCTAACCAAAGAGTACTCAAACGGAGAAATCACCGTAGTATGGCAATCGGCAAAATGTATACATTCTGGCAATTGTGTAAAAAATTTATCAGCAGTATTTAATCCCAGAGAACAGCCCTGGATTAAAATAAACAATGCAGAATCAGAAGAAATTATTTCTGCAGTTTCAAAATGTCCTTCGGGTGCATTAAGTATCAAAAAACAATAAGATGAAAGCTGCATTATACAGAAGATATGGCGGTCCGGAGGTTGTTAACGTTGAAGAAGTAAGTACTCCCATAATCAACGACGACGAACTTTTAATTAAAGTTCATTATTCAACTGTAAACAGAACTGATACAGGGTTTAGGAGTGCTGAGTATGTAGTTTCAAGGTTATTTAGTGGATTAATAAATCCTAAATTTAAAATTCTTGGTAACGAATTCTCAGGGGAAATAATCGAAAAGGGTAAAAATATAAATAGTTATAATATTGGCGATAAAATATTTGGGTACAATGATCAACAGTTCGGTGCGCATGCAGAATATTTAAAATTGCATAAAACAGATTCATTTTCATTGATACCTGAAAATTTAAGTTTGAAAGAATCAGCTGCAATATTAGAAGGCTCACATTATGCATTGTGTGACATCCGTGCAGTACCTCTTAATGAAGGAGATGAAGTATTAGTCTATGGTGCAACTGGAGCTATTGGTTCTGCTGCTTTGCAGATATTAAAAGCTATGAATATGAGGGTTACAGCTATATGCGGACCTCAACATCAATCCTTAGTAAAATCTTTAGGGGCAGACGAGGTGTATGATTACACCATATTAGATTTAAGCAGCTTAGATAAAAAATATAAATTATTCTTAGATGCTGTAGGCAAGAGTTCGTTTAGTGATAGTAAAAAGGTTCTATTAGACAAGGGCTACTATATTTCAACTGAACTAGGTAAAAATGGAGAAAACGTTTATTTGGCACTATTTAAACCCTTTATGTCTAAACAAAAAGTACTCTTCCCTATTCCAATAATAAATCAAGAAATACTTGAATATATAAAGAATTTAGTACTTGAAAATAAATTCAAACCAATAATAGATAGAGAATTTAAGTTAGAAGATATTAGAAAAGCTCATGAGTATGTTGAGCAAAGACAAAAAATCGGAAATGTAATAATATCAATGTTATAAGCATATAGATTTTGCTTATATTTATAGCTTTAATTTAAAAATATTTAGATATGTGGAATAGATTTTTAGCATTTATTATTTTAAACTTTTTTGTAGCATTTAGTTATGCAAATAATGATCAAAAAATAATTGAAAAAGCTAACAAATTAATAAGTATAAAAAAGTATGAAACAGCTTATAAATTATTAAATCAATACGATCCTCTCAATAAAAACAATGATATATTCTTAAAGAAATATGAATTAGTTTCGAAGTTCGCATTAAGTTCTAAACAACATAGATCATATGCATTAAAAGATTTAACTAAAAAAGAAGATATTAAATCATTGAAGATTAATTTGAAAGATCTAAATTATTTCGATTTCAATGTAGATTTAATATTTGATTCATTATTAAAAATATCCCCGGAAGATTGCGAACTTAATAAACTAGCATCAGATCATTTATTTGATATTCATCTAAAGTTTGGTAAAAATTGGCTGAAACCTGAGAAAGAATATTTAAAGCAAATGGCTATTTACAGTGAAAAAACATTAAATGGAGAATGTATTAATGAACAGAGTTATTATAAAATAGGCTATTATTTAATTAATGTTGGCAAATACAAAGAGAGCATTTACTTCTTAAATCAAAGTGTTTTAAAAAACGACAAAAATGCAATGTATCAATACAATCTATCATTGTCATTTTTAATGACAAAGGCTCCTGGTTATGCTTTATTACATGCTAAAAAGGCTTACTCATTATACACAGATTCGCTATACAAATCTAATGCTTCAAGATTGTTAGCTGAAGCTTATTTCCAAAATAATTTTGTAGATAGTGCTATTATGTTTTATGAAAAAGCTGAAGAATTAGATTCTACAACAACAAACAACATCGCTTCATTATTAAATATCTATTTAAAAACATCTAATTCAAAAGCAAATGATTTGTTTATCAAATTTTACAAGCTAGACCCTACAAATCCAGCTATATACAATCAATTAGAACAAATCTATAGCAACAATGCATTGGAAAACGAACTAATTAAGAAATATGAAGATCTTTTAACAACTTATTCAAACGATATTGAAATACTTGCTAATCTAAAATATTATTTAGCAAGATTATATTCAATAGAAAACACTGAACTTGCAATTGAAACTTATTTACAAGCTAAATCTAACTTTGAAAAAATATATAAATCAGATCACCCGGTATTTAACTCTATAGAACAATCTATCGAACAATTAAAAGAGCTGAAAAAATGAAATCAGTAATATTAGTAGGCATTGGAGGAGCATTAGGTAGTATACTAAGATATTTATTAGGTACGACTATTAATAAGTTATATCATGGCCCATTTCCAATCGGTACGTTTATAGTTAATTTGATAGGCTGCCTATTAATCGGAATTATAACTACATTAATTATTAAACAAAATATAATCAATAACGATTTGAAAATGTTGTTGATAGTAGGTTTTTGTGGCGGTTTCACAACCTTCTCAAGCTTTTCACAAGAAAATATACAATTAATTAATTCTGGTAATTTCAGCATTTTGACTTTTAATATTATAGCTAGTGTGGGCTTAGGTATTTTAGGTGTTTGGGCCGGATTAAATATTATTAAATGAAAGAATTATTAAAATCATCTTTAGGTATTTTTAGAATTATAGGCTTCTTAGAAGGTATGTCATTTATTCTACTAATGTTCTTCGCAATGCCATTGAAATACTTATTAAATAAACCATTAGCTGTTGAGATTATAGGAATGCTACACGGTGTGCTTTTTGTAGTCTTTGTATTATATGCTTTATATCTAACTTATATAAATAAATGGAATTTATGGAGAGTAACTGCGCCTATTCTATTATCAAGTATTTTACCTTTCGGAACTTTTGTAGCTGATAAGAAAATCTTAAGTAAGATGTCTTAAATTCATTTGATGATGTTTAAAACTATCTATAGAATTTCAAAAATGGATTGCCCTTCTGAAGAGCAAATGATTAGAATGAAATTAGATGGCATAGAAAGTATTAAAGAATTAGAATTCGATATTGTGAATCGCAAATTAAGTGTAATTCATTCAGGTACACAAGATGAAATATTCAAGCAATTAGATTCTTTAAAATTTGATACACATCATTTAGAAACTAATATCATTACTGATTATTTAGAAAAAGCTAGACATGTAGATGCTACTCTTTTATGGCAAGTTTTAACTATTAACTTATTCTTTTTCATTTTAGAATCAAGTTTTGCTTTTAAATCAAAATCAATGTCTTTGTTAGCTGATGGATTAGATATGTTAGCTGATACATTAATTTATGCACTAGCATTATATGCAGTAAATAGAAGCTTGCAAAAAAAGAATAACATAGCTAAGCTATCGGGTTACTTACAATTAGCATTAGCTATTTTTGGAATATTTGAAGTAATAAGAAGATTTGTTGCACATGATACTGTTCCTGATTTTTTGAGCATGATTATCATTTCTATTCTAGCTTTAATGGGTAATGCTACATGTTTATACTTATTACAAAAAAGCAAAAGTAAAGAAGCACATATGCAAGCAAGCATGATATTTACATCTAATGATGTAATAGTAAATATAGGAATTATCGTTGCTGGTATTTTGGTTTACTATAGCAATTCATTAATACCAGATCTAATAATTGGTTGTATAGTATTTGTGATGGTAGCTATGGGAGCCAGAAAAATTCTACAACTATCAAAATAAAATTAATTACCGATAGATTATTAATTAGAAATTTAAAAGGCAGATGTTACTCTGCCCCTGGAGTAAATGTTCTAGTCTTTAATTCAGCATTAAGTAAATATAGTGCCGATGTATTATCACCAATCATTTTAAGCTTAGACAATAAATTATTAACTGTTGCCTCTTCTTCTACTTGTTCAGTTAAAAACCATTGTAAGAATGCATAAGTTGCAAAATCTGATTCTTGCATTGCTAGCTTCGCTAAATTATTGATAGATTTTGAAACTAATTTCTCATGTTCCAATGTTTTCTGAAACACTTCAATAGTATTTTTGAATGTTGATGGAGGTGCATCAAGTGCAGCAATAGTTACCTTCCCTCCTGCATCATGTATATAATCAAACTGTTTTTGAGCATGAAACAGTTCCTCTTGCGATTGTACTCTGAAAAAATTTGCTATTCCATCTAAATCTTTATCTAAGAAATATGAACACATTGATAAATACAAATTTGAAGAGTACATCTCCTTACTGATTTGCTCGTTAAGAGCTTTTTCCATTTTTTTACTAATCATACAATACTTTTTTTCTAATTTATCAATTATATAGTTCAGTTAAAAGCTAATCTCATATTTAGAATTATTATAAAAATCATAACAAAACCCTTTTCAAACAGAATCGTTACGTAACAATAAAGTTAATCAATAAATCAAAGCAATGTAATTGTTATTATTGAAGTATGATTGATTTAAGAAATATTAGCAAATCGTATTTCATAGGTAATAACCCTTTAAAAGTATTAAAAGGTATAGATCTTCACATAGCTGAAGGTGAGTTCGTTTCTATTATGGGATCTTCTGGCTCAGGGAAGTCAACCCTTTTAAACATACTCGGTATACTAGATCAATACGATGAAGGTGAATATAAATTAGCTGGCACCTTAATTAAAAATTTAACTGAAACACAGGCAGCACAATACAGAAATAAAATGCTTGGATTCGTATTCCAATCTTTCAATTTGATATCATTCAAAAACGCATTAGAGAACGTAGCATTACCATTATACTATCAAGGTATAAATCGTAAGAAAAGGAATATAATTGCGATGGAATATTTAGAGAAAGTAGGATTAAAAGATTGGGCAGAACATATGCCGAATGAGATGTCAGGCGGACAAAAGCAAAGAGTAGCAATAGCTAGAGCATTAATTGCAAAACCTAAAATAATCTTAGCAGATGAGCCTACGGGTGCATTAGATACTCAAACTTCATATGAAGTAATGAACATTTTAAAAGATATCAATGATTCAGGCATGACGATAATCATCGTAACGCACGAGCATGATATAGCAGAAAAAACTCATCGAATAATAAAGTTGAAAGACGGTATCATAGATTTATAAAGAATGTTTGACCTCGATAAATGGCAAGAAATTTTTAGCACCATCCGTAAGAATCGTTTAAGAACAATACTTACAGGGTTTTCTGTTGCATGGGGTATTTTTATTTTAATTATACTTCTAGGTTCTGGTCAGGGATTGAAAAATGGAGCAGAACATCAATTTTTATCTGATGCGAGCAATGCAATATGGATAGAAGGTGGTGAAACTAGCATTGCTTATCAAGGCATGCAAATTGGCAGAAGAATAAGATTAAGGAATGAAGATTTTGAATATTTGAAGAAGAATATCGAGGGACTAGAATATATAACTTGTCATCAAGATGTTCCAAATATCAAAAGCATTAATTATAAAAATGAGAAGGGTTCATTTTTAGTTAGATCTTGTGCTGCAGATCACGATAAACTTGAAGTAGCAAAAATATTAAGTGGAAGATTCATTAACCAAACGGATGTTATAGAGGCAAGAAAAGTATGCGTAATTGGCAAACCAGTTCAATCTGCATTATTCAAAGACGAAGACCCAATTGGTAAGTATATCGATATATCAGGTATATTATATAAGGTTATTGGTGTGTTTAAAGATGAAGGCAGACAAGATAATGATAGATTATATGTACCTATTTCTACAATGCAAAAATCATATAACGGTAAAGACTATTTAAGTGTGATTTGGTTTAGTACCGGTAATGCATCACTTGTGAGTAGTAATAGAATGATGGAAGATGCAAAATCTTACATCTTCTCAAAATATAAAATCCACCCAGATGATGAACGTGCAATTTTTATTTTCAATAATAATGAAAACTATAAGAATGTCATGAACCTCTTGAATGGTATTACATTTTTTGTGTGGATTATAGGTATTGGTACCATCATAGCAGGTATTGTTGGTGTAAGTAACATCATGATGATTGTAGTTAAAGAAAGAACTAAAGAAATTGGTGTTAGAAAAGCATTAGGTGCCACCCCATTCTCTGTGGTAAGTTTGATTATTCAAGAGTCAATATTAATCACCGGATTTGCTGGGTATTTAGGTTTGGTATTAGGTGTTGTTGTAACCGAATTAGCTAAAGCATTCATGCCACCTTCTGACTTTTTTAGAAATCCTGAAGTAGATTTAGGTATAGCAGTAACTGCTACCATATTATTAGTAATCGCTGGAGCTATTGCTGGATGTGTACCGGCATTAAAAGCAGCAAGAATAAGACCAATAGAAGCACTTAGAGACGAATAATATGTTTGACAGAGATAGTTGGCAAGAAATTTTAAGCAGTATTAAAAAAAATAAACTGCGTACAGCACTAACAGCATTTGGTGTGTTTTGGGGTATATTCATGCTAGTGATTATGCTGGGTTCAGGTAATGGACTTCGTAACGGAGTTGCAGGAGGTTTTGATGGATTTGCTACGAATAGTTTTTTTCTTTGGACACAAAAGACTAATAAACCATACAAAGGATTTCAACCAGGCCGACGATTTAATTATAATAATGAAGACACCAAAGCTATTAAAGCAAGTATTGGAAATGCACAATATGTTTGTGCAAGAAATCAATTAGGTGGTTATAGAGGTGGTAATAATGTGAGCAGGGGAGTTAAAACCGGACAATTCTCTGTCTATGGAGATTTCCCAGAGTTCAATAAAATACAACCCATGAAAAATCTCAAGGGTAGATTTATCAATGATTTCGATATAGATCAAAAGAGAAAAGTTTGTGTGATTGGTAATAGAGTTATTGATATATTATTTGAAAAAGATGAAGACCCAATGGGAAAGTACATACGTATAAATGGTGTGTATTTTCAGGTAGTTGGAACTTTTAAACCTAGGTCGAGCGGCGGACAAGGAGGTGATGAATCTCAGACAGTTTATGTGCCATTTACAACTTTTCAAACAGCCTTTAACTATGGCAATTTAGTCGGATGGTACTCTATCACTTCTAAAGAAAATGTACCAGTAGAACAAGTAGAAAAAGAAGTTATAAGCTTATTAAAACAAAGACATAACATAGCACCTGATGATGAATTAGCTATTGGACATTGGAATATGGGTAAAGAGTTTTCTAAAATCAACGGTCTGTTCAACGGTATTGATTTATTGGTATGGATAGTGGGCATAGGTACCTTATTAGCAGGAGTAATTGGAGTTAGTAATATTATGCTCATAGTTGTAAAAGAACGAACAAAAGAGATCGGAATAAAACGTGCACTTGGTGCCACTCCTATTTTGATTGTTAGTCAAATAATTTTAGAATCTATTTTCTTAACAAGCATAGCAGGATATTTCGGATTAATTGCAGGAGTTGGATTATTAGAATTAATTGGAACTATGATGGGCAATAATCCGGATGGTGGCATGTTCACAAATCCGCAAGTTGATATAAACATCGCATTAACAGCATTAACTGTATTAATAATTTCAGGTGCATTTGCAGGATTAGTGCCTGCAAGAAAAGCAATACAAGTTAAACCGATTGATGCATTACGTTACGAATAAAAAAATAAATATATACACATGAAAAAAATTATCAGAATTAGTGTAATCGTTATTATAGCTGCAGTATTTTTAGGCACACTATATTTTTTATGGAAAAAATCTGAGAAAAAACCAGAAGTATTCAATATCGAAAGTCCGAGTGTAAATAACATCATCAAAAAAACTGTAGCCACAGGCGCTGTTGTTCCTCGTAAGGAAGTAGACATAAAGCCTAGAGTATCTGGTATTGTTGAGGAATTGTATGTTGAAGCAGGACAAATGGTACGTAGAGGTGATAAAATTGCGAGAGTAAAAATCATTCCGAATATGGTGAATTTGAACGAAGCAGAAAGCAGATTAAATCGTTCTAAAATAAATTTCAATACTGTAAAAGCAGAATACGAAAGAAATAAAAAACTGTTTGAACAGAAAGTAATATCATTAGCAGACTTTCAAAGGGTTGAATTAAATTACAATACAGCAAATGAAGAAGTAGAGACTGCAGATAATAATTTACAATTAATAAAACAAGGAACATCTAAGTCAATGGGTTCTGCTACCAATACAATAATTACTGCTACAATTGATGGTATGATATTAAATGTTCCGGTAAAAGTTGGTAATTCAGTTATTGAAAGTAATACCTTCAATGAAGGTACTACAATCGCCACTGTTGCCGATATGCAAGACATGATATTTCAAGGGAAAGTAGATGAATCTGAAGTTGGTAAAATAAAACAAGGTATGGCTTTGATAGTAACTATTGGTGCAATAACTACTGATAAATACGAAGCTGTATTAGAATACATATCACCAAAAGGTGTTGAGCAAGATGGTGCAATACAATTCGAAATAAAAGCTGCAATGAAGTTAAAGCAAGGAAGCTTCATAAGAGCAGGTTACTCAGCAAATGCCGATATAGTTTTAGAAAGAAAAGATTCTGTATTAACCATACCAGAGAGTGTCATTAAATTTGAAGGAGACTCAGCATATGTTGAAATAGAAACAAACAATCAAGTGTTTAAGAAAACATATATTAAAACCGGATTATCAGATGGTATTAACATAGAAGTATTAGAAGGAATTGATAAGAAGACGAAGCTTAAAGGAAATAAAAAAGAAGATATTGTAATAGAAGAAAATAAATAATAAAAAAGCCCGATAAAATCGGGCTTTTTTATTTGCTATCAATCGTTACAAATGTCTTGGGACGAATAAAGAACGTTGATTGATATTATATAGACGTTGAATATGTTCTAATAGTTGTACGACTTAAAAAATATCTTCGAAATTTTTCACTTCTAAAATCTTTTCAACGGTAAAACCTTCTGCAAAAATACCATTGCGAGTAAGCTTACCGAATTCTCTTGACCTCGATATTATTGTTTCAAAAAACTGAGGTGAAGAAATATAGGTGTTGGGTTCACTAGAATTAGGGTCAAAAAATTGAGTTTTAAAAGCTCTTATCGAATCTAATTTTTGTTCTTGCTCTGCAGTGATGTCTATAACAAAATCAGGCTGTATATAACGATCTTGTATGTAATGATAAATAGCTGCAGGTCTCCATGGCTCTTGACTTTGACCATCTTCAATTGTTTCAATTTTTCTTAATCCAGATTTAAAGAAAGCCTCCGATACCAATTTAGCTCCTCTCCCATGATCAGGATGGCGATCATCAATCGCATTAGCTAATATGGTGTTTGGTTTATATTTTCTAATCATTCGGATGATAGCAAGCTGAGACTCCTTCCCTAAATCAAAAAAGCAATCTTCTAAGGCTAAATTTTCTCTAACATGTATGCCTAAAATTTCGGTAGCAGCTTTAGATTCAGCCGCTCTAGTTTCAGCAGTACCTCTTGTACCCATCTCCCCTCTTGTAAGGTCAATAATACCTACCTTCTTGCCCATTTTAACATACTTGATGATTGTGCCAGAGCATGATAGCTCAGCATCATCTGGGTGGGCAGCAAATACTAATAAATCAAGTTTCATATTTCAAAGATAACAAAAGTATGGCATTTGGGTTTGGAGGACGATTTAAGAAAATAGAAAATAGAAAATCGTAAGACTTGCGACTTACGACATGTTACTGTATACTGACTATAATCTTCTCTATCTCTGCATCTTCGCCATAGGGGTCGTAATGAGATTTCAAATTAGAACCGAAGAGTCTTGCTAATGATTGCCAAAAGAATGCATTAAGGTTACCTTTTAAATCTTGTAGAACACGGTAACTAGTATTACCTGTTTGTCTATCAATTAATTTTATAAGTATTTTGCCTTGACTAACTGTTAATTTCTTTAGTTCAGCTTCAAACTTCTGCATAATTTCTTTTTCTGTTTTTTCAACCAATGCTTTCTGAACTCTCTTATCATTCGTCATGGCTAACTCTTTCTCTAATTGCTTGAACTTCTCACCTGCTAATTTTGCATAAGGCCATACTTTAATGACATCTCTACGAAGTTTCGTGTATTTAACTTGTGCACGTTTTGATTTGAAAATTCTTTGAGAATATATATTTACCATCGGTAAATAAGCAAAAGGTATTGTATCCCCATCTACTACTACAGCTTGCACCATAAGAGTATCATTTCTCCCAAATTCAACTTGTGCTTTCACACTTTCAATTGAAAGAATTGTTAATAAAAGAGATAAAAGTACTGTAGTTCTGAACAATTTCATTTACTATATAACCAAATATCACTATTATTATTATTTTTCGAACATAAACAATTGTTTTTTTTAAATTTAGGCATGCACAACATCGACATAGAAGCAGAAAAAAAAGAAATTCAAAAGCGTTATCGTGCTTTATTAAAAGCCTGTAAACCTACCATGGAAAAGGGTGATAAACGTCAAATACGTTTAGCCTTCGAAATGTCTGTAGAAGCTCATAAAAATATGAGGCGAAAATCAGGTGAACCCTATATATATCATCCCATTGCGGTGGCTCAAATTGCTGCAGAAGAAATCGGATTAGGGACTACTTCTATTTGCTGTGCATTGCTTCATGATGTAGTCGAAGATACAAATATCACACTTGAAGATATCGAAAGAGAATTTGGTAAAAAAGTAGCTAATATTATTGATGGCTTAACGAAAATCTCTGGAGTATTCGACCAAACAAGCTCTATTCAAGCAGAGAACTTCAGAAAAATGCTATTAACTCTTGCTGATGACGTAAGAGTAATTTTAATAAAATTAGCAGATAGATTACATAATATGCGTACGCTCGATAGTATGCCACGTGATAAACAATTAAAGATATCATCTGAAACAATCTACCTCTACGCTCCTCTCGCTCATAGATTAGGTTTATATGCCATAAAATCAGAGCTTGAAGACCTCTCAATGAAATTCACAGAATCAAGTACTTATAAATTCATAGCTCAAAAACTAAACGAGACAAAATCTGAAAGATCAAAATTTATCAATGAATTTATAAAGCCTCTAAAAGATGAACTTTCAAAACAAGAATTAGAAGCAAATCTTTTTGGTAGACCTAAATCAATTCATTCTATCTGGAAAAAAATGAAATCTAAAGGTATACCTTTTGAAGAGGTATATGATCTTTTTGCCATTAGAATAATTTTAGATTCAGCCTTCGAAAATGAAAAAGCCGATTGTTGGAAAGCATATTCAATTGTAACCGATAAGTATATTCCAAACCCAGATAGATTAAGAGACTGGATTTCCTCACCAAAGGGCAATGGCTATGAGTCTCTTCATACAACAGTTATGGGGCCGAATGGCAAATGGGTTGAAGTTCAAATTCGCTCTAAGAGAATGAACGAAATAGCAGAGAAAGGCTTTGCCGCTCATTGGAAGTATAAAGAACAAAGTAATGAAAACGGACTAGATCAATGGATTCAAAAGGTGCGTGAGGTACTTAGCAGTCCAGAGGCCAACGCCCTCGACTTTTTAGACGATTTCAAAATGAACCTCTTCTCTGATGAGATTTTTATATTTACACCTAAGGGTGATTTAATGAAACTACCATTTGGTGCAACAGCTTTAGATTTCGCATTTGAAATTCATACTGACCTAGGTAGTAAATGCATTGGTGCTAAAGTAAACCATAAATTAGTGCCTCTATCACATAAACTTCAAAATGGAGACCAAGTTGAAGTTATTACCTCTGATAAACAAAAACCTAAAGAAGACTGGCTAAATTTTGTCATTACCTCTAAAGCTAAAGCCAAAATAAAATCAGCACTTAAAGAATTCAAAGTGAAAATTGCTGAAGATGGTAAAGAGTTGATGGAACGTAAATTGAAAAGTTTAAAAATCAATAATAACATCCAAACCATTAATAAAATAACGCTGTTCTTCGGACTTCCAAGTAATATAGAATTGTATTTTAAAGTTGCAAAAGGTGAAATTGATCTTAAAGAATTAAGAGAGTTTCAGCTTGCTGAGAAAAAGCCAAGTCAAAAAACTCCTGAAAAAATCGAAAAAGAATCTCTTGATAAATACATGAAACAAGTCAAGAGCAAAGATTCTGATATTCTACTAATTGGTGAAGATTTACACAAAATTGATTATAAACTCGCACCTTGCTGCAATCCTATACCAGGCGATGACGTTTTTGGCTTCGTAACCATCAATGAAGGCATCAAAATCCATAGAACTAACTGTCCGAACGCCATTAAACTCATGTCGAACTTCGGATATAGAATTGTGAAAGCTAAATGGACCGGACAAAAAGAGATTGCCTTTTTAACGGGTATTAGGTTGACAGGTACCGATGATGTGGGTGTTGTAAACAATATTACTAAGGTTGTTTCTAATGACTTTAAAGTGAATATGCGATCAATAACCGTTGATTCTGATGATGGTATTTTTGAAGGTACATTAATGGTATATGTGAATGATACCTCCCATTTAGATACCCTAATCAAGAAGCTAAAGCATGTTAATGGTGTAATATCTGTAACTCGATTCGATACCAACAATACAAGTGTTTAAAACTTCATAAATTATAGAGGTGTTAATGATGAATAAATAATTAATTTTGTTCTGTTTAAGGGTTTAAAAATGTCAACAAACGATACTATTGGTAATGTAAAAAAGATTTTTGAAGCTTATTTAGAAAGCAGAAGTCTTCGTAAAACGCCTGAGCGTTTTGCAATTTTAGAAGAAATATACTCTAGAAACGATCATTTTGATGTTGAATCGCTATACATCCATATGAAAAATCGTAAATATAGAGTCAGTAGAGCTACTGTTTACAATACCCTTGAACTATTACTTTCTTGCGATTTAGTTACTAAACACCAGTTTGGTAAGAATATGGCCCAGTTTGAAAAATCATATGGCTATAAACAACACGATCATATCATTTGTATAGATTGTGGTAAGGTGGTAGAATTTTGCGACCCTAGAATTCAACAAATACAATCAATGATGGGTGATCTCTTGAAATTTGAAATTACTCACCATTCATTAAATCTATATGGTTCATGTACCAAACTAAAAAATGATGGTAAGTGTGAATCATACAACAATCAACAAAATTTAACCAACTCAAATACAACGAAATAAGAATTACATATGCGCGTGGATGTTTTATTAGGCTTACAATGGGGCGACGAAGGTAAAGGTAAAATCGTAGACGTTTTATGTCCGCAATACGATTTAATCGCAAGATTTCAAGGTGGACCAAATGCTGGTCATACCTTAGAATTCGATGGCAAAAAATATGTTTTAAATACCATCCCTTCAGGTGTATTTAATGATAAAACATTAAATCTTATTGGTAACGGTGTCGTTATCGATCCTGTTATCTTCAAAAAAGAAATAGATAAATTAAGAGAAAACGGTTATGACCCAATTGCCAAAGGTAAATTAGTCATTGCTAAAAAAGCTCATTTAATATTACCTACTCATCGACTTCTAGATGCAGCATCTGAGTCAAGAATGGGTAACTCAAAAATCGGATCTACTTTAAAAGGTATTGGCCCAACTTATCAAGATAAAATCGGCAGAAGCGGCTTACGCGTAGGTGATACCATGTTACCTGATTTCAAAGAGAAATACGATACACTTATCGCTAAACATTTAGAGAGGCTATCGCATTATGATATAGATACTGATTTCTCTGAATACGAAAAACAATGGTTCGAAGGCATCGACTTACTTAAGTCAATGCAACAAGTAGACTCTGAACACTTGGTAAATAAATATTTATCTGAAGGTAAAAAAGTATTAGCTGAAGGTGCTCAAGGTACCTTGTTAGATATCGACTTCGGATCTTATCCCTATGTTACTTCATCAAATACCACAACTGCCGGTGCTTGCACAGGCCTAGGTGTCGCTCCTTCAAAAATTGGAGATGTGATAGGTATTTTCAAGGCATACTGTACTCGTGTTGGAGGCGGACCTTTCCCTACTGAATTAGATAACGAGATTGGTGAAGAATTACGTAGAATCGGACACGAATTTGGTGCTACAACAGGTAGACCAAGAAGATGTGGATGGATAGATTTGCCAGCATTAAAATATGCTATATTATTAAATGGCGTTACAGAATTAGTGATGACTAAAGCCGATGTATTAAGCGGTTTTGAATCAATAAAAGTATGTACTCATTATATCTGGAATGGCGAGAAAATTGACTACATGCCATATGATATTTTAAGTATCAAACCTGAACCAGTTTGGGAAGAGTTAGAAGGATGGAAAGAAGATTTGACAAGCATTACAGATAAAAATGAAATACCAACTAAATTGGTAGAATACATTCAATATTTAGAAAAGGAATTAAATGTTCCTATTAAATATTTATCTGTAGGTCCAGATAGAGTTCAAACTTTATTGATGTCGTAATTAAATGTTTAAAATTACTGCCACCGAAGAGCATAAATTAGAACTCATTCGCTGGGTAGATAAACATTACCATCATTATTGCTTACTTGATAGTAACCAATATCAAGAGAAATACTCTACATTAAATTGGGAACTAGCTTTTGGTACTAAAAGGGTTTTATCAATCACTTATGAAAATGCTTTCGAGCAATTGAAAAAGTTCTGTGATTATAACTCAGCTAGAGTGTATGGTTTGCTTTCTTACGATTTAAAAAATGATACCGAAAAATTATCATCTAATAATAAGTCGATAATTAATTTCCCCGACATAGCCTTTTTTGAACCTGAATTTATCATTACAGAACTTGATGGTTATTTAGTTTCAGAAAACTTTGATTTGCAAAATATATCTTCCGTATTAAATGATGATCAAATTAATGAACATCCGCAGAAATATTTTAAAGAAATTCAATCTGAATCAGAATACATCGAGAGTATAAAGACCTTAAAAAAACATATCTACGACGGAGATATTTACGAAATTAATTATTGTATATCATTCATAATTTCAGAATACAAATGCAACGTGGTTAGTATATACAATCAACTAAAACAATTTTCTCCTAATCCGTTTTCTTGTCTCTTAAAATTCAATAATCAATATGTAATCTCCGCAAGTCCAGAGCGCTTCCTCAAAAAACTTGGCAAGAAAATTATTTCGCAACCCATTAAGGGAACTATCAAACGAACAGATAATATCGACAGAGATAAAGAAGAATTACTGAATTCAGAAAAAGAACGCGCAGAGAATGTAATGATTGTTGATTTAGTTCGAAATGATTTAAAAAAATGTTCAGAGACAGGTAGCATACACGTTGAAGAGTTGTTTGGCATCTATACTTTCCCTCAATTACATCAAATGATTAGTACAATTGTAAGTACTGCAAAAAAGAATTTACATGTTGTTGATATAATTAAATCGTGTTTCCCGATGGGATCAATGACTGGTGCACCAAAGGTTAGAGCTATGCAACTAATTGAAGAGTATGAAAAAGTGAAAAGGTCAGCTTTTTCAGGTGCTGTAGGCTATATTGATAATGATAAAAAAGAGTTTGACTTTAATGTTATAATTCGCTCCTTGTTTTACGATAGCGAAACAAAAACTTTAAGTTATAATGTTGGAAGTGCAATTACTTATGATTCAATTCCAGCAATTGAATACGAAGAATGCATGTTAAAAGCTAAAGCCATCAAGAAAGTATTAGGCATAAACTAGAAAAAGGTATTACAATTTCAATATAATACCTTTTTCTAGTTTCAATTTTCTATTTTCTATTTGATGATTACTTTCTCAACTTTCTCAATTCCATTTACTCTTAATTTTAATAAGTAAAGGCCTGAGTTGATTTCATTATTTGTATTTATCTCTACACTATGATTACCTATACTCATTAATGAAGCATCTAAAGTCTTAACTTCTCTTCCTAATAAATCTAATAGACTTATTTGAACTTTAGCTTCTTGAACTAAGTAAAAGATAACGTTAGTACTACTTTCAAAAGGATTTGGTGCAATTGATAAATTTAAATTATTCGCTAAAAAATTATCAACTCCAGTAGTTACTGAGAATACAATATTGTCTATATAGATGTTACTACCCGGACCGTCATTCGTAGCTCTGAATCTTATGAAAGCATTGTCTTCATTAGTATAAGCATCTAAAGGTACTTCTACAGTTGTCCATTGTGCATCAGTTGTAGGTATAAACGAACTTGTAGAATTCGAAGTTGTTGCTAATGTTGCACCACTCTTGTTAAACAAATTCGAGAATGATACTCCACAATTTCTTGAGAAGCCTAATGTTAAATTATCATTCGACAAATTAGTTCTTCTAGCATATGCATAGTTAAAAGTTAACTTAGGTGAAGCAGTCCCTTTGAAATTAATAGTTGGTAAAATAATATCATTTATTTGACCATCTGAAATTCCAAAATATTTCATCGCTATTGATGAACTTGAACTAAAGCCAGCATTAGTAACTCGTTCCCAATTTTTATTATTACTACCTGCATTAACTGTTTTATTATCAAAGAATGTAGCATCTTCCATATCTATTGTAAATGGAGGCATTTTTGTTGAAATACTTTCAAATACTCTAATATAATCTGTCTTCAAAACACTATCGACACCACCCGCACTTGTGACCTTTAATTTCACATCGTATTTACCTGCAGTTGGATAGTTTACACTAGGGTTTTGTGAAGTTGAAGTTGATGGTGTACCACCTTCGAATGTCCACTCCCATGCAATTGCATCTGCATTAAAACTACCATCTGTAAATACAGCAGTAGTACCTGAACATAATTCTTGTTTTCTGTTGAAATCAGCAATCGGAACACAAGCCGCAGCAACATAACCATCATTGGTACCTGTGGCGACAAGATTTGATGGTGAGTATAAATTATTTCTACCATTAGTAGTTGAATTCCATACTGCTTCCATCCTAGTCTTTTGACCCTCTGAAAACATATTTTGACATACACCATTTGAATAATCCATATAGTTTTCTGTCATCTCTATTACGTTACCAGAAACACAAGAAGAAACTCTGTTTTTTGGGCAACCTGAGTTAGCACCATTATGTGGAGGTGTGTCAGCAACAAAGTCATTGCCACATGTTGCATCACCCCAAATATGTCTTAAGTTTAATGAATGTCCAATCTCATGCGTTAAGGTTCTACCATAATTACTAAACGTAGTGGTATTACCAGTTACAGTTGCTTTTAATAGAACGCCATCAGTTGTGTTACTACCACCAGGGAATTGAGATCTGCCTAAAACAACTCCACCAACTTGAGTAGTTGAAATAGTTTCTACAACCCATACGTTGAAATATTTATTATTAGGCCAACGACTTAATGCTTTTATATTATCATCAGCGTTATAAGTTAAATCGGTTTTAACTCTTATAATACCATCTGTACAGTTACCATTCGGATCGAGTTTAGCTAAACGGAATTCAATGTCACAATCAGCAGCTATTGATTTGTATAACGGATTCGTTTCGTTGGTATCTGCATTCATTCTTTGAAAATCACGATTCAATATTTCAACCTGCTCTAAGATTCTTTGTTTAGAAATATTCTCAGGACCGCCATTATGAAATACGTGAAATACGATCGGTATTACTCTTCTAACCCTTTTGCTAGTAGCAGCATTACCAGATTTATTTGAATTAAGTGTAGCAACATACTCTGCAGTTTGTCTCTCTAATTCAGCTTGATTAATTAAAAATTGAGGATCTTTATTTTGTACCTCGTTCATGTATTTTACTGTTTCGCAACGAATCACTTTTACTTGATCTTGTGCTACAGCACAAAAAGTATTAACCCCTAATAATAAGGCTGTTAAGTAAAATCTATTTTTCATATAATTCATAATTGACGTTAAAAGCAAAAACTCGACCAAACTAGGTTGTTTTTTTTAAAAGATTTGCTTTTGACTCTTTACCCTTTAAAAGCCTTTCTATATTTTTCTGATGAGTAAACATCACTAAAATACAAACAGAAATAGCGAATAAAAGTTGAGTTTTGGTAGTACTTTCATTAAAGAATAAAATAATTATTACGGGGAACATAAAGCTTGCTAACATGGAGCTCAATGAAACATATTTTGTAAGCAATAAGCTTATGATAAATACAATACATGCAATTCCAGATGCTTCCGGATGAACAGCTATGATCATTCCAAATAAAGTCGCTATTCCCTTGCCTCCTCTAAATCCAGCAAAAATCGGGAATATATGTCCAACCACTGCTGTTATTCCCAATACCAACTGAAAATTGGAGAATTGGGCGGTACCTGGACTATAATTACCTACAAAATAGACCAAATTAGTGGCTGTAAAGCCTTTCAACACATCGATGATTAAAACGGGGATTCCGGCTTTTTTACCTAGAATTCTGAAGGTATTGGTAGCACCGGCATTACCACTTCCATATTCACGCACATCTATACCATATAAAGCTTTACCTAACCAAATTGCTGTTGGTATGGAGCCATATAAATATGAAATAAGCAGCGCTATAGATGTACTAAATGATAACATTTCTCTTGATTCTCAAAAATAGCATTTTTATCTATTTTGAATTCAATTATTAAATCTAATTGTGATCAAAATGCTTTGAGACTTAAGTCCAGCGACTTAACCGAATGTGTTAAAGCTCCCATTGATATACAATCAACACCACATTCAGCATATAAATGAACATTATCTGGTACTATACCACCAGATGCCTCCACTTCATATTTACCATTTACTAATTTGACAGCTGTTTTAATATCATCAAAACTATAATTATCAAGCATCACTCTAAAAAAACCACCTTCTTCAAGTGCTTGATTTAATTCTTCTAAATTTCTAGTTTCAATTTCAATCTTTAAATCTTTACCTAAAGATTGAACATATGTTTTAGCATTTTGTAAAGCTTTATTAATGCCACCTGCATAATCAACATGATTATCTTTAATTAATATCATGTCATACAAACCAATTCTATGGTTATATCCTCCCCCAATCATTACTGCCTCTTTCTCCAAAAATCTTAGTCCAGGTGTAGTCTTTCTCGTATCTAATATCTTGCAATTTGTACCTGCTACTTTTTGAACAATTTTATGGGTAGTAGTCGCAATACCTGACATTCTCTGCATAGTATTTAATACTAAGCGTTCTGCTTTTAAAATTGAATGTGCCGATCCATAAACCTTTAGAACGATATCTCCCACTGAAATAGGGTCAGCATCATTTTTAAAAGTTTCTATTTTTAAAGTATTATCAATTCTATTGAAAATTTCAATAGCCACAGCAAGTCCGGCTAAGACCCCCGATTCTTTTACTAATAATTTAGCTTGGCTTTGAGTACCAGCAGGAATTGTAGAGAGTGATGTATGATCACCTTCACCAACATCCTCCAAAATAGCTCTATCAATAAACTGATATAGTTCTTCTTTAGAATAAGTCATAAAAAAATGTAAAAAACAAAGATATAAATATTAGCGACTACGCTCTTGTTCAAAGCGCATCTCTTGAATATAAACCACCCCATCTATGGTTTTTAGAATGAAGAAAATTCTGAATCTTCCGGCGTAACTATCTAATTGACCAATGGCAAAACGTACTTGCTCATTGCTAGGATTGTTTTTGTATAAAATTTGGAAATCTGTGGGTTCGTATTTGCTGAAGAAATCTTTCATCACCATTTCAGCTTGTGGTCTGCTATAAACGTTAGATTGGTCTAGTAGGTTAATTTCTATTTTACCACTAAAATGCTTGGCTAACAAACGATGATCTGATGATTTGAATGAAACGGTAATATCATCAAGCAATTCAGTTTGTGAATGTGCATTGAAAATATTAAGAGCAATAAATAAGAATAAAAGTAATATTCGCTTCATTTTTATACTTGGGTGATTAAATATACATAAAAACTGTGCCAATGATTCGCTTTCGGTATATTTGCATATGAAAAATTCAAAAGTCGCACTATTAATATTAGATGGCTGGGGACTTGGCAACAAGAAGACAGCAGACGCCATTCAGAATGCAAATACTCCTTTTGTTGATTCTTTGTATTCAAAATATCCTCATTCTAAATTAGTTGCATCGGGCGAAGCGGTTGGCTTACCTGAAGGGCAAATGGGTAATTCAGAAGTCGGACATTTAACTATCGGTTCAGGAAGGGTGATTTTTCAAGAATTAGTGAAAATCAATAAAGCTTGTAGGAATGGTGTTTTAGCAGAAAATGATGTTTTAACACACGCATTAAACTATGCGAAGGAAGAAAATAAAAATGTACACTTTATTGGACTACTATCAGATGGTGGTGTACATTCTCACATAAACCACTTAAAATCACTGTGTGACATTGCACAAAAAATGAACACTGAACATGTATTTATACATGCATTTCTAGATGGAAGAGATACTGACCCTAAAAGTGGTGCAAATTACCTTGATGAATTATTACAACATAACCAGCAAAACAATAACCAAGCAAAATTAGCTACAGTTATAGGTAGATATTATGCGATGGATAGAGATCAACGTTGGGAACGTGTAAAACTCGCTTATGAGCTTTTAGTAAATGCTGATGGTATAAAAACTAATAATATCTTAGAATCTGTTAAAGAACAATATGATAACGGTATTACAGATGAATTCATGAAGGCATTTGTTATGACTGATGAGCATAATAATGCATTAACTAAAATTCAAGAAGGTGATGTAGTAATCAGCTTTAATTTTAGAACAGATCGTGGCCGTGAAATCACCATTGCATTAACACAAAGAGATTTTCATGAGTACAATATGCATAAGCTAAATTTGCATTATGTAACCATGACTAATTACGATGATAGCTTTGAAAATGTTAAAGTTATATTCGATAAAGACAATTTGAAGAACACCCTAGGAGAAGTACTTTCTGCACATGATAAATCTCAAATTAGAATTGCTGAAACAGAAAAATATCCGCATGTGACGTTTTTCTTTTCAGGCGGACAAGAGACTCCATTCGAGAAGGAAAAGAGAATATTAATTCCTTCAGCAAAAGTAGCTACCTATGATTTGCAACCAGAGATGAGTGCTAATGAAATTGCATCTGCTATCACAACTGAACTCGAAAAAGCATATACCGATTTCGTATGTTTAAACTTCGCTAATCCTGATATGGTCGGACACACAGGAGTATTTGAAGCTGTAGTGAAAGCAGTAGAAACTGTAGATCTATGTGTAGAGAGAGTAGTAAACACTGGATTAAAAAATGGATATTCATTTATAATAATTGCCGATCATGGTAATGCAGATTTTATGGTTAATGAGGATGGTACACCAAATACAGCTCACTCAACAAACTTGGTGCCTTGCATATTAATTCATGAGGAAGCATTTAAATTAAGAGATGGCGGACTTGCAGATATTGCACCTACAATATTAGATTTAATGAATATCAATAAGCCTGAAGAAATGAATGGAACTAGTTTATTAATCAAATAAAATGAAAATATTAAGCTTAGTATTTTTATCCATTTTGTTAGTGGCTTGTTCTACTGAACCTAATAAAAATAGTATTTCCAATAACTATGCATTTAATATTGATAAAATTGTAGATCAACAGATAGCCTCAATAAAATCAGATAGTTTATGTAAGTTTTTAATAAATGATAGCACTGTAGTTGAGCAAGTGAAAATTGAAGCTGAAAAAATTAAAAACGATTTACTCGATCTTAAAAATTACGATATAAATAAACCTGCTTTTAAAAACAGTTTTGAAGTAATTGAGAGTGACAGCTTAATAACATATAAGAGCAAAGATTCAAGCACCAGTATTAAATCTATAAATGTTTACGGTAATGTTGATCGTCCGACTAAAATTCAAATAGAAATTATCAACTTGAATAATTTATACGAATCTACTAAGCTAATTGAGTTGAAATTCAACGAGTATATTCGTATAAAAACTATTCAGAATGTAAAGTTAATGAGCTCTGATACTATTGATATTGTTAGCTATTTAAACGGCAATTGTGCTATTACTTCATCAATACTTTCTACAGGTAAATGACAAGCTTTATCAATACACACATACATTAAATTTTTACCTTCAATAAATCTTGAATGAAAAATTGACAAATCAGATGTTTGATTAGTATAAAAAATATCAATGTTTGATAAGTATCTCTTGTTTAATTCTAAATATAAATCCTTAGCATTCTCTCCTACTATTACTACTTCTACGCTCGGTTTAGATTTTCTCAAAAGAGCATTCGTAAAGTTTGAATAAGAAGGCGGATATCTTTTCAATTGATCTTTCATCACGAAGACCATATTATCTGCAATATCTTCATATTCTGAATTACCAGTAATTACTGACATTTTGAAAAGATTATTCATCATCACAGAGTTAGATGAAGGGATAACGCTATCATAAAATTCTTGTTTTCTAGCAACTAATTCTTCGCCCGTTGATGATGTGTACCAAAACATTCCTGATTGTTCATCCATAAAATTTTTGATGCAATGTTTTATTAATCTATCAGCTTCATGAACATATTTCTCATCAGCTGTAATATTAAATAAACATAATAATGCTTCTATGAAAAATGAATAATCATCTAAAAAAGCATCAATTTTTGCTTGCCCTGCTTTATAAGAACGATACAATTTACCATCAACAAATAAATTGTTTTTAATAAATTCATAGCAATTAATAGCCTCATTTAGGCAATGTTCATTAGGCTCTGCCAAATATGCATCGCAAAATGCTTTAATCATTAAGGCATTCCATGAGCAAAGTTGCTTATCATCGAGAGAAGGTCTTATTCTCTTACTTCGGATGTATAGTAATTTTGAATTCGCTACTTCTATTTTTTGTATTAATTCAACTTCAGTCAATTTATATTTTTCTAAAATTGGATCAATTTCTTGAACAGCAAATAAATTATTTAGGGAGTGTTCAAAGTTGCCTTCTTCAGTCATTTGATAATACTCAATATAAAGATCTGCATCATTCGAAAGTACTTGTTTTAACTCATCGATTGTCCAGCAATAAAACTTACCCTCTACCCCTTCTGAATCAGCATCGAGAGCTGAATAGAAACCACCATCCGAAGTATTTTTTAATTCATTTAAACAAAACTGAATAGTTGATTGAAAAGTATTTTTGTAGAGATCGTGTTTAAAATTTCGATAAGCATCAGCATATAAAGAGATGGTTTGCGACTGATCATAAAGCATCTTTTCGAAATGAGGTATTTTCCAATAAGCATCAACAGAATATCGATAAATACCACCAGCCATTTGATCATAAATACCACCACGAGCAATTCTGTGTAAAGTGTTTTGTAAGTAATAGTCTATTTGCTCTGAAGGGTAGTGTTTAGTATGTTTTAAAAGATTAGAGATGTTTACAGGTACCGGAAATTTCGGTGCGCCTTGAGTACCTCCAAAATCAAAATCTAAAAATCTTCTCCAGTTAGTATATACATCTTGTAATTCATTTTCTTCAATTAAATGATTACTAGCTTTAGTTGAAATTAGTTCCATCTTTCTAACTCCTTCAATTAACTTATTGGCATAATCAACAAGCTCTTGAGGTTTATTACGATGCATGGCAGCAATGTTCGACAATATATTTATCCAGTCTTTCTTCTTAAAATAAGTACCACCATATATTGGGCGTTGATCAGGTAATAAAATACAATTCAATGGCCAACCACCTGTACCATTCATTAGTTGAAGGGCACTCATATAAATTTGATCAATATCGGGGCGTTCTTCACGATCAACTTTTATATTGACAAACAAGGCATTCATCACCTCTGCCACTTCATGTTCTTCAAACGATTCCTTTTCCATCACATGGCACCAATGACAGGCAGAATAACCAATGCTAACTACAATTAACTTATTTTCTTTCTTCGCTTTTTCTAAAGCTTCGGCACCCCAAGGAAACCAATCAATAGGGTTATGAGCATGTTGCAATAAATATGGCGAGGTTTCATTAATTAGCTTATTCATATATTTTAAAAGAATTATATCTTTAATAAATCAAAAGTATTAAGCTTTGTTTTAAATACTGCGATTTATATTATTTATTTTCAAAATGACATTTATAGAAATCATTGAAATTCTTGGAACCTTTGCATTTGCACTATCTGGTGCTATATCTGCAATGCGAAAAAGATTAGATGTTTTCGGCGTGTTAATCATCACCTTTGTATCATCAATTGGTGGTGGTACCATCCGTGATTTATTAATTGGCGATACACCCGTTGCTTGGCTATTGAATTTACAAATTATCACGACCATTTTAATAGCATACATGATGTCACTTTTCTTTTTGAAAAAATTAATTCGAATGCAGAAACCAATTTTTTGGTTTGATACAATCGGACTAGCGGTATTTTGCATGGTAGCTATAGAAAAAGCAATTGTATTTGAGCTACACCCTATTGTTTGCATAGCATTGGGCACTGTTACTGGTTGTTTCGGTGGTATATTGAGAGATGTTATTTTGAATGAAATACCATACGTTTTCAGAAAAGATATCTACGCATCGGCATGTATTGCAGGCGGTATACTTTACTTCTTTTTGTTGTACCTAAATATTCACGGTGGTACTAGTGCATGGATAGCAGGTATATTCATCGTAGGTATTAGAATTACTTCTCATTACTTCGGATGGAGGCTACCTTTGATTTACGTCAAGAGCAAATAAAAAAGGCCTGCAAAATCTGCAAGCCTTTTATATATTTTGAAAGAATTATTTACTTAATTCTGCAAAGTATTTATGAAACAAAGGAATTGTTTCGATGCCTTTATAGTAATTGAATAATCCGTAATGTTCGTTTGGTGAATGCAATGCATCAGAATCTAATCCGAAGCCCATTAACACTGACTTCAAGCCTAATTCTTTTTCAAATAAAGCAACAATCGGAATACTACCTCCACCTCTTGTAGGAATAGGTTTCTTACCGTATGTTTCTAACATTGCCTTACTAGCTGCTTGAAAAGCAACTGAGTCAGTAGGTGTTAAAACTGGCTCACCACCATGATGTGGTCTAACTTCTACTTTCACTGAAGCAGGAGCAATTGACTCAAAATGTTTTTTGAAAATTTCAGTGATCTTATCAGAAGTTTGATTAGGAACTAAACGCATAGAAATTTTAGCATATGCTTTTGAAGGTAAAACTGTTTTAGCACCTTCACCTGTGTAACCACCCCAGATACCATTTACATCTAAAGTCGGACGAATACCAGTTCTTTCAATAGTAGAAAAACCTTTCTCGCCCCAAACATCTCCAACTTCTAAATCTTTTTTGTATTCTTCAATATCGAATGGAGTCTTAGCCATTTCAGCTCTATCTTCAGCAGAAACTTCTAATACATCATCATAGAAACCAGGTATGGTAATATGATTATTTTCATCATGCATAGAAGCAATCATTTTAGATAGAATGTTGATTGGGTTAGCAACAGCACCACCGTAAACACCAGAGTGTAGGTCGCGGTTCGGACCTGTAACTTCTACTTCAACATAGCTTAAGCCACGTAAACCACAATCAATTGAAGGAGTATCATTAGCGATAATAGAAGTATCAGAAATTAATACAACATCAGCCTTTAATCTTTCTTTATTTGCTTTAACAAAAATGCCTAAGTTCGATGAACCTACTTCCTCTTCGCCTTCAATCATGAACTTCACGTTACAAGCCAAAGAATTCGTTTGCATCATTAATTCAAAAGCTTTAACATGCATATAAACTTGGCCTTTATCGTCACAAGCACCTCTTGCAAAGATTGCACCATCAGGGTGAACAGCAGTTTTACGAATGCTAGGTTCAAATGGTGGAGTCTCCCATAATTCTAATGGGGTTGCAGGTTGTACATCATAGTGACCATAAACTAAAACTGTAGGTAAGCTAGGGTCAATCATTTTTTCAGCATATACGATAGGGTAACCTGCCGTGGGGCAAACTTCTACTTTATCGGCACCAGCAGCTATTAACTTATCTTTTACATATTCAGCAGTTTTAAAAACATCAGCAGAATATGCAGAGTCAGCACTAATTGAAGGTATTCTTAAAAAATCTAATAACTCATCTAAGAAACGTTGACGGTTATTATCTATGTATTGATTGATTTGTTCCATGGCGCCAAATATAGTATTAATTGAAAAATAAAATAGCCTCAAAATATCCATAATATTTATATTTTTGTTTGTATAGAGATTAGAGTGAATGTCGAATTATTTAGAATTATTAAACCCACAGCAAAGAGCTGCTGTTGAGAATTTGAATGGGCCTATGATGATTGTGGCTGGTGCGGGCTCAGGCAAAACCAGGGTAATCACTTATCGCATAGCACATATGATTCATAACGGTGTTGATCCGTTTAGCATATTAGCATTAACCTTTACAAATAAAGCTGCTGCAGAAATGCGCCAACGTATAACCAATATTGTTGGTGGTAATGCAAGAAACATATGGATGGGTACCTTTCACTCAGTATTTGCTAGAATATTGAGAATGGAAGCCGATAAAATCGGCTACCCTGCTAATTTTACTATTTATGATAAAGATGATGCTAAATCTTTAATCAAATCTATCTTAAAAGAGCAAAACTTAGACGAAAAAAACTACAATCCAAATCACGTTTTACACCGAATATCTAGCGCAAAAAACAATTTAATTTCAGCTAAAGAATACAATGAAAACGATCAAATACAAGCTGAAGATTATTCATTAGGGAAAAGTAAAATCGGATACATTTATTCGCTTTACTCGAACAGATGCGAGCGAGCTGGGGCGATGGACTTTGATGACTTGTTATTCAAGACGAATATTTTATTACGTGATCATCCGGAGGTATTACACAAGTATCAACATAAGTTTAAATACATAATGGTTGATGAGTATCAGGATACCAATTACTCTCAGTATTTAATTGTCAAAAAACTTGCAGCAATTAATGAAAACATCTGTGTTGTAGGTGACGATGCTCAGAGTATATATGCTTTTAGAGGTGCTAACATCCAGAACATATTAAACTTTGAAAAAGATTACCCTGATTTAAAAGTATATAAATTAGAAGAGAACTATCGTTCAACACAAAACATAGTTCAAGTTGCTAATTCGATTATTAAAAACAATCAAGATCAAATTCAAAAAAATGTTTTTTCTCAGAAAGAAACTGGTGAAAAGATTTCTTTATTAAAAGCATTTACTGATAATGAAGAAGGTAAGCTAGTGGCTGAATCTATTGCCCAGGCTAGAGATAATGAGAATTTAAGAAATAAAGACTTCGCTATTTTATATAGAACCAACTCTCAATCGAGAGCGATGGAAGAAGCATTGAGAAAAATGAATATACCGTATAAAATATACGGCGGACTTTCATTTTATCAGCGTAAAGAAATTAAAGATTTAATAGCCTATTTCAGATTGGCTGTAAATCATGTTGATGAAGAAGCTTTCAAAAGGGTTATCAACTACCCTATTCGTGGCATTGGCAAAACAAGTCTAGATAAATTGATTCTTGTTGCTGATGAACAAAAAACTTCTCTTTGGGAAGTATCTAATCATGCAGCGCAACACATTGGCGGTAAATCGGGCAATAGCATTGAACAATTTGCTATGATGATTAAAAGTTTTGCGGTCGTAATTAAAAATCAATCAGCATTTGATGCAGCTTCATATATTGCGAAACAATGCGGATTGTTAAAGGAATTATACGACGATAAATCTGTTGAGGGATTAAATAGATATGAAAACATTCAAGAATTATTGAATGGTATAAAAGATTTCTCTGAAAGAGATGATATCGATAATCCGAGTCTTGATGTGTTCTTACAAGATGTTGCTTTATTAACAGGCGATGAAAAAGAAGAAGATAAAGACAAAGATCATGTTTCGTTAATGACAATACACTCGGCTAAAGGATTAGAGTTTCCGCATGTTTATGTAGTCGGACTAGAAGAAAATTTATTCCCATCACAAATGTCATTGCATTCTAGGGCTGATTTAGAAGAAGAACGTAGATTGTTTTATGTAGCCATCACAAGGGCTGAGAGAAAGTTAACACTTAGTTATGCCATATCTCGTTATAAATGGGGCTCACCTATTTCGTGTGACCCAAGTAGATTTTTAGAAGAAATAGACGCGAAATATTTAGAGGTTAACTATCTTCAAAAACCAATACAAGGCAATACATTTTTTGATAAAGACCCTGATCAATACAATAGTGTTTCGGTTAAACCTAAAACAACAGTTCAGGCTAACCCCAATAAAGTCTTTAATCACGTAGCAAGTGCCGACTTCGTTCCTTCAAGTCCGACCGATATTAGAGTAGGTATGGAAGTAGAACATCAGAAATTCGGATTTGGTAAGGTATTAGAAATGGAAGGCAGTACAGGTGATATAAAAACAACAATTCACTTTAATGGGCTTGGGAAAAAACAATTGTTATTAAAATTTGCTAAATTGCGCATAGTTAATTAGAAATCATTAAGATATACTACTCTTATACAATAAATTACAGAGATGACATTCGATTATAATACTACACGACCAGCATTATTATATGCAGAGTACGGTAGAAACATACAAAACATGGTTAGGTTTATAAAGACCTTGCCTACTAAGGAAGAGCGTAATAAGCATGCGCAAGCGGTGATTGATTTAATGGGATTCTTGAATCCACATTTAAGAGACGTTGCTGACTTTAAGCACAAGCTATGGGATCACTTATTTATCATTGCTGACTTTGATTTAGATGTAGACTCTCCTTATCCTATTCCATCCAAAGAATCATTAGATACTAAACCTAAAAAGGTGCCATACCCAATGCATAACATCCATTACAAGCATTATGGCAAAACGGTAGAGTTAATGATTGAAAAAGCTAGATCTGTATCAGCTGATGAACCAGAAAGAAGATCTCAATTAGTTGCACAAATCGCCAATTTCATGAAAATGTCATATGTAACTTGGAATAAAGATACAGTGAGCGATGAAACGATTATATCAGATTTGAAGAAATTATCAAATGGCGAGCTAGAGGTTGACGAAAATACAAACTTGTTGAAAGTTGAGGTAAGAAAAACGATACCTCAAAGAAATAATAACTTCAAGCATAAAAACAATAACACGAACAATAACAACAACAATAATAATAACAACCGCAATAAGAAAAACAATCAGAGCAAACATCGTTATTAATGTTTGTGAATATTATTATTTCATAAATCTTTCAAAATCCTTTATCTTCAAAGCCGGTAAAGGATTTTTTAATTATGGATACTTTTGAAATCATAGGTGGTAAGAAACTAAAAGGTGAAATCACGCCACAAGGTGCTAAAAACGAGGCATTACAAATTATTTCTGCTGTTCTCTTAACAGATCAGTTAGTAACAATTTCTAATATACCCGACATTGTAGACGTCAACAAATTAATTGATTTGTTAAAAGATATGGGAGTGAAAGTTGAGAGGCTTTCTAAAGATACCTATACATTCAAGGCTGATGAAATCAACCTTAAATATTTCACAACCGACGAGTTTAAAAAGAAAGGTGCGGCATTACGCGGTTCTGTAATGATTGTTGGTCCGCTTTTAGCCCGCTTCAAACAAGCTTACATACCTCGCCCAGGAGGTGATAAAATTGGTAGAAGAAGATTAGATACTCACTTCTTAGGCTTTCAAAAATTAGGTGCAAAGTTCAACTACGATCCGAAAGATTCTTTCTTTAGTGTCGACGCTTCTGAATTAAAAGGAACTTATATGTTACTTGATGAAGCATCAGTAACAGGTACTGCAAATATTTTAATGGCTGCAGTGTTAGCAAAAGGCACTACAACTATTTACAACGCAGCTTGCGAACCCTATATTCAGCAGTTATGCAAAATGCTCAATAGAATGGGCGCAAAAATTTCTGGCATAGGTTCTAATTTACTAACAATTGAGGGCGTTGAATACTTAGGCGGATGTGAGCATCGAATGTTACCCGACATGATTGAAATAGGTAGTTTCATTGGACTTGCAGCAATGACTCAATCAGAAATTACTATTAAAAATGTTGCATACGATGAGTTAGGTGTTATACCAGAAACTTTCAAAAAATTAGGTATAAAATTAGAGCGAAGAGGCGATGATATTTATATACCTTCTCAAGAATTTTATGAAATAGAAACATTCATTGATGGCTCTATATTAACTATTGCAGATGCTCCTTGGCCAGGCTTCACTCCTGACCTATTGAGTATAGTATTGGTAGTAGCCACACAAGCTAAAGGAAGCGTTCTAATACATCAAAAAATGTTTGAGAGTAGATTGTTCTTCGTAGATAAATTAATCGATATGGGAGCTCAAATTATATTATGCGATCCACATAGAGCGAACATTATCGGACTAGCCAGAAAGAATCCATTGAGAGGAATAAGCATGTCTTCTCCAGATATTCGTGCTGGTGTATCTTTATTAATAGCAGCATTATCAGCAGAGGGAAAAAGTACGATATCGAATGTTGAACAAATTGATCGTGGATATCAGGATATAGAAGCGAGATTGAAAGCGCTTGGAGCAGATATAGTACGAAAGTAGCTAGTAGCTAGTAGCTAGTACTGGTTACTAGGCTAGCTACTAACTACTAGCTACTTTTGTACTAAAATAATGACGTGCGTAATTTGATTACCCCTGGATCATTTACTTTCGACTTTATTATAGGATCAATCGCAGTCGCTTCACATTCTGCAAATGAGTGAGGGTATAGAATTTGATTGATTGATAGTTCATCTGCATTTTGATCAAGCCACAAATCAATTTCTTCATCTTCTAATTTTAAAGGAGAGCGATGATGTTTTATATCTTTCATTAATTCAGACGCAGCAGTAGTAATGATTGCATAAGATTTAAAAATTTCACCACTTGCTTTATCGACCCACTCTTCCCAAATACCCGCTAAGACTAAAGCTTCCTTATCTTTTCTTCTAATTAAATAGGGATCATTTAATTTCTCTTTTTCAGAACCTTCAACAAAATAATCAACCGGCACTATGCATCTTCTATGTTTAATAGCATTTTTAAATGATGGCATTTGAAAAATACCTTTCTCTGCTTTATAATTTGAATCGTTCTCTGGATTTAGTTTACCTTCAGCTCTTGCATTAAATAAATATAATTTCTTATCTGACCATGATGGTGTAAGTCCGAACGTCATCTCTTGATAATACTCTGGCTCTGCCGCCGTAATCACCAAAGCCTTCATTCCAATCCACAAATTATAATTAGGCTTAAAATTTATGCTTTCATGAATTATACGTTGCTCTAATGTTTTAGAAGCAATCTTAGATTTCTTGCGATTTTTAAATTTTAATTCAGTTTGAGCTTTTACAGAGCACATTAAAATCTATTTAAATGTTCTAAAGAAAGGGGTTTAGAAATAAATCCTTTAACGAAACTATATTCTTCTGATTTTCTAATGTCATTCGGATCTACAGAACTTGATAACATAAACACATCAATTTTATTCGATCTTTCACCTAATAATTTAGAATACTCTTGTAAAAAAACAAAACCATTCATGATTGGCATATTGATATCTAATAAAATTAATTGTGGGTAATTTTTTTCATCAGAATTTGCAAAAAAATCAAGCGCTTCTTGAGCAAGGCTGAAGATTTGAATTTCATCTGCAATTTCAGACTTAGATATAATGTGTTTATTGACCAAGTTGTCAATCTCACTATCATCTATCAGCATTACTTTCTTATATTTTCTCATTGTTTAGTTTAACAATTTCAATTCGTTTGATTGCACAATTTCTAAATTCAATGGCAATGTAATAGTAAATTTCGAACCTTTGTTCTCTTTACTTATCAATTCTATTTGTCCACCTAACTTCTCTACTGCATTTTTAACAATATATAATCCTAAGCCCGTACCCGAAGATTTTGTATTACCTCTAAAAAACATGTCAAAAATATTTTTTTGTAAATCTTCAGGTATACCTTCACCGTTATCTTCAATAATTAACTCAACATTATGATTATATGCATGCGATACAATTTTCACGAACGAATTTGTTTTTTTTCTATCGTGATACTTTATCGCGTTAATAATTACATTGTGGAGTACATTATTAATTAGTGATTTATCTGTGACTAACATAATACTTTCATCAATGTCTAACAACCATTCAATCTTTTTATATTCTATTAAATTCTCAAATGAACTAATAGTGTCTCTTATTAATGTTGCTAAATTTAATTTTGAATACTTTATTGAACCCTGAGTGATTCTAGTAATATTTAATAAGTCCATCAAAATGTTATCTAAATGATTAACACTTCTTTCTATTAAACTTATATATTCATTTGCTTTAATATCTTGAACTTCTGATTTAGCAACGTTTATAAGACCTTGTAATGAAGCAAGCGGACCTTTTAAATCATGAGAAGAACGATAAATAAAAGTGTCTAGTTCTTTTATTTTCTCTTCTAATTTTGATTCGAAAAGTTTTCTTTCTGTTATATCTCTACTAATTGAAATCACACCTTCAATTTCACCTGTGTTTTCTTTAAATGTTAACTTGTTAGTAGACTCTATCCACACATACTTACCATCTTTCTTTTTATATCTATAGCTAGTTGTATGAATGCCTAGCCCCATTTTCAAAAACTCATTCAATCCTGATTTTACTTTTTCTAAATCTTCAGGATGTAAGAAATCATAAGCATTTTTACCTAAAAGATCTGCGGGTGCATAACCTAGTAATGTATATGATGAAGTTGAAACATAATTATAAAAGCCTAATAAATCATGTCGAGTAATCATATCTGTAGCATTTTCAGCTATCAATCTATATTGCTCTTCACTTTCTTTTAATCGTTGATCTTTTAAAATTCTATCTGTTGCATCGCGAGTAACAGAGACGATTTCGATCGGATTATTATATTCATCGTATATAATTTTACCACTTGTCTCGATCCATATATACTCACCATCTTTACGTTTAAATCTGTATTCAAAAATGCTAGTATTATTTTCTAATATAATTGAGTTTACTTGAGTTCTAATCTTTACTATATCATCAGCATGTAAGAAATCTCTCAATAATTTACCTTTAACTTCATCAGGCCTATAACCGGTAATTACAAATATTGCGGGTGAAGCATAAATAAATTCACCTGTCAAGCTATGTCTAGATATTAAATCACTCGAATGTTCAGCTAAAAGTCGATAAGCTTTTTCACTTTCTTTTATCGCTTTATCAAGTTTAACTTTCTGGCGAATGGTTTCATATTTTTGCAACAGATTAATCACACTATGAAATAATCTTTCGACATGACTCTTGATTACATAATCATCAGCCCCTTCTCTCATCATGTCTACTGCAATTTCTTCAGCACCAGTACCTGTTAATGTGATAAATGGAATATTTAATTTGAATGACTTGAATAATCGCAATGCATCTAATCCAGTAAATCGTGGTAACATATAATCTGAAACCACCACATCAAACTTGTGTTCAATAAGAGCCTTGCGCATCTCTTGCGCATCTTGTACCCTTACAAAATCTGTTTTGATATCATGCTTTTGTATCGACCGAACTAGAAGTTCATAGTCGGCATCGTTATCTTCAATAATTAAAAACTTTACACTAATCATTTTTGTATATTCTGATTAAGTATTACCCAATAAAATCCAATATCTACTATTGCAGTAATAAATTTTTGAAACTCTACTGGTTTCTGTATATAGCTATTTGCTCCTAACTTATAACTCTCTAATAGATCTTTCTCTTCTTTAGATGAAGTCAAAACTACTACTGGTATATGTTTCGTTTCTTCGTCTGACTTAATTATCTTCAACACCTCTAATCCGTCAATCTTAGGCATTTTAAGATCTAATAATATTAATTTGGGTTTTGATTTTGTGTTTCGATCTTGAAATGATCCCTTACAGTAGATAAAATCGAGTGCTTGTGCACCATCTTGTACATGTACTAAGTTATTTGCTAAATTATTCTTTCGTAGTGCACGAATAGTCAATTCAGCATCATTTACATTGTCTTCTACCAATAATATCTCTACGTGATCCATGTTGTTGTTATTATAAATATAATAAATATTTATGTATTAATTTAAAGGAATAGAGACATAAAATTTAGTAGAAACCATCGGCTCTGATTCGGCCCAAACACTCCCTCCATGTTTTTCTACTATCCTGTTCACTAAGGCTAATCCGACCCCCGTTCCCTCATAATCTGCCTCAGAATGCAACCTCTGAAATACTTTAAATAACTTATTCTTAAACACTTCATCAAAACCAACACCGTTATCTTCTACGCAAAATATAAAATTATGTTCGTCTTTTAATTCAAAAATATTAATAATGGGCTTTGCCACTTTTGATGAATATTTAATGGAATTAGATAATAAATTATTCAAAACAACTTTAATCATGTTTCTATCTACATTAATCATGGCTTTTTCAGAAATATTTACTCTTATTTCAAGATTTTGCGGAATTTCCAATTCTGAAATTACCTCATTAAATAAGCCCCTAATAAAAATATTTATTTTACTTAAGTCTTTTCTACCAATTCTTGAAAAGTCGAGTAAATCGTCTATGAGCTTACTCATTTTATTGGCATTATGAATTATAATGTTCAATAATCTATTTCCTTCTTGATCTAAATTTGATGAATAATCTTCGACTAAGATCTTAGCAAAACCATCTACAGCTCTAAGTGGAGCACGTAAATCATGTGATACTGAATACGAGAATGCTTCTAATTCTGCATTCAATTTATTGATATTTGATTCAGCATTTACCCTATCTGTGATATCTGAAGAAAATCCGCATATATATTTAACCTCTGATCGAGTATCGAGAATAGGAAATTTAGTTGATAAGAAAAATCTGGTTTCATTCGAGCTAGACATTGTTTGCTCTTCATATATCATCGGTTTTTTTAATCTAAGAACTTCAGCATCATTTTTCATCAATCTAGTTGCTGTTACTTTATTATTAAATAATTCTAAATCTGTTTTACCAATAATTTCTTCTCGTGATTTAGCGATTAATTTTTCAAATGATTTGTTCACAAATGTATAGACGCCGTTGATGTTTTTTGAGTAGACGACGTTCGGACTAAATTCTACTAAAGAGTCGAGGAATTGTTGAGTTTCAAGTAATGTTGCTTCTACTTTTTTTCTACGGTTAAACTCACCCTTGATGATTAAGAAAACTGATAATAAAGCAAACAATGTAAATACACCTGTAATTATAAATCCGTATTGAGTGAATATTGCTAGCTTACGATTCTTGATATTTATATTCTTTAAGATGACTCTATTTTCAAGTTCAATTATGTTAATAATCGACCTGATTTTATCCATCGATATCTTAGCCGATAGAATTTGTTGATATCTTTCTAACGTATCTGTTTGATTAGTACGCTCGGCAACGATTAGCTTAATAGATGTATTTTTTAAATCATTTATGTATCTATTTAAATACTTTATTTCATGATCATATTTAAAATCATATTTGTTTAAATTTTCTAGATATTCTAAATTATGAGCTATTGAATCTAATCCAGAATAATAAGGTTTCAAAAAAGTTGTATCGCCAGAAATTAGATACCCCCTCACTCCTGTTTCTATATCATTTGAATTTAGGTTTATATTTTCTACTGTTCTTAAAACATCCAAGGTATGTTTATCTGTACTTGACCTATTCAATAAGAGCTTCATACTAATTAACGATATTACTGTTAATGATAATATGATTAAAGAGATCAAGAAAAATCCAGTATATATTTTACTTTCTACAGATTTCATAATGTTGTTGTAATTAAATATAATAAAAAAGGAGAAATCTTTCAATCTCTCCTTTAATAATATGACTCATTATACTTATTGAATAATAAGTAAACCAATATCTGTAACTTGTCCGTTTTGAACAAATACATTATTAATCACCGTATCGTTTAAAGGAGAAGCAACATCAAATAATAATTTATAAGTACCACTCGCTAATCCAGGCAAATAAAACTTCCCTGTACTCAAATCAGAATAGGTACCAAAAGTATCAGTATTCAATACAGCCATAACAGCAATTTGAGTTCCTAAAGGTTGTAACTCTCCTTTTATTCCACCTGTAATTGCATCGGTAAGTATTCTAATGACTGGTTTCAATATAAACTTATCACTTCCACTTTCTACAATAGATTTTGTAACATCAAAATCTAATCGAACAGTATAAGTAATACCTTGTAATAATTCTTGTTGTAGATTCAACTTTAATCCCGATTGTTGTGCACTCGGAGTCTCAAGGTCAAATCTAGTACCATCCTTATAAATGTAATTACCATTTTCATCAAGTACTAATCTAATTTGTGAAATTCTACCAGTGGGTATACTTTGATCTACCAATAAGGTATCCTTACCATTAACTAAATCTAAAAGATTTATACTTTTAGAATATTGATAATCGTATGTGCCATTGTTTGTTTTTACTTCGACATATTTAACATTAATAATTACCGAATCATAATCGCCAGGTGCATCTGTCATGCTTACTTTTAAACGACTATAAGAATCAGTAATAACATCATCTTTACATGCTACCATTACGCTTGTAATGATTGATAGCATCAACAAATAAGTTATCTTTTTCATAGTGTTGGGTTTTATATAATCTATTGCGAATACTATACCAATATCAAATAAGCCTGATAATCAATGAATTTTAGACTATATTGGATTTCAACAATATTAATTTGAGTAAGTAAATCTACATAACGAGGAAAATGGAGGTTTAAAGATTATCTCTATATTTGCAAAATGGATAAACGCTGGATTCGTGTACTCTATCAATTCTGTAGAATTGTCGCTATATATTTTTTATTAATTGAACTTAATTTTCTTTGGCTATTTGGATATTCACCAAGTATTGTTGAATTGAAAAATCCTCCATATACAGTAGCTTCGGAAGTATATGCAAGTGATGGAACATTAATTGGACGCTATTTCAAAGAGAACAGATCACCGATAAAATTTGAAGAGATTCCTCAAAATCTAATTGATGCTTTAATTGCTACTGAAGATGTTCGATTTTACCAACATCATGGTATAGATTTCTATTCAATATTTTCAAGTATATGGTCTACTGCTAATGGTGACAAAAGAGGTGCAAGCACAATTACACAGCAATTAGCAAAAAATCTTTTTAGAACTAGAAGCAAGGGATCACAGGGTTTAGTAAAATATATACCTGGAGTAAAGACAGTAATTTATAAAACTAAAGAGTGGATTACTGCCATTAAACTAGAGTTATTATATGATAAAAACGAGATACTAGAGATGTATCTTAACACCGTTAGTTTCGGCAATAACACTTATGGTATAAAGGTTGCAGCAAATAAATATTTCAGCAAATCACCCATGAAGTTAAAAACTGAAGAAGCTGCATTGTTAGTCGGCATGTTAAAAGCTACTTCTACGTTCAACCCTATTAACAATCCAGAGAAGTCTGAAGAACGTCGTAACATCGTAATCACACAGATGTATAAAAGTCAATTTATTTCTGATAAAGAAATGAAGAGATTATTAAAAAAACCTTTAAAATTAAACATTTCAGAAGAAGATGACGATTTAACAAAAGACTCATACATAAGAAATGCAGTTGCTAACTATTTAGATAAGTGGTGTGAAGAGAATGATGTTGATTTATATGCTGACGGATTAAAAATATATACTACTATAGATCCCACAATTCAGAAGCATGCTGAGAAAGCTGTTGAAGAGTGGATGAAAACATTGCAAAAAAGATTTCAAAATCATTGGCAAAATGATGCCCCATGGCGAGATGAGAACGGTGAAGAGATTCCTAATTTTCTAAACACTTTAGCAAAAAGATTACCGATATATAAGAAGCTTGAGAAAATTTATGATGGCAATGTAGATTCAATCGAATTTGCTTTAAATAGTAAACATCGAATGAAAGTGTTTACTTGGAAGGGCGAAAAAGACACTACTTTTTCTACTTATGATTCATTAGCATACTATGCTAAAATTTTACATGCGGGCTTAATGAGTTTTGATCCGGTGACCGGACATATAAAAGCATATGTGGGAGGAATTAATCATAATTATTTCAAATATGATCATGTGATGCAGGCTAAGCGCCAAGCGGGTTCTACATTTAAACCTTTTGTTTATTTAACAGCATTAGATAATGGATATGCTCCTTGCGATAAGATGGTAGATCAAGCTGTAACAATTACTTATGAAGAAGATGGTGAAACAAAAACCTGGTCACCGAAGAATGCCGATTGGAAATTTACGGGTTATGAAATGTCATTACGTTGGGCTATGGGTAAATCATGTAATTCGGTAACGGCTCAATTAACACAGGCAGTTGGCTGGGATAATGTGGTGAAGTATGCAAAGAAATTAGGGATAGAGAGTGAGTTGAAGGCGGTACCATCGGTCGGACTAGGATCAAACGATGTTACGGTTTATGAGATGGTTAGAGCTTATGGTACGTTTTTGAATAAGGGAAATAAATCAGAACCTTTATTTGTCACTAAAATAACTGATCATGATGGTAAGGTAATTCAAGAATTTAAAGTGCAACAAGAACAAGTAATTTCTGAAGAAACCTCTTGGTTAATGTTATATATGTTGAAAGGTGGAATGGAAGAACCAGGTGGTACCTCACAGGCTTTATGGGAATTTGATTTATGGCAAAAGGGAAATGAGATTGGCGGTAAAACCGGTACGACATCTAATCATTCAGACGGATGGTACATAGGAGTATCGAAAGATCTCGTAACAGGTGTTTGGGTAGGCGCAGATGAAAGAAGTGTTCACTTCAGAACATCAGACTATGGAGAGGGCTCTAAAACAGCATTGCCTATCTATGGCAAGTTCATGGAGAAACTTTATAAAGACCCAACATCCGGAATAACATTTGGAAAACTTCCAAAACCATGGACAAAGATTGAAAAGAAATATTATTGTCCGACCCCTAGACCAAAGGTCGATACATCGGTAATTGATAGCACCACAACAGAAATTGCAGTAGATAGCTTAGAAATTTAAAAGGTATTCGGTATTCAGTATTCAGTATTCCGATGTGCTAGATTGAATTACTTCACGTTTATTAATTATAACTAAATAAAAAGGTCGACATAATCGACCCTTTTTTATTGTGATGCATTTAAAATTTAGCACATCGGAATACTGAATACTGAATACGTAATACGTATTATAGTTTCTGCAAGAAAACCTCTGACTTCACCTTCGATAAATCACCTAAGTAAGACCAACGAATGCCAGTGATGTATTTCTTAAATACAGCATTAACTTCTTTAGCTGGTACTTTATTAATGTTATCTATGAACGTATTAAAGTTCTTCCAGTTTCCTTTAGCCTCAGCAACACCTAAGCCAGCACACTGTGCATCATTAGTTTCTAGTCCCATAAAGTAAGTAGTGTAATACTGACTTTTCTGATTTCTAATTTCTGTTTCACTAAAACCTTCAGATTTAATTTTCTTCAATTCATCAATCATCACTCCTACCGCTTGTTCTGGGTCTGTAGTAGTTACATAGATGTTTGTAAATGGATTGATATTAGTAGAGAAATAAGCTTGAGGAGAATATGATAAACTTCTTTTAGTTCTAATTTCATCAAATAATCTATCAGCTAAAATTCCGAAAGCAATTTGCATCGCATATGCTTCAGTAGTACCATATGCAGGTGCATTCATGATTCCTCTGATGTAATTAGTAGCTAACTTTCTATCTTCAGTATTTAAAGTAGATTGATTGATAGTTAATAGAGTTGGTTTCACTTGAGTAAAGCTACCAGTAGGCATAGTTCTAATCATTTTACGAACTTTTTCTACTAACTGATTTTTATCAACCTTACCTACAACAACTAAAAATATTTGACTTTTAGTCATCACTTTTTTGTAATGATCTTTAACATTTGTCAATGTTAATTTATTCAAAGATTCTTCAGATCCTCTAGGGTCTTTATCGTAATTTAAATTAGCAAAGGCATCGTTAAGTGCCATATCTCCTAAGTAAGCATCAGGATCAGATTTAGATTGTTGAATACCTGAGATCATTGCATCTCTTTGTTTTTTGAATTCAGCTTCATCAAATAAAGGAGCATTAATTACATCTTCGAAGATATTCCATGTAGCATCGAAATTTTTAGAAATACAACTCATAGAAACAAAGCCCATGTCTAAGTTCGAAGAACCATCAATGGTACTTCCCATTCTATCTAATACACGGTTGTACTCAGATTTAGTGAATTTTGAAGTACCACCACTAGTAGCAATGTTCAACATTAAATTTTCTACACCTTCTAACTCTTTAGTGTAATTAGTTGTGCCACCTTTAATAACTAAACGCGCACTTACAATTTGATTACTTGTAGGTTTATAAATTACCTTAAAGCCATCAACTATAATTTCTTCGGCTACTTGCTTAGTTTGTGCATTTGCAATATTACTAATGAGTAATACAGATGCACTAAATAATAATATGATTGATTTTTTCATTGTTCTTTTCTAAAAAATTATTTTTTCACGATTGCAAAAGTGATTTTTCTACTATTAGTTTGCTCTTCAGCATTAGCAGCTTTGATCTTTTTAATTTGGAAAGCCTTATTCGAAGTACCAATAATACGAGTCTCCTCAATACCATTTGTTTTCAAATAGTTTAAAATCGTTTCATATCTAGTATTACCAGTATTTTTATTCTCTCCTTCGTGAGTATAAGCTTCGATAGAGATATTTGCAACCGGATTTATTTTTAACCATTGAACTAATGAAACTAATTTCTCGTTATTTTTTTCAGAAGTTAATTCAGTTTGATTCATATCAAAGTTCAAGGTATATTCTTCCATACTTAAACTTGGAGCAAAGAATTTATCAGTATTGAAATTCTTACGCATTCCATTTTTCATCATCGCTCCCATTACATATGGCTTACCTTTGATGTATTTACGAACGTAATTTTTTATATCATCACGCGTAACCTTTTGAAGATTGTCGGTATAGTTTGTATAGTATGAAATATTTGCTGATGACCACCAATAAGTCACTGTATGAATGAAATTAGAAGGTTTTTCCATGTTATACATTTCAGAAACAGATAATAAGTCTTTAGCAGTTTGTAATTGCTCATCTGTAAAGTATTCATCAGAATCCCACTCATTAATATTTTTCCAAAGAACGTTATAGGCCTCTTCTAGTTTTCTAGGGTTAGGTACTAATATGATTCTGATCGGACCTACATATTTAGCTGTTTGGTATCCAACATTCACTTGAAACGCTAATCCCGTTTCAACTAATTCCTTATATAATTTAGAATTTTTTTGTTGTAGGATGTATGAAAACACATCGGCTGCATAAGTAGCTTTTAAATCATTACGAGTATCAGGGCCATGGTAAGTAGTCATAAACATTGGTACTTGCGCATTTGGTGATTCAACTATAAAGTTCTTAGAATATTCGATAGGTTTAAATTCAGGTATAGGCCATTTTTGGAAAGGATCTACATTTGTTGGAGACCAAGAACCAAAAACTCTTTCTGCCTCTGCGAATACTTTGTTATGATCTACATCACCACAAATAGCTAATAATGAGTTATTCGGATAGTAGTATTTATCTTTAATAACATTCATTTTTTGTGAAGTAGCTGTATAGATAATTTCGTAATCACCGATCGGATTCTTACGAGTATAATTATCACCCCATACTTCCTTATTCATTTTATCAAATAAAGCAAAAAACGGATTCGATTCAGCTCTTTGGAACTCACCTGCTACAACCGGATTCTCTTTTCTCATCTCAGTAGTATCAAACAATGGGTAACGAATTGCTGAATTCATAAACTCCAAACCAGGTGTTAACTTCTCCTTACTAAGAGTAATAAAGTAGTTAACTCTTTCTTCTGAAGTAGTACCATTAAAAGATACCCCTAATTCACTTACTTTATCTAAAAATGCTTTCTGAGATGGATAGTCTTTATTTGCTTTAAAGAACATATGTTCATACAAGTGTGATAAGCCATTGTAATCTTTGTCCTCTGTATATGAACCGTTACGAACTACAATTTCGATTGTCGCCAATGGAACATTTGCATCTTCTATCACTAAAACCTCTAGTCCGTTGTTTAACTTCTTCATAAAGAAGTTATCAGGTAATTTCTCTTGAGCAGTTGCGTAAGCAGCTACAGAAGTAATACCAATAAAAAGTAGTATTTTCTTAATCATATTGTTTGATTGATTTTTGGTAAATATAAAGGCTTAAAGTTAAAAAAAGAGAGTGTAAACAAGCTTTTACACGTAAAATGAATAATGAGCAAAAAAAAGCGGATAAATATTTCATTTATCCGCTAAACCCAACTAAAAAAAACTCAAACGATATGATGTTTTAAATTAGAGCGTATGAATTCTCTAATTTGGCGCAAAGGTACTGTTTTATTGACTAATTTCAAATACATCTGTAACTAATATTTCAATATTTTGACTTTTTGAGTTCAAAAAATCTATTTGAATTGTTTAAACTAATATTTATGATATTCTTAAGAATTGTATATATTTAGGAAACTAAAAAAAAAACGATATAAAGTCATGAGAAACTTCTTATTAAAGTGTATTGGATTAATTTTTATGATATCCTGTACAATATTCAGCGCCAAAGCTCAACCAGGTCCGAATACCTATGCAAATGCTTGGTCTACTAAATCAGGTACATTAAACGTACAGTATCATAACAACTACCCTTATTCATATGCAGATGCAGACGGTGAGGCAACAGGGATTGAAATTGATATCATAAAGCAATTTGCAAAGTGGTTGAAAGATAAAAAGGGTATTGAGGTAAAGGTAAACTTTGAAAGAAACGATGATTTTGCAAAATTCTATGAAAAAGTAAAAATTAATAAGACTGTTTCAATTGGAGCTGGCTCAGTAACTGTATCATCTGATAGAGCGAGAGAAGTAAAATTTTCATCACCATACTTAAAAAACAAACCTGTATTAGTAAGTTCAGTAATGAAACCTACGTTATCTGACGTAAGAACTATTTCAAAAGAATTCAATGGCATGACCGCTGTGATTGTGAAAGGATCTATACATGAGAAATTAATTAAGAACATCAAAGAGAACTATTGGCCTCAATTGAATGTTGAATTCGTTGAATCACCAAGCATTGTTTTAGACAAAATAGCTTCAAACGAAAAGTACTTTGGCTTCTTAGATTTAGTAACTTATTGGGCAGCGATGCAGAAGGATCAAAAACCTTTAAAATTGCATAGAATGAATAATACAGATTCAGAAAACTTTGCATTTATTTTCCCAAAATCATCTGATTGGTCGAATGCATTTAATGAGTTTTTTGACAGTGGATTAGGTTATACAGGCACTGATGCTTATATGGATTTATTGCGTAAGCATTTAAGTTCAGAGATAATTAATGCAGTAGCTATTCAATATTAATTAGAATTTAAACATCAGGGGTAATAAATTCTTTACTCCTGTTGTTTTCCATACTCTACCATCATTAGAATATAGATATATATCAATTGAATTTGATTGTTTGCTTTCATATTCTACTAATACCTGTAAACAACCTCCACAAGGTTTAATAATTTCATTATAATCATTTGTTTCATTATTCGCACAAACTGCGATTGCTTTAATTTCATTTTTAATATTTAAAGAACCATAATGAAAAAGTGCTACTCTTTCAGCACATAAGCCTGATGGAGATGCTTTATTCTCTTGATTATTACCTAAAATGAATTTGCCACTATCTAATTTTAATGCAGCTCCTACTCTAAATCTTGAATTAGGAGCATAAGCATTTTCTCTAGCTATTAATGATTGATTGATCAACTCTTGTTCATCAATTCTTAATTCATCAAATTGATATTCAAAATATTCTACAATTATCTCAATTTTATTCATTCTCGTTTTTCCAGGTAGTTACTCTTTTGTTCATTATTTTAAACCAAATTGGTGGTAATAATGTAAGAAGCACCATAGCTGGGTAGCCATTTGGCAACTGCGGACTTTCATTATATTGTTTTAAAATTTGGTAGTTTTTCGTGGCATATAAATGATGATCTGAATGCCTTTGCAATTGAAATAAGAAGTAATTACTGATTATGAAATTTGCATTCCAGCTATGTGTAGCATTCGTTTTTTCATATGTATTATCTTCTTTTAAATTTCTAATAATACCATAATGTTCAATATATTCTACAGACTCTAATAAAGAGACAGACAAGAAGGTCTGAGCTATAAAGAATACAAGGTATGATAATAACATTTGCTCATTAAATACATACACAATTAACGAACTCAAAAATAAAAATAGACAACTAAAGAAAACAGAATAATAGACCTCATGATTAAATAGACTTTTTTTAATTTTTTTAGTTTTTAGATATTCATTTTCAATTTCAATAGCACTACTAAAGCCTTTGAGCACTGATTGTTTCCAAAAACTATAATATGTTTGGTCTAATCTACTTGTTGCTGTATCTAATGGTGTACCTACGTTTAAGTGATGACCTCTGTTATGCTTTACTGTAAAATGACCGTAAAATACTTGTATCAATAATAATTTGGCTAAATACTTATCCAACTTATTGTTTTTATGTCCGAGTTCATGTGCTACCACTATACCCACCCCACCATTCATAATCATAGTATTCATTACCATAGGTATAATATATTCTATTTTAATTTCTATAGTAGCAAATAAATAAACAAGCCAAAACATCATCAATGTTTGAACTATTGTCCATACATATAAAACAGCCTTATAAAATAATTCATCTTTCAACTCTTTTTCTTTCTCTGAATCATAATTTTGATTGTCTACACCAAATAATGGATCTATTAATGGCATGACAATAAACATCATAATTGGTAATGAATACATCATGTATAAATTACCGGAGTAATAACTCAGCAAAAAAGTAATTGGAATAGTGAAAACTAAAAGGTAACCGAATTTGTTAATCTTACGCATATCTAATTATAATGAAATATAGATAATTAAACTGAATATGTAAAATCAATTGAAAAATCATATGAATGTCATATATTAGATACAAAACAACAAGAATGAAATATTGTTGTTATAATAATAGCATAATAGGTAACCTGGTTTATCCAGGGTTTTGGTTTAGTTGTAGTTAAAACCCGGTCTTTTGGCCGGGTTTTTTTTATTTGAATCGTTCATCAAAGAATCTAATATTACCGCCTCTGATAAATCTGTCCAGTCTTGATTATATAATCTTATCAATTTCTCTTTCTGAGCTCTTGTCCATCTGTTCAATTCTCTATATCTCTCCTTCGCACTAAATACATTATCATACTCTTCAAAATATACCAAACGATTCGTACTAGTTTGCCCTAATTGAAATAATTCTAGGTTGTTCCTCAAATTTTTAGCAAAAAATATTATATTATCTGTTAATCCAACTGATATAATAGATCTATTCGAATTAGTAATAAAATAGATGTACTTAGCGGGTGTCACCGGACCTTTTGTTAATAAATTAAACTCTCTTTCTACTACCATGGCTAAAAATTTTAGTTGATTATTAAAATATTTTTACTAATTTTATACGCAATAATACTAATTATTTTAGCATTTCAAAACATAATCATGAAAAAAATTAGCGCTAACATAAAATTCTTACGTAAGAAAAGAAACTTAACACAACAACAATTTGCTGATTTATTGGGTATTAAACGCTCAATGATAGGTGCATATGAAGAAGATCGAGCAAGTCCGAAGATGGACAATATGAAGCAAATTGCTAATTATTTTGGCATTACAGTAGATGAGCTAGTCTCTGAGAAAATAACTGATAAATGGTTAGATGAGCGTGACAAGAAGAAAGAAAAAGAAAATGAAATCAAAGCAGGAAATCTAAGAGTGCTCAGCATAACCGTTGATCAGAATGATAATGAGAATATAGAATTAGTACCTGTTAAAGCATCAGCTGGATATGTGAACGGATATTCAGATCCAGAATTTGTTAAAGAGTTACCTAAGTTTCACTTACCTATGTTACAAGGAGGCACCTTCAGAGCATTTGAAATTAAAGGTGATTCGATGTTGCCTATTCAACCAGGAAGTATTGTAATTGGAGAGTATTTAGATGATTGGAAACAGATAAAAACGAATGAAACCTACGTGCTAATCAGCAAAAACGATGGTATAGTTTATAAGCGAATCATCACCAAATCTAAAGAAAGTAAAAGCTATATATTAAAATCTGATAATAAAGCATATGAGCCCTACAACATAGATCTCGAAGAGATTTTAGAGATCTGGAAAGCAAAAGCTTATATAAGCACTGTATTCCCTGAACCTGAACAAGAGATGAGTATTTCTCAATTAACTAATATCATGTTAGAGATGCAGAAAAAGATTAGTAATATGTAATTACAATAAGAAATAAGAACCTAGACCCAGTACTAACAAGAATCCTAAGGTATCAGTAAAAGCAGTTAAAAATATAGACGATGCTACAGCTGGGTCAAATCCTAATTTCTCTAAAATAATGGGTACCGACACCCCTACTATGCCTGCTACAATTAAATTACCTAGCATAGCAAGAAAAACTACAACTCCTAACATCGCGGAGTGATTATTAAATAATGCAATAACAGATACTATAATACCAAAGAACAATCCATTAAAAATACCTACCAACACTTCTTTAGATACTGTTTCAAAAACTTTAGAATCAGGCAGTGTATTCAAAGAAATTCTTCTGATAGTAACTGCTAATGCTTGTGTACCCGCATTCCCTCCCATACCTGCTATAATGGGCATGAAAGTAGCTAACAAGGTAATTTTCTGAATCGTTGGTTGAAAAAAGTAAACCACAGAACTCGCCATAAACGCTGTAAGCATATTGACCAACAACCATGGTACTCTACTTTTAATAGCGGCTTTCCAATTACCACTCAACTCTTCCTCGTCAGAAACGTTCGCAATTTTTAAGATATCTTCTGTAGTTTCCTCTTCTAAAACGTCGATGACATCATCGAAAGAAACTACACCTAACAATAACATGTTTTTATCTACAACAGGTATACCAGGTAAATTATATTGAGATAATAATTGAGCTACTTCCTCTTGGTCTGTATCAACTTCAACATATACTAAATCATCATCAAGCAATTCAGATATTTTAACAAAAGGTTTCGCCTTTATTAAATTTTTAAGCGATACTGTTCCAACTAATTTATCTTCATTATCAATTACATAAATCGCATAGAATGTTTCAATTTCTTCTGATTGATGAGCAACATCTTCTAATGCATCTTTCTTTGTTGTGTTAAAATGAACTTTGATAATCTCAGTCGACATTAATCCGCCGGCCGTATCCTCGTTATACGTTAAGAGTTTTCTGATCTCTGCAGCATCCTCCTCATCAATTCGATCTAAAATTTCATCACGCTTCTCTTCCGATAATTGAGAAACGATATCAGTCGCATCATCATAAGATAACTCTTCAACGATATTCGTTACTAAATCTTTATTTAAACTTTCGAGTAATTTCTCAGGATGAGATTCAGGGTCCATTTCTGATATGGCCTCTGATGCTATATCAATTGGCAATAAATTGATTAGCGTTTGGCGTTTTGCATCTTTTAATAGCTCGAGTATTTTTGCTATTTCGGATGGATGCAATTCATCCAAAAATGCACGCAATTCTTGCTCTGAACCTTCTAATAGGTCCTCGATTTTTTCCAAATCAAACAAGATATCATCGCGTTGCTTCATGATGCTCTAAAATTGCTTGGCTAAAATACAATAAAAATCCCCTTTCGGGGATTTATTTTTTAGAGTTTTTGAACTTTTATATCGATCGTAATTGCTCTCGTTAAGGCATTCGTATTTTCGATATCCTTAACATGGAACAATCCCAATCTACCATTCGATAACTTAAATCCTACTACATCTCCTTCTACTAATTTAGCAGCTTTAGTAGCAGTTAATGTACCTGACATTTCAGCTGTTAATAGTGAGTCGTTTGCCAATGCAATAAATTCTGCTTCTGTTAAATCAGTAGCTAAGAATGTTGTAATGTTTTTCACTGTCCATGATTTTACAGAGAAATGAGGATTCTGATCTTGAACGTTATTAAATACAGGGTCTGACGGACTTGCAATTACACTTGAATCACCCGTTTGCGATCCAAAATAATAAATTAAATCTATGTATGATTGTTTCTGAGAAGCTCTTGATGTGAAATATATAGAATCTTCAGAAACTGAATAAAAACTACCTAATGTCGCATTCGTTTGTCCACCTAATAAATTAGCCTGAAAACTTTCAAGGTCTTTATATGTCGGGCCTGTAGGAGCAGGTGTTTCTTCTTCTGAACATGCAATTATCATTGAAGACAAAGCTAACATTGATAATAATTTAATAGAGATTTTTTTCATATCGATTTTTATTTATAGGCAATATAAAAAAAAAGAGTCCGAAATTATTCGGACTCTCCTATATTTTTTCAAATAGTGTTTAACTATTTTTGAACTTTAACGTTAATTGTAATTGAACGGTCAGTACCAGTAGTACCATCAACTGATTGTACGTGGAATAAACCTAATTTACCACCAGCAGTTTTGAAAGCAACAACGTTACCTGAAACTAACATATTCACGAATGAACCAGAGATAGTGGCAGCGTCAATTGTCTTAACTAATGAATCATTTGCAGACGCAATAAATTGAGCTGGAGTGATTGTAGTTTTAACGAATTTAGTTGCGTTTTTAGTTGTCCATGAAGGTAATGTAGTTGAACCTGTATGAGCGATTGCTACAACCGAATCATTAGGTGCACCCATTGATGCTTGGTTAGTAGTACCATAGAAATAAACTAAGTCAACTCTAGCTTGGATAGCTGTACTAGCACCAGCAGCTGTTGAAGTGATAACTTCACCATTGTTTGTAGCTAAGAAACTACCTAAAGTTGCATTGTTTTGTCCACCCATCATCTTTGCTGAGTAAGAGTTAACATCACCATAAACAACTGGCGTAGGAGTTGGAGTTGTATCTTCTTCTTCTTCACAAGCTGTAAAACCAACTGATGCAACAATACCTAACATTAATAATGCTTTGAAATTCTTTTTCATATTATTTATTTTTTAAATTATTTGTATTTAACGTAAAATTCTAAATTATTATCAAATATACAAACCATATATTAAAAAAATGTAAATTATTCTATACGAATTTATGTTAAATGTGATTTATACTTTGAGGTCCTTTATTGAATATCAGGTCTATAATACTCAAATTTTCTACAAATGGCAATTTATTAACAAATACTTGTTGATATTCACATGGTTTAATTAAATTATACTCGTTTGGATTATTGAAAGTATCTTCTTTATTGAGTATAACAGTTTTATCAATTTTTAAGAGTTTAATAATCAAGGCAATAAGCTCATAATTAAACTCCCATAAATATTTATGGCCTTTTTCTGAATAAAATTTCAGAAAATAATCTTCATAAAATTCGAAATAAGGTGACCTTCTATAGGCAGATTGAATACTTTTCCAATGCTGTTTTTGCCAATTTTCAGCGTACGATAATTCTATGTGATCAAACATTCTACTATCATCTCCTAATTTGGTTGTAGGTATAGAAAGTATTAACTTTCCATTTGCACCTAGAATATAGGTTCTATTTCTCGACGATTTTCTGATGTATCTATCTAATAAATGTAATGTAGCATTATCATTTGCTAGCATTTGTTGGAAATAACCTATAGAGGGCAAATAATTGATGTGCATCTTAAATTTTGTAACTTTACAAAAGTAAAATATTAATTGTTTATTAGAACAGATAATGAAAAAGACATCTACTCTCCTATTGCTTTTAATAATAGGCTTACTTAGTATTCAAAATGTTGAAGCTAAAAAGCTAAAAGCATATATATCTTATTATACATTTAACACACCTGAAAACAAACCATATGTAGAAACACATTTCTCTATAGTTGGAAGCTCAGTAGAATATAAAGCAATTAAACCAGGTACTTATCAAGGAAGTATTGGCATTTCACTAATTTTTAGAAAAGATAATGAAATTGTAAGTATCGACAGATTTAACCTATTAAGTCAAGAAATTACGGATACTAACAAAGTTGATTTTATTTTCTTAGATCAAAAGAGAACTGCATTACCTAATGGTAAATATACTATGGAGCTAAGTATTGCTGATAATAATAATCTAAAAAACACAGAGTCGGTATCACAAGAAATTACAATAGAATATGATGATAAAAAAATAAATAGCTCTGATATTATTTTAATTGAATCATATTCTAAAAGCAATACCAATGATGCCTTTACTAGAAATGGATATAAATTATTACCTATTGTAAATAACTTCATTCCTACAAACATTACAAAAATCACCTTCTATCACGAAATCTATAATACCCAAAAAATAAGTCCGAACGAATCTTACCTCCTCGAATATTATATTCAAAACGCTGAAGGACTTAATAAACTTAATAGTTATTCATTAGCTAAAAAAGTATTATCTAAAGACGTAATAGTAACATTAAGTGAATTTGATATAAGCTTATTACCTAGCGGTAATTATAATTTAATTGTAGAGCTAAGAAATAGAAACAATGAGATTATTGAATCAGCTTCAACATTTTTTCAAAGAAGTAACAAAGCACTAGGTGAAGATGTAAATGATTTCACAAAAATTAATGTCGATAATTCATTTGCAAGTAAATTTAGCAAACAAGAAATAATAGAATACATTAAATCATTAAATCCGATTTCAACCACTAATGAAATTGCTTATGTAAAAACACTTTTATCGGTAGATGATGAAACACAAATGAAGCAATACTTAGTATATTTCTGGCAGAAAAGATTCCCTGGTAGTGCTGAACAAGAATGGTTGAATTATAAAACTAATGTAGATATAGTAAATGAGAAATATGGCTCTAGATTTACGAAAGGTTATGATACTGACAGAGGTGTAACGCATCTAAAATATGGTCCGCCGAGTGTTATCAGAAGTAGTGATTTCGACAACAAAGCATACCCTTACGAAGTATGGCATTATTATAAGATAAAACAATTCACTAATCGTCGATTCGTATTTTTTGCACCAGAAAATATCAAGAATGAAATGGTATTATTACACTCTAATATGTTTGGTGAACGAAATGACCCTAATTGGAAATATAAAATATTATCAAGAACTATGAAATATTCTGATGATGAGAGAAGTGAAGATTTAGAGTATTTCGGACAAAGATTAGAAGCAGATTACAATGACTAATATTTTTTCTTACATAGGGGTATTCATCGTTAAAATCATCTCCTATTTACCATTTACATTACTTTATGTTTTTAGTGACATACTTTATATAATAGTATATAAGCTTATAGGTTATAGAAGAAAAGTAGTACGTGAAAATTTACGTAAATCATTCCCTAATAAAACTACTGCTGAACTACTTATAATTGAGAAAAAGTATTATCATGTATTATGTGATATTATTGTTGAAACAACTAAACTAAATACCTTAACAGAGGCAGAGATTAGAAAACGAGTAAAGATTAAAAACTCTGAAAGATTTTTCGAATTATTAAAAGAAGGAAAGTCGATTAGTATGGTATTAGGCCATTATTTGAATTGGGAATGGTTTGTATTAGCATTACCTCTTTATACCGGCGTTGATACTTATGGTATATACAAACCATTAACGAACAAAACATTTGATATACTATTTAAGAATATGCGTTCTCGTATGGGCATGAAGATGACACCTATGCAACAAATAATGAGAGCACTGTTGCAAGCAAAGCAGAAACCTTATACAATTGCTATAGTTACTGATCAAACGCCATCAGATACTGATAATTGTTACTGGACGAAATTCTTAAATCAAGACACTCCTATTTTTTTGGGTACAGAAAAAATTGCCAATCATTTTGATACAGCTGTGGCTTTCTTAGATATGGATAGAACGAAGCGAGGGTATATAGAATTCGAATTTATTATCTTAGCAGAAAACAGTAAAGGAAGGCCTGAGTATGAGATAACAGAGCTTCACACAAGATATCTAGAAAATAAAATTAATCGAAAACCTGAATTTTGGTTATGGTCACACAGAAGATGGAAACACCAACCAAATGAGGAACATAAGAAAAAATTTAACTTATCATGACAGATCAACCACGAGTCGCGGTAGTCGTATTAAATTACAATGGAGAGAAACTATTGCCAAATTTCTTGCCGAGTGTTTACAATACTAATTATTCAAACTTAAGAATCATATTAGGTGATAATGCATCGACTGATAAATCCGTTGAATGGGTTAAAACTAATATTCCTCAAGTAGAGATCATCGTCAATGACAAAAACTATGGCTTTGCTGAGGGTTATAACCAAATACTAGAGCAAGTCAAAGAAGTTGATTATTATGTTTTATTAAATTCAGATGTTGAGGTAACACCTAACTGGATTGAACCAGTAATTCAAATTATGGAGAAAGATCAGAGAATTGCTGCAGCACAACCTAAAATTATAAGTTATATAGAAAGAGATTCATTTGAATATGCGGGTGCTGCGGGTGGTTTCATTGATTCTTTCGGATATCCATTTTGCAAGGGAAGAATATTTGATACAATAGAAAAAGACCAAAAACAATACGAACAAAATGATGAGATATTTTGGGCTAGTGGAGCTGCTTTGTTTATAAGAGCAGAGTTGTATCATCAGTCAGGCGGACTTGATAAAGATTATTTTGCTCATATGGAAGAGATAGATTTATGCTGGAGATTAAAAAACATGGGCTATAAAATTATGTATTGTGCCGAATCAAAAGTTTACCATGTTGGCGGTGCTACATTAAACGAAACTAATCCGCATAAAACCTATTTAAACTTCAGAAATAGTTTAATAACATTAAGGAAAAACATTCCACTTCATAAGGCATTTGGAATCATCTTCATTAGACATGTCTTAGATTTAATACAATTACTTAGATTTTTATTTAGTGGTAAGTTCAAACATGCATTTGCTATAAATCGTGCACATTATGATTTCTTAATCACGCAAGCAACCTGGATGATTAAACGTAAGAAACTGATAAAATTATTTAATAAACCTAATAATAAAGGCATATATCATAGAAGTATCGTTTATGATTATTTTATATTGAGAAGAAAAAAATTCAAACAATTAGATGTTAAATTTTTTGATTAATAAATGCTTGAATTGCTAAATCATAAGACATAAGTCCGAACCCCGATATACTCCCCCAACAATGTTTAGTTAGTAAAGTAGAATGCCTAAAGCCTTCTCTTGAATATATATTACTAATATGAACTTCTATGGTTTTTAATTTAATAGCACGTATTGCATCACTTAATGCAATAGAGCTATGTGAAAATGCTGCAGCATTAATAATTATTCCAGTATAATTTGATTCTGCGTTTTGAATGCAGTTAATTATATCTGTTTCTGAATTCGATTGATAATAATCTAATTCTAAGTCTAAGTATTTATTTTTAAATTGATTAAAATATTCTTCGAATGAAATTTCTCCGTATATTGTAGCCTCTCTTCTACCTAGTAAATTTAAGTTTGGGCCATTTACAATTAAAAGTTTAATACTCATAATGGATTGGAATTCTAGTATAAAAGGTTTTAAGTCTTATTTAAAATTAGAACGTTCTTTATCGAAGAATTCTATTGAAGCATACATACGCGATATTGAAAAACTACTTCAATACTTTGAGTACAGTAAAACTAAAATCTCCCCGACTGATGTTCAAACCAAAGATATAAAAGAATTTCTAGAATGGATTAATGGCTTAGGTATGACCGCTAGCTCTCAAGCTAGAGTGCTATCAGGTATTAAGTCATACTTTAAATATTTAATGATTGAAGATATAATCAAAAAAGACCCTGCTGCAATTGTTGATACTCCAAAACTCGGACGAAAATTACCAGACACCTTAAGTCTAGCAGAGATCAATGAAATAATTGAAACCGTTGATGCAAGCTCTGCTGAAGGTATGAGAAACAAAGCCTTACTTGAGACTTTGTATGCATGCGGGTTAAGAGTATCTGAACTAGTGAATTTAAAACTCTCTGATGTTTATTTTGAGATAGACTTTTTGAAAGTCACTGGTAAAGGTGATAAAGAAAGATTTGTACCCATTGGCAGCACTGCCAAAAAGTTAATTAAATTATATGTGAATGAAGTACGAGTACACCAAGACATAAAAAAAGGAGAAGAAGACATTATTTTTCTTAACCGTAGAGGCAGTCGCTTATCAAGAGTTATGGTTTTTACCATCATCAAAAGATTAGCTATCAAAGCCGGCATTAAAAAAAGCATTTCACCTCATACTTTCAGACATTCATTTGCTACTCATTTAGTTGAAGGGGGTGCTGATTTAAGGGCGGTGCAAGAGATGCTCGGACACGAATCTATAACAACTACAGAGATCTATACACATTTAGATAGAAATTATTTAAAAGAAACAATCATAAGCTTCCATCCAAGATCGAAGAAAAGAGCTAGAGTATTATCTAATTAATACAGCTTTTATCATTCTATCTTTTCCTCGGATGTCTTTTCTCAATTCAGGCTTCTGCCAATTTTGATTATCGAAAAGTTTAATAAGTTCATCAGCATAGCTTTCATTGATTTCAAAATATAAATGAGTGGCTTTAGTCGAAGTATTTTCTATAAGATTTATAATTTTTTTATAAAAAACCAATGGGTCATTATCATTTACAAATAATGCTAAAGAAGGCTCATAATCTAAAACATTTCTTCGCATTTCAGATTTTTCAGATTCTAATACATAAGGCGGATTGCTTACAATCACATCAAAATCGGCATCTAATTGTTCTAGTTGAAGAACATCTTGATGATGTATAAATAATTCTACATTATTCTTTAACGAGTTTTTCAATGCAATAGCAATTGCTTCCTTAGAAACATCTATCGTATTAACTTTTGCTTGAGGTATGTTATATTTTAAAGTAATAGAAATACAACCAGAACCAGTACCAATGTCTAATATATTTAATGATTGATCATCTTTATGATCTTTGATAATCCAGTCTACTAATTCCTCTGTTTCAGGTCTTGGAATTAAAACACTTTCGTTTACTTCATACTGTAAACCATAGAACTCTGTATGTCCCATTATATATTGAATGGGTTTATGTTCATTTAACTGAAAAGCTATATAATCTAATTGCTCAAAAATTGAAGCTGGTAATAAATCGTTTTCATTGAGAATTAATTGTATAGTATCATATCCTAAAATTTCTTTGAATACAATTTGACTAATACTTCGAGCCTCTTCTATTTCATAGTTGCGTTGAATTAATGATTGAAAATTTTGAAAAGCTTCTTTTAGGGTTTTTATTCTAGAAAACATGGTTAAAACTAAGAATAAAAATTTATTTTTAGGCTATGAATTTAAACGAGCAGTACATGCGCGAAGCCATTGAATTGGCAAAAAAAGGCTTAGGTAAAGTGCAACCAAATCCTTTAGTGGGGGCTATTATTGTTCATGAAAACAAAATAATTGGCAAAGGCTATCATCAAGAATATGGCAAAGCTCATGCTGAAGTAAATGCAATTAATGATGTTATTCAACATTATGATAATGCTTTAGAGCTATTAAAAGAGAGCAGTTTATATGTAAGTTTAGAACCTTGTTCTCATTTTGGCAAGACACCACCATGTGCCGATTTAATTATTAAATATCACATACCCAAAGTATATATCTCCAATACTGATCCTTTTCAATCAGTGAATGGAAAGGGAATTGAAAAATTAAGAAAAGCGGGTGTTGAAGTATTTACAGACCTACTCAAAGAAGAAGGCTATCAGCTTAATAGAAGATTTTTTACCTATCATACTTTACAAAGACCCTATGTAATTTTAAAATGGGCAGAATCACAAGATTCATATATCAGTGTCGCAGAAAATCAAAGAAGCAACATCAGTGGTGCTGTAGCAAAAAAATTGAATCATCAATGGCGTTCAGAAGAACAATCTATTTTAATAGGTACTAAAACAGCAATAGTTGACAACCCCTTTTTAACAGTTAGAGAAATTGAAGGAAGAAATCCAGTTAGAATTATCATCGACAAAGACCTAAAATTAAGTACTGACCTGAATATATTCAATGAAGACTCTAAAACCATTGTATTTAATAGTAAAAAGACAATGCAAGAAGGTAATGTATTATATGTTGAGATAGATTTCTACGGACTCGTACCACAATTTATATTATATCAATTGTATTTGATGGAAATTCAATCAATCATAATTGAAGGCGGAGCATTTACAATCAATGAATTTTTGCAATTTAATTTATGGGATGAGGCAAGAATATTCAGATCTAAAGCTGAACTTAACCAAGGTGTAAAAGCTCCCAAAGTATCTGGTAAATTAATGTCTAAAACAGATTTAGGTGACGATGAACTGTTAATTTACAATCGTATATGAGTTTAATATTTATATCCATCATTCTATCTTCTTTATTGGTAATTTGTTTCAAAGTATTTGATACTTATAAAGTAAATATACCTAATGCGATAGCATTAAATTATATATCAGCATCTGCATGCGGGTTAATTGCAGGATATGACATTATACAGAAGACAGACCTTTCTCAAGCTGAATGGTTACCCTATACACTAATATTCGGATTGTTTTTTATTCTGGTATTTAATTTAGTGGGTGTGGGTGTGAAAACATCTGGACTTATGGTGGTGGCAATAGCGCAGAAAATGTCATTAATCATTCCATTAACATTTAGTATATGGTTTTATAATGAAAGCTATGGTTTGATGAAGATTTTAGGTATTGTATTAGCATTAATTGCAATTTACTTTAGCTCTAAAAAATCTGAATCAATCAATGAAAAGATTGAAAGTAAAAATTTATTGATACCCTTTTTAATATTTTTAGGAAGTGGTATTGTAGATGTAAGTATAAAAATATCTCAAGAACATTTCGCACAATCAGTTGATTTCTCAGTATTACTAGCTTTCATATTTGGTGCAGCAGGTATTGTAGGCATTAGTAAAATGATAATCACTAAACAGAAACTAATGCTTAAAGATTTAATAGCCGGACTAGTATTAGGCTTATTTAACTTCTTCTCTACTTATTTTTTAATGAAAGCATTAGCTCAGAATGAATATGAAAGTTCATTTGTATTTGCGATTAATAATATTGGTATCATATTGATTAATTCCTTTGTAGCTACAACTATTTTTAAAGAAAATTTGAGCAAAATAAATTGGTTAGGTATTATTTTAGCTTTAGCTGCTATATTATTCATCTATTTTTCAAATGTTATTTAGTACTCATTACCATACTGTATCAAAATATTCTGAATCAATCTATAAAGATAAGGGAAGCAAGTTTATAGCTTGCTTACAAAAAGTAGAAAGTATAGAAGAGTTTAAGGTGTTTTTAAATGAAACAAAAAAGAAATACCCTATGGCTGTTCATTACTGTTGTGCTTACAGAATCGGATATGATAAAAGTATCTTCAGGGCTAATGACGATGGAGAGCCAAGTGGTTCTGCTGGCAAACCTATATATAATCAACTCCTAGCATTTGATTTAACGAATGTAGCAATAATAGTTGTGCGTTATTTTGGTGGGACATTATTAGGAGTTCCCGGACTTATTAATGCTTATAAGCAATCGAGTATTGATGCAATTAAAGAAAATGAAATAGTCATAAAAGACATATTAGAATTAGCAAAAATTGAATTTTCGTTTGAAAAAATGAATGAAGTGATGAAAGTTATTAAGGAGAATAAAATCAAAATAACTGAGCAAGATACAAACGAAAAGTACGAGCTAAACATTGAAATTCCTTTTACAAAACTCAATAAAAGTAAAGAATCATTTATTAAAATAGAAAGTTTGGTTTATCATTACCTGCAAAGTAAGTAAACCAAACTTAATTAATATGGAGTAACAAACTCTGTTGATTTCTCTTGTGGTCTCACACTTAAAATCGGAATGCTAGATTGATTAATCATCTGTTGAGAATAAGGTCCGGCTAAGAAACCAGAACTAGATTCTTGTTCAGTCATAATAATTATCAAATCAGCATCTTTTTGTTTTGCATAATCTAAGGTTACACTAGCCAAGTTTTTACCAGTCATGAAACCCTCTGTAGTAATAATTTTGTCTTCATTGATATAATCACAAACTTGTCTTGTAATTATTTTCAATCTATTAAGAACCATTGTATCTGATGAAGTAGAAACCCCTACAACATGTATTGTAGAACCGAATTTCTTCGCAATATAAATAGCATCATCTACCTTCTCTCTTGTATCGCGTGAGCTATCTAGTGGTAAGATAATGTCTTTGATACCTTTTGTACCTGAATCGTCGTGTAATGATAATACCGGACATTTAGCACTATTTACCACTCTGAAAGTATTAGAGCCACCAATGAAATTCTCTACACCTTTAGAACCATGGGTACCCATACAAATTAGCGAGGCATTCATTTCTTTAGCATAATTTAATGTCTGAACATATACTGTTCCTTCCATTATTTTTTTATGTGCTTTGATACCTTGGTTGCTCAAATCAGAAATAAACTCATCAAACTTTGCATTGATTACGTTAACATCTTTCTCAGAATTATCTTTTTCTTTAACAAACACATTACGAATAAGGTTATTTACTGTGGTTGTCTCTTTTACATGAAGTAGATATACTTCAGATTTTAGATGTTTAGCTAAAAAAACTGCATGTTTGTACGCGATAATTGATGTGGGCGATAAATCCATCGGTACCAGAATTCTTAAAAATTCTCTATACATAATCTTAGGTTTTGTATGAAGATATGAATTAAAAGCAATTAATTGAAAACCTTTTTTTAACATTATAACATTTATTAGCCTTTATGAATATAAAGTCAAGCTCAGAATTAATATTAAATAGTGATAATAGTGTCTATCATTTAAATTTATTAAATGAAGATTTAAATGATACTATTATCACAGTTGGTGACCCTGATAGGGTACAAAAATTCAAGAAATATTTTGATAAAATAAGCTGTGAGAAACAAAATAGAGAATTTCATATACTCTCAGGAACTAGTGCTGGCAAAGCTTTCACAGTATTGTCGACCGGAATTGGTACTGATAATATTGATATCGTTTTCAACGAATTAAATATTCTAAGCAAAGTTGATTTAAGAACAAGAACCCTTAAGGAAAAGCCTCAAGACTTAAATATCATTAGAATTGGTACGAGTGGTACATTATCAGAAGAAATTGAATTGGGTACTTATTTGCAAAGTGAATATGCGATCGGATTAGAGGGATTAATGCATTATTATCCGGTTAAAAAGCTTCAAACAGAGCTTGAGTTAGAAGAATTAGTAAATATCTGTATTAAGAAAGAATTTCCATTTATAAATCCATATGCTATAAAAGCATCTGAAAACCTTTTGAATACATTCAGAAACATATGTAAAAATGGCATAACAGCAACTTGCCAGGGATTTTATCACCCGCAAGGTCGATTTATCTTTGACAGACCCGTACCATCCGTATTAGTGAATTTGAGAGAGATAAATTGGCAAGGTAAAATCATAACAAATTTCGAAATGGAAACGGCGGGTATTTTGGGGCTATCGAGGTATTTTGGTTTTCAGGCAAGCTCAATATCATTGATATTAGCAAACAGAATTAGTAATCAATTTTTAGATCATGCAGATGTTGCAATGAATAAAATGATTGATACGATTTGGGATGAGTTAAAGAGTATTTAAAAACTGATTGATTGCTTTGTGTTTTTCTTCGTTTAATTGATATTGAATTTTATTTTTTAAATAATCTTCAACATCAAAATTTTTGATTAAGTTTTCAGATATCACTTCATCAACTTTCAGAACTCCATTAGCTAATGCATTATTGAATTTTTCAATAAATTCTGCATCAATTTCTTTGTTTGCTACCCATGTTGCAAATACAAATGGTAATCCATTATATTTTTTCCATTCTTCAGCTAAATCATATTGATAATCATATTGACCAATTAATTCAAAAGTTCTATCCCCTATTAAAACAAAGGCTTCTGAATTATTTATATTTACTAAATCAGTAGATCTATCAAGCCATTCGACATTTATTTGCCAATATTTTTCAACTAATAATTTGCATAATTTATTCGATGTTCTTGAGTGATTATCTAAATAAATTTTTTTGATTTCATGAACAGGTACATTCGAAAACAAAAAAACAGAATTCACTTCACCATCAGCTGATATACAAAAATCAGAAATAATATTTGCATTAGGTATTTCAGGTATGGTAGCTATAGGTATAAGTCCGATGTCGACCACATTATCTCTCAATTTCCTCGCGCATTCAGCAGGTACATCCAATCTAAAATCGAAGATTGAATCTTGTTCTAAACCTTTTATAAATACTTTAGAATTTAAATAAGAGACTACAGAAATTTTATACATGAAAATGATCGGTATTATTGAAATCTAGCATTTCAAATTTATTGTCAGAATACTTCAATCGGTACAAAGAAACATTTGAATGAGGGAATGTATCCATATTACTCAATGGAATATTTAGTAATTCACAAAGAATTAATCTTAGAGCTCTACCATGCATACAAATCAAAGCATGATTCACAGGTTCTGAAATTATTTTATGGATAGCGATTTTTTGGCGATTGTTTACTTCGATCGGACTTTCACCACCTGGGAATTTGAGGTGTAAATCACCTTCCATCCATTTACGAGTAAGCTGTTGAAATTCTTTTTTCATTTCAGCTGTAGCTTCTCTTCCTTCATTAACTCCCCAATCTAACTCATCTAATTCATGAAGCTTTATCCACTCGACACCCTTATTTATAAAGGGTTCTACCGTTTGATGGGTACGTTTTAATGATGAAGTATAAATTCGATCAAATGGTATATGATGGTAGGCTTTGTAAAAAGAACGAGCTTGTTGTTGACCCATTTCATTTAAGTCTGAGTTCACTCCCCTACCTTGTACAATGCCTCTTCTGTTGAAGTCGGTTTCACCGTGACGAATTATATAGAGTTCCATTAGTTTAATACAGGTAATTCAATAAATCCTTCTCCTTCTTCTATTGAAAAATCGTAATCTTTATAATCTTTAATTACACCATATAATGTATCTCTCTCAATAGGGTGACGCCCTACTTGCTTAATTAAATCTACTAATTGGCGTGTGGTTAACTTCGGATTTTGCTCTTCTGATCCGGCCATTGAATAAATCTTAGTCGTATCATCAATTGTACCATCAATATCATCTACTCCGAACGCTAATGATAATTGAGCAGTTGATCGACCAATCATTGGCCAATAAGCTTTGATATGATCAATATTATCTAAGAAAATTCTAGCAACAGCATAATTTTTCAAATCTTCAATCACGCTGGTTTCAGGCACATTCGACATTTCATTGTCTTGATTTCTGAACTTAAGCGGAATAAAAGTATTGAAGCCCTTTGTTCTATCTTGTAATTCTCTCAAGCGATTCATATGATCTACACGATGAGTATATGACTCAATATGTCCGTATAACATCGTACAATTCGACATTAGTCCGAGTTCATGCGCAGTCTCATGAATTTCTAACCATTGAGCTGTAGTAGCTTTATCGCCACAAATCTCTGCTCTAAGTGATTCGTCAAAAATCTCAGCACCACCACCAGGTATAGAATCTAATCCGGCTTCCATCATGATTTTCAATCCTTCTTCAACACTAACTTTCGCCTTTCTGAACATGTATTCATATTCAACGGCTGTAAATGCTTTTATATGAAGATCTGGGCGTAAAGCTTTTATAGATTTAAACAAGTCACAAAAGAATTCTAAGGTTAACTTCGGATGTACACCACCCACAATGTGTACTTCTGTAACAGGCTTATTCTCGTACGATTTAATTATATCAAGCATTTCTTCTTTACTCAATACCCAACCCTCATCTGCTTGCTTTAGTAATCGAGAGTAAGAGCAAAACTTGCAGGTAAAAACACAAATATTAGTAGGTTCAATATGAAAATTACGGTTAAAATACGTTATATCGCCATGTTTCTTTTCTCTGATATAATTGGCTAAGATACCTAAAGTAGATAAATCAGCATTTTCGTAAAGGTAAACAGCTTCGTCAAAAGAAATTCGATCTGAATCATAAACTTTTTGTGAAATTGTCTTTAATACTTCGCTAATATTCTTTGAATTTAATATGGTATGAATAGAATTAGATGAAATGTTCATAATTGCAAATGTAATTGTTTATACAACATTTCCCTAAAGAATTGGTTTTACACATTTAATGTTAGTAACAAATTGTTACAAAGCAAATACTTAACAATTAATTAATATCAATATCTTTATATTTGCTAAGAATTTCAGGTCGAAAAATAATAAAACACACTTATATGATAAAACAATTACTAGCTAAAGCATTATTTATTGTCGCATTATTTGTGACAGTGAATGCAAGCGCACAATCAACACATACCATTACGGTTGCTCCGAATGGTACTTTAACGTTTAGTCCAGCTAACATTACTTGTTCTGTAGGCGACACTGTACGATTCTTTTGGGGATCAACATCAGGTGGTTCACATCCGACTCAATCAACAAGCGGACCTGTTTCAATTGCATTACATACATTAGATGCAACTAATACACAGTTCAAAGTAGTTATGACAGCTACTGGTACAGTAAATTACGAGTGTGTACCTCACGCAGGTGCAGGAATGGTTGGAACAATTACAGTAAATGCTGCCCCAGCAAGTAATGTAATATTAACTGAAAACTTCAATTATACAGCTGCCTCAGCATTAACTACAAATGGATATACAGCACACAGTGGTGCAGGTACTAACCCAATTTCTGTTGTAAGTCCGGGATTAACTTATACTGGTTCTACCGTATCAAATATTGGTGGCGCTGCATCATTAACAACTACTGGTGAAGATGTTAACAAAACATTTACTCCAGTAACATCTGGTTCAGTTTATGCATCATTCTTATTAAACGTAAGTGCAGCACAAGCTACTGGTGATTATTTTTTCCATTTTGGTATAAATCCTTTTGCTACAACTAATTTACTAGGAAGAACATTTATTAAATCAAGTGGAGCTGGTTATGTGATGGGTATTTCAAAAGGTAGTTCTCCTGCTGCAGTATATTCAAGCACTGTATTAAACTTTAACCAAACTTATCAACTAGTAGTAAAATATACAATTAATACTCCAGGTACTACAGATGACTTAGTGGCTATATACATCGAACCTACTTTAGGTGCAGCTGAGCCAGTGGCGGCAGTTGTTGGTACAGCAGGTGGTACAGACGTATCATCAGCAGGTATTGGATCAATAGCTTTAAGACAAGGAACTGCAGCAAACGCAGCCACTTTAAAAGTTGACGGATTAATTGTTGGTAATACATGGTCTTCAGTAACACCTGCAGCCGTAATTCCACCAGCAGTGAGATTCAATCCGACGACATTAACTGTTAACGAAAACGCAGGTACAGCTACTGTATCGGTTTCATTAGCGAATGCAAATGCAAATGCAACAAGTGTTGATGTAGTAATTAAAGGCGGTTCTGCAACAGCGGGTTCTGACTATACTTTTACTTCACAAACTGTTACTTTCCCAGCAAATTCTACAACTGCTCAAACTTTCACTATTCCGATCATCGATGATACAAATCAAGAAAATGATGAAACGATTGAATTAGTTTTAAGAAACAATACAAACAGTTCTACAATAAATGCTGACTCAACATTGACAATAACAATACCTGCGAATGATATCGCTGCTCCTGTTGTAACAATCAGCAGTGCTGATACAATCAATACAACTGAAGGTCAATCAGTAGTTGTTACTTTATCAATTGCGAATGCAAACACAAATGCAACATCAGTTAAACTTGCTTTAAAAAATACATCTACCGCATCTGCAGCAGATTTAAGCAGTTTTGATGCTACAAATGGTGTTACTTATACTTTCCCTGCAAATTCATCTGCATCAATTTCTGATACAATTGATATTGTAGACGATAACATAGCTGAATTAGCTGAAAATGCAGTTTTAGTTTTAAGAGATGCTACTAATTCAGCATTGATTGGTTCTGACTCATTGAAAACAATTATTATTGCAACAAACGATCAACCATTAATGGCTCATTTCGTGGGCACTACTGCAAACGCTAATGAAAATGCTGGTACAATAAATGTTAGCGTAATGGCTATGGCTTCTACTACTACAGGTTCTACTAGTTTCGATGTAGTTTTAAAATCATCAACTGCAACTGCAGGCTCAGACTTTAACTTTAGTGCTACTACAATTACTATACCTGGAGGAAAAGATTCAACTGTTGTTTTACCTATCAATATCATAAACGATACTGATGTTGAAACAGATGAAAACATTGTCTTGGTGATCAGAAATATCACTAACAATGGAATGGCATCTGACTCTATTTACACAATCACTATAAAAAGTGATGACATTGCATCGTATTCAATTTCTCAAATCAGAGAAAATGATGCAAATGGTGTTTCTTTATTAACTGGTACAAAGGTTAATGTGAAAGGTATTGTTTACGGTGTAGATATGCAAGGCTCAGCTACAAGCTTACAATATACATTAATTGATCCATCTGCTGGTGTTGGTATCTTCAGATCAGGAGCAAATAACCCACCTCCTATTACGATTGTACCTGTTGAGGGTGACTCTGCTAGTGTTTGGGGAACTGTTGGTGAATTCAACGGATTAACTCAAATTAACATGGATTCAATCAAGATTATTTCAAGTGGAAATACATTGAAGCAACCAAGAGTAATTACATCTTTAGACGAAACTACAGAGTCAAATTTAGTAATATTCAGAAATGCTGTTGCAATTGATACTACTGCTAATACTGGTTCTGGTACTACTGTAATCATTGCATCAGGTACCGATACTTTAACTTTAAGAGTGGATGCTGATGTTACATTATTTGGACAAGCATTACCAGCTAAATTTAACGTAGTTGGTTTAGGTGGTCAATTCGACAACTCAAATCCGAAGAACTCTGGTTACCAATTACTACCTCGTTCAGTTGCAGATGTTACTGCTGTTGTAGATCCTGCAGTTACATTAGACTCAGCTACTTATTCAGTTTCTGAAGCTACTGCTACAAAAACTGTAAGAGTTAAATTAAGTACTCCATCAAATGGTACATCTACTGTAAACATTGCAGTTACAGGTGGAACAGCTACTTCAGCTGATTATCAATTTGTAGGTGGATTAGTAACGTTTGCACATGGTGAGTCTGAAAAATCATTCGATTTCAGTATTACAAATGATGCAGCTACAGAAACTAATGAAACTGTAATATTTGGATTATCAAATGCAGTAAACGCTACATTAGGTACTCCTAGCTCAGCTACATTAACGATTATCGATAATGATGCAATCGGCTTAAACGCTAATAAAGTAGAAAACTTAAACATCTACCCTAACCCAACTAAAGATATATTATACTTAACTGCTTCTGAGAAGATCAATACAGTAAATATCATCAACATGATGGGTCAAGTAGTAAAGAGTGTTAAAGTAAATGCTAACAATACAAATATCAACGTTGAAGATTTATCAGCAGGTATTTACAGTGTTGTAGTGAATAGCGATAATGCTCAATCAACTCAAAAATTAATTGTGAAGTAATTCACATACTCAATAAACAAAAAGCCCATCAGAAATGATGGGTTTTTTTGTTTATTATTGAAACTTAAAACATACATTGATGTTTGAATTATATACGTTCTAAATAAATAATCAAAAATATCATGTCGATCGATATACCCAATTCATCATTTCCAAGAGTAGTCATAGTAGGCGGCGGATTTGGTGGTATACAATTAGCCAAAAGTCTTAAGAATAAAGAAGTACAAGTTTTAATGATTGATAAGCACAATTATCATACATTTCAACCTTTATTATATCAAGTAGCAACTGGCGGGTTAGAACCAGATTCAATCGCTTTTCCTCTTCGAAAGGTATTTAAAGATCATAACAATGTATTTTTCAGAGTAGCCAATGCTGAACGTATTGACGCTGAAAACAATGTATTGGTAACCAATATCGGAAATATAAAATATGACCATTTAGTAATTGCTACAGGCTCAACCACCAATTTCTTTGGCAATGAAACCATAGAAAACAATTCAATGCCTATGAAAACTATTCCCGAGGCATTGAACCTTAGAAGCTTGATTTTACAGAGCTTTGAAGAAGCTTTATTAAAAGACAGCATCAATGAACAAGAAGCATTGATGAATTTTGTGATTGTTGGTGGCGGTCCGACTGGAGTGGAAACAGCGGGTGCCTTAGCCGAATTAAAGATGCACGTATTGCCCAATGACTACCCAGATTTAGATTTGCGAAGAATGCAAATCAACTTGGTAGAAAACAACGAAAGGTTGTTAAGTAGCATGTCAGTTGAAGCATCGAATCAAGCAGAGAACTTTCTGAAAGAACTAGGTGTAATGATTCGTACAAACGATGCAGTTTTATCGTACGACGGATTAAAAGCGGTGTTGAAAAGTGGTAAGGAGTTAGAGAGTACTAATTTAATCTGGACAGCCGGTGTGAAAGGTGCGATTATAGAAGGATTAGATAAAGCTGAGTTTTTTAGAGGAGGTAGATTCTTAGTTGACGAATACAATAAAGTAAAAGGATACGATAATGTGTATGCATTAGGAGATGTTGCTGCAATGATATCAGAAGACTATCCGAATGGTCACCCAGGTGTAGCGCAAGTTGCCTTACAACAAGCAAAGAATTTAGCACTAAACATTGTATCAGCATTAAATGGTAGAAAGTTAAAAGCTTTTAAATATTTCAACATGGGTTCTATGGCTACAGTTGGTAGAAATAAAGCAGTGGTCGATTTACCTTTTATCAGATTCCAAGGATTTTTCGCTTGGTTTGTGTGGATGTTTTTACATTTGTTATTCTTAGTCGGATTTAGAAATAAGATGGTGGTATTGATAAACTGGATCTGGAATTATTTCAGTTACGATAGAGGAACGAGATTAATCATACGTCCGTTTAAAAAGAATAAAGATATTATGGCTGAAGAAAAACAGCTAATACACAATAATACTTAGAATGAACCAAGTTAAAATAGTTGAATGCCCTAGAGATGCAATGCAAGGTATTCAAGAATTTATATCTACAGATTTAAAAGTTGAATACATCAACTCTTTATTAGAAGTTGGATTCGATACTATCGATTTTGGAAGTTTTGTTTCACCAAAAGCAATACCACAAATGAGAGATACAGCTGAAGTTTTGAATCAATTAAATTTAGATAATACTCATTCAAAACTTCTTGCAATTGTAGCAAATACTAGAGGTGCAGAAGATGCAACTAAATTTGAGGAGATTCATTACCTAGGTTTCCCATTCAGTATTTCAGAAACCTTTCAAATAAGAAATACCAATTCTACTATTGAACAATCATTAATAAGCGTTTCTGAAATTCAAAATCTAGCAATTAAAACCAATAAAAAATTATTGGTATATATTTCAATGGGATTCGGTAACCCTTATGGCGATGAATGGAGTGTTGAAGTGGTTGAAAAATGGACCAAAAAACTTTTTGATTTAGGCATTAGAGATATAGCATTTGCTGATACAGTAGGTATATCAAACACTGAAAATATAAATTACCTATTTAGCAATATAGCACCCCTATTTAAAGAGATAGAATTCAGTGCACATTTACATTCAACACCAGAACAACGCATCGAGAAAATCAATGCAGCTTATCTAGCAGGTTGTAGAAAGTTTGATGTAGCAATAAAAGGTTATGGTGGCTGTCCGATGGCTGCTGATGACCTAACCGGTAATATATCAACAGAAAGCTTATTGCTTTATTTAGATGATAATAAAGTCGAACATTCGATTGATCAAAATAAATTCAATCAATCGATGTTACTTTCTTCTAAAATATTTCATTAAGACTTTTGAAAAGTTCTGAGTCTTAACTCAGTTAATTTTTTCTTAGTATATAATGGGAATACACCATTCATCATCCAGTCATAATAACTAGGTTCTTGTTGAAACACATCAGACACTTTTTTGCCTTTGTGTTTACCGAAATTAAATACTTCGTCGCCATTATCATTAAAAACCATAGTACCTGCGAAGTCTACATTTTTCTGTACTTGTGTAAACTTATGTAGGGCTTCTACATCGTTCTGAACTGGTATAAGTTTATTCCCTTTTTTATCAGTGTATTCAGCGTTCTCATATCTCTCTATTTGTGATAAAAGAACTTCATATGTTGCTCTAATATCAGCCTCAGCAGAATGAGCATTTTCAAGCTCTTTGTTGCAATAAAATTTATAGGCTGCCTTTAAAGTTCTTTGTTCCATTTGATGAAAAATATTTTGAACATCAACGAACTTGCGCTTACTAATATCGAACTCTACTTCTGCACGTAAGAATTCTTCCATTAAAATTGGGATGTCAAATTTATTAGAATTATATCCCGCTAAATCGCAGTTCTCTAAAAATTGAGCTAAGCCTTTCGCAATCTGTTTGAATGAAGGTGCATCTTGTACATCTTCATCATATATGCCGTGAATCAATGACGACTCAAGAGGTATTGGAATACCCGGATTGATGCGTTTAGTTTTAGTTTCTTCAGTACCATCAATATTTATTTTGAGAACAGAAATTTCCACTATTCTATCTGAGGCTACATTGATGCCTGTTGACTCTATGTCAAAAAATGCTAGAGGCTTTTTTAATTTTAATTGTATCATTAATACCTATTGAAGCAACAATATAAACATTATTCTTCAATTAACACACCCATTCTACCCATTTGATAATCACGGTATGCTTGCATTATTTCGGTTTCAGAGTTCATGACGAACGGACCTTGAGAGACTTTTTTCTCAGGTATTTCTTCACCTGTTAAGAATAATATCTTTACTTCTTCTAATGCTTCAATTTGAATATCAGTGCCTTCTAATTCAAATCGTACAGCATTTAAAGCATCTACAATACCAAAGCCATCTACTTTAATTTTACCAGATAATAGATATATCAATGATTCATGCTTTGCTGGTACTTCCAAATTTATTTTAGCTCCAGCTTTCATATATAAAGTAGCAGCATTTAAAGGCGATAGAGATGGTATTGGGCCTTTCAAACCATTTAACTCACCCGAGATAATATACAATTCAGCATCATCCGAAGTAGTTTTATAAACAGGGGTATCTTCTTTTGATAATGGATAATATTTAGGTTCATCCATTTTATACTTAGCCGGTGTATTTATCCAGAGTTGAATTAACTCTTGCACACCCCCTAATTCTTGTATGTTTTCAGGCGGACGTTCACTGTGTATGACACCCATACCAGCATTCATCCATTGAGTACCACCTGCTTCTATGATGCTATTGTTTCCCCTACTATCTCTATGATGCACTCCACCCTGAAAAATAAATGAGACAGGTGAAAAGCCTCGGTGAGGATGCGGACCTACACCTGCATGTTTAGCGGGTATATGCGTAGGTACTTTCGTGTTTAAATGGTGTAATAGTATAAACGGTCCAATTTGATCGACATTATTCGTAGGGAAAGGTTGTCTGATTGGCATGCCCCCCATATCATATGGGTGTGCATATAAAATTTGTTTTACTTGCTTTTTCATATTGATGTTATAACATCTAATTATGAGTTTTGTTTGTGAGTAGGCAGACTGATGATAAACTCAGTACCTTTTGAGTCTGAATTGAAGGTTAAATGACCCATATGATCCTCTACGATCTGCTTAACAAGTGTTAAACCTAATCCGAATGTCGGCTCCCCCTCTGTACCCAAACGTCTCACCAATGGATCTGCATCAAATACCATTGATTTAATTCTATCTGGTATACCTATACCTTCATCTTTTATGTGGATGTTAACGATGTCTTTAGTACTGGTGGTAAAAATAGAAATCTTAGTATTTCTATGACTGAACTTTATAGCGTTTTGAACGATATTACTCAATGCTCTACGTAGACTCTCTTGGTGTACGTAAATTTCAGTAAGGTTATCAGCATTTTTGATGATGAGCTCTATATTTTTTTGTTTTGCCTTAAAGTAATTGGTATCTATCACTTGATTAATGAGTTCATTACATATTACAGCTTGATACGTTTTTTCTCGTAACGTGCCATTAGATTTTGAAAATAATAAAATCTCTTGAACCAAATCATTATTATTCAGTAAGGTAGTATGTATTGATTTTAGAAGTTCTTTTTCATTCGACTGAATATTCTCTGATTTTAGTAGTTGATTGATAATACTTACCACTTGAATATTCGGAGCTTGAAGATCATGTGCTAACATATTCATGATTCTATTCTTTTCAATATCTCGCTTTTTTAATGCATCAATATTTTTTAGAATTTCATCGTTAGCATGTTTTAATAAATCAGTTTGCTCAGAAATTTTTGAATTTGCATCTACTAATTGTCTTTGTCTATCTCTAAATTGAGTCAATAGAATAAATGATATAAACAAGCCAATAATAAAAATGATAGATACGGTTATAGAAATATAGAAGTATATATTATTGATCTTATTTTCTCTTTGTAAGATGTTTATTTGATTTTCGTTTTCTAAAGATTGAATTGATAACAGAATATCAGAATTTTTAATAGAGCTATTAATTCTGTCGAGTGAATCTTTCAAATTAATCGATTTAGCTTGAAAATCATATGCTAATTTGTATTGACCTTTTTTATTATAAAATTTTGATTTCAGTTTATAAATCTTGTAAAGCTCTAATTCTGAATTCAATGAATCATCATATCTATCTGCAATCGAAATAGTTTTAATAAAATTTGCATCATCATTTTTATCAATATAGATTTCAGCAAGTGCATAAACAGATGTTAAAGCATCGTTATAATCTAAATTGGGTAAAGTATTTATCTGGATGTTTTTTTCTAATAGAGGTATTGCTTCTTCGTATTTTCTTTTTGCTATGTATGCTTTACCAGTATTTCCACTGATTACACCAGTAGCCATTTTCTTATATTTATCTTGAGAAATATCTGTAGCAACAATACCTTCTACAATTTCAGCTGCCTTGTTGTAATAATAAATACTTGAATCGTAAACTCCTATTTTATAAAAACACAATCCGATGTTACTCGTAATCTCTTGTTGCTTATATATAGAATTAAACCCTCCATTACAATTATTATATTTCTCGTACGATTGTTTAAAGAAGGTAATCGACTCTGCATATTTCTCTTGTTTAAATAAAATAATAGCTAATCTATAATCATACTGGGCTAATTGACAAAAGCTACTTATTTTTTCACTTGCAGTACGTCCTTCATATAAATATTTATATGCAACTTGATAATTTCCGAGTAAGAAATATATATCACCTTTTAATAAAATTGCATTTACATAATGAGATTGATATTTATCAACAGAATATATCTCTTCAATATATTGATTTAATATTTCAAGCGCTTTCTCATATTTTCCTATACGTGAATAACCATAAGCCTCTCTCACAAGAACATTGTATTTGAAATCTAATACATTTTCAAACTTGTTAGTTTTCTTAATAGAATCAACTAATAAGAATAATTCATCGAATTCTCTTAATTCGATTTTATGCTCTAGACCATTAATAGTAGATGAATCTTCAGAGCTAAGCTTTGGAGTAATTAATTGATTGCTATCTATCTTTTCTTTACAAGCAAAGAAAAGAAAGATTACTGCTAAGTATATCGAGTACCTGTAAAGAGGTTTGATCATTTCAACCTAAATATACATTATTAGTCATAACTTACAATTAAGCTTTAACTAAAAAAAAGTCTTTTAATTTCTCAACTACCAAATCAATCTCTTCTTTCGTATTATTTTTACAAAAAGAGAAACGAACAGCAGGGCGACCCGGGTCAGAATTAATATTAGTTAATACATGGGAACCTACATTAGAACCTGAAGAACAAGCGCTACCTCCTGATGCAGAAATACCTGCAATGTCTAAATTAAACAATAACATCTCTCCCATTTCACTGGTCGGGAATGATACGTTTAAAACGGTATATAAACTATTCTCAGGGTTTATATCACCATTGAACTTAACACCAGGTATTTCATTTTGTAGCTTTTCGATCATGTAAGATTTTAAGCTTTGAATGTAGTTTTGATGTTCCTCTAATTCAGAGTAAGCAATTTCAAGTGCCTTCGATAAGCCGACTATACCATAAACATTTTCAGTACCACCACGCATATTACGTTCTTGGGCACCACCATGAATCATGGGTTTTATTTTAATGTTGTGATTGATGTATAAGAAGCCGACACCCTTCGGTCCATGTAATTTATGAGCAGCACAGGTAATGAAATGAACTTTCAATTTTGACATATCATGGGCGTAATGTCCTATCGTTTGTACCGTATCACAATGAAATATTGCATTATGCTTCTCACATAAATCACCTACTTTTTCTAAATCGAGAAGATTACCAATTTCATTATTTGCATGCATCAATGAAACTAAAGAGCGTTCATTCGTTTGCAATAATTCTTCTAGATGAGCAATATCTACATGTCCCTTTTCATCAAGCTTCACAAAGCTCAATTTAATCTTTCCTTTTTTCTCTAATATCTCAAGCGTATGTAAAACCGCATGGTGTTCAATTTTAGAAGTGATGGCATGTTTAATACCATAATCTTCAATACTACAATTGATGGCCATGTTGTCGGCTTCAGTACCACCAGAGGTGAAGAAGATTTCAGCCGGACTTGCATTTAATAATTTGGCTACTGATTTACGAGCATTTTCAATTATTGAGCGCACTTCTCTTCCGTGTGCGTGAATTGATGATGGGTTTCCAAATTGGAACTCCATTACAGTGGTCATCGCTTTTAAAACTTCTTTGTCGATGGCTGTAGTAGCTGCGTTGTCTAGGTATATTCTGCTCATAGTTTATTGCTTATTCATAATCTCACGAATATCATCCATGATTTTATGTGCTAGTGTTTCTGCTGTAGTTTCTGATTGACCTTCTGAATAAATTCTAATAATAGGTTCTGTATTCGATCTTCTCAAATGCACCCATTCCTTATCAAATTCAATCTTTAATCCGTCGACCGTATTAATCGGCTGATTCTTATATTTCTCTTCAACCTTCTTCAATAATGCATCAATATCTAAACCCTCTGTTAAAGAAATCTTATTTTTTGAAATAAAATAATTCGGATAAGACGCTCTTAATTGAGAACAAGTTTTATTTTGTTTAGCTAAATGACTTAAGAATAAAGCGATACCCACCAATGCATCTCTACCATAATGTAAAGCAGGTAAAATTATACCACCATTACCTTCACCACCTATTAAAGCATTATTCGCTTTCATCATCGTTACTACGTTAACTTCCCCAACTGCAGATGCAAAGTACTTACCATCAGCACGTTCAGTAACATCTCTTAATGCTCTTGTTGAAGATAAATTAGAAACAGTATTTAAAGTATAGTGGTTACGTTGAAGGTATGCATCATCCGTATTATTCAATAAATAATCGGCAATAGCAACTAAAGTATATTCTTCACCGAACATATTTCCATCTTCAGAAACAAAGCAAAGGCGGTCAACATCGGGGTCAACAGCTATGCCTAAATCAGATTTTGTTGATAATACTTCGGATGATAGCGAGGTTAAATTCTCTGGTAATGGCTCAGGGTTATGTGGAAACTTACCATCAGGAGTACAAAATAATTCATGTATTACCTCTACTCCTAAAGCTTTCAATAAGGGCGGTAAAGTAACACCACCTACTGAGTTCACGCAATCTATAACTACCTTAAAATTTCTAGCTTTAATAGCATTTACATCGACCCAAGGTAATTCTAAAATTAGGTTTATGTGTTTTTGTAAATAAGTATCATTGAATGTATAGGTACCTAAATGGTCTACTTCTACATAATTGATTTCATTGCTATCAGCTATTCTTAAAACTTCTTTACCCTCTAAATCTGAAATGAATTCACCTTTAGCATTCAGAAGTTTTAAAGCGTTCCATTGTTTCGGATTGTGGCTGGCTGTTAAAATGATACCACCACCTGCTTTCTCAAGAGGAACGGCAATTTCAACAGTAGGCGTTGTTGCAAGACCAAGGTCAATCACATCTATACCGATAGCTTGTAGTGTTCCCACTACTAAGTTTTTCACCATATCGCCCGATAATCTGGCATCGCGACCCAATACGATTTTGTTTATACCAGATGTTTTCAAGACAAAATGCCCAAATGCGGCACTGAACTTTACAACATCTAAGGGGCTTAGAGTATCACCTGGCTGTCCGCCGATTGTACCCCTAATTCCGGAAATAGATTTTATTAATGTCAATTTTTTACTGATTTTACCTACAAAAATAAAAAATTATAAGACATTTGTCGCTTATTCAAACTTGTTATTTCTAATGAAAAAATGGTATAGAAGCTGGTTCAACTCACCCTACTATCATGTTTTGTACTCTAATAGAGATTACAAGGAAGCGGAGTTATTTATTGACAACATATACAAACACCTTAAGCCTCAACAGTTTGCAAAGGTTTTAGATGCTTGTTGTGGCAGAGGTAGGCATTCTATTTACCTTAATAAAAAAGGATTAGATGTTACAGGTATAGACCTCTCACATCAAAACATTCAGTATGCTAAAAAATTCGAAAACGAGCATTTACATTTCGCAGAGCACGATATTCGTAATATTTTGAGCAGCAATGCCTACGATTATGTATTTAATATTTTCACCAGTTTCGGTTATTTCAAACGTCAAAATGAAGATATTAAAGCGATTAAGAGTTTCAGTAAATCTCTTAAGTCGAATGGTTTCTTGATAATTGACTTTTTAAATATTGGCAAAATCACTAAACAAATTAAGCCTTCTGAGATAAAGACTATTGATGGTATTAATTTCCAGATCGACAAAAAGATCGAGCATGGCATGATCATTAAAAGCATAAAGTTCGAAGATCAGGGTCGCAAATATGAATTCAAAGAAGAAGTGAAAGCTTTGAGTTTCGATGATTTTAAAAGATATTGCGAATTGAGTCAACTAGAAATTATTGAAACATTTGGTGATTATCACTTGAACAAATTCGATTTCGATACTTCAGAACGAATGATATTATTAGCGCAGAAAAAATAATGGACTTTATAATCAATTTCGATAGGCAATTATTTTTCTTAATCAATCGTGTATTGGCAAACGATTTTTTCGACATGCTTCTCCCCTTGATGCGTAGTAAATACTTTTGGTCGCCACTCTATTTATTCATCACCATTTATTTTGTGAGTAATTATGGTAAAAGTGGATGGTGGCGAGTATTGTTTTTATTACTCACTTTCGCTATTACTGACTTTGTAAGTGCTGGTATTTTCAAAGAGATTTTCATGCGATTACGCCCCTGCAACGAGCCTGAAATTATGGGCTATGTTAGAAACATTGTAGGTTGTGGCTCTGGCTATAGTTTTGTTTCTTCTCATGCTGCTAATCATTTTGGCATTGCTACTTTTATGTCGTTATTATACGCTGATAAAAAGTGGGTCGCATATGTGTTTAAATTATGGGCATTCACTGTTTGTTATTCACAAGTATATGTAGGTGTTCACTACCCTTTCGATGTTATATGTGGTGGTATTTTAGGTATAGCATTAGCAAATTTTAGTTTTTATATTTACCGCTTGTCATTACATAGAGAATGGATATCATAAATTATTTTATATTATTTTTCAGTGCTTGTTTAGGTGGATCTATGATTTTTCTTTTTAAAGAAAATCAGAATAAGAGACTTAAATTATTACTATCATTCTCTGGTGCCTATTTGTTTTCAATAACAGTTTTGCATTTACTACCCGAAGTTTATGAAGGCGGAAATCATAGCATTGGCGTTTTCATTTTAATAGGCTTTGCATTTCAAATTTTATTAGAGCAATTTTCTGAGGGTATAGAACACGGACATATACATCTACATTCAAATGGGCATCAGCATAGTTTCCCATGGGGCATTATGATCAGCTTGTCTTTACACGCATTTTTAGAAGGCATGCCGTTGATTGATCATCAAGAGAACCATGTCGACGAACCCTTGTTATACGGCATTGCATTGCATCATATACCAGCAGCATTTGCATTGACTAGTGTTTTAGCTGGACATCATTTAAAGAAAACTAAGATAATTTTATTCTTAACCATATTCGCCTTAATGACTCCAATGGGTAGTGTATTTGCACAATTCTTACAAGCAAATACAAGCGAGAATTTGAGTCAATATTTTAATTATATGATGGGTATTGTGATTGGTATTTTCTTACACATATCTACTACCATACTATTCGAGTCGAACGTAGATCATAGATTTAATTTCTATAAGATGATTGCGATTGTGTTTGGGGCGGGAATTGCGTTGTTGAATTTCTTCCTGCACTAATTGTACTAGGTATTATGTATTAGGTATTATGTACAATACCTAATACATAATACCTAGTACAACTATTACCCTCTCAGCTTATCAAGCAAGGTATTCAACTGCCTAGCCTCATCATCTGTTAAATGCTCCATCAATTTCTCCTGGTCTAACTCAACATCTATTCTGGCTAATAGGTCTAAGCCTTTTTGTGAAATTAAAATATCAACAGATCTTCTGTCTTTTTTATTTACACAGCGTTCAATTAATTCTTTTTGTTTTAGTCTGTCAACCATTCTAGATGCATCGCACATTTTATCGAGCATTCGTTCTTTTAATAAATTGATGGTTGAAGGATTAGGGAACTGTCCTCTGAGTATTCTTAAAATATTAAACTGTTGAGGAGTAATATCGTAGGTATTAAAATCGTTTCTGGTTAGATTATTCGCCCAAAAGTAGGTATATATAATATTCACCATGGCTTTATGACGCTCACTCTTAAAACTTTTCTGGGCAATTTCTTTTTCAAGTTCCATATGCAATTTTGTGTTGTTTAAAACTAATCTTTTTCTCTCTCTTTATTGTTCAAATTACGATTTTCTTTTTCTCGATTCACAATTTTCTTATACTCCCATGGACAATTCTTACACATACTTTTACAACAATGTCCGCGCTTCAAATGGTATTCTTTCGTAAACACCCATAATCCGTTTTCTATGGTATAATCAATTCCCTCGAGCAACATGAATATTTCTTACAATTATATCTGAATTACTATAATAATCAATTAAATCTATGCTATCACCATGTATGGCCCATATCTGTTTTGCCTTACTTTTCTCAATGTAATTCAACAAATCAAACCAATCTATATGATCAGAAAGAAATAATTTAAGAGTATTCTCTTGTAAATTATCCCAACCCGAAGCAAAAGCAAATATATAAGGATATTGGATTTTATATGATTGATAGCTCATAGGAGGAACTATATAGATACCCTTTTGTTTGTTTTTTAGTGATTTTTTATCCAGAATCTGGTATTTACCCATGTTAATACCATTTTTTTCATAAATTTTATGATAAGCATAAATATCGTAATGAATAAAAACATTGCTTTCTGGCATCAACTTATTAATTAAATTATTAAGCCTTTGCGCCTTCCCTAATACATAAGATCCTACTATTACAGGCAAATCATAACCCTCTAATAATTTTATTTGTGAATCAGCATCTGGGTGTTTAAATCCTTTTTTAGCAAAAGTAGTCTCGGTAATTAAAACATCCGTCTCTACAAATTGAAAGTCTTCACATGTTTCATCTGCCTGTAATTTAACATCACCACTGTATAAGTATCTGATGCCTTTATACACCATTAATATTTGTGCGCTACCAATGATATGTGCAGCAGAATAAAAGCTAATAGAAACATCATTGATTTTAAACTCATCAGCATAGGTATGTAAATGAAAGTTTTTTGCGGACTGATTTTTATAACGTAATCGCATAAAATCAGCAGTAGCAGAAGTACAGTAAACATTAATAGAACCGGCTCTTGCATGATCTGCATGGGCATGCGAAACCACATTGTTTAGTACAGGCTTGGCAGCATCAATATAAAAATCTCCGTACTTACAGTAATAACCTTTATCAGTAAATATTAGAAAATCGTCTAAAATCATTTCACAAACTCTTGATGTAGGCTATACACTTGAGCAATCAATGAGTTGTGCTCATCATTGACAATTATTTTATCGGCCATTGAATTTCTTTCTTCATCACTCATCTGTGATTCAATTCTTCTTATGATATCTTCTATTGATGAATTATCACGCGAAAGTATTCTTTGAATTCTTAATTCTTTGGGTGCATTCACCACAATATTAATGTCATTATATTTATAACTACCCGATTCAAACATCAAGGCAGCTTCTTTAACCACGTACTTTTTATCGAGGTGTTGTTCAGCCCAATTGTTCGAATAATCTATCACAGCAGGATGAATAATATTATTCAAGATTTTTAATTTCTCTGCATCGTTAAATACGATAGAAGCAATGAATTTTCTATTGTATTTATCTTGATCATCATAACTCTCTGCACCAAAAACTTCGAGTATTTGTTGCTTTACATTTTGATCTATTTCAGCAATGTTTTTCGCTAAAGAGTCAGCATCTAACACAGGTATGCCCATGCTTGCAAATATTTTACATACAGTACTTTTACCAGTGCCTATACCACCTGTAATTCCTACTCTTATCATTTCTGTATAATTATGTATTCAACAGTCTCGGGTATTATCTCAATGTCATTAACATGCGCAGGTTGAGATACTAAACGTAAAGCTAATCTATTCGTCAACTTATTGTTTTTCTCTGCAAATACTCTAAATGATTGTGACATAATTTTGGGGTATTGCGACATAGCTACTTTAAATTTCACCTTACATACTGATGGGAAAAGTAACATGTTAGAACTAGCATCATCTGACTTAATATTAATAGGTAGTTCAATCACATTTTCGGTGAACTGCTCAACAGGCAAGTCGACTTTTACCTCTGAATTTGAAAAGACTACATTGGGATATTTATCGATATGAATCTTCACATTTTGTAGTAAAGCTCTATCTAGATTTGTCAATACCAAAGGCTTAGTTTCTATGTAATTTATCTTACGAATAATTTCAACCGGACCTTTAATGTATATGCTATCGGGGTAAATTTTTATTTCTTTAGAGATATTATAATTCTCTTTATAGGTAATATTTGCTTGAAGTTTTATAGGTACTTTTCTAATCTTTTTCTGCTCTAGATTGAAAATTATTTTTGAGGGATAAACATTCATGATTTTCAGCTTACTCTCCCACTGCTGTTCAAAATCTATAAGTGCTTTATTTAAATCAAGTTCATCTCTACTATTAAATTTTCGTAGATCAACAGTTAAGGTATCTTTCAAAAACTGCATTTTCGAACGAATAAAATTCCAGCCCGTACCTTCTACAGTAAAGGTTACAATGGGTGCTTGTTCTAAACTGAGTGCTTTATCTTCGGGTAGATTATCGAAATTAATATTAGTCTCGATCTCAAATCTATATGATTTTCCTAGGATGTTTAAAACCCAAAAAGCTCCTGCAAGAAATATGCATAGAAAAAATATTAGAATTCGTTTTCTAAGTTTTTTTCTACCTAATTCTTGTAGAAGCTTTCGCCAATAAAGTAAATAGTTATTTATTATCATTCAATCTCTTCGATGCTTCTAATGAAACTGATACTCTATCAATTTTCATTTTCACACCGCCTTCAATCTCCATGATGAAAGTATCGTCGTTAATTTCAGCGATCTTACCATGAATACCACCTACAGTTACAATCTTATCGCCTTTCTTAATATTTTCGATGAAGTTCTTTTGGTCTTTCATCTTTTTAGTTTGAGGTCTGATCATGAAAAAATAAAATACCACAGCAATTAAGATAAGTGGTAAAAAGCTCATAATCGGATTTTGTGAGGCGCCTGCTTGAGGTGCCATTAAAAGTGTGTTCAACATTATTTCTTTTTTTTATTTTTAAAATTTATGGTAATATCTCTCCTCTAAGGTATAATACTTTGGTATTAGGTATTGTATTAGCTACTAATGTAACTGTTTTTGTTTGCATACCCATTTTACCATTACTATCAAACTCTACATCAATAAGAGCTTCAGCTCCAGGTGCAATAGGGTCTTCAGGGTATGAAGGCACTGTACAACCACAACTTGCCGATGCTGACGAAATGATTAAAGGTGTAGCTCCTGTGTTTTTAAACTTGAAAGAGAATTTAACCTTTTCACCTTGTTTGATTTTTCCGAAATCATATGACTCAGATGCAAACTCAAACTTTGGTAATTTTGTCTCATCCACTTTACCATCTTCTGTTAAGGGCACCTCTACACTAATGTTATTAGATTTAGGTTCTGAATTACATGCAAACATTGATGTAATCAACATTATGCTCAAAAAATACAATCCTGTTTTTTTCATATATAATTATTCCATTAGTCCTCTACCAATTTTACTAATTTCGCCTTTTTCTTTTAATTCTATCAATATTTTATCTAAAATACCATTAATAAATCCCTTACTCTTTGGCGTACTGAATTCTTTAGAAATATCTATGTACTCGTTCATACTTACCTTCGTTGGTATTGATTTAAAATGAATTAATTCAGCGATTGCCATCTTCATCAAAATTACATCTACCAAGGCAATTCTATCTACTTCCCAATTCTGCGTTTTATCAGCAATCATCTGTCCGTAGTCATCTGCATACAAAATTGTCTTATTGAACAATTCCGTCACAAACTCCTCATCATCGTCCCAATTTGCTGTAATAGGTAATATATCAACCTTATCAGCTGCATCTTCTTTAAATGCTCTTAATGTTTTAAGAACCATACCATCGACCGATTGTTTATCAACTGGCCAATTAATGTATTTCTCTTCGAAATATTGTTCTAGCAAGGCGTCAACAAACAATATCGTTTTGAAAATATTCGTAATGCAATCTCTTTCTTGAGCGATAGATTTTTCAGTAAGGGCAGCGTAGCTTCTGTACGAATCATCCGACTTAATTTTATTATAAATCTCTCTAAGTAATACAGACTCATCGCTCCAAGAAACCTTGTATTTTTTTACTAGGTTTAAATAAGATTGATCTTTCTTTAATGTTTTAATGAATAAATTTTCTGAGAGTACTGCTTTGGCATTTAAATCATCATCTGTAGGTAAGTGTTTAGATGATCTATCGGTAACATCCATTTCTTCGAACTCACTTAATTCTACTAACAATGCAAGCGATTGTATGTAGGCATGATGCACAGAAATTACAGAATCAAGTAATACTTTTTCAAAAGACTTACGGTCTTTTAATTCTGCTTGTTGATAAGCGTATACAGTTTGAAACGCTTTGATTCTAAGGTGACGACGATTTAGCATAAAGAACGAATAAGGGGTTGAATTAACAACCCCAAGTATTTTAAATATTATTAATAACCAGCTTTAATTCTTCTGATATCTTCTATACGTTTCTCAGCAATTCTATTTGCTGCTTCGTATGTAGGAATGTTTTCTTCACGAGATTTTTTTAAGATCTCTAAAGTTACTTCGTAAATGTGTTCTGTTTTTTCCATTGCACGTTTACCGCTATAACCCATTAACTCTGAATAAACATTAATTAATCCACCGGCATTGATCAAGAAATCTGGAGCATATAAAATTCCTTTTTCCATCACCATTCTACCATGAACTTTTTCATCTGCTAATTGATTGTTTGCAGCACCAGCGATGATTGCACATTTCAATTTTGCTAATGTATCTGTATTCACCGTTGCACCTAATGCACATGGCGCGTATACATCAATGTCTAAATCATATAAAGAATTATTGGCAACAACTTCTGCACCGTACTTCTTTGATATTTCTGCTAAGCGCTCTTCGTTGATATCAGAGATATAAACTTTTGCGTTCTCAGATCTTAAATGCTTTACTAAATTTTCACCTACGTGGCCTACACCTTGCACCGCAACAACTTTACCTGATAGACTATCGTTACCCCATAAGCTTTGTGCACATGCCTTCATACCCATATAAACTCCGTATGCTGTTACTGGTGATGGATCTCCTAATCCGCCTAAAGACTCAGGTATACCAGCAACGTGATTAGTTTCCATTTTGATGTATTCCATGTCTTTCGGACTTGTACCTACATCTTCAGCAGTGATGTATTCACCGTTCAGATTTTCGATGCATTTACCATAACGGCGCATCATCGCTTCTGACTTGTCTTTCTTTGAATCTCCAATAATAACCGCTTTACCACCACCTAAATTTAATCCGGTGATCGCCGCCTTATATGTCATTCCACGCGATAAACGAAGTACATCGTTCAAAGCTTCCCCTTCTGTTTTGTAGTTCCACATACGGGTACCGCCAAGTGCCGGACCTAATGTAGTATCATGAATCGCTACAATTGCTTTTAAACCCGTAGCTTTGTCATAACAGTAAACCACTTTTTGGTGGTCATTCTCTGCCATTTGATTAAAGACTGAGAAATCTCCTAAAATATCTGACATTCGATTTATATTTTTGTTAAATAATTGAATTAAGGCTAGCAAAAGTAGGTATTTTTTTGGATTGACAAATTAAATAGGATTAAAAACAAGCATGAAGGAACTGAAATCTATTAATAAATACCTCTGGAGATACAAATACAGGCTACTTTTAGGTGTATTGTTTATCACCCTTTCGAATTGGTTTGGGGTGTTTCCGGCACAAGTAATTCGTTTAGCATTCGACCTAGTAAAAGAACAAGTGACTATCTATCAATCGCTTGAAGGTTTTTCTCGTCAATCGAGCTATTATCAGGTATTTATTTCTATTGTTTTATTCTTCGGATGTATAGTGTTTTTGGTCGCCGTCATCAAAGGAATATTTATGTTCTTCATGCGCCAAACTATTATCGTTATGTCGAGATTAGTGGAGTACGATATGAAGAATGAAATTTATGAACATTATCAAATTCTTAATCTCTCCTTCTACAGAAAAAATAATACAGGCGATTTAATGAATCGTGTAAGTGAAGACGTCAGCCGTGTAAGAATGTATATAGGTCCGGCGATCATGTACACCCTCAACTTAATAGTATTATTTATTTTAGTAATCAGCACCATGATTAGTGTCAATGCAAAGCTGACATTTTATGCTGTATTACCTTTACCATTATTGTTTTTAGCAATTTATTTTGTTCAAAATTTAATCAATCAAAAATCAGAAGATATACAAGCTCAGCTATCAACATTGAGTAATACCATACAAGAAAGTTTTTCAGGTATTAGAGTGATCAAATCATTTGTGCGTGAAGCAGAAATTCAAAAAGGTTTTCATAAAGATGCCGAGACCTATAGAGATAAGTCAATGGCCTTGGTAAATGTACAAGCTGTGTTCTTCCCTACGGTATTAGCATTGGTGGGTATAAGTACGATATTAACGGTGTATATCGGCGGACAAGAAGTAATTAATGGATCGATAACAGCGGGTAATATTGCAGAGTTTATTGTGTATGTGAATATGTTGACTTGGCCCGTAGCATCCGTAGGCTGGGTAACTTCATTAGTTCAGAGAGCTGCGGCATCACAAAAACGAATCAATGAATTTTTAGAAACAGAGCCTGAAATAAGAAATGAAACTGTTGCCATTTCGAAAGAATTAAACGGAAAAATAACCTTCAAAAATGTAAGCTTCACCTACCCCGATACTGGCATCAAAGCCATTAAAAATATGAGCTTTGAAGTGATGCCCAATGAAACATTGGCGATCATTGGTAAAACCGGATCAGGTAAATCAACATTGGCGAATTTATTATTCAGAATGTACGATGTAGATGAAGGAGCAATCAGTTTAGATGATCAAAACATCAAGTCTTTAAATTTATATAATTTCAGAAAGCAGATTGCCTTGGTACCACAAGAGGTATTCTTGTTTTCAGATAGCATTAAAAACAATATCGCATTTGGCAAAGACGAGAAAGATTTCGAAGAGGTTGTAAAGGTGGCCAAGCAAGCAGCGATATATGATAATATTATGCAGTTCAATGAAGGCTTTGAAACAAGAGTTGGTGAGAGAGGGATAACATTATCGGGCGGACAAAAACAAAGAGTTTCAATTGCTAGAGCGATCATAATGAATCCGAAGATCATGGTATTCGACGATGCTTTATCGGCAGTAGATACCAAGACCGAAGAGCTCATCTTAAAATCATTGAATGAGATCATGAAAAACAGAACGAGTATAATCATCTCACACAGAGTATCTACTATACGAAACGCTAATAAAATATTGTTCTTAGATGCAGGAGAGATTGTTGAAAGTGGTAATCATGAAGAGCTTATGAAATTGACCGGTGCTTATGCAGAATTGTATCAAAAACAACTCTTAGAAGAAGAAAAGGTTGTATAAGCGCTTAAAATGTAGAATTGTGAATAAAACAACGTTTGGAAGTTTGGAATTAAATACTTTTATTTACTGCATAAATATATAATAAAACATGGGAGAATTTGATAATAAAGACAGAGAAGAGGTGTATTCAAAAAAAGTAAGAGCTGGAAAGCGTACTTATTTTTTTGATGTGAAGTCAACCAGAAGTAACGATTACTACATCACAATCACCGAGAGTAAGAAAAGAATGGAAGATGGCGTGTTCGTAAAGCATAAGATTTTCCTATATAAAGAAGATTTCGAAAAGTTTGTAGAAGGCTTAAAAGACACAGTTGATTATATCAAAGCAAATCAAGAAGTAGTAGAGAGAAGATACGAAGAGTTTAATGGATCTACTGGTTCGGGTGTTGATATTGATTTTGAGATTTAGTTATTGAGAAATAGGTTATTAAGAAATTAGGTTATTGAGAAATTAGGGAATTAGGTTATTTAGGTATTCTTTATACCATCATACCTAAATAACTCAATTTCTTAATAACCTAATAACTTAATTCAATAATAACTCAATTTATTTGCTTCCTTTTCTTACAAGCATACCCCTACGTTATTCGTTTTTCCTTAATATACGGGAGGATGAAATCTTCCTTACAGGTGCAAGAAATAAAATTAAGTATTAATATTTATACCCTATTTCTAGCTACTAGTTACTAGCTACTAGCAACTATTTTCCTATCTTTGCACAAATTTTATCACATGAAAGTATTAGGCCCTGAGCAAAATTTTTTAGGATTAGAAGAAGAGGCATTGTATTCTTTTGAGAATGCAAAGTATTTAATTCAGTCTGTACCATACGAACATACATCTTCATACTTAGAAGGTTCTTTTAGAGGTCCGGCTGCCATCATCGACGCTTCAAAATACGTTGAGTTTTACGATGAAGAATTAGATAAAGAAACCATTCGTACTGCAGGTATTGCCACATTAGAGGCGATAGACTTTCATGGTAAGGTAGATGCGAAAGCAGTTGCACTTATTGAAGAAGAAACTACGAAATTAATAGAGACTGGTAAGTTTGTCGTTTCATTTGGTGCAGAGCATACTGTGACTTACGGATTCGTACAGGCTCATGCTAAAAAATATTCGAACTTAAGTGTATTGCAAATAGATGCTCACTCTGATTTAAGAGAGAGCTATCATAATAACCCCTATTCACATGCTTCAGTAATGGCAAGAGTGAAAGACATGGGCTTAACTCTTTGTCAAGCGGGTATTCGTGCTCAATGCATCGAAGAAGCTAACGAGATTAAAAACAATCCGAAGATTCATACAGCATACGCACACCAAATTCGCAACAATCCGAATTGGGTAAAAGAGTTAACTGCTAATCTTACTGAAAACGTTTACATCACGATTGATGCCGACGGATTCGATCCGAGTATTATGCCAGCAGTTGGTACTGCAGAGCCGAACGGATTGTTCTGGAATGAGACATTAGATTTATTGAGAGAAACGTGTAGGACTAAAAATGTAGTCGGATTCGATATCGTTGAATGTGCACCTATGGAAGGAAGTATTCTTTCAGAATATACTTTAGCGAAATTAGCTTACAGAATTATTGGGTACATAGAACATTTCAAAAAGAACTAATGGTACTTAAGAAATATCAGAACATCTGGATTGCCATGGGGATTGCTTTAGCAGCATTCTTGTTCTGGTATTTTAGAATTATACTCTTGTATTTATTTTTTGCGATGTGTTTAACCTTCGTGTTAACACCATTAGTGAATTATTTTAGCAGAGGTAAAGTTTTTAAAATAAGAGTACCTAGAATACTCTCTACCATACTTGCTTTCATTATTTTAATTGGAGTAATAGCTATTTTCAGCATGACCCTCTTCCCTCTTATCACTACTGAGGCAGAGCATCTGAAAAACATAGATCCGAATAAATTGACCAATGTATTCGATAATCAAATTTATTACATCGAACACTTATTAATTCAGAATGGTATTAGTGATAAGCAACCAGGTTATTTAAAACCGATGATTATACAAGAGATCACCGGGCTTTTAAATAAACAAAATGCGGAGAGTGTACTAACGAATGTATTCAGCGGAATTGCGAGTTTAGTGATTGCTATATTTTCGATTTTCTTCATCAGCTTTTTCTCATTGAAAGATGAAAATTTATTGAAGAAGTCAATTGCTAGTATCATCCCAGGGAAATATTATGTAGACTATATTTCGGTGTTTAATAATATTGAGAAATTATTGTCGAGGTATTTCATCGGACTATTAATACAAGCGAGTGTGATCTCATTTATAGTATCTGTATCCCTTTATTTTGTTGGGGTTCAGAACTTTTTATTGATAGGTGTATTGGTGGGTATCATTAATGTGATTCCGTACTTAGGACAAGTAATTGCGGTCTTTGTTGCGTTATTTTTAGGAGTAGCATCGAACGTTGACATTATTAATTCATCAGAATTATTAGTGTTTTTATTAAGCATATCTGGCATTGTGATTATCACACAAACACTAGATAGCTTTATATTTCAACCATTGATATTTTCAAAGAGTGTGAGAGCACATCCATTAGAAATTTTCTTAATGGTATTCGTTGGTGGCACCATCGGCGGAGCATTCGGAATGTTTTTAGCGATACCGGTTTATACGATCGTTAAAGTTACATATAAGGGGTTTTATGGGGTGTACTTGAAGAAATTGAAAGAGAGTACAGAAGTAGCTAGTAGCTAGTAGCTAGACTAGTAACCAGTCTAGTGACTAGCTACTAGCTACTTTTGTACTCCCAATAAAATTATAGATTATTTTAAAAATTAAAGTATGGCATTACAGTGTGGTATCGTCGGATTACCGAATGTTGGAAAATCAACATTATTTAATTGTTTATCGAATGCAAAAGCACAAGCGGCGAATTTTCCGTTTTGTACTATTGAGCCGAATGTGGGTGTAATTACAGTACCAGATCATCGTTTAACAAAACTTTCAGAATTAGTAAATCCTCAGCGTATAGTGCCGAACACTATAGAGATTGTTGACATCGCCGGCTTAGTGAAAGGTGCGAGTAAAGGCGAGGGATTAGGAAATCAATTCTTAGGAAACATCAGAACAACGAATGCAATCATACATGTATTAAGATGTTTCGACGACCCTAACGTTGTTCACGTAGACGGTTCAGTTGACCCGATTAGAGACAAAGAAATTATCGATACAGAATTACAATTGAAAGATTTAGATTCTGTTGAAAAGAAAATAACAAAGGTTGAGAAATCAGCAAAGACAGGTGATAAAGATGCGAAGAAAGCATTCGAAATATTATCGCTTGTGAAAGAGGCATTATTATCGGGCCAATCGGCTCGTACTGTCGCTATTGAAGAGAAAGATTTAGAGCATATCAACGATTTACAATTGTTGACTTTAAAGCCAGTATTATATGTATGCAATGTTGACGAGAAGTCAGTAAACACAGGCAATGCATACGTTGATAAGGTGAAAGAAGCTGTGAAAAATGAGAATGCAGAAGTATTAATTATCTCTGCAGCTATCGAAGCTGAAATTGCTTCATTAGAAAGTTATGAAGAGCGCCAAATGTTCTTAGACGATTTAGGCTTAGCAGAATCGGGCGTAAATAAATTAATCAGAGCTGCTTATTCATTATTGAATTTAGCAACATACTTCACGGCAGGTGTGCAAGAAGTACGTGCCTGGACAATCACTCGTGGCATGACAGCTCCACAAGCAGCTGGAGTAATTCATACAGATTTCGAAAAAGGCTTCATTAGAGCTGAAGTAATAAAATATAATGACTTCATCGAACTCGGTTCAGAAAACGCATGTAAAGAAGCAGGCAAGTTAGGTGTTGAAGGGAAGTCTTACATTGTAGAAGATGGGGATGTGATGCATTTTAGGTTTAATGTTTAAAAAATGTGAAATGTAGGATGTAGAATGTAGAATGAAAAAAATCATCTTACATTCTACATCCTACATTCTACATCTTTTCAACTAAGGGTTAATATTAAGCTCCTTCAACCCCACCACCTCATCAAACCTACTCCCTGTTCTTCTATAATAGCATATAATTCTATAATCGTTTTCGGTGTCGTAGAAGTTACCTTCAATGGGTGTATAATCGATATAGTCTGATTTATTAGATTTGAAGGCGATCATATAATCATAGATGCCTTGTTTTAAGTATATGTTGGTTTCGTAACGGCCGCTTCTGAAATTATATTTCAACATCGAACTTTCATCTGCTTGCCAATTGTTGAATCGACCTAAAACATAATAGTTACCGTATGGGTTTTGTGTGCCATAATTAAAAGTAAAATGCATACTTACATAATCACCATTCAAAGTTCCATTACCCAAGTCAGAACGATCAATAAAATAATTACCATTTAAGTCCATCTCTTCAACATATCTATATAAATTCTTGGGCTGATCTTCTACCACATAAATATCCCAAATAGAATCATTATCAATTCTCGCTAATCGCTCTGTTAGAAATCGTGTACTGCGAATATCAAATCTACGATGCTCGTTTAATCCATTGAAAACATTAGCATCTACGTGATCAAAGGTTATGCTTTCTTGATCATAAAATGAAGGGCGAGTGTTTAAAAATGAAGCATTCCAATTATTGTTTTGCATCACCAATACTTTGAATTGATCGAAAGGATTATCGATTTTAAAATCTTGTTTATAAATTTTCAAATCGATTTTTTGCTTCTTGTTTCGATCATTCACTACTGTACTTCTTCTTAGTTCAGTAGCAATGTTTATTATATTCTGATAGACTATAAATCGTTTTGAGAAAACCACTAGCTGATCATTATCGACAGAGTAAACTTTCAAAATATAATTACCCGAAATTCTGAATCGAATATCTTGATTAGGTATCTCTAAATCATAATGAACATAGGGCTGTATGGTGTTTGATGAGAAACGATAATTCGTAATAAAATTTCTATTGAATCCGCCTTCTAAATAATCGTTTGGTGAAATACTGCTGATTGTCCAGTCAGCATTACAATGCTCTACCGTATACGAATAATTCCCATAATCATTCGATAAATTATCGAATTGCAAGAGTAGTTTTTCAGAGCTATTCAATGGTAACATCGGGAAACTTTGCTCTCTCTTTGTATTATAAAACATTACTGTTCTAATAAAGAAATCATCTATACGTTCAGTTTGTACTTGTGCATACAAATCAATAGAACTATAAATAATTACTATAAATAGAAAGAGTTTCCTCATAAATTTATTCTTCCAATTGCATTAATTGCTCGGCTATTTCCTCCCACTTATTTTGTAAATCAGCCAAGTCATTTTTTACCGATTCGTATTTTTTATTTAGATCATTCAATTTGTTGACATCCGAATAATTCTCTTCTAAAGACAAAAGTTCTTCAATCTCTTTCTTCGAAAGCTCAGCATTTGCAATACTCTCCTCAATTTTCTTGATCTCATTATTCAATTTTTTCAATTGATTTTTCTTCTGATCATTTTCTTCGGATGATTGTTCCTTTTTAGGCTTCTGCTCCTTTGGTTTTTCTACAACGACTTGAGATTTCTCTTCCTTTAAACGTTTCGATAACCACTCTTCGTATTCTTTATAAGTACCTGGGTACTCTTTTATTTTTTGATCTTCGATGTACCAGATTTTATTCGCTACATTATCGAGCATATATCTATCGTGAGATACAATAATCATAGTACCTTCAAACTGTTGCAATGCTTGAATTAATATGTTCACCGACTGAATGTCTAAGTGGTTGGTAGGCTCATCGAATATTAAGAAGTTCGCATCAGAAGTAATAACTTTCGCTAATGCAACACGTGATTTCTCACCTCCTGATAAAACTTTAATTCTCTTGAACACATCATCGCCCGAAAACAAGAAACATCCTAATAAAGATCTTATCTCTGTCTCGGTATATTCAGGTGCAAAGTTTTTCAACTCCGATAAAATATCATTTTCTAAATGCAATGATTCTAGCTGATGCTGCGCAAAGAACGACTGTGTAACGTTATGTCCGGTTACCACCGTACCTTCATAAGGCTCTGTACCAGCAATGATTCTAAGCACTGTTGATTTACCTTTACCATTGGCACCTATCAATGCAATCTTATCCCCTTTTTCAATAGTGGCAAATGCATCATTCAAAATTGGTGTCTTCGGAAACTCTTTGTTTACATGCTCTAACATACATACATGTCGACCACTAGTCTTCGAGAATTTAAATCTGAAGTTCACCGCTGCCTTATCTTCTTCAACTGCATCTACCCTATCTAATTTTTCTAAAGCCTTGATTCTCGATTGCGCCATTTTAGCTTTCGAAGCTTTCGCTCTAAAGCGATCAATCAATTTCTCTTGCTCTTTAATGTATTGCTGTTGATTTTGATATTGACCTTTCTGAATTTCAGATCTTAAAGCTTTCTCTTCTAAGTAAAATGAATAGTTACCTGAGTATATGGTTAAGTCAGCACGTGCCGATTCTACAATACGTGTAACGGTTCTATCTAAGAAATATCTATCGTGAGATACGATGATATAAGCACCTTCAAAAGCATTTAAATATTCTTCTAACCATTTAATAGAGGGTAAGTCTAAGTGGTTGGTAGGCTCATCGAGTAATAATAAATCGGGTTGTTGCAATAAAATCTTTGCCAACATCACACGCATTCTCCAACCTCCTGAGAAAGATGAAAGTGGTCTTTTTGTTTGCTCGTCTGTAAATCCAAGTCCGGCTAAGATCTGCTCTGCCTTATATTGAATATTATATCCGTCTAAAGCCTCAAACTCTTCTTGTAGCTTACTTAATTTCTCTATGATTTGATCTGAATAATCAGTTTCTAATTGCTTGATAATTTCTTCAATTTGATCATGCAATTTATTCTGACGTTCAAAGGCTTCCATCGCCACGTGTAAAATAGAAAATTCAGATTGATAAGAAAGCAAATCTTGATTCAAGTAACCGACTTTCAAATCCTTAGACTTAGAAACCGTACCACTTGTAGGCTTGTATTCACCTACCAAAATTCTCAATAATGTAGTTTTACCTGTACCATTCGCCCCTATTAATCCGATTTTCTCATTCGGCTTAATATGCCAATTCACACTATCATACAAAGTTCTTGACCCGAACTCAAAGGTTACGTCGTTTAATGCTATCACAATTTCAAATAAATCACAAAGATAAGAAAATAGGCTTAGCATTTGATTTTTTGCTATTTTAGCCTGAAAAAAGAGATGGATCAGAGATTAGTAGCATTCGAACGACTTTTAAACATCATGGATGAATTGAGGGCTAAATGCCCTTGGGATATGAAACAGACCATGGAGAGCTTGCGTCATTTGACGATTGAAGAGGTTTATGAGTTATCTGATGCTATCGTTGAAGGCGATAAAAATGAAATAAAAAAAGAGCTGGGCGACATTATGTTGCACCTCGTTTTTTATTCTAAGATTGCTTCTGAGGATGGTACATTCAACATAGCTGATGTGCTTAATTCGATTTGCGAAAAATTAATTAGCAGACATCCGCATATATACGGAGATGTAGTGGTAGAAAATGAAGAAGATGTGAAGCGTAATTGGGAGCAATTGAAATTAAAAGAAGGCAATAAATCTGTTTTAGAAGGTGTGCCTATTTCATTGCCTGCATTGATCAAAGCATCGAGAATACAGGAGAAGGCACGTGGAGTCGGATTCGATTGGGAGAAGAAAGAGCAAGTATGGGAAAAGGTCGAGGAAGAAATGCAAGAGTTTAAAGAGGTATTCAATACCGAAACTCAACAAGCGATTGATAAAGATTTAGCCGAAAAAGAATTCGGTGATTTAATGTTCTCTTTGATTAACTACGCTAGATTTATTGATATAAATCCGGAGAACGCCTTAGAAAAAACGAATAAAAAATTCATCAAAAGATTTCAGTACCTCGAGCAAAAAGCAACAGAGATGGGCAAGTCGTTAAAAGACATGAGCCTTAATGAAATGGATGTATATTGGGAACAAGCAAAAAAATTATAATAATTATATATGACCTTTAATAGAATTACTACAGCCCTAGCCATTATTGTTTCTACTTTCTTAATATCATGTGATCAAGATATAAGAATTCAAAAAGAACAATTGGGGCATTATGTTTCTAAAGAGTATTTAGATTCAGTGAAAAAAGACAAAAACTTCAAGAATAATAAAATCGCATTGTACGAAATTGTAATGTCGGCCGATGATTCGAACCTTGTATTTTATGAAGTAAGTAAAAGCAAAAAAGAAACTAAGTACATTCCGGTGAAGAAAAATCTATTTGTCATCAGCGGATTATATGGTTCATTGGTAGATGCAGAAATGTCGTTCGAAGGTGATATTTTAACATTGAGAAATACAACGACTGATGTAAAAACTCAATTCTTAAAAATCAATGAAACTGATTTAACCATGACTGCTGAACAAAGATATGTTTCGTATGCGATGCCTTATATTAATAACCTAGTATTTACTGGTACGTACATAAGCAATCAAGATACTATCAGCTTCAATGAATTAGGTGAAGTAAAAGGATTAGCCAAATTGAATTATTACTCAATGTGTCATTCAAAATTTTGCAGAGAGTTCAATAAAACGAATACTGTGTTTTTATCGAATGGCAAAAATGAGGGTAACTCATTTGAATTCGAGTTTAAAGGCGATTCATTGTTTATCTACAAATTAGATTTCTTAAAAGAATTAAACAGAGTTCCGTCTGAAAGAATTGAAACTATTTTAGCAGCTAAGAAGATTAATTAAATCGAATAGCTTTCAGAGGATTTATTTTTGTAATCAATAAAGTACCTAACCAAACAAAGAATAAAGTACTAATGAATACACCCGTGTTCATTAGTACAAAATCTAATGGTTTGAAATGTATCTCAACATACTTCATGTAGTATGAACTCGGATCGAGTTCAATCAAATGAAATTTCTTTTGTAAGTAATAGGTGATTAATGTAAGTGAATTACCTATAAGCAATCCGATGAATATCAAATACGAAGCATTGTAATAAAACACTCTTTTTACAAAGGCATTGCTCGCTCCCATTGTTTTCAAAACCCCAATAAAAGCTACCCTTTCAAGTATTAATATCAGAATAGCAGAAATCATATTGATACCTGCTACTATCAACATCAATATGATAATTACTTGCGAGTTGACATCCAAAAGATTAATCCAGTCATACAATTCTGAATATATCTCTTGATTCGTAAACACCTTTTGGTCGAGTGGTATATATTGATCTAACTGAACAAGTAATTCTTCATTCAACTTTGTTCTATCTTTTAAATGAATTTGATAATAAGCAATTTGATTGTTTGTCCAGTCGTTCACCGATTTAACCAAGTCAATATTCGCCAGCACAATGTTCTGATCAATTTGATCGATAGAACTTTCATACACCCCTACTACCTTGTATTTACGAAGTTTTACAGGCTGATCGGTGAAATAAAATAAAATTCTATCAGCAGTATCAATGGTGTGTTTATCAGCAATATATTTAGAAATTAAAATCTCATTATCAGCATTCGCTCTTCTACCCTTCACAATATTTTCAATCATGAATTGATAATCGTTCATATTGTTTACCCCTTTAATCATTAGAGGTTCTATACGATTATTATGTTGCATGATGGTCACTTTATTGGCAACCTGCAGCACTTGTTGTATTTGATTATTCTTTTTTAAGGCATTCTCAAAATCTGAATTTCTGATTAGGTAATCATTAGAATTTTGTGAGTACTGAAAATTACTTACTTGTAAATCGCCCGAGAATCCGGTGAGCTTATCTTTAATCGTTTCTTTAAATCCTCGGATGATACCAACACTCAACAACATCACCATGACACCCAATGCAATGCCTGCAATGGCAATGCGTACAATCAGTTTAGAGAACTTCCGTTTTGATTGAAGAGTGATTCTTTTGGCTATGTAAAAAGTATAGTTCAAATTAATTTGCTTTGCGTATTTTTGGCTAATATACGTAACGAACAATAGCTTCAAAGAATGAAAATATTAAGTATTCTTTTCTTATACCTGATAACAGCATTAACTGGCTATGCACAAAGAGATGCAAAGCCTATACCCGCTGCACAATTCACAGATGAATACTTAAGCATAATTGAAGGTAAAAGAATCGGGATGGTGGTCAACCAAACATCCTTAATATCAAACAAACACTTAGTCGATTCGCTATTATCTTTAAAGATCGACATACGCAAAATATATTGTCCTGAGCATGGCTTCAGAGGCAAGGCCGATGCAGGTGAAAGTGTAAACAATGAAATTGACTCAGCAACGATGTTGCCCATTGTATCATTGTATGGTAAAAATAAAAAGCCTAGCAAAAAAGATTTAGACAGTATAGATCTTATGATCTTTGATGTACAAGATGTAGGAGTACGATTTTATACCTACATCTCAACATTGCATTATGTGATGGAAGCATGTGCAGAGAATAATATCACATTGCTGATACTAGACAGACCCAATCCGAACGGGCATTACATCGACGGACCTTTACTCGATGAAAATTACAGATCATTTGTAGGCATGCACCCTGTGCCAGTGGTATATGGTATGACGATTGCAGAATATGCCAGAATGATTAATGGAGAGAATTGGTTAGCAAATGGCGTTCAATGTGAGTTGATAACGATAAGAAACAAAGCTTACAATCATCAGTCAACTTATACCCTACCGGTTAAGCCTTCTCCTAATTTAGGAGATGCTGATGCCATTGCACTATATCCCTCTTTATGTTTCTTTGAGGGCACGGTGATTAGTGTAGGTAGAGGAACTTATGATCCTTTCAAAATGATCGGACACCCTCTGTTAGGCTTGAAGTATGCATTCAATTTTCAGCCAGTAGCGATAGATGGAATGAGTAAAGAACCGCCTTATAAAAATGAAATATGCTATGGTGTAGATTTGAGAAATTACGTTAGCGATAGTGCATATAATAAAAAGCAAATAGAATTAAAATGGTTAATAGAGATGTACAAATCGTACCCCGACAGCTCTAAATTTTTCAATTCATTTTTCGATAAGTTAGCAGGTAATTCAAAGTTAAGAACACAAATTTTAGAGGGACAATCAGAAGAAGAGATACGCTCGTCTTGGAGAAGAGATTTGCATAAGTTTAATAGAACCAGAAGAAAATATTTGTTGTACAGATGAAGATAGTATTCATGGGCACACCTGAATTTGCGGTAGCCTCACTCGATATATTAGTTAAAAATAATTACGATGTAGCAGCGGTAGTGACGGTGCCAGATAAGCCTGCGGGGCGCGGACAAAAAATATCAGAGTCGGCAGTAAAGCAGTATGCTGTTGCTAATAATTTACCAGTACTACAACCCGAGAAATTAAAGTCAGAAGAGTTCATCAATGCATTGAAAGAAATCAATGCAGATTTATTTATAGTAGTAGCATTTCGAATGTTACCAGAAGTGGTATGGACGATGCCAAAATTAGGCACTTTCAATTTACACGGATCTTTGTTACCACAATACCGAGGTGCAGCACCATTGAATTGGGCAGTGATAAATGGCGAGAAATATACAGGTGTAACAACTTTCTTCTTGAAACATGAGATAGATACAGGCTCAATTATTTTCCAAGAGAAAATAGAAATTTCAGATGATATGAATGTGGGAGCATTGCACGATAAGGCAATGATGGTGGGTGCTGAATTAGTATTGAAAACCGTACAAGCTATTGAAAGCGATAAGATCCGAAGCATTGATCAAAATGAATGGATGTCACAAAATAATTTGAAAAAAGAAGAGCTCAAACATGCTCCGAAAATTTTCAAAGAAGATCGCGAAATCAAATGGAACAATTCAGCAGAGTCGATAGTGAATTTAATACGCGGACTTTCACCCTACCCTGTTGCATTCACAACCTTGAACAATCAAATGCTGAAAATATATTCAGCGAAAGTCATAAATGAATCAAGCAATTTAGCCATTGGCGAATTCGAAAGCGATGGCAAAACGTATTTGCGTTTCAAAGCAGCAGACCAATTGGTGGAAGTGGAAGATTTGCAGTTGGAGGGGAAGAGGAGGATGAAGTTGGAGGAGTTGCTGAGGGGATACCGAATTCATCCGTAGTCAGTATTCCGTATTCAGTATTCCGATACCTAATTTTTGAATTACGTCACGATGTTAATGGATAGTAAAATTTGTCGGGTCGATGGAATCGACCCTTACGGGTGTACGCAATAATCATCGTGAAGAGTTTCAAATTTAGCACATCGGAATACTGAATACGGAATACTGACTACGAATTTTATCGTTTCGAATTCAAAATCCCTATCAACTGCTTCCCCATCTTACTATAGTACCTTTTAAGTCCTATGCCGACCACCGATTGAATTCCTTTAATACTATTCGTTAAAAATATTTCATCAGCATGCTCTAGAAGGTTTGCTGGTAATGAAGTTTCAACTACGGTAATGTTAAGTTCTTTTAGAAGTTCGATGACTACTTTACGCATAACTCCATCGATGCAACCATCAGTGATTGCTGGTGTGTAGGCTTTGTTTTCTTTAATTAAGAATACATTAGAAGAGATACTCTCAACGATATTATTTTGAGAGTTGAGTAAAATACATTCGTCTAAATTATTTTCTTTACGATATACTCCAGCTAAAACATAGGGTAATGAATTAGAAGTTTTGAGGTGTGAGAGTGCTGAGAAATCTTTACGTACTTCTTTGTAAACATCAGCAATTAATCCGCGTTCAACGATATACGTATCTTCGTTGAGTGCTTGAATTTCTATTAAATAATTGAAAGTATTTTTTTCGGGAGTGTACCATCCGCCATCTTCTCTAAAAACTGAAAAACGGATGCGAGCATTCTTGTAAATTTTATTAGCTCTTGCAAGTGCTACTATTTCAGAAGCTACAAACTCTGCATCGAAGGCTCTGTGATAATCTATTTTCAAAGCTTGCATACCTTTGAATAGACGATCCATATGATATTTGAAAAACATCACTTTGCCATCGAGCATACGCATGGTTTCGAAGATACCATCGCCATAACGCAAAGCACGATTTTGCGTGCCAAACACATTCGTATCTTGTGGGTATAACTGTCCGTTTAAACTAAAAAATCCTGTCGAAAACATTTCCCAAATTTGCGATTATTTTTTGAATCAATTTTCGATTTCTTGATTTCTGCCTGCAATAAATGTTGACCATTTGTCTATCAGCAACTTTAAATCTTCAGGAAACTCCGATTCGAACAAAACGTATTTTTTTGTATGCGGATGTATGAATCCGATACTCTGTGCATGCAATGCTTGTCTGTTGCATATATTGAAACAATTTTCTACAAATTGCTTGTACTTACCAGTGGCAGTACCTTTTAGAATTTTATCACCGCCATATGTAGCATCGTTAAACAAAGGATGCCCTATATGTTGCATATGCGCCCTGATCTGATGTGTTCTACCTGTTTCTAATTGACACTCAATTAAAGTCACATAATGAAATCTTTCTACCACTTTATAATGAGTAACAGACCACTTCCCATTTTCTTCATTATCAAAAATATCCATCACCTTACGATCTCTCAAACTTCTACCGATGTACCCCGTAACGGTACCATCCTCAGAAATATCACCCCAAACTAAAGCATAATATTTTCTAGTAATTGTATGATCATAAAATTGCTTCGCCAAATAAGTCATCGAAAACTCATCTTTCGAAATCAATAATAATCCAGATGTGTCTTTATCAATTCTATGTACCAATCCCGGTCTCGCCACATTCCCTTTCAAATTCGGCAAATTCTGAAAATGAAAAGCGAGTGCATGTACGAGTGTGCCGGTATAATTATTATAACCAGGGTGCACCACCATGCCAGCAGGTTTATTAACGATGACTAAAAAATCATCTTCATAAATTATGTCGAGCGGAATATCTTCCGGGTAAATTTCGGTATCGCGAGGCGGATGAGGTAGTACAATCGTAATGGTATCGAGGGGTTTCACGCGATAATTACTTTTCACCACGCTCCCATTGACTAAAATATTTCCGGCATCGGCAGCATTTTGAATTCGATTACGCGAGACATTGACCATTCGGTTCATCAAGAACTTATCGATACGCAAAAGAGATTGGCCTTTATCGACAATGATTTTAAAATGTTCGTAAAGGTCTTGTTCTTCGGGTTCGTTGGTGTCGGGGTTGATGTCGAGGTGGTCGGTCATGGGACAAATATAGAAAAGGTATTCAGTATTCTGTATTCAGTATTCCGATGTGCTATTTTTGAAATGCGTCACGATTAATATGGATAGCAACAATAACAACTCAATAACAACTTGCTTTCAAAATAAAACTACTTTTGCTAGTAAATTATATAATATGAAAAAGTCAATCTATTGTTTGCCTTTGTTATTGATTTTCATTACTTCTTGTAATGGCCAAGTCAAAACTGAACCATCTAAAGCCAATATAAATCAACGAATACCTAATAAAGGCGATCATCCTAAAATCATTCGGACCTTTGGTACTGAGTATGAGAATGTCAATTGCCAACTTCTTGACAAAGAGGGCAACATTTGGTTTAGCATTAGTGGTGAAGGTGTTTATCGTTATGATGGAAAATCATTTACCAATTTTACTACTAAAAACGGATTGTGCAACAACTACGTGAGTTCAATTATTCAAGACAAAGCAGGAAATATTTTAATAGGGACAAAAAATGGTATATGCAAGTATGACGGCAATAAATTCACTAAATATCCAGTGCCCGACATATTTAACATTACATGTATGTTAGAAGACAAAGATGGAAACTTATGGTTCGGTACAAAGGGTAATGGGATTTATCGCTACAATGGTACAACACTTAATAATTTTCTGAATAACAACGACCATACTTTTAACTTAGGAAGCACATACCAACTGATCCTTGATATTCTACAAGATAAAAATGGAAATATATGGTTTAGCTCATGGAATGGTGGTGGTGTATGGAGATACGATGGGAAAGATTTTAAAAACTTTCTTCCTTCTGCTGACTATTACAAATCAAACCAAGATAATAGAAAGTTGAACAAAGCAAATAGTACTTACGAAATTAATCAAATCACCACCTATTCTAAAATGCAAGACCATATATCAGACGATATGATTTCTTCAATGATGGAAGATCATTTAGGAAATATTTGGTTTACAACAAGAGACCATGGCCTTTGCTATTATAACGGAAAAACATTTACAAACATCAGAAGAAACGAGGGTTTTGTTAGCCGAGGGGCATCAGCAATATTGCAAGATGAAAAGAAAAATTTCTGGATTACGACCTTTGATACTGGGGTTTGGTATTATGATGGAAAATCATTTAAAAACTTTACAGAAAATGATGGCTTGATTAGCAATGCGGTTATGAGTGTTCTTAAAGATAAAAATGGTAATTTGTGGTTTGGTACAAAAAACTTTGGATTAAGTAGTTATGATGGTAAAACATTTACGACATACTCTCAACATGACAAAAAATAAATTCGATTCGTACAAACCCCATGCAAATAACAATGTATCGCTCCTCTAAGTACACACTACTCAGTACCCACTACTTTTATTTCAATTTTTTCCTTATTTTTAAATCAACAAACTAAAACATAAACCAAAAAGATATTTTATGAAACCAAAAAGTTATTTAATAAACAGCCTGACTGTAATGGCTTTGAGCTTGAGTTCTATGGCCATCACTAACAATGCCAATGCTCAAGACCAAGTGGGTGAAATGATGAAAGCTGGTGTCGCTGATGCTGGCAAGCTAGTAGATGCTTATATGAGTCCGTTGATGAAGGGTTTTGGGGCTGGACTTAACGGTGGATGGTACAATACGGCGAAGCCGCATGGCTTGGGTAGATTTGATGTGACCGTGAACTTTAACGCTGCCTTTGTACCTGATGAAGATAAAATTTTCAATGCTACAAACTTAGGCTTCAGCCAATTGAGAGTTAAAGCGGGTACAGGTCCGAATGCTGCTACCGTTTCTGGCGAAGAAAGTCTTGCAGGTAATGCTATCTATCAATTATATGCTGCTGATCCTACAACACCTGGTGCTGAAATCTTAGTGACTGAATTTGCTTCTCCGCAAGGCACGGGATTGCCGTATTCGGGGGCGCCGACTGCGCAGTTAGCGATCGGACTTATCAAAAATACAGAAGTGATGGTTCGTTATATGCCAACTGTTTCTTTAGGTGATGCTGGTGATATGGGCTTAATTGGATTCGGTATTAAACACGATATCAAACAATGGATTCCGGTAGTAGATAAATTACCCTTTGACATGTCTGCTTATTTCGGTTATACTAAATTCAATTTAGACAAAGGACTTGAACTAGGTGCTGAAGCTGGCAAACCAAATAAAACAGGTAATACTATCACTGATTTCTCAAACCAAATGTTGAACGTAGAAACGAAAGCTACAACATTCGGATTGTTATTATCTAAGAAAGTTTTGATGTTAACTGTTTACAGTGGCTTGAATTATCAAAGTTCTACAAGTACTGTAGCGCTTAATGGTAATTTCCCAATCACTGAATTAGAATCTAGAATTGGTGATGCTAATTTCGGTACTGAAGTAATCAATGGTTACAAAGATCCTGTGAAATTTGATGTTGAAGGTGCTAACGGTTTCACTGCAACAGTAGGTGCAAGATTGAAGTTGTTAATCTTGACATTGAATGGTGCCTATACTTTCGGACAATACCCATATGCAAGTGTGGGTGTTGGATTGAATTTAGATTGGAAATAAAACCTAACAAAAATCAATATATCGAAACCCAGCAAATTTATTGCTGGGTTTTTCTTTTATTTGTAAACCATGTTGATCGAAGAGTTTAAATCGCAAACACCTATTGAACGTATTTATTGGAATATCCCCAATAATATTGAACTCTATATCAAACGCGATGATCTTATAGATCCGCTGATCTCTGGCAATAAATGGCGTAAGCTAAAATATACCCTCATCGATGCACGAGAAAAAAATAAAAATACCCTCGTCAGTTTTGGTGGTGCTTACTCGAATCACTTGATTGCATTGGCTGCAGCGGCGGCTCGATTTAATTTTAAATCGGTCGGATTCGTGCGTTCTGATGAAGGCATACCCAATAATATTTGCATGAGTTTATGCCAATCAATGGGCATGAAAATTATTACAGTTAGTCGTGAAGCATACAGAGATAAACACGCAATTTTCAATGAGTATTTTTTGACTTCGGATGATGCGTATTTTATAGATGAAGGCGGAATGTCAATGCTCGCTGCTCAAGGTATGCAAGAAAGTATGCATGAACATGATGAAGTATTTACAGACATCTATTTAGCATCAGGTACCGGATGTTCTACTGCTGGTGTTTTAAATTATGTGAATGAAAAAAAATTAAATACTAAAGTTCATACTGTTATTGTTCATAAAGGTATTGAAGAAGTACTTGCAAACATTCAAGAATTCAGTAATGATATTTCTGCATTAGCAATTCATGATACCAATGAATTGGGGCGATATGCAAAACATACTCCAGAACTTCTCCAATTCATCATCGATTTTCAAAAAAACACAGGCGTCTTAATCGATCCCATTTATACAGGTAAAGCCTTGTTTATTTTGTACAAAAATTTACAATCATTGTCTGAGAATTGTAAAATTCTCTTCATCCATACCGGTGGTATTTGGGGCAATGTCGGAAAAATTGATGCTTTCAATTCTCTTTTTTCTAAATAAAATTAGCTTATCAGAACTTATTTCTTAAGTTCCTATACTAATAAGAATATTCGTCCGGGTTAATAAAAAAGCCATTTTTGAACTGCAAACGGCATTTTTTTACTATCTTTGTGCAAACATTAAGCTCATGTACAAAGTAAGTATCTCCCCCAACCAAGTTCAAGAAACCTTAAGTAAGCACATCTTAGCTGATGGCTACGACATGGTGTTCGATATGGAAAAAAGCGAAGGCGTATGGATTTATGATGCCAAAAACAATCGTAAATTATTAGACTTCTTCACTTGTTTCGCATCAGTGCCATTGGGTTACAACCATCCGAAGATGGTGAACGACGAAGAATTTAAGAAGAACTTAATGTTAGCTGCATTAACGAATCCTTCAAACTCTGATATATACACTTCACAATACGCACAATTCGTAGAGACATTTTCAAGAGTTGGTATTCCTGAATATTTACCACATGCTTTCTTTATTGCAGGCGGATCGTTGGCGATTGAGAATGCGTTAAAAGTGGCGATGGACTGGAAAGTGCAGAAGAATTTTAAGAAGGGTTATACGGAAGAAAAAGGATTTCAAATTTTACACTTCGAACAAGCATTTCATGGTCGTTCGGGATATACATTGAGTTTGACGAATACATTGCCTGATAAGACTAAGTGGTTCGCGAAATTCGATTGGCCTAGAGTTTCAAATCCGAAGATCAAATTCCCTTACTCTGATGATTCATATGAAGATCTATTAAGAAGAGAAGAATTATCGATCAATCAAATCAAAACTGCATTCAAAAATAACCCTGATGATATTTGCGCAATCATCATTGAGCCTATACAATCAGAGGGTGGCGATAATCATTTCCGTATAGAGTTCTTAGAACAATTGAGAACAATTTGTGATGAGAATGATGCGATGTTAATATATGATGAGGTACAAAGTGGTGTCGGATTAACAGGTAAATTCTGGGCGCACGAGCATTTCGGTGAGAAAGCTAGACCAGATATTCTTGCTTTCGGTAAGAAGATGCAAGTATGCGGAATTTTAGCGGGCAGAAAAGTAGATGAAATTGAAACGAATGTGTTCAATGTATCATCGAGAATCAATTCTACATGGGGTGGTAATTTAGTAGACATGGTAAGATCTTCAAGAATTATGGAGATTGTAGAAGAAGATAATTTATTAGATAATGCAGAAAAAGTAGGTAACTATTTATACGATAAAATCTTAGAAATTTCTAAAAGAAATCCGAAGATCTCTAACGTTCGCGGCCGCGGATTGATGATTGCATTCGATTTCCCTTCAAAAGAAATGCGCGATAAGTTCGTGAGCAAAGGCATGGAGCATAATGTGATGTTCTTGGGTTGCGGACATAATACTATTCGTTTCAGACCAGCATTGATCTTAGAAAAAGCTCATGTTGATATGGGTATGGAAGTATTAGAGAAAATTGTTAAAGAACTGTAAATTTGCGCCAAGCAAAATTTAAAAAATGAAGAATATATCAGTAATAGGTTCAGGTACTATGGGTAATGGTATTGCGCATGTATTTGCTCAATATGGTTATCAAGTAAGTTTAATAGATGTGAATGCCGATGCTTTGAAAAGAGCGATCGAAACCATCACGAAAAATTTAGATCGTATGGTTGCTAAAGGTACCATCACTGAAGAGTTGAAAGCCTCAACCCTATCGAACTTAACTACTTTTACCGATTTACAAGAAGGGGTAAAAAATGCAGAACTAGTTGTTGAAGCTGCTACTGAAAACCCGACTATCAAAAAGAAAATCTTCGCTGACTTAGGTCAATTTACTCCAGCGAATGCCATATTAGCTACCAACACTTCATCAATCTCTATCACTGAAATTGGTGTGGCTTCTGGTAGAGCAAACAAGGTAATCGGAATGCATTTTATGAATCCGGTGCCTGTTATGAAATTAGTAGAAATCATCAGAGGTTACCAAACTGAAGATGAAGTTTGTAATATCATCGTTGACTTATCTAAGAAAATTGATAAGGTTCCGACTTTAGTTAACGACTACCCTGGTTTCATCGCGAACCGTATTTTAATGCCAATGATCAACGAAGCAATTTACTCTCTTTACGAAGGTGTTGCTGGCGTTGAAGAAATAGATACTGTAATGAAATTAGGTATGGCTCACCCAATGGGACCATTGCAATTAGCAGATTTCATCGGACTCGACGTTTGTCTTGCTATTCTAAATGTATTACACGACGGCTTCGGAAACCCGAAATACGCACCGTGCCCATTACTAGTGAAAATGGTTACTGCAGGCGAACTTGGTGTGAAGACGAAGAGTGGTTTCTATAATTACTCGCAGGGGACTAAGGAGTTGGTGGTTTCTAGTTTCTTTAAGAAATAATGTAGAATGTAGAATGTAGGATGTAAAATGATTGTACATCCTACATTCTACATCCTACATCCTACATCATTTAATCACTCTCACCAACAGCACCTCATTATCACCCGGTGCTTCATCAAATAAGTCGTTACTAATTTTCACATTAAGCTTCATGCTTGTGTTTATCAGTGTTGCGTCGAGGGGTAGTAATAAGTTTAGGGTGATGATGCCTGATTCGTTGGAGGCTAATTTTTTGAATTTCCAGACGATAGATTGTTCATCAGTTTTGGCTGCAGGCGGATAAGCGTATTGTAATTTCATGGTATTGTTAAAACTCAATTCGATATTCGCTGAGTTCGATACAGCCGATTTATTCTTATAAAATATTGTGATACTATTGACCTCTGCTACTCTAAAAGTATCGGCTACTATTGATACTTCTAAATCATTCATTGACGGCTCCAAAGCATTGTAAACATTATCTTCTATGACTTCTTTTATTTCTGCGGATGCTTGCAATAAATGTCTTTTATTGCTAACCAAATTAAAGAAGTACTGTACAGTACCATCGGGCCAAATGACTTTTATGGAGTCTGTGATTTCTTGATTCAATAATCCGAAGTGTAAATCATACGAATTCTTCTGATGCATGCCTGCAGAACTATTCAATTCTCTGAATAGCCAATGATTATTATGCTTCACATAGACCTTCGCTCCCACTGAATAATAATTCGCCTTGGTAAATCTTAATTTTAAGTGCAAGAAATTATTCTTCGTATCGAAATTATTTTTAAGAAATACCTTTCTGTTTTGCTCTTTGCAATGTACCAATACATCGAGTTTACCATCGTTATTAATATCATTGACTTCTATGTTTTCGATGATGCCGAAATTGAAATCATCGAGGTAACGCATGGGATCAAATTTTAATTGCTGATCGTTTCTGAAATAATGCAATCCGGCTTTAACCGTAGCAATTACAAGGTCTTCGTCACCATCATTATCAAAATCTGCTGCTCTCGCTGCAATAGCATCGAGCTTGTTTAATGATAAATTAGTGATCGTTTTTTCGAATTGTAAGTTCCCTTTATTAATAAACAATTCAGGCTCTGATCCGAAGTTAATTAACAATACATCAGGTAATAAATCTTTATTAAAATCTGTTACTAAAAAAGATCTTGTATTAGAGAGTGCTGTTCTAAAAACATCTTTCTCATACTTGCTGAAATTGCCCTTGCCATCGTTCAAAAATATGCGAGTCGATTTTCGAGTTTTTTCTGGATTCCATAATTCTGTATCGGTAATAATTAAATCAGCATCATGATCTAAATCTATATCTGTGAATGCAGCATAGAAGGCATTATTCTCTGCTTGCAAAGCTATATTCGTATAATCTTTTTTGAATACTCCCTTACTCTCTTGTCGGTACAATAAATTTTTTTGTCCGAATATAGAATAAACAAACACATCTAAATCTCCATCAGCATCTATGTCTGAAAGGCAGTATCCATTAGCGTTTCCGCCTTCTTTGCTCAATATTTGTTCTGAAATTTTAAAGCCTGCATCATCCTTGAAAAACAATTCATTGTTCTTGTTATAGATCGAAACATTTAAGAAATCTAAATCGAAATCTTGATCAGCATCGAACCATTTGCTGTTCGCATTTAGTTGATTGAAGCTGCTATGATTAAAATACGAAGACTCTGTAAAGACTTGTGCTTTTACAAATTGTAATGAGAATAAAAGAAATATGCTGAATAAATACTTTCTGCTCATTCAATCTATATTACATTCTTTCTGGTACCTCTATTCCTAATAATGACATGCCGTGTTTCAATACCACTGAAATCTGATATGATAAGGCTAATCTGAATTTCTGTAATTCTAGATCTTCTAATTTCAAGATCGGCATATCGTGATAAAATTTATTAAACACTTTCGCTAAATCGTATAAGTAATTCGCCATGGCTGCTGGTGAATATTCACGCGCTGCATCTTCTATTACTTGCGGATATTTCAATAAAGTAACGATACACTCTTTCTCGATTTCATTAATAGAATCGATGCTTACAGAGGTATTCTTATTGAATTCAGTCTTTCTAAAAATCGATTGAATACGTGCGTAAGAGTATTGAATGAACGGACCAGTATGGCCTTGTAGATCGATAGATTCTTTCGGATTAAACAACAAACGCTTACGAGGATCTACTTTCAATAAGTAGTATTTCAAAGCGCCCATGCCTATGGTCTTGAATAATTTTTCTTTTTCTTCTTCAGTAAAATCAGCCACCTTGCCTAACTCTTCTGATTGTTCGCGAGCATCGGCAATCATCTCTGCCATTAAATCATCGGCATCAACAACAGTTCCTTCACGCGATTTCATTTTACCACTTGGCAAGTCCACCATACCGTATGATAAGTGGTACAAGCCTTTCGCCCAATCTTTGCCTAATTTATCTAAGATCAAGAACAATACTTTGAAATGATATTCTTGTTCATTGCCCACCACATAAATTGATCGCTGCATTTGGAAATCTTCGTATTTCATTTGAGCTGTTCCCAAATCTTGTGTGATGTACACCGAAGTACCATCACCACGCAATACTAATTTTTGATCGAGTCCGTCCTCAGTCAAATCAATCCACACCGAGCCATCTTCTTTCTTAAAGAACACACCCTTTGCCAAACCCTCGTCAATAATATCTTTTCCTAAATTATATGTATTCGACTCGTAGTAAAACTTATCGAAGGTCACTCCTAAATTTTTATAGGTAACATCGAAGCCTGCATACACCCAATCGTTCATCATCTTCCAAAGATTTTGAACATGCTCATCGTTCTGCTCCCACTTCAATAACATCTCTTGCGCTTCTTTCATTAAGCTCGATGCTTTCTTTGCATCATCCTCTGAAAGTCCTGTAGCCATTAGGCTTGCAAGCTCTGCCTTGTAGGCTTTGTCAAACTCTACATAATACTTACCTACCAAATGATCGCCTTTCATACCCGCACTTTCAGGCGTTTCGCCATTTCCGAATTTCTCCCAAGCCAACATCGACTTGCAAATATGAATACCACGATCGTTAATCAAATTCGTCATGATCACTTCATAACCCGCAGCCTTCATGATTTGTGATACAGAATATCCCAATAAATTATTTCGGATGTGTCCGAGGTGTAAAGGTTTATTCGTATTCGGAGATGAGTACTCTACCATCACCTTTTCATTTTTTGACGGAAGGTTCAAGAAAGTATCATCCGCAATAATATTTGTTAAAGATTTGATATAAAAATCTTGTGCAATACTCAAATTCAAAAAGCCCTTCACTGTATTAAATGTAGAAACAATCGCCACATTATTTTGCAAATACTCCCCTATCAATCGACCCGTTTCTTCAGGCGACTTCTTCGAAAATTTCGTAAAAGGAAACACGACGATAGTGACTTCCCCCTCGAACTCCCTACGAGTTTCCTGCAAAGTAATGTCCGATAAGGCGACACTTTCATTGAAGACTTCTTGTATGGCGAGTGTGGTGGCTTTAATTATTTCCTGCTGCAGATTCATTTTGTTGTATTAGGTATTATGTACTATGTATTATGTATTATGTATTATGTATTATGTATTAGGTACTGAGTATAGCGTACTGAGTATTGGGAGCGTGACCCATTTGCTAATTTGCTAATTATCACATTTGCTAATTAACACAGCTGCTTATTAATCGTTAATCAGCTGATTGGTTGCTCTCACCAGTATTTCAAAAGCATTCTCCGCCATAAGGTTTTCTTTGTCGAGTGTCGGATTGATCTCTACCATTTCGAAGCAGCAAACTTTAGAGCTTTGCATTAAGCGTGCTACTAAGTTACCGGCTTCTTTCTCGGTGATGCCATTGGGTACTGGTGTTCCGGTACCTTTTGATATCGAAGCATCCATACAATCAACATCGAATGAAACGTAAATCACGTCGCAATGATCTAAAAGAGCTAATGATTCAATCGCTACTTTCTCAACTCCTTTACGGCGAATTTCGGCAGTGGTGAAATTCTTCATTCCGAATTTCTTAATCAAATAATCTTCTTGCTTTTCGGTATCGCGAACGTTGATGTAGACGAGGTCTTTCGGACTTATCTTCGGAGATATACCTCCCACGTTTTTCAATTGATACCAATAGTTCAAAGTTTCTTGATCGGGTTTATTCACTTTGCTTTCGATATTATCTTCAGCGAGTGAAATCGCGATCGGCATGCCGTGAATATTTCCTGAAGGTGTGGTATAAGGCGAATGCAAATCAGCATGTGCATCGATCCAGATGACTCCTAATTTCAACTTCGGATGTGCAACTTTAATGCCCGCAATCGTGCCTGCCGCACTTGAGTGGTCACCTGAAAGTACGATTGGGAACTCTTCGTTCTTGAGAGTTCTCGCCACTTCTTCGCTCACACGCTCCATCATGGTCAACACACCAGAGATACGTTTTGCATGAGGGTTACCTGCCGATTCGAGTAAAAGGTGGTTCTCATTAGGTACTTCTACCGATTTATATTGTTTGAAATAGCGGCTACCGAAGTCTAATGCTGCAATTTTCACCGCATCAACACCCATGCTAGCACCACGAGTACCTGCACCTATTTCTGACTTAACCTCTATTATTTTTAGATTTCTCATAAGTATTTACGTCCCGCAAAATAAAAATTTCAAAACTTTTAGAAGAATATCATTTCTATTAATAAATAAAATATCTTTGCGAAAAAGATAATAGATGCAAAGTTACAAGGAATTTCTAGATTTAAGCGTCGGATTCCCTCAAGAAGGATTTGAGGTGATAGATGATGAATTATATTTTCATGACTTAAACCTAATGGAAATGATCGAAACCTACGGTACTCCCCTACGTTTCACTTATTTACCCATTGTATCTAAGAAAATTCAACAGGCCAAAATCTGGTTCCAAAGAGCGATCGTTAATAATAACTATCGCGGCACTTACAAGTATTGCTACTGTACAAAGAGCTCTCACTTCCGCCATATCTTAGAAGAAGCTTTGAAGAATGATATTCACTTAGAAACATCTTCGGCCTTCGACATGCCTATTATCGATCACTTAGAGAAAAAAGGATTGTTAAACAAAGACATTACGGTAATATGTAATGGCTACAAGAAAGATACGTATAAGCAATACATCGTTGACATGTTGCACGATGGCTTCACGAATATCATCCCGGTTCTCGACAATAAAGAAGAGTTTTATTTCTACGATGATGAGTTAGATGTTGAATGTAATTTAGGTATTCGCATCGCTTCAGAAGAGCAACCCGACTCACAATTTTATACAAGTCGCTTAGGTGTTCGTATCGAAGACATCATTGATTTCTATCACCAAAGAATAGAACCTAATCCGAATTTCAAAGTAAAATTATTACACTTCTTCATCAATTCAGGCATCAGTGATACCCCGTATTACTGGAACGAATTAGAGAAATACGTTACCCTATACTGCAAATTCAAAAAGATAAATCCAGATTTATCGATGCTCGACATCGGTGGTGGTATGCCATTCAAAAATTCATTGACCTTCGACTTCGATTACGAATACATGGTGAATGAAATTGTGAAGCGTATCAAAGATATCTGCGCTGAGCACGAGGTAATCGAACCAGATATCATCACTGAATTTGGTAAGTACACGGTTTCAGATGCATCAGGTATTTTGTATAAGGTATTGGGGCGTAAGCAACAAAACGATCGTGAAAAATGGTTAATGCTAGATGGTAGTTTTATTACTAACCTTCCGGATGTTTGGGCGATGAATCAGCGTTATATTTTGATGCCGATCAACAACTGGGATTCTGAATACGAGCGTGTGAACTTAGGCGGTATTACTTGCGACGGACAAGATTATTATAATCAAGAGGCACATATGAACAACGTTTTCATGCCGAAAACACGTAAGGTTCAATACCTCGGATTTTTCCATACAGGAGCATATCAAGAAGTACTTTCTGGCTACGGCGGAGTGCATCATTGCTTGTTGCCACACCCGAAACATATACTTATTCGCAAGAATAGAGATGAGACGTTTAATTACGAAGTGTTCGGGGAAGAACAGAACTCGAAGCAGGTGCTGAAGCTGCTGGGGTATAATTAGGAACCTCTTTTTAGTAAGTTAGTAGGCTAGTAGGCTAACAAGTTAGTGCTAGTTACTAATGATTAGTGATTAGTAACGATTCATAAATGAATTACGTTATTATAGGCATTAATAACTAACCACTATACACTAGCATTAACTTACTAGCCTACTATCTTACTAGCCTACTAAATTAGGAATCGAATTTATTCAGCAATTTTAGCGCTGCATCAAAATCTTTCGGGTACTCTGCTTCGATGGTGATTTCTTCTCCATTCAATAATTTAAACGTCACTGCTTTTGCGTGTAATGCGAAGCGTTTCATCAAAGGTAGTTCTTCTTGATCTTTCGATAATTTATATCCGCGTTTTATTTTAGATAAGAATATAGGTTTGCCACCATAGGTATCGTCGCCTGCGATAGAGGCGCGTTGGGTAGCAAGGTGAATACGTATTTGGTGCATGCGGCCGGTTAAGGGTCGGCATTCCATAAGGGTATAGTGTTTGAATAATTGTAAGGTGTTGAAATATGTTTCGGCGCGTTTACCAAGGGCGCGGTCGATTTTTACGATGCCTTTAGAGCCAATGGCAATGGGCAACTCCACATATACTTCTTCGAAGCGATGTTGTCCGTCGACAATTGCATGATAAATTTTCTTCACCTCTCTGTGTTCAAATTGCATAGAGATATGTCGATAGACGTCAGCATTTTTAGCGAAGATTAATGCTCCGGATGTTTCCTTGTCGAGACGATGACATAATTGAACATCGCCCGCATACGCTCTACCCATGCGTAACATGTTTACGGTATCGCCATTACGGTCGTCGAGCGAGCTGAAGAAGGGTGGTTTATTTACCACAATTACTTCTTCATTCTCCAATATGATGAGGTCTTCGAACTTCGGTATTTTCATTTTTTTTATTGAATGCGAAAATAGAAAAAAAAAACGGACCGATTACCTCGATCCGTTTTTCTAAAAATAAATTTCGTTATAATCTTAATTCCTAATTCTAGCTACTAGCTACTATTGACTATCTATTATCTCTTCGCGATAATCTCATAATCCCTCTGCGTCTTCCCAACGTAAACCTGTCTCGGTCTACCAATCGGCTCATTGTTCTCGTGCATTTCTTTCCATTGCGCGATCCATCCTGGTAAGCGACCTAGAGCAAATAATACCGTGAACATTTCTGTAGGGAAACCGATTGCTCTGTAGATGATACCTGAGTAGAAGTCTACATTCGGATATAATTTTCTTTCTACGAAATACGGATCTTTTAATGCTGATTGCTCTAATTTCTTCGCGATGTCTAAGATTGGGTCGTGAACACCTAATTTATTCAACACATTATCACAAGCCTCTTTAATGATCGTTGCTCTTGGGTCAAAGTTCTTGTACACTCTATGTCCGAAGCCCATCAATCTAAACGGATCGTTTTTATCTTTTGCTTTCGCTAACCATTTGTCAGCATCGCCACCATCCGCATTTATAGCCTCTAACATTTCGATTACTGCTTGGTTAGCGCCACCGTGTAATGGGCCCCATAATGCAGAGATACCAGATGCTACTGAAGCGTATAAGTTTGCGTCAGAAGAACCTACGATACGAACTGTAGATGTTGAGCAATTTTGCTCGTGGTCAGCGTGTAAGATTAATAATTTGTTCATGGCATCAACAACAACAGGGTCGATTACGTAATCTTCTGTTCTGTTGCCGAAAGTCATGTTCAAGAAATTAGAAACATAGTCTAATTTATTTTGTGGGTAAATAAGTGGGTGACCTAATGATTTCTTGTGAATCCAAGAAACGATCGTACTCATTTTCGCCAATAATTTAATGATAGTGAGATTTTGTTCTTCCTTAGTAGGGTTCGGATGTAAAGATTCTGGATAGAACGATGACAATGAACAAACTAAAGAAACCAATTGACCCATCGGGTGAGCTTTCGAAGGGTAACCATCGAAAAACTTCTTCATATCTTCATGAATCAATGTATGGCGCGAGATCTCATGCGTAAAAGCATCTAATTGAGTCTTAGTAGGTAATTCACCATAGATTAACAAATACGCCACTTCAATGAATGTCGACTTCTCAGCAATTTGCTCGATCGGGTAACCTCTGTATTTCAAAATTCCTTGTTCACCATCTAAAAAAGTGATAGCACTTTTAGTGGCACCCGTATTTTTATATCCAGTATCTAAGGTAATGTAACCTGTTTCATCTCTCAATTTAGAGATGTCGATGGCCTTCTCGCCTTCAGTACCTAAGACTACAGGGAATTTGTAGGCTTTTCCGTCTAAGATTATTTCAGCTGTTTCTGACATTTGTTTTAGTGTTTTAGTATTTGCGTCGCAAACTTAATTAATTGAAAACTATTTTAAAAGCAAATCTTGTTGCTTTTCTATGTATTTTTAACAAGCAAAACGAATAAGAGTTTTATGGAATTCACAATTAACACTCCCGCCCTACTTTTCCCTGCAATGTCGCTATTATTATTGGCATATACGAACCGCTTTAATGTGATCGCGGGGCGTATACGATCGCTTAGAGATTTATGGGAAAATGAACACGATGATAAAATACTTTTCCAGCTTCACAATTTACGTAGACGCGTCAAACTCATAAGGCTCATGCAGCTTTTAGGGGTTTTATGTATGTTCGGATGTGTGCTTTCTATGGTCATGCTTTACTATACCCAAGTTGAATACGCTCAAGCCATGTTTGTAGCCAGCTTATTAACCATGTTGGTCTCGCTATACTTATCACTTCGCGAAATACATTTATCGGTAGTATCGCTCGATATTGTATTGAGTGATTTAGAAAAAGAGATGAACGAAAAGCAAAAAATATCAGAAGAAACGGAAAAAGACTTCACGAAAAAATATTTCAGATAAGCCTAATCGATTGATGCCTTCTTTGTTAATCAATTGCTGATCGCTATCGACCGAATCGGCAATGCCACACCAAGGTTCTAAGCAAACGAACTCTGCCTTCGGCTGAGCCCATATACCATAATACGGGAAATCTTTCGCTTCGAGCGTAAGTCCGTGCGCATGATTTTTTGATTTTATTGATACCTCGGATGATGCTAAATTTTTAAATACCAGCGCATCTCTATCGAACAAATCTCTATGCAGGGCAAGGGTTCTAGAGGCATCAAAAACTTTTTCTTGGGTGTTAGATATGAGTCCGCCAGAGATCAAATACCTACTCGCCTGCTCCACTTCATTGCACTCAATATAATAATCCTCATACTTTTCATTCTCGAACAGTGGCACTTTAAATCCGGGGTGCATACCGATTGAAAAATACATCACATCCGAAGAAGTATTGATCACTTCATATTGCAATGAAAGATTATTTTCTTGCAATGAATATTTTAATCGCAGAGTAAAATCGAATGGGAAATTTTTCTTCGTTTCATCATTTGCTTTTAATTCGAAATGAACATCGGTATTCGTTTGATGAATGATATCGAAATTCATATTACGTGCGAAGCCATGTTGACTAAGCGTATAGGCTTGATCATTGTAAAAATAAGTATCCTCTTTTAGTCGCCCTACGATGGGGAATAAAACGGGTGAAACCCTTGGCCATACAGCGGGGTCGGCCGACCACATGTATTCAAAATTTTCAGATTTATGAATGACTGAGCGAAGCTCTGCTCCTATTTCGTTGATGCTAATTTTTAATAAATCGTTTTCGAGAACAATCATGCTTTTTTGAAGAATAAAGTTTTGATGTAATAGAAAGAGATGCTGAGAAGGCCGAGGATGAAGAAGCTAAATGCAAGCGGACGCATACCATCGTTGAAGTAAAATTCACCGATCATCCATGAGGCATTAGCGGCGATCCAGAAGCAAACGGCGAGGCTATGGTAAAACTCTTTTAGGTCTTTGCGTGAGATGAAGCAAAGGTAGATTGCTACGGCCATAGTGGGTGCAATCATAATGGTACCGAGCGTTTTAAGGTCCATCACCCAAAAAGTATCTTTAATCAACCAGAGAATGATGTGAGAGTTCTCTGTTTTCCGAATTTTCTCTAACATAGAGCAAGTATAAAAAATAATCCACAATGTTGGTAAGACATGTGGATTATTGTTAGTATCTCTTCAGATTGCTTAAAATCGAAGAAAATAAATATGTTAATAATGTGAATTACTTAGCGTTAGCCGACATCATCATAGCTGCACCAGCCAAGCCAAGGTCTTTCAATAAGCCAGACATAGCCATTTGTTGAGTAGCTGGGTCGCTAACACCAGGCAGGTGAATGGTTAATACAAAAATAATGAGCAATACTGCTAAAAGCAGGGTAGCTAATTTGGTTTGCTTACCAGAGAGAATACTTATAACAGCAAGTATTTCTGCGAGTCCGGTGATATAGATCCACAGTACTCCACCTGGGATATACGAAGGCACCATACCCGCCATTTGATTGGCGTTCATGAGGTGCATAAGTCCGAAAGCGAGGAAGGGAATGCAAAAAAGAATTTTGCCGAGCATACCTAAATTTTTCATAATTAAGTTTTTTTGGGTGAGTAATAAGTTAATTACTAGTAAGTTACAAAGGACTTAGATTTTGAGGAAGAGGGAGTTATTAACATATGAACAAGGTAGGGTTTTGAGGGGACAAAGGCGTGGAGGTTTCACGCAAAGGCGCAAAGGGGAATAACGCAGAGAAAGCAAAGGGTTAATTTATAAACAAGCCATCGTAAGAAGAGAACAAATACTACTAACAGAATTAATTTTTCAAAAATTCTTTTAGAGAATCAATTTTATTGGTAGTAGTAATCGATGTAATCTTTAAGAGCTCTATATCATTCTTTATCTTTGTGATTTCTCTTTCAACGCTTATAACATACTCTGTAGCATTTCTTATATCTGCATCTCTAGTGGACTCGGTTCTTAATAAATGAAAATCTTTAGCTCTTTCAAGATTAGATTTAGCGACTTCTAATTCTGATAAATAAGATATATACAAACTATCTAAACTTCTTAGGTTAGAATTTATGTTTACTAGCTCTTGTTGTTTGTTTTCGAATTCTTTGAGCGCGCGCTCTTTTTCTTCACGGTTTGAACAAGATGATAGTAAGTATATAGATATAAGCAGTATATAAATAGATTTCATAATATTATTTGTAATAAAAAAACAATATATAGATAAATAAATTTCAATAAAAATATTAATTAATTTTATTGAAATAAACTTCTAATATTAAAATTACAATATATTTTACTTTTTTCTAATATATATGAGCTTACCCAGGCCAATTGACTCAATTTTATTATATACCCCCAGCTGTTTTGATAGAGATTTTTGGGGTGATTTTTTTACTACAATTTTTTTTTGATTTATGTATGCCCTATCTAAACTTTTCAATCTAGAATTAAACATATTACTTACTAAAGAAAACTCTACTTCATTAAGTAAATCTTGCGGAGATTTGAAAATCCCTTTTTGTTTTAGGATATTAATTAATCTACTAGTAGGCCATTGAATATTTAATGCAATATTTTCAATTGAATTAAGTTTTAAAGACTGAAGTGAAATATGAATTATATCATTATTGATATTATCAGTATATAAAACTTTAATTTTTTTATGCTTTATTGATTTGTTTTTTTTGGGAATGGTAGTGTTATCTGATAACTCAAATTGTAGAATTTTTAATTTGATTAACGTTGAAACTGATTCTCTTTCATCTCTTTCAACATATTTATTTTCAATTTCCTCTACAAACGATAGTAAATCTTCTTGAGTAAAGCTATCGTTTTCAAAGAATATTTCAACTTCAGGAAAACATTTTAATAAGCTCATACAAATTAATATTTAATCGTATAATGGAAAGTATTAAACAATAAAAAATTAGCAGACATAATATTATTAAGTGATAATATCTATCTAGTAACTAATTTTACTAAATTGATTAAAGTCATTTATTGATTTACTTCTGTATAAGTCTGACAAACGAGCATAACGAAACACTCTATTGCCACCTATAGCTGATTCAATTTTATTTGGTAATATATTTTTTCTTCCTAGGCTAAATACAAAATATGAGGAATAATCTTCTTTATACATTTGGTTATCTGATATTTCAAAAATATCTATACGAGGCATAACATTAATATCAATAATTTCATAGTATTCGAATATACCATTGATAATAGGGCAAAAATATTTAAGTTTATCAATATTTCTAATTGTATTTATTGTGCCATTAATCTTATGTACTGGCATATGATATACTTTTGCGTTACCTTTCTCAAAATAATTTTTCTGATTTTGACTAGAGAGAAACCCAACTAATACAAATGGATCAGGATCTTGATATTTCAATGACTTATATGCTATTATATCCTCTTTTAATATACTTGCAGATTCTTTGACCTCTAATATCTCTGTTAAATAATTTTTAAGTAAATTAACATTTTGTGTTTTCCTCATACCAGGTAAAAGTGGAAATGCGCCTATATTTACTTTGGCTATAGATTTTTGAAAATATAGATTTTCTACTTCGTCTGCATTACCCGCACCTGGAAATAAAACATACGCACCGATAACTTCCTTCTTTGGTCTATTGCTAACCTGATCGTTCTGATAATAAATTGCATCGCGGTAGCGGTGCATTTGATTTATTGCATCATCTGGAGGAAAGTCTTTACCGTTTTCTGTGTCGTCAGATACTAGTCTATATTTTGCATCAAACAAATAGGTGAACTGTAAATTCTCTTTTAAGTCATTTTTCGTGACTTTTAAAACAATATCTGGTTCTTGGTTTACTGTGTGTGAAAGTGTATTGTCGGTAATTTTACTAGTATATCTTAACTCATGGAACAATTCAATCAAATCACCATTATCCTTTTTGAAAGTTACTTTAGAACTTCTTCCTGACCTTAGCTGAACAGTAAACCCATCTACAAGGATTTCAGCAAGATTTATTTCTTCTGGTTTCTTATTCAGAATTTTCTGAATCATATTTTTCATTTCAATGAAACACCAAATTTGATAGAGGTCAGCAATATTTTTTAATTCAATTTTATTTACTCCTTCTAAAAAATCTATACCTCGTTTAAGAATTAACCATGATCTGAACAGAGAAGAGTAACCTGAAGCTTTTTGCAGAACAAGTGATTCTTGTTTCATTCCTCTGAAATCAGTAATGTGTTTGAAGAACGGATTATGAGTAATAATCGAAAACTCCTTTTCAATTTGTCCCAATTCTGCAATAAATTCATCACTAATTCTAAGACCAGAATTGCTCATCAGTTTATTTTTGATTGAAATAAATTTCTGCAAAACATAGAAAACCGAATATTTAAAAAACTGGTTCTCTAATGTGTTAATGGTTAATATTTTTCTTTCAACACGATAATATTTTTGAGTGTACTCTCTGTGTTCTCCTATCTGTTCTTCTATTTCGTAATTTAGATTTCTTATTCTGTCAGCCTTTGAAAAATAATTATCCTTGATAAGTCTATTGTGTGGCTTATTCAAAATCAATTTTGAATAGCTTATAATATTCTTATATAATTGTCCAAAAACACCCCACCAAATTATATCGTTATTTATTTCATTACCTTCTTTAAAACCTGTGTAAGTCTTTTTAAGGACATCAAAAACAAGTGATGAAAATTCTTTATTGATGTCCGCTATGATGCTATTGTAGTCTGACTTGTAATCTAGTTTAACAGGGAAAACTTCAAAACTTAATTTATGACTGATTGAAATCCCATCTCTCTTATAGCGAATTACAAAATCAGATTTACCAATGTCATTTCTATAATTAATAGCACCTGTCAAAAAATATTTGTCGTTTACTTTTCGGGAGATAAAAGATTTCTTCACCTCTTGAAGTGAACTGTATATAACAGGTTCTACATCTGTCTGGTTGTGGAAAACAACATCAAAATAGTAATCCTTGTTTTCAAAAAAAACCGGATAAGTTGGAATATTGAACGAAGAATCTGTTAACTGACTTCCCAATTCATTGTTGGTATTTGTTAACAACTCAAACCTGTCCACAAAACCACCATCAAAGGAATAAATTGTTGAATTTTCAATCGATGTATTACGTAAAACTGCTCTGCGAAATGAAGCATCAACTCCATCAGCTCGCACTGTGAGTTCATAGTCATTCGTTGATATTCGTAATAGGTCCATTTTAAATTATAACCAGAATGAAGTGTAATGAGAATGTCTTCTACGGTTTGCCATTTCTGTTGCTTTGTTTAATGACTTCGGCAAATTGTTTTCTTGAAATATAATTATTAGGTCATCAAGTAATTTTGTTTTATCTTCATCACCTTCAATCCGCGGTAAAATTTTCATAAGAGTCATTTCATCCAAAACATATTTACTCCAATCTTCCGATTTACTTTCAAGCAAAGAATAATTATAGGCGTAAAGCAAAAATTCATCACGAACTCGATACGCTATTTTAAATGGCGTACCCTCTAATTTAATATTAATTAAATCAAGATATTTGATTATTTCATCACCAATAGAACCTAAAAGATTAAAGACCTCTGAACCTAATGTTTTTTCTGATATAAGTAACTCATTTTTTAACGGTTGAAGTGGGTAGCTCCAATCATTTGTATTTTCAATAAGACCATTTTGAAGATTAATTTCATTCATTTCAATAGTCATTGCTCGATCTAAAACCTTACGGCTAAAAGAATGAGTAGTTTCATCCATATTAACAGTACCAACAATAATCAGATTTTGAGGAATACCAATTCCATTCAGTTTAAAGTTGTTTTGTAAGTTTTCATCTATTATGTCAAGCTCGTTCCATAAATCATAATCAATATCGACCCCACTTTCTTTAATCGAATACTTACGAATTAATTTATCGCTAATTAAAGAATCAGTTTTTATAATATCATCTATTACTCTCCTTGTCTCAATTACACTTAGGTATTCAGCAAAATATTGCTCGACTGGAGCAAGATTCATTTCATCGAGACAAATGAAAAAGGGTGTATTAGGAAATTGCCAAGCTTTAACAATAAATCTTATAAAATCTGTAATAATAAATCTATCCTTACCACTAATTCTAGATTCATAACCCAATAATTCAGATGAATCATGCCAATTAGGTTTAACTTTAATTAATAAATAATTTGTAGGTGTACTTTTATTTAGCATATTATCTTCAGGAATATTATTGAATTTATATGCAAGAGTACGAACTATTCTAGACTTGCCCGTTCCAGAAAGACCTGCTAAAATAATAAATGGTTTTGTTTTTATAGCAAGGGTATATTTCTTATAATTTTCAACCATAACAGAATTTATTGTATTTACATTATCTAAGAAAGTGTTTTGAATATTTATATATGGTAATTTTTTTGAAGTTAACTTATAGTATATAGACGCAATAAGTTTAAATAGATCATTGGGGCAAGGTGTAAGATAAGCTCCTTGTCTTAATTTAAGATTTTTAGTAAAAAATACTTCGGAAGTGTTTGATATTTTTATTAATTCATTTTTATAATTGTTTGATAGAATATCAAGTTTTTTTAATGGTGGTTGTAAATCAATAAATCCCTCTAATCGTATTAAATATGCTGGACCTTCCCAATCAGTACCTAGTAATCCTTCTGTTTCTTCAAAACTGCTTTTTGCAATTGATAACCCTACAATTTTATCGTTATCTATAAAGTGAATGATAATATCCCCAGGTTTAACATTTCGCATGTTTTTATAAATGTCAGCACCTCCACTATTTTTTCTAGGTGACCATAAAGCTTTACCTAATGCTCTTTCCCCAATGAGTCTATCTTCTCTACCTGATACTAATGTTTTTTCTATCCAAATATTTTGATCTAACAATACATCATCTTTTTTTGAAATATGAAAATTATTTTTTAACAACAATTCAAAACATTCAGTACCTTCTCCTCCTTTAAAAGTGTTTCTATCTAATTCAAAACCATTTGCAAATATATTAGCATAAGATACAACAACTTTGGGTGGGTATTTTTTATCTCCATAATTCAAATCGTAGTATTTCGACTTGGAATCACTTGGGTAACCATCATTATCTATTTTAGCTATTGCTTTCAATAAATGATCTCGAGTTATATTTTTAGGTATAGACATTATTTTTTATGTTATTAAATAATTTTATTAATAGTTTGATTTAAATAATCAAAAAATATTAAAATATGAATATTGAAATATTAAAATCAAATGAGTTCAGAATTAAATAAATAATATTATCACATTGACATTTTAACCGCTGTACCCATTACCTTTACAAAAAACTCATTCAATGATTTATGATTAAAATCAATTTCAAATTTGAAACCTATAATTGCATCACCCCCAATTGTACCCGTTCTGATTTTTAATTCTTCTACTGAAATCACAAAAGCTAAATCTATATCGGTTTGAGTTGCTACAAATTCACCTATAAAATTTGACCATGGTATATCGTTATCTGAAACTATACCAATTTTCTTATTTTCTTCAATTAATACCTTGTAATTCTTGCTCAGTTTATCGAATTGACTACTAAATAATCCTTTATTAGTTAAATAAAAGAATACTGGGCCTATGATTTTATAATCACATTTCAAATCATTAGTTGTTACAATTATTTCTTTCATAGTTTTCTTGAAATCTTAAGTTATATTACTCTAATCTTAATGGTCTATGCAGGGAAGTAAATCTCTGTCTACCTTTTAATCGTGAATTAAATAATACTTCTTCAAGGGTTCTACTTGCTTTAATCTCGTCATTTAGTATTCCAATCATTTTCTTCATTTCTCCACTTTGAGCCTTTTCTGCTTTCCATGATAACATAAAATCAAAATGTTGACCATGTCTAAAAAGTCTACCAGGTAAAGGATGTTTGTCGCGATTTCCTATTAAAATTCCATACCTCAAAAATGGATGGATATATTTGTGCGATTGAGCTTTTTGACTATAGGTAATTGCATCATGAGTTGTTACACCTCCAAGTTTTGTCTCTATTACTACTCTTGGACACCATTGAGTTTCATTAATTCTTTCATAAATTAAAATATCTGTTTCATATCCAACTGAATTGATAATATCAGGCTTATTATCATTGCTATAACTTAATACATCGTTTGTATATGATAATCTGTGTCCATCAACTACATAAATATTGCTCTCTGTTTTTTGCAACCTATTTTCAATATCACTAATTATTGATTTTACCCATTCTTTTTCAGTCATATCTATTTCAATTAGTTCTTATTATTAACTCCCAAGAATCAATTTTACTTTTATCAAGCTTTAATGATGTTGTAAATATTTCATTATTGTCCTGAAAATTTTCAGATTTTTTTATCGCTTCTAATAGACTATTAGGTATTGTTAAATTCAAACTTTTGTATGTTGCAATTGTCAAATCCTTAAATTTTGTTATGGCTAGTTTTCTTTCTTCTTTATTATTGATGTTTAGTACTAATTTTAGTGTTTTAATGCAATGCTCTTTATCGCTCTCTAAATAGTAAGCTAGATTATTTGGAGAACCTAATGAACCATTATTGCCAAATTCAAAATAGTCTGTTATACTCATATAGCCACCCATTTCGTCACTTCGCCATTTTTTTAATTGTCCAATTCCATTTTCAGATAATACATCTCTCGTTTTATCAACATCATTAAAAACTTCAACTTTCGTATTTTCTTTTGAAGTATCGTTGGTTACATTTTCTTTTGAAGTAGAGATAGTTTTATCAGATGTGTTTGAATTACTACAACTTATTAGAAGTGGAATCAAACACAAAGAGATAATATTAATTGCTTTAGTTATCATAATTTATTATGGTTTTTTATATTCAATTATTTGCAAGTTATATTTAACAATAAATTTTTACGTTTTGCAGCTACCCGAAGGGCGGGACTTTTACCACAAAACTTGATTTGAAAAACAAAAGCTTGCTTAACCACAAAACTATCTTTGGAACACGAAACCCCGCCTTTTGGGTAGGTGCTGTTACAAGCAGGCCTTCTGACCACCCAGTTGCTAAAACGATGTCTTTTCAGTGGTTCTATAAGTTCTACTGCAATTAAAGTTTGTCTCTCATATTGACGTTTCATGACTTTCAATCAATAAAATGTTCTTCATCACCTAATCGTTCCAGTTTTATAGTTTTCTCTGTATAGTCAAGCATACCAATAGCCCATTCTCTTACTCGTTCTATTGGATGTGTTATAAGTTCTTCTAATAGCTTCTTTTGGGTTAGAAAATAAGGGATGCTTGAGCCTACAGTTCCAAATGTCCCCATGTTTGAAGAAAGTTGACTAATCAATTTCTCATTATTTCCGAATTCATCAATAATTGCTCTGGAAAATGAATGCCACTTGATTTCATCGTTGTCACTTATGCTCAGAGGCATCATGTGCGCAATTCTTTCGGGTGCAATTTCTGGATGCTGTTTGCACCATGCTAAAATAGTTGCATAATGGTCTGGATTTCGGAACAAAATTCCTTGTCCTGCACCATAACCATTTCCATTACGTGTTCCAATCATGTGTTCTAAATGGAAAAATGTCATGTAGTCGCCAATTATACCTTGCCCGAAATATTCCCAAGTAGCATCAAAATATTTTTCAAAAAGAAGCAGAATAGTATTTGAAATGTATGTGCCAAAGGAATAGTTGAAGTGCATTTGAGAACAAAACTCAATGATTTGTTTTGAAATTGTAATTGCAAATTCGTTGTCTTGTTCTTTGGTTAAAATTTTTATTACTGCATCTGACCAGTGATAACACTCCATTCTTCCTGTTCCATCATTGTCAATAGTCATATTATTGCTGCCAATAAGTTTTTTAAAGAAATCTTTGTTCAGTTTCCATTTATTCTCACTATTGTAGCAAAACATATAAAGCAAAGACAAAGCAGTCCATTTTCCTGAATTTCCATATTGACTGATTTTGTCACATAACATCAATACTTCTTCGTTTGACAAAATATCTAATCCTCTTCCGTATTGAAAATTTTGGAATTGATTTATAGAAAAGCTATGATTATCAACTAAATAAAAAAGTTTTTCAATGTCAGTAAATGTTGAACCTACTACTCTTGTTAAATAAAAAGCATGTTGCCTAATTTCTTCGGTAGCAATAAATCTGTCAATTGTTTTTTCTGATAAATCTTTGCTCTTTGAACCAAAAAGAATTCCTGCAATCACTTCAGAGTTTTGATTTTCCTTTTTTATTTTTCTCAATGCTTCAATTGAGACATCAACAAGTTTTTCTTTATCAGTTGTCAATTCACCTATCTTGCTGCCAAAAGCAAAACCTTGCCTTTGCTCTCCTTGCAATAAATCGGAGATATATTCTATCCATGAAATATTTTCGTCATATAATTTTTGTGCAAAACCTTCAGCATTCAGTTTTGGTTTATTAATATAATGGTCTTCATCATCTTTTTCGTAAGTATCCCATTCAGGTTTAGTAACCTTTAAAAAGAGCTGGTTCTTTGTGTCAGTTGGAGTAAGTTCAACAATCAACGAATTGATTTCATCAATCATTTCCTTTGGTAAGTGCTTCTCAAAACCTAAAGTCATTTTCAAATTATTCAATGCTTCTGTCCATAAGGAGCCTCTTACTTTAATAATTTTCCGAATGGAATCAATTACAATTTTACTCTCACGGTCTCTCGATAAACTTCTAATTGAGTGAGCAATTTTTTCTTGAGCAAGCGTTGAATGAGTGCTGTTTGAACAAGCTATTTCGGTGAGTATTAAAATTATCTCATTCCAATATTCTGTTATCTCTTTCAAATTAGGATAGTAGTCATGAAGTGGTGCACTGCTGCCTTGCTTTTCTGCTCCTCCCATTCTTGTGTAATGGTCATTTATCAAACCTCTACCCATTGCTTGAATTGCAATTTGGGTGTAGTCATCATCATTTTTAGTGAGACCCCATTTAACTATCTCTAATCTTTCAATTAATGATGCTTCTGTTCCCGAAAGAAAAAGTTGAAATAACTGTCTGAATTGGTTGGTAGAATTATTCCCCCATGTTTCGTTTTCAGAAACGGCAAAAGCGTAAAGAATTTTCGCTGCTCGGTTAAAAGTTTCTCTTCTGAAACAAAGTTTTTCTAATGCCCAAACAAGATTTCTTCTTCCTTCTTCGATTTTAATTATTTCTTCTTTGGTCATTTTGCCAAAAGAAACTTCTAACGCCTTTGCAGTAGCAATAGGGTTCACTTCAACAACATAGCGGAAGAGTAGTGAACCCCACGAAGTATTAAGAACTTCCGCTAAACCAAAAGGGCTGTTAGGTCCCCATAATTCGGCAACAATATCTTTCGCCTTATCAATCTGGTCTAAATCCTTTAATCTGTCAACAAATTTTTCTTCAAGGTTTACTTGTTTAAGTTCTTGAATAATTTCAATTATCCTGTCAGAATCCGTATTAATTAACCAATCTGCAGCTAAGCTGATAGCCAAGATTGTTGGTTTTACAATGTAGTATGTTCCTCTCCTTTCAATAATGTCATCGTTCCTGAATTTGTTACAGGTCTCCTTAAATTTTGTCTCCGTTATATTGCCATCATAAATTCTTGTTCGGATAAAATTCATTTGTGCTTTCAATGAATCTTTCATAGCAGTATTGATAACATCTCTAAAACTGTCGTCTAAAAAACCGAAAGCAGAAAAAACAGAACATGCTCTTATAACTCCATACTCAATATCATCTTCGGGGCTAAGTCCAAAAATCAATTTTCTGATAAACTCATCCAAAGGAATTTTATTAAGTTCTGACATGCCTTCTTTTAAAACCACGTCACAAAATCTAATTGCCATCCAAGGATAACCTTCGGAAATAGTAGTGATATATTCGATGTCAGAAGGTTGGTGGGTAGTTCCGATTTTGCTTTGGACAATCTCTTTTACCAATGCCCTTTGGTTGTCCCTATCAATTTTGATTTTTAAATCTTGAATTGAAGTACTGTCGTCCAAACCAAGAGTAATTATTTTTAGACTACCTGTTGGTTTTGCAATACCTGATAGAATTAAATGGCTTTTTACATCACAATTATCAATGACAATTATTCCGTCTTGTGAATCTTGGTAGGATAAAATGTAGTTCTTTATTTCAGAAATGTTTTCACTACCTTCAAGATTATAATAAACAATTGATTTTTTTAAGTCCGAACTTCTGAATGCTTCAAGAACTAATCGGGTTTTACCTAATCCTGAATGCCCAGTTACTCTGATTACCCTTTCAGTTAAGATTGACTTTTCAAGTAAAGTCATGTTGTCGACAATTGTGGAATCAACTTGGAATTTATTTTCCGTTGCTCTTGCTAAAATTTCCCATTTATTCCATTCAACAAATCCTTGTGGTCTTTGAATTCCATTAAACCCTTGAACTACGGTTACTGCTCCAATGTATTCGTTAACCCAATCTTTGATTTTATTAGCATCATATATTTCAATTTCAAAAGTTGCATAATTTGAATGACCTGCATCTTGTATTGCTCTCCTAAATTCAGCTATCCTTTCATTTTTCTGTTGGGGATTTAAATCCTGTGTTGTGAATAAAGTGTAGCAACCATTATTTAGAACCACTTCTTCAACCTGGATTTTCAATTTTCTCGGTTGAGAAGCAACTTCCGTTTCTAAAATTTCTTCATAGCATTTTGATGGAATTAAATTTGTTGCTTTGTTTTGAAAAACTGTGAGTTTGTTATTTAACCAATTTGTTCTAGCTGGAGTACCTGTCCATTGAATTCTACCATCTTCGCCACCGTCTGCAACAGTTATTTTTAAAGGAACAGTAATGCTGCATCCATCTAAAGATTTTTGACTTGCTTCTGTTCTCAATAGTGTATGCAGTAACTTTGATAATTCAATATCTGAAAGTCGGTTGATGTGTTCTATATTTATTTCATTCATTGAATACATATTGTATTTGTTTGTTAGCTATTGTGTCTTCTTGTAGGCTTGCTTGTAACGTTAGTTTAGTGCAATAATATTTCCTTACATCACCCAAAGCTTCGCCCTCTCACTCACACCACCCCACATCCCCTACCCGTGATTGGTCATTTCCCTACCGATTGAAGCATTTATTTTTCAATATACGAAATTTTTGAACTCTTAAAAACATTGTGGAAAAATAATATTACGATTTAATACAAAAAAAAGAGGCGAATGAAAATTCATACACCTCTTTTTTTTAAAATTCAGAATTCGTAATTATATCACTGCTTGACGTATTCTAACCAATTTCGCTAACAAACCTTCCAAATGATCCAAGTGAAGCATGTTCGCACCATCAGATTTTGCATTTTTCGGATCTGGATGTGTCTCTATAAACAAGCCATCTGCTCCTACTGCGATTGCTGCTTTCGCGATCGTTTCAATGAGTTCTGGTTTGCCTCCAGTTACTCCGCTTTCTTGATTCGGTTGTTGCAATGAATGCGTGCAGTCCATCACTACTGGTACTCCGAAATTTTTCATCTCGGTGATGTTGCGGTAGTCGACGATTAAATCTTGATATCCGAAGGAATTACCTCTGTCGGTTAAGATGATATTGGGGTTGCCTGAATCTTTTACTTTGTGTATCGCATGCTTCATCGATGCGCCTGAAAGGAATTGTCCTTTCTTCACGTTTACATATTTACCTGTATTCGCTGCGGCTACTAATAAATCTGTTTGACGACATAAGAATGCCGGAATCTGTAATACATCTACATACTCTGCAGCTATTGCTGCTTCTGAGCTTTCGTGGATGTCAGTTACTGTTGGTACATCAAAGGTCTCTGAAACTTTTCTTAATATTTTCAATGCCTTCTCATCACCAATGCCCGTGAATGAATCTAATCGCGAACGATTCGCCTTTCTATACGAACCTTTGAAGATATAAGGTATTTGATATTTATCAGTTATCGTAATTATTTTCTCTGCTATTCTCAATGCCATCTCCTCCGACTCAATCGCACATGGCCCCGCCATCAAGAAAAAATTATTTGACTCTAAATGCTTTATTTTTGGTAAATTTCTCATTCTAATTTTGATTTTTTAATTGCCTAATTCTGACATAAATTTGATACGCATCAACTGAATTTCTTCTTTCGTATAGTCGTCATTGCCCAACTCTGCGATAGCGTCCTCAATCGAATCCGACTCTGCATTCCTGAAATAATCAAACACCTCATCTTGCCTATCGTCATCTATCATCTCATCGATGTAATAATTCAAATTCAATTTCGTACCCGATGATACTATCGATTCTATCTCTGTCAATATCTGCTCGAAACTCAAGCCCTTGCTGTTCGCTATATCTTCTAGTGCTATCTTACGATCGATGTTCTGTATGATCGCCACTTTTATCGCCGATTTATTCGCTGCGGTTTTCACCACCATGTCCATCGGGCGATCAATTTCATTTTCTTCTACGTATTTATTAATCAAGGCTAAAAATGGTGCCCCGAACTTCGCTGCCTTGCCTGCGCCCACTCCAGAGATTTGCTTCAACTCATCCATCGTCAATGGGTAATGAGTACTCATCTCTTGTAATGATGGCTCTTGGAACACTACAAACGGTGGCACATTATGCTTCTTACCGACCTGTCTGCACAAGTCTTTCAACAAGCCGAACAATACCGTATCTGTTGCTGCTACACCCGATTGTGCATCTTCATCTCCACTGTCATCGCTATCGTAATCTTTGTTCATACTGAACATGACTGGGGTCGGATTCTCGATATATGTTAATCCGTTTTTGGTCAACTTCAACAAGCCGTAATTCTCAATATCTTTTTGCAAGAAGCCACTCAACAATGCTTGTCGTATCACCGACTCCCATAATTTTTTACTCTGCTCCTTACCTGCTCCATATGCTTTTAACTTCGTATGTCCGAAGTCTTGTATCGACTTATTATCTTCTGCCAGCAATACATTGATGATGTGTTCTGCATTGAACTTTTCATTCATCTCTTTTATCGCTTTAAGAGTCGTTGCTAAGAACTCTTGAGCTTCAAATCTTTCCTTCGGATGTCTGCAATTATCGCACATGTTATTGCATGCCGCTTCATTGAAGGTCTCCCCGAAATAGTACAAAATCTGTTTTCTTCGACAGGCCGAAGACTCAGCATAATCAACTACTTCGTTTAATATTTGCATACCAATCTCTTTTTCAGCGACTGGCTTATCTTTCATAAATTTCGCTAGCTTGATGATATCGCTCTCTGCATAAAATGCAATGCAATTTCCTTCGGCACCATCTCTACCTGCTCTACCTGTTTCTTGGTAATAACCTTCTAAACTCTTCGGCATGTCGTGATGTATCACAAAACGAACATCGGGTTTATCAATACCCATACCGAATGCAATGGTGGCTACAATGACATCTACATCTTCCATCAAGAATTTATCTTGATGCATCGCTCGCTCTTTAGGTTCTAAGCCCGCATGATAAGGCAAAGCCTTAATTCCATTCAGGTTCAGGGCTTCTGCTATCTCTTCTACTTTTTTTCTACTTAAGCAATAGATGATACCAGATTTGCCTTGATTGGCTTTGATGTATTTGATAATTTCTTTGACGACCGATTTTTTCGGACGTATATCGTAATATAAATTAGGTCTGTTGAATGATGATTTGTAGAGGGTAGCATTTTGCATTTGCAAGTTCTTCATGATGTCTTGCTGCACTTTCGGAGTGGCGGTGGCTGTTAAGGCGATGATGGGTACATGTCCGCCGAGCTGATTAATAACCGAGCGAATCTTACGATACTCTGGTCTGAAATCATGCCCCCACTCTGAAATACAATGGGCCTCGTCAATGGCGACAAATGATACTTGCGCCGATTGTAAAAATTCTAAGTTCTCTTGTTTGGCTAATGACTCAGGTGCGATGTATAATAATTTGGTATCACCACTTAAGACATCGTTCTTCACTTTCATGATCTCTGCTTTACTAAGCGATGAGTTGATGAAATGGGCGATGCTATCGTTCGAGCCAAATGCTCTTATTTGATCAACCTGGTTTTTCATTAAGGCAATGAGTGGTGAAATTACTAATGCGGTACCATCACTCATCATTGCTGGTAATTGGTAACACATAGATTTACCTGCACCGGTAGGCATGATCACAAAAGTGTCATTACCCGAAAGTATATTGGTTATAATTGCCTCTTGCTGACCTTTAAATTGGTCGAAGCCAAAAAAGTTATTTAAGTTATCGAAAAGTAATTTCTTGGTCTCTATCATCCTAACACCCCGATAATGAATTAGTTATATTATTGCTATAAATTGAACTTAAAAATAATATATTTTTGTGAGAAATAGAGCAATATTTTAGAGAAAATTGAAGTCAGCAAAAGAAATAATCGAAATAGCCAATCGCACCTTCAAGATTGAAGCCGATGCGGTACTACAATTGCAACAGCAGTTGAACAATGATTTCGTGGAGGTAATTAACGAGATCTTAAAATCGAACGGACGAGTAGTAGTCACAGGTATTGGCAAGAGTGCCATCATCGCTAATAAGATTGTAGCGACACTTAATTCAACAGGTACACCTTCCCTATTCATGCACGCAGCAGATGCCATACACGGCGACCTGGGCATGATTCAGAAAGACGATGTGGTGATTTGCATCTCTAAGAGCGGAAACACGCCTGAGATCAAAGTATTGGTACCTCTATTGAAAGCATCGACGAATAAATTAGTAGCCATTGTAGGTAATAACGAATCGTTATTAGCTAAGCAAGCTGATTATGTATTAGACACTACGGTTGATGTAGAAGCTTGCCCCAATAATTTAGCACCTACTACCAGCACTACTGCACAATTAGCCATGGGCGATGCAATCGCTGTATGTTTATTAGAATGCCGTGCTTTTAGCTCGAGTGATTTTGCGAAGTACCATCCGGGTGGAGCATTAGGCAAGAGATTGTATTTGAAGGTTTCTGACCTTGCTACACAAAACGAAAAGCCAATGGTCACTGAGCATGAAAATTTATCACAAGTGATACTTGAAATTTCTTCTAAGCGTTTAGGGATGACAGCGGTCATTGACAACGATGATCAGTTGGTCGGCATCATAACCGATGGAGATTTGCGACGCTTAATGGAGAAAGGCTTTAATGATAATTTACTGGCGAAAGACATTATGGGCAAACATCCGAAGACAATAAACAAAGATGAATTAGCAATTAATGCGCTTGAGTTAATGAAAATTCATAATATTACACAGTTAATAGTGGCCGACGATACACAATACGTTGGTGTTATACATTTGCACGATTTAATAAGAGAAGGAATTATATAATGTTAGATAAGAATAAGTATGCCATCATTATGGCAGGTGGTATTGGAAGTAGATTTTGGCCAATTAGTAAAACGAACAGACCTAAGCAGTTTCTTGATATTTTAGGTATAGGTAAGACGTTGATTCAACAAACCTATGAGAGATTTTTGAATATTTGTCCGGCTGAAAATATCTACATCGTCACCAACGAAAGTTACCGCGCATTGATCAACGAGCAAATACCTTCATTAAACAATGATCAAATTTTAGGGGAGCCGATTGCGAAAAATACGGCACCATGTATTGCTTATGCATGTCATAAAATTCACAAGCAAAACCCTGAAGCGATTGTAACCGTTGCCCCTTCAGACCATTTGATTTTGAAGGAAGATGATTTTTGTATGCAGATAAATGTAGCAATGGAAAATGCTACCAACAATGATTATTTAATCACTTTAGGTATTATGCCTACTCGACCGGATACAGGGTACGGATATATTCAATTCGTTGAAAACACTTTACAAGACGGGCATTACAAGGTGAAGACTTTCACTGAGAAACCGAATTTAGAACTCGCGAAAACTTTTTTACAGAGTGGTGATTTCTTATGGAATGCCGGCATCTTTGTATGGAGTACGAAATCGATCATCGCTGCTTTAGAAAAAAGTTTAGCAGACATGAACGAGATTTTTGCTTCCGGTAAAATTTATTACAACACCCCACAAGAGAAGAAATTTATTGAGAACGCATACACGCAATGCTCTAATATTTCGATCGACTATGGCATTATGGAGAAAGCGAATAATGTATATGTTTATGCTGCTGACTTCGGATGGTCGGATCTTGGAACTTGGGGTTCGTTATACACTGTTTTAGAAAAAGATTATGTGGGTAATGCAGTGGTATACCCAGAGAATGTAGTGATGTACGATTCTTCTAACTGTATAGTAAATACTGAGAAAGAGAAGCTAGTAGTGATTAAAGGTTTAGAAGATTTTATTGTCGTTGACTCTGGTGATGTGCTATTGGTATGCCCCAAGAATCAAGAGCAAGAGATCAAACAAATAGTCGCTGACATCCGTACGAAAAAAGGCGATAAATACATTTAGTCTTATGAAGAGAATAGTTTTTTGCGTTCTGATGTGCATTGGAACTTTTACTGCATTTGCACAAAATACTTTGTCATCAAAAAATGCAAAAGCACTATCGGCTTATCAGCGTTCGAACATCGCGATCAACCAACGTTTATACAATACGGCGATTCGTGATTTAGAAGAAGCGATACGCATCGATGCGAATTTTGTGGAAGCACATTTTCGCTTAGCAGATGTCTTAAAAATTTCGAAAGATTATAGAAGAGCATTAGCTGAATACCAAACGGTAATTAGCCTGAACCCTAGAATTAGCAAGCATCTCGACTATGAATTAGGAGAAACTTATTTCATGTTGCATGTTTACGATACTGCATTAATGTATTTCGAAACGTATGCAAAAGTTTTAGACCTCAGCGAAAACAGACAGAAAGAATTAAATAAATATTTGAAGAATACACGCTTCAGTGTGGAGGCGGTGAAGAAGCCGGTGATTTATAAACCAGAAAATTTAGGCATCAATATCAACACTCCGAATCAAGAATATTTACCAACGATAACTGCCGATGATAGTACATTGATTTTCACACGCAGATCGAATCAAGAAGATTTTTATATCAGCAAAAGAACTGCTACGGGTTGGGACAAGGCAGTGACATTAAGTTCGGCGATTAATACTACAGGTAACGAAGGTGCGCAATGTATTTCACCCGATGGTCAATACCTTTATTTCGCTGGATGTTCACGACCTGATGGTTTCGGCAAATGTGATATTTACTACTCTAAATTAGAGGGCAATGAATGGAGCAAGCCTGTGAATTTAGGAGAGCCTGTGAACACGATGTATTGGGAATCGCAACCATCGATTTCACCTGATGGCAAGACTTTATATTTTGTGAGTGATCGCAAAGGTGGATATGGTTCGTATGATATTTATCGCTCAACTTATTTAGGTGAAGGCAAATGGTCTCGTCCGGTGAATTTAGGTCCGGCGATCAACACCGAAGGCGTTGAATTCTCCCCTTTCATTCACAACGATAATCAAACATTATACTTCTCATCGAACGGCTGGCCAGGCTTTGGAGAAAACGATATATTCTTCAGCAGAAAATCTACGAACGGTACTTGGGGCCCTGCACAAAACATCGGCTACCCTATTAACACTTCACAAGAAGAGAGTAGTTTATTTATTTCGAACGATGGTAAGAAAGCATTTTTTGCATCGTCAACATTGAAAGGTCAAGGAGGATTAGATTTATTCACCTTCGAATTGCATGAGTCTGCAAGGCCTTTGCCAGTAACGTATGTGAAAGGATTAGTCTTCGATAAGATGACGAAAAATAAATTAGGATCTACGATTGAAATCATTGACATCAGCAATGGTGATACGGTAGCACAGACAAACAGCAATGCAGCGAGCGGACAATTTCTTGCATCGCTACCATCCGGGAAAACCTATGCCTTCAATGTTTACAGCGATGGCTATTTATTTTACTCAGATCAATTTGAATTAAAAAACAAACGCACGGTAGAACCTTTTAAATTAATGGTTCCGCTAGATGCTATAAAAATTGGAGCGAAGATCGCTTTGAGAAATATTTTTTACGAGTCAGGGTCATTCAAATTGAAAAACGAATCGATGTATGAGATCACGAAGCTCGTACAATTCTTAAAAGAGAATCCGGATGTTCGCATCGAAATCAGCGGACATACCGACAATACTGGCGTAGATCAAACGAACTTAACACTCTCTACGAACCGTGCGAAATCTGTGTATGATTGGCTAGTAAAACAAGGCATTTCAGCCGATCGATTGGTGTATAAGGGTTATGGAAAATCGCAGCCGTTGGAGCCGAATACGACGGAGGCGGGGAAGGCGAGAAATCGCCGCACCGAGATCAAGATTATTTAAATATTACACGGCGATTTCGTATTCCGTATTCAGTATTCCGTATTCCGATGCCTAATTTTTGAGATACGTCAGGATGATTGTTCGAGGTACCCGTAGGGGGCGATTACATCGACCCGCCTACGATACGATATCAAGCAGATCGAAATTCGATGTCTTGTCCTGAAATAGGTTTACAAAAATTGTAAACCTATTTCAGGATGTTACACGATCTGATTGTGTTGTTAACGGGGCGATGTAATCGCCCCCTACAGGTGCTTCCTATATTCATCATCAATTCATTGTGACGCATATTGAAACTTAAGTATCGGAATACTGAATACGGAATACTGAATACTACTCTTTCCATAGAAACGAATTCCCCGTCCCATGCTCATTCTGCTCATACTGCGCATTATCCGGGTCAACCGTCCATGCGCCATCGATGATGAATTTGTAGCTGTTCTTACCGGGTTCGATGTAAACACTCAATTCCCAATGATCATTCACTCGCTTCATACGAAGGCCTGGCTCTGTCCAGTTGATGAATGAACCCGTCACCCTCACATCCTTGGCATTATCAAAGCCTTTAAGCTTAAAAGTATGATTGGGTTGAACGATTAGTATCGAATTGATCTCATTGTCGAGGCTTGAACTTAATGGGTTCTGCGGATCTAAGATCCATTGATCATCGACGATGAATTTGTAAAAATAATTTCCGGGAGCGAGAACGTATGGAAGTTCCCATGCCGATTGATTCTTTAGCATTTTTAGTTCATAGGGATTCCATGCGTTGAAATTGCCTGATACAAAAACTTGTGAGCTATTAAGGTAATCAGCTAATTTAAAAATCAAGGTATCACCGATACTGAAAATTGAATTCACATTACCACGACCATCGCCTCTAGTGTTTTTATTATGTGGATCTAGCATCCAGTTTTTATCAACCAAAAACTTGTAAGAATAAGTTCCTTCTTTAATGTATATAGGGAGTTCCCATGCATCTTTGGTTCTGCGTAATTGAATTTCTTTTTCGTTCCAATCATTAAATGTACCTGCTACTACTACCCTCTTAGCGTTTTGATAATTGGAAAGTTTGAAAACATAATTCGTTTTGAAATAAATAGAATTATGACCGTAATAAGTATCAGATTCTTTGTTTTTATTTTCAGGGTCTTCGATCCATTTACCATCTACGATAAATTTATAAAGGTGTTTACCTGCACCGAGAGAAATATCTACGTACCATCCGGAGTCAGTAAGAATCATTGGGTGTTGTAGGGTACTCCATTTATTGAAGCTGCCAGATAGGTACACATTTTTTGCGTTTTTATTTCCGTATAAAACAAATCGAGCAGTATGTTTACCGATGTTATAAACTGTAATCTTAGATTTGAATTCGTTGAAACCAAAGTGGGCAGTCGGATAAAAAGATTGAATGTTATTGAAAAATTTCTCTTCGTGCATGCCCGATGAAAAGTCGATCATGTTATGAGCTTGCTCGAGTGTTTTGATGAGTTCAATATAATGTTTAGAAGTTTTATGAATGCGCCAACCGTCACGTAAATAAAGGGTGTCGAGCTTACCATCTTTTAAAGATCCTAAATTGATTTTACCCATATCGAAATTTTTCAATAGGCTATCGAGTTCTTTTTGAGAATATTTGGTATTGATTTTCAGATAGAGATTACCATCATAGACCCTCAATAGATCTTCACTTTGTGCGAATACCAATTGCGCAAAGAAAAGTATGAAAATGAGTACAAGGTTAATTTTTCTATTCATCTTATTTAGTATAAAGATACAATCGCATTTCTCTTTTTGAAATATTTACTTTTAAAACCCCACGATCAAGCAAATCGTAGCCGATGATACCATCGAGCGGACGTTGATAGATATCTGCCAAATCTTGCAAACCAGTAATGATCACAGGTAGATTCAGCCAATTCACATTTGCAACATTAAACTCATCGATAGTGCCTGCAAAGACTTCTAAACGTTGAGCATTCACTCCCGATAAATTAATTCGTTTATTAATTTTCACCAGGTTCATGATTGATTTCGGTAAATAATTATCGAGCACCGTCATTTCAGCACCGGTATCAAAGCAGAGTGATAAATTTTTATTCTTCAATTTTGTATTTAGGAAGATGGCATTATTGGTATACGAGATCGGTAAACGGATAGCATCATCCGAAGAAACATTTATTGATTTATTGATTCTATAAAATTGAATATTGTTTTCGCGGATGTCTATTGTAAATTCAAGGCTTTCGAAGAGTGCAGTACCTAGCAATCCGAGGATTTTTATACCCTTATTATTTTCAATATGTGTTAGATCTGTAAGTTCAACAATCATATTTTCGTAATACATTTCTTGAAGTTTCAAGAGCTTGACACGAGTCTCTAAAACTTTTGCAGAAGTACCTACTACCCCAGTGCTTGCACGCAATCTCTCTACAGCCACATCTTTGTAATAATGGGTGTTGAGTATGAGTCCGGGTGCCCCCGTATCAAAAATAAAATTCCCTCTTTGGCTGTCGATCTCGGCTTCGATTAGAATCAAATTACCGACACGCTTGATGGGTAAACGAAGGGTATCGAAGTTGCCGAGGGGTGTAGATGCGAGGAGGTTCCAACGAGGAGATGGCGCGGAGAGTAGGGTGATGTCTTGCGCAGTAGCTGTGGTGCTCAGGCCCAATAGCAACACTGTACAAAATACGTATAGAGTATTGAGTACTGAGTACTGAGATGTGCGAGATTTGGGCGGGGTCACGTTTGGTATGCTGGTGTTTTTGTAGGAGCAAATTACGGGAATTTTGGGGGAAGGTATTGTATAAATTTTGTGATGTAACAATCGCTGATAAATCAGCGAGGTTACATACACCGCTTTTATTTAACATTATTCGGCGATAAATCGCCTCAAACTTTTCAGATAAGTAAACTATCTGTAAAGTGTTAGCCGATTGATCGGCTGACAAAGGAAATCAGGAGCAGAATTTGTAATCCCGTTGATTTATCAACGGTTGTATAAGTTTTATTATATTTATAAATGCGACTCTTACTAATCTTCTCTCTAGTAATATCAATTAATGTAGCATCATATGCTAATATTTCTGATACAATTCAGCAAAAATCTACCATCAAAAAAGGTAGACTTTACTTAGTCGCGGGTACACAGTCTGCAATATTTTTAGGAGGTATTTCTTATTTGAATTATGTATGGTACAGAGATCAGCCGCGAATGCCTTTTCATTTTCATAACGATACCAAGGGTTATAAGCAGATGGATAAGTTTGCGCATGCATTTGTAGCTTATTATGAAAGTAGAATGGCTTATCAATCTTTGCGTTGGGCGGGTTTATCGAAGAAACAAGCATTGTGGATTGGCGGTCCGGTCGGATTAATATTACAAACCCCCATCGAAATATTAGATGGTATGCATAATGGTTACGGATTTTCGACTAACGATATGATTGCGAATTTTTCAGGCTCTGCTCTATTCACTGCACAGCAAGCTTTGTTCGATGAGCAAAAATTAAAATTCAAATTTTCGTTTTATCCCAGTGAATATCCGAAGTATGAACCACGAATGCTGGGTGAAAATTTATTAGAGAATCTTGTGATGGATTATAATGCGCATACCTATTGGCTCACATTAAGCATCAATGAAATTCACAAAACTCGATTGCCCGATTGGCTAGCCATATCAATAGGTTACAGCGCTAACGGATTGATTGGTGAATTTAAAAACCCTACAAGCTTCGATGGTACACCTATACCTGACCTCGAACGTTATCGTCAATACTTTTTATCGCTCGATATCGACTGCTCAAAAATAAAAACGAAACACGTTGTACTAAAGAAGTTTTTAAATGCAGTGAATGTGTTGAAGGTTCCGATGCCGACGCTTGAGTACAATAGAGTGGCGGGGTTTAGAGGGCACGCTGTGTATTGGTAGTATTCAGTATTCAGTATTCCGATACTTAAGTTTCAATATTCTTCACGATGATTGTTCAAAGCACCTGTATGGGGTGATTTCATCACCCCGTCTAAACGTAACAAACTCCAAAAATTGCACATCGGAATACTGAATACTGAATACGGATATAGATTACGACGTTGATAAATCAACGCCCTACAATCTCTCGCCTTCCTTTTTAAAAGCGGGTGATGAATCACCCTATGCCTTCCAGATAATTCAATTAGCTGAAAAGTTTGAGTCGATTCATCGCCGAATATTGATATGTAAAGGTAGAATATTGTAGCTCGCTGATTTATCAGCGATTACAATCATCATGACGCAATTCGAAAATTAGGTATCGGAATACGGAATACGGAATACGGAATACTGAATACGAACTTATCTAAGCTCCGAGTTCACCACCTCCAGCATCTCCGCCCCTGGACACAACTCCTCTCTCCCCAACTGATTCAAGGGAGTATCTACCGTGTTGATGATCTCGTGTAGGTCTCTGGTTTCTGGATTGATGTAGATTAAGCCCGTTAATATTTCGCCGTTATCTTTAGTACGTTGCATTGCTTGTAATGCTGACCAACGATCTTCGGGGTTCCATTCGCTTTCTAATTTGTGTAATGCTAAGTGTGATCCGTCGTGCAACTCGATATCTTGAGTGCTACCTTCCGCATAAGAAGTTGTAATTTCTTTTTCGAGCGGAATGAAATCTACTGTAGATGTAAGTTCAATATGTTCACGAACGTAATCGTATGATTTGGTAGAACCCGGATTGTTATTGAACGTTACGCAAGGTGAAATGACATTGATCAATGCAAATCCAGGGTGTTTAATTGCAGCTTTTATCAATGGAATTAATTGTGACTTATCGCCTGAAAAGCTTTGTGCCACAAAGGTTGCGCCTAACTCTAATGCCAAACTTGGTAAATCAATTGCATTGAATTGATTCACTGAACCAGCTTTCGATTTTGAACCTTCATCGGCTGTTGCTGAATCTTGCCCCTTAGTTAAACCGTAACATCCATTATTCATCACCACATACACCATGTTTAAATTTCTGCGGATGACATGAACGAATTGTCCCATACCGATTGATGCAGTATCTCCATCGCCCGATACACCGAAGTAAATTAATTCTTTGTTCGCTAAGCATGCACCTGTTGCAACAGATGGCATACGACCGTGAACAGAATTAAAGCCGTGTGATTGACTTAAAAAATAAGCAGGTGTTTTTGATGAACAACCAATGCCTGAAAGCTTTGCCACACGATGTGGTTCAATCGCTAATTCAAAACACGATTGTACAATCGCCGCTGATATAGAATCATGTCCGCAGCCCGCACAAAGCGTCGACAACGAACCTTCATAATCAGTTTTAGTATAACCTATATCATTTACTTTTTGATCAGGGTGGCGAAATTTAGGACGTATATAACTCATGGTATTTTTTCTAAAAAATTAAACTGCTTGAACGGCTAGTGATGATTTAATTTCAGACATGATAAAGTCTGCTGTGATTGGCATACCATCATAATTTAAAATAGAAATCATGTGGTTTGGGTCAATACTTAATTCATTCACTAAAAGAGATTTCATTTGTGCATCTCTATTTTGTTCAATTACAAAAACATTTTTATGTGACTTAATAAAATTCGAAACTTCATCATTGAAAGGGAAAGCTCTCAAACGCATTGCGTCAAATGCTAATCCTTCTTCTTTCAAAATATCCATCGCTTCTTCAGCAGCATAAATTGAAGTACCGAAGAAAATAATTCCGTATTCATTTTCATTTTTTTCTTGATAAAAATGCGGTGCCGGAACTCTTGATTTCATCGTCTCCCATTTATGTTCTAATCGTTGCATATTTTTCACGTAATACTCGCTTTCTTCAGTATATACTGCATACTCATCGCGAGAGGTACCACGTGTAAAGTACGATCCTTTCGTCGGATGTGTGCCCGGAATAGTTCTATATGGAACTCCGTCGCCATCTACATCTAAGTATCTTCCGAAGCGTTCGATCTTATCTAAATCATCGGCCGATAATACTTTGCCGCGATTCATGGGTTTGTTATCATCCCACGATAAAGCCTTCGTCACGTGATCGTTCATACCTAAATCTAAATCGGTTAAAACGATAACAGGTGTTTGAAAGAATTCTGCTAACTCAAAAGATTCAGCCGTTAATTCAAAACATTCTGTAGGTGTTGAAGGGATGATTAACATTTGCTTAGTATCACCATGTGATGCATAAGCAGAAATTAAAATATCTGATTGTTGTGTACGTGTCGGCATACCAGTTGAAGGTCCGCTTCGTTGCACATCTATTAATACCACTGGTATTTCAGCGAAGTATGCTAGGCCTAAGAATTCGCTCATTAATGAAACACCCGGACCTGAAGTAGCTGTGAAAGCTCTTGCACCGTTCCAGTTAGCACCAATGGCCATACCTATAGCAGCGAGTTCATCTTCTGCTTGTACGATGGCGAATTTATTTTTACCAGTTTCTTTATCGACTCTAAATCTTTTTGCGTATTCGGTATAGCCTTCTACCACTGAAGTAGATGGAGTAATCGGATACCATGAAGCGACCGTAGCACCAGCATATACAGCACCTAAGCCACATGCATAGTTACCATCCATCATAATACAATCACTCACTAAATCGCGACGTTCTAAACGAATGTCGAGCGGATAAGCATAGTGATCTTTGATGTATTGAATACCTAATTCTAATGCTTTGATATTCGGTGCGATTAATTTTTCTTTACCTTGAAATTGTTCTGCTAATAAATCTTCGAGCACCTGCAACTCAATGTTTAAAAGGGCTGAGAGCGCACCAACATAAATTATATTTTTGAACAACTGACGTTGACGAGGATCTTGGTATTCGCGAATACACATTTCCATCAATGGAATACCGATGAAAGTAATATCATCACGATAATATTCTGGGTTTAATCCCTTCGTACTATCGTACACAAAATATCCGCCAGCCTTCACACTCTTCACATCTTTCGCCATGCTTTGTGGGTTCACGCAAACCATTAAATCTACACCTTCACGACGACCGAGGTAACCTTTTTCACTCACACGTACATCGTACCATGTAGGTAAACCTTGAATGTTAGAAGGGAAAATATTTTTCGGAGTCACGAAGACACCCATTCTAAAAATCGCTTTCGCAAACATTAAATTTGCGGAAGCAGAACCTGTACCATTTACGTTCGCAAAACGAACGACAAAATTATTTACTTTACCGCTATCTGACATTGATTCCCTGCTTTTGTAACACTATAGAAAAATTTCTGCATATCCCAAGCCGAAGTTGGGCAACGTTCTGCGCATAAACCGCAATGCAAACAAACGTCTTCGTCTTTCACCATCACACGTTTAGTGCCAGGTAAAATATCTGAAACAAGTAATGCTTGATGAGTATTTAAAGCAGGCATTGTTAATTTATTTCGAAGATCATTTTCATCTTCTTCGTTGGTGGTGAAAGTTAAACATGCCGTCGGACAAATATCAACGCAGGCATCGCATTCGATACATTTATTTTCGCTGAAAACAGTTTGTACGTCGCAGTTCAAACAACGCTGTGCCTCTTTGAATCCGAGTTCATGATCAAAGCCCAGCTCCACCTCTACTTTACGATTGCTCAATGCCAATTCTTTTTGCACCATCGGCACTTGGTATCTATTATCGATCGCTACATAATTATCGTATGACCATTCATGAATACCCATTTTTTGACTTACCAAATTCACGAATGGTGAAGGTCTATTCGTCAAACTATCGCCATTACAAAATAGGTCGATAGAAATCGCCGCTTGATGCCCTTGAGCAACTGCGGTAATTACGTTCTTAGGTCCGAAGGCCGCATCACCACCGAAAAATACTTTCGGCAATGTCGACTGAAAAGTCGTAGCATCAACCACCGGCATTGTATATTTATCAAACTCTAATCCGAGATCTTTTTCAATCCATGTAAACGAAGTCGATTGACCAATCGCGATCAATACTTCATCAGCTTCAATGAATACTTCAGGTTCTGCGGATGGTACTAAATTTCTTTTTCCGTTCGCATCGTATTCAGCAACCACCTTCTCGAACATCATACCTTTTAGCTTGCCATTTTCAACAACAAAACTTTTCGGCACATGACAATCGATGATTGGAATATCTTCATGCATTGCATCTTCAATTTCCCATGGCGAAGCACGCATTTCAGAAAATGGCGAACGTACCACGACCTTAACATCCTTGCCACCTAAACGACGAGAAGTACGACAGCAGTCCATCGCAGTATTACCACCACCCAACACAATTACCTTCTCACCTATTTTATGCGTATGCTCGAAAGCAACACTTGCTAACCATTGAATACCCACATGTACACTAGCACCTGCAGCTTCGCGACCAGGGAGTTCCCATAAATCACGACCTTTCGGCGCGCCGGTTCCAACGAATATTGCATCGTAATCTTTCGTCAACACTTCTTTCATGCTCTCGACTTTCGTTTTGAAATGCGTATGAACACCCATGTTTAAAACGAAATTCGTTTCTTCATCGATGACCTGTTCAGGCAATCGGAAAGAAGGAATTTGCGAACGCATCATACCACCCGCACGATCTTGATCATCGAACAAATGAAGTTCGTAACCAAGCGGCGCCAAATCTCTCGCAACAGTAAGCGAGGCAGGTCCGCCCCCGATCAAAGCAATCTTCTTACCATTGGGCGCAAAGGGACCTTGAGGCATCATCGAAGTGACATCCCCTTTATTATCGGCAGCTACACGCTTAAGGCGGCAGATGGCAACAGGTTCTTCTTCGACTCTACCACGACGGCAAGCAGGCTCGCAAGGGCGATCGCAAGTTCTACCGAGAATACCCGGGAAAACGTTCGACTCCCAATTGACCATATAGGCTTCGGAGTATTTTTGAGCAGCGATTAAACGTATGTATTCAGGAACTGGAGTGTGAGCCGGACAGGCATACTGACAGTCTACAACCTTATGGAAGTATTCAGGGTCTTTGTAATTGGTTGGTTCCAAGGTCTTAAATAAATTTAAAATATGTAGTAGGGTACAAAGGTAAATTTTAATTGTAGGTACAAAATAAGAGGAATTGGGGAAATTATCAACATTATTCGTACAACGTATTCAGTATTCCGTATTCCGATGTGCAAAATTTGGGGGATGTCACGATGAATTGTAGGGCGTCACTATGATAATGGATAGCACCTGTAGGGGGCGATTCCATCGCCCCGCCTAAGATATCAAGCAAATCGATATTCGATCTGCTTGTCGTGTAAACGTGGCGATAGAATCGCCCCCTACGGTTACAAGCAACAATCATCGTGACGTAAATTAAAAATTAGGTATCGGAATACTGAATACCGACTACTGAATACGTTTTATCATTTCCCCGTAATCCATCCTCTTCTGCATCGCATCCAATGTCATATTCAATCGCTTCACTCTAGTTTCAGTGGTTTTCGCTGAGTCGATGTATTTGATGAAATAATTTTGATGTGATTTAGCTTGAGCGAGAAAATTTTCGAGTAAGCCTTCCATTTCTAATAGATCTTGAAGGTCTTCGGGCATTTTAATTTCGAAGTTTTTATCTTCCTCGATATTGACGATTACTTCGTCGCCTATATTAAGTTTTAATTTCTTACGGATGCTAGCGTTTATTGGGAGTACGAACTCACCGCCACCCATTGGCATGATGGCAACACCTTCAATTTTTACTTCATTCAGCGAACCACAAACTCTAAAAGATTTTTTATTACCTGGCTTTAAAATTTGTGCATCGGGTTCTGATATAATGATATGCGTCCAGGAAGTCTTCTCTCCTTTTTTGTCGAATTTTTCGATAGTGGCTGTGAATCGGTGCATATGGTTTGGAAGTTTAAATATACGTAATGTTTAATATTCGATATAATGATTTTTAATGCACCTGTAAGGGGCGATTCCATCGCCCCGCCTAGGATATCAAGCAGATCGAAATTCAATCTGCTTGTCGTGTTAACGGGGCGATGGAATCGCCCCCTACGTTTGCAAGCAACAATAATCGTGACATAAAACAAAAATTCTGCATCGGAATACTGAATACTGAATACTGAATACTATTTTTGCTTCATGAGTTCACTACATACGGGATTAAAAGATACAATCGTAGCATTGGCGACGGCAAACGGCATTGGGGCAATTAGCGTAATTCGTTTATCGGGAGATCGTGCGATTGAGATTTGTAATAAAGTTTTCAAGGGGAAAGATTTGGAGAAAGTAGCGAGTCATACGGTTCATTTTGGTACCATCCGAAGTGATGAAAAAATAATTGATGAAGTGTTGGTTAGTGTTTTCAAAGCACCGAATTCATATACGAAAGAAAATACGATTGAAATTTCATGCCACGGTTCGAATTATATCGTAAATCAGATTATTCAGTTATTGATTAAAAATGGTGCAGTGGCTGCGAAGCCTGGGGAGTTTACGTTTCGAGCATTTTTAAACGGACAATTAGATTTATCGCAGGCGGAAGCGGTGGCAGATTTAATATCATCGAGTTCGGCGGCATCACATCAGATTGCGATGCAACAGATGCGCGGCGGATTCTCGAATGAGTTGAAAAAGTTGCGTGAAGAGTTGATACATTTTGCGTCATTGGTAGAGTTAGAATTAGATTTTTCGGAAGAAGATGTAGAGTTTGCGAACCGCGATCAGATGAAAGTCTTGATTGAAAAGATTTTGTTCGTGCTACGTAAATTAATTCAATCGTTTGAGTTAGGTAATGTGATTAAAAAAGGTGTACCCGTTGTAATTGCAGGTAAGCCAAACGTAGGAAAATCAACACTCTTGAATGCATTATTGAATGAAGAGCGCGCAATTGTTTCAGACATTGCAGGTACTACACGTGATACGGTAGAAGATGAAATAAATATTCAAGGTATTAATTTCAGATTCATTGACACAGCGGGTATTCGTGATACAGAAGACATCATCGAAGCAAAAGGTGTTGAAAAAACATTCGAGAAAATTCAATCTTCAGCAATAGTGATTTATCTATTCGATCCCTCAGAAACACAAGGTGAAGAGTTCAAAAAAATTATTTCCGAATTATTAAGCATTACTCAAAAAAATAAAAGTCAATTAATTATCGTAGCGAATAAAGCCGATAAAAATATTGATTTAAAAAATATCGACTTAACAAATTTAACTTTCAATTCTGCGGATGAGAGCAAAATCATTCAGATCTCAGCCCTGCAAAAGCAAGGCATAGCAGAGATTGAAGAGCGATTGCTACAGTTAATTCATTTCAATCAGCATGAACAAGGCGAAATCATATTAACGAACATCAGACATGTTGAAGCCTTACAAAAATCGAGTGATGCATTAGAGCGCGTCTTACACGGTATTGATAATCCGGTGACCTCAGATTTTCTAGCGATGGATATAAAGGAGTCTCTGCACTACCTCGGTGAGATCACAGGTGCTATTAGCACCGATGACCTTTTGGATAATATTTTCTCGAAGTTTTGTATTGGGAAGTAAGCCCCTAAAATCATCGATAAAGAACAATAAGAAAATCTATCTAAAACCCTTACCACGTAAGGGTTTTGTCGTTTTTAGAGATTGTCAGCTCTTGCCGAAAATTTGGCATTTTGCATCTTTTTTGTTGCTCATATGTACCACAACATAACCGAGAAACAAATGAACAACAAAAACAAAAAGTCGAATCGAAAGGTGCTACAAACTGCACCATTCTGCACCAATGTGCAACACACTGCAACATCGAGGGGAGGTAACAATGACTGCTAGTATTCACCCTTACCCTAAAAACTGTGTTTTCTGCCAGCAAGTATTTACAGCCCGTAAAAGCACTACTAAATTCTGCTCATTGAAGTGCGCCCAACGTGCCTATAAAGAGAGCGCACGTCAGAAAAAATTAGTAGACACCAACCGAGAAGAACGAAGTAAGTTAATGGCCGACATTAAAGACATACAAGCCCGAGAGGTTTTGAGTATCGAGGAAGCCTGTACCCTATTAGGTGTTTCTCGATGGACAGTAAATCGCTACCTGAAGAAAAGTAAAATCAAAACCATCAAGTTCATGGGCAGGCGATTAATTCTAAGAACTGAAATAGACAAGATTTTAAACATCAAATAAGTTAAACATGAGAGTTACTTTAAGAAAAAGACTGTTAAAAACAGGCAAGATAAGTTTATACCTAGACCACTACCCTCCTATAGTTCACCCAGAAAACGGAAACATTACCAGGTGGGAATACCTGAATATGTTTTTATATAATCCACCTAGAGATGAAGTAGAAAAAAGACATAATAAAGACATTGAGACTTTGGCTAGAACCATTGCTGCTGAAAGGCAACTGAACCGTATAGCAGGTAAATTCGGAATCTCTAGATCATCTATGCATGAGGATTTCTTACCCTTTTATGAAAAGGTAATGAGAAAACACGATGGAAACTTAAATACACAAGGGGGTTGGATTGCCTCATTTAAAACCTTTAAGATATTTTGCAATAACCAATGTAGTTTTGGTGACTTAAAACCACAATTTATTAATGAATACAAAGAGTTTCTACTAAAGAAAGCCACGAAAATAAATTCACCACTCGCTAGAATATCTGAAAATTCTGCTTATTCCTATTTCAATAAATTAAGAGCTGCCATAAAAGAAGCAATGGCCGCAGGCTTTATTAATTACAATCCGCTCGATGCTGTAAAAACCATTCAACAACCCGAATCGTATCGAGAATATTTAACCAAAGAAGAACTCATTACTTTGTATAAAACCGATTGCGAATCTGATTTATTAAAACGCACTTGTACCTTCTCTGCATTAACAGGCTTACGTATGGGCGATGTTACCAATTTGAAATGGGGACAATTGCAATACACAGATAGCATCGGACATTTTATTCGATTTACACAGCGTAAAACAAAAGGATTAGAAACTTTGCCTATATCGCAAGAGGCAACAGAACTTTTAGGTGAAAGAGGAAAAGACAATGATAAAATTTTTGGTGATTACGAATTCAAAAAAGAGTATAGTTTACTTTCGAAGTGGCTTATAAAAGCAGGTATTAAAAAAGCAATCACCTTCCATAATTTCAGACATACCTTTGCGACATTACAACTATCAGAAGGAACTGATATCTATACATTATCAAAACTATTAGGACATAAGAATGTAAGCACAACGCAGATATATGGTAAAGTAATTGATTCAACGAAAACTACTGCCATGCAGAAAATAAAGATTGGAATAAATGATGACAAAGAATTGTAGTAATGACATGAAATGTCAGTATTTACTTGGCAGTAGAGAGATGTGTGGATAAAAATTGTTAAAATATTTTTTCTGCATTCTTACAGTACAGCTCGATATATTTTAGATTTCTTTGAGATAAAAAAATATCGAGATGTACGCTACTGCATAGTACAGAGTACAGCACAAATGTTAATATCATTAAAGATTGAAAAGGATAAAGAAAAATAAACAAGAATAAATTGGCATGGCTTTTTTTTTGAGGAGCTAAGAGAAAATAAATAACCAGACAAATGGAAAATAAATTTTCTCAACTTCATGTTCTTTTTAAAGAACTCATTCAAGAAGCCATAGGCGAAGTAATTGAAAACAACAATTTAACGAACCAACAAATTGTTGAAGTAAAGCCAATAGGCATGTTAGATGAAGTAATTGATGCTGATGAGGCTGCACAATTACTTCACATTGCCAAACAAACCCTTTACACGCTTACCAGCAAACGAAAAATCCCATTCTATAAGCAAGGTAAGAAAATACTTTTCAAGCGCTCAGAGCTTGAGCAATGGCTTACTAAAGGTAAGCATGTAGATCATAGAGATATCTTAAGAGATGCTAAGTCATACACAGCTAACAATCCAATTAAACGATAGTATGAATTTCGGTAAACACCAACAACAGCATGAAGAAGATATTTATGCTGTACCTGATTATACATCACAATTAGAAGGCCCATTTGATCCGTGTATTTATTCTCAGCTTCCACCGAAAATGAGAGAGCTATTCGATTTGATATCTAACAGATATGAGAAAGACATTCTATTGCTTGGTATGTTAACTGTGCTCTCTGGATGTATGCCTAATGTAATTGCGAATTATGATCGTAATTGGATACATCCGAATCTATTCGCTTTTATTGAAGCACCAGCAGGCGCAGGTAAAGGTGTATTACGTTGGGCAAGATTAGTGGGTTCTCCTATACATCAATACTTAAGAGAAGAAACCAATTTAGCTAGAGAGAAATACGAACAGGCTAAAAAAGATAAGGCAAAGCAGAAAGACACTGACTTAAGTAATTTAACAGAACCATCCTTCAAATTATTATTCATACCAGCCAATAATAGTGCAAGCTCTATAGTGCAAACCCTCAATGAAAACGAAGGAAAGGGAATCTTATTTAGTTCTGAAGCGGATACGCTTGCCAATTCATTATCGCAAGATTGGGGAAACTTTAGTGATGTATTACGATGTGCTTTTCATCATGAAGAAATCGATTTACAAAGGAGATTAAATAGAGAATACTTATTCATAAACAAGCCACAACTATCGGTTTTGCTAACTGGTACAAAGGGACAATTATTGAGATTGATACCCAATGCAGAAAACGGATTGTTTAGCAGATTTATGTACTACTCCTTCCCTGCCGACCCTAAATTCAGAAATGTATTCGATAAGAATTTCAACGACCCTGGTAAATCGTTCTTAGCCTTTGGTGAAATAATCTTAGAAATGTATCTGTATTTAAAAGCGCTTGAAACTCCTATCCAATTTTATTTACGAGAAGAAGACGAATTATACTTTGTAAGGCAGTTCAGTAGCATGAATGATATTACCTATAGTCAAACAGGTACAACCATTTTAGGAACGGTACATCGCTTAGGATTAATAACCATGAGAATATCTATGATACTAAGCACCATTAGGTATTTCGGTAATTATGATCGCAGGCAAGAGCGCAAAATTTGTATTCATCCTAAAGATTTTAATACCTCCTCCCATTTGTCTATAAGTCTACTCTACCATGCGACCATGTTACTATCGGATATGAAAGATGGTAGTAAGCAAATAGCGAATCAAACGAAAGTAAATAAGCTATATGAAAGACTGCCGAGTTATTTCAGCAGAACTGAAGCTAAAACTATTGCTGATGCTTTAAACATTTCGGAATCGAGCCTTACTAGGTATTTAAACGGTGAGCTCTTTAATAGAGTTGGTCAGGGTAAATATTCGAAAATACTCAATAATACAAGTGCTGAACATATGAGCAATTGAACAAATGAACATTTGCTAAAAGTGTAAATGTTCAAATACTCAAATGTTCAATTAGTCAGCCTATATAAAAATGAACATTCAATACTAATAAAAATCAATTAACAATTTAAAACACACACAACATGCAAGAAGAAAACAGCACGATGTACAAATTAGAGCGAGAGATTGCACTAAGAAAAGTTGAATTAGATCATCAACTAGAAATGCGAAAGCAAGATTTATTAGAAAAAGAGCTCAATCTCAAAGCTCGAGAAATGGAATTAAAATATATCGAGAACGACAACTTTAATAAACAGCGAAGAGTTGAAGAGAAAAAGATAGACTTGCAATTACGTAACTGGGTAGAGGAAGAAAATGCACAATTAGATTTACACGATTACGAACCCATCTATATTAAAACCAGTATTTACGAAGCGAAAATTAGACAGCTCTCTGAAATATTTGAGAAGATTAAAAAGCATTGCGAGATCTATGACATCGACCCTACCAAGTATTTCTACTATGACGACTTACAAAAGATGGTTTACGAAGCGAAATTCGTTTTAGAGATGAATAAAAGCGAAGAAAACGACAAGTATGATGGCTTATTAGAGTACGAATGGGACGAAAATTCCAGAGATTTACTAGAATCACTCAAAGATTCCGAGTTTTTTAGCTAAAAACTCCCAGCAAATTCCCGATTAAATACCAATCGGGAATTTTTTTTGCGGATTATTCCCGATAAATTACAGGAATTACCGAAATATTACGGTGGAGATGGTGGAAATTACCGTTTGTTGATAACCAAATTTCGGTTTTTTAAGGAATTTTTGCGAATATTAGAAAAGAAAACAAACTAGATAGTTAATGAATTGATAGCTTCATTAATTTAAGTTTACTTAAGTTAAAAATTAAATAATGGCTACTAATAAACATGCAATTATAAGATACCAAACTTTGGATAAGTGTTTTCGCAATCCAGGACGTAAGTACTTTATTGAGGATCTTGTAGAAGCATGTAGCAATGCTATTTATGATTTTACTGGAAATGATAACGGAATAAAACGTAGGCAAATCCTTGAAGACATAAAGTTTATGGAAAGTAACCAAGGATGGAATATACCTCTTCAGCGAATAAGAGAAGGTCATAGGGTGTATTTCAAATATGAGAATAATGGCTTTTCAATAAATAATCAACCATTAAATGAGATGGAAGAAAATCAATTAAAAGAAGCCCTATTAACATTATCCCGTTTTAAAGGCATGCCACAATTTGAATGGGTAGATGAAATTTCAGCTAGGTTGGATTCTGGACTTGGATTATCTCATAATAATGAAAATATAATCGAATTTGACCAAAACAATTTTTTAAAGGGTTTAGAATTTATTACACCAATCTATAATTCAATATTGTATAAGAAGGCTATAATTATTGAATACAAGAGCTTTAAACAAGATATTTCGCAATCGATTATTTTTCATCCCTATTACTTGAAACAGTATAACAATCGGTGGTATGTGTTTGGCAAAAATGATGAGAGCCAAACTATTATGAATTTGGCACTTGATAGGATTATAGCAATTAAAGAAAGTAAAAAAAAGTTTATTCCTAACAAAACAATAGATTTCAATGAATACTTTGAAGATATTATTGGAGTTACAATAAATAATGAAGTGAAAGTTGAGAACCTAGTAATTAAAGTTAATAATGAATTATTGCCTTATATAAAAACAAAACCAATACATGGTTCTCAAAAATTAAAAGAACAAGGTGCAACGTATTCGTTTATTTCACTTGATTTGATACCTAACTATGAGCTAGAGACATTAATTTTATCATACGGAGAGGGAATAGAATTAATTGAACCAAAGTATTTGAGGATAAAAATTATAAAAAGGATTGAAATGATGTTAAAAAAGTATGTGAAATAACAATGCAGAATGAATGCACAATTAATTTTCATTTTTGTTAAAATAACTATAAAAATATGGAGCCATTAAGATCAATAAATCTTTTAAAAGCCGCAAAAGAATTAAATTTAAGTATAGGTAGTATAATTCAATATCTGAATAGTGTTGGGCATGACATTGATAATAAGCCAGCCACTAAACTAACAATTAGCCAATACGAACTTCTTCTTGAAAAATTTCAAAAAAGTGATAATATTTCATTGACTGAGCTTAAAGAGAAACGAATTTCTCCAATCACATTGGGGAAAATAAATTTGGAAGAACTAAATGCTAGACAAATAGCAAATAAAACCCTAAGAGTTAAAATAAATACAAATAAAGAAAAAGATATTATAAGGATTAACAAAGATAAAGGTGATACAAATTCTGAAATTCCAACTACAAATTCAAAGTCGAAATTAAATTTAATTGGATTTGAAAACTTTCGAAGATTTATAAGTTTTGACCCAATTGAATATGGACCAATTACCATGTTAGTTGGCAAAAACAACTCCGGTAAATCAACACTTGTAAAAGCAATTTTACTGCTAAAGAATTATTTGCAATCAGACTCAGTTAGAATATTTAATATAAATCAGTCAAAAGTAGAGGATATAAATATTGTAACCTACAGCCGTGCTAAATCTCGGATGGCATTAGCAAATTATATTTCATTTGAATGGAGGGTTAATAATTTTCATATTGAATTAAAGATTACAGGTAATGATGATAGTACATTTGCCAATGTTTTAAATCTGAATATCCATAATATTAAAGAAGGGTTTAATTTTCAACTCGATCCTCAAGAATCCCAAATTACAATTGAATTAACTGGTACTAGTGTTGATTCTGCAAATGGAGAGAATACCCTCTTAATTAAACAACTTGAATCAAAAGAAAAAAATGTAAAGGATAAACAAAGTACAATCAAAAATAAACTTAGTGAGGAATATATAGCTATAAATGAGGAGCTAAAGCATATAAAAAACAAAATTAAGACACTAAAATCAACCATAAAAAAAGATGTTATTGATGGCGAGAATTTTAGTTTAAGCTCATTCTATAATAGTGATACCTTAAAGGATATATTCGAGGAGACACTGATTCAAATCAATGCTGAATATGAATCACAATACCATTCCATACAAAATGGTAAAAGACCAACAAAGGAATTTGAGCATTATAAAGCATTTAAAGACAATAAATTCAAACTAGAAAAAACAATTTCTGAGTTCAATGAACTTATCACTAGTGCAACTTTTACTTATCTTGGGGCAACCCTTTCTAAGCAATCGGCATTATTTGCAATACGAGATAAAAAAAATGCATTGGCACAAGTTGTGAACGAATATAAACAATTGGGAATTCTTCCTGGAGAGGAAGCTCATCGATTTGTTTTAAAATGGATGAATGAGAATGAATTCGATATCGGGGACAATTTTGAAATAAAAATGCATGCGGGTGAAGCCTATGAAGTATTAATAAACTCTCACGGTACTTCAATTCCTCTTGCCGACAAAGGGATGGGATCAATACAAGCTATGTTATTAATCCTAAGGCTAGCAACAATTATTTACAAAAAAGGTAAAACATATAAAGATTACACTATTGTCATTGAAGAACCTGAGCTTAATTTGCATCCTGCGTTACAAAGCAAATTGGCTGATTTATTTCATGAAATTTATATTAAATATGGCGTTAAACTCTTAATAGAGACTCATTCTGAATATTTGATTCGAAAAACTCAATTGCTAGTAAAAATGATGGAGTATGAAATTGCACCTAACGAGAATCCTTTTACAGTTCTTTACTTTGATAAAGATATGTCTCAATGGAAAATGAATTATCGGGCGGATGGCAAATTTATAGAAAACTTTGGTAAAGGTTTTTATGATGAATCATCGCTTCTAACTCTTAACTTACTTTAGAATGGATTTGTATATAGATATTGAGAACATACACTCATTTATTAACAATCATAAGCATGAGTTATATAACGACTGTCTTAAGACGATGCAAAAGCAGCTAAACGTATTTTTTAATTTCAAAAAAGAAGAAATTGCAAATGACGAGATATTAATGGCTTGGTTCAAATATTTTACAACAGGTATAGGTATTAGAAATAGCCAGTCATTTAACGACGAGAAATTTCCACCAAGACCTCTTAAATCGAATACTTTTATTGGGTTCGACATACGACAACTTTCTTCAATTTATTTGATGAACGACGAAAGAATTGAACTACTTAAAGAGAAAGGTGCTGTTTTAGTTGGCAGCCCTGGCGAAGAGTTTAATGTTTTCAATCAGGTATTTTTCTTTCAGAATGATTATAAATTTGAGAAAAAATTCAAAATAGGCAGTCCTCATTTTACTAAATGGAACGACCTTGATTCATATTCCTCTTGTGTTTCAGACATTCTTTTTATTGATAGTTATATATTATCAAAACCTGAAATGCTTGAATTTAATTTCCTTCCTTTTCTTAAGTCTCTTGTCTCCAAATCAAAGTGTAAAATCAATCTAGTTTTATTCGTAAATAACGATAATATAAATATCACATATTCAGATTTAAGTAAAATGGTTCGTGCGGCAATTGAATCCGTAACAGGCATAAAACCTAATTTCACTATGATTAAAGTTCGAGATCAGCATGGTGTTCCTTCTTATGCTGAGCATGATAGAACAGTTTTTACAAATTACATTAGAGTATATTCAGGTGATACATTTAATTATTTTAAATCAGACGGTTCATTAAATACAAAAGGAAGAGAAATACACTATTCAAGTCTTGGCGATAATGAAAATCATAATCTCTCTTTTGAGTTAGTCTCAGATATTCAAAAGAAATTAGATGAACTACCAGCCGAAATAGTTGAGGGTGACAAAAAATCCAATTTTTTAAATTTTAAATAACAATGCACACTTACTGCACAGTTTTATATTTACTTTGCAGTATCAAACTAACTAACTAACTAAAAAAATAAAAAAATGACTACTAATAATAAAGTTGATGTAAGTTTCATTTTCCAAATTACTGACAAGGTACTTTGGAATGTATTTAAGAAAAATGAGATAGGTGATGTGTTATTACCATTTGTAGTTATTCGTAGGTTAGATTGCATTCTCCACCCAGTTAATGCTAAAGTAAGAGCTGCATATGAAAACTTTAAAGAAAAAGTAAGTGAAGAAAAATTAGATCCTATTCTTCGAAAAGCTGCGGGTGGATTGCAATTTTACAATACTTCAAAACATACATTCGAGACTTTAAAGGAGAATCCAAAAACAGTTGAAATTGATTTCAATAATTACCTCAATGGGTTTAATAAAGAAGTAAGAGAAATAATCGACAACTTTCAATTTGATAAGGTGATTGCTAGACTGGTAAAGAATAAATTACTTTACCAAATGATTGATGCCATATCTCAGGTGGATTTGCATACAAGCAAAGTTGATAACCATAATATGGGCTACATATTTGAAGAACTTATTCGTATATCAAATGAGCAAAGCAATGAAACAGCGGGTGAGCACTTTACACCTCGTGATGTTATTGAGTTGATGATAAAGATTGTTTTCAGCACCGAGAAAGAGATACTTTCACAGCCTGGCATTATTCGTACAATCTATGACCCTACTTTAGGCACAGGTGGTATGATTAATCTGGCAAAAAATTATGTGTTGGATGAACTATTGGTTGATAGCAAAAACAAGCCTGAAATAAAAACATACGGTCAGGAGATTAATGAACAGTCTTATGCTATTGCAAAATCAGAAGCATTAATCACTTGTGAAAATGCAGATAACATCCGTCATGGTAACACATTTACTGAAGACCGATTTCCCGATAAGCATTTCCACTACATGCTTGCGAACCCACCCTATGGTGTAACCTGGAGCAAGGATGCTCAATACATTCAAAACGAAAGTGCAAACCCAGCTGGTAGATTCTATGCAGGTTTACCGGGCACAAGCGATGGGCAGTTGTTGTTTTTGCAACACATGATAAGTAAGATGGAAAGAGAAGGAAGTAAAATTGCAGATGTAACCAACGGTTCTCCCCTATTTACTGGCAATGCAGGTGGAGGTGAAAGCGATATAAGGAAGTGGATTATTAGTAATGATTGGCTCGATTGCATTATTGCCTTACCAAAAGATTTGTTTTATAATACAGGTATCAATACTTATATATGGTTTCTGAATAATAAAAAACCCAAGCACCGTAAAGGCAAAGTACAGTTAATTAATGCTAACGTAACGGAAGATAAAGCGAAAGGCATCGAAGGATTTTGTAGACCTGAAAAACGCAGTCTGGGTAATAAGCGAAACAAAATTGAATCTTTTCATATATCAAAATTGGTAGAAATATATACAAATTTTCAAGAAGGACCTTATTGTAAAATATTAAACAATGATGATTTTGGCTATTACCAGATTACGGTGGAACAACCAGAGTATGATGAAAAAGGCAAGCCTGTAAAAGATAAAAAAGGAAATATTAAAGCGGATACTAAGAAACGGGATAAAGAAAATATCCCTTTAAGTGAAGACATTGAAGAATATTTCCAAAACGAAGTATTACCCCATGTGCCTGATTCATGGATTGATTTTGACAAAACCAGAATTGGATATGAAATCAATTTCACGAAGTACTTTTATGAATATAAAGAGCTAAGACCTTCAACAGAAATTAAATCTGAGATTGAAACTTTAGAATTTGGAACAAAAGATAAGAAAGGTATCACAGAGCTTCTAAAAGAACTTTTAGGGTAATGAAAAAATACAAAAAATATAAAAAAACGAAGAATGTTTGGTACCCTGAATTGCCATCAGATTGGATTTTAACTAAGGTCAAATATGTGGCTCGTACTATTGCGGGAGGTACACCTTCTACTAATAAACCAGAGTTTTGGGATAATGGATGTATTCCATGGTTGCCATCTGGTAAATTGCAAAATTGTGATATTACTACAGCAGAAAAATTTATCACAGAAGAAGGGCTAACAAATAGTTCTACAAAATGGATTAAACCTAATACAACACTTATCGCATTGACAGGGGCCACTTGTGCAAACATTGGCTATTTAAAATTTAAAGCATGTGCAAATCAATCAGTAATTGCTATTGATGAATTTTCTAATAAATCCAACAGCAGGTTTCTGTTTTACATTTTTTTGAGTATGCGCAGGCAAATTTTAACTCATCAATCAGGCGGGGCACAAGCTGGTATAAATGATAGTAATGTGAAAAATCTTTTTATGGCATTACCCTCATTAGAAGAACAAACCAAAATTGCCCAATACCTCGATCACCAAACGGCAATTATTGACCAGTTGATTCAACAAAAGGAAAAACTAATTGAATTACTGAAGGAGAAAAGACAAGCGGTTATCAATGAAACAGTAACCAAAGGGCTTGATCCGAATGCTAAAATAAAGCATACTGGGCTTGAGTGGTTGGGGGAAGTGCCTAAACAGTGGAACCTTATTCAAATAAGACATTTAAATACAAAAGTAGGCAGTGGAGTTACACCAAAAGGCGGTGCTGAAGTTTATACCGAAGAGGGCGCGATATTTATTAGAAGTCAAAATGTACACTTTGATGGATTGCGTTTAGATGATGTGGTAAGAATTGATTTCGATACACATGAAAAAATGAGTGGGTCTAAGGTTTACTTTAAAGACGTTCTCTTAAATATTACAGGTGCTTCTATTGGAAGATGTTGTGTGGTTAATATAAGTGAAGAAATGAATGTAAATCAGCACGTTTGCATTATAAGGCCCACTCAGAAAATTTTGCCTGAATATTTAAATCTCGTACTGCAATCCAATGTTGGGCAAGCTCAAATTAAGCTTGGGACTACTGGAGGTAATCGAGAAGGGCTTACATTCGAGGCAATTAAGGAATTTGTAATTCCATTGCCTGATTTAAAAGAGCAAGGGGAAATTTTAAATACAGTACAGTCTTCGCTAAAAAGATATTACGAACTTGAAAACTTAAATACTATGCAAATTGACAAGATGAAGGAATATCGTCAATCAATTATTTCTGAAGCTGTGACTGGGAAAATTGATGTGAGAGATTGGCAACCAAAAGAAAAATAATTAAAATGAAGAAAGAAAAGTTAATTGGTATTTTAGCACAGCTTCAGAAAGCCAATTTAGAAAACGAGGTTGTTGAGTTCAAAGAAGCAAAAAATGGGTACGACTTTAATAAGTTAGGTACTTATTTTAGTGCATTGTGCAATGAAGCTAATTTGAAAAGTAAAGAATATGCGTGGTTAATTTTTGGTGTAGAAGATAAAGGCAAAAAAATTGTTGGTAGTCAATTTCGAAATAAAAGTCGAGAATACTTAGATAGCTTAAAAAAAGAAATAGCAGACAAAACTACAAATCGTATAACATTCACAGAAATATACGAATTAATTATACCAGAAGGTAGAGTTGTAATGTTTCAAGTACCTGCCGCACCAGCTGGTATCCCTGTAAGTTGGGACGGGCACTATTATGGTCGTGATGGGGAAAGTTTAGGACCTTTAAACTTAGAAGAAATTGAGCGGATTAGAAAACAAGTAGCATTTTTAGACTGGAGTTCAGCTACTGTCGATGACGCAACAATAGATGATTTAGATTCGGAGGCTATAAAATTAGCAAGAATAAATTATGCTAAAAAAAATCCTCGTTTATCAAATAATATCTTAGAATGGACAGATGAAATATTCCTTAAAAAAACAAAACTGACCATTGGAGGTAAACTTACACGAACTGCCATTTTACTTTTGGGCTTACCTGAGTCTGATCATTTTATTCAACCTGCCCAAGCTCGTATTACTTGGCAACTTCGAGACGCAGAAGGCAATAGTCGTGACTATGAACATTTCGGATGCCCATTTATTCTGGCAATCGACCAAGTATATGCAAAAATTCGAAATCTAAAATATCGCTATGTAACCATAGATACTTTGTTCCCAGAAGAGGTGAGTCAGTTTGACCAGACTGCAATTCGAGAGGCATTAAACAATTGTATAGCACATCAAGATTATACTAAAGCTGAAAGAATAAATGTAGTTGAATATGAAGATGGGAAATTAATTTTTAGTAATGCTGGTGAATTTTTACCTGGATCTGTAGAAACAGTTTTAGAGAGTGATGAACCTCCACGTTTTTACAGAAATAATAATTTAGCTCAAGCTATGGTTGCATTCAATATGATTGACACTGTTGGAAGTGGGATTAAAAACATTTTTTTGCAACAAAAAAATCGATTTTTCCCACTACCAGATTATGATCTTTCTAATAACATGGTAAAAGCGACCTTAATTGGGAAAGTATTAGATATTGAGTATGCTAAAGTGCTTGCCCGTAATCCTAATCTGACATTATTAGAAATAATTTTGTTGGATAGCGTTCAAAAAAAGAAACAAATATCAGATAAAGAGGCACAATTTTTAAAAGGAAAAGGCCTTATTGAGGGTAAAAAACCTAATTATATCATTTCAGCAAAAATTGCCAAAACTACTAAACAAGTAGCTGCATACTTAAACCAAAAAGGTGAAAATACAGCTTATTGCCTAGAAAAAACTTTAGAATTGATAAAAATGAATAAAACAGGTACTCATAAAAAAGAAATTAGGGAACTTTTAAAAAATAAGTTGCCAGAAGGCTTAAATGATAAACAGAAGGATAATAAAATTTCCTATTTTTTGACAAAACTAAAAAAAGACGGTCTTATAGAGAATACGGGGACAGATTCAGACCCAAGTTGGGTTTCAAAATACTAGTTCTTTTAAAAACCCGAAGAGAATTCAAAGAGAATTCAAAGAGAATTCAAAGAGAATTTTCGGCTAACTAAAAGAAAATCAGAGTAAAAATAAAGATGAATTCAAAGAGAATTCAAAGAACAAATTGAAAATAATGGCAGAAGGAACAAAAGAAATGCATTTTGAAGAGCACATTGTAAAATATCTTACAAAAATTGCTCAGCCTGAATTTCCTGAATATACAGAGAAAGACAATTCTTGTTATGACAAGGATTTATGTTTAATACCTGAAGATTTAATTGGTTTTATAAAAGAGACACAACCCAAAAAATATGATGCTTTATTTGCTCAATACGGTGTAAATACTGATAAAAAAATCATTGATTTGGTTGCTGACAACATCAATAAAAGTAAATTAAAAACACTCCAAGTATTAAGAGAAAAAGTAAGAGACAGAGGTCAATATTTAGATCTAGTTTACTTTAAACCTTCTCACAATAAAACACCTGAACATAAAGAAGGTTATTTGAAAAATAAGTTTACAGTTATACGTCAATTAAAATATTCAAAGAAAAATGAAAATTCAATTGATTTAGTACTTTTTGTAAATGGGCTACCAATAGTGACAATGGAGCTGAAGAATGCCTTAACAGGACAACATCTTCAACATGCCATAAAACAATATATTGAAGACAGAGACCCTAAAGAACCTCTATTAGAGTTTAAAAGGTGTCTAGTACACTTTGCAGTTAGCACAGAACAAGTAAGCATGTGTACAGAGTTAAAAGGTAGAAGTACATTCTTTTTACCATTTAATAAAGAATTAGTAAATCATGATGAGAATGATTATGCTACCTCCTATTTATGGAAAGATGTATTAAGAAAAGATTCGTTACTTGATCTTATACAGAATTACATTAATCTGCAAATAAATAAAGAAAAGTTTTTCGATAATAAAACAGGAGCACTTAAAGAAAAAGAAAAGCCAGTATTAATATTTCCACGCTATCACCAACGTAGAGCAGTTCAAAACTTATTAGAATCTGTACGTGTAGACGGAGTGGGAAATAAATACCTGATTCAACATTCAGCTGGTTCTGGAAAGTCAAATACTATTTCTTGGTTAGCTCATCGCCTATCTGATTTTTATAGACACCCAGATGATGAAAATGCATTGTACAATAGTGTAATTGTAGTAACAGACAGACGTGTATTAGATAAACAAATACAAGATAATATCAGACAATTTGAACAAATGCCCGGTACTGTTGAATACATTGATAAAAATAAGACTGGTCAGGATTTAAAAAATGCAATTGAAAATGGAAAAAGAATAATCGTCACTACGCTTCAAAAATTTCCAGTAATCTCAGATGTTATCGCTCAAAATAGGGATAAAACTTATGCTGTAATTATTGACGAGGCGCATAGTTCTCAAGCTGGGGAGTCAGCAAGACATCTAAGAAAGGCACTTTCACTTGAAGAGGCAGAAACCGCTGATGGTGAAGAAAAAGATCTTGATGAATTAATTGCAGATGAAATTAAAAAGAAAGGCGAACAAACCAATATTTCCTTCTTTGCCTTCACTGCAACACCTAAGTCTAAAACAATTGAACTCTTTGGAACTAATCGAAATGGTCAAAAAGTAGCATTTGACTTATATACTATGGAACAAGCAATTAAAGAGGGTTTCATAAAAGATGTTTTGAAAAATTATATGAGTTGGAAACGATATTATAAGCTCATAAAAAGAACTGATATTAATGATAAAGAATATGAAAAAAAGAAAACCGTAAGATTGCTGTCTTCTTATGTTGACTTACAAGATCATGCCATTGAAAAAAAGGCAAGAATAATGATTGAACATTTTGTTTCACAGACTCAGAAAGAAATTCAAGGACAAGCAAAAGCTATGTTGGTCACACGTTCTAGACTTCATGCTGTACGTTTCAAAAGAAAATTTGACGATATAATGAGGGAGATGAAATTACCATATGGTGCATTAGTAGCATTTAGTGGAACGGTAACCGATGCTGAAACTGGACAGGATTACACAAAAGAAAACATGAATAACCTAGGAGGTAAAATTGAAATCCCAGATGCATTAAAGATGCCTCAATACAGGATATTGATAGTTGCCAATATGTATCAGACTGGTTTTGATGAGCCATTGCTGCATACAATGTTTGTTGATAAAAAATTAGGTGGAAGCAGTACTGTTCAAACTTTAAGTAGATTAAACAGAACTACATATGGGAAAGATACAACAATGGTATTAGATTTTGTAAATGATCCAGAAAAAGTACAAGAAGATTTCCAAATGTATTATGGGAGTAACTACATGGAACTGGATGATCAGACAGATCCTAATAGCCTTTATGATGTGCAGCAAAAAATTGAGGCATTTCATATTATTTACCAAAACGACATTGAAGCCTACGCTAAACTATTCTTTATAAAAGGTGATCATAAAGAAAAATTACAGCCAATATTGAATGAAGTTGTAAAAAGATATTCGGCTGAATTGGATGAAGACCAGAAAGTTTCATTTAAGGCCAATATAAAGAACTTCGTTCGCTTATATCGCTTTTTGTCACAGATAATAACATTTACAGATGTCCAATTAGAAAAATATTATGTTTTCTTATCAGACTTGTTTAAAAAGCTACCCTATAGCCCAAATGGTCTGCCTACAGAGGTACTAGAAGAAATAGATTTAGAAAGTTACAAATTGCAACATCAATTTACTACAGACCTTGCACTGCAAAGTCAAAATACTGGAATGCAAGGAATGACACCCGGTGGAGAAGGTAAAAAAGATGATGATGAATTTGAATGGCTTACTAAAATCATTAAAGTTCTTAACGAGACATTCGGATTAGAATTAAAGGAAGAAGATAAAGTGGAGTTTGAGCGAATGCGTAATAATATTTATGCAAATGCTGAGCTTATGAGCTTTTTCAATACAAATAATAGTAAAGATAACATTCAAGATAAATTCAATGAAGAAATTGATAATGAGTTGTTGAATTTTATTAACACAAAATTGGAACTATATAATAAGCTTTCAGAAGATAAAGTGAATTTGATGTTTAAGAGACTTTGGTTTAATGATATTTATGACCAAAGAGTAAGAGGGCTAATGAAATAATTTTTACAGAAATGGCTTTATATAAAAATCAGAATGGCAAACTTTTAAATGTAAAAGAAAAACCATTTAAACTGGAGAAAGACATTCAAAAAGTCTTTGAGGTAAACCTGTCTGCCATAATGGGTTTGGAATTGGTGAAGAGTGAGTTTACTATTAAGAACAAACGCATTGATACATTGGCTTATGATGCACAGTCTTGTGCTTTTATCATAATTGAATACAAGAGAGATAAAAATATCAGTGTAGTTGACCAGGGCTTTACTTACCTAAGTTTGATGTTGGAGAACAAAGCCGATTTTATTATTGAGTACAATGAAAGCTTAAAACGAAATCTGAAACGAGAGGATGTGGACTGGAGCCAAACAAGAGTAGCATTTGTGTCACCGAGCTTTACAGAAAATCAAATACAGGCAACCAACTTTAAAGACATTGCAATTGAACTATGGGAAGTAAAACAATTTGAGAATGATACCATTTTGATTAATCCAATTAAAAAATCAAAATCTGCTGAAAGTATAAAACCCCTAACACAAAATAAAGAATCACTAAAAAAAGTTGCAGAAGAAATTAAAGTTTACACAGAAGATGACCAATTAAAAAATGGTTCAGATACAATTGTGGAACTTTATGAGAAATTTAAATTTGCAATTCTAAATTTATCTGAAGGCATAGAAGTAAACCCTCAAAAATGGTATATATCATTTAAAAAGAGTGGAAATTTCGTATATCTTGAAGTACTTAGAAAAACTATCAAAATTACAATAAACCTTAAACTAGGTCAATTGGATGACCCAAAAAGACTAGCAAAAGATGTATCTTCAATTGGACATCGTGGTTATGGTGATTATCAAATTCAAGTAGAAGATGATAGAGACTTGGAATATATAATGAGTTTAGTTAAGCAAGCAATACAATAAAAATATTTACATTATACAAAAATAATACTAAAATAGTAGTTCAGTAAAAATTAGTAAAGAGATTAAAATTATAAAAATGTAAATTTAGAATTGTATTTAATCTATGTCAACTATTAATAGCTGGAAAGCTTTTATAAAAGCTCAAGAAATATTAGTCAATCAGTACTCTGAACCTTTTTCAATTGAATTTAAAAAGACGGATAAGACAGGATTATCTCACTTCACTATAAAGGAAAAAAATCCTATTTCTAATATTATTCATTCACTAGAAAAATCCTTTCCAGGGGTTTTACAAAACGATATAAATATCAAGGATGGCTATTTACTTTATGACTCTTCCAGAAGTCCACAGCATACAGATGAATTAAAGGAAGTAGCTGATGCAAATTATTTTGAGTTTGATTATAAACCATGTTTTTCAGGTCATGTAAGTTTAAAGGAAAATCCATATAAATGGTTAGCCGACATCAATGAGCTACAGCCCAATATGGAAGGCCAAATCATTGCCACTCTATCAGACATAAAACGAATTGATTATAAAACACAAAGTCTCACTGGATTTACTCGGTCAGAAGTTATCGGTGGTATCTTTAAAATTCAGCCTTCTACATATTATATACAAAAGCAATATGAAATTGCTAGTACATATTTGAATCAGACATTAGGTATTAAATCCGTCTCTAATCACGGTCATTTTTCCAATCTTATTATTCAGGATATATTTTTAAAGGAGCCTGCACTTAATTTTATAAAAGAAAACTCTGCTTATCATAAATCTCACCACCGCTTAATATTCACTATAAAGGAAGATCTATTTCAGAATTTTTTAGATACAAGAAAATCTAAAAAGATATTCTTTTCTGATGAAGATAAAAAGAACGATAAAATGGGAGTCATTCTCCCAACACCAATAAATAATGAATTTCATATGACATATGAATCTGATATTACTTTATCAGATTTTCGTTTTGAAATATTTCATTACAAGAAAGTATTTGAACGGTATTTTGGCCCCGATTCTTTCACTATAAAGCACCAACACATATTTCAAATTGATAGAAATCTGTTTTTGGAACATTTCCAAAATTCTGTTCAGGATGAACGCTTTAATGTTAGCATTGACAAGGAAACAGTATCGTTTGACTTTACAAATGAAGATGAATTAAATTCTGGCATTGAATATTTATCAGCATTACAGATTGCGGATATTGACAACAAGGGGGCTGAACATGGTTTCAAAATAAAATTGCATTTTGGCTCACCCTTATTGGAAATTCAAGAGGAATTACAGCAAATACCGGCCATCAAAACCAAATTGTCTAACAATGGTTTAAAGCTAACATTCTTCTGCTTTTTTGACAATCACGATCTGTTGCAATTGCTCGTTGCTAAAATAAAAGATGAAATTGATCCGCTCTTAAACGACAATATGCAGTATGTATTTGAAGAACTTCAGGAAGGGAAACTAAAATATTTTCTAAGCTTTAAACAAGAAGAATTTGAAGCTGAAATCAATAGCAAATTTAATTATCTAAGAGGCGAGGAAATTTCCATATGGGATGATAAAAAACCTGCCGCTTTTGGGACTATTTCAAAGATTAGCTATCCCAATATCGTGATTGAAATGGAATCATTAAAGAAGGAAATCTGTGTTCCAGCTATTTCAACTAATGTTTGTTGTACATTAAAAGGAGAAAGAGATAAAATAAAAAGGTTGTCAAATACGATTGACATTATTTTCTCTATAACTAAGCAGAAGATATTAAATGAGAAACTTCGGGATATTTTGATGGATTCATCAAAGGCTATAAGTTTCCCTGGTGATATTTTACGTACTGCTGAATACCAAAAAGCAATCAACGAAATAGATGCTTCGTTGCTTTCAAAAAATATTAATGATAGGCAAAAAGAATCGATTGCAAAGTGCTTATTGGCAAACGACTTTTTTCTAATACAAGGCCCCCCGGGTACTGGTAAGTCAACAGCAATTGCAGAGTTGATATGGCAACATATTCGTTCCAATATTTCTGTTAAGAAAGAACCATATAGGATACTTGTCACATCAGAGACTAACCTTGCTGTTGATAATGCATTAGATAAACTCCGGAGCAAAACTCATTTATTAATTAAGCCAATTAGGTTTGGCTCTGATGACAAATTGGATAAAGAAGGAAGAAGATTTTCATTGGAATCCCTTAAGCAATGGGTTTTATTTGGAAATAAGGAGTTGACAGAAGATAAATCAGCTACTAATATCTTACAAGACTGGATTGCTTTAATTAGTAACAGGGCACAAATTAAACGAACCACAGTTAACAGTGAGTTATCAGAAAAGTGGTTAAGCTACCTGTCAAACGCAAATGAACAACTACGTTCGTTATTTTTTAATAACTACATACAGAATGCAAATGTTATAGGTGCAACATGTAGTTCAATTGGTAAAGAAAATTCAGAACAGAAATTTACACGGTTCTTCTCAGACTATTGTAATGTAGTTCACACTAAGGAATATGATGCTTTTCGGATTTCTACAAATAAGAACACTATTGCTTCATTAAAGAAAAGAAACATTGAGTTCGATCTTGTTGTGCAAGATGAGGCGAGTAAAGCATCCCCTCCTGAATTAGCCCTACCATGCCTTTACGGAAAAAAGGCAATAGTAATTGGAGATCATAGACAATTGCCCCCAATAGTTGATACTGCTGAGTTTATCGACAATCTTAAAATGATGTCGAAAAAAACGAAAGATGAAAAAAACAGAACGGAAATCAATGACCTTATAAGTTATATTAAGAAAAACAAAGAGGAATTTTCAGTATCCCATTTTGAAAAGTTATTTGTTGGTATTGATAAAAACTTGAAGTCCTCATTTAATGTCCAATACAGAATGCATCCAGCGATAAATGAAACTATAAAACAGTTTTATATTGCTGATGGAGGTTTACAATGTGGTATTCCAGATGAGATAGCCAATTCGGAAGATATGTCACATCCGCTGAATCGCTATCATGGTGTTACAGCCAACAAGCAAACACATGTTATTTGGCTTGATGTAATATCACCGGAAATAAAAAGCGGCACATCCAGAGTTAACTATGGAGAAGTTCAGGCAATTGATTGGCTTTTAAGTTATTTCAAAAAATCACCGGGGTACAAAAAATTTGTAGAATATTGGCCCGCAGGGGATGTCGAGCAAAAGCAAATTGGCATAATTACTTTCTACGGTGCTCAAGCAGGGTTATTAAACAAGTTGAAGGATAAGTATCCCGATGTTCCGTTAAGAATCTCACCGGTTGACCGTTTTCAAGGCATGGAGAGGAATATTGTAATAGTGTCATTAGTAAGAAGCAATTCTATTGCAGAATTTCCAAATCAGGCTCCTAATATGGAAGCGTATCCAGAGAAGGGTTATCCATCCCAAGATAGTTTAGGGTTTGCAGAATTTCCCAATCGTCTGAATGTAGCATTGTCCAGAGCAAAAAGACTCCTGATAATTGTTGGCAATTCTCAGCATTTTAGAAAACATGCTATTTATAACAAGGTTTACGAAACAATTCAGCAACATCCTAATGGTGCTGTTAAAACATTTGATGCCAAACCCTTAAAATAATGAATCTAATAACGATAAAAGAGGAATGGCCAATTAGGGTTGCAAAGCATAAGGTGCTTTATAGGAAGGCATATCCTCTCACTGAGTTTGACAATATTATCCTTTCATTTTTGTACTTGTATAATGATACAATTGGTTATAATGAATTAGGCTCCATTTTAGGTTTCGCTGTTGAAGCCAATGAAGAGGAACAGGTGTATTTTGACATAGCTGAAGCTGGAATATTCTCTTCATTACTTGATACACTAACAGAATATCATTTGATATCATTTCATAAAAATGAAGATGGTAATCTGATTATTTCTACAACCCATTGGGGGTTAGAAGCAAGACAAAAAGGAGTTAAGCACTTGTTTTATGAAGGTGTTATCAGTCTTAATGAACATTATCTTCTCTTTAATTGGGAAAATTTTGACAATCTATTTCATTTTTCAAAGTATGGTCTTTTTTCTGAAATATATAATTCGAAGGAAATAAAGCCATACTATTATAGTCATGAAGACCAGCAAGAAAATGTATTTCTTCACAAAGCACTTCTCAATTTTAATTTAAAACTGGAAGAGAATAAAAATATTGAAATTCAATGGGTCAATGAGGCCGTGCTAAAATATGAAAAATGTATTTCAAATGTATCCCTTACCCTACTAAAAGAGGATGAAGTTTACAGAGTACAAGTAGCTTTAAATGACAATCCTTCGCCAGAATTAGATGAAATAATTTTAAAAGAAGCAAATTCAAATTTGCTTGCGAATTGGATTCTGTTGCTTCGTTATCAGTTATATCTTAAAGATATTGAAGAAATACATGCGGTAGAAATTTCTCAATTCACCAAACATGTCAACTGGCATATAATATTGAGTGATTCAAGAGTAGTATGGGATAATAATTGGTTTGAATTGTTGTCGAGTGAAGAAGTTTCAAGTAATGCAGTGTGGTATCAAGTAATACAGAATTGTCCCGATGAAGTATTGATATTGAATATCGAGGCTTATGCAGATTACTGGGATTGGTCTCGCCTTTCAAAGAAAGTTGAGATAACATACATTATAAATACCATCAATCAATTTCCTTGGGATATTGATGTGTTTTTGGAAAGAATTGACAAAAAAGAGCTGGAACAGGTATTAACAACCATTACGGATGTTTATGCAATTGAAGATTGGAAAAATGTTACAAATAGAGTTTCATTTGAATTTATTGAAAGGGAAATTCAAACATTACCTTTTGACCTTCTCACGCTAATATCTTTTGGAGAAATACAGTCAGGCAATTTAATTCTTAATAACCTACACCTAAGCTGGGATTGGTCACTTATCAGCTCTACCTATTCAATAAATTATTTCATTATAAATTTTGAAGCTCTTTCTCCATACATTGACACTATTTTAATAGTTAATAGGTTACTTAAAAATGAGGCTGATTTTAAATTATCATTCAACGAATCAAAATTTGGTTCGTATTTGATTGATTCACTCAAAAGGACCAACTTCAAAATTGGAAAGGACCAGGATGTAATTTTAAGTTCAGAAATATTTGAGTTTCTATCTGATTATGACTTATTGTTTTGGGGCAATGAAAACATTCCCGGAATAGAAGCAAATCAAAATCTTAAGTGGTCATCAGAACTATTTGAAAAATATAGCAACTTTGTTAAAAATCAAGCCGGCTATGATAATGTATCCCATACAATTGACAATATCTCTATAGTTGAGTTTAATGAAACATTTCCTTGGAACTTTAGTGCTCTTTGTAATCGTAAAGACTTAAAATGGTCTTTTGAATTTATTCGCAAGCACCAAGATAAATTAGCATTAAATATTTTAATCAATAGTGTTCCATCGGAACTTGTGGCTGATAATTTGGCCTTCTTTATTCAATGGGCAGTTGAAAAAGAGATGCTGGTGATAATATCAAAGCATGTATCGACTGAATTTACTTTTGAACAAATACTATTAAATCGGGAACTCCTTAATTCTCATAACATAGCCATTAATTGGGTTTCAGTTCTTAGAGAGGCATCGGTAAAATCTCTTAATGAAATTATATTATCGGACGAGGATGAATTATTACAATTGCCATCTGCTGAAGGTCTAAGGAATTATTTATCAGAAAAATGTGAGCTGGATTTCATCCTTGATAATCCTGACCTTTTCTGGGATTGGAGTTTGGTAACTAAAAATAGAATAAGCTCTGAGCTATTATTGGATGATGATTTTCAAGTTGAATATGCTTCATACATTCATTGGCCTTATCTAATTGATAAATTCGTTTCGGCAATCGACTTAACCCCAACAAATAAATTACCATCGCTGGCAGTTTTGATTTCTCAGTCACCAGAATCTGTTATAAATGAGTCATGGTCTGTTATAACAAAAAAAATATTGCCTAACGACCTTTGGAAATTTATTCAAGAAACTATTCAGTTTGATATTTTCACCTGGGACTGGAATTATATCAGCTCTTCAAAAGTTATCCCAATTGACCATAGTTTTCTATCAACATATTCAGATAAAATAAATTGGAAGCTACTTTCAAGCAATAGTACTCTTTCTTCTTTTTTTCAATTCAGTAAAGTAGTTTATAGAGACACAAGGCAATGGCTGGATAGAACGCTTGAATATCTTTATGCATATAAAGATGAATGGGATTTTACTGCACTTAGCTCGATAAATAATATTACTTGGAACGAAAGAATTATTTCAGAATTTGAAGATAAATGGGATTGGCATATACTATCAGCAGCAAGTCCATTACTCACAAATTCAAATAAAGAAAAAAGAATTACAGAATATGACGCAAGACGCTTAAACAGGTTTTCAAGCCTAATAGATTGGGGTGCATTATCCATTCGCTATGAAGTAACATTATACCCTGCGTTAGTTAGCAAGTTTAGCAACCATCCTTGGGATTGGGAAAAACTATCTTCTCATCCTCGTTTTGAGTTGACAAAAGAATTTATATTAGAAAATGGCACAAAGCCCTGGGATTACCACGCCTTATCTTCTCATAGTTTTTTCAGGGTTGACAAAGATGTATTATTACAACTTCAAGATAAAGATTGGGATTACAATTTGCTTTCAAAAGCAAGTTGGATTGACAATGATACATTGCTTACACTTTTAGATAAGCAATGGAATTGGCCGCTTTTGAGCAGCAGTAAAAATTTAATCTTTGATCTTAATTTATTAAGAATATTTGTACAGCAAACTAATACCAATTGGAGTAGCATATTGAATAGTGATTCTATACATATTACACCCGATTCTATTAAATTATTAGTTTCAAATAATGTTTTGAATAACGAGCTATGGGTTTCTCTTTCAAGACATCAGAATTTAGACTTTCAACAGCACCCTGAGTTATTGTTAGAATACAAAAGCAAATGGGATTGGATTGCTTTAGTCAAATCTTGGAAACTTGATTTTAATAACATAACGATACTATCCTCTTATCAAGATTCAATAGAATGGAATTTGCTTTGCGAATCAGAAAAATTCTCCCCATCCCCTGAAATACTCTTAAAATTCAAGGAGTTTTTAAACTGGAAGATTATTTCAGGTATGATAGTTTTTGACATAAATGGGTTGCGGCTATTTAAAGACTTTTTGGATTGGGAATATATTTCTCAAAATACATCAATCAATTTCACAATTGAAATGGTTGATGAGTTCATGATGTATTGGGATTACTTCTATCTGCAAGAAAATATTTCAATTCCTTTAAACATAAGAGAGCATATAATTCAAATAGTGAATAGTATTCCTGAATTAGAACTTTATTTAAATCTAAAAGCAAAGCACTCAAGTTGGTCAGGTTACATTTATCATTTTACACATCTGACAAACGCAATTGAAATAATTAAGAATAAAAAGATACTCAGCCGGAATAAGGCCATTGGTTTTGCAGATGCAGCAGGTGCTGTAGTTGGCAGGCGACATACAGCTCATGAATTTGCACGATTCTATTTCAGACCACAAACACCTACTCAGTTTTATAATGAATGTTTGGGGTTAGATATAAACGATAAATATTATGAAAGTGCGTTAAGATTAGGATTGCCTAAATGCCCCATTCCTGTATTTTTTCGATTTAATTTACAGGAAGTTTTATTGAAGTTGCGTGATAAATGTTATATGAGCAATGGTAACATGCAAACGAATTGGGCAGTAGTTAAACCTGTCTTGCAAATGTTATCTAAGTTTAATTTTAGTGATGTGTATAGCACCATATTCAATACATCTGATGGCGACTATAGAACCTATATTAATTATTCACAACAAGAATTTTTAATAAAAGATGAGTTTGATTTTACCAGCATCATAAATTTTGATATTATAGTAAGAAGCGAAATTGATAAGGATGAATTGATAAGAAGGATTGGTGAAAGAAGTCAATACGCTAATAGAATCAAAGTATCTTCTTATAGTGATGATATTTACCACAATCAAAACAAGGATATTGAATGTGAATACCGTGATGGCATATTGGATATTTCAACGAATTACAGTGGAAATGGGTACAAATCTGGAATGTTTATCGTTCAATTCCCATCCGGTACAAAATATGAAATGATAAGTGGGAATGTTATCAATGTAACCGAATCAATGATATGTGCTTATCCAAGTTTGAATATCAAATTTGAAAACCACACTTCTTTGAAAGTTTACTTTCAGGATGAAATAAAAAACACAAAATGGGAGCTATATAATCTGAATTAAAATGGCAATAGAGTTAGTAAGAGGAAATATATTTAATACAAAAGCACAGGTAGTGGTAAATACCGTTAACTGCGTTGGGGTTATGGGGAAAGGAATAGCTTTGGTTTATAAACTAAGGTATCCGAAAATGTTTGATTTGTATCAAGAGCATTGCAAGTCAAAACTCATTGGAATCGGTAAGTTATGGTTATATAAAGGTGAGCCGGATGCACCGTGGGTTCTCAATTTTCCTACAAAATTCCATTGGAAGTATCCGAGCAAATTAGAATACGTTGAAAAGGGGCTTCAAAAATTTCTTGATACATACAAGGTTCAAGGTATTGAATCAATTGCATTTCCTTTACTTGGTGCTCATAATGGTGGCTTAGATAGGGATGAGGTATATCAGCTAATGACAAGCTATTTATCAAAATGTGAAATTCCAGTTGAAATATTTGAGTACGATCCATCAGCACCGGATGATTTGTTTGAATCATTTGCAGTGAAATGGGGCTCATTTAGTTCTGCTCAAATTCAAAAAGTCACAGGCATCAGGAAAGATAGGATAAATACAATATCAACGGTTATTGAAAGTAAGTCTATCAAATCAATGATTGACCTGATAAATGAACCTGGTATTGGACTAGTAACTATGGAGAAATGCTATTTATTTATTACGAGAGCAGATTCACAGGCAACATTATTTTAATAATTTTAAAAAGTTGGTGATTAAATCTCAATTCGCAATCACCTTAAATCCTGGAAAAAATTCGATAATTCTTTCACTAATTAATTCATATTTATCTTCAGTAATATCGATAGCTGAGACACCATATTCTCTATTTGCGATATATAAATCCAAATTAAAGTTTTTTGAAACTATTTTATGAAGATATAAAGTTAAAGTACCGTTAGAACAAGATTTATATGTATTAAGATTGTATTGGTTTGTGCTAGGTACTTTGTATTTTTTAATATAATTATTATAGGCTTTAGCATAATCAGTTAATTTTATAAATTCATATTGATCAGCCTCACTTTTGATTTTGTCCATACAAAGTTTAGCTTCATATTCCTTGTCAAAATACCCAACTACAAAACCATCATATTCAATCTCCAGTAAAACTAAAAACTTCTTCATGCCTGTTATGGAATTAATTATTCTAAAATACCTAAATTAAATTAAATAGTAGAGCACCAGCCTTCACAAATCCTAACTAAAACTTTATTAGTCTTCACTCCGCACCTTTGTATGCCTATAAAAGTGCTGTTTTCTTGATAATAAGCCAATATCTCACTCTTAGAAAATAATTTAGCTGTAACTAACATGTGATATATATACACACTTATTATCCTTTGAATTGCCAAAGCCTCTATCGAATCACGGTCATAATCTACTTTGGAGTTTTTAATCTTACCCGACGCATTTAATTTAACCTCATGCCACAAACTCACATATCGAGTCATCTGATTTTCTAGCTCTGATGGATGTATTTTGAACTTCTTTTTAAGACCCTTATAGAAATCATCGAAGTACCTATACCTACCCTGTTTATAATTAATCATGGCTAATAGGAAAATTTTATCATAGAGTTTTAGTCGACCTTCTGGTATACCATCATACCATTTTTCTTCTGTGTACATAGCTTGAGTTATTAGTTAGCACAAGTTAGAGTGGATATTTGGGGATGTCAATACATAGTAGGCTGTATTTTTGAAATAGAATCTAATTGGGTATATTGTATGTAACTAGGTTAAAATAACGAAAAGAAACATCACCTTTTGGAAAGTTAACAGTAATTTAAGTATATGGTAAATGAATTAGAGAATTTAATTGAGGCTTATAATGAATCAATAAATGAGCTCAATGAATTATTAGTGTCAAATAATTTAATGTTTTATACAGCTCAAGTAGCAGGTAAAGATTCAAATTTGAATTCTTTAAAGAAAGAAATTGAAAGCATAAGTCAAAACAGTAATAACCTAAGGGCGTTCTTCTCTCAAATAACAAAAGATTTAACTGCATTTGTACCTAAATTTGCCTCAAAAGGATTATCATTTTTTTATCCAATACCAAGCAAAATATCTGAAGAAGAATTTTATAATCAACCTTTAGAAATAATTGATAATATATTAAAATATGGGATTTTAAAAGGGAAAGAACCAATCTATGACCCCAATCCACTTTATGAGGTTTATGGCATTTGTCATTTCTTCCCAGAAAAACAAAATGAATTAAGAAATGTACTTTTACTATTATACCGTAATATTTTACTCAAAGATTTGGTGCATCCATTAAATGTTTTGGTTCAAAAAGAAATTCCTAAAACACAAGTATTAAATTTCAAATATGATATTACAAAAATATTTGATAACATCTTTGTAATTGAAAGCGAAAGTGGAATGAAGCAAGGAACAGCATTCTACCTGAAAAATGTTGGTTTAATAACATGTGATCATTGCATCAGAGATGAAAAATCAAATGAAATTTTTAAAGACTTAAAGATTTTCAGAGGTAAAACCTTTTCAAAAAAACATGAGGTAAATGTTATAAAAAGTAATACTGATTTGGATATTGCGGTTTTGAGTGTTATTCCTGACTTTCTTAATGATGGGTTAGAAATGTGCAACAGCAATGATTTAGAATTGCAACAGGATATTGCCATTGTGGGATTTCCAAACTATAATTTTGGTGATGAGGGATCATTAATTCAAAGTAAAATAGCAAGTTTCAGAAACTATGCAGGAATTAAACATATTTTAGTAAGTAATCCTATTATTTCAGGTAACAGTGGTGGACCTGGAATTAATATGAAGGGTGAAGTGGTAGGAATAGCTGTTACTGGTGCTGATAAAATGTCTAATGCTAACGAGACTGAAAAACATGGTTTAATACCAATAGATGCGATTAATAATTTGTAAGTAGAATAAAATTGTTAGCTGTCAGTTTAGTTATCCAATCACCCTGGCTTCGTATAGGAAGACATTAAAAATAATTTTAAAAGCGACCAATCATGAATATAATTTTTGATAAAATTTATGTAATTCAATCTTTAGACTCAACAATTGATCAATTGACGGGAGAACTTCTATACAATGAAGTTTTACAATACTTTAAAATAAAATACCCAGGCAAAGATGCTATACTAATTAATATTGAAACTCCTGACGAGTTAAAATATTCTCTACAAAAAATTAAGACTGAGTGTGAGCTTCAAAATATTAAACCTATTATTCACTTTGAAATTCACGGACTTGAAAATAAAACAGGACTTAAATTAAATAAAGGGGAAATAAATTGGAGTGACCTATACGTTCATTTGATTGAAATAAATGATGCCTCTCAATGGAATTTATTCTTAACAATGGCCGTATGTTTTGGTAATTATGCAATGTTTTTAATTAAACCAACAAATCCAGCTCCTTTCACAGGTATTTTGGGTTCATTTGAAAGTATATATGAGGATGACCTGTATATCAAATACAATGCTTTTTATAGTGAACTTTTAAACAGTCTTGACTTTGAAAAAGCACTCGAACAATTACACAAATCTAACCCAGACCTACCAACCAATTATAGATACATTAATGCAGAACAAACATTTAAAAATGTTTATCAAAAATACTTTGACACTCAATTTTCAGATTTAATAATAGAACAACGATATAAAGCAGCTTTAAAAGTAAAAAGGTTTAAAATTAATGACAGAGAACAGAAATACAAATTCGGATTAGAATTTAAGGTAAAACTTTTAAGGTCTAAAGAAGAACTTTTTGAACGTGACAAAACAAAGTTCTTTATGATAGATAAGTATCCTGAACATAGTCAAATTTATTGCGTTGATTGGAAACCTAATTACCGCTAACAGGCGTTTGACTCAATGACTATTGAAGTGTAATATTAAGTGTACTTACTAGCACCAACCCATATTTTACATATATTCTCAAACGTTGACTAATTTTTAAAAAATATCACTTATTTTATAATTAATTGATAATAATTTAATTATAAAACAAACCCACCTACCCTACAATTATCCCATAGGTGAATTTCTAAACATCAATTTACTTCTTAACTAAAGCTAAATAAAAATAAAAGACTTGGTCACTTAAACTGAAGATACATTTTACTTTTTGTCCAGTTATTTCGATAAAAAACTGGACAAATTTATTACTCATCTATCGATAACAAAATCAAAAAATCACATCATTATTTGCAATTAAAAAAACATTTTCCTACACTTGTTTATCAATCGTTGTTGTTGCTTATGTGTAGCGCAAAGGATTGCAAAAATAGACAGTAGTTGCGCATTTGTTGCTCGTCAATTTCCTGAAAAGTCCAGCCCACAAGGGTTTAGAGAGTTACCTTTCATTATTGTATCATGTATAGGGAAGTAAACTAGTGACTAGTTAAAGAATTTTAAACTTTGAAATCACTTCCTTTGTTTCAGAATTGATAAAATGAATTAGACCTGTACCTTTATTTTTACTAACAGTACCAGCTACAATTAATTTTTTCATGTTTAAAAGTATTAAATCGTAATTAGATTTATATATGATTAGTAGCTTAAGATTAAAGTCCTAACAAAAAAATATATTTAATATTTAATAAGTTGAATTACTCTAACCTAGTAAAAAAAACTAATACTCATTATTTTAAATAACTCATACTTTATGGTAATGACTCTAATAAGTGAAGCGATCGGAAAATATCGCACTTCTCACAAACCTAGAACAATTAATACCTTTTAATATAAACGGACCATATTTTAACGGAGAGATATTTTGTATATTGAATTCTTAAAATCATAATACTTCATACAAGCAAGTTCATTTGTGATTTGAATTTGAGTGATGCTTACCGTTTGTAAATCATTTTCTCTTTTCATCACAATATCTTTGTTTGATAAATCACTGTGATTTGTGTCATGAAATTGAAATATATTAAAGCTTTCATCATTTCTATATTTCACTATCCAATCATCAAACCATGATTTTCTCATAGCTCTATCATTACTATCGTAAAGTGTAGAAGAAGACCAAATATTGGGTCTATTTTGTTCTATATTGTTTACATATTTACTCTTGCCATCCCACACTAGTTCTTTGAAAATAAAATCTTCTTTATAGTCAATCATTAATAAAGTAAAGGGTTCTATGTCTTCTAAATTGACATCTTGTATGAATAAATCAATTGATGAGTAATTAAATGAATCAAGCAAAATTAATCCCCTGCTTTTTCTATAACTTGACTTTTTTGTATGTTTTTCAAATGCACCATTTAATAAACAACTCATTCTTTTAGTATCACTATGCGCAATCCATGTTCCATGAGCAAGTGCATCTTCTGGGTATGTTAATATTTGAGAGCTTAATGCATAACTTTTAGGACGAATAGTTTCACGATAAACTTTTTCATCTCTACTAGATGTCAAAATAAATCCGTCTTTTACTCGAACGTATGTAACTGTACACATTAAATTGTTTCCTTTTCTTTATAACGAATAGTTGCTGGTGCAATACCAAAATTATCATCAATTAATCCTCCTAAATTCATCTCCAACAATCCGATTTTTATCAATGCCTGATGATGAATGCTATGTTCTAAACAATAGGCTAATTCTCTAGTTGAGGTGGTTTCAATTTGATTTATCTCTACTTCGGATGATGCAAAATTTCCAGCTAAAATCATTTTTTTATCATTTATAATAAAATTAAGATTGCTACAAATTTTATCTATCGTAAAGACAGCAAACCCTATATCTGATTGCAATTTCAAATCTCTCTCCCTTTTATCATAATTTACTACACCTGAAGAAAAACCATTCATTAAACATAAATAGAACTCTAAAATATGTCTAGTATGTTCAGCAATAGATGCGCCCGATAATAATTGTGATTTAAAAACATATTGTTCATCATTCAATGAATTCAATAAAGATTTTATCTCCTTTAAATTTTCCTTGCAATAGTGTATCATGCTTAATAAATAATTTTATTTAATTGATTTACCTAATTCGATAAGCTCATTTGCTGAATGATACCCAGATGCTCCTTTTACGATTTCACCATTTGCATTCAAGAATAATAAAGTCGGATAACCTTTTATTTTATAGAGCTGTGCTAGGGCAGCACCTTCCTCCTGCTCACCATCAAGAGCAATGTTTATAAACTCTTTATTAAATAAATCTCCCACTTCTTTATTCGAAAAAGTAGTAGATTTCAATTTTTTACAAGGTCCACACCAAGTAGCATAGATATCTAAAAAGACTAATTTGTTTTCAGATTTTGCTTTAGCTAAGGCTTCCTTAAAACTTCCTTTATGAAATTGTATACCACCTGCTTCGTTAATTGAAAAGTTGACTTTCGGGTACTTAAATGCCATTATGCCGATCGCCACAAGTGCAATTAAAAAGATTGTTATTTTCATGTTAGACATACTCATTTTTATATTTAACCATTAGTCTAATAGAAATTAACATCCTTACAAAAATAATCACAATTAATTATTCATACGAAAGCATTATCTTAGCATATGCTACGTATTATATTTTACATCACCGTATTTATCTTTTGGGGTTTAAACTCTTATGCTCAAAAGTTAACAGATTATGTTAATCCTTTTGTGGGTACAGATGCGCACGGACATACGTTCCCGGGTGCTACTACTCCATTTGGTATGGTTCAGCTAAGTCCAGATACCAGAATCGACGGCTCATGGGATGGTTGTAGTGGCTACCACTATTCTGATTCATTGATCTACGGATTTTCGCATACTCATCTAAGTGGAACTGGATGTAGTGATTATGGAGATGTAGCTTTTATGCCAGGTTATGCAAAGGCAGAAGATCTAGATATCAATAATAAAACCAAACCTGCAAATATGGTGGCAAAATTTCAGCATAAAAATGAAAAAGCGAGTGTGGGATTTTATGAGGTAATGCTGAATGATATTAAAGTTGAACTGACTGCTAGCACAAGAGCCGGCATGCAACGTTATACTTTTTTAAAGGAAGGAATAGCTTGTATAAGTTTAAACCTCTCTCATCGCGACGAATTGTTAGTAGGAAAACTAAATAAAATAAACAATACAAAGTACAATGGATTCAGACGTTCAAAAGCTTGGGCAGAAGACCAATTAGTTTATTTCTCATTCGAATCTTCGAAGTCTCCTATTCATAGCAGAACCTTTAAGTCTAGTGATAATAAAAGTGATGAAGTTCTCATTTTATACTTCAATGTAAAAAAGGGCGAAGATATCATCATTAAAACAGGGATTTCGAGTGTTGATGAAAACAATGCCGATTTGAACTTACAAAAAGAGATTCCGCATTGGAATTTCGACCTTATACATCAACAAGCCATTCAACTTTGGGAAAAAGAATTAAAAAAAATAGAAGTTGATGATGCGAATGAAGTAAACAAAAAAACTTTTTATACAGCACTATATCATTGCATGATTCACCCAAATGTAATGAGCGATGTTGATAAAAGATATAGAGGTAGAGATAATAAAATACACTTGAGCAACAACAACTATTATACTCTTTATTCTTTATGGGATACACATCGTGCATTACATCCATTACTAAATATTATTGATAAGGAACGTAGCAAAGATTTTATGTTAAGCTTCTTAGCTCAATTTGAACAAAGCGGACGATTACCTATGTGGGAATTATGGAATAATGAAACCAATTGCATGATCGGATTTCATTCTGTGAGTGTAATTCTAGATGCCTATGTAAAAGGAGTTATTGATAAAAAAATCTTAGAGTCTCTCTATCCAGCTGTAAAAGCAGAAGCCATGAGTAATCGACAAGGGCTCGATAAATTTAGGGAACGAGGATATTTACAAATTGATGATGCCAGTGAAAGTGTAAGCAAAACACTTGAGTATTGTTATGATATGTGGTGTGTTTCGGAGATTGCTAAAGCTTTAGGTAAATCTGAGGATGCTACATATTTTGAATCATATACACAAGCTTGGAGAAACGTATACGATGTAGAAACTGGATATATGCGACCTCGAAAAAATGGTGATTGGTTAAAGCCTTTCAACGCTTTTGAGGTCAATAATCATTATACGGAAGCCAATGCTTGGCAATATTCTTATTTCATTCCACATCGAAATGAAAAACCTTCTGGTGTACAAAAACTATTTGAAGCAGAAAGCAAAACTACTGGTAGAACTCAAAGTGATATAACCGGATTAATAGGTCAATATGCACATGGTAATGAACCTAGTCATAACTTCGCTTATTTATTAGAACATCCGGAAAAACAAAAATATATTAAACAGATATTAGATAGTCTTTATTCTCCTCTACCCGATGGATTGTGTGGTAATGATGATTGCGGACAAATGAGTGCTTGGTATATTTTCAGCTCAATAGGTTTTTATCCTGTTTGCCCCGGTAAAACAACTTACGAATTCGGAATTCCACAATTTGAAAATGTTCGTATAAAATTTGAAAATGGCAAAACATTTTGTGTTTCTAATTTAAGCAAGTCGAATGTTAGTTATCCTTATTCAATCAAGAATTCGAATAAGTCATTAATTCAAGAACAAGCTCTTCAAACACTACATCATAAAGACATTATAGCAGGTACTGAAATTGTATTTACAAATAAAAAACATTCACTAGTAGATAAAAAAGAGAAAGACGAAACAAAAATAAAACTTGTAGCGCCAGTGCTTTCTTCTACCAAACAAGTCTTTAAAGATTCAATTGTAGTTAATTTAAAAATGCCAGATCGAATGATAGATTCGACTTATAAATTTTATTACTCATTTGATTCTGCAAGTACTAAAAATGCTCAACTTTACACTAATCCGATTTCAATTTCAAAAAGTACTAAGTTATATGCTTATGTAAAAAGACTAAATGAAGTAAGTCCGTTCTCTACTGCGACTTATCACAAAATAAACAATCAGTGGAATATAGATTTAAAAAGCGTTTACAATAAACAATATTCTGCTGACGGAGCAAACGGTATAATAGACGGATTAAGAGGAAATATAGAATGGAGAATGGGTGCTTGGCAGGGATATCAATCGCAAGATTTTGAAGCAATCGTTGACTTAAGCAAAGAAACTTTAATAAAGAATGTAAGTATTGGAATGTTACAAGATACACGTTCATGGATCATTTTTCCGCGACAAGTGGAAGTTTACACATCAATAGATGGTAAAACTTTTAAGCTAGAAAATACCATATATAATACAATAGCAGCTGATGATTACACTGTTCAAGTAAAAGACTTTAGTACAAAGATAAATAACACGAAAGCACGATATATAAAAATAAAAGCACAAAATTATGGTACCCTTCCAACATGGCATCAAGGTGCCGGAGGCGATGCATTTATTTTTACAGACGAAATTATGATTGAGTAAAAAAAAGTTATCCACATTTACTCTACAGTTTTCAACATATACGTGTTTAAACAACATTTTGTAACAATTTAGTTTCAAACTCAAAAACCAAATAAATTATTTATAATGAATATAAATTAAGTAAATCGATGAATATTTATTAACAGCTTAAAGTGCTTATTGTCAATAAGAAAATAAACAATTTTAAAATAGATAGTGTTACATTCACATTAACCCAAAAAAATCTAAAAAATATGGAACACTTAAAAATTGCCACTGACAATTACGTAGCATTTACGTTTTTCATCGGTACCATGGCTATGATGGCCGCATCAGTATTCTTCTTTTTTGAAGTAGGTAATACTTCTCCAAAGTGGAGAACATCAGTATTAGTTTCTGGTGTAATTACTTTCATTGCAGCAGTACATTACTACTACATGAGAGGTTATAATTTAGAAACTGGTGATTCACCAACTTTCTTCCGTTATGTGGACTGGATTTTAACAGTGCCATTGATGTGTGTTGAGTTTTATTTAATCACTAAAAAAGCAGGTGCTAAACAAAGCTTATTATGGAAGTTAATATTCGCTTCATTAGTAATGTTAGTTACAGGTTACTGGGGAGAAGCTGTTGTTCCTACACAAGCTGCGTTCTGGGGCTTATTATCAGGCTTAGCATACTTCTGGATTGTATGGGCAGTATGGAAAGGCGAGGTTGCTCAGTTATCTAAAGCTAGTAGTCCGGCAGTACAAAAAGCAATTGACTCATTATTAAAATTCGTAGTTATCGGATGGGGTATTTATCCATTAGGTTACTTAGTTGGTACAGCTGAAGGTCAGTGGTACTCATTCTTCGGTAACTTAAACTTAAATATGGATATTATTTACAACATCGGTGATGCAGTGAATAAAATCGGATTCGGTTTAGTAGTTTATGCATTAAGCAGAAGCGAAGACTAATTCTTCATATTTCAAAAATAAAAGGGTTTCAAATTAATATAGAAACCCTTTTATTTTTTAAGAACAATTGCTAAATATCTATGTCCTCAAAATTTGATTATTTGTTTGCAGGTGCAGGTGCATCAACAACATTATTGTTGATGAGCATGGAAAAGCGCGGAATGCTAAACAATAAATCTATAGCGATAATAGACCCCGACGATAAAACTAAAAACGATAAAACCTATTGTTTTTGGGCTAAAAAAGATGATGATATTGCTATAGCTTGTAATCATTTGATAAGTTATAGATGGGATAAAATAATTGTAAATCAAAATATAGAGGAATCTATACAACCATTAGAGTACCTACATATAACTGGGCAAGATGTATATACTGAATTAAAAAGAATAATTCATCAATACAATATACATCGTGTTCATGATTCAGTAGATTCAATTCAAAATAATACTGATTGCATAAGTATTCAATCGAATAAAACGAATAATCTTTACTACTCAAACTTAGTCTTTGATAGTCGTACCCCTAAATATAAAATCAGTTCAATCAACCAATATCAATTATATCAATCGTTCATTGGTTATGTGATTGAAACTGAAAACAAAATACCATTACAAGAGTCAGTTCGACTAATGGATTTTGAAGTTGATCAGCAGAATTTTACTCAATTCATGTATTTGTTACCATTTAACAGCAACAAAGCATTGGTAGAATTAACACGATTCGGATCAGCAATTATTACTGAGAAAGAAGCAGAGCATATATTACACCATTACATTCAAGAAAATATTGGTAATTATAAAATTACTAACCTAGAAATAGGATGTATACCAATGAGTAATGCTGAAATAATAAATGAAAATATTAAAGACGTCATTCCTATAGGCGCAAGAGCTGGAGCTATAAAAGCCAGCACAGGCTATGCTTTCAAGAAAATGTTTGAGCATGCTGAACAAATAGCTGAATCAATAAATAAAGAAGAAAAAAACGTTAAAATCAGATTTGAAAATAAATTTAAATTTTACGATCGATTATTACTTCAGATATTAAACAATCAACCTGAAAAAGGTAAAAAAATATTTCAAACTTTATTTCAAAAAAATAAAGCCATAGATGTTTTACATTTTATTGAAGAGAAAACAAATATTTCACAAGATTTAAAAATACTATTATCACTACCGATAAAACCATTTATTAAAGCTTTATTATTCGATACTTTTAATAAGATAAAATTATATACCTACCCCCTATCATTATTAGCCTTCAGCATAATATTACTTTTCATAAAAACAGAATCAACTCAAGTATTTAATTCGTTTCAAATAATATTTTTTGCTGTAGGATTATTTTTAGTGGGTATACCACATGGTGCACTTGATAACATTGTACTTACAGGAAATATCAATGAAAAAATTCGAATACCATTTATCATAAAATACCTATCGATAGCATTCGTATATTTTATACTTTGGATGTTAGCGCCAAGTATTGCTTTATTATTTTTTTTAGTGTATTCTGCTTGGCATTTCGGACAATCAGATATGAAAGAATGGTTTCCGGAAACTCAAAGTTCATTACAGAATATCTCATGGGGATTGATGTTGTTAGTGATAATACTTTCGGGACATATAGAGGAGACGAATGGAATATTATCGAGTATGAATACATTGACTATACCGATTGAAAATTCAATAGGTATAATTATCGCAATATTCACATCAATCATTTCATTGTGCTGGGCAATTTATCGTAGAAAAGTAGCAATGATTTTAAGTGTACTTACATTATTTACAAGTATATATTTACCCTTATTAACATCCTTTGCTATATACTTTATAGGTCAACATAGTATAACAGGTTGGTCGCATTTAAAATCTGCATTAAACGCTAATAATATCTCATTATTTAAGAAAGCATTACCATATAATTTAGGAGCTTGGTTTCTATTAATAGGCATGATACTATTCATAAATAGTTTGTGGATAAGCTCTTTCTTTATATTAATATCATGTATAAGTTTACCTCATGTATTAATAATGAATTTATTTTATAGAAAATCTATTCCATTAAATTAAAGAAAGAGGCTCCGATGAAATTAATCACCGGAGCCTCTTTCTATTTACTAGTTACTAGTTACTAATTCTTAACGACTCTTATTACTTTCTTATTAGCACCTTGTGTTGTTTCTAATAAATAAACACCACTAGCTAATTCAGTAGAGATAACAATGTTTGTTAATGGTAACGCTTTATCAACTGAATAAACTAAACGACCTTGTGGATCAAATAATTTAATGTCAACTAATTCTTCGTTATGACTATCAACATAAACAGTCAACTCAGAGTTAAATGGATTCGGGAATGATTGAACATCGAAATGCTCATCAAATGCTGAACCTTCATCACCAGACTTAGCAATTCTATTTGATGTGTTACAAGAAATACCACAAGCACCTAATTTATCACCATGTGCTAAGTGAGCTGCAACAGCATTAACTGAAATGCTTAAGATATGTGAATTACCTGGGTTACCTGGTGGAATGTGGCAAATATTAACCTTACCATCAAATGCACCTTTTTTGTTAACACTTCTAATATCTAATACACAAATTGAGATAGACTCAGATGTAGAACAACCACCTGCGTTAGTTACAGTAAGTGTGTAAGTTGTAGATACAGTCGGACTAGCAACTGGGTTAGCGATATTAGGGTTGCTTAATCCAGTCGACGGACTCCATGAGTAAGTAAATCCTGAACCACCGTTAGCAACAGAATTCAATTGAATACCTTGAGGACCGTAACCTAAGAAAATAGTATTAGATAATTGTCCGCTTACTGTAGTACCACCACTTACTGATAAAGTTGGAGTACTTTCTAAAACAGTAACTGTAGCAGTAGTACTATTAGAGTTTCCTGAAGCATCAGTAACTGTTAAAGTAACTACATGATCGCCACCATCGTTACAACCGAATGAATTCGGACTTACAGACATAGAAACGATACCACAATTATCGTAAGAACCATTGTTTACGTCAGCACCAGAGATACTTGCAGTACCATTGCTTAAGCTGATAGTAATGTTTTGTGCGATTGCAGTTGGAGCAATTGCATCAATAACAGTAACAGTTGCATTAGCACTTGCTGAATTACCAGCAGCATCAACAGCAGTTAAAGTAACTGAGTTAGTACCTAAGTTAGCACAAGTGTAAGCTGTTTGGCTTAATGATAAAGAAGTAATACCTACGTTATCAGTTGAACCATTGTCGATATCTGAAGTAGTGATACTTGCAGAACCATTATTATCTAAATAGATAGTTGCATTTTGTGTATTTACTGTTGGAGCTGTATTATCAACAACAGTTATCGTTGCATTACATGAACTAGTTAATCCCGCAGGATCGCTAACTGTCAATACTACGCTAGTAGTACCTAAAGCATACGGGCCAGCTGGAGAAACTGTATAAGAAATTACATCACCATCAGGATCAGAAGAACCATTATCAAATGCAGTTGCGCTAACATTTGCAGTAACACCTACTGCACCTACAGTAATGTCTTGACATACTGCAACTGGAGGATTGTTACACTCATTGATAATAGTAATAGAACTTGTGTTAGTTGAAGTATTTCCACTTCCATCTGTTACTAATAAAGTTACTGGGTAAGTACCAGAAACAGTACTGCAATCAAATGTAGAATTACCTACAATAGTTAATGAAGCAATTGAACAATTATCAGTACTTCCATCATTAATGTCAGAAGCTGTAATTGTAACTGGGCCACCTGCAGTTGTAAGAGTTCTAGTTAAGTTTTTAACTAAAGCTACTGGGTTTTGAGTATCAGAAACTACAACAGTTTGACTTGCTGTACCTACTGAACCATTAGAACCTGTAACAGTTAAATTATAAGTAGTTGTTGCACTAGGATTAACATTTAATACTGCTCCTGTTGCACTGAAACCAGATGAATTTGACCAGTTATAAGTATAAGTTACCTGTGGAGGTAATGCACCTATATTAGACTGAATTTGTGATTGAGAACGAGTTGTATTCCATAATCTTAAATCTTCAATCTGACCATTCATTGTATTACACTGACAACCATTCGGTTCTTGACGTCCTATATTAAGAAAACCTGAATTAAAGTATAATGAACTTGGTCTAGTGAAATTATCTGTTAAAACTCCATTTCTGTAGAATTTCAATGAACGTGTTGCATTATCCCATGTTGCAGCAACATGCACCCATTGATTAACAGGAATTGAAGTAGTACTATACGACCATCCACCCCATGGATTGTAGAAACCTAATCCTGGTTGACCATTCGGATTAGTTTGGAATAAGAAATTATAATTTGCTCTATCTACAATTGTGTTGTTAGCATTATCTGTTTGATATACCCAAGCTTCAATTGTAAAATTATTTTGCATAGTATTGAAAGCAGCATTGTCATTTACTTGAACGTACTGACCACCTGTAAAATTCAATGAATTTCCTGCACCTGCATAAGCTGATGATGCAACTCTACCAATATTACCTACAAATGTTCCACCTAAATTATTAGCTGAATTATCGATGATTGTATTACCAGAAGTTTCATTAAATTTCCAATTTGCTACTAATCCAGCTGTATTTAATGTACCAGCTGAAGAACTTACATTAGAATTAGAAGTTGCGTTAGCTGTGATAGTCACTGGTGTACTAGGACATACATTATTAGCGCTAGCTGAAATTGTAATGTTTGGAACGCAATATGAATTTGGGTCAGTAACTGTTACGTTTGCAACACTAGAAGTAGTATTACCTGAACCATCAGTTGCTGTTACTGTAACTGCTATTGTTTGTCCGACGTCAGCACATGAGTAACTAGTTTTACCTGATAAACTCAATGTAACATTTGAACAATTATCGCTATATGCACTAACTAATGCAGTTACATTTGCAGTAGCTGATTCGTTAGCATTTAAAGCAACAGTAATATTATTAGTAACTAAAGTTGGAGCAACATTATCAACATTACCTACAACGATAGGTGCTGATGTTGCTGAACATCCGAATAAGTCAATTACACTTACAGTATAAGTACCTACTTGAGTTACAGTTAAAGTTTGTTGTGTAGCATTAGGGATGTTAACACCGTTTAACTTCCATTGGTAAATACTTGAAGTACTAGCCGAGATGGTTAATGAACCACTTGGCGGACATAAAGAAGCGCTACCAGTAGGTAAAGTTGAAACAGTTGGATTATTATTAACTATTACGTTAGTAGCAGCTGAAATACCTGAACATCCACCTGCATTTGTAACTTCAACAGTATAAGCACCTGTAACAGTTGCTGTATAAGTTTGATTAGTTTGACCTTGTAATAAAACTCCGTCTTTGTACCACTGGTAAGAATCACCTAAATTAGCAGTCATCGGAATTGTTTGACCTTGACAAACTGTAGTTTGTCCGGCAACGATAATAGCCGCTGGAGCTACTGTAACTACTGCAGTACAAGTAGAAATGTTACCAGCAACGTCAGTAACAGTTAAAGTAACTGTATTAGCACCAATGTTATTACATGTAAAAGTTTTGCTTGCTGCACCATCGATTTTAATAGAACCAATACCACAAGCATCACCACTACCATTGTCAATCATAGCAGCTGTAACATTAACAGTACCAGTCGGACTTAATGCCACTGTGATGTTTTTACAGATTGCATTTGGAGCAATGTTATCTACTTGAGATGAAGTATTTCTGTGGAAACGGATGTTATTACTTGAGATACCACTAGTTGCGATATCTGGTACAAAGTCACCATCTAAGTCACCAATTACAATACCACTCACTTCAGCTTGTGTAGATGATGAATAATCATATCTAGCACCGAATGAAGTAGTACCTGTTGATGCAGTAGTATTAGGATATACTGAGAATACGTTTATACCTAAAGATTTAGTAACGATATCAGGGTAACCATCACCATTCACGTCACCTACACCAATACGATAATTATTTTGTGGTGCTGGTAAATTAATAGAAGTCATGAATGAAATATTACCAACTGTAGAGTTATTAATGAATACAGCTGTATTAGTAGCTCCATTGTAATTACATGTTGTTAAGTCGATTTTACCATCTTTGTTAAAATCGGCAATCATACAACGGTATGGATACTCACCATTAGTACTCCAATATTCTGGAGATTCAAATGTAAATGTATTAGAACCTGTAGTAGTAGTATTTCTTAAAGTTACTGCTCTGTTTCCATTACCTTGTGAACCTAAGATATCTGTTTTACCATCGCCATCAACGTCAGAAGCTTGTAAACCTGTACAAGTTACACCAACATATCCGACATGATTATAACCACCAAATGAGATAGAACCAGGACCACTAGATGTATTATAAGTTACATAAATATAGCCACCAGTTTCAACGCAAAGGTCAACCTTACCATCTTGATTGAAATCACCAACAGCACACTGATATCCACCTGGACCAGCCCAATAACCACCTGAGAAGTTAATATTTCCTACGCCTGTAGATAAGTTTCTTGCAACTCCACCTGGCCAAGCTACGTCACGCAAACCATCACCATCGAAATCGGCAACAGCAATACTGTTACCACCAATACCAAAATTGTTTGCTGTAAAGTTTAAAACACCAGGAGTACTGATATTTCTAGCTACAGTTAAGCCACCACCATTACGCATCGATAATACTTCTGGCTTACCATCTAAGTCCATGTCTTGAGCCAACATATTATACGCACCATAAACGCCATTTAACTGAAATGCTACGTTTTGGTAAGTTGATGTTGTAATTGGTGTAGGACAAAAAATACCATTGAATGCAACTGATGAATAACCAATTTTATTGCAAGAATTTTTTACAGCAATTGGAGCAACGTTTGCGCCAACAGGTACAATCGCTACTATAGTTCCAAAACTAGATGATACAATTGTTGCTTTTGTAGCACCAAAATATACCTGGTTGTTTGCTGGAATAGGATCAAAATTTGCACCTGTAATTGTTACAGTGCTACCAATGAAACCAGTATTCGGTGTAAATGTGTTGATTACTGGTGCATTGCATGTCTGAGCTTGTATTTCATTGAATACAAAAATCGACATGATTAACAATAAGAATATCTTTTTCATGTAGATTAATTAAAGTTAACTGTGATTGTTAAATTATTAGGATCATACTCCTTTGGAAGTGTAATCTTCAGTCCATTCATTCTCTCGTTTTTATCACATAAAGCTTTTACCATTTGAGCGGTAGTAACTGTATGCTTTATTTCCGTGTTAAATGAAAGTCCAGATTCAACATCTAATACATTAATTGTAAACTTAATGTCGCTTTTTTCAGAGCCTTCATTGAAAATAAATAAATGTACTTGATTTGCAGATGCCTCAGAGCATTTTACAATTCTAGCTGATACATCTACATGGTTAGCACTTTCGCCTACGAATAACCAATCTTTGTAAACTGTTTCAGAATTTTCTTGTGCAAATGCACTGTTTCCGAAAAACAATAAGCTTACAAAAATTGATAAAGCTAACTTTCTAAGGTCAAAACCTCGAATTTTAAATCGAGCATGACCCTGAACAAGACTAGTGTTTAGTTTGTTAGTTTTCATTTTTGTTTAGTTTGGTTGTTTAATTTATTTTAAAGTTTATTTTACTGCACGCAATATGTTAATTACTAAAACTAGTAATTAACACATTTAAATTCAATAAGTAAGCAACAATTTTGGGTAATTCAGGGGTAGATTAAACAATGCATGTTACTATTATTAGTAAATTTCAATATAATATTTAAGAATTGCTAATTATTTTTTCATTAAAAAATGATTAAAATCATAATCAGGGGGAATACTTATAGAAAAATTATTAATTTTATTAGTATGCCCGTCCAAAACGAACTAATTAAACTTAATTTAATTAATACTATAGATCAGAACATTGAAGAATATGTTTTCTACCAATTACTATTCAAATCTGATGGTTCCATCAAATTTCTTTTTATAAGTGAACAAATTAAAAACTACAATTCTCACTCCGTCGAAGAAATTAAAGGAAATCCGAACTTACTATACGAAAATGTACATCCCGATTATTTAGAATACTTAAACAACATTCGAGAGGAAGCATTTAGAGAAATAAAAAACTTTCGAGTTGAATTTCCGATATATATTAATAAATATGAATACAAATGGCTTTCTTTAATATCTGTTCCTACCAAAAAAGATGATGGGGATATAATATGGAATGGAATTCAGTTAGATATAACTGAAAAGAAAAAACAAGAATTAAAAATTAAAAAGCAAAATAGAATACTACTCTTGCTAAACACTGTTAATGATGAGATTAATAAATTTAATAGTACTGACGAATTGCTTGAAAATGTCATAAAAAGCATTGTTAATATTGGTAAATACAAATTAGTATGGGTGAGTATTAAACCCAATGAAGATTCTCCAGATCAAGTTGTTAAAGCGTACAAATCTTATGGCGTTATAGAATATTTAGATAATGTTACTATAGACCTTAATAATCCGAAAATGAATATGGGTCCTACTGCTATTGCTTTAAACAATAAAGTCACGACTGTAATAAATAATATGACGTATGCAGACAATTTCAAACCTTGGCTAGAAGTTGCAGGTAAATACGGATTAAGATCAGCTGTGATTTTCCCTTTAACAATTAATGGTAAAGCTGCATCTATAAATATATACTCAGATGAACTTGATTCATTCAATGATGATGAATTAGAATTATTAAATCGAATTATTAAAACGCTCAATAAATCTATTCATGCTATTGAAGTTGAAATTGAAAAGAACAAATATGAAGCTGAACGTCAATTAATGATTGATGATTTGACTACAAGAAATGAAAAGTTAGAAAAATTCGCGTTTGTAGTATCTCATGTTTTAAGAGCACCTGTTGCAAATATTCTCGGGCTTGTATCTGTTATTAAAGAAGATAATCATCAATTCGAGAAGTATTTAAAATTATTAGATGAGTGTACATTAAAATTAGATTCTGTTGTTAAGGAATTAAATGAAACTCTAAGAAAAACTAATACTGAAAAATAATTATTGATAATTTTTTAAGCTTAGCAGTAAACATATCTTTATTTATTTCACGAAGAAAAAAGTTAAAAAACTATTATTCTATGATTTTAGTCAGTTTTTTAATGCTTAGAATTCATTCTCTTAGCATTTTTAAATTATATGTACAACAAACACTCTTTTCATATACCTGTAATGGGTATTGCTTTTACGCTCGACTCCCCTATTAAAGTAGCTCGCTTTGGCATTGATTCTGTAATCTCTATTGTAGAAGATCGTATCATTGAAACCATGCGTAATCATTATTACCCAATGATCAATAAAACTTATTATCCAATAACTGATAATACGGATGATTACAGAGCCAAAAGAATTCAAGATTATTTAAACCTTGTAAATAAAATAGTTCATCAACAAATTACTCAATTGAAAAATTCTGCCTTTGAGAAAGGCTCAGAGATTGTAAAGTATTTTGAAATGTTGCCCGATAATCACAGTGCAAAGAAACTCTATAATACCTTCGTTCAACTAAACGATGACATTGAAAAAAAGAAATTAGAGAAACTACTTAGAGAACAAATTACTCAAGGCAGTATCGATGTTAATATCATGACGAAAGTCGATAAAGATAATTTCAATGCAAATGGTGAATTGTTAACTGACCAATCTGATGCAGTAGCTGCTTTACGAGGATATGCTAAATCTAATTTAGAACATTCGGCGATTGTTTTTTCGGCCGGACTTAATCCTAGACTATACAACTATTTGGAGCAGTGTGATTCATTTAATATAGATAAAAACGGACAATTTAAAAAGCGTATTATCATTAAAGTAAGTGATTATCGATCTGCTTTAATTCAAGGTAAATATTTGGCGAAGAAAGGATTTTGGGTGAGTGAGTTTAGAATTGAGTCGGGCTTGAATTGCGGGGGACATGCATTTGCGACAGATGGGGTTTTAATGGGCCCTATTCTCGAAGAATTTAAAACGAAAAAAGAAGAATTAAAAAACAGCTTATTCGAACTCTACCATAAATTCAATACAGAAAATAATATTAATATTTTCTCCGGATGTCCGGATTTGAAAATCACCGCACAAGGTGGTATCGGAACTTATGAGGAAGATCAATTATTAAAAAACTATTATGAAATTGATAGTACTGGTTGGGGTACCCCATTTTTATTAGTACCAGAAGCAACTACAGTAGATGATCATACCCTTAATAAATTAGAAAATGCTACTGAAGAGGATATTAAGCTAAGTCATAACTCACCTTTGGGTGTACGCTTTCATTATTTAAAAGGTACTAGCTCTTACGAAGAAAAATTGAATAGAATTAAAGATGGTAAACCTGGCAGCCCTTGCCCCGAGAAACATCTTGCCATGAACACTGAATTCAATGGAGAAGCACTATGTACCGCTTCAAAAAAATATCAAAAATTGAAAATTGCTGAAATTGAAAGTCTAGAAATCGATGAGGAAGAACGTAAAAATCAAATATCGAAATTATTAGATAAAGAATGTTTATGCATAGGCTTAAGCAATGCAGCAGCAATCAATTATCAAAAACCATTTATTAAAAATAATTCATCGGTAACAATTTGTCCCGGTCCGAATATTGTGAATTTCTCAAAGATTGTTTCATTGTCAACTATGGTTGATCATATCTATGGTCGCAGCAATATTATGACGAACGAAAATAGATCACACATGTTCATCAATGAATTGAAATTATACATAGATTATTTAGTAGAGCAACTATTAGAAGCTAAAAATTTAGAGGATGATTTAAAGAAAAAGAAATCTTTAATTTCTTATTGCGACAATTTATTATCAGGCATTGAATACTACAAGCAAATGCAATTAAAGGGAGTAGAAAAGTACGAACAGGAAATTCTTAAACTCAAAGAACTTTATTTGCAATAATTAAAAAAACCTCCTGATTTTCATCAGGAGGTTAAAACTTAAAAACTTACGATAATTATTATATTAAATTACTTTTTAATAAACTTAATTGTTGAGTTCTGATCTTTAGTGCTCAACTCTATAAAGTAAACACCAGAACTTAATTCATTCAATTCAATCGAAGATGATGAATTCACTAATCCTGATTTTATATCTCTACCCGTAACATCCTTGATAATATAATTCATTACTTCTGAAGAGTAATTCTCAACTGTGATCATATCTTCAGCCGGATTTGGGTATAATTTGAAATTACCTTTATACATATTGTTATCTATACCTGAGATTAATAATCTTACTAACTTTAAGTTATTAGGAGTATTTGCTAACATTTCATCTGCACCTGCACTAGCTTTAACTGTCCAGATGATACTCACTGAATCACCATTATTTACACCTAATGTTCCAAGTAATGTACTTATTGTGCCACTTGTTAAACTAAGACTTGTTGATGAACCATTATTATCAGCAGGTAAAGTTACAATCGGAATTGAGAAATCACCACCTGGTAAATCAGCTAACCATTCATAAGTTGTAGCAGCTTGTGAAGATTCCCATGTAATACGTACTCCAGTTGTGTCGTTATCTTTTACTGCAAGACGTGCGTTATTCGCCGGACTTAACAAATTGAAATTACTTAACTGAAGGATGATATCTGACTTCATCGTTCCTTGTAATTGATATCCGTTTAAGCAATTACTTGAAGGGTTTGAACAGAACTGAATTAAAATACCTTCGAATGTAAACGGACCTGTTGGAATGTTCAATGCTGGGGCATCGTCAATTTCTGTATCTGCTGATGAGATTACTCTAAATACTGTTGTATCACCAACATTCGTACCATCCCAAACATTATAATTTGTACTTGGAGTAAATGAACCAGTACCATTTATATTTAAATTTTTGATACGTACCAATTCACTTTCGTAAGCTTCAGCATTCGCTAATAATTGTGACACTGTTAACTCTTGAATTTCTGGTAGCATTCTATTTGAAGCTAGCTTGAATACTGTATTTGTCGCAGTAAATGCACCACTTGCTAATTGAATTTGTGCATAATTGTTGAAGTTATTTCTTAATCCTAATACCTCTACACTATCTCCAACTGTTAATTTTTTAGCAGCAACTGAATCAACCATCGCACCGCTTGATTGACGAACTGCAATTGCAGCTGTTCCATCTTGAATATAAATGAATCTTCCATAAGCTCTAGTAATCACACCTCTTGTTCTTACTAAATTAGGTGCAGCAATATTTCTTGCAGCGGCGATGTTAACTGCAGGATTTGTTTCTGGAAAGATATCGTCTTTTCTTGCGTTTAATAATTGAATTCTCTTATCTCCTACTAAAGATGTGTCTCTTACTGCGTATGCATTTGCTGTAGAATTATGTTTTGCTTGCATGTATTCAGCAAAGGCATCTTGCTCTGAACCAATTACTGCAAATGTAGATGTACCAGCTGTTTTAATTGCTGTGTCTAAATCTACACGAGCTGATGTTACTGCAGGGAAAGGATAACCATCACCACCTACTTGTGAACCCGGACCTGATGCATTCGCTAAGAAGTTTAGAGTTACAACTTTGTAAATTCTTGATGTATCACCAACTAAAACTCCATTTCTTACAATCGTATCTTTTCTATTTCCTAATGAATCGATTATAACTAATGATTTAATTTTATTTCCTCTAGCTAATGTTGAATCATAACTAAATGCAATACCACCTATTTGTGGGAATTGACCTGGTGTAGCACCCGGACGAGTAGCTGAAACACCATGTTCTATTAATCTCTTCAAGCCAGATGCAGTAGTCGTTACAATTACTAATCTGTTGTTGAATCTCAATGAATTTTCAATATCTAATCTTGAAATATCTCCTTGTGATTTATTCGCTGCAGGGTTTGCTTGTGTTGGTTCTAACACTACATTATTACCTACTGAATTTACAAATCCGACTGCCGAACGAATACCACCACCATTTTTGATAGATACTTTTACATCTGCATCGTATTTCTTCGCATACCATAAGTTTGCGTCAGAACTTAAGTTTCCTAAATTAGTTTCTTCAGTTCTTACAAAGGTTCTTCTTCCTTCTAAAAATACTTTTGACTTACCTACAATGGTACCATCCTTAGAAACAATTACATTTCTAATTGCATCACAAATTACTTTTACATTTGCAGCCTTTGTACCTGTTGCAAATGCTGATGAGTATGTTCCCCAAAGGCTTGTCACCATTATTGAATCTGAAACGTATACACCATTTGTTTGGTTGTTCAATAAACTATCAATTAAGATACCATCTGCATTAAAATCACAAACAAAACGACCTACATATTTCCATTCTGATGTTGTATTTAAAATCACCATCGGCTCATTTGTTAAGCTTCTAGTTTTAATAGGATATTGTTCTGTTGCAACATCACCTGGATTTAAACGATCATTAGCATCTGCCGTATATGCATGGTTACCACCTGAAATAATGATGTCTACATTTTTCAATAGTGGTGCTAATGCTTTTTCATTCGCTAACTGTTGTAAGTGTGCTAATAAAATAATTTTATTTACACCTTGCTTAGCAACTAATGAATCAATTACTGGTTGTAAGATTGCTGCTAATGCTGGCATATCATCTACTTGCACACCTTTAACTGTAGTTGCACCTGGTGATGAAATTTTTGCAAGCACTTGTGTCGTCGCACCTACTACTCCTATTTTTTCACCATTACGTGTTATTACTATAGATGGTGCTATACCTTTCTTCTGGTTGTTATTAGTAATATTTACTGGCGTTTTGAATGATGTATCACTCAAAATTTGATTCGTAAATAAGTAATTTAAATTCGCATCATTACTGAAATCTAAATTCGCACTTACATATGGAAACTGTGCTCCTATTGATCTTTTATCGGCGCCTGAATTTCTGATGTCTACACCAATTTGTCCGTTTAAGTCTGAAGTACCTAAATCAAACTCATGATTACCCAATGCCGATGCATTGAATCCGATGATGTTCATGATTGCAATATCTGCTCTACCAATCGCCGGACGAATTGCTTGCGTACCTGCATAGTAACTAGATGCAGTATTTCTCAATGCTGATTGCACTGAAGGATCTTCACCTGCTGATAAGAACGGACCTGGTAATGTATTATCACCAGAAGATAATATTAATGTATTAACATGTTGATCTTCTAACTTGTCAACAATTGCTGCATATCTAGGAGCATCAATTGTTGCAGGCACTGAACTCTCCATATCTGATGAATGTAAAATCTGCATTTGAAATGCTGATCTTGAATTCAATTGAATGATTGATACTGTACCTGAAATTTCGTTAGACACTAATAATAAATCTTTACCGTTCGGACTTTCATTTCTAGGTATGAACAATAAGCCTTCTGGACCTAAATCACCAACTGTAGATACAGTACCTGAACCAGGTGTTACAGAAAAATCTCTTGTATTAATGTAATCAACGAAGTATGGAGCATTAGGATTTGTAATGTTATAAATCATCACTCCACCAATTCTTTCTAACGCAATGAATGCATAAGTTGAATCTAAAATTTTACCAACTGTAATTGCTTCAGGCTCCGGGCCTTTATCATCACTTCTATTGTCTTTTGTATTATTTGAATTACTTGCATTAAAATTATTAGGGTATTTAGCAGCAGTAATTTGTTCAAATTTATCACCACTGTCCCAAACTAATGAACCAGTTGTACCATTCCATACCGTGAATGATCTTGCACCGAAACAAAAAACTGAATCAAATTTACCATCACCGTTAAAATCACCGAACTTATTAGAGACAGTTAATCTACCCATAGCAGTATTTGCTTTCATTGCAGTAACCATTGCAGCACCACCAAATTTTGCAGTATCTACAACATATGATGAATTACCAAAACGAACTTCTTCATTATTTGCCGCACCCCAATCTCCTCTAACATCACCTTCATTAGCAGTGAATAAATACGTATTACCTGCGTAAGTATAACTAGCAATTGCATCTGGTTGATACATTCCAAAAACCGGATAATTTGCTATATTAATTATTGCTCCATTATCTGATGCATCCATACCATTACCTGCTAAATTATGATTCTTGAATCCGAGTGGAATCAATTTAGTAACCGTTGCAGTTGCAATGTTTATTTCAGCGATACAATTATTTTCTTGACAAGTAACCCAAGCAGTTTGAGAATTATCAGAAACAGTAATGTATTCTGGTTCTAAATCTTCAGCTACTGTAGAGTTACGTAAAAAAGCACCACCAGAAGTTTGAATCTTACCTGTGATTTTAATTTTCTTATCAATAGATTGATTGTTGAATGCAGTGAATCCTGCAGTTTGAACATTCGCTTGTGTAATACCAGCAACACCATTTTCAATGTTGATGATACTAACAGAACCTTCTGGGTCTACTGTGTACCCTACGTTAGGCTCCCCTTCGTTGGCCACTAAAACTTTTTTGCCATCTGGAGTAAACATTAACATATCAGGGTTTGCACCTACCTTTACCTGAGAAATGAAAGCTAAAGTTTTAGCATTAAAGAATACTACTTTACCATTCGCTGTTTTACCTAATGAGTCAATAACAGCTGCTGCAACGATTCCATTTTTGCTAGCGATAGAAGTAATGTCACTTCCATAAGGTTTTAATGAGAATACATTTATTTGTTGTGGTGCATTTAAATTGCTGATGTCAACAACTTTGATACTTGTATCGACACCTGAATTTACGAACATACGTTTAGTTTGCATGTCGTATGCAGAAATTTCTGCAGATGCATTATTGTAAACCCCAGTAGAGAATCTACTGATAAACTGTGGTTTAACTTGTGCCTCTGCTAAGAAACTAATCGAAGTAAATAGCATTGTACTTAATGCTATTTTAAATAGTAATTGTCTTTGCATATGATTGATTTATCTGAGTACTAAGTACCCTTTTCAAAATCAAGCAAATGTTAAGTGAAGTTTATTTAATGTTAAAGATTAGGTCACTTTAATGTGAACTAGTAGTTAATTAAAATATCTTGCAACTCCCTCATCACCCCATGCCCCTTATCTTTTGCGTACCATCCGTGTAAATTAATATGAAATTGTTCTTTCGTCATTTCACCATTTGAAGCTTTGTACTCTTTGAATAATTCTACTGCTTCACTAGGTCTTGGACCCCATACAAATAATTGATTACCCTCTTTATCAAACGATACTAATTTCGGAATCGATTTACTACCATTGGTATGGTATTCTTCTATCCATGCCGGATGCTCGTCTCTGAAAATAATTCTTAACTCAATTTTACCATTCGACTCTGCTACCACCTTTGCAATCACTGGCAATACTTGCGACGAATCTCCACACCACGATTCAGTAATGACTACCAAAATTTGTTCTTGCTTTAAATTATGTAGGATGGTACTGAACTCTTCACTGAGTTGCAATGTCTTATTCCAACGCTCCATTCTCTTTTGATTTAGAGCTGTATAATGTATGTGTTCTTCTGTAGCTTCACCTGAACTGCTATTGTTTTCTACTAAGCTTGCTGTATGTTGAAAAAACTCTTCGTAATCATAGTATTTATTAATGCTTTCTAATTTCATATAGATTTAAAATGTGCTCAAAAATAGCTTGTATTATTTGAATATTATGTGACTTAAATTATTGTATTTCTAAAATTTATTGTGCATACGATTTACTCCATAACCAAATAAAGCGAAGTCGTATTTCACCGGATCATTGGCATCATATTTCTTTAAATTATCTGTCAACTCAACTGCTGTCAACCAATCGAGTTGCTTTCTTTCTATCAATTTAAATTCACGAGCGATGCGTTCTACATGTATGTCGATGGGGCAAACCAGTTCTGACATTTTGATTTGCTTCCAAATTCCGAAGTCGACACCTTGCTTGTCTTTACGTACCATCCAGCGTAAAAACATACACAACCTTTTGCAGGTAGACTTTTGCTCTGGTGAGGAAATATGTTTCTTCGTTCTTGAAGGAAAATCTTCTAATGAAAAAAAGTTATTTCGAAAATTAATTAGATAAGGTTCTATGTTCGTTTTTGTTTTGATCTTTACTTCATTCGTCAATAAATTTTTATTTACAAAAGCATCTTCTAAACTATACCTAGCTCGATACAAATTCTTCAAAAACTCTATAAAATACAAGGCATCTGTGGCATTGAAAGTTCTATGTTTAAAATTTTCAAATACCTTCAAATCTGAATCTTCATGATGCAACATAAAATCATGCGGCGCATCATCCATCATTTTCAAAATCTCTTTACTCTTATTGATAATCGTAGTGCGTTGTCCCCATGCAAAAATAGCAGCGAACAATGCTGCTATTTCAATATCTTCTTTCTTCGAATACATGTGCGGCACCGAGATGGGGTCGGAGGCGATGAAATCGAGGGTGTTGAATTGCTTATAGAGTATATCAAGATTCATTTTTATCGTATTATGTATTCCGTATTCCGTATTCCGATTCCTAAATTTTGAAATACGTCACGATGATTATTACTTGTAACCGTAGGGGCCGATTTCATCGGCCCGTTTAAACGAAATTTGGATCAATAAACGATATTTGTATCGTTTATTGATCCAAATGTAATCCAAGGCGGGGCGATGTAATCGCCCCCTACAAGTGCTGTTCAAAATCATCGTGACGTATTTCAAAATCCGTGAATCGGAATACGGAATACTGTGTACTATTTTAAAGCTTGCTCAAGATCCGCCAACAAATCCTCCACATCCTCTACTCCCACACTTAGTCGCAATAACTGATCTACAACTCCAGCATTGTCTCTATCTGCTTTCGGAATTGATGCATGTGTCATTGTTGCGGGGTGATTAATTAATGACTCCACTCCGCCTAATGATTCTGCTAATGAAAATACTTTGAATGATGATGCGACTCTGAATGTCTCCTCTAAGTCTGCACCTTTGATAGTGAATGAAATCATACCTCCAAAATCACGCATTTGCTTTTTCGCAATGTCATGATTAGGGTGTGTTTCAAATCCTGGCCAGTATACTTTATCTACCTTCGGATGTTGCTTTAAGAAATGCGCTACTGCCTTGCCATTCTCGCAATGTGCTTTCATGCGCAAGTGTAATGTTTTGATACCACGTAGTACCAAGAACGAATCCATCGGACCCGGCGTTGCACCACATGAATTATGAATGAATGCTAACTGCTCGTATAATTTCGCATCACTCGTCACCAATGCTCCCATGATAACATCTGAATGTCCGCCTAAATATTTCGTCACCGAATGCATTACTATATCAGCACCTAAGTCGATCGGATTTTGTAAATATGGTGAAGCGAAAGTATTATCAACTGCGAAGATTAAATTATTCGCCTTTGCAATTTCTGAACATACTGCGATGTCAACGATTTGCATCGTCGGATTCGTAGGAGTTTCTACCCATAGTAATTTCGTGTTTTCATTGATATAATTCTTGATGTTGTTGGCATCCGTCAAATCAATAAAATGAAACTTAATACCGTAGTTCGCAAAAACTTTAGTGAACATTCTATAAGAACCACCATATAAATCATTACCTGTGATGACTTCATCACCAGGTCTTAATAATTTCATCACAGCATCAGTAGCTCCCATACCACTCGAAAAACATAGACCGTGTTTCGCGTTTTCTAAAGCAGCGATACAATCTTCTAATGCAGTTCTTGTAGGGTTCTTACCTCTAGCATAAGCATAGCCCTTATGCTTACCAGGCGAAGCCTGCACATAAGTACTAGTTTGAAAAATCGGAGTCATAATTGCTCCCGTTGTTGGATCAGGTTCTTGACCTGCGTGAATGGCTTTGGTGCCGAATTTGTATGACATAGTTAATAGTAGCTAGTAGCTAGTAGCTAGAATACTAAGCTACAAGATTTGTAGGGCTTAGCGTCTGGTTACGGGCTACGATTCTGTTGTAAATTGTACTTTGTATTATGTAAAAAAAGTAGTTCTCGTTCTTAACTCTTAATTCTTAATTTATTTTCTGCGTTCTCTGCATTTCCCTGCGCTCTCTGCGTGGAACCTACTCTACTTTACTCCCTCCCTTAAATTCGAACCCTATCCTCTTCCTCGTACTCATCCCCGATGATGTATGGTTCAATTGTTTCTCTTCTAAAGTAATTACACTGCTCTGTTCAAACGGTGGCGTCAATAATTCAAAGTCTATGCAATACAACATTGAATCTGAAATTATTTTCTCGATCACCTCGTCACTAAACTCTTGCTTATGATAATCTTTCAATCCGAAGTCTAATCTGTCTTTACCTTCAATAAAAAATTTATTCTCTGAATTCACAAAAATCCTTCCGATCAAATATCCGTAGTCATACACACGATTATATTTAATAGAATCTGATAAGAAATTATATATCTGTATCAATCCGCAGTATGCTCTCTTCGGATCTTCTTTTACATAAGGTAATTTATGAATCGGATGATCATCAGTAAAAGTAAAAGTGTTGGTATGCATAGCAAACACTAATGAATCGCCAGAAAATTTCAACTCTGCTTCGAACTCACCTCTATCGTAAAAAACAATCTCTACATTTTTATCGACCGATGTAACATCATTCGTCAAAGCCGCAGCCATGATCGTCATCTGCTTTTTAATACATGAAATTTTCTCAATCGTATTTCGATGAATGAATTGCTTCATCGATGAATGTGTTTTGAGTTTTTCTGATAGAATTGCGTAGTTTGGATTCATACCTTTTTTGTATTAGGTACAATGTATTAGGTACAATGTACTTTGTACCTAATACATTGTACAATTAGTAAGCGCGTGCGAACAACACCCTCTCCTTCGACTCCTTACCTGTTAAAACGCATTTACCTACTTCTTGTTTGTTATCTAGTGGTATACAACGTATCGTTGCTTTCGTTAGTTCTTTGATTTTCTCTTCTGTCTCAGAAGTTCCATCCCAATGTGCTGCAATAAATCCACCTTTGTCATCTAATACTTTCACAAACTCATCCCATGTCTCCACATTAGTGATGTTGTCGTTTCTGAAGTTTAATGCTTTGTTGTAAATATTTTCTTGAATATCTTCTAATAATTTTTCAATGGTGTCTTCGATTCCTTCCCAAGATGTTGAAGATTTTTCTTTGGTATCTCTACGTGCGATTTCAGCAGTACCTGCTTCTAAGTCTCTCGGACCAATAGCAATTCTTACTGGCACACCTTTCAACTCCCACTCTGCAAATTTAAATCCCGGGCGTTGTGTATCTCTATTATCAAATTTTACTGAAATATTTTTCGCTCTTAATTTCTTAACCAACACATCCACTTTCTCAGTAATTGCATTCAGGGATTCATCCGAATTATGAATAGGAACAATCACTACTTGTATAGGTGCTAATTTCGGAGGTAATACTAATCCCTCATCATCTGAATGCGCCATGATCAATGCACCAATCAAACGTGTCGACACTCCCCATGATGTTGCCCATACATAATCTTGCTTACCATCTCTGCCGGTAAACTTTACATCAAATGCCTTCGCAAAATTTTGTCCTAAGAAATGCGAAGTTCCCGCCTGCAATGCTTTACCATCTTGCATCATCGCTTCAATGCAATACGTATTCAAAGCTCCTGCAAATCTTTCATTCGCTGTCTTCACTCCTTTTACAACCGGCACCGCCATGAAATTCTCCACGAACTCTGCATATACATTTAACATCTGTTCTGTCTCTGCAATCGCTTCTTCTGATGTGGCATGTGCTGTATGACCTTCTTGCCATAAGAACTCTGCTGTTCTTAAAAATAATCTCGTACGCATTTCCCAACGAACAACATTCGCCCATTGATTCACCAAAATTGGTAAGTCACGGTACGACTGTATCCAGCCCCTATAAGTATTCCATATAATTGTTTCGGATGTTGGTCTTACAATTAACTCCTCTTCTAATTTAGCATCTGGGTCAACCATAATGCCTCCATTACCATCTTCTTTCAAACGATAATGTGTAACTACTGCACATTCCTTAGCAAATCCGTCAACGTGCGAAGCCTCTTTTGAGAAAAATGACTTGGGTATAAATAAGGGGAAATAAGCATTCGAATGTCCTGTTTCTTTAAACATCTTATCTAATTGCTGTTGCATTTTCTCCCATATCGAATAACCATAGGGCTTTATCACCATACAGCCTCTTACATCAGAATGCTCTGCCAAATCTGCTTTGTTTACCAATTCATTGTACCATGCCGAATAATCGGTCGCTCTACTCGTTATACCTTTGCTCATTATAGCTTAAAAATTAAATTATTTTACCCTCAAAAATGGGTAAATTTGTGTAATAAAAATACTACCTACGAAATAAAGAAAATATTCGATAACAATTGCATATTTTTAAACGTTATTGATATAAATACGTCCAAATTACATTGGAGGAACATACCATGAAAACACAATTAAGCATTTTAGTCGGAAGCAGTATCTTACTGATTTCTTGCTCTTCGATGAATCAATCGAGCTACCGTGGTAGCGACGATGATTTGTATTTCTCAAAATCTGATGCAAGAACTAATGCAATCTACAACCCTGAAGTTGAGATTAGTAATATGTCTCCTGCCAATAGTAATATCTACGATCAAGATCCTCAGAGACAAAATACCTCTGGTGTAAACTATCAATCTACACCACAAAATTCTCAGAGCGATAACATCCAGAGTAATTATAACAACCCTCAATACAGTGACGATGCTAATTATGATGATGGTCGTACGGTCATTAATAATAATTATTATGGGGATGTGTACGATGATGATGATTCGTACTACTCTCGTAGAATACAGCGTTTTCATAGACCCTATGGTGGCTTCGGATATTATTCGCCAGCTTATTGCGGATTTTATGGTGACCCATTTTGGAATTCAGGTTGGAACGTAGGAATTGGATGGGGCTTCGGTTGGGGCGGTGGTTTTGGTTGGGGCGGCGGATTTTACGATCCTTTTTGGGATCCATTCTACTCACCCTATGCTTGGGGTGGCGGTTGGGGCTGGAACAACTGGTCATATAGAAACGGATATTGGAATGGTTACTGGGATGGTCGCAACGATCAATATGGTTGGGGCAATGGCGGTGGCAATTGGTTCAACGGAAATAGAAATACAGTAATGAATAAACCTCGCCCATCACGTGGTGGTAGTGTTGGTACAGGCAATAGAGCAGCACCTACTAGAGAAGTTGGTGAATCAACTGGTGGAACTAGCACTGGCTCTATGAGACCTTCTAACATCGGTAGAAATGCTGTCGACAACGATAATCAAACATTGACTTCTCCTACAAGAGAAAACCCTAATGTTAATCGCTCGAACAATGGCTATGTACCACCGAGAGTGCCAACAAGAGGTACAACTACTACTGAAAGAAATAGTAATAACAATACAAACGAGAGACCAGGTTCGGTAGTAACTCGACCTAATAGAGATCAGAATTTAAATGTGAACCCTAATTACGGTGGTTCAAGAAATTCTGCTGCAGAACCTACTCGTACTCCAAGAGTGAGAGAAAATAGAAATGACTCTGAATCTCGCCCTGCTAGCACTCCAAATTATAACAGACCTAGCAGTCCGAGTTCAACACCATCTAGAGGTAGCAGCGGCGGAGGTGGTTCTTCGAGACCTACTTCTTCACCAAGTTCTAGACCTAGCAGACCTCGTTAATTCTTATGAGAAAGAAATTATTAATATTCGGTTCGGCGATACTATTATCGTCGAGCCTTTATGCACAATATGCTGAAGATGCGCTTCGATTTTCGAGAAGCTTTCAAGGTGGTACTGCCCGAATGATGGGCATGGCCGGTGCTCAACAAGCATTGGGTGCTGATATCAGTTCGTTGGTGGGTAACCCTGCCGGACTTGGCTTCTATCGTAAAAATGATTTTAGCATCTCTCCTACTTTGAGAATGAACAATGTCGAGAGCAAAGCCTTTGGTACATTGAGTTCTGAGCAGAGAGATCAATTAAATATTGGTAGTTTAGGATTTACATTAACTCAATTAAATCAAGATTATTCAGGCGCAGAAGTACAAAATGGTTGGGTGAGTTATACCTTCGGTGTGGGCTTTAATCGTATCAATAATTTTTACGAAAACAGATATTTTAGCGGCTCTAATTCTGCTAATTCTATCACCGATTATTTCGCTGAATTAGCGAATGGCAGAAGTGTTAATTCATTCCCCGACTCAAACATCACTTCTATCGAAGACATGGCTTGGTATGGTTATATGATGGATTATGACACAACTAACAATGTGTACACTGGCTTAGGTAACGGAGCTTTCAAGCAATCGCAAACTGATAAAATAGAGGGCTACCACAACGAATGGACCTTCGCTTTCGGTGCCAACTATTCAAATGTTTTATACCTCGGTGCTTCTATCGGCATTGGTTCTATCAAATACGATCGTACCTCAAAGTTTACTGAAACAAATATTAATGACCCTGTTTATAACCTTACAGATGTTACATTCAATGATAGATTAACAGTAAGCGGAAGTTCAATGAATGTAAAGGTCGGAGCCATTGTTCGCCCAACTGATTTCGTTCGTATGGGCTTGAGCATTCAAACACCTGACTATTATAATTTTGATGAAGCATACATTACGGATGTGAGCAGTAATGCAAATGGTCTGAACTATAATTACAATGCACTCGAATATTTATTTCAATATAAATTGAGAACACCATTTAGATATCAAGGCGGATTAGCATTTTTCTTTCAAAAATACGGATTGATTTCTGCTGATATTGAAATGGTTGATTATTCGAATAATAGATTGAGTGCAGGTGGTGATTATGCAGACTTCGGACCGCAACAAAATGCTGTGATCAGTGATATCTACAAATCAGCATTCAATGTTAGATTAGGTGCTGAAGGTAAGTTCGGCCCGTTCAGTGTTCGTGCAGGTTATGCAAACTATGGCGACCCATATAAGAGTTCAAAAGTAGATCAATCAAGAAATATTATTTCAGGCGGATTGGGATATAAAATGGAAGATTATTATTTCGACTTAGCAGTTGTGAATCAATCTTATTCAAATTTATATTCACCTTATTTCTTAAACAATCAATCAGAACCAGTGATTGAAAATAAAATAAGTACCAACTCTATTATCTTCACTGTAGGTACTAGATTCTAAAATGTTTTGGTTATATATAATTTAGAGAGAGTCTTTTTAAGCTAATTAATTCGCTTTAGAAGGCTCTCTTTTTTATTTTCGCATTATTAAAAAACAAAGGCATATACAATTTGTCTATAGTTTATAAATTTCAACAATGGCATACAAAAACTTACAACATTTCATTCAAACTCTAGAAGCTGCGGGTGAATTGGTTCGAATAAAAGAATACGTAAATCCAGAATTAGAAATCACTGAAATCACTGATAGAATTTCAAAACAATACGGTCCGGCCCTATTGTTCGAAAATACTGGCTACGATTTCCCTGTATTGATTAATTCAATGGGGAACTACAAGAGAATGTGCATGGCTCTTGGCGTAGAGAACATGGATGAAATAAGTAAAGAAATTGAAGGCCTTTTCAAAATGTTAACAGGCCCCAAAGATAACCTACTCGACAAACTAAAGATGTTGCCGAAACTAGGGCAAATTTCTTCATGGATGCCGAAAGTTGTATCAGGTAAAGGCGAATGTCAAGAAGTGGTGATGAAAAACCCCGATATGACTAAGCTACCTGTCTTAAAATGTTGGCCTGAGGATGGTGGTCCGTTTGTGACTTTACCAGTTATTCATACCAAAGATCCTTTAACAGGAATTCGTAATGTGGGTATGTATCGTATGCAAGTATTCGGACCTGATTTAACGGGTATGCATTGGCATAAACACAAAGTATCAGCTAGACACTATAATGAATATAAAAAACTCGGACAAAAAATGCCGGTGGCAGTAGCCTTAGGTGGTGACCCAGTTTATACATATGCAGCAACAGCTCCACTACCCGATGGTATTGATGAGTACATGTTAGCGGGCTTCTTAAGAAAGAAAAAAGTAGAGTTGGTACAATGTCTAACACAAGATATTCAAGTACCTGCAGATGCTGATATTATTATAGAAGGATATGTTGACCCTGAGGAGGATTGGATATGGGAAGGTCCGTTTGGTGACCATACCGGTTACTATTCATTAGCCGATTGGTATCCGCGTTTCCATGTGACTTGTATTACGCATAGAAAAAATGCAGTGTACCCAGCAACGATTGTTGGTATACCACCACAAGAAGATGCATGGATTGGTAAGGCTACAGAAAGAATTTTCTTAGCACCAATCAAGATGACTATGATACCAGAAATCATCGACATGGTATTACCGATGGAAGGTGTGTTTCATAATTTGGTGATCGTTAAAATCAAGAAAGATTACGCAGGACAAGCATTGAAGGTGATGAATTCGATGTGGGGAGCCGGACAAATGATGTTCACAAAAATGATTGTAGTAGTTGATGGCGACGTTGACATCCACAATAATTTAGAAGTGGCAAAATACATCTCAGAAAATGTAGATCCGCAGCAAGATATTATTTACACCAGCGGACCTATGGATGTCTTAGACCACTCATGTTCTAAATCATCATTCGGTGGCAAGATGGGTATAGATGCTACGAAGAAACATCCAGAGGAATTAAGAGCAGATGCTTCAATCGCCAATAAAATAAAGGCGATTGAAAACAAAGAAAAAATAAAATCAACATTCACTGAAATAAAAGATATCAACGATAGCTTATTAAGTTTAGGCGTATCATTAGTAGTGGTGTCGATTGAAAAAAATCGCAAGGGACATATCAAAGAAATCAACGAACAATTATTCGCTTTAGAAGAATTCAAAAATGTAAAAGTGATTATCTTCTTAGAACATACGATCGACATTTCAGATTTAGCAGATGCAGTTTGGAGATTCTCAAATAACGTAGACCCTAAGCGTGATTCATACACAGTTGAAGCTACCGATGATCAATCGATTTCACATGTAGGTTTTGATGGAACACGTAAAACCAAGGAGCTTGATGGTTTCAGCAGAGATTGGCCGAACATTTTAGCCAACACACCAGAAGTGATTGAAAAAGTCGATGCGATGTGGAGCAAACTCGGATTGGGAGAGTTTATAGAGTCTCCTTCGAGGAAGTACATTAAGCAGGTTTATGAAGGTGGGGCTGTGGCGAAGTAAATTCTGAATTCAGAATTCAGAATTCAGAATTGGGTTAAGAATTAAGAGTTAAGAACGAGGAGGTGCTATTCAAAATAAATATTCGAGATTTTAGCTTACAAAGGTGTGATGAGTTGATTAGAAATTTGTAAAATAAATCAGTTAATCAAAAGCCAATTAGCTTGACTGCGCTAATTGCTTTTGTAAGCTACAATCCGGAATATTTATTTTGAAACGTAGTAGCGAAAAAATCAAACAAAAAGCTTCGATAAATAGCAGAACTCTACACCTGCTGTTTTTGCGCATTCTTCGTCTTCAACTGAGTCTCCGATGAAAATGATATCTTCTTTATTAAGCTCGTGCTCTTCGATGATTTTTAACATGGCATCGGGTGCTGGTTTCGGTTTGATTTCGTTAGCGAAATAACATTTAATGTATTGCTGCAATCCGTTCCAATCAATTTGAATAATCTTATTGTATTGCTGCTCAGGGTTTCCATTCGTGAGTATGAATATTTTTTTATCGAGGTCTACTAATTCATTCAATAATATCTCGATTTCTTTATATAACATGAGCCTCAGCGGCAATCGACCCGTACGCATCAATCGCAAGAAATTCTCCATATACTCCTCACTTAATGCGAATCGCTCGATTAATTTATTGAATAAATTCTTTCTCCCATTCTGCTCAAACTCATCAATCAAAAACTTCGTAATCTTATCATGATCAAAGGTCTCTTGATACTCAATGAACTGTCCGATCATATAGTATATCTGATATAGATAATCTTTCTCGGGGTAGAGGGTGTTGTCGAGATCGAAGATAAAAGCTGATTTTGATGATATGTAAGATTTGTATTTCATTGTATTGTATTATGTATTATGTACAAGGTACCACGTACATAATACATTGTACCTAATACAAAGTACTTGTTTAATTAAAAAACACCTCGCTCCAATATCTTATGAACTTCGTTCCCCAGATAACCTGCAAGTCCTCTGCTTCTATCGGTAAATTAAGTTCTTGTTTAATAGCTAAGGCTGGTAAATTTATTCCTGCTCCGAGTCCGGCGGAAATGGTGCCTTGTACCCTCGGATTTATTTCTAAAATTTTATAGCGACCATCTTCTGCTTGCTTTACTTGAATGCCAATGTTTCCATGTAAATGCAATGACTTGATGATATCACTACAATATTCAATAATCTCTTTGTTATAAATAAATTCTCCTTCTACACTGATGCCTTCTTTCATTTTTGTTCTCGAACGTGGAACAATCACAATCGGTTGTCCGTTGTTCGCTAAACAATCGACCGAAAACTCAATACCCGGCAAATACTCTGAAATTAGAATCTCTGGGAAATGATATTTCTCTATCAGCTCCTCTAATTTTTCTAATCGCATATAAGTATTGTTCGGCTTCTCGTTGAACAATAAATGAAATTCATCAATCGCTGGGTCAAGTATTCTGAATCCGCGTGAACCATTAGAAACACAAGGCTTGAAGCAAACTTTTTTATTCGGGTAATCAAGATATTCTAAGGCTGATTTTAATTCATCAAGTTTACGTATCAACCTGAATTTCGGGACATCAATATTAAACTGTTCTAGATGTTGGTACAATCTACCTTTATCATTAGCGATGTTTAATACTTGCTCATCTGATACTAATACATGTACCCCGATGGTTCTGAATTCATCTTTATGTGCAGAGAGTGGAAATAATTCTCTCGTCACTAAAGGCATTAGCACTTGCACTTTTTCTTTTAAACAAATTGAACGAATAGCTGGAATGAAATCTGGGTCAGTAGCCTTCGGAATCAGATTGAAGTTTCCGTATAAATATTTACCCACTGCCGAATCACTAGCATCTGCTAAAATCAAATGGACATTCTCCATTTGACTCAAACACCTAATAATACCAGCAGCTCCAGGCGCACCAGCACCTGTCATCAAAACATTAATTTGATTTACATGATCCATCGTACTACCTCAAATACTTCTGCATAACGTTCAGAAATTTGTACTCCTCTCGTTCTTGCTAAGCCTCGTAAAAATTCTTCGTTTGCATAAGGTCTATGCTTCTGACTATCGTATTGTGCCAATGCATCTATCTTTTTACGAATATGATTTTCTTCTAGGGGAATAAAACAGGTAGTATCAAAACTGATATTATTCCATGGTAACTCGTACGATAATATAGAGTTTGTCTTATAAGCTCTTAATGCTTCTTGCGAAATCGTTGCATGATCTTGATGCAAATCTGTTAAAGAAGGTACCAATACTAAACTCGGTGAAATCTTATTTTTCAAATCGATAAGATCTTGCAAAATCGCTTGTCGATGATAACTGAAAGTTCTCACCTCATAGTTGAACAAAAACAAATTCTCTTTCGGAATTCCCAAAACAGCTGTCGCTGCTTTTACTTCTTTGATTAAAATATCAGAAGGTAAATGTGTCGGCACTGAAATTTCACAAGCAGAAAATGCTGCATAATATACCTCATGCCCTTGCTCTATAAATTTTGAAATACTACCACCACAACCTAACTCACCGTCATCTGTATGAGGAGCTAAAACTAATATAGTTTGCTTACTTGATTTAAACATAATTGATAAATAACGATGAAATATACTTAGTTTTATGCAAATTCATAAAAGAATTTAGAATTTAAGCACATTATGTCAATTAAAAAAACACCTGCTATTATCTTTCTAAGCATTGTTTTCGTATTGAATCTAATACATTTAAATAAAGTTCCTATTGCCTGGATCGATGAGATTATGTTAATCGACCCAGCTTGGAATTTTATAGATAAAGGCTTATTCGCCGGACCTATGTGGCCACATAAAGGAGCTGAATCGGTCTTCTTAGCTTATCTCCCACTGTCGTCTTTTATTCATGTGATTGACTTAAGTATTTTCCCTGCTGAAATATTTTATACGAGACTCCCTTGGCTAATCGCCTACATCCTGCTATGTTATTTTTTATATCAATACCTAGCTGCAAGATATTTGCTTTTACCCAATGCCATTTTATTAGTCTTGTGTTTATTTGTTTGCGATGAAGCGATTAACCATTCATTGCGCAACGGACGTGTAGAGATGCCAAGCATGGCCATCATCGCTGCTTTATTTTACTTGAACATCCGAAGTATTCGACCTAGTGTACAAGCGGTATTAATTTCTTTATTGCTAATTTCTCACCCAGGTTTATATCCGATTGCATTAGTGTTCGCCTTGAATTTATTGACGAAAAAAGCAAGTATTTTAAAGCGCTTTCAATATGTTGTAAGCATCACCATTTTCCCTCTTATCTATTTATACCTAGCGAATTTTGATTTTAACGCCATCTATCAACAACTCATATTGCACGGTAAAGAGCATGATGAAACTGCAATTGTGGGGAGTTTATTTCAACATCATTTTATCGATCGCTTTTTGCCCGTTTATAAATATCAACCCTGGATGTTAGCATTCCATATAGCTTCATACGCTTATTGTATTTACAGCATCCTTCTACGATGGAATCCGCGTGTACAAATTCTTGAATGGGCCTTTTTGTTAACTGCTACTTTTTGGTTTTTCAACCTCGCTCCTTTTAACAGATATACTTCTATTTTAAGCTTGATGATGTTTATGATGTTACCCGGATTTTTGCAAAGGGTTTTATCATTATTCGGATTTCTGCGTATCAATTTACAATCATTACGCACTTGGCAAATTGCCTTATACCTAGTTTTTTTAAGCATTGCAGCCGCACCATTTATGATTCGACATTTTACAGTAGCTCAACAATGGGAAGCTAGAAATGAATACAAAGTATATGATTGGCTTGATAAAGAGATTGCACCTAAAGCGAATGAAAAAATATTAATCATCGATGAGGCGATCGGATTTTATTATGCGATGAAGTATGAAAATATTGATTTCACATTGCCTTATTCACTCGATAAATACTCTACTGAAAATTATAATCGTGTATATTATCTAAGCTTTAGAGAGGCTCCGAAATTAGCTATAAAGCAACATGAATACTTAGTAAATGATGATTTGAAATTTAAACTAAGCAATCAAAAAATATTTACTTACAATCATTTGACTTTGTATCAAGTGAATAATGAAGAAGCATTAAGAGAATTAAAAAGAAAATAATTTAGATATTTGGGCATGTTAAAGGCAGTAAATCTTTTTAAGTCATACGGACAGTTACCTATATTAAAAAACATAAATGTTTCATTTGCTGAAAATGAAATGGTCGCAATTGTAGGCCCCTCAGGTGCTGGTAAAAGTACCCTACTCCATTTACTAGGTACACTCGACACTGCTGATAGTGGTAGCATTTTATTCAACAACAAAGATCTAAGCAAATTAAAAGCGAAAGAACTTAATAAATTAAGAAACAAAGAATTCGGATTCATTTTTCAATTTCATCATTTATTACCTGAATTTTCTGCGATAGAAAATGTATGTATACCAGGCTGGATAGCCGAGCAATCGATGAATCAAACACGCAAGAGAGCGGCAGAATTATTAGAGATCGTCGGACTCTCACATCGTTTAGAACATAAGCCTTCAGAGCTTTCGGGTGGTGAACAACAGCGAGTAGCCATTGCAAGAGCCTTGATGAATAATGCGAAAGTAATTTTTGCAGATGAACCCACCGGAAATTTAGATACTCAAAATGCTTTGCAGATAAATGAATTGTTTAAAGAATTGAAAAAAGAATTTAAGCAAACATTCATCATCGTTACGCATAACGAAGAGCTTGCAAAATCTGCAGACCGTATCATCCACATGAAAGATGGTGAAATTATTTAAGACTTATTTTTAGTAAAATATCTATAGTCTAAGAAATACAGAATCTTCACATTGAAAGTATTCGTTTGATTATTTCGGATGGTACCGTAGAAACTATCAATCAATCGATCTCCACTATATCTTTCTACACCCAATGATCTTGTAAATGTTTCAATAGAATTTTTCCAAACAATAATTAAATCACTACCAGGTGCAAACCTCCAACTATATACCAAGTCAATGTTGAAGAAGTTTACGTTGAAATTATTATTACCTGTATAATTTGTAGAGTCTGGCAAGAGATTTCCCGATTGAACATCCAGCAATTTATAATTCAAAATCTCTACCGTACTCCAATAATGACGAGCTCTGAAAGTCAATGAAGTATTCTTATTGAAGATATACGACATGTTCAATGTGTTCACATGATTGCGAACATCTCTGAAAGCAAAATAAATATTTTCATTAACAGTTCTTGAATAACCTTGGTTGTTATGATCAAAAGAAAAACTAAACTCATAATTTAATTTTAACTGATCAGAAAAACGAACAATTGGCATTACTGAAATTTCTCTAAAAATACCACCTGCTGTGAAATCTCTGTAATAAGCGACTGTCATATCAAGTGCAAAAGGTTTACGATAATCAGATGAAACACCTGTATTACCTCCATACCAATTCGGACCAATAAACTTCAATCCCGCTTGACGTGGCTCATAAAAATCGTGTTTACCCAAGGGATTTATATTCACATTGAACCATTGTGTTAACCAGTTTTTCCAAGTATGTACATGTGATAAATTCAATTGTACTTCTTGATATTTATGACCTAAATAAGTAGTAGAATAAAAAAGATTCGCTCTAGTACTCCAGCTTAAAAAATATTTACCAGGCTTGAATTCATTATAACTCACATTTGCATTGTGTGTAATTTCATTCGCGTAAAAAAGAATACCTAAATCATTAGGGTCGAACTTATCATTCCTGACATTTCTATTGAAACTATATTTAAAATTACCACTCACTTTTGCAAATTGAATTGCATATGAGTAGCCAGTGCTCAAAGAATCAACAAACATTTTGTTGCTTATAGACACATTACCATTCCATCTAAAAACATCACGCTTATCTCCTCTAGCAAAACTTAATGCAGTAACGTTCGCATTATTTCTAGTACCTGCTCTAGTAACATTTGTATTCATTAAGGTTACGAAACTATTATTCTTTAATGTTTGATTAAAAGCAACGACATTATAATTCGTAAAAGGCTCTGTTACTATATTATATTCCACTCCATTCGAATCTCTTACTCTTGCATTTGCTTCAGATGTTATCGCATTTAAAAATCCGATCCCTAAGCCCCCCGGAGTTCTACCCGTAACTTTTGTCGCATTTATCAATTGAATTTGTTGCGGATTATCGACAACAGTCACCGTAGAATCTGCAGCCATCGCATTTACTTGCGAGAATTTCTTAGGTCTACCACCAATTCTTCTTGAGTAAAAAAGATTATTCAAATTAAAGAGTTCGGTGCCTTCGATAAAAAACGGACGATAATCTTGAAATTGAATTTCAAATGCCGAAAGATTTAAAACCTGATTATCTGATTGTACTTGTCCGAAGTCAGGCGCCAATGTCATATCCAAGGTAAAACTCTCATTGATTCCATACTTTAAATCAAGTCCGGCATTATACGAAGTCGACCAATTGCTCTTCCCCTTCACATTATAAGGAAAATGACTTGCATTGATACCCACATAAGGCGTGAACGACATACGTATCGGAGATTTAATAGATTCGATACCGCTCAAAGTACCGTAATAAGAAATGATGTTTTGTACATCCGGAGAAATAAATTGCCACTGATCGATTTCACGATTTCTACGGATGTTACGTGTTATTTGCAATCCCCATGTTTGTATATCTTTTTCAGGGAAACGAATGGCCATGTAGGGAATTTTCATTTCTAATTGCCAGCCATCTTCAGTGATTTTTACTTCAGAATCCCATACTACATCAAAAGTCTCAGCACCAGTCTTTTGGTCAAATTGAACACCTGCAGCAGTGACACCGAATTCAAATCTATTTTGTTTATCGTTGAAGGTATCGAAATGAATGCTGAACCAATCGGTATTTCCGTAATTATCTCTGATAGAGAGCTCTTTTAAAATACTGTCGGCCGATTTATCGTATAAAATTGCGGCGATGTAGATAGCTTCATTATCGTAGGCAATCATGACCTCTGATTTTTGTGAAGCTTTAGAACCAGGGTAAGGTTCACGTTGTGCGAAGTCACTGGCACGTTCGGCATTTTGCCAAATAGCTTCGTCTAGAACGGCGTCAATTTTCGGACTAGCGTTTACACGTTTGGCTTTCAAAGATTTACGAGAGTCTTGACTCTGCGAAAAGCTAATCGAGCTTATTAGAATGAAAAATGAAATAAATAGTAAACGCATTTGTAAATTGATGTGCGAATGTCCAAAAATTATGCCTCTTTTTAAAAATAAACTTGTAACAATTACATGTTGAATAAAATCGCTTTTAAAATTGCTTGAGAAAACCTACTTTTACGGCAAATTCAAAGAAAATGAACATTCACGAATATCAAGGAAAATCAATTTTAAAATCATTCGGAGTAAGAATACAAGAAGGTATTGTTGCAGAGAATGTAGAACAAGCTGTTGAAGCTGCAAAACAATTACAAGCAGAGACTGGTACTGGATGGTGGGTTATTAAAGCTCAGATTCATGCAGGCGGACGTGGTAAAGGTGGCGGTGTAAAATTAGCGAAGAGCCTTGATGATGTAAAAGAGAAAGCAGAGCAAATCATTGGTATGCAATTGATCACACCTCAAACAGGTGCTGAAGGTAAATTGGTAAACAAGGTATTAGTTGCTCAAGACGTTTACTACCCAGGTGTTTCAGAGACGAAAGAATTTTACATGAGTGTATTGTTAGACCGTGCAAAAGGTAGAAACATCATCATGTATTCAACTGAAGGTGGTATGGACATTGAAGAGGTAGCAGAAAAAACTCCTCATTTGATTTTCAAAGAAGAGGTTGATCCGAAGGTAGGTTTACAAGGATTCCAAACAAGAAAGATTGCTTTCAACTTAGGTTTAGAAGGTGATGCATTCAAAGACATGACGAAGTTCATCGCAGCTTTATACAAAGCTTACGAGCATACTGACTCAGCAATGTTTGAAATCAATCCGGTTTTAAAAACATCAGATAACAAAATATTAGCAGTAGATGCGAAAGTAAGTTTAGACGATAACGCATTATACCGTCATCCAGATTATAGAGAGATGCGCGACGTAACTGAAGAAGACCCAACAGAGGTTGAAGCAGGCAAGTCGAACTTAAACTATGTGAAGTTAGATGGTAACGTTGGATGTATGGTAAATGGTGCCGGCTTAGCGATGGCTACGATGGATATCATCAAGTTATCAGGTGGTGATCCAGCAAACTTCTTAGACGTAGGTGGTACTGCAAATGCAAAAACAGTAGAAGCAGCTTTCCATATCATTTTGAAAGACCCTAACGTAAAAGCAATTTTGATCAATATCTTCGGAGGTATCGTTCGTTGCGACAGAGTAGCTCAAGGTGTTATCGATGCATACAATAACATTGGCAATATTCCAGTTCCAATCATTGTACGTTTACAAGGAACAAACGCTGTGGAAGCGAAAAAATTAATAGATGATTCAGGCTTGAAGGTGTTCTCGGCGATTGCGTTGCAGGATGCAGCGGATCTAGTGAAGCAGGTTTTGAATAAATAGTATTGCAGTAGCTAGTAGCTAGTAGCTAGAAAAGGTGGTCGATTTTACTCGACCACCTTTTTTTATTAAAGGTTTTTCAGCCTTTGGCTTTCTGAATGAATAAAGTTTACTACTACTGGTTAAAATTAAATACCTTCGCCACGCCCGAAAAATCTCCCCAACCTTTTAAATTTTGAAATGAAAAGGTGTGATAATAAACTTAGAAAGTAATCAGTAATGACCGTCGTACGATTATAATTATTGCAGAGGAACTAATTGCTTTTTTCATTTACAAAATTTAAAAGGTGAAAAAGAAAAAAGAAAAATTACTCATAACGAAATTCAAAATTAATTAGCTTTTGAATATTCAAAAGCTAATTAATTAGTAAATTGCGTTATGTTAATCAAGCTTTACGACGAAAACCCCAATGAAAAAGAACTCGACAAAATAGTCGATTGCTTGCGCAAAGGTGGCGTCATCATCTACCCTACTGATACGGTTTATGGTATTGGTTGCGACATTAACAATCAAAAAGCAATCGAACGTTTATGCAAGATTAGAAACATTAAACCTGAGAAAGCTAATCTATCTTTCATCTGCTACGACTTAAGCCATTTAAGCGATTATATCAAACCAATCGACAATCATACTTTCAGAATTTTAAAGAAAGCTTTGCCTGGTGCATTTACCTTTATCTTTAATGCTAGCTCATTAGTACCAAAATTGCTTGAAAGAACTTCTAAGAAAACTGTTGGTATTCGTGTGCCTGATAATAACATCATCAGAGAAATTGTTAGGCTATTGGGCAATCCGATCGTTTCAAGTTCTATTCACGATGATGATGATGTAATCGAATACACTACCGACCCTGAATTGATTTACGAGAAATACGCTGATTTAGTCGATATAGTAATCGATGCTGGATATGGAGGTAATGAAGTATCAACCATAGTTGATTTCACCTCTGGTGAAGCAGAAATCATTCGTCAGGGTAAAGGCGACATCGAACAGTATTTATAATTATATTTGTTCATGATCGTACGAATAGCTCAATTTTTCAGACCCTTTAAAGATTTTATTCAAACCAAAGTTACTGGTGGTGTAATTCTATTATTCTGCGTTGCTCTAGCTTTAATTATTGTTAACTCTGATTTAAAAGATGAATATCATCATTTCTTCGAGACAAACTTGGGAATTCAATTTTCGAATTTTGCTTTTGAGAGATCATTGCATTTCTGGATCAATGACGGATTGATGGCGGTGTTTTTCTTGTTGGTCGGACTAGAAATAAAACGTGAATTATTAGAAGGTGAGCTTGCTGATTTTAAAAAATCTAGCTTGCCCATTATAGCGGCTATAGGCGGAATGATTGTTCCTGCTATCTTCTATAGCCTTGCAAACATTGGTACTGAGAGCATTTCTGGATGGGGAATTCCGATGGCTACTGATATTGCTTTCGCTGTGGCTATTATGTCGATTTTAGGCAACCGAGTACCTATTGCTTTAAAAATATTTTTAACCGCACTTGCTATTGTTGATGACCTTGGCGCAATAATAGTAATCGCTATTTTTTATACCAATGAATTGAATTTAACTTATCTGTTTTATGCAGCTATAGTCATGGTGGTATTATACGGATTAAATATATCGAGAGTAAAATCATTGAGTATTTATCTTCCATTCGGATTAATACTTTGGTATTTTGTGTACATGTCGGGTATTCATGCAACCATTTCAGGTGTATTATTAGCCTTGATGATACCAACTAATAAAGGCAATAGAATTTCGCCTTTAGAATACCTTGAGCATATTTTAAATAAACCAGTCTCATACATTATTATGCCATTGTTTGCTTTATCTAATACTGATATAATCTTTCAATCAGATTCTATCGCAAGCCTCGGAAGCTCAATAGGTATTGGTATTATCGCTGGATTATTTTTGGGTAAAGTTATTGGTATTAGCTTATTCTCATGGTTAAGTATTCGAGTTCTGAAATTATCTCAATTACCTAACAATACTAACTGGATGCAAATTATTGGAGCTGGATTCTTAGGGGGTATCGGATTCACTATGTCGATATTTATATCCCTACTCTCATTCAATAATCTAGAGTGGCAAAATACTGCGAAGATTTCAATATTGTTAGCATCCGTATTATCAGGACTTACAGGATATCTGTTATTAAGTTTAAGTAAGGCAAAGGATGAAACAGATGAATTGATAGAAGTGCAAGCAGAGTAGCTTGAGCCCAGAAAAACAATGCCCAGAAAAATGCTGGTATCCACAATGATTTTTGCAAATTAGTTGCATCGCCTGCTTTCTTCGGTGATTTAATAGCTAATACTAAAATATACCATGCAGAAACAAATGCATCTACAAAAACAAATGCCGTAATACTCAATGCTGTCCATCGTTTGATGATTGTCCAGTCAAAATAAAAACACAAAAACAAAAAAGAGATTACTGTAATCAACCATACTAACCCGTACGGATTTCTCACCCAAAAAATCAAATTCACCACCGCAATACTTACCATTACATATAACACATAGTTATATTGCTCTGTAAAAATTAAATAGCTAAACAAAAATGCAATGATCGAAGCAAAGGGATATCCCACAATCGATATAAAAAATCTACTCCACCATGATTTGGTTTTGGTAGTTGCTACACCCTCTCCCGAATAAAATATATCTATTGATACCACCTCCCCAGAAAATATTAAAGTCATTAATGCATGTCCGGTTTCATGAATCAATGTATTAAATCCTTTAAATATTCTTCCTATCTTAGGTAGATATTCTAATACTATTGCTATTAGCAGTACAATTAGAATTTGGGTGTTATTATCAATCGTCATCATCTTATTTATGCTCAAGATACCATTTACTAAGAAAAAAATAAATAATAATAACGAGTTTAATGATTTAGGCTTCGGCACTCAGGTCGCTCGACAAAGATCTGTTAATAGAGACGGAACTTTCAATGTTCAAAAAAAAGGACTATCCTATTTTCGATTAGATGATCTTTATACCAATCTAATTACCATGAAGTGGTCATACTTCATTTTATTGGTATTAGGATTTTATACACTTATCAATATATTTTTTGCAGGTATTTATTTATCAGTAGGCATTGAACATCTTAAAGGTGTAACAGGTACAAGTGCTAGAGACCATTTCTTCGATGCATTTTTCTTCTCTGCACAAACTATTTCTACTGTGGGCTACGGACATATTAGTCCGGAAGGCTTTTACGCCAGCCTCGTCGCAGCATTCGAATCCCTAATGGGAGTAATAGTTTTCGCTGTCATCACGGGTTTATTATACGGACGATTTTCTGCACCTAAAGCAAAAATTTTATACTCTGACAATGCAATTATATCACCCTATAAAGATGGTAAAGCATTGATGTTTCGAATTGCTAACATCCGCAATAATCAATTAATAGAAGTAGAAGTTGAAGTAATTATTGGTGTTAACGTAAATGAAAATGATAAGATCGTACGTCGTTTTTATTCTTTAGAATTGGAACGAAAGAAAGTGAGTTTCTTTCCACTCTCTTGGACAATCGTTCACCCTATTAATGATATAAGTCCGCTCGTAAGTTTTACCAACTCTGACATGCAAGATGCTGAACTAGAAATTATGATTCTGATAAAAGCATTTGATGATACCTATTCACAAATTGTTCACAGTAGAAAGTCGTATTTCTATGATGAAATTCTGTGGGAGAAAAAATTTATTCCCATTATTAAACAAGATGAAAATGGTAAGAGTATTTTAGAGCTAAATAATATTAATTTAATGGAGAGTTCGGCTCTTTAGCAAAGAAATTAAACACTAATTTATCTAATAAGCTCGGGAAAAATTTACTTAAGAAAACCGTTAATTTACCTTGTCGACTTAATATCAATTCTTTCTTGCGAAGCATTAATGCTTTTAATATTTTATCAGCAACAGTTTCGGCTGACATGATTTTTGATTCATCTAATGGCGACTCTCCTTGTGCTGATCCGTCTTTTGATCGGGCTACGTTTCTGATGTTTGAGGAGGTGAAACCCGGACAAGCAATCATTACATGCAAGCCTTTCTTCATGTTTTCGATACGAACAGACTCCAAGAAACCTTGTAAGGCAAATTTAGAGGCTGAGTAACCTGTACGGCCTGGTAAACCTTTATATCCGGCTATTGACGAGATACCAATGACAGAGCCTTTTGATTTTAATAAATGTGGCAATGCATATTTCGTACAATAAACACTTCCCCAGAAATTAATATCCATTACCTCTTTTAACACTGATAAATCTGCTTCTTCAAATAATGCTCGCATTGAAATACCTGCATTATTGATTAAGACATCTATACCTTTGAATAATCGTACACTCTCATTAATCAAGTGTATACAATCTTGCTCATTGCTCACATCCGTAGCAACAGAAATAGCCTTTGTATTGTAAATTGATTCTATATCTTGTGCTATTTCGCACATCAATGGATAATTTCGTGCAGCTAAAATCAAATTACTTCCTGCTTCTGCAAAACGATAAGCTAATGCCTTGCCTATACCCGACGAAGCCCCTGTAATTACTACTGTTTTGCCGCTTAAATTATTCATGCTTATTACCTAAATTTTTATAACCTCGCCATATTAAATTCAAATCTTTTTCTATTTGATAATGCTTAGCATACAGTAAATTCAATCGCTTATAAGTTTGCTCATCATGTCCTAAATTATTTTTCAAAGCCGACGATGGGTCAATAATGCCTTTTAAAATTTTAGGTAATTCTTTATTGTTAATAGTGGTATTGATATACCCTACCCATGATCTTGTTTGAAATAAAACCGCAAAAATATTTTTAATGAATTGTAGTCTATTACTAATAAATAATAGATGTATAGGCAATGTCAGCATAAATAAAACTGACAATGTAAGATCTAAAATTTTCTTATTTCTAGAATTACTTGGTTTAGAAATATTGAAGTTTATATCGATGGTATATAGATCACCCGGATTATCGACTGAGTTACTACCGATGATAAACAAACTTTCTTCAGGGGCTATTTTATAATCAACAGCAGGGTTATTAATCAATGCCATTGAATTAATGATCTCATGCAGGCTTAAATTCTTCGTAGAGAAAATGATTTCATCGATATTATAAACTTCAGCAATCTCTCCTATCTGCACTATGTTACCTAAATACTCATCTGATTTTTCTTGATATATTTTATCAGGATGTACAAATCCAATAAAGTTCACCTGCCCTACAGCTTGCTTAATCATCTCCAACACCCTTGTACCTTCATCTTTCTTTGCAACGATTACAATTTTCTTCTCTGCAGAAATCGTATCTAATTTAAAATTTCTAAGTCCGAGTGTATTCAACACCAACCTCAACCCAACAGATGATATAACTGTCCAGAATGCCCCCAAAATAATCAGCGCTCTAGAAAATCTCCAACTCTCATCTAAGAATGCATATGCGCATGCTATCACTAATGAACCAATAAACAAGCCACGTACTAATCGTGATAATTTATAAGGTTTATCATATCCGCCTGCAAGCCAAGTTGATATTAACCAAGCTAAAATATACAGCGGCACTGCCACTTCCATTAACTCCGGGGCATAAGCCTTTCGAACATATTTATGATTGTCTTCCCAATAAATTTTTATGAAGTACATACCTGCAAACCATATGCTTGCATCTAAAAATGGTAGCACTAATTTGTTCAGCAATCGACTTATAATAGCAACACCGGCTCTTAAGTAAATAGCAATGTTGATTAAGAAAGAAAAAACATTCGCGTTCTTTTTGCTGAAATGTTTTTTAGCAAAAATGATCATGGCATTGTAAAACACAAAGACATAGTTCACAGAACTTTTCTTGGTGCTTTCGCCTTTGTAATGTATGATACTTGAATGCGGATAATAATAATTCTTATATCCGCCTAATTGTATTCGATATGACAAATCAATGTCTTCCCCGTACATGAAAAATGTCTCGTCTAATAATCCGACTTTATCAAGCGCCTCTCTTCTCATCAACATAAAAGCACCTGCCAAAACATCAACTTCATGCACTTGCTCTTTATCTAAAAAACCAAGGTGATATCTACCAAAGATTTTAGAGTTCGGAAATAATTTTGATAAGCCAAAGATTTTATAAAATGCTACCATCGGCGTAGGTAATCCACGTTTCGACTCAGGTAAAAACATACCCTTGCCATCAATCATTTTAATGCCTAAGCCACCTGCATCAGGGTGCTCATCCATAAATGAAATTACTTTTCTGAAGGTATCTTCTTGAACAACGGTATCGGGGTTTAAGAGTAATACATACTCTCCTTTTGATATGTTAATGCCTTGATTATTGGCAACTGAAAATCCGGTGTTGTTTTTATTCGCGATCAGCACTACCTCCGGGAATTTGCTCATCAGCATCTCTACCGAACCATCCACCGAATTATTATCAACTACTATAGTTTCAATATCTAGATTTTCAGAGGCACGCCTTACCGAATAAAGACATTGCTCTAAAAAATATTTGACATTGTAATTGACTATTATAACTGATAATTTCATTCTTTAATTTAGACCAAAATAGGCAATTAATTGTAATTTAAGATTGTTGATAAGAAACCCTCGAAAGTATTGATCGACCTAAGGTTATTTCATCGACATATTCTAACTCGCCACCGAATGATACTCCTCGTGAGATGGTGGTTAATTTCAAATTAAATTCTGCTAACTTTTTATTAATGTAAAAAATTGTGGTATCGCCTTCCATCGTCGCACTTAAAGCCATGATAATTTCTTTGGGCGATTCATCTTTCACTCTATGTATCAGTGATTCAATGTTTAAATCACCCGGACCTTTACCTTCCATCGGTGATATTAATCCACCTAAAACATGATATAAACCATTGTACTGCTGCGTATTTTCAATAGCTATAATATCTCGGATGTCTTCGACCACACAAATTTCTTCGCGATTGCGGCGGTGATTGCTACAAATAGCGCAAACATCCGTATCACTTATATTATGGCAAACATTGCAATATTTTATTTCTTCTTTCAATTTATCGAAGGCTGCTGCAAATTTATTAACCGACTGACTGTCTTGCTTTAATAAATGCAATACCAAACGCAAAGCTGTTTTTTGTCCGATGCCCGGTAAAGCTGAAAATGCCTGTACTGCCTGTTCTAATCGTTTTGAAGGGAGATTCATTCGATAAAAATAGGAATTAGAACTTAGATATTAGATATCTTACAATCTATTTTTACATTTGTTTAATGACCACTACAATCATCTTAGGCAGCATTGTGCTGTACTTTTCGTTATTACTACTGATCTCTTGGTACACCAGTAGAAATGTTGATAGCCAAAGCTATTTCAATGGAAATAAACAATCACCATGGTATTTGGTGGCGTTCGGATTAATAGGTGACTCATTATCGGGAGTGACTTTTATTTCGGTACCAGGTGCAGTGATGAATCAGCAATTCGGATACATGCAATTGGTGCTTGGGTATTTATTAGGATATCTAGTCATCGCGCAGGTTTTATTGCCTTTGTATTATCGATTGAATTTAACTTCTATCTACTCGTATTTAGGAACTAGATTCGGTACGAATTCACAAAAAACCGGATCGTTCTTTTTCATCTTATCTAGATTAATAGGTGCTGCTTTTAGGTTATATATTTCTGCAACAGTATTGCAATTATTCATCTTCGATCAATGGAATATTCCTTTTTGGTTGACAGTGAGTATAGTTATCGTCTTGATTTTAATTTATACGTATAGAGGGGGTATTAAGACCTTAGTCTGGACAGACACTTTACAATCGGGGTTCTTATTGATGGGTGTGATATTATCGATAGTAGCAATAGCTTCGGCATTAGATTTGAATTTTGTGGAGATGGTGCAAACGGTAAGAAACTCTGAGTATTCGCAGGTGTTCTTTTGGGACTGGCATGAGAAGAGTTTTTTCTTTAAGCAATTTTTTAGTGGTGCATTTATAGCGATTGTGATGACCGGATTAGATCAGAACATGATGCAGAAAAATTTAAGTTGCAAGAGTTTAGGTGAAGCACAAAAAAATATTTATTGGTTTAGTTTCGTACTGATTTTTGTGAATATATTTTTCATGTCATTAGGTGCCTTATTATACACTTATGCAAACGAAATGAGCATTGCCTTACCTGCAAAAACAGATCAATTATTTCCGCTATTAGCATTGAATCATTTGGGATTATTTGCAAGTATTGTTTTCATATTAGGTATAACAGCAGCAACCTTTTCGAGTGCCGATTCAGTATTAACAACATTAACTACTTCATTCTGTATTGACTTTTTAAAACACGACCCTGCGAATGAAAATAAAAGTCATTTAAGGGTCAGACATTTTATACATGTATTATTTGCGGTATTGTTATTAGGGGTCATTATTATATTTCAAAAAATTAATAATGATGCGGTTATCAACTCAGTATTTACTGCAGCGGGTTATACATATGGCCCCCTATTAGGTTTATTTGCATTCGGATTATTTACTAAAATAAATATTCGTGATAAGTGGGTGCCCCTAGTTTGTTTAGTTTCACCAATCGTTGTGTGGATCTTAGATAAGAATTCAGTAGCATGGTTAAATGGGTATAAATTCGGATTTGAATTATTAATGTTAAACGGATTAATAACATTTATAGGCCTGATGTTGTTAAAGAAGAAATATGATTTGAAATCAAATTGATTTTAATATATTTAAAATTGGATATAAAAATAAAAGGATAGGAAATGACAGGAGACGATAAAATTAGAAGTGCGTTTGAGAACAAAAACTGGAATGAGATAAAGACACAAAATTCGTGGCAGATATTTAAAGTGATGGCTGAATTTGTGGAGGGCTTCGAAAAATTAACGAAGATAGGTCCGTGTGTGTCGATCTTCGGATCAGCAAGAACAAAACCCGATCACCCATATTATAAACTAGGTGAAGAAATCGCTCAGAAGCTTACTTTAAAGGGCTATGGCATCATTACTGGTGGAGGTCCGGGTATTATGGAAGCCGGCAATAAAGGAGCGCGTGCAACGGGTGGTAAGTCGGTAGGATTAAATATCGTTTTACCATTTGAGCAAACACATAATCCGTATATCGATTTAGACAAATTGATGAACTTCGATTACTTTTTTGTAAGAAAAGTAATGTTCATCAAATATGCTCAGGGCTTTGTAGTATTACCTGGTGGCTTTGGAACATTAGATGAATTATTTGAAGCTTTAACTTTAATACAAACAGGAAAAGTAGCAAGGTTTCCGGTGGTGTTGGTAGGTTCTGAGTTTTGGGGCGGACTAATAGATTGGATACAACAAGTGATGTTAGAAAAAGAGAAGAACATTGGAGCAGATGATATGTTCTTATTCAAAGTTGTTGATACTGCCGATGATGCAGTACAACACATCGTAGAGTTCTACGAAAAGTATGTGCTAAAACCCAACTTTTAAATATAGTATCGAAGGTGTAAGCTATAAATCGCTTACACCACCTGATACTGCAAATTTCATAGCCTCTGCCGATTTCATATTCAGTGGCTCAACCTTATCTCTTTTTACAATTAATACCTTACCAGCAATACTGTACGAAAAGGGAAAATAAACTGCTACATCTTCATTCAAGCCAATGCTCGATAAATCACGTTGCGTTAAAAATCCGACTTGTCGAATACCCTCTGAAATAGTAACTAACACAGGCTCGTTGAACTTTTTATCTTCACCCACAAAAGCCTCTAAAAAATCACGTACTGATGAGTACAATAATTTAAATACAGGCATTTTGTTTAACAACTTATCGAGGTAATTATAAATAGGTTCTGTGATAAATGAAGTCACTAATAATCCGACGAACGTCAATGCTAAAAACGTGACTAAAATTCCAGATCCTGGGAATCCTAAATCAATAATACTATCAACACTTCGCACTACATAATACACGATGTATATAGTAATCGCAAGTGGAATAATTATTAAAATACCTTTGAAAAAATAGTTTAATATCTGTCTGAAAAACTTATTCATAATAGTAGATTCTTTGTACCCTTTGTGATATTGATGTTAAAATTTCATATGGTATAGTATTCGCAATTTTTGCTAAATCATTAATACTCGGATCTTCGCCGAAAATTATTACTTCATCTCCCTCTACAACGCCTAAACCTGTGATATCAACCATACACATATCCATACAAACACTACCTATCACTGGAGCCTTCTGTCCCTTGATGCTCACATAAGCATTCCCATAACCGAATGATCTATAATAACCATCAGCATATCCGATTTTTATCGT
>CALRXS010000003.1:0-192407 GCA_943372195.1 Sphingobacterium thalpophilum
ACGTATAAAGTATGTGATAACGGATCACCAAGTTTATGTGATACGGCTACGTTAATCATCACGATCACACCAGTGAACGATGCACCAGTAGCAGTGAATGATACCAAGACTACGAATGAAGATCAAACTGCAACAGGTACAGTAGCGACAAACGATACAGATACAGAAAACGGAACTTTAACATTCTCTACAATTACGAATACGAAGAAAGGAACGTTAACCTTAAATGCAAACGGAAGTTATACTTATACTCCGAATGCGAACATAAGTGGCAATGATACTTTAACGTATAAAGTATGTGATAACGGCACACCAAGCTTATGTGATACGGCAACGTTAATCATCACGATCACACCAGTGAATGATGCGCCAGTAGCAGTAAACGATTTTGCTACATTAAGTAATAGTAAAACTGCGAAGACTATTAATTTACATGTGAACGATTTTGATATAGACGGTACTATTGATTCTACAACTATAAGTGTAGTTAGTATTACAAAGTTTGGATCTGCTATATTGAACTCTTCTAATGGCTACATTACATATGATGCAAATGATGGATATGTAGGTAAGGATACTTTAATATATAATGTAAGAGATAACTTAAATGCAGTTTCAAATAATGCGACAGTAATCTTTGATGTGCCAGCAAATTCAATTGTTGCCACAAATGATAATTTGACTTCTATAGCTATTAATGGAGCTAAGGGTGATACAATTGGCAATATCTTAACTAATGATAGTTTACTTTCTAATGTTGTTAATTCAACTGAAATAAATATTTCATTAATTGATGTAGACGGAATTGCAGGATTGTTGATTTTATCAAACGGAGAAATTGTAATTCCTCAAGGCACCTTAGAAGGCAACTATGAAATTACATATCAGATATGTGAGAAAAATAATCCTACAAATTGTGACCAAGCAACTGTTACATTTAATGTAAGTAGGGGTATTGTAATTACAACTCAAAGCATATGTAGAAATGATGTTCCTTATTTAGCATATAACATCACACCTAACTTTACACCAAGCTCAAATAATCAAGTTACAATCACTTGGTTAAATGGTGATGGTACAAGTTTAAATCCACCAGTTGTATACAATAATTTAACTCAATCAGGTGAGATTTTATGGCCAGGTGCTGTGCTAGATAATCAAGGTAATCCGATTGATTGGCCGGGATGGATCATATCTAACGGAGAATGGATACAAGCTGCTGACGGATTTGAAAACACAAGACCAAACTCATTAATTAGAGTTAGTATAAATCCAACAGACTCAATTTTGGTTAGCTATCCACCAGCAACACCAAATTGTAATTCTGTGCCATTCAACAGAGCGCCGATTGCGAATAATGACTTAGATACTATTAACTGTGATCAGATTTTGAGAATTAATGTATTGCAAAATGATATTGATTTCGAAAACGGATTATTGAATGTTAGCCTTTTAAATAATACATCAAATAAGGGAGCAAGTCTTCAATTAGATGATAATAGTGTTGTATATTCTCCTGATTTAAGTATTAGTGGGTTAGACACTTTCTTGTATGTAATTACAGATGTTACAGGTTTGAAAGATACTGCACAAGTAATAGTTTATGTTAATTGTAAGCCAATAGCTAATGACGATCAATTTGTTACTGATGAAGATCAAGAAATTTCAAATGTCGTAATCAATAACGATACAGATCCGAATAATGATTTATTAGAGTGCGCAAAAATTACTGAACCTAAAAACGGGACAATTACTTTTAATTCTGACGGTTCATTTACTTATATGCCTAATTTACATTTTAATGGAAATGACACAATATTATATCAATTATGTGAAGTAACTGCTAATTCATTATGTGATACAGCAAGATTAGTAATAGTAGTTAACCCTAGAAATGATGCACCTATTGCAATCAATGACTATAAAACGACTTTGGTAAATACTAGCGCGACTATAGATGCAAGGTTGAATGATAGCGATATTGATGGTGATGAATTATCATATGTGTTTGAATTACCAATTAATGGAAGTATAACAATTCAAAATAACAACGAGGTTACTTATAGTCCGAATAATAATTTCACTGGACAAGACAGCTTGCGTTATATAGTATGCGACAATGGCAATCCAAGTTTATGTGATACCGCATACGTTGTAATTACAATCGATGGAAATCCAAATCAAGCACCAATCGCTATAGTAGATAGCTTCATGCTTGCAGAAAATAACACCTTATCTAAATCTGTTTCATTGAATGATATTGAACCAGATTCTGAGATTATGTCATTTAGAAATTTAACAAGTACAGTTAATGGACAATTAGAATTTAATGCGGATGGTAGCTTTGTTTATACACCAATTGCAGACTTCATAGGAGTTGATAGTTTCAGATATGCAGTATGTGATAACAATGTATTCAGTATGTGTGATACAGCTACTTGTATTATCACTGTGGTTAATACTCCTTTACCAAGAGTAGGACTTGCTTTAGAAGCTAAAGAGCCTGAAGCGATTACTGAAGATGAATACTTAGTTACACTTGTTGCGAGAGTGAAAAATTATGGAGATGCAGAATTAGAAAATGTAAGAGTAATCCAGAATTTAGGAAACGTTTTCAGTAGTCCGGCAGAATTCTCGATTACATCTATCACAGCAACTAACGGATTAAAAGCAAATGCTGATTATAATGGAGTTGATGATTTAGAATTATTAGACTCTACTCAAAGTGTTATGGATATAGATAATGAAGGTCTAATCACAATTGTGATTAGGGTTAAACCTAACTTGCCTGTATCAGAATTTTTTGTTCAAGCTGTAGTATTTGCTAAAATGGCAATTGGCGATACAATCGTAACCGACATTTCGCATACAGGTAATAATCCAGATCCAAATGGTGATAGTAATCCTGCTGAAAGAGAACCTACTAAAATCACAATTACATTATTTATACCAAGTGGTTTCTCTCCTGATGGTGATGGAGTAAACGATGGTTTCGTAATTAAAGGACTTGAAAAATACCCTCAAAATAAAATAGAAATATTTAATAGATGGGGTAATAAAGTTTACGAAAAAGCGCCTTACGATAATAGTTGGTCTGGTACATCAAGAAGAAATGGCACAGTTGTATTAGGAGATGGAGTATTGCCAAACGGTACATATTACTATGTTCTTGACTTTGGTGTACCTGGTGTAGCTCCTCAGACTGGTTATGTAGTTATTAAAAAATAGGATATGAATTTTAAGAAAATATATTTATTACTAGTTTTCTCTGTGCTAATTGTTTTTGAAACATTAGCACAGAGTGAACCTATGTTTAGTCAGTACACATTTAATGAAATCTTTATCAACCCTGCTTATTCAGGTTCACACGAAGCATTGTCGATTTCAACTGTAGCTCGTGAGCAGTGGGTGAATATGGAAGGATCACCAAGGACTAAAACATTAACAGCACATACTCCATTATTTAAGAGTAAAGTGGGTGTCGGACTTACGATTTACCAAGATGAAATAGGTGTGGCGAGTCAAACTGGTTACTTTGCTAATTATACCTATAGAATTAAAATGAATCGTGGTATACTATCTTTAGGTTTATTAGGTGGAATTAGTGGATATCAAGAAAGATTGACGGAGGTAAAAACGAATACACAAGATGTTCAGTTCTCGACTAATACGCCTGTGACATATGCGCCAAATTTTGGATTCGGAATGTATTATTATACCAAAAAGTTTTATTTGGGTGTATCAACCCCAAGAATGATGGATAACAGATTAGTTATTAGTCAAAATAATACAATTGAAAGAGTAGATGGAAAATTTGCAGGTGACGAATTACACTATTTTTTAGCAACAGGTTTAATTGTTGATATTAATCCGTTTTTCAAACTTCGTCCGTCTGGTATGGTAAAGGCAGTTCTTAATGCGCCAGTTGAATATGATGCAAATATTGCTGCATTAATGTATAATGTATTATGGGTTGGTACTGGTTACAGATCTGGTGACGCAATAAATTTTTTAACTGCAATTCAAATTAGCAGTCAATTCAGAGCTGGATACTCATATGACTATACAGTTACTTCTTTAAGAAAAGTAGCTGGTGGAACTCATGAGTTCTCGTTGAATTATATTTTTAAATACAAGAATAAAAAAATTACATCTCCAAGATATTTTTAATGATGAGAAAATTTTTAGCTGCATTACTTTTCTTTTTGACTTTTACAAGTATTTCTAATGCTCAAATAATTTTAGGTATTGCAAATTATAAATACAATGGATTGAATTATATGGAGGCAATTCCATATTATAAATATTTATACAAAAAAGACACCAACGACTTTTTTATATTAAGTAGACTTGCTAATTCATATCGATTAACTAAACAGTTAAAAGATGCGGAATATTATTATAGCAAAATTATTAGATATGATACTACTGCTGATGTCAAATTTCATTACGCTAATTTATTAATCGAAAATGGCAAGTTCGATTCTGCATTTAATTATATATCTAGATCTGATATTTATAGAAGAGCTGATAAAAAGCTACTCGCTTTTTATGATTCGTATAAATTAAAAGATCAACTATCTGCTGATTCAAAAAATGTTTACATAGGTCGATTAGGCTTTAATGATAGTGAATCTGATTTCGCACCGAGCATATATAAGAATGGTATAATATTCGCGAGTACTAGATTGGCGTCAACATTAATTCAAAGAAGTCATGGCTGGACAGACATGCTCTTTGTGACAATGTATCAATCAACTAATTTAGATAATTTTACTACCTCAGATCGATTCGCTTCAAAATTGAAAGTGAAGTTTAATTATGGACCTGGCAGCTTTGATGTTAAAAATCAAAAATTATACTATTCAATTAATAATCCCAACTCTAGATCAAAACGAGGATATAAAGATTTAAGAATAAGAGTTGCTAAGTATAATGAAGAAAAAGATAATTGGAAAGTAGAGAAATCATTCCCTTACAACAGTAAAGAATATGCAAACACACATCCAAGTATAAGTGTTGATGGAAATAAATTATACTTCAGTTCTAACAAGCCAGGTGGCTACGGAGGAATGGATATTTATATGATTCAGAAAGTTGGAGATAGCGCATGGTCTAAGCCTAAAAATTTAGGTCCAGGTGTTAATTCTAGTGGTGACGATGTATTCCCTTTCATTCATGGTAATGATCAGCTATTTTTTGCTAGTAATGGTAGAGGTGGCTTAGGCGGATTAGATGTTTTTGTTCATTATGTTCAAGATTCTTCTCATTATGCAGAGAATATGGGTGAACCATTAAACTCACGTTACGATGACTTCGGCTTATCTTTATATCCAAAGGCAGAGATTGGTTTTTTTAGTACGAATAGATTGACAGGTGGATTAGATGATGATATTTATTCATATAGAAGGTTAACTCCTAGAATGAAAAATATCAAGTTTGTTATTGTGGATAGTCTTTCTAAAGAAAAGATTTATGAAAGTAAACTTAGTTTATTTTCAACAAGTGAAGAATCATTTGTATTAAAGGAAGGGTATGTAAGATGTAATATTTTACCTAATTCCGAATATTTAATCGAAGCTAATGCAAAAGGTTATTTTAAGAAATCAACAAAAAATACTTTTGCTTGGGCAGACACAATTTATGTAATTGAACTAAAGAGATTAGAACAGTCATGCGCGTTAACGGGATTAATTTCAGAGAAAACAAGTTTTGAAAAAATTGATAGCGCATTAGTCCAATTAGTTGATAAAGTAACGAATGAAGTTATTGCAACTACTTATTCTGATTCAAATGGTATTTATAGATTTAATGATATTGAGCCATTTAAAGAATACATTATTCAGGTTTCAAAATCTGGATATTTTTCAAAATCTAAAACATTAACAACAGCTAAATGTGTGAAAATTGCTGGTACAGATTATGATTATAGAGTTGATGTTCCTCTAGAGAAAATTGTCATTGGTAAAGCTATCAAAATTGATAACATCTATTTCGATTTAAATAAATATAACATCAGAAAAGACGCAGCAATAGAACTTGATAAGATCGTAAAAATGCTTAATGAAAATCCAGAGATCATTATTGAGTTAAGCTCACATACTGATGCTAGAGGTTCTGATGCATCAAACATGGCTCTTTCTGATAATCGTGCTAAATCATCTGCTGAGTATATTGTTTCAAAAGGAATTTCTATTAGCAGAATTACTGGAAAAGGATACGGTGAAAGTAGATTAGTTAACGATTGTGGTAACAATGTTAAATGTACAGAGAAGCTTCATCAACAAAATAGAAGAACAGAGTTTAGTGTTGTTGGATTTGTCAAACAGTAAAAAAGATTAGACATAAAAAAAGGAGAGTAATTAATTACTCTCCTTTTTAATTTTAGGTAGCGGGAGCAGGACTCGAACCTACGACCTTCGGGTTATGAGCCCGACGAGCTACCAACTGCTCCATCCCGCACTATCTACATCAATTAATACGGATACACTCCTTTTTAATTGGAATGCAAAGATATAATTCGTTTCTTTGTAATCCAAATAAAAAAATTAATTATAATGAGTCATAAAGCAGGTTTTGTTTCCATAATAGGTAAACCCAACGCAGGTAAGTCAACTCTGTTGAATGCCTTACTGGGTGAAAATCTGTCTATTATCACTCATAAAGCTCAAACAACTCGTCACAGAATTCTTGGAATTTTAAATGAAGATGATTTGCAAATAATTTTTTCAGACACTCCAGGTATCATAAAACCCGTTTATGGTTTGCATGAATCAATGATGTCAGCTGTTCATGGTTCAATTGGAGATTCTGATCTTGTTGTATTTGTAACTGACATACATGAAAAGCATGATGAAGAAGAGGTGCTCAAGTCTATTCGTAACACATCTGCCCCAATAGTTGTAGTTGTTAATAAAGTAGATAATGCAATGCAAGAAGAGATTGCTGAAAAAATCGAATATTGGAAAAACACTATAAATCCGGTTGCAATTTTTGCTACTTCAGCCTTGCACGATTTTCAAGTAAAAGAGCTTTTAAGTTTTATTAAAGAGCACATGCCTGAACATCCGGCATATTATCCTAAAGACGATACCTACACTGATCGTTCAGAGCGATTTATGATTTCTGAAATGATTCGTGAGAAAATATTAGTTTATTACCAAAAAGAAATTCCGTATAGTACAGAAGTGGTTGTCACTGATTTTTCTGAAGAACCACATATTATAAAGATTTCAGCAGAAATAATTGTTGAAAGAGAATCCCAAAAGGCGATCATCATCGGACACAGAGGAGAGTCATTAAAAAAGACTGGCACTAAGTCTAGAGAAAAAATTGAAGAGTTTTTAGGGAAAAAAGTCTATTTGGAGCTACATGTTAAGGTAGTTACAGATTGGAGAAACAAAAAGAATTATCTTAAAAGATTCGGGTACGAATCATAATGAAAAATATTTTATGAGTAATATAGTAGCAATAGTTGGTAGACCAAATGTAGGCAAATCTACATTGTTCAACCGTTTAACAGAGAGTAGAAAAGCCATCGTAGATGACTTTAGTGGGGTTACTCGTGATCGTCATTATGAAACCGCTGAATGGGTAGGTAAACAATTTACAGTGATAGACACTGGTGGTTATGTGGCAAACTCTGAAGATCAATTCGAAGCAGCAATTAGAGAGCAAGTAATAATTGCAATCGAAGAGGCATCCGTAATATTATTTTTAGTGGATGTTAAAACAGGGCCTACAGATTTAGATGATGAGATAGCTTCTATGCTTAGAAAGTCTAAGAAGCCAGTATTTGTAGTTGCAAATAAAGTTGATAATAATAATCTAATACATGAAGCCTCAGTGTTTTATTCTTTCGGATTAGGAGATATTTTTTGCATCTCTTCAATGACAGGAAGTGGTACTGGTGAGCTCTTAGATGAAATTATTAAACATTTTGAAGAAGAGATAATCGAAGAAGATACATTACCTAAGTATGCCTTTTTAGGAAGACCCAATGTGGGTAAATCTTCAATGGTTAATGCTTTAATAGGTATTGATCGCAATATTGTGACTCCTATCGCAGGTACTACAAGAGACTCTATTGAGATTGAATACAATCAATTCGGACATCATTTTAAATTGATTGATACGGCAGGATTAAGAAAAAAGACTAAGGTTACTGAAAATATTGAGTTTTATTCTGTTATGCGAACCATTAAAGCTTTAGAGGCTGCGGATGTATGTATAATTATGATTGATGCGACAGAAGGTATTGAATCACAAGATATTAACATCTTTAAGTTATGCGAAAAGAACGGTAAGGGTATTGTGATTTTAGTTAATAAATGGGACTTAGTGGAGAAAGATCATAAGACCTCTAAGGCTTTTGAAGAGAAAATTAAAGAGAAGATAGCTCCATTTGTTGATGTGCCCATTGTATTTACATCTGCTATCAACAAACAAAGAGTTTTTAAGGCTATTGAAGTCGCTAACGAGGTTTATATAAACAAAAACAAAAGAATACCTACCTCTAAACTTAATGATGTAATGCTTGAATTGATAGAGCATTACCCACCACCAAGTAATAAGGGCAAGTATATTAAGATAAAATATGCAACTCAGTTACCAGGTAGGTCACCTGGATTTGCATTTTTCTGCAACTTGCCTCAATACGTAAAAGAGCCTTATAAACGCTATATAGAGAACAAAATCAGAGAAAATTTCGATTTCTCAGGGGTGCCTATTAGCATTTATTTCCGCCAGAAATAAAAAATATTTAAGATTATTTAAAATATTTTGTTTGAATTAACATTTTTATTTTACCTTTGCTGCGTTTTAAAATCTTATAACCAAAAATGAAAAAAGTATTAGTTTTAATGTTAACTGCTGGAATCTTTGGATTCGTTGCATGTGGTGAAAGTGCTGAGCAAAAAGCTGCTAAAGAAAAGGCTATGGCTGATTCAATCGCTGCTGCTCAAGCTGATTCAATCTCAAATGCTGCTTCTATGGCTGCTGATTCAGTTGCTACAGATTCAACTGCTGCAGATTCTACGAAGTAATCTTCACCAAAAGAAATTAAAGCCTCCGTATGTGAGGCTTTTTTTTTGTCTTAAATTTGCCCTAATTATTGCTTAAAAGCTCAATAGCCTTTAGAACGCCATTATCGAGCTCTTTCATGATTTTGTAATATCCCTCGTTCTTGAAGTAGATGCGCGCTATAAGAGCCTTAAATTGCGTTCTAATTGAGTTCTCAGACCTAGCTAGGTCTCTAGCATTTGATTTTAATCCTTTTTTATTAGCGAATGCTATTAAATCTTTAAATGTCTGATCTGTAACTTCATATTTCTCTATGAACTCATTTGCACTTTTATATGAGCTTAACTGTTCTTTATTTCTATCATTAAATAAATAAACGTATTCACTCAATAAACCTTCAGAAATAAGTCTGCTGTAATAAAGTGAATAATCAGTAGTATCTAGGGGGATGAACACATCTGGACTTATACCACCTCCATCGTAAACGATTTTACCTGATGGGGTTTTAAATTCCTTCTTTTTAGCCACTTTAGCGCTGTCTGCGATACTTAGTTCACCATGGCTATATCTATTATAGATGTCAGACTGATAAGCTTCTATACCATCTTGATATGGCTTTTGTATGCATCTGCCAGTTGGTGTGTAATATCTAGCTATTGTCAACCTTAAACTAGAACCATCTCCAAGTAATGCTTGTTCTTGCACTAAGCCTTTTCCAAACGACCTTCTGCCTAAAATTATTCCTCGATCCCAATCTTGTACTGCACCTGCTACAATTTCACTTGCTGAGGCAGAGCCTTCATCTACCATCACTATTAATTTACCCGTTTCAAAATTCCCGGCTGCAGTTGCGAATTCTTCCTTTTTAGTAGAAGACTTGCCCTCTGTGTAAACAATAAGCTTTTTGTCTGATAATAATTCATCACAAATCATTATAGCTGTATTCAAATACCCACCTGAATTCCCCCTCAAATCTAATATTAAACTCTTCATTCCCTCTTTTTTGAGTTTCTTAATTGCTTCAAAAAATTCATCATAGGTGGTACTACCAAACGAACTAACCTTTACATAACCCACTTCGTTCGATGCCATGTAGGCCACATCAACACTGTATAATGGAATGGTGCCTCTCGTAATGGTAAAGTCAATTAAATCTTTACGTCCTTTTCTTAATACGCTAACTTTCACTTTACTTCCACTTACTCCTCTTAAGTATTTTGTGACATCTTTGTTAGCTATCTTTTTACCAGCGACTACCTTCCCATCAATCTTAATTATTTTATCACCTGATTTAATACCGAGCTTTTCTGAAGGCCCTCCACTAATTGCAGATACTACGTAAATCGTATCGTTTAACAAATAAAACTCTATACCAATTCCCTCAAAATTACCCTCTAATTGCTCGTTCGCTTTCTCCATGTCTTCAACTGGTATATAGACAGAATGCGGATCTAATTGCGATAATAATTCTTCAATGGTTTGCTGCTCAATTTGTTTTAAATCAACGGTATCTACGTATTTCTTCTCAATCAATCTCATGATTTGTTCTATTGAACTTGCCTTTGATCTGAATCCTACTCCTCTTATTTCTTCGTTAAACTTAAATCCTAAATACATACCGAGTACTAAGATTAATACCGATAATATAGCTAAGTTGAATTTTTTCTTTTTTTCTTGCATGTGGGAATTATATTGAAGAATTTTATTCTTTAACAACGAAGATAAGTATTTTAGCGCCTAAATAAATATGCATTTAATAGTCGATAGCGGTAGTACAAAAACTCGTTGGTGCTTGGTAAATCATCTTGATATTGTTCAAGAGATTAATACTCAAGGCATCAACCCATATGTAACATCCGAAGAAGTAATTCTAAGTATTATAAAAAATGAAGTGCTCTTAAATTTATCTCAGATGCCTTCTCATATTTTTTATTATGGGGCCGGATGTTCAAATTCTGTTAACATTTCATTGTTAACAAAATGCTTAACTACCATTAACGGAGAAGCCATTATTGAAGTTGAACATGATTTGCTTGCTGTCGCAAGAGCCCTTTGCCAAAAAAATACTGGGATTGCAATCATATTGGGTACTGGTTCTAATTCTTGTTTATATGATGGTGAAAAAATTATTAAACACACACCGTCTCTAGGTTATATATTAGGTGACGAAGGTTCTGGTGCTTATTTAGGTAAGAAGTTTTTGTCTGATTTATTTTATGGCATAGTACCAAATCATATCGCCAAATTATTTATTGAGCAAAACAATGTAACATTAGATAAGGCATTAAATAAAGTTTATAAAGAGCCCTCAGCAAATGCCTATTTAGCCTCGTACTGCCATTGGTTATCTAGTCAGAAACACGAAGAATATGTACAGCAATTAATACATACTTCATTCTCTGAATTTGTTATAAAACAATTAAAACCTTATGGCACAGATTTGACGAACAAAGTCTTCTCAATAGGATCTATAGCTTATCATTTCTCTGAAATTTGGATGAACGTTTTGAATGAAAACGGATATGTTGCTGAACAATCAGAACAAGACCCTATTAAAGGATTAATTAAATACCACGATGATGGAAAGACTAACTGAAAAACAATCTAAATATAGTGACCTTGATAAAATGTCTGTCAATGAATTGTTAATAAACATTAATAAAGAAGATCTGACAGTTCCATTAGCAATTGAAAAGGTTATACCTCAACTTGAAAAGTTAATTACAGAAATTGTAATTAGAATGAAGTTAGGTGGTAGATTGTTCTACATCGGTGCAGGTACAAGTGGTCGTTTAGGAATAGTGGATGCCTCTGAATGCCCGCCTACTTTTGGCGTACCTCATGGTATCGTGGTCGGAATAATTGCAGGGGGTGATTCAGCTATCAGAAAAGCTGTAGAATTCGCAGAAGATGATACAGCGCAAGCTTGGAAAGATCTAAGCGATTATCAGTTAAATACGAATGATACCGTTGTGGGTATTGCTGCGTCTGGCACTACGCCTTATGTAATTGGTGGTTTAACAAGTGCTAGAAAACACGGACTACTAACAGGCGCAATTGTTTGTAATGCGGGGAGTCCGGTTGCAGCAGCAGCAGAACATGCAATTGAAGTATTAGTCGGACCTGAGTTTGTTACGGGTAGTACTAGAATGAAATCAGGTACTGCACAGAAACTTGTACTTAATATGATATCAACTTCAGTGATGATACAATTAGGGAAAGTTAAAGGAAACAAAATGGTCGATATGCAGTTATCGAATAATAAATTAATTGATAGAGGTATTCGAATGATTATGGATGAGCTGAAAGTTGACGAAGTCGTCGCTACTGAACTACTTACTAAACATGGGAATGTTCGTGCGGCTATCAACTCTGTTACTGGTAACTAGTATCCAGTAACTAGAAAGCACATCGGAATACTGAATACTGAATACGGAATACAAAAATGCACGATATAGAACCTTTTTATAAATGGCGTGATGATTACATCTCTTCTGAAGATGAGAGGTCGCCTTTTTATGGAAAAGAATATTCAGAATTTGAATTCACAGAGACCATCTATAATTTTTACATACATCCGCAGTGGGATTTTTTTGGTTCACCTACTATGTATATCAAAATTATTTTTGCTGACTATGATAGATCTTATGCTATCATTGAATTAATTGGTGAATGGAATGATTGCATTACGAACGATATCATGTATCTCAAAAGAGAGATTTTAGAGTTGATGATTGATGAGGGTATTAACAAATTCATTTTAATAGGTGAAAATGTTTTGAACTTCCATAGTTCTGATGATTGTTACTATGAAGAGTGGTTTCAAGATGTAGAAGATGGCTGGATCGCCGGAGTGAATTTCAGAGAACATGTAATTGATGAGTTTAAAAGAAATAACATAGATTATTATATAAACTTTGGAGCTGAACTCGATGATTTAACCTGGAGGAATTTAAAACCTATACAAGTTTTTAAAAAAGTAGAAGAATTATTGACAAAGAGATTGAATTAATTTGCTAATCAGACGATTATTTCATTACTTTGCATTGCTTATCAAGAAAGACGGAGGGAATAGACCCTACGATGTCTTAGCAACCTGTGCTAACAAGGTGCTAAAATCTACCTGAAAGGGGAATGATAAGAAGGATAATCAAGCTCTGATTTTTCGGATAAGCAAAAATATAATTGTAAGCTTATTCAATATGAATATCAAAGAAGTATTAGAGAAAAAGATTTTAGTATTAGATGGTGCAATGGGTACCATGATTCAGAAATACAATTTAACTGAATCAGACTTTCGTGCAGAACGTTTTAAAAATCATCCTTGTGACCTAAAAGGAAATAATGATTTATTGAACATTACAAGACCCGATGTAATTCTTGCTATACACAAAGAATATTTAGATGCAGGTGCAGATATTTTAGAAACTAATACATTTAGTTCTAATTCCATTTCAATGGCCGACTATGAAATGCAAGATTTAGTTTATGAATTAAACTATGAAGGAGCTAAAATTGCAAGACAAGCTGTTGATGAATACAATGCTAAAACACCTGAAAAACCCAGGTTTGTAGCAGGTTCATGTGGTCCAACTACTAGGTTGCTTTCATTGTCTCCTGATGTTAATGACCCAGGATTTAGATCAATGAATTTTAAAGAATTAGTTGATGCTTATACTGAACAAATCAGAGGCTTAATGGATGGTGGTTCAGATGTAATTCTTTTAGAAACAATTACTGATACATTAAATGCAAAAGCCGGACTTTTTGCATTGAATCAATATGCTAAAAAGATAAATAAAAAAATTCCGGTAATGATTTCGGGTACGATTACAGATGCGAGTGGTAGAACATTATCGGGGCAAACAACCGAAGCATTTTTAAATTCATTAACACATACAGAACTTTTAAGTATAGGATTGAACTGTGCTTTGGGAGCAAAAGAAATGCGCCCATATATTGAAGAGTTGGCAGACAAGTCAGGCACTTTTGTAAGTGCTTATCCGAATGCAGGCCTACCAAACGAATTCGGACAGTATGATGAAAGTCCGGATATGATGGGCGTACACATTCATGACTTTATCGATAGTGGCTTTTTAAATATTGTAGGCGGATGTTGCGGTACCACACCTGATCACATCAGAAAAATCGCAAGCTTGGCCGAAGGAGTAAGGCCTAGAGTTCCTGCACATCCGAAGCCCTATACTAGATTAAGCGGATTAGAACCATTAACCTTAACGCCAGAAACTAATTTTGTTAATATAGGCGAAAGAACAAATATTACAGGTTCTCCGAAATTTGCAAAATTAATTTTGTCGGGAGACTTTGATGGAGCGCTATCTGTTGCTCGTCAACAAGTAGAGGGTGGAGCACAAATCATAGATGTAAATATGGATGAGGGTATGCTTGATTCAGAAGCTGCCATGGTGAAATTTTTAAATTTAATTGCTGCAGAACCCGACATCGCAAGATTGCCAATCATGATTGACTCTTCAAAGTGGACAGTTATTGAAGCAGGTTTGCAATGTGTACAAGGTAAAGCAATTGTAAATTCAATTTCTTTAAAAGAAGGCGAAGAGAAATTTATAGAATACGCCGAGAAAGTAAAGAATTATGGAGCCGCAGTAGTAGTGATGGCTTTTGATGAACAAGGGCAAGCAGATTCATACGAGAGAAGAATTGAAATTTGTAAAAGATCGTATGATATATTAGTAAATAAAATAAACTTCCCTGCACAAGACATCATCTTTGATCCGAATATTTTAACAATTGCTACAGGACTAGAAGAACATAATAATTACGCTGTCGATTTTATTAAAGCGACTAAATGGATCAAAGAGAATTTACCATTAGCAAAAGTTAGTGGTGGTGTAAGTAATATTTCATTCTCGTTCAGAGGAAATAATGTGGTGAGAGAAGCAATGCACTCAGCATTTTTATATCATGCAATAAAAGCCGGACTTGACATGGGTATAGTAAATGCAGGTATGTTAGAAGTGTATGAAGAGATTCCGAAAGATTTATTAGAACTAGTAGAAGATGTAATTCTAAATAAGAGAGAAGATGCTACAGAAAGATTAATTGTTTTTGCAGAGCAAGTCAAAGGTAAAGGCAAAGAAGGGCAAGCAAAAGAAGAATTAGAATGGAGAAAAACTAGTGTTGAAGAAAGGTTAAGTCATTCATTAGTAAAAGGTATAATCGATTTTCTAGATGACGATGTTGAAGAAGCCCGTCAGAAATATGCTCGACCATTACAAGTAATCGAAGGCCCTTTGATGAATGGCATGAACATAGTGGGAGATTTATTTGGTGCGGGTAAAATGTTCTTACCACAAGTGGTAAAGAGTGCAAGAGTAATGAAAAAAGCTGTTGCCTATTTACTACCTTTTATCGAAGAAGAAAAGCGAAACAATCCGCAGTTATCTCAAGCCTCTAATGCAGGTAAAATATTAATGGCTACTGTTAAAGGTGACGTACACGATATTGGTAAAAATATTGTGGGTGTTGTGTTAGCATGTAATAATTACGAGGTGATTGACTTAGGGGTAATGGTACCAGCTTCGAAGATTATTGAAGAAGCAAAAAAACATAATGTTGATGCAATTGGACTTAGCGGATTAATTACACCATCATTAGATGAGATGGTGCATGTTGCTAAAGAGATGCAACGTGAAAATATGAATATACCATTGTTAATTGGTGGGGCTACAACTTCAAGAATACATACAGTAGTAAAAATCGATCCTCATTACGAAGGTGCTGTTGTGCACGTGTTAGATGCTTCACGAAGTGTGGGAGTGGTTGGTAATTTATTAGCAGAAGAAACTAAAGAAAATTATATTGCTGATGTTGCTGCTGATTATAAAGAGACGAGAGAACAATATTTAAAACGCACATCAGAAAAAACAGTTATTGAAATTGATGTTGCTAGAAAAAATAAGCTTAAAATTAATTGGGATGATGCAGAGATTGTACATCCGAAGTTTATAGGAAACAAAACATTAGTAGAGTTCCCTCTTGAAGACTTAGTCGATTATATTGATTGGTCACCTTTCTTTCATACTTGGGAGTTAAGAGGATCTTATCCTAAAATTTTAACTGATGAGGTAGTTGGTCAAGAAGCAACAAAATTGTTTAGAGATGCTAAACATATGTTAGATGATATTGTTAAAAATAAAAAGATAAAAGCAAGCGGTGTATTCGGATTCTACCCATGTAATTCAATAGGTGATGATATTGAATTATATACAAAAGAAGATGCGAAAAATGTCAAAGAAACATTAAATACATTACGTCAGCAATCAGAAAAAGCTGATGGTCTGCCACATCTTGCTATGTCAGATTTTATAGCACCAAAAGAAACTGGCAAGCTTGATTACATTGGACTGTTCGCAGTAACTGCTGGCATAGGATTAGATGAGGTAGTTGCTGAATATGAAAAAAATCTTGATGATTATAATTCAATAATGGCCAAAGCAATTGCTGATCGATTAGCTGAAGCATTTGCTGAAAAACTACATGAGTTAGTACGTAAAGAATATTGGGCTTATGATGTAAATGAAGTATTAACAAATGAAGATTTAATTAAAGAAAAATATATAGGTATAAGGCCAGCGCCTGGTTACCCAGCTTGTCCAGATCATACTGAAAAAAGAAAAATTTTCGAATTGTTGAATGCCGAAAAAGAGACAGGGATACAATTAACAGAAAACTTCGCAATGTACCCTACCGCAGCAGTGAGTGGTTACTATTTTGCTAATAAAGAATCTAAGTATTTCGGATTAGGAAAAATTGGTAAAGATCAAGTGATAGATTATGCAAAGAGAAAAGGATTATCAGTAGAAGAAATGGAAAGATGGCTAGCGCCTAACCTATCATACTAATTAATTATTTTATTTACAGCACCCGTAGGGGCGGATAACATCCGCCCATTTAATTATAAGCAAGATGAAAGTAATAGACCACATAAAAAACGCTAACAAAACCTTATTCTCATTTGAATTATTACCACCTTTAAAAGGTAAAGGTATTCAGTCAATCTTTGATACGATAGACCCATTAATGGAGTTTAAACCTCCATTTATTGACGTGACATATCATAGAGAAGACTTTATCTATAAGCAAAGAGAAAATGGCTTATTAGAAAAAGTATCATACCGTAAACGTCCGGGTACTGTAGCAATTTGCGCTGCAATTATGCATAGATATCAAGTAGATGCTGTTCCTCATTTAATTTGTGGAGGTTTCACAAGAGAGGAAACAGAAAATGCATTGATTGAATTAAATTTCTTAGGTATAGATAATGTTTTGGTATTAAGAGGCGACTCTAGAAAAGCTGAGCCACAATTTATACCAACAATAGGCGGACATGCTTATGCATCTGAATTATTAGGTCAAGTAAATAATATGAATAAAGGTATTTATTTACATGAAGATATTGATGTTAACAGTAGTACCAATTTTTGCATTGGAGTCGCAGGTTACCCAGAGAAACATTTTGAAGCACCGAACTTAAAAACAGATTTAAAATATTTAAAGCTTAAAGTAGATTTGGGTGCTGAGTTTATCGTAACTCAAATGTTTTTTGATAATTCTAAATATATCGAATTTGTGAAGTCTTGTAGAGATGTTGGTATTAATGTGCCAATTATACCCGGACTTAAGCCAATTACAAATTCAAAACAAATAATTAACTTGCCGAAAATATTTCATATTGATATACCTGAAGAACTTAGTGAAGCTGTTATGAAATGTAAAAACGAAAACGAGGTTAAACAAGTTGGTGTAGAATGGTTAATTAATCAATCGAAAGAATTAATTAAAGCAGGCGCACCAGTATTACATTATTATACAATGGGTTCAGCTAATCCCACTTATCAAATAGCGAAAGAAGTCTTTTAATAAATGAAGGGAGTTGTTACTAAATCTACAGGTAGTTGGTACCATGTTCGAACAGAAGATGGTAGAGTTTGGCAGTGTAGAATTAAAGGTAAATTTAGAATCCAAGGAATTAAATCTACCAATCCAGTAGCAGTTGGCGACTTCGTTGATATAGAGATTGAAGATGAAAGCATAAGTCAAGCAGTAATATATAAGTTGTATGATCGTGAGAATTATATTGTAAGAAAATCAATTAATTTATCGAAGCAGACACACATAATCGCTGCTAATTTAGATCAAGCAATATTAGTTGCAACTTTAGCGAGTCCGAGAACTTCATTCGGATTTATAGATCGTTTTTTAGTAACTGCCGAAGCATATCATATACCTACTATTATAGTATTTAATAAAATTGATTTACTTGAGCAAGAAGATTTAGATTATCTTTTTGAGATCAAAAAAATGTATGAGAATATAGGCTACAAAGTAATGCTTTGTTCAACAATTACATTAGATGGAATTGATGAAATAAGAGGATTAGTTAAAGATAAAAACACCTTAATCTCAGGTCATTCAGGAGTTGGTAAATCTTCATTAATTAATTTACTTTTGCCAAATGCAAATTTGAGAACCTCAGAGATTTCTGATGCATCATCTAAAGGAGTACACACTACAACATTTGCTGAAATGTATGATTTACCTGATGGTGGAACTATAATAGATACTCCTGGAATTAGGGAGTTAGGAGTCTTTGATTTGAAAGACGAATTGATTTCACACTATTTTCCTGAGATGAGAGATGAATTGAAAAATTGCAAGTTCAATAATTGCATGCATATAAATGAGCCAGGTTGTGCTATTAAAAAAGCCGTTGATGAAAATAGAATTTCATTAATTAGATTTGAAAGTTATTTAAGTATATTAGCTAAAGAAGACAATAGAAAATAATATGATTAAAAGTAAAAATGTAATATGTGTGCTAGGGCTATTTGTACTGCTAAGTTTCAGCGCTTGTAAAAAAGATGCCCCATTTGTGCCTTTGTTTAGTATAAGTGATGATATAGCATTAGGTAAACAAGTGGAAGCTGAAATAGCAAAAGATCCTGCACAATTTCCAATTTTAGATTCTGCATCAAACTTACAAGCTTATCAGTTTTTGTATGGTATAAGAAATGAAATATTGAATTCTGGAGCCGTAGTTTATAAAGATGATTTTCCTTGGAAATTAAGAATTGTGCGTAATGATACTACACTTAATGCTTTCTGTACTCCTGGAGGTTTCATATATGTTTATACCGGATTAATTAAATATTTAGATAGTAAAGATCAACTAGCAGGTGTAATCGGACATGAGATGGCGCATGCTGATAGAAGACATACTTCAAGGTCAATGCAAGCTCAATATGGTGTTATTACTTTATTAAATATTGTATTAGGTAAAGACAATGAAACCTTAACTCAAATTGCAGGTAGTATTTATTTGCTAAAAAATAGTCGTGATCACGAATCAGAAGCAGATGACTATTCAGTTAGGTATTTATGTCCGACACCTTACAATGCAGCAGGTGCTTCTGGCTTTTTTCAAAAGTTAATTAATGAAGGTTATACTGAAAGTAGATTAGCAAGTTTCTTTAGTACACATCCATCGCCAACCAATAGAGTTCAAAATATTAATGAACAAAAAGTTGATTTAGGATGTTCAGGTACTGGTACATTTGATGCGCAATATGCAGCTTTCAAACAATTAATGCCTTAATGAGATTAGTAATACAAAGAGTAAAACACGCAAGTGTAGAAATAGAAAATAATATCAAGGGCCGAATTAATCACGGCCTTTTGATTTTATTGGGTATAACAAACGACGATGTCTTAGAAGATATTAACTGGCTTAGTCAGAAAGTTGTAAATCTCCGTATTTTTAATGATGAGAATAATGTGATGAATAAATCACTTATAGATGTTAATGGCGATATATTACTTATAAGTCAGTTTACATTATATGCTCAAACCCAAAAAGGAAACAGGCCATCTTACATAAATGCAGCTAAAGCAGATATTGCTATACCCTTATATCAACAAATGATTTCGAAACTTCAATTAGATCTAAAGAAAAATATTCAAACCGGAGAATTTGGAGCAGATATGAAAGTTGAACTTTTAAACGATGGCCCGGTTACTATAATAATGGACAGTAAAAATAAAACGATATTTTAAATGGAAATCGAGAAAGCACAAAAGTTAGTTGACGAGTGGATAAAGGCAAATGGTGTTAGGTATTTTAATGAATTAACAAATCTTGCAATTTTAACCGAAGAAGTAGGTGAAGTAGCTAGGCTGATGTCTAGAATTTATGGAGAGCAATCATTTAAAGAATCGGATAAGAATAAAGAACTAGCAGATGAGTTAGCTGATGTAATGTTTGTTCTAATATGTATAGCTAATCAAACCGGAATTAACTTAACGGATGCACTTCAAAAAAATCTCGACAAGAAAACAAGCCGTGATTCTGAAAGGCATAAAAACAACGATAAATTAAAGTAATATGTTTAAGTATTGGAAGGTAATAACATTAACTTTATTTGTTTTATTAGGCTTATTATTTTTTTTAAATAAAACAGATAAGAATTTAAAGCTTATTGTTTTCGTTGCCCCAGAATGCCCTATATCTGAAGCTATATTATTAAATCTACAACAAATCTCTAAAGAATATAACAATGAACTATTACATATACAGCTAGTTATACCCGGTTCATTATATTCTAATGCAGAAGTCGATTCATTTGTTAATATTAATAATATAAAATTTGAAGTAATTATTGATTCGAATGCAGAATTAGTAAATAAGTATCAAGCTACCATAACACCAGAAGTTTTTTTAATTTTGAACAATCAAGTTATTTATGAAGGTGCTGTAGATGATCGGGCTGTTGATAATGAATTTATAAAACAATCAGCTACTGAAAACTATTTAAGTGATGCAATTCAAAATGCTTTAGCGGGTAAAGAAGTTGTAGTTAAAAAAACAAAAGCCGTCGGATGTTACATAGAGTTATAATTATTTTAATAGTTTCTATATTTTATCTATCATCTTGTTCAAACTCAACGGAGAAAAAATTTGATAATAAAACTGATAGTTTAACAACAGATATAATATTACCTAGTGTTGTTACTTACAATGAACACGTAGCAAATATCATTTATGCCAAGTGTGCTACATGCCATCGCCCAGGTGAATCAGCACCTTTCCCATTATTAAGTTATAAAGATGTTTACAGACGAAAAAAAACGATCGTTAAAGTAACTCATAGTGGTTACATGCCACCTTGGCCTGCTGATAGAACGTATTCTTCATTCGTGGGGGAGTTATATTTAACTAATTATGAAAAAGCAATTATAAAAAAATGGGTCAATGATGGGGCTAAAGAAGGGGACTCAGAATTTAATAAGCCAATTCCTGTTTTCCCAATAGGTTCTCAAATAGGTAAGCCAGACTTGGTTATTAGGTTTCCTAAAAATTTTATAATTGAGGGAAATAATAAAGATCATTATGTGATAATGAAGATACCTTATGAAATTCCTGCTGATAAATATGTTAAGTTAATAGAATTTGTACCCGGCAATAGAAAGCGAGTACATCATGTAAACGGGTATATGGTAGTTTATGATGCCGGTAAAAAGAAAAGCTTACATAATGGGCAATATTTTGTGAATAATTATGAAACAGATATAAAAACTGTTTGGAAAAAGTTAGATATTTTAAATGATGATGGGTCTTATCCATTAAGGATTCCGAGTGCTACCAATTATTTACCTGGTGTAGTGCCTGCTGTATACCCTGAAGGGGTAGGAGGTTTTCTAATGAAGAAGCAAGGAGCAATCTTATTGAACGATATTCATTACGGTCCGACTTCAAAAGATGAATTTGACAATTCTTATTTCAATGTTTTTTATTCGGATGTTGCACCTAAAAGACGATTCGGTGAATTTCAATTAGGCACATACGGGGTTTCTGAAATAAAACCCAAGTTAATGGTACCTCCCGATTCAATTAAAACATTTACAACGCAATATACCGTCCAAGAGGACATTTCTTTAGTAACAATTAATCCGCATATGCATTTATTAGGTAAGTCTTTTGTTGCATATGTAATTTCCGTAGATGGGAATATTATTCCCTTAATAAGAATTAATAACTGGGATTTTAGGTGGCAGTACTTCTATACATTTAAAAAAATGATAAAAATCACTAAAGGTAGTACAATTCATGTGAGGGCGACCTTTGATAATACACAAAATAATCCCTTTAATCCTTATAAACCAGCACGTTGGATTGGTGAAAGAGAAGGAAGTATGAGTACAAAAGATGAGATGTTGCAGTTTATTGTAACTTATTTACCTTATCAAGCGGGGGATGAGAATATTAGCTTAGAAAACTATAAATAATAAGAATAATTCACTAATTATGGTTCATTATCAGTATTTTGGCTTAATATTGAAACATTATTTGGTGTTTCTTGGTTATGAATCTAAGCTTACCAATATTAGTAATGGTCTATTTTCTTTTTAATTTGGCATAGCATTGGCTAGTGCAAGATGATTTTCGTACATTTGTAAAAATTTTGATAAATGTTCAAATAGAGCAAATCCAAAATAATAACATCTACGTATGTCACTTGAAAAACAGATAAATTAAATAAAATATTTTGAAATACATGTTAAACATGCTCTTTAGTAGAATTTGGATATCCATAAGTATAGTAGTTTTAACTTCTTTATTATTTGTTTCATGCTCTTACAAGGGTCAAAATTCATTATTAAAAACTAATGAGAAACCTCGTGGAGATCAAGATGTTTACGTAGTTAATAGAAGCACTGTATCTGATACTGGTTATGTTCATAGAATAAAATCTGGAGACCGTATTGCGGTTAAATTCTTAAATAATTACGATTTAACGAAAAGCACCTTCAATGTAGATGCTAATCCGACTATCGAAGCAGGTTATGTAGTTGATGGCAATGGTTTTACAAACATGCCATTAGTTGGTAAAGTTCAATTAAGCGGATTAACAAGAGAACAAGCATCTAAAAAGCTAGAGAAGTTATATTCAACTATTTTAAATAACCCGATTATAGAGGTTTCAATAGTTAGTATTAAAGTAAATGTGTTTGGGGAAGTAGCTCGTCAAGGTAAGTTTTTAATTGATAGAGACAACTTAACATTATTAGATTTAATATCTGAAGCTGGTGGGTTGACTACTAAAGCCAAAAAGAAACAAGTAAGAATTATTCGTGGTGACCCAAATAATCCACAGGTTATAGTCGCTGATTTAACAAAAATCGGTATATTGCGATATCAAGAGTTATTGATACAAGATAATGATATTGTAATTATCGATCAACAGAAGGTTTATAAAATAACTGATCCAGTTACAGCTGTAGGTGGTACATTACAGCCATTAATATTGATTCTCAATACTCTTGCAATATTTGCAACTATATCGAGATAATTAATGCAGCAGAATAGTAATCAAGAACAGAATAAGCATATAAGTCACACTTTCCAAGAAATTGATTATATAAGATTATTAAAAATCTTATTAAGTAGATGGTATTGGGTAGTGGGTTGTGTAATTATAGGAATTGTTTTTGCCTTTATAAATTTAAGGTTTACCCATTCAACTTATCAAAGCTCTGCCTTACTTAAATTTGATGATAAAAAAACAGAGATTTCTGAATTAATTAATATTAATAGTTACTACGATCGTAAAGACAAAATTCAATCAGAGATTTATGTTATTCAATCAAGAACCTTACTTTCGCAAGCTGTAAATAGATTAAATTATCCATATTCATTTTATAGAATAGGAACTGTTTTAGAATCCGAAACTTATCCGAATCAACCATGTGAAATAGAAATGTTAAAAATAGATTCAAATTCTATTTTTAACTATAATTTCATTTACAAACAAACAGATAAACTCAAATTCAATTTATCTGTGTATGCTAACAATGCTTTATTGAGTGAAGCAGAATATTTCTATGGTCAGGAAGTAAATATTGCAGCGAGTAAATTCAGAATTATTAAATCATTATTACCTGATGCAGATTTTACCAGTTATCGACTAATTTTTAATCATCCTTCTAATTTATTAGGAAGAGTGATGGGGGGATTGAAAGTACTGGAAGTTGGCAAAGGGGTTAATATTATGGCTTTAACTTTCACTGATAAAAACCCTGTAATAGCTGCTGATATTTTGAATGCTATAATTTCTGAATATAGAATATTTGATAAAAGTCAAAAAGGTTTGGCAGCAGCACAAACAATTGAATTTGTTGACGAACAAATGAATCTACTTTCTGAAAAAGTAAAGTATTCTGAACAACTCCTAGAGCAGTACAAAGTAGGCAATAATATTTTAAACATTGAAGATAATAAAAATATCGCCTACCAAAAATTAAGAGATTTAGAAGTACAGAAGAATTTAATTAATATTCAAAGTATTGCAATCGATTTATTAGAAGAGCAAATAAAAAATAACAAGGAAACCCTAACTCTGAATTTTACACTTGATGGTACTGAAGATAAACTAATGACAGAATTGGTGAATCAAATGAATACCATGTTTAATGAAAGGATCAAAAAGCAAAGTTTGTATGCTGACAATGCAGCACCAATACAAGAAATTGATAGGCAGATAGAAGAGGCAAAAAAAGCAATCACTTTAAACATTAAAGCTTCAAGAGATAGAAACAATCGTACCATTAAATTTATCGAAAAGCAATTAGCAACCGCTAAAGATGAATTAAAATTAATTCCAAGTGCTGAAAGAGATTTAATAAATTTAGAGCGTGATTTTGAGATTAATCAAAAAGTATATTCTTACTTACAAGAGAAGAGATTAGAAGCATCAATCGCGAAATCAGCAATTATGCCTTCATCAAATGTTATAGACCCCGCTATTCCGAATTATGGGGCAATATCACCCAATAGTAGTTCTGTATACTCAACAGCCTTTATTATAAGTCTGTTATTTGGTATAGGGATGATTCTTTTAGCTAGAGTTGTTAATCAAAGAATATTTGATAAAGAAACTGTAGAGACGATCACTACAGTACCTATTATTGGTGTAATTAGAAACTTCCCTGGAACTATAGATAAGAATTCAAGTCAGATATTAAGTTTAAGTAATCCGAAGTCGATGTTCTCTGAATCGGTTCGTTCTGTAAGAACTAACTTAAGCTTTATAGCTTCTGATATTGCAAGTAAAATGATTTGTGTGACTTCTGAAGTTTCAGGTGAGGGTAAATCCTTTACCGTAATCAATTTAGCAAGTACCTTATCATTAATTAACAAAAAAGTTGTGGTAATAGATGGTGACTTGAGAAAGTCGAAATTGCATCATACTTTCAAATTGAAGAATGATTGGGGTTTGACTTCATACCTTTCAAATCAGTGTGACGTTGAAAAAATTATACATCAGACACATGTTGAGAATTTATCATTCATTCCGGCTGGTCCAATGCCACCTAACCCTTCAGAATTACTATATTCAGAAAGAATGCGTCAATTGATGAAGGAATTAAAAGAGAGATTTGATTATGTATTAGTCGATACTGCACCTATAGGATTAGTATCAGATGCTATACCTTTAGTCAGATCAAGTGATATCAATATTTTCGTATTAAGGTCAGGCGTATCTACCTATAATGCTGCTTCTATACCAGAGAGGGTTTCTAAAGAATTCGGATTGAATAATTCTGTAATAGTATTAAACGGATTCTCTAATGACCTATTACACTCAAGAATTTACTCAAACAATAAAAAAGGAAGTTATGGCTCTGGCCAATATTATTATACAGATTATTCTGCTTATGGTAATAAGAGTTATGGGTATTATACTGATGGCTCAGAAGATAGCTTCATAAACAAAACATATAACAAAATCAGGAATCTGTTTAGTAAGTAATTATGAGTTCTGATAAATATTTTTGGTATGCAATTTATACCAAATCAAGAGCTGAGAAAAAGACTTATTCTCTATTATTACAACGTGGCTTCGAAGTTTATTTGCCACTTCAAAAGAAATTAAAGCAATGGTCTGACCGTAAAAAATGGGTAGAAGAGCCATTATTTAATTCTTATATGTTTGTTCATGTATCAGAACGTCAATATTACGAAGTACTTCAAACTCCGGGAGTTGTTAGATATATTACTTTTTCTGGTAAAGCAGCACCCATAAGAGAAGAACAAATTAATTTACTCAAGAGAATATTAAGTTCAGAATCAGAACTTGAAATCTCAGATCATCAATTTAGTGTAGGTGAAAAAGTCAATGTTGTCGGTGGACCTTTCCACGGCATGACAGGAGAATTAGTTGATTTGAAAAACTCGAAAAGATTCATCATCAGATTCGATGAACTGAATAAATCAATAATTCTTAACATCCCAACAGTCTACCTAGAACCATATTTTTAATTTATATTTAGGTGTCTATTTAGTCCGTGTGACTGAACAGGCGAAGCCATGTAAATACATATGTGTAGAATAGCAGGTATTGTCGATCCGAAACGATATAAAGATCAATTAATAGATGATGTAAATAACATGATTGGCTCTATGATTCATGGTGGCCCCGATGGTCGTGGTATTTTTTCACAAGGTATATTTGCTTTAGGACATTGTAGGTTGTCATTAATAGATTTATCAACTGATGCTTCACAGCCAATGATTGATGATACCAATGGAAATGTATTAGTGTACAATGGTGAAATTTATAATTTTAATGAGTTAAAAAAGCAGTTAACAAAATTCGGACATAAATTTAAATCAAATTCAGATACTGAAGTGATATTAAAGGCATACAAACAATGGGGTATATATTCCTTTGAAAAATTCAATGGAATGTTTGCCTTTGTTCTTTATGATAAATCAGCTAACAAAATTATTATAGCAAGAGATCCTAATGGCATTAAACCTCTGTATTTTTATAAAAATGCTGATCAATTAATTTTCGCCTCTGAGATTAGAGCTTTTAAAGAGTTTATTAGTGATGAGAATGATTACTGGCGTACATTGTTTTTGAGTTATGGTTTTATTCCAGAACCATACACAAAATACGAAGATGTTTATATGCTTGAACCATCATCATTTATAGAGTTTGATTTAAGCACATTTGAAATTTCAAAATCCAAATATCAATATAAATGCGAAAATGAAATCACCTTTAATAATTTAGACGATATAAAATATTCATTATTAGAATCAGTAAATAGGCATTTAATTTCAGATGCATCTATAGGATTGTTTTTAAGTGGAGGTATCGATTCATCAATTCTAACAATATTAGCAAGTGCTTCATCAGATAATATAAATACTCTTTCTATTAATTTTCAAGAACAAGAATATTCAGAGAAGAAATTTCAAGATCTAATTGTAAATATAACTCAATCACATCATCATTCTTTTGAACTTAATAATAAATTATTTGATGAAAATATAGAGAACATCTTTCAAGCATATGACATGCCTAGTAATGATGGAGTCAATACTTGGTTCATCTCAAAGTTTGCAAAAGATAATGGGTTGAAAGCTGTATTATCTGGAATAGGAGCAGATGAAATATTTGGAGGATATCCTTCATTTAATAGAGTAAAGCAATTAAAGAATTTACATGTTTTTAAAAGATTTATTTTATCATCTAAACAATTACTCCCTTCTAAATATCAAAGATTAGAATTTTTAAAACTAGAAGATAATGTAGCTGACTATTTACTATTACGAGGATTTAATGCTCCAAGTCAAGTTGCAAAAATTTTAAATACAGAAACAAGTTCAATAGTTAAAGTATTAAATGATTATCGCCCGAATTCATCTATTAAAGTTAATGCAATTTCAGATGTATCTTCATTAGAGAAGAATATGTACATGAAGAATCAATTACTAAGAGATTCTGATGCAATGAGTATGCAGCATGGAGTTGAGATTAGAGTGCCATTCTTAGATAATGATTTCTTGAGTCTAATCAATACTATAAAGTCTGATAAATTATTTGAGGTTCCAGGGCAAAAGAAATTGTTAATTAATTCTTTTAAAGATGTATTGCCAGATGAAATATGGAATAGACCTAAGAAAGGATTTCAATTTCCATTTAAAGAGTGGTTCAAAACATCAGATTTTGTAAAATCAAAACTTAGCTCAGACTTAAAACAAAGAGAGTTTAAAGAATTTAGTACAGGCAAAATTCATTGGTCTAAAATATGGGCATTATCTCAAGTATAATGAAAATACAATATTTAGCATTAACAATATTTTCAGTTAGAGGCGGTATAGAACAAGTATCAAAGAATTGGCTATATACTTTAAATAGATTTTTTAATAATGATATAGTTAATGTTACTTCATTGTATGATTATTCTTCAGATGCTAAATATATTGATGCTGATAAATTCAAAGGTTATTCTGGCAACAAAATTCAATTCATAATTAATTCTGTTTTATGCGGAATTAAATCTGATGTTAATATCTTTTCTCATATTCATTTATCAATTATTGCTTTATCAATAAGATTATTCAATAGAAAAACTAAGATTGTTTTTCAATTACACGGAATTGAAGTTTGGAGAGAATTATCTTTTATTCAAAAATTTTCTTTGAGAATTTCCGATCAAATAATTTGTGTAAGTGAGTACACGAAAAATGTAGTATTAAATAAATACCCAGAATTATCTAATAAAACAATTGTACTAAACAACTCATTAGACCCATATCACCAAAGCGGTTTTAATATTGGTTCTAGAGTAGAATTTAGGGATAATTTATCATTAGATTTAAATGATAAACTTTTGATTTCAGTAGGCCGTTTAAATTCATCAGAAAGTTACAAGGGATATGATAAGGTTATTGAATCATTATCAACATTAGGTATTAAGAATGTTTACTATCATATAATTGGCAAATACGATTCATTTGAATTTGATAGAGTATCACATTTAATTTTAAAGTATAATTTGCAAGAGAATGTAAAGTTAATAGGCTACATTGATGACACAGCCCTTGAGAATTACTTAAATGCTGCTGATGTTTTTGTAATGCCAAGCAAAGGTGAAGGATTCGGAATTGTATTTATTGAAGCAATGAGTAAAGGATTAAGAGTCTTAGCTGGTAATATGGATGGTAGTATTGATGCAGTGAAAAACTTTTCAGAATCTAAATTAGTACATCCAGATTCAATTTCTGAAATAAAAGAAGCATTAAAAATTATGTTAAGTGAAAATTTTATAGATATTAATCGTGCACAATTATCTAAAAAATGTATTTCAATTTTTAATCATAATAATTTTACTAATCACATTATAAATCTACTTAAGTAATATGGAAATAATAATAGAAGCAGGTAGAGCTGAGAAAAATTATTGGAAAGATCTATGGCGATATAGAGAGTTGTTTTACATTTTAGCTTGGCGTGATATAAAGGTAAGGTATAAGCAAACTGTTATTGGTGCAGCATGGAGCATAATTAGGCCCTTGCTAACAATGATAATCTTTACAATAGTATTCAGTAAAGTTGCAAAATTACCATCAGAAGGGAATGTGCCATATGCAATTCTAGTATACGCAGCAATGTTACCATGGCAATTTTTCTCAAATGCATTATCAGAGAGTAGTGGTAGTTTAATAGGTAATGCAAATCTAATTACTAAGGTTTACTTCCCTAGATTGATTATTCCTGCAAGTTCAGTAATTGTAAGTTTAATTGATTTTGCAATTTCTTTTGTGATACTAATTGGATTATGTGTTTGGTATCAATATATTCCAAGTTGGCACATAGTGTTTCTACCTTTGTTTATAATATTAGTATTTTTTGTGTCATTTGGCTTGGGTTTATTACTAACAGCTCTAAACGTAAAATATAGAGATTTCAGATATATCATACCCTTCATTATACAATTCGGTTTGTATATTTCGCCAGTAGGATTTAGTAGCACAATAATTCCTGAAAGGTATCAATGGTTATATTCATTGAATCCTATGGTAGGGGTGATTGATGGGTTTAGGTGGTGTTTGCTAAATAATGATGTAGGCATTAACACTTATTCAGTAATAACATCCGTATTAATTGCTATGTCTATTACAATTATTGGTGTGCAGTATTTCAGAAAAATGGAAAAAGGATTTGCAGATTCGATATAAATGAAAATTGAGAAAGTTATAAAATTTACGCGTAACTATAAAGGACTTTTAGATGAAAGAATTTCAACATGGTTATATCATAGGTATGTAAGGAATAGATATTATTCTGGAATAACATGGTTTGATAAAGAAGATATATTCTTACATTACAATTCTAAAGAGTATATTGAAAGAAGAATTTGGATGACTGGTGAATATGAACCAGAAATTTGGAAAGCATTTCAATTGCATATAAGTGAGGGTGCTATAACGCTTGATATAGGGGCAAATATTGGTGTTAATTCAATACGAATGTCCAAGCTTGTCGGAGAAAATGGCAAAGTGTTTTCTATTGAACCTTTTGAAATTAACATAAATAGATTTAATAAAAATATAAATCTTAACGGAATTAAGAATGTCGAGTTAGTGCCATTTGCATTTGGGAATAAAGATGAATTAAAGAAAGTGCACATCAATTTAGATGAAGAAAACTTAGGTTCTTTATCACTTAGAAATAATAAACCTGGTGATATATTAATAAATGTAAAAATTGGCGATGATTGGATTTTGCATAATAAAATAGATAAAATTGATTTCATTAAGATTGACGTTGAAGGATATGAGTGGAATGTAATAGATGGCTTGAAAAATACTATTGCTAAGTGTCATCCAAAAATAATAATTGAGTGGGATACAAATTATCAATTAGATGCGGGAATAGATTTAAATGTTTGGAATGATTTTATAGAAAAAAATAATTACCATATTTATCAAATTGATAGATACGGTTTGAATAAAATAGATAACATAAATGAAGCATTAAATGGTAATATCTTGCTAATTTAGAAATGAGATCAATCATAGAAATAAATAATATCTCCAAAAAATATTCATTAGGGCATAAACAAAATCGTGGATATACTGCATTGCGTGATGTTGTAACGGAGAGTTTGAAAAACATTTTTGGGCAAGGGATGAGTTATAATTCGGAAGAATTTTGGGCACTGAAAGATGTAAGTTTTGAAATTAATCGAGGAGATAGAATTGGTATAATAGGCAGGAATGGTGCTGGCAAATCGACACTATTAAAGATATTAAGTAGAATTACAGAACCTACTTCCGGGAGTATTAAAATTAGAGGTAGAGTTGCTAGCTTATTGGAGGTTGGTACTGGTTTTCATCCTGAATTAACTGGAAGAGAAAATATCTATTTGAATGGAGCAATACTCGGCATGAGTAGAAAAGAAATTAAATCTAAGTTTGATGAGATTGTAGATTTTGCCGAAACAGAGAAGTTTTTAGATACCCCAGTTAAAAGATATTCATCAGGCATGTATGTAAGGCTTGCTTTTTCTGTTGCAGCCCATTTGGAACCTGAAATATTAATTGTAGATGAAGTTTTAGCTGTAGGAGATAGTAAATTCCAGGATAAATGTTTAGGTAAAATGAAAGATATTTCTAGTAACAAAAATGTAACATTATTATTTGTGAGTCATAATCTAAATATGATAAATACTTTATGTAATAAGGGTTTGTTACTTGAAAATGGAGAAGTTGTTTGTGATGATACAATAACGAATGTTATTTCTAAATATAATAATACAAATAAAGAACTTGTTAAGTGGGTAAATACTGATAAGAATATAAAAAGTGGATTATATATAATTGAGGCTGAAATTTATAATGGCAATAACGGGTCTTTTCTAATTCAAGATGATTTATACATATCAATAAAAATAGAAATTCTAGAATCAATTGTAGATTTGGTGATTGGTATAATAATTTTAGATGAACAAAATGTACAACTGATAAGATTAAATTATAATGATTTTAATGATATAAATTCTCTGTCATTAGGCAAACATACAATAATATTTAAAGTGCCAAAATATACTTTAGCGACTGGTAGGTATTCAATCAGATTTGACATCTCAAAGCCTTTTATTTCAATGATCTCAACTACTAACATGGTTTTAAACTTTGAATTATATTCAAATTCAGAATATGGTAACAGATATTTTGTATCTGGCAATAAAGACTACAACTCAGTTGTTAGACCAAATTGGTTACATAAAATAACTAGTTATAATGAATAAGATTTATGTTTTTATTTTGATATTCTTAGCGAGAATATCTAGTAAAGTTGATAGGTTAATACATAATTTGATTAGAAAAAACAAATTACGTTCAACTCCTGCCAATAATTTAAAAAAAGAATATTATAGTACATTTGATTTATTGTGGTTAGTTGAAAAAGAAAAATATGAAATCAAATCAATATTTGATATTGGAGCACATCATGGATATTGGACAATACTTGCCAAATCTTTCTTTCCAAATTCGAAAGTCTATTTATTCGAACCTATTAGTGAACACATGGTTGTTTTGAAAAATAATACAAGCAGCCTATCAAATCTTAACTATTATAACATTGCATTGGGGAGCACATCAGGATATATTAATTTAAATATTGCTACAGATTCTGATTCTTCAAGTATTTTAGATTTTCATACTAATATTTATAATGAATTCAAGCAAACCATAGTTGATAAAAAGGTAATACAAATCAAATGTGTTTCTGAATTGATAGCTAATGGAGAACTCGAAATCCCAGATTTAATTAAACTAGATATTCAAGGTTATGAACTACTTGCTTTGATGGGCTTTGGAGATTATTTGAAAAGTGTAAAATATATTATCATTGAAGTTTCTTTTATTGAGTTATATGTTAACCAGCCCTCTTTATCTGATATTATTTCTTTTCTCGATAAAAATCGATTCGCATTGACTTCGATTAGTGAATTGAGAGGTTTTTCAAAAAAAATAATTCAAACCGATATGCTATTTGTAAATAAGGGGATAGACTAATGAATATATACATATCTTTTTTGCAGTCAAAGAACAATTATCCAATTACAGGATATAGTTTTTGGGAATATTATGTGAAGAATGGAATCGAAGAGTCAGGAAATTTATGGGTTGAATCTTTAGAAATAGATTGGGTATTTCCTCTTTCTACAACAAATGAAATAGAGATTTCTAAATGGAAATCTAATACTTGGGATATAGTTTTAAGGGATATAAAATCAAATAAAATTGACTTGTTTTTATGTTATCTATATCCATCAATGATTGATGAGAGTGCTTTACTTGAAATAAAAAAACTTGGAATACCATGTGTTAATTTTTATTGTGATAATATAAGGTCATTCAATCATATACCTGATAACTACAAACACTTCGATTTGAATTGGGTGCCAGAATTTGAAGCCCTAGAAATGTATAATGAAAAAAAATATCCGCATTTATTATTACCAATGCCAATGTGGGTACCATACGAATTAAGAAAGATATCAAATCAAGAACAATATGGTACTAGTTTTATAGGCACCTCAGAAAGATCAAGGATACTTTTTTTTAATAAATTGTTTGATGAACATCCAAATTTAGATATTAGTATTTATGGAAATGGTTGGATTAATGAAAAAGATGATAAAGTATCTTATAGTATTTATGGAGATAAAAATATATTACGAACAATTAAAAATCAAATACAATTAGTTGGTAATTATGGATTTAAATCACTAATTAACAAACTTAAAAAAAACAAACAAGTTGAAATTAGTGATAATTTGAAAAGTAAAATTCATACCTCTGTCACGCAAAATAAATACTTTGAATTACTAAAACATAGTAAAATTGTCTTAGGATTAAACCGATTCGACAGCATTGATCATACAGATAATAATCCAAATAAATATTCAAGACTTAGAGATATTGAAGCTCCAATGCTTGGTGCTTGTTACATAACTGAGTATGTAAATGGATTAGAGGAGTTTTATGATATAAATAATGATATTCTTGTCTTTAATGATTCAAATGAACTTGTGGATAAGTTACATTATCTATTGGGAAATAAATCTTTGAGAGAAAAGTTTAGATCAAATGCACAAAAAAAGGCCATTCAATCATTAAGTATACCTAATTCACTTAGCAAAATTATAAATCATTTAAATATCAAATGATATGATTCACGTTTACTATAAAACTTTACCAGAGAAAGATAAATATATCAAACATGATAGATTATTAATTAATTTGATTAAGAAAATATTTGGAAAAGCACCAATTGGAGGGTTAAATAAAGTCTTTATTAACTTGATAAAAGGTTTTGATAAACTTTCAGTGGAATATAGCATAAATACCAAATTTGAATATATTAAATCTAATGAACCAGTTCTTGTTCTAGGTATAGGAAAATCAGTATTAAATGGATACAATTTAACCAATAAAATTATAGCAGGTATTGGTTTGATGACATATCCAGTTGAATGGTTATCAATGCGTGAGGATTACCCTATAGTAAAGTATTTACAGCATAGTGAATGGGCAAATAATATCTATAAACCTTACTTTAAAGAAATTTGCGAAATATGGCCAGTAGGAATAGATACTGATGAATGGATGCCTGAAATTGTAGTAGAGAAAAAAAACAAAGTGCTTATATACAATAAAACTAATTATAATTTAGATGACTTGAATAAAGATTTAATTAATCCAATTAAAGTTTTTTTGAATAAGTGCAATTTCGAATATGAAGAGATTATTTACGGTAAATACAAATCATCCGAATATAGAAAAAAATTAAAGGATGCTAAGTTCATGATTTATCTGTCAGAACATGAAAGTCAAGGTATTGCTTATCAAGAATGCTTATCGCTTAATATCCCAATTTTAGCATGGGATCAAGGTATATTAATGGACCCTAATTATTCTAAATATAAATTAGTATCAGATAATGTTAGTTCTGTCCCGTACTTTGATCATACTTGTGGTGAAAAATTTAAAACCTATGAAGAGTTTGTAAGTAAATTTGAATTATTATTGCACAATATTAATAGTAAGAAATATAAACCAAGAGAATATATATTAAATAATTTAACTCTTGAGAAAAGCACTTGTCGTATTCTAGAAATCATAAAATCAGTTTATCCTAATTATTAATTCAGAATTGAAAATTTTAATCACTGCTGATCCATACATACCTGTTCCTCCAATACACTACGGTGGAATAGAAAGGATAATTGATATGTTAATAAATGAATATATATTATTAGGCCATGAAGTAACACTTATTGCACACCCTCAATCCAAGCCATCAAAAGATTGCAAACTAATTACATACAGATCAGAAAAAGAGGATTTATTGTACAATACCTATTTAATTACAAAAACATATTTGAAATATGAATTCGATATAATACATAGCTTCAGTAGACTATTGTATATAATGCCATTGTTGCCTTTTGGAGTACAGAAAATAATGTCATATCAAAGAGAGCCAACAATTTCTCAAATAAGAAAAGCTTTGTTGGTATCAAGGAAAAACACTTTGGTTTTTACAGGTTGTAGTGATTATATCAGTAAACAAATATCTTCAGTTGGCGAATCACATACAATTTATAACGGAGTGGCGTTAGAATTATTTCATTTTAATAAACATGTTGCAATTGATGCACCTTTAGTTTTCTTAGGAAGAATTGAGCACATCAAAGGAGCTCATTTAGCAATTGAAATTGCTATCAAAACTAATAGAAAATTAATTATTGCAGGTAATATTCCTCTGGAACACGAGCTGTATTTTGATGAAAAAATTAAACCTTTTTTAAATGAAAAAATTAAATACATTGGTCCAGTAAATGACCAACAGAAGAATGAATTATTGCAGAATGCAGCAGCATTTTTAATGCCAATTTTATGGGATGAACCATATGGCATTGTAATGGCTGAAGCAATGGCTTGCGGTACACCGGTTATTGGGCTTTCGAGAGGATCTGTCCCCGAAGTTGTCGCCAATGGTATATCGGGTTTTGTGTGTAATTCATTGGATGATATGGTAGAGGCTGTTGGTAAAATTAATATGATAAATAGAGAAGCAGTCAGATTAGAAGTTGAACTAAAGTTTAGTTCAAAAGTAGTTGCTGATAATTATATTCGATTATATAATACTAGATTGGAATTAGTTTAATGTTTATTTTTTTTACCAAAAAAGCATTAAATCTGATTAGTTCTAAAAATATATTTAAATGAAAAAAAAGATAGCCCTTTTAACTGCTGGACATCTAACATCTTGTCCTAGATTATTAAAGGAGCTGAAATTGTTTATAGATAATGGTTTCGATGTTTCTGTTATTTATTTGGATTATATGCCAGATTTATCAAGTTTAGATAAAGAAGTAATTAAAAAATATACCACTAGTTCATGTGCATTCTATCCAGTTAAGTGGCATAAATACGATTTCAAATCTATATGTTCATTTGCAATTTATAAAATAGTTAATTTCCTAAATCCTGATTCAGATTATTTACAATCAACTACCTATTTATTTATTAAGAGAGCCAAATCGATTAAAGCAGATCTTTACATAGCTCACCATCCAAGTGTATTAGTGGCTGCAGCATTAGCAGCGAAAAAATACAAGTCTAAATATTCTTATGATATTGAAGATGCATTTCCGTATATAATGGACGGTTCTACCATTGACAACTACAATAAACAAATTTTTGAAATAGAAAATAAATATTTAAAAAGAGTAGAGTTTTTAACCACTGCAAGCCCCCTATATTCTGAACTTTATATAAATAATTATAAACTATCAAAAACTCCAATTGAACTCTTAAATGTATTTGATATTAATTATAAAGAAATTCCATATAGAGATAGGGTAGATCTCAATAAAATATCATTTTATTGGTATTCACAAACTGTTGGACTTAATAGAGGATTACAAGATATATTTTATGTGATAAATAAATTACCTATTGATAGTTTCGAATTACATATTAGAGGCAAATGTGATGCTAAAGTAAAATCAGAACTCTTGAAAATCATTACTAATAAGAGTCATGTATCTAGCATTTTTTTTCATGAATTAGTGTCTGTATTTGAACTTGATGATAGAAATAAGGAACATGATATTGGACTAGCTTTAGAAATAGGAAATAGTTTGAATCGTGAATTATGTATAACAAATAAAATATTAGATTATATAAGATCAGGATTAATGATTATAGCAACCAATACAAGTGGTCACAAAGTTATTACTGATCAATTATCGGATAATATTATAATCTACAACTCTTCTGAAGTAGATATTTTGTATGATAAGCTAATAGAATATATTATCAATAAAGAGTCTATATACAATGCTAAAAGGCAGACATTAGACTTGGCTAAGCGAAAGTATAATTGGACCTTGCAATCACTTAATTTCTTAAATGAAATAAATTATTTGTTTTAAGAATAATCCCGAATTGAAAAAGTTATTAATAATTACCCCTCATTTCCCTCCTGTAAACGCTGCAGATATGCATCGAATAAGACAAAGTATTTCTTATTATAAAGATTATGGTTGGCTTGCTGAGGTAGTCGTAGTTGATTCTGAATTTATTAATATCAATAAAGATGCTTTTTTGCTAGAAGCAATACCTAATGATATAATTATTCATAAAATAAAAGCGTTTGATGAGCATTTTACGAGAAAGTTAGGTCTTGGAAATATCGCATTTAGATCAATTTATTATTATTTTAAATATGTTAATTCTTTGTTGAGGAAATCAGATTTCGATTTAATTTTTTTTTCAACTACTGCTTTTCCTTTAACAATTCTTGGGCAATATTGGAAGTGGAAATTCAACATACCCTATGTAATAGATTTTCAAGATCCATGGAGATCAGATCATTATTTAAATCTACCGAAAAGCCAACGGCCTCCTAAGTTTTGGTTTTCATATTATTTAGATTCATTTTTAGAGAAACATGCAGTAAAAAAAGTAAATGGATTGATGGCTGTTAGTAAAAATTATTTAGACGTATTAGTTGAGAGATATCCTCACTTAAATAAGACTCCCAAATCAGTAATTCCTTTTGCTGCTTTTAAAAAAGATATTGATACTGCAAGAAAACACACTTTAGTTAATAATTTTTTTGACCCTAATTCTAAATATTTTAATATAGTTTATGTTGGTAGGGGTGGATATGATATGGTTTATTCATGTACTTTATTCTTAAAGGCTATAAAAAGAGTAATAAATCGAGGTGGCGAATTTGAGGATATTAGATGTTTCTTTATCGGAACAAGCTATGATACTAAAGATAATGTTGCTAAAATCATTTTCACGATAGCTAAGGAATTAGAAATTGAAAAGTATATTTTTGAACAGACACAAAGAATTCCTTATTTTGAAAGTCTTAAAGTATTAAATGATGCTGACTTACTTTTTGTGCCTGGTTCTGATAATATAGGGTATACTGCCTCTAAAATATATCAATATGTTTGGTTCAATAAACCAATGCTTACTCTATTCCATTCTTCAAGTAGTGTGAATGATTTTGTTAATGAATGCAATGCTGGTATAGCTTTAAAGTTCGATGAAGAATCAGATAATTACAATATATCTCGTATTGAAAGTTATATTCTTGATTCTATTATACACCCGTTTTGTCATGTAATTAATTGGGATCAGTTTTCAAAGTATACTGCTGAATCAAGAACTAAATTACAAATTGAATTATTCAATAAAGCTATAAAATGAAAGCATTAGTTAAAGTAATAAAATTCATTATAAATCATCCAATTTCTAGCAGATCTAAATTCTTATCTATTATGAGGTTTCTTTGGTGGCAAATTAGATGCATTTTTACAAATGAAAAATATTATCATCAATTCACTGAGCATTCTTTTATTATTGTTTCCAAAGGTATGACTGGTGCAACAGGAAATTTGTATTGTGGATTGCACGAATATAGAGAAATGCTATTTCTATTACATTTTTTAAGGAAAGAAGATGTTTTTGTTGATGTGGGAGCAAACGTTGGGAGTTTTACTATTTTAGCATCAGCTGAAATAGGTGCAAAGTCTATAAGTGTTGAGCCGGTGCCTATTACCTATAATCAATTATTAGATAATGTTAAATTAAATAATATTTCAAAGAATACTGTATTAAAAAATATTGGTCTTTCATCTATAAAAGGTCAATTATTATTTTCAAATGAATCAAATACTACTCTTAATCACGTAGTTGAGATAAGTGATTCAGAAAAGACTATTCAAGTTGATGTTGATACATTAGATTCAATTATTAATGATAATCAAATTAATTTATTGAAAATTGATGTTGAAGGTTTTGAGTATCAAGTATTAAAAGGTGCAAATAAAGCTTTAACTTCCGAAAGTTTGAAAGCTATAATTATTGAACTAAATGGTAGTGGTTTACATTATGGTATTGCCGATAAGCAAATTAATGATTATTTGTTAAGTTATGGTTTTAAACCTTATAATTACAATCCATTTGATAGAGAAATATATATTACAAGTCCAGGTGATCATGATAATTTAATCTATTTGAGAGATATAGATTTTATCAAAAACAGACTAAAAAATGCTCCTAGATTTAAAATTCTTAATCTTGAAATATAATGACTAGAATAGCTTTTATATTAACTCATCCAATACAATATTTTTCACCATTTTTTAAAGAACTAGCTAAGTGTTCAACAATTGAGCTAAAAGTATTTTATACTTTAGGTACAAATGCTAGTCAATATGATGAAGGATTTAAGATTAATGTAAAATGGGATATCGATTTATTAAATGGATATGATTATTATTTTGTAAAAAACAATTCAAAAAAACCAAGCACAAATGAATTTAATGGAATTAATTGCCCCGATTTAATATCGGATATATCAAAGTATAATCCAGATAAAATTGTTATACATGGCTGGAATTATAAAAGTCATTTAGAAGTAATTAGATTTTTTAAAAACAAAAAAAAGATATATTTTAGAGGTGACTCTACGTTCTTGCAAAAACAAAATTTTTTTATAAAATTTATTAGAATAACTTATCTAAAATATTTCGTTTATAGACATATTGATTATGCTTTTTATGTTGGAAGAAACAATAAACATTATTTTTTAAAATGCGGTCTAAGCGAAAAACAATTATTATATTTTCCTTACTCGATTGATTCAAGCTTTTTTGTTGATAAACCAAAAAATATTACGACTGATAAGGTTAACTTATTATTTGTAGGGAAACTTCAAAAAAATAAAAATCCACTTATTTTATTAAAAGCCATAACATTACTTAAAGATTATCCATTACATTTAAAAATTATTGGGGATGGAGAGCTAATAGATGAAATTAAGGAATTTAATTCAAATCAAGTTGAATTTTGTGGATTTAAAAATCAAACTGAATTAGTTCAAATTTACAAGAAATCAGATATTTTAATTTTACCATCTTTAAGTGAAACATGGGGTTTAGTATTAAATGAAGCTGCAGCATCAGGTTTGGCATTAATAGCAAGTGATATGGTTGGTGGTGCTATAGATATGATTCAAGATAATGTGAATGGGTATATATTCAAAAGCAATGATTTATTTGATTTAACAGCTAAAATAAAATTAGCTACTGAGAATACTTGTAAGCTTAATAAAATGAAATTAAAATCGATAGAAATAGCTGAAAATTATAAAGTACAGAACACAGTTAATATTTTTTTAAAAAATATTTTAGGAAATGACTAATTTGAAGTATTTAATATTATTTATACCTTATATTTTTTCTTATATAACAAAAGATAATTATATTATTTCTTTTTCTATTTCTTGGTTGGGTTCAATTTTTATACTATGGTATACATTGACAAAATTAGTTATTCGCAAAGATTCCAACTTTAGTTTAAGAACTAATTTTATGCATCCATTGTTTTTAACTCAATTTATTTTTGTTGGATATATGTGTTTTACTAGTATTTTCTTTTTTCTTAATTCACTAGGCTACACATATTTTGAATATGATAAATTTTCGATTATAAATTATAGAAGTTTAGAGTATTCAGCTATTTGTCAGAGGTATTATAATCTAGCTCATATTACATATGCATTAGGACTTGTTATTGTATATAATTCTAAAATACATAGTACACCTAAATATGTTTTTAATGTTAATAAAAATAATTTAGCTCCATTTTTTATTAAATCTGCAATTATATTTAGTATAATTGCATTGATACTCCCTCTTATTCCGGGCTTAAATCAATTCGCAATAAAGTTTAAAGATTTAAGTTATATCTCAGCAACAATTGCTTTTGTTTACTCAATTCGCGAATTCAAAACCTATTATATTTTAATTTCAGGTGCAATTTTTTCATTTAATCTTATTGCAGCATTTTACTCTGGTTGGAAAGAACCAATTGTAGTAACTATTATTATTATGGCAGGCTATCTATATCCGCTATATAAAAAAACTGTTACGTTAACATTTTTACCAATCTTTTTCTTTGCTGCATTTGTTTTGCCGAGCTTTAATAATATTTATAGAACATTGTCATGGACTGAAGGTGTAGATTCTGAATTGGCAGCACAAGAGGCATTATCACAAATACAAAGTGGGTCAATTGATATAAGCGAAACAAATTGGCTGTTTCTTACTAATAGATTATCTGAAATATCCATGTTTATTGAATATGTAGATAAAGTTCCATCAAAACATAGCTATTACGGATTTGAAAACATTTCAAATAGTTTTAGATTTTTATTGCCTAGATTATTTTGGTCTGATAAGCCTGATATAGAAACGCATGTTATGCAAAGAGTGTATGAATTAGGTATAATTACTAAAGACAGTGGTGTTTTTGTATCGGCTAAACCACCCATTGTTGTAGATGCGTATTTAAGTGGAGGTGTAATTGCTATTTTTTTCATACTAATTCTGATAGGTGGCTTAACTATGTGGATAGCTAATCTCTGTGAGAATTTACTAGGTGGTTATGAATTTGGTATAGCATGGTTTTATACTGGACTATTTCAAATATTGTGGCGTGGTAACTGTTTAGAGTTTTTCGTAAACTCTGTTTTTTGGGGTGTTATTACTTTATATATAATCTTCTTTGTTCTTAGAGCACTAAATATACTCGTACCAAATAAATGAAAATTTTAATTGTTACACCTTCATTTCTACCTGCTCACGTGTATGGTGGACCAACTGTTTCAGTATCACAACTAGCTAAAAATATTGCAAAGAATAATGAGGTTTTGGTCTTAACTACTTTAGCGAATGGCAAAGATGAATTAAATATTACACCAAATAATATTGTTAAAAATGAAAGTGTTAATATAATTTATTTTAAAAGACAAACTAAAGATCATTCTCATTTTTCACTAGACCTGTTTAAATTTCTTTATAAGAATATTAACAATTATGATGTTATACATATTAATTCATGGTGGAATTTAGTGGCTATATTTTCTGCATTGATTTGCAAATTTAATCATAAGAAGTTCATCCTTTCTCCAAGAGGAATGTTGAGTAATTATACATTGAAAAAATCTATTTATAAAAGAATCTTCCATGAGATTTTTGGTAAATATATCTTATGTGGTTCTACTATACACTTGACTTCAAAACTCGAATTGGAAAATGTACAATTGATTTTAAAGGATACTAATAATATTATAATTCCAAACTTTGTTGATTTCTTTAATGAAAGTAATCTTGATAATTCACTCAAAATAAATAATTCTGAGAAGCCCTTAAATTTCGTATTTATCTCTAGAATCAATGAGGTTAAAGCATTAGATAAACTATTACATGCATTAGGTGAAATTGAATTTGATTTTAATCTTAAAATAATTGGTGATGGGGATTCAAATTATATTGATTATCTGAAATCTGTTGCTATTAATAATAATATTAATGATAAAATTGAATGGCTTGGACCAATATATGATGACAGTAAATTTAAATTTATGTCTAGTGCAGATTTATTGATTTTGCCATCTATTAGTGAAAACTTTGCAAATATAGTTTTAGAATCGCTTTCTGTTGGTACACCTGTATTAATTTCAAGTAATATTGGGTTAGCTGAATTTGTGCATGAATTTGATTTGGGTTGGATTTTTAATGGGAGTATAAATGATTTAGCATTAAAACTCAATGAGGTTAACAATAACCGTTATAAAATTCATGAGATAAGTACAATATCAAGAGCTGTTATCAATACTACATTTGATAATGAAAAACTATATCAACAATATTTAGACATGTATTACACTTCAATTAATGCCCACTAACCTCGCGATCATATTCTTAACCTACAACGAAGAAAAAAATCTTCCGAAAGCCTTATCTTCTGTTAAGAGCTTAAATGCACCAATATATATTATCGATTCTTTCTCGACTGATAAAACTGAATCTATTGCCAAAGAATACAATGCTATTTTTATTCAAAATAAATTTGAAACTCATACTCTTCAATGGAAATTTGCTCTGAAGCAGATACCAGAAAATGTAGAATGGATATTAGGTCTTGACGCTGATCAAGAATTATTACCTGAATTGTGTGATGAGATTTCAAATACCTTATCATCCGAAGAATCAAAAAATATTTCAGGTTACTATATATGTCGTCGTAATTATTTTTTAAATAAATGGATTAAGTACGGTGGCTATTATCCTCGATATTTATTAAAATTTTTTAGAAGAGATAAAGTATTCTTAGATGAATCTGAATTGATGGATCATCATTTTTATGTGAACGGCAAAACCGCTAAACTTAAAAATGATTTAGTTGAAAATAATCTTAAAGAAGATTTAGATTTCTGGAAATCAAAACATATTAAATACGCTGAACTACAAGCTAAAGAAGAGTTTGAAAAACTATTAAATAATAAAGGTTCTTTATTGGGTAATCAAGATGAGAAAAGATTGTTCTTTAAAAATGTATGGAACAAAATGCCTCTTTTTATTAGACCTGTTATATATTTTTTATACAGATACATTTTCTTAATGGGTTTTCTTGATGGTAAAACTGGTTCTCAATTTCATTACTTTCAAGCATATTGGTATAGATATAAAGTAGATCAAAATATTTATAATCTTAAAGCTAAAAAATACAAGAACTATGAGTCTATCTATTTTTTAGTCAAACTCATTTTATTCTCAAGTTTATTCTACTACTTCAACCTTTTCTATATTGCTATTACAAACGATGCAGGTTCCTTATATTCCCATACTTTAGAGCATTATTTTAATTATATCAAATGGTTACGAGAAGCTTTGATTTACTTCTCATCATTATTGATTAATTTTATGGGATATGATACAATTAATTTGCCTAACCACATTAAAATTGTCAATGGTGTGAGAGTTGGAATTGGGTATTCTTGTTTAGGTTACGGATTATTCAGCGTTTGGTCGGCTTTGCTTTTAAGCTATCCTTTCAAAAAAATTAAAAGATGGAAATATATTTTAATCGGCTTTTTGTCCATATTCGTATTAAATATTTTTAGAATTGCTCTTGTTGGTGTAGCTTACACTAAATATGGTAATCTTAATATTGATCATCATTTTATATTTAATGTTATAACCTATCTATTCATTTTTGTAATGATTAGATTATTAATTAATAAAGAAAAATAATTATGTACATTCTTGGAATCAATGCTTATCACGGTGACTCTTCTGCTTGCTTACTAAAAGATGGCGAAGTAATGTGTGCTTCTGAAGAAGAGAGATTTAGACGTATTAAACATTGGGCTGGCTTCCCATCAATGGCTATAAAGTTTTGTTTAGATGATGCTAAAATTTCTTTAGCTGATATTGATTATATATCAATATCTAGAGATCCATATGCAAATATTTTTCTTAAAGGATTAAATGCTGTTAAAAATAGATTGAGTTTTAGTAATATTAAAGATCGAGTTGCTAATCTTAAAAAAGCCGCAAGTATTCAAGACGAATTTAAAATTCATTTCCCGACACAATTTGATTCTTTAAAAGCTAAATTTATCAATGTTGAACATCATCGCTCACATTTAGCATCCGCTTTTTTTGTTTCTCCATTTGACGAATCGGCTATTGTTTCTATTGATGGTTTCGGAGATTTTAGTTCAGTGATGACTGCATATGGTAATGCAAATAAATTTGATGTTATTAATAAAGTGAATTATCCACATTCTTTAGGTGTCTTTTATACAACTTTCACTCAATATCTAGGCTTTCCTCATTATGGTGATGAATACAAAGTTATGGGACTTGCGCCTTATGGTACTGCTAAGTACAAAGAGCAAGTTGCGAAAACATTAATTAAAAAATCGAACGGACTTTTTGAATTAAATACAAAGTATTTTAACCATTTAAAAAACGGAGTTAATATGAGTTGGGATGGTGGCATACCCGCAATTGATGCTCTCTACACAGATGAATTAATAAAAGAATTTGGTGAAGTAAGAAAAAGTGATGAAGAATTAAGTCAATATCATAAAGATTTAGCCGCAAGTGTTCAATCTGTATGTGAAGATTTTATCTTACATATTTGTGAAGGTGTTTATCAGCAAACTAAATCTGAGAATTTATGCTTAGCGGGTGGTGTCGGACAAAATTCTGTAGCAAACGGCAAAATTTTAGCAAACACTTCATTCAAAAATTTATACATACCGCCTGCTGCACATGATGCAGGTACTGCTATTGGTGCCGCATTGTATGTATATCATCAACAACTAAATCAGAAAAGAAATTATATAAGTAAAACCGGATATTATGGTTATACTGCAAGTGATGATGAAATAAAAAGATTATTAGATGATCGTAACATTGAATATAAATATTATGATGATCAAGATCAATTAGTTGATTACGTTACTGATAAAATAATTGATGCTAAAGTTATTGGTTGGTACCAAGGTCGTGCAGAATTTGGTCCGCGTGCTCTAGGTCATCGTTCAATTCTCGCTGATCCTCGTAGAAACGACGCGAAAGAAATTTTGAATCTTAAAATTAAAAGAAGAGAGTCATTTAGACCATTTGCACCATCCATCTTAAAAGAAAAAGTTATTGATTATTTCGAAGTTGTTGATGATGTGCCTTTCATGGAAAAGGTTTTCAAAATAAAAAAAGAAATGCAACAATTAATTCCAGCTGTTACACATGTTGATGGTACAGGGCGTTTGCAAACAGTTGATATAAATGATGAACCATTATATTATAAATTGATTAAATCTTTTTATGATAAAACGAGTGTACCTATTTTATTAAATACTTCATTTAATGAAAACGAACCAATCGTTAATAAACCAGAAGAAGCGCTTGATTGTTACTTGAGAACAAAGATGGATGTATTAGTAATGGGTAATTTTGTAATTGAAAGAATTTAAAATGAAATGCACCATCATCACCGTTTCATATAATGCTGTTGATACCATCGAATCAACAATCAATTCTGTTTTGTCTCAAGATTATAATAATATTGAATACATAATTATTGATGGTAATTCTTCGGATGGTACAAAAGAGATCATTCAGAAGCATAATGATAGAATTACTAAATGGATATCTGAAAAAGACAATGGTATATATGATGCGATGAATAAAGGTATACAACTAGCAAGCGGTGATATTATTGGTATATTAAATGCAGATGATCTATATTCAGCAAATGATATTATTTCAAAAATAGTTAATCAATTTTCAAGATATAATGCAGATGCATTATACGGTGATTTAAAATACGTACTAAAAAATGATATTTCTAAAACTATTCGTTTTTGGAAGTCAGGGGAATATAGTGAGGGTAAATTTTTAAATGGTTGGATGCCTCCACATCCAACATTCTTCGTTAAGAGAAGTTTATATTATCAATTAGGTTTATATAGAACCGACATGCCTTCAGCAGCCGACTATGAATTAATGTTAAGGTATATACATGTAAATAAAATTAATCTTACATACCTCCCTGAATTAGTTACAATTATGCGTGAAGGAGGAGTAAGTAATAATAGTTTGATGAACAGATGGAAAGCTAACAGAGATGATTTACGTGCATGGCAAGTAAATAACGTTAAACCAAATGCATTTACACTTATACTTAAGCCATTATCGAAACTTATACAATTTGTATTTAAAAACTAAACCAATTTATGCTATATTGGTTAAATAGTCTTACACAATAAATAAACATATGAAAAAGTATTTACTAACTCTAAGCATCGCTTTAATTAGCTTAGGTGCTTTCGCTCAAATTAAAACTCCACAACCAAGTCCGGTTTCTACCGTTAAACAAGAATTTGGTTTAGGTGAAATCAGTATCTCTTACGCTCGTCCTGCTGCTAAAGGAAGAGTTGTTTTTGGAGATCTAGTTCCATTTGATAAAATTTGGAGAACAGGTGCTAATGCATCAACTAAAGTTACATTTTCTGATGATGTAATGATAGAAGGAAATAAATTAGCTGCTGGTGAGTATGCATTGTATACAATCCCGGGTAAAGCTGAGTGGACAATCATTTTCCATAAAAATACAAAGATGTGGGGATTAGGTGACCCAGGTGATTACAAAGAAGAGAATGATGCATTACGTGTGAAAGTTAAATCACAAGCTACAATGTATTCAACTGAATCATTTACAATTTCATTATCTGATGTGTTGCCTACTTCTGCTAACTTAAATATAGAGTGGGAAAAAACTAAAGTATCTGTAAAGGTTACTACTGATATTGACGCAAAAGTTCAAGCAAGCATCGAGAAAACATTAAATCCTAAAGTAAACGGTAACGCATACTATTCAGCTGCAAGTTATTATTATGAAAATGATAAAGACATGAATAAAGCTTTAGAGTGGGTTAACTTGGCTATCGCTCAAAGAGCTGATGCATTCTGGATGGTTCATTTAAAAGCAAAGATTCTTAAGAAAATGAATAATAATACTGCTGCAATTGAAGCTGCTAACTTATCTAAAGAAATCGCTAACAAAGCAGGTAATGCTGACTATGTTGCTTTGAATGATAAATTAATTGCTGAAATCAACGCACCAGCGAAAGATACTAAATCAAAGAAGAAGTAAATTTCTTTGTACATAATACCTAATACAAAGTACAATGTATTAGGTATTATGTATTAAGTATTCAACTAATTCAGTAGCTTCCAATTCTTCAACTGCCATTCTAGAGTAGCAATCGAAATCAACTCTCCCTTCTCGTTTCTACACTCAACTTTATACGTATAAAGTTCTTGACCTTTCTCTTCTAATTCAGTTCTAATTTTTTCTAGTGTTTCATCATCTAGATTAAATTCTACAAATAAATTTCCTTTACCTTGTTTTACAAAATCTACATGCATACTTCGCATGATCAATCTGTATTTGCTAGCACTTAGATTACTGATTAATAAAAAACCACATGCATATTCTGATGCTGTTGCTAATGCACATGCATGAATACCTTTTAAGTGATTTAGATTATTTCTTATAAAAGGTATTTTAATAATGATTTTACTCTTACTTAAAAATTTAATTCGAAATCGATGTGGCGAATTATAGGGGATGGTATAAAACATTGCAATGTTCAATACTCCTAGCCAAAAATTACTCTTATATGCCTTTTCTAAAATGTAGTCTAACTTAGCCATTCATCTCTATTTTTAATTTTTCAAATTCTGAATTTGTTTCTACATTAAATTGATGAACAATCTCTTTTATACTTTTTACATCATCAATTAATTCTACTGATTTTCCTGCACACCATAATGTCTCGTACGAACCAGGCTTTACAGATTTCATTAATTTGTTGATACCTCTAAATTGAACAAGCATCTTAAAATATTTTTTCGTTTGCTTATTTTTACTCAATAATCTCTCTAACCAATTTTGCTTGTATCCGATTTTCTTTGCATACGGAGTATTGATAATTGTACAAGGTGTACCTGATATTTTTTCGGTTAATACTATATCATCCATCTCAGCCTTTACAATTCCGTTTTTATAATCGTCACTTACATTTGCTTCTGTACTTGCAATAAACCTTGTGCCAATTGATACTGCAGAAGCTCCCAATGCTAATGCCGAAAGTATTCCTGAGCCATTCGCTATACCACCTGCTGCTATTACTGGTTTATCGGGGAATGCAATTTTTAATGATGGAATTAAAACTTGAAGCGGATTTTGACCCGCATGTCCGCCTGCCCCTTGACCTACTGCTATAAATCCATCACATCCTAAATCATAACATTTTTGCGCATGCGTTAAATTCGTCACATCACAATAAACTTTTGCACCATATTTATGTGCCTCTTCGATTACTCTTGCCGGTGAACCTAATGAAGTAATATAAAATGGTACTTTATTATCGACGCATATCTTTAGGTGTTTCTCAAACATAATATTCGTCTTCTGAACAATTAAGTTTACACCGTAATTCCCTTTATTTGATTTCTGTTTATGTTCGTTTAACCTAGCTAACAATGCACTTAACTCAGAATCATCTCTGTAGTTCAAACTTGGAAAAACCCCTAAAATACCCTCATCAATTGCTGATTTCAACATGGCCTCATTACTCACTAAAAACATTGGAGCCATAATTACTGGTATATCTAAACCAAATTCCTTAGAAAATGAATTTTTTATCATAAAAACTTTTGTAATTTAAAAATAATAATATATTTGTACTAAATACCGATTTGGTATAAAGGTAATAATTTTATATTAAACACAATTTACTGCAAAAAATGAATTTTTAGTATATTAATCGAAAACATATGAACATGAAAATTACGAGAGTCTTCGATTTATTGCCATTCTTAAAAATGTATTACCCTGAGAATGATATTTTCTCTAACAAAGAAAACGGACATTGGGTGCATTATGATACAGATGCTTTCATCCGTAATGTTGATGAAATCAGTCTGGGTCTTTTATCTATCGGGGTGAAGAAAGATGATAAAGTAGCGAACATGTCACCTAACAGACCTGAATGGAATTTCGTTGACTTTGCAGTAATGCAGATGGGTGCTGTTCATTTACCTTTGTATCCGACTTTATCTGAATCTGATTTAAAATATATCATCAACGATTCTGAAACGAAAGTTTTATTTGTTGCAAATCAAGAGCTTTACGATAAAGTTTGTAAAGTAAATGGTGAATGCCCTACATTACAATATATCATTTCATATGAAAAAATAAATGACCCAAGTGTCATGTATTGGGAAGATCTGAAATCAAAGGGTGATGCAAGTCAAATGGATAAAGTTGTTGAATATAGAAACTCTGTTCAACCTGATGACTTATTAACTCTAATATATACTTCTGGAACTACAGGAAATCCGAAAGGTGTAATGCTAACGCATGATAATTTAGTTAGTAATTTTAAATCTTCTAATCCATTAATACCTGAAGGTTCACATGTTGCACTAAGCTTCTTGCCTTTGTCACATATATTCGAACGGATGGTAGTATATATGTACTTAAGCAAAGGCGTGCATGTTTACTACGCCGAATCATTAGAAAAAATTGCTGATAATTTAAAAGAAGTAAATCCTCATATGTTTACTACTGTACCTCGACTTTTAGAAAAGGTATATGATAAAATTGTATTGAAAGGTTCAGAGTTAACAGGCATAAAAAAAGCATTATTCTTTTGGGCATTAGACTTAGGATTAAAATATGAGTATGATGGTAAAAACGGATGGTGGTATGAAATGCAGTTATGGCTCGCGAATAAAATAATCTTCAAGAAATGGAGAGAAGCATTAGGCGGTAATATTTTAGCAATATGTGCTGGTGGTGCTGCATTACAAGAAAGATTAGCTAGAGTTTTTTGGGCTGCTGGAATACCAGTTTTACAGGGATATGGATTAACAGAAACATCTCCAGTTGTAACTGTGAATGGCATTGATAAAGGCTTGAGATATTTTGGTACATGCGGACCTACAATACCTGGTGTAGAAGTGAAAATTGCAGCTGATGGTGAGATTCTAGCTAAAGGTCCGAACATCATGAAAGGCTATTACAAAAAACCTGAAGCTACAGCAGAAGTTATTGACTCAGACGGATGGTTCCATACAGGAGATATTGGTGAGATGGTTGAAGGTCGTTACTTAAAAATTACTGATCGTAAAAAAGAAATATTTAAAACCGCAGGTGGTAAATATGTTGCTCCACAAATTATTGAAAACAAACTAAAAGAGTCTAAGTTCATTGAGCAGATAATGGTTGTAGGAGAAAATAAAAAATTCCCTTCAGCTTTAATTATTCCTTCATTTGTTTATTTGAAAGATTGGTGTGCTATAAAAGGTATTAACTACATATCTAATGAACAAATCATAAAAGAAGAAGTAGTAATCAATAGAATTCAGAGAGAGGTAGATGCATTAAACAGCAACTTCGGACAGTGGGAGCAGATAAAGAAATTTGTTTTATTACCTCGTGAATTTACAATTGACGAAGGAGAGTTGACCCCTAAATTGAGTATGAAGCGCAAGGCTATCATGGAGAAATATAACGATAAAATCGAGTTAATGTATAGTTAAAATACATCTACTAATATTAAAGAAAACAATGAGAAGAATTAATAAAGTAGCAGTTTTAGGTTCTGGTGTAATGGGTTCAAGAATTGCATGTCATTTTGCAAATGCAAATGTACCTGTAGTTTTATTAGATATTGCTCCCAAAGATTCAACCACTGCTGACTCATCATCAGTAAGAAACAAAATTGTGAATGATGCATTGCAGCAAACTTTAAAGTCTAATCCATCCGCAGTATTTAATAAGGCAAAAGCTAAATTAATTCAGATAGGAAATTTTGATGATGATTTATCTAAAATTTCTGAATGTGATTGGATCATAGAAGTAGTTGTTGAAAATTTAGATATCAAAAAACAATTATTTGATAAAGTAGAGAAATTCAGAAAAGCAGGTACTATTATTTCTTCTAATACATCAGGTATACCCATTAACTTAATGTTAGATGGAAGGTCTGATGATTTCAAAAAGAATTTTTGCGGAACACATTTTTTTAATCCGCCTCGTTATTTACCTCTATTAGAAATTATTCCTACAAAAGATACCGATAGTTTAGTAGTTGATTTCTTAATGCACTATGGTGATTTGTATTTAGGTAAAACAACTGTTTTATGTAAAGACACTCCGGCATTTATCGCTAACAGAATTGGGGTGTATTCTATTATGACTTTGTTTCATTTAGTAAAGGAAATGAATTTAAGTATTGATGAAGTTGATAGATACACAGGTGCAATTGTAGGAAGACCAAAGTCGGCAACGTTCAGAACTACTGATGTTGTAGGCTTAGATACGTTAATTAAAGTTGCAAAAGGACTACAAGATAATTTACCGAACGACGAATCTAAATCATCATTCCAGATTCCAGATTTCATTTTGAAAATGGAATCTAATAATTGGTTAGGTGATAAAACTAAGCAAGGTTTTTATAAGAAAACGAAAAATGAAAAAGGTGAGAAAGAAATTCTTTCACTGAACTTAGATACATTAGAATATCAAACTAAAACAAAATTTAAATCTTCAACATTAGAAGCATTAAAAACGGTTGATGATTTAAAAGAAAGATTAAGAATTTTATCAAAAGCAAAAGATACAGCGGGAGTATTTTTTAGAAAAACGATGTATAATCTCTTTGCTTATTGCTCTAATAGAATTCCAGAAATTTCTGATGAGTTATATAGAATAGACGATGCGATGCGTGCTGGTTTCGGTTGGGAGCTTGGTCCTTTTCAAACATGGGATGTCTTGGGTGTAAAAGAAACTGTTGATGCGATGAAGTCTGAGGGATTGAAAGTAGCCACATGGATTGATGAAATGATCGCAGATGGTAAAACATCTTTCTATCAATTAAAAAATTCAAAACCTACATTTTACAATCAACAAAATAAAACATACGAGAGTATACCAGGTTCTGATGCCTTTATAATACTTGATCATATACGTGAGAATAAAACGGTATGGAAAAATTCAGGTGTTACCATTACAGATTTAGGTGATGGTATTTTAAATTGTGAATTTCATACTAAAATGAATTCTATTGGTGGCGAAGTTTTACAAGGCATCAATAAAGCAATTGATATTGCAGAGAAAGACTTCCGCGGATTAGTAGTCGGAAATCAAGGTGCGAATTTTTCAGCAGGTGCAAACATCGCCATGATTTTTATGATGGCTGTTGAACAAGAATACGATGAAATTGATTTCGCAATTCGTCAGTTTCAAAAAACGATGATGAGAGTAAGATACTCTTCGATACCTGTTGTTGCGGCGCCTCATCATTTAGCATTAGGGGGCGGATGTGAGCTATGTTTACATGCCGACTGGGTTCAAGCGAATGCTGAAACATATATGGGCTTAGTAGAATTTGGAGTAGGGGTGATACCTGGTGGCGGTGGATCTAAAGAATTTGCTTTGAGAATTTCTGATGCATATCGTGATGGCGATTACGAACTAAATACATTAAGAGAAAAATTCTTAACCATAGGCATGGCGAAAGTTTCTACTTCAGCATTAGAAGCATTTGACTTAGGATATTTAAAGCAGGGTCAGTTCGGCATCACCATGAATTATAATAGATTGATTGAAGATGCAAAACAAAAAGCGATTGAGCTTGCCGATGCAGGTTATGTAAGACCTAAAGAAAGAACAGATATTAAAGTACTTGGTCGTCAAGGTTTAGGTATGGTTTATATAGGTGCAAATACTATGTACTCCGGACATTTTATTTCTGAGCACGATAAAAAAATATCTGAAAAATTAGGATACGTATTATGCGGAGGTGATCTTTCAGAACCAACATTAGTTTCTGAACAATATTTACTTGACCTCGAACGTGAAGCCTTTTTATCATTATGTGCAGAACGTAAAACATTAGAAAGATTGCAAGCAATATTAAAAGGAGGCAAACCACTGAGAAATTAAGAATGTAGAATTAAGAATGTAGAATAATTTGCTACACTTTTTCTGTCTTAATACTTTGTACTTAATACTTAATACATTTTTATGAAAGAAGCATACATTATATCAGCATACAGAACAGCAGTAGGTAAAGCACCAAAAGGCAAGTTGCGTTTTTACAGACCAGATGATTTAGCCTCTGATGTTATTCAATACATGATGGCACAAATGCCTCAATTGGATAAAGATTTAATAGATGATGTTATTGTTGGCAATGCTACACCTGAAGCAGAGCAAGGCTTAAACATTGGTAGAATGATTTCTTTAATCGGATTAAAAACCGATAAAGTTCCTGGTATGACAGTGAATAGATATTGTGCATCAGGCTTAGAAACTATTGCCATTGCAACTGCAAAAATTCGCGCGGGTATGTCGCATTGTATTATTGCTGGTGGTGTTGAAACAATGTCACCAATTCCATTCGGTGGTTGGAAAATCACACCAAACTACGAAGTCGCAAAAAATAATCCTGATTATTACTGGGGCATGGGACTTACAGCTGAAGCTGTAGCAAGAGAATATAAAGTAAGCAGAGAAGATCAAGATTTATTTTCATTAGCCTCACATAAAAAAGCGGTAGCTGCAATTCAAGAAGGTAGATTTAAAGATGATATCGTTCCATTAAATATCAATGAAGTATATATTGATGAAAATGGTAAAAAGAAAAATAGAAGTTTTGTTTTTGATACAGATGAAGGTCCGCGTGCCGACACTGATATTGAAAAATTATCAAAATTAAAACCAGTATTTGATGCTGCCGGTTGTGTGACTGCGGGTAATGCATCACAAACTTCAGATGGTGCAGCATTTGTGATGGTAGTCTCAGAAGAAATGTTGAAACGATTAAATGTAAAACCAATCGCAAGATTAGTATCCTATTCTGTTGCAGGTGTACCTCCAAGAATTATGGGTATTGGTCCGGTTGAAGCTATACCCATGGCTCTCAAAGCAGCAAATCTAAAACAAGAAGATATAGAATTAATTGAATTGAACGAAGCCTTCGCATCACAATCATTAGCAGTAATGAGAACACTAAATCTTAATCAAGAAATAGTAAATGTTAATGGAGGTGCGATTGCACTTGGCCATCCGCTTGGTTGTTCAGGCGCAAAGCTAAGTGTTCAATTATTCAATGAAATGAAAAGAAGAAATAATAAGTATGGTATGGTGACGATGTGTGTGGGAGCAGGGCAGGGGGCAGCGGGGGTTTTTGAAATATTGTAGTGGGTGCATTATACATTCTACTATGTACTGAGTACTGAGTACTGGGTATTGGGAGTGCTAATAATCAATTAAGTTGCTTATTTAATCCTGCATTTATGCAGTTTTAAAACTTATTTATTGTCGTGAAATTTATACTAAAAATATAGATATGCACGAATTAAATAAACTTAGAATTTGGAAGAAAGCTATTGAGCTTAGTAAGATAGTATATGCTTTAACTAAAAAATTTCCAGATGACGAAAAATTTGGTTTAAGAAATCAAATTAGAAGAGCGGTTGTATCAATTCCCTCTAATATTGCTGAAGGTGCAGGTAGAGAGAGTAGTAAAGAGTTTAAACACTTTTTATCAATTGCGAATGGTTCAAGTTGTGAGTTATTTACTCAATTAATCATTTCATTAGAATTAAAATATATTAATGAAACAGATTTTAAAAAACTAGAAATGGAAATAAATGAGTTGCAAAAAATGAATTATAATTTGCAATTAAAATTAAGATAATAATTAGATAGAGTGATCGCAGTACTCAATACTCAATACTCTATACAGGAATAGAAATGTAATACAAGATATATGGACACTAAAGAAAAAGAACTAACAAAAGGTGGCGAATTTTTAATCAAGGAAACATCCGCACAAGACATTTTCGTGCCTGAAGAATGGACAGAAGAGCAATCAATGATTGCGCAAACATGTGAAGATTTTTTAAAAGCAGAAGTTTATCCGAATTTAGATCGAATCGATAGTCAAGAAGAAGGCTTAATGGAAAGCTTAATGAATAAAGCTGGTGAGCTTGGGTTATTAGGTGTTTCGGTGCCTGAGATTTATGGAGGCTTTGGTAAAGATTTTAATTCTTCGATGTTGGTGACTGAAAAAGTTGGATCAGGGCATTCATTTGCAGTAGCACTTTCTGCACATACTGGAATCGGTACTTTACCTATTTTATATTATGGTAATGAAGAACAAAAAGCAAAATACATTCCGAATCTAGCTACAGGTGAATGGAAAGCTGCGTATTGCTTGACTGAGCCAAATTCTGGTTCTGATGCAAATTCAGGGAAGTCAAAAGCAATATTATCAGAAGATGGTAAGCATTATATTTTAAACGGACAAAAGATGTGGATCACTAATGGTGGCTTTGCAGATATCTTTACTGTTTTTGCTAAAATTGATAATGATGAGAATTTATCAGCATTCATCGTTGAGAAATCTTTTGGTGGTATTACTATGAATCCGGAAGAACATAAAATGGGTATCAAAGGATCTTCTACTCGTCAAGTATTTTTCAATGACTGCAAAGTTCCTGTTGAAAATTTATTATCTGAAAGACAAAACGGATTTAAGATTGCGGTTAATATCTTAAACATCGGACGTATAAAATTATGTGCTTCTGCATTGGGTGCATGTAAAGAAGTAATCAATAAAGCTGTTAATTATTCGAATGAAAGATTGCAATTCAATTTACCTATTTCTAAATACGGAGCAATAAGATATAAATTAGCAGAGATGGCGATTAAAGTGTGGTGTACTGAAGCTGCAACGTATCGCGCCGGACAAAATATTGATGATGCATATGATGCACTAGTTGCTGAAGGCATGGATTCTGGTAAGGCTAAATTAAAAAGTACAGAGCAGTATGCTGTTGAATGCGCAATATTAAAAGTCTTCGGATCTGAAGTTTTAGATTATGTAGTTGATGAAGGTGTACAGATATACGGAGGTATGGGTTATTCAGCTGAAGCACCAATGGATAGAGCGTATCGTGATGCACGTATTAATAGAATTTTCGAAGGCACTAATGAAATCAATAGATTATTAACTGTTGATATGATGCTGAAAAGAGCTATGAAAGGAGAATTAGATTTAATGACTCCAGCAATGAACGTAGCGAAAGAGTTAATGGAAATTCCAGATTTCTCTGACTCTGATGAAGGCTTATTTGCTAAAGAGAAAAAAGCATTACAGAATATTAAAAAAGCAACATTAATGGTTGCAGGTTCTGCAGTTCAGAAATTTATGATGACCCTTGCTAAAGAACAAGAAATATTAATGAACATAGCTGATATGGCTAGTCTTGCTTACATCGCAGAAAGTGCATTGCTAAGAGCAGAGAAATTAATTATGAGAGATGGTGAAGAGAAACACCAATTACAAAAATTAATGGCACAAATTTATTTACATGAAGCTCTAGATAAAGTTTACTTAGCAGGTAAAGAAGCAATAAACTCTTATGCTGAGGGAGATGAGCAAAGAATGATGTTGATGGGCTTAAGAAGGTTTACGAAAATTGAGCCTATGAATTTGAAAGAAGCACGTCAAGTAATAGCTAAAAAGTTAATAGAAGAAAATAAATATTGTTTTTAATAAAAAGGCTCCTTTAGGAGCATTTTTATTTTTTACATTAGTATATTATTTATGCTAATGAAAAAATTACCATTTGATATCTTCCCATACATTGAAACGGAAAGATTGATTTTAAGAAAAATTGATAACATAAAAGATGTTACTAATTTTTTTATTATTCGATCTGATGTAAACACGATGTATCATATACCTAGGCCTCCTGCTCAAACAGAAAAAGATGTAATCGATCTGATTAATTCGGGTTATGATCGTTACGAAAAAGGAGAGATGATGAGTCTCGCTATTTGCTTAAAAGAAAATGAAGTTTTCATTGGATCTATCGGACTCTATAGGATTAATTGGGATGCTCATCGCTCTGAAATTGGTTACATCTTAGATTCAAAATACTCGGGCAAAGGTTATATGCATGAAGCATGCGAGGCCTTAATAAAATTTGCTTTTGAAGAAGTAGATTTTCATTCACTTGAAGCGGTCATCAACGCAGATAATACCGCATCAATAAAAGTAGTAGAAAAACTAGGATTTATTAGAGAAGCATACTTTAAAGAAAATTCTGTGCGTTATGGAAAATTTATTGATACTGTTATTTATTCATTAATAAATCCGAATCATTGAGTTTTTTGTAATTGCATTTTTTTTGATCATATTTTTATATTATTGTATTAAATAATTATATAATGAAATCAACTTCTAAGATTATTTTGTTTGCATTAATTTTCAGCACAAATACATTATATGCTAATAAGTTAGATACCTCTCTCAAAGTAAATGCATATTTAGAAGCTTTTTATAATTTCACACAGAGAGATGGTACTATTAATTCAATGCCTGATTTGTATGTTAATCATCGCGATTTAAATCAACTATCAATCAACACCGCAATCATTGATTTTAATTATTCTAAAAGTAGATTTAGAGCAAATGCCGGATTAATGACTGGTTCATATTCTAAATATAATTATAGTGGCTTTGATTATGATTATAAAAATATCTATCAATTAAATATCGGATTCGAACTTTCAAAGAAACATGATATCTGGCTCGATGCAGGTATTATGCCTTCTCATATTGGAACTGAAACCATTATTGGTTCTGATAATATGACCTTAACTAGAAGTTTAAATGCTGAGTCTACACCTTATTATGAAACCGGATTAAAACTTTCTAAGACGTCTAAGGATAAGAAATGGAATATAGCTTTATTGTATTTAAATGGTTGGCAAACGATACGTAAAAGTAGTTTTTATTATAATGTATTTGGAACAAGTCTTGTATTTAATGACAATAAAAATACCTTCGGATGGAATACAATTTTAATACATGATATTGATGCAAGAACTTTTGCTAATGACATTATCTTTAATAATTTCTATTACAAGAAAAGATTAAATAATAAGTTAGATTTATTTCTAGGTTACGATATAATGGCGAATACGTATAATATTAATTATAGAATACTGAACTGGACAACTGCAACAATTATTACTTCTTATAAATTGAATGATAAGCATTCTATTGCATTGCGTGCTGAACAATATAAAAATTACTCAGAAAATTTAGCTCAAGGTATGCTGAGCTATATGCCATATAATATTGACTATTTATCAGCTTCTATTAATCATGATTTTAGAATTAATGGCTCTTTAATGTTTAGATCTGAATTGAAATATTTAAAAACAGAGAAAGTTCACAATGAATTTTTATTTAATAATTATGAACGATTAAATTTACTATTCGCTTTATGCTATAAGCTCTAAGCTAATGCTGTCTTATATGCATTCAAACATCTTTCTCTAGCAAACTTATGATCTACGATAGGTTGAGGATATGTTAACTCTTGAAATTCTGGCACCCATTTTTTAATGTATTCAAATTTTGGGTCAAATTTTTTCATTTGTTCTGTCGGATTAAATATTCTGAAATAAGGAGCAGCATCACATCCACTGCTGCTTGCCCATTGCCATCCCCCATTATTAGAAGATAATTCAAAATCTAAAAGTTTCTTTGCAAAATATGCTTCTCCCCATCGCCAATCTATTAGCAAATGTTTTGTGAGAAAACTTGCCACTATCATTCTAACTCTATTATGCATGAAGCCAGTATTGTTTAATTCACGCATACCCGCATCTACTATAGGGTAGCCTGTTTTTCCATCACACCATTTTTGAAACTCCTCTTCATTATTTCGCCAAATAATTTTTTCGTATTGAGGTTTAAATGATGAGTTAACAGAATGTGGAAAATTTGAAATAATCATGAAATAAAAATCTCTCCAGATTAATTCATTTAACCATGCTTCTGATACTCCTCTCGCTGCTCGTGCTAATTCACGTATGCTGACTGTTCCAAATCGTAAATGAATACTAATTCTTGAGGTACCTTTTACTGATGGTATATCTCTTTTTTGATGATACTCTTTTAGAATACTTTTGAACTCTGGTTCATTAACTTTAATCGAACTTTTTTTAAAGCCCATTTCTTTTAAACTAATAAGATCTGAGCTCTCAGTCTTTAAAAATTGATTGAAATATTTTTCAGTGAGGTAAGCCTTCAAGTAATAATCACTCAATTTTGCATACCATTTGTTTTTATACGGAGTGAATACAGTATAGGGTTTACCATCATCCTTACATACTTCTAATTTCTCAAATATGCATTGATCTTTGAAGGTATTAAATGAAATATTTTTTTTTGCTAATAGCTCAGCTACTTGATTATCTCTTGATATTGCATAAGGTTCGTAATCATGATTGTAATAAACAGATTTTAATTTAGCGTCTTGACTTAATTCATTAAAGACAGTAACCGGATCACTATAGTATACTTTTATGTCCGAACCTAAATTATTCAATTCTTCTTTTAACTTAACAACTCGATCATAGATAAAGCTTACTCTAGCATCATCCTTATCTTCTAGTTTGTCTAAAATATTTTTATCAAAAATAAATATACATTGAACATCGCCTTTTTTTAATGCATGAAATAATCCAGCATTATCTTGCAATCGTAAATCTCTTCTAAACCAAAATATATTCATGAATATTATCTTTTATTTTTCAGGATGTCTACTAGTGATGATTCTAATTTAGAATATTTAAATTCAAAGCCAGCATTCAATATTTTGTCAGCACTTACTCTAATGCTTCCCAAAATTATTTGTGCCATCTCACCAAAAATGGTATTGATAATAAAAGAAGGTACCGATGGAGCCCAATAAGGGCGACCCATTACTTTTGATAATACTTTTCCGAAATCATTATTACGTACTGGCTCAGGTGCAACTGCATTGTAAACACCTTGCATATTAGTATTCTCTAATGAGTAAACAAACATCCTTGCTAAATCTTCTGAATCTATCCAACTCATCCATTGCTTTCCATCACCTAATGCTGATCCGAAGCCTGCATAAAAAGGAAGTATCATTTGTTTCAATGCCCCACCTTTTAGTGTCAATACTATTCCAATCCTTAATTTTACTAATCTGATTTTTTCAGAAGCAATTTTATCTACAGCACGTTCCCACAATACACAAGTTTCGCCCAAGAAATCTTTCGCCGCACTCGACTCTTCAGTTAATAATTCTTCTCCTCTGTTTGAATAATATCCGACTGCAGATGCTGATATAAAATGTTTTACTTTATTCGGATGATTGGAAATAAATTTCTCCAATAACATTGTTGAATTTACTCTGCTATCAATAATCGCTTGTTTGCGCTCATTAGACCAGCGCTTATCAGCAATCCCCTCACCAGCCAAATGTATAATCGCTTCTACATCCGAAATTTTTGAATATTCTATCTCTTGTTTTTCTATATCCCAGAAAACATTCTTAGCCAGACTTGATTTTTTTCTACTTAAGATTAAAACCTCATGCCCTTTACTTATAAGTTCTCTTTCGATCTCCTTACCAAGCAATCCGCTACCGCCACTTATTAGTACTTTCATAATTTTATTTACTTGCTCTATAACAATGTTTTTTTTGATATGTTTGTTGTATGATATACTCTAAACATATTTTCGTTTGCACTAATCAACGCCCAGATGGAGCTCCGAAGCCTAGCTGCGGACTTACACACGGTGAAGCTGTGATTGCTGAATTTAAGAAATTAGTACGCCAAAATGACCTAAGCGTAGATATAAGAACTCAAAAGACTGGCTGTATGGATGTTTGCGAACAAGGTCCAGCTATCGTAGTCTACCCTGACGGTGTCTTCTATAAAGTTACTGACATGAACGACGTTAAAAGAATCGTTGATGAACATTTAGTAGGTGGCAAGGTTGTGGAAGAACTGGTCATACTCTCAAAATAGTATTCAGTATTCCGTATTCAGTATTCCGATTCAGAAATTTTTAAGTTATTTGCTAAACATACTAGTAACTAGTCTAGCTACTAGTTACTAGCTACTTTCAACTACCTTTTAGTCTACGTGCAAACAAGCTCGAGCTTACAGTCGTGAACAACACAATACTTATACTGCTCGCTGGCATCAATATCGCTGCTATCACCGGTGATAATTGTCCTTGCACTGCAAAGAATAAGCCTACAATATTATAAAGTATTGAAATTATAAAACTTGCAATTATCACATTCTTACTTACTGTAGAGAATCTGATGAAGCGATATAATTTATTAAATACGCTACCATCCATAATTACATCACAAGCTGGTGAGAAATAGTTTGCATGATCTGTAACTGCAATTCCTATATCACTCTGCTTCAATGCTCCAGCATCATTTAATCCGTCGCCAATCATCATCACTTTTTTACCCTGTGATTGTAGTGATTTTATTTTTGAGAGTTTATCTTCCGGACTTTGCTTAAAATGTAATTCAGCATTTTCGCCCAACATATATTGCAGTACTTCTTTCTCAGAATCGTGATCGCCAGACAATACCATCAATTGATATTTATTCTTCAGTTCATTTACCAATGTGCTGAATCCGTTTCTATACACATTGTTTAATGCGAAGTAGCCGTAGTACTTATTATCAATCTCTATATATACTCGGCTTTCTTTTACTTCAGTATTTTCTACATTCGATAATATGAATTTCTCAGAACCAATTCTAATTACATGCTTATCAAACTCTGCAATAATACCTTTACCCTCTATTTCTGTGAATTTAACTAGATCAATACTCTCTGTATGACCTAAGTAATCATACACTCTCTTACTCAATGGATGTGCTGAATGTCTAAATACATTCGACAATAGTGTGCTCTCTTCTTGACTTAATGTATTACCTACATAATTTATTCTTGCGTGTTGTGCTTCTGTAATAGTACCTGTCTTATCAAATACGATTACGTCTATATCACTTAACTTCTCAATAGCATCAGAGTTTTTTAAATAGAATTTATATTTACCATATAGTCGAATAATATTTCCGTTAGTGAAAGTAGATGATAATAATAATGCACATGGGCATGCGATAATTAAAGTAGTCGTTAAAGCATTCAATGCTAACTTTACATCTATTCTTAACCAATAGAAAAATGCTGCAGCAGTAATTACAAATAATACTACCGTGAAGTATTTACTAATAGTATGAATAAAAGATTCATACGCATCTTTTCTTTCTTGAAACACATCTTTGTTCCAAAGTCTTGTCAAATAACTTTGTGATACTTCTTTAACAACTTCAATCATTAACGAAGAACCCTCTTGTCGACCTCCTGCATATAATAAATCGCCTCTGTCTTTATGTATTAAAGTTGATTCACCCGTAACAAAACTATAATCAATTTGTGCATCACCTTTAATTAATATTCCATCCGCAGGAATTAATTCTTTATTTCTAATCAATAAATGATCGCCTTTCTTAACTTGATTTACAGGTATCTGTTCTTCTTTACCTCTATTTAATTTTGTTATCGCGAGAGGGAAGAATGATTTGTAATCTCTTTCAAACGATAATGTTTCGTATGTTCTATCTTGAAAGTATCTGCCAATTAACATGAAGAATACGATGCCACTCATCGAATCTAAATAACCTGCACCTGTATGTGAAAGTATTTCATAAAGACTTCTTACAAACGTTACCAATACTGCTAAAGCAATAGGCAAGTCTATATTTAAAAATCCTTTCTTTAAACTTTTAATTCCAGACTCGAAGAATTCATATGCTGCATAAAAAAACACTGGCAATGAAAGCACAATATTTAAATATCCGAAATAAGATGTGAAACTATTTTGATCAAAGAAATTTCCTAAAGAGAAATACTCTGGGAAACTCAACATCATTATATTTCCAAATGCAAATCCAGCTATACCAATCTTATAAATTCTAGATTTATTGTGTTTACTTTCTTTTTTATCTAATTGTTCTAAACTTACATGTGGTTCATAACCAATGCTAGCCATTAACTCTGCAATTTTACTTAATGAAGTTTCTTCTTCTTTATAGATTATCTCAACTTCTTTCTTCGGAAAGTTTACAGTTGATTTTATTACTCCCTTATCTAATTTGTGTAAGTTCTCTAATAGATAAACACAAGAACTACAATGCATGCTTGGTACTTGAAAGTTGACATGCGTTTCAATGCCATCGGTAAATTTGACTAATGATTTTTTGAGTTGAACATCTTCTAAAAAAGAATATCTATAATTCTGTTGTGCATCTTTTCTTGAGATACCAGCTTTTTGATCTAAATCGTAGTAGTTGCATAAATTATTTTCAGATAATAATTCATATACTAATTTACAACCATCACAGCAAAATGGTTTTTCGTCATAAACCACTACATTGTCTTCACAGTCTTCTGAACAGTGATAACAACTTGTTTTTGTATTCGTCTGACTCATGTTACAAATTACGATTATTGATTTTCAGCATAAAATGATAATAATCATGTTTTTTACTCAAAATTAGCCGTTTTAACATAATCTAAGGTTTGATTTCTCCCTAATTCATACTATCTTCAAGGCTTATGAAGATTTTTTTTAGATTTATTTTAAGCTCATTATTATTGAGTAATTCTGCGCTTTTCGCTCAATCAGCAGCAGAAATTCAATTGAAATTACAGAAATTAGATGTCACAGCCTCTGCTTTATATATCGCGGCTCATCCCGACGACGAAAATACTCGCTTATTAACCTATCTAGCAAACGAGAAAAAATGGAGAACAGGTTATTTGTCATTAACTAGAGGTGACGGCGGACAAAATTTGATTGGTACAGAGCAAAGTGAGAAGTTGGGCATGATTCGTACCCAAGAATTGTTGGCGGCAAGAAGGCTAGATGGTGCAGAACAATTTTTCACTCGTGCATTCGACTTTGGTTTCTCTAAAAATCCCCAAGAAACTTTTTCAAAATGGAATAGAGATTCTGTATTAGCTGATATGGTTTGGGTAATAAGAAATTTCAAACCTGATTTAATTATTACAAGATTTCCTACGGATGGTTCTGGCGGACACGGGCATCATACTGCATCGGCAATACTTGCTGAAGAAGCTATGGATGCTGCTGCTGATCCGAATAAATTCAAAGAACAGTTAAAGTATGTTCAAGTGTGGCAAGCTAAGAGATTAGTTTGGAACGGATTTAATTTTGGAAGTATGCCGCAAAGCGATGGTAAAGAATTTACTAAACTTGATATAGGTGCTTATAATCCATTACTCGGTAAAAGCTACGGAGAAATAGCATCAACAAGTAGATCTCAACATAGAAGTCAAGGTTTCGGTGTTCCAATGCAAAGAGGTGCTATTAAAGAAACATTTAAATATGTAAAAGGCGATTCAGTTAAGAGTAATATTTTTGAAGGCATCAATGATAAATGGTCAAGAATGCCGAATACAAAAAACATTGAGAAATTAATTGCTAAATGTGTAGCAAAATATAATGCTAATAACCCTTCAGCAAGTATAGACGATTTAATTCTTATCTATAAAGAATTAGATAACATTGAAAATGATTATTGGAGAGTACAAAAGAAGTCTGAAGTTGCCGACCTGATTTTAAGTTGTGCAGGGATCTTTATAGAAAGTTATGCACTTAATTTTATCTCACATCCGAAGACAGATTTAAGAATTAATGTTCAAGCTATTAATAGGTCTAATGTTGATGTTAAATTAATGAACCTAAAAATCAATACAACTTATGATACTGTATTTTCAAAGAGCTTAGAGAATAATACATTTTTCAATTATGCCACAAAAATTAAAATTGATGAAAATACTGCTTATTCTAATCCGTATTGGTTGTTAGAAAAGCCATCTTCCGGATTATTTCATGTGAGTAATCAAATGTTGATAGGCATACCAAATCCGATTGCTCCCCTAAATGTAAATTATACTCTTGCTGTAAAAGGACTCGAGTTGAAGTTTACAAAATCTCTTAAATATAAATGGACAGACCCTGTGCGTGGTGAGTTGAATAGAGAAGTGGAAGTTTTGCCAATAGTTTCAATAGAACCTCAACAAAAAAATATCGTTTTGACAAAAAGCGAGAATATTAAAAATATTAATATCTCTGTAAAAGCATTTACAAAAATAGATAAGGCTTTATTGAAGTTTAAAGAAGTGAAGGGTATTACAATTTCACCTTCAGAAATTGAATTTAGCTCTAAAGAAAATAATGCAAACTTTAATTTTCAAGTACAAATTCAAACTACAGATGTAAATATCAGTACTGAATTAGAGCCATATATTTTAATTGAGAATAAAGTTTATAATTCAAAAGTGGAGAGAATTGAGTATGATCATATTCCTACTCAAACGCAAGTTGTACCCGTAAAAATCAATGTTGAAAAGATAGATATCATTGTAAAAGGTAAACGTGCTGGTTATATAGTAGGTGCTGGAGATGATATACCTGAAGCATTGAAACAATTAGGATTTGAGGTAGTAACTCTTGATGATAATTATTTGCGTACAAAATCATTAAAAGACTTAGATGTGATTGTTGCTGGTGTTCGGTTATATAATACTAATAATGAAATGCTGTCACACTACGAAACATTAATGAACTATGTTAAAGAAGGTGGTAATTACGTTGTACAATACAATACGAATAATTTCATAAGTAGTATGAGTTCTAAAGTGGGTCCGTATAGTTTTACAGTAACTAGAGATAGAATTACAGATGAGAATGCAGAATTAAAAATTATTAATTCAGATGATAAGATTTTAAATTATCCCAATAAAATTAAAGCAGAAGATTATAATAATTGGGTACAAGAAAGAGGATTATATTTCTTATCTAAAGTAGATGAGGATTATAGAAAAGTATTTAAGGGGAATGACCCGAATGAAAAAGAAAGTGATGGTATATTAATTACTTGTCAATATGGTAAAGGCACCTTTACTTATACAGGTATATCATTCTTCAGACAATTACCAGCAGGTGTACCAGGTGCTTACAAATTATTTGCAAATATTATAAGTCAATCACGATAATATGCTGGGCCTCGACTGGATAGTTTTATTTGCTACACTATTATTTATAGTGTTATATGGTATTTACAAAAGTAGAGGTAAGAAAAATTTAGATTCATATTTACTTGCTAATCGAGAAATGCCTTGGTACAATGTTGGGCTTTCTGTAATGGCAACTCAAGCAAGTGCAATAACTTTTTTATCAGCTCCGGGGCAAGGTTTTACAGATGGCACACGCTTTGTGCAGTTTTATTTCGGACTACCATTGGCGATGATCGTATTGTGTATTACATTCATCCCTATTTATCATAGATTAAAAGTTTATACAGCCTATGAATATTTAGAGCAAAGATTTGATGTAAAAACAAGAAGCTTTACTGCATTCTTATTTTTAATTCAAAGAGGTGTTTCTACAGGTATTACTATTTATGCACCTTCAATAATATTATCGACCTTATTAGAAATACCGCATTATTATACTACAAGTATTATTGGTGTATTAGTAATTCTCTATACAGTTTATGGAGGTACTAAAGCAGTTTCACATACTCATTTCTTGCAAATGTTTATAATATTCTCTGGTATGTTCATTGCTGGTTATATGATTATTAAATTATTACCCGATGGCTTTGGCTTTTCAGAGACTTACCACTTAGCAGGAGAATTAGGGAAATTAAATACCATTGATACAAAATTAGATTGGAATAATAAATATAATTTATGGTCAGGTTTATTAGGTGGTTTTTTCTTAGCACTCTCTTACTTCGGCACTGACCAATCACAAGTAGGTAGATATCTAGCAGGTAAGTCAATTCGAGAAAGTAGAATGGGATTATTGATGAATGGTTTGGTTAAAATACCTATGCAATATTCAATTTTATTAATAGGTGCACTGTTAGTTGTATTCTATCAATTCTATTCTGCTCCCTTATATTTTAACGAACAAGCAGTAAAAGAAATTAAAGAAAGTAAGTACGCTTCAAAATTTGACTCACTTGAAAATGTAGCAGCTTCATTAGCAAAAGTAAAGAGCGAAAGCATCAATTTATTATCACAAGCTTATCAAAGTAAAAATGATGAACAAGCTGCAGTAGAAGTTTCAAAATTAAAAAGCTATGAATCAACATATCAAGCATTAAGAAAAGAAACTAAAAGCATGTTTAATGAAGCAAAACTCTTAAATGATGTTGATGATAGTAATTATATATTTTTAAATTTTGTAATGCATTATATGCCGAAGGGTTTAGTCGGATTGATTATTGCGATAATATTTCTAGCATCAATGGGCTCAACAGCATCAGGCTTGAGTTCTTTAGCCTCTACAACTTGTGTTGATGTTTACAAAAACTTAATTAATAAAAATAATACTGACAATAATTATGTTAATGCTTCAAGATATTTTACAGTTGCCTGGGGTGTGTTCTGTATGTTCGTTGCTTTTTTTGCAGGCAAATTGGGCAATCTAATTGAAGCGGTGAATATATTAGGCTCGTTATTTTATGGTACTATTTTAGGAATATTTGTTGTAGCATTTTATTTCAAAAAGCTTGGAGCAAATGCAGTATTCTATGGGGCTTTAATGGCAGAACTTATCGTATGTCTAGTCTATTATTTCGACTTAACAGCATTCTTATGGTTAAATGTAATAGGATGTTTAGGAGTAGTTCTCTTCGCATACCTATTACATCTAACTGCAAAGCGTTAAAGTTGTTTTTCTAAATCTTTACGACTTAAAAATCCGATATGAGAAAATGTTCTTGTATTCTTTTTGTAAACATAAATTGTAGGTAAAGCGTCTACACCTAATTGCTTGCAAAGCTCTGTATTTTTATCTGCATCAATCTTTACAATCTCAACTTTATCAGACATTGTCTTTTTCATGTCGGCTAAATAGGGCGCCATTTTTTTGCATGGCGCACACCATTCTGCGTAGATATCAACAACTACAATTTTATCGCTTTTTGTGAATGTATTAAATTGTTCTAATGTTAAATTTTGATGGGAAGCTGTATTTGATGTACTTGAGCTAGTTGCTTCACCTTTTTCTTCAGGTAAATTTGATGCTCTCCATTTCATGATTCCTCCATTCAATTCAACTATATTCTTAAAGCCAGATTCTTTCATGAAGTTTGTTGCGCTTGCACTTCTACCGCCACTCATGCAATAAACATAATATGTTTTATTCGGATCTAATGCTTTCAACATCGTCTCAGCATTGCTAGAATTCCAATCTATATTCAAAGACTTTGATATATGCCCGCCTGTATATTCTCCTGGTGTTCTTACATCTAATAATACTCCATTCTTATCAGCTTCAAATGCAGTTTTGAATTCTGCTGGTGCTAATTTTGTAATTCCCTGTTGACCATTACTACATGCTATTGTAAAAATTGTGAAGCATGCTGCTAATAATATATTTGTTATTTTTTTCATGATTTACTTACCTAATAATTTATTTAATGCTAATTCTTGTTCTTTTGTTATGTTAGTGTTTTTCTCTAATTTATATTTCACATTCGGGTTTTTAGCGACAGTGATTTCAATAGTTCTCAATATACCATCTCTGCTTACTAAAACAGATATCTTATCATTTACTTTTTTCAATGCTAATGCTTTTGTTAAATCATCAACTCTATAATTATCAATAGCGATGATCTCATCATTAACATTTAGTCCTGCCGAATAAGCCGGGCCGTTCTTTGAAACTGCTGTAACATTTAATTTTCCATTCGTATTAGTTGCAGTCACACCCAAATAACTTTCGTTTTTAGTTGCGTTTTGATTCACTAATTTAAGTCCGGCGATTGATAAATAGTTTTCAAAATTGATACTAGCAGTTCCATTTATAACTTCTGCATAAAATTTATCTAAGTTTCTACCTGTAAATTTTTCTGCAGCTTGTTTAAATGTATTATTATCAAAGCCTATATTTTTCTTCTCATAATATTCCTTGTAAAGAAACTTCATTAAGTTATCTAAGTTTTGTTTTCCAGCAGAATGCTCTATGATCATTAAATTAATTAATAGTGCTGCTATACTTCCTTTATCGTAATAAGATACTTGTGAGTTATTTGAATTTTCATTTCTTCTGTAATATTTAATCCATGCATCAAAACTCGATTCACTTAATGCTTGTACTTTATCACCAGGTAAATTTACTTGTGCAGATATCTCATTCGCTAAAATTTCAAAGTATTTATCTTCTGTATAGTATCCAGCTCTTTTAACAATCCAGTTATCATAATAGGCAGTAAAGCCTTCTGATACCCATAATAAATGAGTGTAGTTTTCTTGGTCATAATCAAATGGGCCTAATACACTTGGTCTAAGTCTTTTAACATTCCATAAGTGGAAGTATTCATGAGCTACTAAACTTAAAAAGCTATTATATGAATTTTCAGTGCTGTATGCATTTCTCTGTACTAATAAACTTGTAGAATTTAAATGCTCTAATCCGCCGCCTCCACTGTTTACATTATATACTAAAAATGTATAATTATTTACAGGATTTTTACCGAATACTGAATTAGCAGTTTCTATTATTTTGATAAAATCTTTTTTAATTTTTTCTTTATCATAGGTACCCGGACCTACCATTGCCACGTAATGAGGTATACCTAATGCTTCAAATTCAATGATATCTTGATTGCCGATTTCTATAGGTGAGTCTGCTAAAATATCGTAATCATCCGCATATAAAATAAATGGATTGTTTTTATCATGAGTTAAACCACATGAAATTTTCTTCCAATTTTCTCTAGGTATAATGTTGACTTCAGATTTTAGTTTTTTGTAACCTTCAACATACATGAAAATATTCGAGCCATTTAAAGCTGCGTGAGATTCATCTATAAAACTTGTTCTTACTGTTAATTCAAATGCATAGACTCTATATTTTACTTTTACATTACCATTTGCATTAGATATCTTCCAAGTATTTTTATTCGTTTTTTCGATTTTTACATTTTCAGTATTAGAACTTGCTTGAACACTTTCTACGTGTCGAGCAAATTCTCTTACTAAGTAAGAACCTGGTGTCCAAACAGGCAGTTTAAGTTCTAATTCCTTTTCTTTGAAACCACTAATTTCCATTTCTACATCTACGTAGTGGGCTTGTGCTTCAGGAAAAGTTAATTTGTACTTTATACTTTCAGCCATTAGTTCTGAAATACTGCTCATAATCAATGCAATTAATACGATTTTCTTCATTTATGTTTTAAGTTTTACTTAATTAGTAACAATTATACAAAAATAGAGCATTTGTTTTAATTAAGCCGGCCATATTAAACAGAATAATATTATAAATGTTGTAACATTTAGCTTTATCTTTACGCATCTAATAAAAAAATAATTATTCAATGAATATCAAGACATTAGGCAACAACACAATTCTTATTACAGCTACTGTAATTACATTACTCTCGGCTTGTAGTAAATCAGATTCTAGTGGAGAAAAAAAATCACAGGGAGGCAAAATGAATCAGAAAGTAGCAGCAAACTACATTGTGATTAGAGATACTACTTTAAAAGAAAGTATTGTAATAACGGGTAATATACAAGCAGACGAGTCAGTCGATTTAAGAACTGAGAGTGCTGGTAAGGTGACTAAAGTATTTTTTTCGGAAGGTGCTAAAGTAAAACAAGGTGAGCTTTTGTTGAAGATAAATGATCAAGAACTTAAAGCGCAATATGATAGAGCAAAAGCAAGACAGAAGTTAGCTGAAGAACAAGAATATCGTCAAAGAATTTTGTTAAAGAAAGAAGCAATTTCACAGCAAGAATATGATATTGTATTTACAGAACTACAATCATTGAAAGCAGAAACAGAATTAATAAATGCTCAATTAGCAAAAACAGAATTGCGCGCACCATTCGCAGGGCAACTTGGTCTAAGAATGATATCTGTAGGAGATTATATAACACCAACAAGTACAATTACAAAATTGGTAAAAAATGACAAAGTAAAAATCACGTTCTCTATACCTGAGAAATATTCAAACAGCATGAAAAAAAATGCAGAGATAATTTTTATGGTAGAGGGTAATGATAGAAAATACAAAGCGAATGTTTATGCAATAGAACCAATGATTGATGAGAACACCAGGACTTTACAAGTACGTGCTATCGCGAATAATAATGGAGAGCTAATACCTGGTTCTTTTTCTAAAGTAGAATTAGAATTAAAAGAAATAAAGAATGCAATATTAGTTCCGAATCAAGCAATCATTCCAATTTTAAAAGGCAAGAAAGTATATACTGTTGAAAATGGCTTAGCAAAAGAAGTTATAATAGAGACTGGTATACGTAACGATCAATTTATACAAGTGACATCAGGACTTAATGTTGGGGATACAGTAATTACAACAGGTATAATGTCAATCAAAAACGGATCGAAATTAATTTTAAAATAATGAGTTTATCAACAACAAGTATAAAAAAACCAGTACTTACCATAGTGATGAATTTACTCATCATGTTATTTGGTTTTATTGGGTATAAATATTTAGGAGTAAGAGAATTTCCATCTATAGATCCACCAATTGTATCTGTTAGAACAAATTATCCTGGAGCTAATTCTGATATTATTGAATCTCAAATTACAGAGCCATTAGAAAAAGTGATTAATAGTATAGATGGTATCAAAAACATTTCATCATCTAGTAATCAAGGTTCAAGTATTATAACAGTTGAATTCAACTTGAGTAAAAATATTGATGAAGCAGCTAATGATGTACGTGACAAGGTATCTCAAGCAGTAAGAACATTACCTAAAGACATTGACGGATTACCAGTAGTATCTAAAGCTGATGCTAACTCTGATGCAATATTGTCTATGACTTTGCAAAGTGATACAAGAACTCAATTAGAAGTAAGTGACTATGCTGAAAATGTAATATCTCAACGTCTTCAAACTATACCAGGTGTAAGTAGTATTCAAATCTGGGGGCAAAAAAGATATGCCATGCGTTTATGGTTAGACCCAATTAAATTGTCTGCATATCGACTAACTCCTTTAGATGTAAAGACTGCATTAGATAGAGAAAATGTTGAATTACCTTCTGGTAAAATTGCTGGTAATTCAACAGAATTAACAGTTAAAACAAGTGGCAACTTAAGTTCTGAAGAAGAATTCAATAGTTTAATTATTAAGAATGATGCTGAAAAATTAATTCGTTTAAGAGATGTTGGATATGCGGTCTTAGGTCCAGAAAATGAAGAATCAATACTTAGAGAATCAGGCACACCTATGATTGGTATGGCTTTAGTGCCTCAACCAGGTGCTAATTATTTAGACATTGCAGATGAATTCTATAAGCGTTATAATCAAATTGAAAAAGAATTACCCAAAGATTATCGTTTAAACATAGCACTTGATAATACAGTGTTTATTAGGCAATCAATCACTGAGGTTGCTGAAACATTGATACTATCATTAATCCTAGTCATTGCAATTATCTATTTATTTTTTAGAGATTGGAGTATAGCATTGCGTCCTTTAATTGATATACCGGTAGCCTTAATTGGAACATTCTTCGTGATGTATTTGATGGGCTTTTCAGTGAATGTATTGACCTTACTTGCTATTGTATTAGCAACAGGCTTAGTAGTAGATGATGGTATAGTAGTAACAGAGAATATTTTCAAAAAAATTGAAGAAGGATACTCCCCTTTAGAGGCTGCTATTAAAGGCTCTAACGAAATTTTCATGGCAGTGATTTCTATTTCTATAACATTAGCTGCAGTGTTTTTGCCTATTATATTTTTAGAGGGTTTTGTCGGACAATTATTCAGAGAATTTGGGGTGGTAATAGCATCTGCTGTTTTAATATCAGCATTTGTTTCACTTACCTTAACACCAATGTTGAATGCAAAGCTGATGAAAAACGGACATCGTAAAAGTAAGTTTTACGTATGGTCAGAACCATTCTTTGTAAACATGGTGAATGCTTATTCTAGAACACTAGATAAGTTTCTAAAAAATCGAGTAATAGCTTTAGTAGTTTTATTAATTTGTTTTCTAATTATCTTTTTTGTCGGCAAAGAATTACAATCAGAACTATCACCATTAGATGATAGAAGTGCATTACAAATTTCAATATCAGCACCTGAAGGTGCATCGTTTGAATACACAGATTATTATATGTTGAAGTTAGCTCAAACATTAATGGATTCTGTGCCTGAAAAGAAAATAGTTTTAACAGTTACTTCACCCGGCTTTACAGGTTCAGGTGCAGCAAATACAGGTTTTGCAAGATTAAGATTAGTAGAGCCTCATGAGCGTAATCGCACGCAAACACAAATTGCAAATGCTATTACTAACGCTACTAAGAATATGTCTGAAGCTAGAGCTTTTGTAATACAACAACAAACAATATCTTCTGGTGGTAGAAGAGGAGGCTTACCTGTTCAATATGTTTTACAAGCTCCAAATTTTGAAAAGTTGAGAGAGATCTTACCTAAGTTTATGGAAAAGGCTCAGCAAAATCCAACTTTTACAATGATAGATGCAGATCTCAAATTTAATAAGCCTGAATTATCTGTTGAAATAGACAGAGAGAAAGCAAAAAGTTTAGGGGTATCTATTATTGATATTGCACAAACGTTACAGCTAGCATTAAGCGGACAAAGGTTTGCGTATTTCAATATGAATTCAAAACAATATTCAGTAGTTGGGCAGTTTGATCGTTTAAATCGGGATGAACCTATTGACCTAACATCAATATTTGTTAGAAATAATAAATCTGAACTAATTCAATTAGATAATTTGATAAAACTAAAAGAACAAAGCAGTCCGCCACAACTATATCACAATAACCGCTTCATGTCTGCTACTGTTTCAGCAGCATTAGCACCAGGTAAAACCATTGGCGATGGTATAGCCGAAATGGATAAAATTGCAGAAGAAGTTTTAGACGAGTCTTTCTCAACTGCATTAGCTGGTACATCTAGAGATTTTGCAGAGAGTAATTCAAATATTTTATTTGCATTTATATTATCATTAATTCTAATATATCTAATTCTTGCTGCCCAATTTGAAAGTTTCATTGATCCTTTTATTATTATGATTACTGTACCACTAGCAATCGCAGGTGCGGTTTTATCGTTATGGATTTTTGATCAAACACTAAATATATTTAGTCAAATCGGAATAATAATGTTGATAGGCTTAGTGACAAAAAATGGTATTTTAATTGTAGAGTTTGCAAATCAATTAAAGTTACAAGGACTACAAATGTCTGATGCAATTCGTCAAGCATCGGCTGCAAGACTTCGACCTATTTTGATGACAAGTTTAGCAATTGCATTAGGAGCTTTACCAATTGCATTGTCTATTGGTGCAGCAGCTAAAAGTAGAGTTGGCTTAGGTATAGTAATTATTGGTGGTACTATATTTTCATTGATATTAACTTTATATATTATTCCAGCTATATATACTTACATGTCAAGAACTAAAAAACTTGATACAGTAAATTATGAGGCTTTAGAGAAATAAAAAAAAATGACTAAAAAAAATCATATAACATATTTATTTATTGTCAGTTTTATTTTCCTTTTTACAAGAGTTTCTGCACAACAGAAATTAAGTTTAAATGAGAGTATACAACTCGGACTAGAAAATAATTATTCAATTAAAATTGCTAAAAATCAAGAGTCAGTAAGTGTTGAAACCCGCAAAGCTGCTCGATCAGCCATCTTACCAAAAGTAGATGCAAATGCAAGTTTGAATCAGAGTATAAACGATACTCGTCAAGTATTTGTAACCGGAGGAATAAACGAAAGAGATGCTGCGAAAACAACTACACAAAATGCAAATGTATTAATGACTTGGACTTTGTTCGATGGTTTGAAGATGTTTGCAGCATATGATAAATTAAAGGAGCTTGAAAAATTAGGTGAGGTAAATACTAAAGCGATGTTGCAGAATGTTGTAGCTGATATCATAATAAATTATTATGCAATTGTTGCTGCTCAAGAACAAATGAAAGCAAGTAAAGAAGCTTTAGAAGTTTCTAAGTCGAGGTTAACGATTGCAGAAAACAAGAGCAATGTAGGTTCGGGTTCAACATTAGATTTATTAAATGCAAAAGTTGATTACAATGCCGACTATAGTACATTTTTAAAACAACAAGAGACCTTAAGGAACCTAAAAATTAGGTTTAATGAATTATTGATTTTGCCAATTGATAATTCATTTGAATTAATAGATACTATACCACAAGCTACTATTTTAGATATAAAAAGTATGTATGGTAGATTGAAAGATCAAAACCCACAATTGGTTTCAGCTAAAAGCAGACAAAGAATAGCAGAGTTAAATGTTAAAGAGGTCGCGGCAGATAGATATCCTACATTACGTTTGAATTCAGGTTATACTTTTAATAATCAAAATGCTGAAGCCGGGTTTTTTATAGAAAATAGAAACCAGGGTTTCAATTATGGTATATCAGCTTCGATTAATATTTTCAACGGACTATTACAAAGCAAGAGAGAAAAAATCGCAAAAATTGAATCACAATCTGCCGAAATGGATTTTTTAAGTACCCAACAAAATCTTGAAGCAAATTGGAATACATTAGTAACTTCTTATCAAAATAATTTGTTACTCTTACAATTAGAAGGCGAAAATCAGCAAGTTTCTAAAAGAAATTTAGAAATTAGTAATGATAAATATAAGCTAGGCGGCATATCATCTTTTCAACTAAGAGAGGCTCAGAGAAGTTATATAGAAGCAAATAGTAGGTTTGTCAATGCCCTATACCAATATAAGCTAGCTGAAACAAGTCTATTAGAATTAGCAGGTGATTTGGTAAAATAGACTCATTCAAATTATATTAAACTAATTTAAACAAATGGTGTTATATGGTCAAGATGAATAAGTTTTCAATAAAAGACATCGAAACCATTACTGGCATTAAGTCTCACACAATTCGTGTTTGGGAGCAACGATATAATTTAATGCAAACTAAGAGATCTGATACCAATATTAGGTATTATGATGATGAAGATTTGAAGTTTTTGTTGAATGTATCTATACTTAATGACTCAGGTATTAAAATATCTGAAATAGTAAAAATGACCTCAATAGAAATGGCTGAAAAGGTTGAAAAGCTTAGTGAAGTAGAGAATAATTTCACTTGTCATATACAATCTTTAGTAAAGAATTCTTTAGAGTTAAATGAACTAGAATTCAAAAAATCTTTGGTTCAATCTGTAAAAAAGATAGGTTTTGAACAAACAATTATTCAGGTTATTTATCCTTTTCTTCATAAGGTGGGTATAATGTGGCAAACGGGCATGATTAATCCGGCTCAAGAACATTTTGCAACTAATCTCATCAAACAAAGATTAATTCTTGCTATTGATTCGGCAAAACCTATCGAGATAGAATTTCCAAAAAGGTTTTTGTTGTTTTTGCCAGAAAATGAATATCATGAAATCGCACTGTTATTTGCCTATTATGTAATTAAGCAACACGGGCACAAGGTTTTATATCTTGGTCAAAGTCTTTCGCTTGCTTATGTAAACGAAGTTATTGAATCATATCGTCCAGATTATATATTCTCAATTTTAACCAATTCAATTAATAATTCAGATTTACAACACTCAGTTCAATCCTTTATTGATTTTTTCCCAAACCAAACGATATTATTGGCCGGATCAGCAATGAAAGAGTATAAAATCAAAGAAACTGACAATTTAGTAAACCTTCAAGATGTTGCAGATTTATTATCATTTCTAAATCAAGTAGATATGACTTACGCTAGTGTGTCATAATATTGCCTTAATTCTTATAAAAAAGGCATTTTAATTCGTAATTTCGCAGACGTTTTAGAAAAACATGGATAAGTTAAGCTATTTAAATAATAATTCTACAGAATACATCGAGTCTCTGTATGAATCATATAAAGAAGATCCTGAGTCGGTTGACTTCGGATGGCAGAAATTTTTTGAAGGGTTTGAACTAGGAAGAAGTGGTGATGCATCGTCAGTTACCATGGAAACACCCGACCATTTCTTGAAAGAAATTGGTGTATTGAATATGATAAATGGTTATCGTACACGCGGTCATTTATTTACGAAGACGAACCCAGTAAGAGAACGTAGAAAATACTTTCCTGGTAAAGAAATTTCTCAGTGGGGTTTATCAGATGCAGACCTAGAAACAGTTTTCAATGCAGGTGTTGAAGTAGGATTAGGTCCAGCGAAATTAAAAGACATCATCGCTTTACTCGAGCAAACCTATTGCCAGTCAATTGGTGTTGAGTTTATGTTTATCAGACATCCTGAAAGAATAAAATGGTTCTTAGATAAACTTGAAAAAAATAGAAACACTCCGAATTTTAGTATTGACGAGAAAAAACAAATTCTACATAAATTAAATCAAGCAGTAATATTTGAAAACTTTTTAGGGACTAAATTTTTAGGACAAAAAAGATTTTCGTTGGAAGGTGCTGAATCATTAATACCTGCTATGAATGCAGTGATTGAAAAGGGTGCAGATTTAGGCTTGAAAGAATTTGTTATTGGCATGGCACATAGAGGCAGATTAAATGTTTTGGCCAATATCATGAACAAAACTTACAAAGAGATTTTCAAAGAGTTCGAAGGTAAGTTTAACGAAGATGATCCCTTTGGTGGTGATGTTAAATATCACTTAGGTTATTCAACAGATATTAAAACATCAACAGGTAAAGATGTTCATTTGAGTTTATCTCCAAATCCTTCGCATTTAGAGGCAGTTGACCCAGTTGTAGAAGGTATGGTAAGATCAAAAATTGATCATAAATACCAAGGTGACTTATTAAGTATTGCACCAATATTAATTCATGGTGATGCCTCAGTTGCAGGACAAGGAATAGTTTACGAAGTGATACAGATGGAAAAACTTGACGGTTATAAAACTGGAGGTACCATCCACCTAGTAATTAATAATCAAATCGGATTTACAACAAATTATAAAGATGCAAGGTCAAGTACTTATTGTACGGATGTTGCAAAGACAACACTCTCGCCAGTGTTTCATGTGAACGGTGATGATGTTGAAGCTTTAGTACATGCAATACAAATGGCGGTTGAGTTTCGTCAAAAATATCATACTGATGTGTTCATCGATATTTTATGTTATCGTAGATACGGGCATAATGAATCAGATGAGCCTCGTTTCACACAGCCTTTATTGTATAAGGCAATTGAAAAACATCCGAATCCGAGAGAAATTTATGTTAAGAAATTAAATGAACAAGGTTCGATTGATGCAGATCTTGCTAAGCAAATGGATAAAGAGTTTCGTCAGCATTTACAAGAGAGATTGAATGAAGCTAAACAAGAAGATAAAACTCTTGTGGAACCTTTATTTCAGGGTGCTTGGAAAAACTTTAGATTTTCAACACCAGAAGATTTCAAAACTACTTTTAATACAAAGGTAGATGAGAAAACATTTTTAAGTATAGCTGATAAAATTAGCACACTTCCGAAGAATAAAAAGTTCTTAAATAAAATAGAGAGATTATTTGCCGATAGAAATAAGATGGCAAAAGACTCTAAAGTTTTTGATTGGGCAATGGCTGAGTTGATGGCATATGCAACCTTGATGAATGAAGGGTATGATGTGCGATTAAGCGGACAAGATGTTGAGCGAGGAACATTCTCACACAGACATGCTGTTGTGAAAATTGAAGATTCAGAAGAAGAATATATACCATTACAAAACGTATCTGAGAAACAAGCACCATTTTATATTTATAACTCTCATTTATCGGAGTACGGTGTATTAGGTTTCGAATATGGTTATGCAATGGCATCACCAAATACACTAACAATTTGGGAAGCACAATTTGGAGACTTCTTCAATGGAGCACAAATTATTGTTGATCAATTTATAACGAGCGCTGAGTTTAAATGGAGAAGATCAAATGGCTTGGTGATGCTGTTACCTCATGGATATGAAGGTCAAGGTCCAGAACATTCATCAGGCAGAATCGAAAGATTTTTAGAGATGTGTGCCAACGATAATATTCAAGTTGCAATTTGTAGTACACCTGCGAATTATTTCCATTTATTGAGAAGACAAATGGTACGCCCTTTCCGCAAACCATTAGTAGTATTTACACCTAAGAGTTTATTACGTCACCCGGCATGTGTAAGTGCTATGGATGAATTTACGAAAGGTAATTTCCAAGAGGTGATTGATGATGCAAGTGTAAAAGCAAAAGATGTAAAGAGAGTATTATTATGTTCAGGTAAAATTTATTATGAATTATTAGATCGCAGAGAGAAAGATGGTAGAACAAAAGATGTAGCGATCATAAGATTAGAACAATTGTTCCCATTGCCAGTTGATCAACTTGAGGCATTAAAAGCAAAGTATTCGAAGGCGACAGAATTTTTCTGGGTGCAAGAAGAACCAAGAAACATGGGAGCTTGGCCATACTTAGTGAGATTAATGCGTAAAGAAAATATAGAAGTTATATCTAGAAAAGAAAGTAGCAGTACAGCAACTGGATATAATAAGCAGCATTTATCACAACAAGATTATATTTTATACAAAGCATTTACAAACGATAAATAATTAGATTAGAAATTTTCTATAATCAGAAATAAAATGAAACTAGAAATTAAAGTACCACCAGTAGGCGAGTCAATTTCAGAAGTGACTTTATCGAGATGGATAAAGCAAAGTGGAGATTATGTAGAGATGGATGAAATTATTGCCGAGTTAGAATCAGACAAAGCAACTTTCGAATTAACAGCTGAACAAGCAGGTGTATTGAACACTGTAGCTTCAGAAGGAGATACATTAGCTATTGGTGCATTAGTATGCAATATAGATACAGATGCAAAAGCAGGTGCTAGTAAATCAGCTGAGAAGCCAGCTGAAAAATCAGAAGTAAAAACTGCTGAGTCAAGCAATAAAGAATCTTATGCAGCCGGACACCCTTCACCTGCTGCTGCTAAAATTTTAGCAGAGAAAGGTGTAGATGCAAGTTCTGTGAATGGTACTGGTAAAGAAGGTAGAATAACAAAAGAAGATGCTATGGCTGCTAATGCGCCTAAAGCAGAAAAAGCAAAGCCTGAAACAAAAACTACTACTACAGAAGTATTTGTTGCTGGTTCTAGAAATGCTCGTAAAGAGAAAATGTCGTCGCTTCGTAAAACAGTTGCTAAGAGGTTAGTTGCTGTTAAAAATGAGACTGCTATGTTAACTACATTCAATGAAGTAGACATGCAGCCTATAATGGATATTAGAGCGAAGTATAAAGATAAGTTCAAAGAGAAACATGGAGTAGGATTAGGCTTTATGTCGTTCTTTACAAAAGCAGTATGCGAAGCATTAAAAGAATTCCCTGCTGTAAACGCTCAAATCAATGGTGAAGAAATTGTTTATCATGATTTTGTAGATATGTCAATTGCAGTTTCTGCGCCTAAAGGTTTAGTAGTTCCTGTAATTAGAAATGCTGAATCAATGAGTTTAGCACAAATTGAAAAAGCAGTTGCAGAATTAGCAGGTAAGGCAAGAGACAATAAATTAACAATTGAAGAAATGACAGGTGGTACATTTACCATCACTAATGGTGGTGTGTTTGGCTCAATGATGTCAACTCCGATTATTAACTCACCTCAGTCAGCGATATTAGGTATGCATAATATTGTGGAGAGACCAATGGCTGTTAACGGACAAGTAGTGATAAAGCCAATGATGTATTTAGCCCTTTCTTATGACCATAGAATTATTGATGGTAGAGAGTCTGTAGGCTTCTTAGTTAAAGTGAAACAATATTTAGAAGACCCACAACGATTATTGTTAGGGGTATAATTAAGAAGGCGGTTAATATTTAAACCGCCTTTTTTATTTAACATTTTATTATTTTTAGAACATGAAAAAATCGATTCTATTTTTAATAGCAATATTTTTTAATATTTCAGTTTTTGCACAAAGGCTGAGTGCAGAACAAGCAAAAGCAGATTTGAAATTTTGTTATGATGTTTTAAATGTAGCACATCCTTCTCTATATAGATATACAAAAGAAGAAGAGTATAACTGGGTTTATGATTTCATTCAAAGAGGTATTGTTGATTCAGTTGATAAAAATGAACTTGCTGAAAAAGTTAATACATTAATGGCTACTGCTAGATGCGTTCATACTTCAGCATCTCACTCTTTTACACCTTATTCTAAACATTATTTCAACTTTAATTTACTTATTTATAAGGGGAATTTATTTGCTAGAAATATAAAAGAATTATCGCCTGATACTTCATTGATTAAAATTATATCGATAAATAATATTCCATCAATAGAAATTATAAGTAGAATGATGATGTTGAAATCAGGAGATGGTTTTCAAAATTCATTTAATGAAGCTGTATTGTCAGAACGCTTTAATGCGTATTTTAATGTCTTATATAAAGTCCCGGTTATTTGTAGTGTAGAGTTTGAGACAAAATCTGGTATTAAAAAATTACCTATTGAAAGAACACTTAAATATACTGCAAAACCAATTGATTTTAAATGGGAGCCTTGGTCAACATCAGACTCTATGCATTCAGCTTATTTGCTGAAAAATAAAAACTATAAATCTGTTCGTGTGCTAAGAATTGCTTCTTTTAAGAAAAATTCTAAAGTATTCTATGAAAGAATTTTTGCAAAAATGGAACAAGATTCAGTTAAGAAATTAGTAATAGATCTCAGAGGGAATACTGGTGGAAATATAAATCATGCATTTGATTTATTAAGTTATCTTATTTCTCAAGACATTTCTATGTATGCAGAACGAGAAAAGAATATTAAGTTGGGGCAATTCTTGAAATTTAAAGGTTATGTACAATGGTATATGGGTTGGTTGTGGCGTGATGTTTACCCTAGTGGAGAAAGATGGTCTGAAGGCAACATTAAAAAATACAGATATAGCTATAAATCAAAAAAGAGCAAAAACTTTAATCCAGAATTAATAGTCTTAATCGATGGCTTTTCAGTTTCATCAGCTAGCTTAACAGCTGCTTATTTGAAATTCCATACCAAAGCAAAATTTATTGGTAACGAAACTGGTGGTACATATACAGGTAATAACGGGCGAGCTTTCCCTGAAATTATATTGCCAAATTCGGGTATTAAGCTTAGAATACCTTTACATAGAATTAATTATTTCCCAGGTGTTCCTGATGCTGGTAGAGGCATTCTTCCTGATGTTTATTTAAACGAACTGTATAACAAGAAAGACCAAGAAATATTCTTTAAAAAATATATTTTAGATTAAATTTAGATAGATATTTTTTTACCTTTACCTAAACCCCCAAATTGTAATGGCTAAAAAGGAAGAGCTTCATTTAGATTGCGAGCATTGTTCAGCTAGATTTAAATCAATATTTTGTCATTTAACTCATGATGATCTTCAGTTAGTAAATCAAAATAAATGGTGTCAAACCATCAAAAAAGGACAGCAAATTTTTTCAGAAGGTGCTTATCCTCATGGTATTTTTTGTGTTAACAATGGTAAAATCAAAATACATCAAATGGGCTTAGAAGGACGAGAACAAATAGTTCGTCTTGCTAAAGAGGGAGATGTTGTTGGATATAGAGCTTTGTTAAGTGGTGACTCTTACACAAGTAGTGCTACGGCTTTAGATGATTGTTCAATATGCTTTATTCCAAAAAACGTTTTCATGGAATTAGTAGAAAAGAACAAAGAACTATCAATGCAAATTATTCAATTGCTTTCGAGAAATCTTCGTCAAGCAGAAAATACAATTTTACACCTTGCTCAAAAATCTGTACGTGAGAGAATGGCTGAAGCGCTATTGTTTCTTAAAGAAATGTATGGAGTAGAAAATGACGGATCTACTTTAACAGTTAGCTTATCACGTGAAGAATTAGCTACTCTTGTAGGTACAGCAACTGAAACAGCTATTAGATTATTATCTGAATTCAAATCTAATAATATGTTAGAATTCGTTGGCAAAAAGATTAAAATTATTAATCATAAAGAATTGCTCAAAACAGCAAACTTAGATGAATAATATTTAAGCTTTTTCAAATTTCTTGAATTTAACATTTGCCATCGGATAATCTTTGCCTAAAATGAAGTTATACTTCATTTGTATTTCTTCATTCATTATGTATGGCTGATGAATTAAGTTGTTTGGTAAATTCTCTAATGCTGGTATCCATAATTTCACATACTCGGCTTTTGCATCATAATCGTAAGCCTGCTTAACAACATTAAAATATCGTTCTTCTCTAGGGTCATTACCAACACCTGCTAAATATGACCAATTACCCCAATTTGAAGCTGGATTGTAATCGATTAACATTTCTTCAAAATAGGCAGCACCCTTTGTCCAGGTAACATGCAAATCATTAATTAAAAAACTCGCAACATTCTGTCTGCCGCGATTACTCATGAAGCCTGTATATTTTAGCTCTAACATGTTTGCGTCAATAAATGGAACCCCAGTTTTACCATCCTTCCATTTTTCAAATAATTCATCTTCGTTTATAGCAATGTTTGTTCTCTTTAATTTTCTAATTCCATCTTCTCTAAACATTGCATTGCCATATTTCTTAAACATGAATCTAAAATAATCTCTCCATAACAATTCGAAATACAACCAATAAGTAGAATCATTTTCAATGCGCTCTTCCTCATATTTTTTTATCTCCCAATATACTTTCCTAGGTGAGATGCATCCGAATGATAATGCTGCAGAAAATTTCGATGAATAATCAGAACCCACTAATCCGTTTCTTGTTTGTTTATAATTTTTCAATAAGTCCTTTTCCCAAAAATATTCTTTGAGTCTTTTTAAGGCTTCTGATTCCCCACCTTTGTATGTCAATGCAGTTCTTTTATCAATCACCAACTCTTCATATCCAAGTTCCATCAATGACGGAACACCTGATTTTTCAAGTGATTCAGGTACTTTTATTTTTTTAGGTGTCTCAAAACATGGACGAACAATAGAGTCTCTCTCAACACGCTTTCTGAAATTTGTAAAAACGTCTGGTATATCTTTTATTGGAAATGGTAAATCTTCTTTATTATGTAAGGTGTTGCCTAAATATAGTGTTAATGGTATTTTATGTTTCCATAAATTCAGCTCTAATCTATCTGCAATTTTTATTTCTTCGGATGCTACTTCTTTAAAAGCTACAACACAATCTGCCTTATACTTTGCACATATTTCTGGTATCACATCTTCAGGCTTGCCAACACATACTAATAAATCTGATCCAGTTTTATTCAAAGTCTCTTTTAAATTTTTTACTGACTCTAAATAAAAATTCATTCTGAACTTTCCAGTTTTACGCGTGCCGTGTGTAGTGATCATGTTCATTCGTGGATCAATACAAACAATTGGTAAAACAAATTCTGATTTGTTCACTGCTTCCACTAATGGCTGGTGATCATGAACTCTCAAGTCATTACGAAACCAAACTACTGTTAATTTCTTCATATTTTTTATCTAGTTCTTCTGCATCTTTCACTACAATATTTCACCTCATCCCAATTCTTAGCCCACTTTTTTCGCCATTGAAATGGTTTGTTACATACTAAACAAACCTTTATAGGTAATTCAGCTTTCTTTACCATTTTCATAATTTCAAAACAATTTATATAGTAACATGTTTGATTTTTGTTTAACTTTTATATTAAAAAGGTTAAACAAGAAGCATCCATTGTTGTTATACTTCAAACAATTAACTATGTCAAATACAAAATCAATACTCGAAAGCCACGAAATGGCAGAAATGATGGGCGAAGAACATATATCTACTTCTCTAGAGACTCCCTTAAGAGCTGATGCATTTGAATTAGATGATGATCTAAAAATCGAACTAATAGAAAAACATTTTAGAGAAATCATGAATGTACTTGGATTAGACTTAAGTGATGATAGCTTAAAAGGCACACCGCATAGAGTAGCAAAGATGTATGTGAAAGAGATATTCAGAGGACTTAATCCTGCGAACAAACCAAAAATTTCTATGTTCGACAATAAGTACAAATACAATCAAATGCTGGTTGAGAAAAACATCACATTGTATAGTAATTGTGAACATCATTTTGTGCCAATTATAGGCAAAGCTCATGTGGCTTATATATCAAACGGACAAGTAATAGGTTTGTCAAAAATAAATCGCATAGTAGAATATTATTCTCAAAGGCCACAAGTGCAAGAGAGATTAACAAAACAAATTGCAAACGAATTGAAGAGAGTATTACAAACTGATGATGTAGCAGTAGTTATTGATGCACATCATTTATGCGTTTCATCAAGAGGTGTTAAGGATGTCAATTCAAGTACTGTTACTTCTGAATATAGTGGTAGATTTAATGATGCAGATGTGAGAAAAGAATTTCTTCAATACATTGAAATGTAATTTATATGGAAAGTTTAAGAGATAAACATGTTTTTATAGCCGGCGCAACAGGTGGTATTGGAAGTAACACAGCTAAATTACTCAAACAATCAGGTGCGATTTTATATTTAGCAGCTCGCGATGAACAGAAATTATCTGCTCTTGCAGTTGAAATAGAAGTACCTTCAAATAGAACTTTTATCATGGATGTAAAAAGCTATGATAATGTTATGACCATAGCAAATTCGATTCATCAACAAGTTAATTCAATTGATATTTTAATTAACGCTACAGGAGTAGGTATAATTAAACCATTAGAAAATTTAACATCTGAAGATTTCTCTGAATCATTAAATGTAAATTTGGTTGGAGCATTTAATTTATTAAAAGCTTTTTTGCCGAATATGAAAGAGAAAAAAACTGGACTTATAATTAATTTACCAGGGGTGTTAGGCAAAACTCCAATGGCAGGTGCGGCAGCATATTCAGCATCTAAATACGGACTTAACGGTATGCTTAAATCAGTTAGAGAAGAGTTAAAAAGAACAGAAATTAGAATAACCAATATATTTTTAGGAGGTACTGATACTCCTTTTTGGGATGAAATAGATTTAAGAGTACAAAAAGATAAATTTGTAACGGCAGAAGAAGCTGCAAAATCAATTTGGTTTTTATGTCAGCAACCAAGTTCAGGCGTAGTCTCTGAAATGGTTCTACAGCCATTTAATCATCAAGCAATTTAAAATGATATCATTGATAAGCAAAGATTTTGATGAAATGCAAAAACGCTATAGAGCTACGTTTTTCAATTCATTAAACGGATTTAAAAGTTTAAGTTTAGTAAGTACAAAAGGAATTAATGGAGTTAATAATTTGGCTCCATTTAATTCTATTATACACATTGGAGCCAATCCGCCTTACATTGGTATGATTGCTCGCCCAGAGACTGAAGAGCACCAAACATTAAAGAATATACGTGAAACTGGTTCTTATACTTTGAATCATGTAAATGCATCTATAATGAACCAAGCACATCTATGTAGTGCTAAATTTGACGCAGAGACTTCAGAGTTTTCAAAAACTGGACTTACAGAGTATTATTCTGAACATATAGAGGTGCCTTATGTATTGCAGTCTAATATTAAAATCGGACTTCAGTTAGAGTCTATAATTCCGATACCATTAAACAATACTTCTTTGGTAATTGGTAAAGTGATTGAAGTAATAATGAATGAAAGCAATATAGAAGATGATGGTTACGTTAAGTTAGATGATGCTGGTACAATTACATGTACTGGACTTGATAGTTACTTCAGCGTAAAACACATAGCGAGATTACCTTACGCAACAACAAATTAATTTCAAATAATCTTAATAATATAATTATGGCAAAGACAGATCTTAACGAAAAAATAAAATTAGCATATATAGATTTTACATTAAGTCATGGTAAAAGGCCTGAGTCTGTTTATGTGTTCATGAAAGACTTAAAATTAACAGAAGCAGATTTTTACAAATATTATACAACCTTCGATGCAATTGAATCAGCTATATGGAGGTCTGTTTTTACTAATACTCTTGATACTATTAAATCTCAAGAAGTATTCGAAACATACTCTTCAAGAGAGAAAATGTTAGCATTTTATTTCGGCTTAGCAGAGAACTTAAAATCAAATAGAAGTTTTGTGACATATACATTCAAAAGCACAAAAAAGGTGCAATTCTCTACTCCTTATTTTTTAAATGACTTCAAGAAATTGTTTGAAGAATTTGCTAAAGAAGTAATTGCTGAAGGTATTAATACAGGAGAAATAATAGATAGAAAATTTTTGTCTGATAAGTACAGTGATGCACTATGGTTACAACTTATGTTTGTAATCAACTTTTGGGTAGACGACCAATCAACAGATTTCGAACGTACTGACGAAGCTATTGAAAAAGGGTTAAATGTAACATTTGATCTAATGGCTACATCTCCATTAGATAGTATGATTGAATATGGTAAGTTTCTATTTAGAAATTCGCCTATGCAAAAATTTAAAATATGAAAGAACAAGATAGTATTGCCTCAGGTAAAGTTGAAAGATCTGCGAAATTCATTAAAACAGGTATCAAAGTAGGAGGTAATTATTTAAAACACTACACTAAAAAATTATTTGATCCTGAATTAACTAAGGAACAATTAAATCTCGATAATGCTTCTGATATATATAATTCATTAAGTGAATTAAAAGGTTCGGCTTTAAAAGTTGCACAAATGTTAAGCATGGATAAAAATATTTTACCAAAGGCTTACCTTGATCAGTTCTCAAAATCTCAATATAATGCACCTCCATTGTCTGGCCCACTAATTGTTAGAACTTTTAGTAAATATTTTGGTAATAGTCCAGATAAAATTTTCGATAAATTCAATATGGTTTCATCTAATGCAGCATCAATTGGACAGGTGCATCAAGCTGAAATCGATGGTAAAAAAATAGCTGTTAAAATTCAATACCCGGGTGTTGCCGAAAGTATATCTTCTGATTTAAAACTTGTTAAACCTTTTGCATTTAGATTATTGGGGATGTCTGAAAAAGAACTCGATATTTATATGAAAGAGGTCGAAAGTAAGATGCTAGAAGAAACTGATTACGAGTTAGAAGTAAGAAGATCTAAGCAATTTGCTAATGCATGTGCTCATTTAGAAAATGTTGTGTTTCCTAAATTCTATCAAGAGTATTCTAGTAAAAGAATAATATCGATGGATTGGATAGAAGGTAAGCATCTGAAAGAGTTTTTAGCAGAGAACCCGAGTCAAGAATTAAAAAACAAAATCGGGCAAGCTCTTTGGGATTTTTATAATTATCAGCAACATAAATTACGTGCGGTACATGCTGATCCACATCCAGGTAATTTCTTAATCACACCTGATGAAAAATTAGGTGTCTTAGACTTTGGCTGTGTAAAAGAACTACCCGATGATTTCTATGATCCATTCTTCTCATTAACAAAGCCAGAGATACTGAATGATAAACCTAAAGCTATATTAGCATTTAGAAAATTAGAAATGATTCTTGATTCAGATGATGAAAAACAAATTGAGTTTTATTTCAAATGGTATAAAGCTATGATTTCATTATTCGCTGAGCCTTTTATGACCGATGAGTTTGATTTTAGCAATGAAAAATTTATGCGCTCATTATATGAATTTGGAGAGCAATTGGCTAAACAACCTGAATTCAAACAAGCAAGAGGAGTTAAACATTTTATTTATGTAAACAGAACAAACTTCGGATTGTATAGTATATTGCATGAATTGAAAGCAAAGGTTCAGAATAGATACAGACCAGCATGAAAATTTTATTAACTGGTGCGAACGGATATATAGGAACAAGGTTAATTCCTGTATTGTTAGATGCAGGCCATCATGTGGTTTGTTTAGTAAGAGATGTACGTAGGTTAAAAGAAGAATATGCTAATAATGTTTCTATAGAAATTATTGAAGCAGATTTATTAAATGCTAACAGTTTAAATAAAATACCCAAAGACATAGATGCAGCCTATTATTTAGTGCATTCTATGGGTGCCGATTCAAATAAATTTTTTGATTTAGAGAATTCATCCGCTTTGAATTTTACTGAAGCGATTAAACTTACATCTTGTAAGCAAATTATTTATTTAGGCGGTATTGTTAATTCTGATAATCTATCAACACATTTATCATCAAGATTAAATGTAGAGAACGTATTGAAGTCTTCATCAATACCTGTTACAATTTTACGCGCTGCAATAATTATTGGTTCAGGTTCTGCATCTTTTGAAATCATTAGAGACTTAGGTGAGAAATTACCTATCATGACTGCACCAAAATGGATACTTACACGTTGCCAACCAATAGCTATACGTGATGTATTAACTTATCTTAGTCAGGTATTAAATAATGATAAATGTTTTAATCAAACATTTGATATTGGAGGTCCTGATATACTAAGTTATAAAGATATGATTCTAACTTATGCTAAAGTTAGAGGATTAAAAAGAAAGATAATTGTAATTCCATATTTATCTCCAAGAATATCTTCTTATTGGCTATATTTTGTTACTTCTACCACTTTTTCATTAGCGCAAAGTTTAGTTGATAGCATGAAGAATGAAGTGATTTGTGATGAAAATAAGATACGAGAAATTATTAAAATTAATCTTATTAGTTATGACCATGCAATTTATTTGGCTATACAGAAAATTGAACAAAATTCAATTGTTTCTAGTTGGAAAGATGCACTCAATAAGGGCTTGCTAACTACAGATTTTATGAATCAAATTAAAGTACCTATACATGGTACTTTAAAATATAAAGTTCGAAGAGAATTTCACTCAAGTTTAGATTCAACTCAAATGAGATTATGGAAAATTGGTGGAGAGACTGGTTGGTATTATTGGGACTGGATTTGGAATTTACGAGGCTTTGTAGATAAGATGGTTGGAGGAGTAGGTACTAGAAGAGGTCGAAGAAGTAATATAGATTTGCGTTCAGGTGATGCTTTAGATTTTTGGAGAGTGTTAATTGCTGACAAGAAAAATCACCGATTATTATTATATGCTGAAATGAAATTACCTGGTGAAGCTTGGTTAGAATTTAGCATTACTGAAAAAAACGGTAAAAAATTATTTATTCAAACTGCAACTTTTAGGCCAAGCGGACTATGGGGTAGGTTGTATTGGTTTGCTATGTGGCCATTTCACTTATTTGTGTTCAATGGTATGGCAAAAGAAATTGCGCCTTAATTATTTTCTGAATCAATGTTCTGATTCATCTTCATAAAGTCAAGTTTATATTGAAATATTGCAGCTATACTATCTGCTCTCATTTTGGCAAGTTTTGCTTTCTCTCCTTCAAAATATTCGTCGATAGTTTCATGAAAAAGCTTTAGCCATACTGCAAAATGGTCACCTGTAATGTGTTCAGCATGTTGTGCATGCTTGTCAAAAGGTTGACCTCTATATTCACTAGTGTCTAACAATATGCCTGTCCAGAATGCATACATCTTAGGCAAATGTTCTTCCCAATTAACATGAGCAACCTGATTGAAAACAGGCGATAATAAAGCATGTTTGTTCACCTTTTCGTAAAACTTGTCTACCAAAAGTTTCACATCCTCTTTACTTATTATATCTGCTTTCATAAATTGAATTATGCTTAATAGCAAATGTAAATGGCCTAATTATATTAAAACATGACAAAAATCATGTTTCCCGCTGATTATAATCATGAAATTGTAAAAATCTGAATAATATTTTTACGACATAAAATCATGAGTGTACTATTCATTTTAATCGGAGTAAGCTTACTTGTAGCCATTGGCTTCTTAATATCATTCTTGTTGTCTGTAAAATCAGGTCAATTTGATGATGATTATACTCCATCAGTGAGAATGTTATTCGATGATGAATTGAAAAAGAAAGAAGAATCTATTAACCAAAATCAATCATAATTATTTATGCAAGTAGAAAAATTCTATTATGACAACAAGATCGTTCGCAACTTCGCGTATGCTACGATCGTATTTGGGCTAATAGGAATGACGGTTGGATTGCTTATTGCACTTCAATTAGTTTTTCCTGAGCTAAACTTCGGTATACCCTATACCTCTTATGGTCGAATTAGACCATTACACACGAATGCTGTAATTTTTGCATTTGTAGGTAATGGTATTTTTGCAGGGGTTTACTACTCATTACAACGTTTGTGTAAAACCAGAATGTTTAGTGATACTTTAAGTAACATTAATTTCTGGGGATGGCAAATTATTATTTTAGCTGCTGCAGTTTCATTACCATTAGGTTTAACAACTGGTAAAGAATATGCTGAGTTAGAATGGCCAATTGACATCGCGATCACAATTATTTGGGTGGTGTTTGGATGGAACATGTTTGGTACTATCTTAAAACGAAGAGAACGTCATCTATATGTAGCAATTTGGTTTTACATCGCAACATTTGTAACTGTTGCAGTTTTACATTTAGTAAATTCATTTGAATTACCTATTAGCTTCTTTAAAAGTTACTCATGGTATGCAGGTGTTCAAGATGCATTAGTACAATGGTGGTATGGTCACAACGCGGTTGCGTTTTTCTTAACTACACCTTACTTAGGTTTAATGTATTATTTCTTACCGAAGGCGGCTAATCGTCCGGTATACTCTTATAGATTATCTATCATTCACTTCTGGGCTTTAATATTTTTATATATCTGGGCTGGTCCGCATCACTTATTATACACTTCATTACCTGATTGGGCACAGTCTTTAGGAGTTGTATTCTCAGTTATGCTTATTGCTCCATCTTGGGGTGGTATGATTAACGGATTGTTAACCTTAAGAGGTGCTTGGGATAAAGTTCGTGAAGATGTTATCTTGAAATTTTTCGTAGTGGCAATTACAGCTTATGGTATGTCAACTTTCGAAGGACCAATGTTATCATTGAAAAATGTAAACGCAATTGCTCACTTTACAGACTGGATTGTAGCACACGTACACGTTGGTGCTTTAGGATGGAACGGATTCTTAACATTCGGCATGTTATATTGGTTATTCCCTCGTTTATTCGGTAAAGAATTATACTCAAAGAAATTAGCAAACTTCCATTTCTGGATTGGCACATTAGGAATTTTATTCTATGCTATTCCATTGTATTGGGCTGGTATCACTCAGAGTTTAATGTGGAAAGAATTTACTGCTGAGGGTTTCTTAAAATATCCTAACTTCTTAGAAACAGTTACTCAAATTATACCAATGTATGCATTGAGAAGTTTAGGCGGATTATTATACTTAATAGGTGTAATCGTGATGACTTACAACTTAGTAAAAACTGCAGCTGCAGGTAAGTTAATCACTAACGAAGAAGCTGAAGCTCCTGCACTTACTAAAGATGTTGTTGTTCAAAAAGGTGAACACTGGCATCGTTGGATCGAGAGAAGACCTATACAATTAATGATTTTAAGTTTAGTAGTAATACTTATCGGTGGTATTGTTGAAATGGTTCCAACTTTCTTAGTGAAGAGTAACATCCCAACTATTGCAAGCGTTAAACCATATACTCCATTAGAATTACAAGGTAGAGATATTTATATAAGAGAAGGTTGTTATACTTGTCACTCTCAAATGGTTCGTCCATTTAGATCTGAGACTGAGCGTTACGGTGAATATTCTAAAGCTGGTGAATATGTTTATGATCATCCATTCCAATGGGGTTCAAAACGTACAGGTCCAGATTTACATAGACTGGCTGATAAATACCCAGACTCATGGCACTATAATCACATGCTAGAGCCGACTTCAATGTCACCTGGTTCTATCATGCCAGCATACCCTTGGTTATTAGATGATGATTTAGATACTTCTACTACTGCAGCTAAGATTCGTGCTATGCAAACTCTTGGTGTGCCATACCCTGAAGGCTATGATCAAATCGCTAATAAAGATTTAATGCATCAAGCAGATTCTGTAACTAAGAACTTAGCAGAAGCAGGCATTAAAACTGTTTCAAATAAAGAGATCATTGCTATGATTGCTTACTTGCAACGTTTAGGTAAAGATATTAAGACAGATAAATTAGTTGGAGCTAAATAATATTTAATATGAAATTCATCAACTATTTAAGCACAATCGGAGGGGTAGAAGTCTACCCTATGATTTCACTCACGGTTTTTATACTATTCTTCGTAGGGTTAATTATTTATGTAATTAAAACTGATAAAAAGTACATCGACCAAATGAGCGATTTACCACTAGAAAATAATGAAGATAACCTAAACTATGCCAAATATGAATAAGTTGTTAAACTCATATCGTCATCTAGTAAATAAAAAACTTTTCTTTATCGTTTTTTTTATGATGACGTTCACTAATATTTTTGCACAAGATGCTGCTACTGTTGCTACAACTCCTGTTGCTTCTCAAACATCAATGTGGAGTAGCCCATTATTCTGGGTATTCGTTTTCGCAATCGGAGCATTACTACTAGTTATTGTTGCGATAGGTTCAGTATTAGTCGGATTAGTGAATAATAAAATTTCTGAAAAATTCGGAAAAGGTGCAGCTATTATTGCAATAGCTTTAATGTTCGCTTCGGGTAGCTCGTATGCACAAGATGCAGCTGCTACTACCGCTACTGATAAGGTAGCAGTTGAAGCGGTGATAGGTGGCTTAGATCCAAATACAGTTATAATTTTATCTGTTGTTGTATTTATTGAATTATTCGTAATCATTTACTTGTATTCAATCTTACAAAAGATGTTAGTTGCTTTAGGATATAAAGAAGCTAAAGAATCTAGCTGGTCTTGGAAATCTATATCTAAGAAAATGACGAATGCTATACCTTTAGAAAGAGAATCTGAAGTTGCTACTGATCATAACTATGATGGTATTATTGAACTAGATAATAGCTTGCCACCTTGGTGGGTTTATATGTTCTATGGTACAATTGCATTCGGATTTGTATATGTATTTTATTTCCATTTCTTAGATGGTCCATCACAAGCTGATGAGTACAATAAAGAAATTGAATTAGCAAGTTTAAAGAAAACAGAAATGTTAAAACAAACTGCTGGTAAAGTCGATGAAAATACTGTCACACTTTTAACAGAAGCAGCTGATATTGCAAAAGGTAAAAGTAGTTACATAACTAAATGTGCTGCATGCCATGGTCAAGCTGGTGAGGGTGGTGTTGGTCCGAATTTGACTGATGATTACTGGATTCACGGTGGTAATATCAGTAGTATTTTCAAAACTATTAAATATGGTGTTCAAGAAAAAGGTATGATTGCTTGGGAAGCACAAATGCAACCTTTAGAAATGCAACAAGTATCAAGTTTCATTATGAGCTTAAAAGGTACAAACCCTGCTAATGGAAAGGCTCCTCAAGGAGATTTATACAAAGCAGAAGCAACAGTTGATTCTACAGCTAGTACTGCTGTAGTTGACTCAACTGTCGCAATGAATAAATAAATTATTAATGAGCAATAAAGATTTTTCATACGACGATTTAGATCAAAGTTTTCGCGATAAAGTCGCGACTATAGATAACGAAGGCAAGAGGGTTTGGGTGTACCCTCAAAAGCCAAAGGGTAGATTTCATCAATATAGAATCGTAGTGGCTACTATATGTCTGATGTTACTCTTTGGCATGCCTTTCATTCGTATGCATGGAGAACCTTTTATGCTCTTTAATATTCTCGAACGCAAATTCATTTTATTCGGTATTCTTTTTGGTCCACAAGATTTTTTCTTACTGGGGCTTTCTATGATTACCTTCATGGTATTCATTATACTTTTTACTGTAATATACGGTCGACTTTTCTGCGGTTGGGTTTGTCCGCAAACCATATTCTTAGAAATGATCTTTCGTAAAATCGAGTATTTTATTGAAGGTGATTCAAATAAACAAAGAGCTCTTACTAAAGCTCCAATGTCTGCTGAAAAATTCTTCAAGAAATTTTCAAAACATATAGTCTTCTTCGCAATATCTTTTCTTATCGCCAATACTTTTTTATCATACATAATAAGTACTGATGAATTATTTAAGATAATTACTGACCCAGTTGGTCAGCATATCGGCGGACTTACATCAATGTTTTTATTTACTGGCGTTTTTTATTGGGTGTTTGCATTTTTTAGAGAACAAGTTTGTACTGTTGTTTGCCCTTATGGTAGATTGCAAGGTGTATTACTTGATAAAAATTCTATCGTTGTTGCATATGATTATATACGTGGTGAAAAAAGAGGCAAGTATAGAAAAGGTGAATATAGAACATTAGGTGATTGTATCGATTGTCATCAATGTGTTGCCGTTTGCCCTACAGGTATAGATATCAGAAATGGTACTCAATTAGAATGTGTAAATTGTACTGCTTGTATAGATGCTTGCGATGATATTATGGATCGTGTAGGCATGCCACGTGGCTTAATTAAGTACACTTCAGAAAAAGGTATCGCTGAAAGAAAGCCATTAAAATTCACTTTGAGAATTGCTGCTTACTCGGTAGTATTGATCATACTCGTAGGTATTCTTAGCTTTGCTCTAATTAGTAGAAACGATACTGAAACTACAATACTCAGAACACCAGGTATGATGTATCAAGAGAATACGGATGGTACAATAAGTAATCTTTATAACTATAAAGTAAACAACAAAACTTTTAAAGATATTGATGTTTATTTTAAAGTGGAAGAAGTTCCTGCCACCATTAAAGTTATCGGTAAAACAAATATTAATGTAACAAAAGAAACCTCTAGTCAAGGTACTATGTTTATTTATATAAATCCGAATGATCTAAAAAAACGCAGCACCAAAATTAAAATAGGAGTTTATAATACTAACGGTGAGCTTTTAGAAACAGTGAAAACTAGTTTTCTTTCAATAGCTCAATAAAAATGTATCATATGAATTGGGGAACAAGAATTATTATTATGTATGTTGGCTTCGTAGCATTAATCATCACTTTAGTGGTTGTTAGTATGCGCCAACAAGTAGATTTAGTTACACCAGATTATTATGCTAAAGAATTAAAGTATCAAACGAATATCGATAAAACTAAAAATTATAATGAATTAAAATCTTCATTAAAATGTACCATCCAGTCTGAAAATATTGTTATCGATTTTCCTGATGAACATAAAACAGAAATGATTACAGGTGAAGTTTTGATTTACAAACCTTCAGATGCAAAGTCTGATAAATTAATTACTATCGAATCGAATAATGGTCAAATGTTAATTCCAACTTCAGTTTTCAAAAAAGGCATGTATAAAGTTAAGGTTGATTGGCAAGTGGATGGTATAGATTACTTCTCAGAACAAGTAATAAATTTATAAATGTTATCGGCTCTCGCACTTGGTTTTTTAGGTAGCTTCCATTGTATTGGAATGTGCGGACCAATTGTGCTTGCACTTCCTAATCATTATCAGCATAAATATGTAAAGATTTACTCTTCACTTTTATATAATATAGGTAGAGTGATTACTTATGGTGTATTAGGATTACTCTTTGGTTTATTAGGTGAAGGAATATATTTAGGAGGCTTTCAACAAATTGTATCAATCATTACTGGTGCAGTAATAATTCTTCTTGTAGCATTCCCTTATATTTTGCCATCTAAAATGAAACAGTTTAGCATAATGAATTATCCTTGGTTTAAAAATGCTTTCAGTAAATTATTCAAGTCAGAAAGCTATTCTGCTTATTTGTTCTTAGGATTAATTAACGGATTATTGCCTTGTGGTTTCGTTTACATAGCATTATCTGGAGCTTTATTAATGGGTGATACATTACAAGGCTCAATGTTCATGATGCTCTTCGGTATTGGTACCATCCCCGCAATGTTTACCCTATCTATGGCTGGTACTTTTGTTAGCCTAAACTTTAGAAATAAAATCAAAAAATCTATTCCTTATTTATCGGTTATTGTAGGGCTAATTCTAATTCTACGCGGACTTAACTTAGGTATTCCATATGTTAGTCCGATCATGTCGCACGAAAAACAAGAGACTTCTGTCGATTGTTGTCATAAGCCTGAACAAGGTGTTCATGTAAAGTAATTCTGTAATCAGAATTTCTTTTATACTTTTGTGTCTATTAAAAATCTAGAAATGAAATACGATGTTGTTGTAATTGGCTCAGGGCCAGGTGGATATGTAGCTGCAATTCGTTGCGCTCAATTAGGATTAAAAACTGCAATTATTGAAAAATATTCAACTTTTGGCGGAACTTGCTTAAATGTAGGTTGTATACCTTCAAAGGCATTGTTAGATTCATCAGAACATTATTATAATGCTTCTCATACTTTCAAAACTCATGGAATTGATTTGAAAGATCTAAAAGTTAACCTTGAGCAAATGATTGCTCGTAAAGCTGATGTTGTTAAACAAAACACTGAAGGTATCACATACTTAATGAAGAAAAATAAAATCGACACTTTCGAAGGTGTGGGTTCTTTTATTAATAAAAATACCATAAAGGTTTCTGGCAAAAATGAACAAACATTAGAAGCTACTAATGTAATTATAGCTACCGGCTCAAAGCCAAGCACATTACCTTTTATCAATATCGATAAGAAAAGAATCATCACTTCTACTGAAGCATTAAATCTTAAGGAGATTCCTAAACACATGGTATTAATTGGTGGTGGGGTGATCGGATTAGAATTAGGTTCAGTGTATGCAAGATTAGGAGCGAAAGTTACTGTAGTAGAATTCATGGATTCTATTATACCTACGATGGATAGAACGATGGGCAAAGAATTACAAAAATCTTTAAAGAAAATCGGATTCGAATTTTTACTAAGTCATAAAGTAAAAGAAGTATCAGGTACAGCAAAAGAAGTAACAGTCAAAGCAGATAATGCTAAGGGTGAAGAAGTAGTTATCAAAGGTGATTATTGTTTAGTAGCTGTTGGTAGAACTGCTTATACAGATGGCTTAGGACTTGAAAATATTGGTATCGTAGTAGAAGAGCGTGGAAAGAAAATTTCTGTCAATGATCATTTAGAAACTACAGTGCCTGGTGTTTATGCAATTGGAGATGTTGTCAAAGGTGCAATGTTAGCACATAAGGCAGAAGAAGAAGGAGTATATGTTGCAGAACGAATTGCAAATCAAAAACCTCATATTAATTATAACTTAATACCAGGTGTAGTTTACACTTGGCCAGAAGTTGCAGCCGTTGGTAAAACAGAAGAAGAACTAAAAGCAGCTGGAGTAAAATATAAAACAGGGTCTTTCCCATTCTTAGCTAGCGGTAGAGCTAGAGCAAGTATGGATACTGAAGGCTTAGTGAAAGTATTAGCTGATGCAAATACTGATGAAATCTTAGGTGTTCATATGATTGGTCCGAGAGTTGCTGACATGATTGCTGAAGCTGTTGTTGCAATGGAGTTCAGAGCAAGTGCTGAAGATATTGGTAGAATGAGTCATGCTCACCCAACCTATACTGAAGTTTTCAAAGAGGCATGTTTAGCCGCTACTTCAAATAGAGCATTGCATATTTAATTTTAAAATCAATTTAATTTAAATGAACATCCGAAGTAATCAATCATTACTAGCTTACAACACGTTTAGAATAGATGTGAATGCAAAGCATTTTGTAGAAGTAAGCAGTGTTGATGAATTAAAAGAGGTATTAACTTCGGATGTTTGTAAATCAAATAAACTCTTCATACTTGGTGGCGGTAGTAATTTGCTGTTAACGAAAGATTTTGAAGGATTAGTAATTCGATTAGGCATAAAGGGAATTACTGTTTGTGAAGAAGGCGATGATGTATATGTTGAAGCAGGTGCAGCTGAAGTATGGAATGATTTCGTACAATTCAATGTGAATAAGGGTTACGCGGGATTAGAGAATTTAAGTTTGATACCAGGTACAGTAGGAGCATCTCCGATTCAAAATATTGGAGCTTATGGTGTTGAAATAAAAGATTGCTTTCATTCATTGACAGCAATTGATATTGAAAGTTTAGAACTTAAGAAATTTAGTAAAGAAGAATGCGAGTTCTCATATAGAGAAAGTGTATTCAAAAATAAATTCAAAGGCAAATACATCATTTGTTCTGTAGTATTTAAACTTTCAAAAAACGCAAATCTTAAATTACATTATGGCGCAATTCAAGATGAACTTAATAAAAGAAATATTCTTGATCCTAATATAAAAGATGTTGCAGATGTAGTATCGCATATAAGAGTTTCTAAATTACCCGATCCTTCGACCATCGGTAATTCTGGTTCTTTTTTCAAAAATCCGATTATTTCGATATCACTTTTCGAGACTATTCAAAATAAATTCCCTGAAATTGTTTCTTATCCGGTAGACGAACAACACGTGAAATTAGCAGCTGGTTGGTTAATCGAACAATGCGGATGGAAGGGCAAACAAATTGGTAATGCAGGTACTTGGAAAAACCAAGCATTGGTAATTGTCAATCACGGTGGAGCTACAGGAAAAGAAATATTCGATTTCTCTCAGTCAATCATTGATTCTGTATATCAGCGATTTGGCGTATCTTTAGAAAGAGAAGTTAACACTCTTTAATTTATTTTTACTTCTTATGCAACCCTTGAAATGGGCATGCGTCTTTTAATTGAATTTTATTTGCCTTGGGACAAAAAGTAAAAGACATACAGCAGTATCTTATTGATAGATCTAAGTTAGGTGATGCTTCTGCACAGCGTGAGTTGTATAAACTCTATGTGAAAAACATGTACAATACGGCTTTACGTATGTTGGCACATAGTGCTGAGGCTGAAGATGTAATCCAAGAATCATTTTTAGAAGCGTTTACTAAGTTAAATGATTATCGAGGAGAATCAAGTTTTGGTTCATGGCTTAAACGAATTGTTGTCAATAAATGCATTTCGCAAATCAGAAAAAGAAGAATTGATTTTGTTGATGAACAAGAACTAGATGTTTTAAATACTAATGATGAATTAGATTTTAATAGTGATGACGAATCACAATTAATTGAACTTATAAAAAAAGGTATTAATGAACTTGCTGAAGGTTATAGAATTGTACTCTCACTCTATTTATTAGAAGGGTATGACCATGTTGAGATTTCAGAAATATTAAAAATTTCTGAATCAACCTCAAAAACACAATACCTAAGAGCTAAAAATAAATTAAAAGAATGGTTGGTTAAGCATAATATTAGTTTGAATTATGAAAATAGATAATATAGAAAAATTCATTATTGCCAATAAATCTGAATTTGATGATGATGCACCTTCAGATCAAATGTGGCAGCAAATTGAATTGAATTTAAAAATGAAACGCAAGAAGAATAGAATTAGATCTATTTCTGTTGCTGCTAGTCTATTGATTTTATTCGCATCTAGCATGTTTCTGTTTCAATTAAAAAATGATAATAGTACTAATGCTGATAAAGTTGTTAATCAAGAAGTATTAGATGCACAAACTCAGTTTAGTTCATTGATTGAAATTAAAAAATCTGAATTAAATCAATATAAAAACGCTCAACCAGAATTAATAAATGAGCTTAATAAACAGTTGAAAGATTTACAATTAAATTATAATGCATTATTGCCACAGTTAAAAGATGAAAATAAAAAAGATTTAATTGTTCAAGCACTAATAGAGAATCTTCAACTACAGTTAGAAGTATTAAATCGCAGTTTAGAAATTGTTCAAAATTTAAATAATCAAAATCATGAAAAAGAAGTTGTTCAGCTTTAGTATTCTCTTTTTTGTTCTAGCAAATACATTCGTATATGCAGAGGATCAAAGTACAGAGAAAAAGAAAATCATCACCAAGAATTATAAGGTTAATTCTAGTGAGAAATTAAACATTGAAAATCAATTTGGCAAAGTTAGTGTCGAGACTTGGGACAAAAATGAAATCGATGTTGAAATAACAATAAAAGTTAATTCTAAATCAGAGTCAAAGTCATTGGAATTATTAAATGACATAAAAATTAATGAAAACACAGCTGGTGCTGCTATTTATTTAAAAACGGTATTCCCTAATAATATTTATAATTCTGGTAAACAAAGTATGAATGTTGATTACCTAATTAAAATGCCAGCTAATACACCTCTTAATCTTCTTAATAAATTTGGCAATGTTTACATTGATGCTTTTAAAGCACAATTGCAATTAAACGTAAGCTATGGTTCCATAAAAATCAATAAGCTCGTTGGAAATAATAAAAGAGTGCAAGTAAGTTTCGGCTCTGCAGATATTGACGAGATAGATGAGATTGATATAGAGTCAAAATATTCTAAAATAAATATTGAAAAAATTACTAAAGGTGAAATAAGAAATCAATTTGGTAAGACTTATATTAATAATGCTGGTGATATTCGCATTACTCAAAAATATGGGGATTTAGATTTACGAAATGTAAATACTATTTCTGCTCAAATCGAATTTTCAAATGTCGATATTGATGCACTTGGCAAAAGTGCTGACTTAACTTTAAAATACTCTGGTAATGCAGATATTGGAGTAATTGGTGCAAATGTAGAGTTATTGAAAATAAATGCATCTTTCAGTACAGTACATATGAAATTTTCAGAAACAGCAGATCTTGATTTTAATGCTCACTTAAAATATGGTGATCTGAAAATTAATAATATTAAGATTAGCGACTATATGAAAAATGTAGACGAAGGATCTAGTCTAAAATCATATAAAGGGAAAATTGGTAGAGGAGGTAAAGGACACCTGATTTTAGATTCTAATTATTCTACTATATATTTTCAGTAAAATAAATTAAATAAAAAAAGCCCCAAATTTATTTGGGGCTTTTTTATTTAGTCTTCGAAGATTGAATCTTCAGTACTAGTTTTCTTTATGTTTCTTTCGTATGCTTTTAATTGACCTTTCAGTAATTTTCTAGCAACGTGAATTCTTGTTTTAACAGTACCAATTGGTATAGTTAAGTAATCTGCAATTTCATGATACTTATAGCCTTCAAAATACATGTTGAAAGGTATTTTATAATCATCAGCTAAAGAATTTAATGCATTCTTTACATCGTCTAAAATAAATTTACCTTCCGCATTGTTCGCTGTTGAACTATAAAATAAATTCGCAGAACTAATTTCATCAGATTTAGTTACTAATGTGTTAATCTTAGTAATTCTTCTGTAATTATTAATGAAGGTATTCTTCATAATGGTATATAACCAACCTTTAAGATTTGTACCTTCTGCAAATTTATTATAATATGTAATAGCTTTTAATAATGTGTCTTGAACTAAATCATCAGCATCTTCAGCATCATGTGTGAAGTGTAATGCATACGTTCTTAATGAGCTGGCTTGTCTCAAAACCATGTCATTGAATTCTGGTCTTGTCATAGGTTTTCTTTCTTTTGTTACTCAAATGTAAGTATAAATTTGACCAACAACCAAATTTTTGTTAAACTATTTTGTTACAAAAGTTAAACATTATGTTTAAACATTAATTAAGGCTGTTTTAGACTAATTCTATTTAACATAATATTTCAATATTATTTAATTAATTGATAATTAGTAAAAATCTTGACCTAATTAAACAGCTTTTCTAACTCTCGTGCTGCTATTTGTCCTGAAATGATAGATGGAGGCACACCCGGACCTGGCACTGTTAACTGTCCGGCGTAAAACAAGTTTTTTAAATTCTTCGACTTTAACTTTGGTTTTAAAAAAGCTGTTTGTAAAAGTGTATTTGCTAATCCGTAGGCATTGCCTTTAAACGAATTATAATCTTTCTCAAAATCATTCATAGCAAATGATCTCTTTATGATAATGTTTTCTTTGATTGATTGACCTGTAAGCTTTTCAAATCTTTCTACCATTATATTAAAATACTTTTCTCTTTCCTGATCTGAATCTTTTAATCCAGGTGCTAATGGTATCAAGAAAAATAAATTCTCATTACCCTCAGGTGCAACGCTTGGGTCAGTTACTGATGGTATGCATGTATAAAATAATGGCTTAGATGGCCATGCTGGTTCTGTATAAATTTCATGTGCATGCGTTTCAAAATTTTCATCAAAAAATAAATTATGATGTTTAACATTTTCTAGTTTCTTGTTTAAGCCTACATAAAATAATAATGATGATGGAGACATTGTTCTTTTCTCCCAATACTGTTCATCATAATTTGATTTATCTTTTTCTAATAATTTCAAATCAGTATTTACATAATCGTTTGCTGCGACTACTGCGTCTACAGTGTATGTATTTGTTGTAGTTTCTACAGTTTTGACTTTATTTTTTTCTGATTTTATATGCTTTACTTCTTCATTTAAAATAATTTCAACACCATTGTCTCTAGCAATGCTTTCCATTGCTTTTACAATTTCATTCATGCCACCCATTGGGTACCAAGTGCCTAAAACTAAATCAGCATAATTCATCAAACTGTATAGTCCGGGTGTGTTTTGTGGAGTTGCCCCCAAAAACAAAACTGGAAATTCTAATAGCTTGATTAACTTTTTATTTTTGAAAGCTGAACGTACTTCATGACTAACAGAGCCAAATAAATTTATTTTAAATAATTGTTGAAATATTCTGATGTCAAAAAATTCTGTAATTGAGTTCGATGTTCTCCATACAAAATCATTCATTCCTGTTTCATATTTATATTTAGCTTCTTTTAGGAACTTCTCTAGATGCTTCGCGCTACCAGGTTCAATATCTTCGAACATCCGCATTAATTCTATATAGTCGGATGGTACATCTAAAGTATCATTCTCTGCAAAATAAATTCTATACGAAGGGTTCATTCTTTTTAGTTCATAAAAATCACTGGCTTTTTTGCCAAACAATGCGAAAAAGTTTTCAAAAACTTCTGGCATCCAATACCAACTTGGTCCCATGTCAAAAACAAATCCCTGTTCTTTCCACACTCTAGCTCTGCCACCAGTTTGATCGTTCTTATCAATAAGTTTTACTGAGAATCCTTTTTTTGCTAATAATGCTGAGGCTGTTAAGCCCGCGAAACCTGCACCAATTACAACTACTTCTTTCTTATTTTTCATTAATTTAGTCTATTTTGCTGTTGGTTTTATAAATTGTAAACTATATAACAAACCAAAATTGCCCTTAGGTGTTTATGGAAAGTACCAAAATATTAAAAAATATGCAGGAATTGTATCGCGATACATGTTTAGAGTGTAGTAAGGTCATTACTAAGCGCTACAGTACTTCTTTTAGTTTAGGTATAAGAGCATTTGATAAAAAATATAGATACCCTATCTATGCGATTTATGGTTTTGTAAGATATGCAGATGAAATTGTTGATACATTTCATGAGTTCGACAAAGAATTACTTTTTAAAAATTTCAAAGCAGATACCTATCAAGCAATAGCACAAAAGATAAGTTTAAATCCAGTTTTGCACTCATTTCAATATGCTGTTAACAAATACAATATACCACATGATTTAATTGAGTCATTTCTACATTCAATGGAAATGGATATTGATAAGAGCAAATATGACCCCGAGCAATACAATGAGTATATATATGGATCGGCAGAGGTAATCGGACTTATGTGTTTAATGATATTTTGTGAAGGGGATTTAAAGGTATATGAAAACTTAACACCTTATGCCCGTAGTTTAGGTGCTGCTTTTCAAAAGATAAATTTTTTAAGAGATATCAAGTCTGATTATTATGACAGGGGTAGAGTGTACTTCCCAAATGTTGAGTTTGCTGAATTTTGTGAAGATCAAAAATTAATTATCGAAGAAGATATTCAAAAAGATTTTGATCACGGCTTAGAAGGTATTAAGAAATTGCCTGATGGTGCAAGATTAGGAGTTTATATCGCTTATAGATACTATCTAGATTTATTTAAGAAAATAAAAAATTTACCTGCAACAGAAGTTTCTAAAAAAAGAATAAGAGTTGCAGATGGTAGAAAGGCATATTTATTTCTTGAAGCTTACTTTAAAAATAAATTTATCTCGGCATGAAGCTTTTTGTTTTAATAGCTGTTTTGCTTATGAATACATTACCGGCAATTTCATCTGTTAGTAGTATTGAAGATATTCGTAAAAAATATCAATTAGCAGTTTATGATTCAAAAGTTGCTAATGCATTATCAGATAAACTAAGCAATATTGATAATCCAGATGCCTTAACGTTAGCATATAAAGGTTGCACAGAAGCACTTAAAGCAAAACATGCATGGAACCCATATAATAAATTAGATTACATGAATTCTTTCGACAAAATTATAACTGAAGCAGTCTTAAAGAGTTCAGATGATATCGAAATTCGTTTCTTGAGATTCAGTGTTCAACTGAATACCCCAAAGTACCTTGGCTTGTCGAAAAACTTAGCTGAAGATAAAGCAATGATCGTTAATTTGTTTCTTCAGAAAAAATTTAAGAATAAAGACAAAGTATTAATAACTGAGATCTATCAATTTATGCTTAAATCAAAAGTATTAAGCAATAATGAAAGAGAAAAAATGTTAGCGGTTTTAAAATCAATTTAACATGAATAAGTACTACTATTTATTGATTGATTTCTTTACAGTATTATTTCCTTTTTTATTATCGTTCGATAAAAAAGTTGGCTTCTATAAACATTGGCCAAAACTTTTTAAAGGCTTATTAATAGGTGGAGTTATTTTTTTAGTCTGGGATCATTTATTTACAATTAACAATGTATGGTCTTTTAATGAAGAATATATAACAGGATATAAAATAGGATCTTTACCTATTGAAGAAGTATTGTTTTTCTTGGTAGTACCCTATGCATGTGTCTTTGTGATACATTGTGTAGAAGCTTACTTTCCGAAAGTATCAGAAATCAAACACCTGAAATACTTTTGGTTTTTAACTTATGCTCTATCTCTTTTCATGTTGATAAAGTATAATGATAGAATGTACACTCTCGTAACATTTTCTATTCTTGCAATATTATCATTTTGGTTTTTTAATTGGTATAAGAAATGGCATGCTTATTTTATTATAGGTTATATTATTTCTTTGATACCGTTTTTCATAGTGAACGGACTGCTAACATCAATACCTATTGTATTGTACGATGACACTGAGAATATTGCTTTTAGATGGTTCACGATACCGTTTGAAGACTCGTTTTATATGATGGGTTTATTAATGATCAATACATTGGTAATGAGATGGGGTGTTAAAGATTAGTACTTACCACCAATAATTCTGTTATTTAATTCTAATTTATTACTCTTTGGTAATGAGCTTATTTTCTCTGTTAAATAAGCAGTATCAGTTAAGCTTTTCATAAATACTATTATATCTGCTATTTCATTCTTATTTAATTTTAATTTATCAGCACTCAATGTTTGATGTTCTAATTTTATGCCAACTCCTGCTCCACCACCATTATTGTAAAAATCCATAATATCTTCTAGCGTATTATAAGCTCCGTTATGCATATATGGAAAGGTAAGTTCTATATTTCTAATACTAGGCGTCTTGAAAGAATACTCATAAAAGTCTATTTTTTCTTTTAATACAGCTTGTCCGCGACCTTTGTCTATACCCAATTTTTGATTTTTATCATATGGATTTTCTGTTACTCCTAAAACCTCTGATTCAGATTCAGTATATTGAGGAGGAACTGTACCATTAAAAATTGGTGCAAAATGACATGTGCCACACGCTGCTTTCCCCATAAATAAATTAAAACCATTTATTATTTTTTCTTCGTGCTTTGTATAATTATTTTTTTTGTTTCTAATGAGTTGATCAAATGTCGAATTGATGCTATTTAAACTAGATACAAAGGCACTCATTGCAAACTGTGTATGTTGAATATTAACAGAATTTGTAGTGTCAACACTAAATGCTTTAGAATATAAAGTCTTGTATTCTGAACATGAGTTTATTTTTTCAATAACATTTTTCCAGTTTGTATTAAATTCAGAGTTATTAGTAATTACATGTTCCATTTGATCTGTTAAGTTATTTGCTCTTAAATCATGGAAATAGCGATCACTGTATACACTATTTATAAGTGTAGGGGAATTTCTTTTTAGAGTACCCTCAAAATTATAAGCTAAGCTTTTATTTAAATTGTCGGTATAAGCCTTTTCTGGATTGTGGCAACTAGCACATGATCTTTCGTTATTAGATGAAAGTATAGGGTCATAAAATAACATTTTACCTAATAATTTGCTTTCATTATTAATGAATTTCTTAGGTGTATTAAGATAGTAATCTGAAGATAAAAAATTATCTGAAAAAATATTTTCTGCTAAATAGTTTACTGGCATAGGGTAGCGACTAATTTCCTCTGGAAATTCGAAGTTTAATGCTTTATGTAAGTCTAAAATATTTTTATATAACTTATTTAAATATAAATTGATGAATTCGAATCTATTAAACTCATTGAAGTTTTTATGAGATTTTAAATAATTTACACTTAATTCTATATCTGAAAGTATAGATTCATATAGAGCTATATTTTCTTTCTGTATAATTGGAGCGATTGTTTTAAAGTCCTCTAAAATAGATTCTAGATTCTTTTGAGCGTCATTTATGGCATTTATTTCACTCGATCCGGGAGTGTCAAATCCAGTAATCCCAAGTGTTATAATTCTAATTATTTGAGTTCTACTTGCAATGAAAACTGAACTCAAATATATTTTAGGTAAAGCGAATTGATTTATTTGAGATATTATATAATCTATATTTTGTAATATTTCTTTTTTATTATTCCAGTATTCTTTATCATTTATTAACTCGTCTATTACTTGTAGTCCCTTAGGTTCTATTACATTCGCGCCAAAGCTATTGTTTTCTATTTTTGGCAATGGAGCTCCATTAATATTCTCTTTAATGAAACTACTTGCATAATACTCTCCGAGGTATTCCCAACTCTTATAACTCTCTCTTAATTTTTGATAACTAAGAATTATTTTTTTGTGCTCATTTTTGTTTTTTTCAGAAGAATTAATAAGTTCTCTCAGTAGTCTTAATTCTTTTTTAAAATTTTCAAATCGTTCTTGATCATTCTCTCGAATTCTTTCAATTACTAAATCATTTGATTTGTAGGCTGAAAAACAAATTATCAATATAAAAAGTGATATTATATACTTCGATCTCATAATTAATTAAATGAAAAAAAACCGGAGTTGATTTATTAACTCCGGTTATAGAAATTGTAATTTAAATTTATTCTATTATGAATTTTTGTGTTTGACCTTTTGCATTTCTTATAAAGTATGCACCTGGCGTAAGGTCTTCTATATTTAACATATTTACTTCTCTTGCAACTTTAATTCTTTCACCTAATGAATTATAAATCGCAACATCCGAAGTAACATTAAAATGAATTTCTCTTGAAGTCGGATTCGGATAGATACTGAATGCATCATTATCATTTTTTAGAGTGTTGATAATGCTTGTTGCATTTGTTTTAAATCCTGATATCGCATAAGTCAAAGAGTTGTTATAAGGGAATGTATTTGTGCTGCTTGGGTGTTGTGAGTTAATTAACATAGTGTTCTCATCAATCATTGTAGCACCAGTGATTTCAGCACCCGGAGGGCATGCAGTGATTCTTACTAAATCATTGAATGTTGGGTTTTGAATAGTCATATCTAATAAATATGTCTCACAATTAGTTTGTGTTATACCTGCTGGCATTCTATTCCATGAAGTGCCGTTTAAGTCTTCTTGAATAATCATATACCCCTTACCATTCAATGTCATGAAATCAATACCATCTGGGTTTGATAAATGTTTAGCTGGGTAAATAGAACGATCTTGAGATGCAGAAGCTGTTGCTAGCGGGCCACCTTCAATATACGAACGCACTAAATCAGTTGCTGGATCGAATTCAATTACTCTACCATAGTAATCAAAAAATCTACCCATTCTTACTGAATCTGCAGCTTGTGCATTTGTACCAGGGAAATCTACACCTTTTAATGTTTTGTATCTTGTCTTATAACCATCAACTAAACTTTGGCTAATAACACCTTTTTTAGCATTACCCGAATTATAGTTAAATGCATCTCTACCTGTTTCGCAAATGTATATTTTGCCATTAAATTTTTGTCCCCATTCTAAACGGTTAAACATTGTTGCACCTCTTCTTAGTGCAACTGAGTTTAATTCTTTTAAAGTATCTAAATTGTTTTCGATAGAAATCCACTTAGTAGGAGCATCTTGCTTATAAACATATAATTGACCAGTAGTAAAGTCGTTTGCATTTGTTGCTACGAATTTACCTAATATACCAGGTGAAGCATCTTCAAATAAGTAAACAGTTTTGTTATCTTCCATAACAACACCGCCTTCCCAGCCAGCTCTACCCCAATTGTATTGTTTTCTGATAGCTTTTGCATTTGTCGGATCAATTTCTACCATCCAGTTTAAGTTTTGATATCTCTTTAATGTCTTACCATTAAATCCTGGGAAACCTGCTGGTGTTGTAGTTCCAATTACAAAATCAGTAGTGTCTGTAAAGCCAGTTCCACCTGAATGGATAGCTGAGTTACTTGATTGCATCCATTCTTCAGCAGTCCATACTCTACCTGTTGGAGTAGATATACCACCACAATTCATACCTGTTTCACCAACAGTGTTAGCAAAGTCAACATTGAAGAATTTACCTGAACGACCATCTGGCAATGTTTGATTTACTACTTCTAATTGACCATTAGTTGCTCTTTTTAATTTGAACATAGTCATTCCGCCACCATCACCAATCTTAACATCTTTTTGAATCATCTCATGATTAACAATTACGCTACCGATAATTCCATCTGGGTTTTGTGCTGCCTTCACAAAAGCGATATAGTCATGCCATTGTTTTGCAGGTGCTTGCCCTGCAGCATTACCATATGTAGCAGTTGTTTGTACAGTATCAACTCCGCCAACAAAAATCACTTGTTGTGTCAAAGGTGATTTAGGCATCCATACTGTTTTCACAGACCAAGCTGTGTCAATGTGCATAGGGAATGGTGTTTGTGCTTTCGAAATTATCGCACTCATCCCTAAAATTACTAGAGTAAAAATTTTTTTCATTAGTTTGTTTTTTTGATTTATACAAACTTAGATTCACAGTATTAATTAAATTCACTACTCAAATAAAATCTATTAGAAATTTTTGTTAATTATTTGTTACAGCTAGCAATTATATATAACAATATATTTATATTGACATTTAGAATTAATATTGTATTATGGCAAATCAAATCTTCATCAACTTAGCAGTTGAAAATCCCAACAAATCGATGGACTTTTATTCTGCATTAGGTTTTTCTAATAATCCTCAGTTCTCTGACGAGAATGGTAAATGCATGGTATGGTCTGATAATATTTTTGTGATGTTATTGTCTCATGAAAAATTTTCAAGTTTTACAAATAAACCAATCGCAGATACTAAAACTAATATAGCAGCTTTACTTTCTCTATCACTCGATAGTGTTGATGAAGTAAATAAAGTTGTTGAAAACGGATTAAAGGCTGGTGGGATAGAACCTACAGAAATGAAAGATTATGGTTTTATGCAACAGAGAACTATAGAAGATTTCGACGGACATACATGGGAGATCTTTTATATGGATATGTCTAAAATACCAACTGAATAAAAAAAAGCCAGATTTAATCTGGGCTTTTTTAATTATCGTTTAATCCAATTCCTAATCCTAATAGCGCCGCTGTAATTGCCAGATGAATAATTAATGTAGCTTTTTGCCATAATGGTCTATCTGACCATTTTTGATCAGAATCAAACGGATCAAATGCCATACCAATACCAAATGATGAGGCTGACTGTAAATAATCTTTATTGAATAAAGCATAATAGATTCCTAATAATAGAAACCCGATGTACAAAAATTTGTTAAATGGTGTTTTCATATTTTTTTTATTTCAAAAATATGTAGCCGTTTAACTCAATAATAGTATTCTTGCGACACTATAATATTTCCCAGATAATTTTATCTCCATCAACTTGACTTACTTCTTTGAAGAAGTTCTTCGGATTGTGATTGGTGAGTTTTTTGAATTCTTTAATGAAGTATGATTGGTCAAAATAATTATTCTCGTATGAGATTTCTGTCAAAGATCTGATCTCATTTGCATGAATTTTTGAAGAAATGGAATTCCTGAAACGAACAATTCGTTTATAATCTAAAGCTGAACACCCAATATGTCTTAAGAAATATCTTTGAAAAGATTTCAAATTTAAATCTATTGAATTTGCTATTTCTGGTATTGAATATTGTTGTTCAGTATTATTAATTAACTCTAAAGCTATTTCTATTTTTTCTATATTCTTAACCGAATGATACTGCTCTATCAAAAAATCCTCTAAGGTATTTATATCATTAGTTTGAAAAAGTGATTTTGCAGCATTTCCCCATTCGCTATTTTCATACGCTTGAGAATAATTTGATGCAATTGAATGATAATCTTCTTTTATAAATCTAGATATTCCTAATGGTTTGAATATAATTGAATATTCTTCAAATAAACCTTTATATGTCACAAGTAAAGGCGAAGTATATCTACCTAGAACTTCTATTTCTATATTTTCGTTATGAACCTCTGCAAACTCAATCTCAAAATCTTTTCTTCTAACATCCGCATTTTTTATAAATGAAAGTCCCGTATTAAAGTGTGGAAACGCTACATACTTGTAGTCCTCTACATTCTGTTTGTTGAATATGTAAAAGCATTCAATGTGCTTTTGTAATAAGGATGATTTGGGTTTAATTATTTTTAGCACAAAGATTCAATTTAATGCTGCCAACTTTTTAATTTAAATATAATATAATCATAATACAATCCGAAAATCAATATTGTAGAAGGAACTATTAATGAGCTAAGCAAATATTGACTATAAATTAGTCCAGCTATAAAGCCACCCACAAAAAAACCAGTGATTATTGAAAGTCTAAGTTTAATATTTGATATTAATAGCGTTCTTTTTTCTTGCTCTTTATAAAAGAATAATTGCGATAGCTCTATTCCTAAATCTGTAAACAAACCAGTTAGATGCGTAGTTCTAACTAATGAATTCGAAATTTTTGTTACTAAAGAATTTTGTAATCCCATCGAAAACAATAATGATATAGCAATTATATCAACTTGTATACGAATACTTTTTATGCCTACGAATGAAATTATTAATAGAATTAATGTTTCCAATAGCACTGGTGCTATGAAAATATATCTCTCGTTTCTTTTTTGGTAAAATTCTACCAAAATACTTGATACAAATGAACCTAATAAGAATGCTAAAATGTAATATAGAAATACTAAACTTTTATGAAATTCAAATTTGAATATTTCATCAACGAAAAATGCAAAATGACCTGTTACATTAGTGGTTAATCGACCGATAGATAAAAAGCCAATTACATTTACCAAGCCTGCAACGACAGAAAGTAAAATGGCGATTTTTAGATTGTGAGAATGCCCTGATGTCGAAACATCTCTTTTTTATTTAAAGGTAGTAAAACTCTCTTGAAATATTTATAAATTACGTTATGATACGACGTTGTGATTTGAATGATGTTAAGCTATTGCAGAACATCGGTATAAAGACTTTTGATGATGCCTTTGGCAATACTTGTACAAAAGAAGACATGCGTGGTGTTCTAGATTTGTATTTCAATACATCACAAGTGACTTCAGAGTTGCAAGATGACACAGATAATTTCTTCTTTTTTGAGGAAGATGGAATTGTAAAAGGGTATATGCGCATTAATGCTAAACATGAATGCCCCTTAGACTCTTTTAAGAATCAGAAATGCATTGAACTTGTTCGATTGTATGTGTTGAAAGAATTTCATGGTGCGGGTGTTGCTAACAAACTTATGGACTTCGCTAATGATTTCGCTCGTAAAAACGGATATCAATTGATGTATTTGTCAGTTTGGGAATACAACTTTAGGGCTCGAGGTTTTTACGAAAAACATGGCTTCATAAATTCAGGAGTGGAGAATGATTTCCCACTTGGATCAACTCCTCAAACAGATTATTGGTTTTTTAAAGAGTTATAATTCAATTCTCTTTAAGATTTCTAGCTTATCAGCTGGTGTAAAACTAGGATCTATCAATTTCATTAATAACTTCTTGTTTTTTTGTTTAGTTATAAAGTCTTCGATTTTCCTTGCTTCTTCTTTTGAATTACCACATTCAAATAATGCAATCGTTTTCCAATCAGCATATTTGCCTGTATACTTATGTGTTTCATTTGTATTATGAAAGCTTAAACTCTCTTTTGGGTCTTCCGAATTACCAATGTAGTAACGATTAGCTGTCTCAAAATGTAAGATGTATAAGTAGAACATATGCATTTAAATAAAAAAAGCCCACAGTCGTGTGGGCTTTCTGCTCCTGAAGCTGGGCTCGAACCAGCGACCCTCTGATTAACAGTCAGATGCTCTAACCAGCTGAGCTATTCAGGAGTATATATCTTGTAACTCGTTCTTCGCGACCCTTCCGACTTTCGGTCGGAATGCTCTATCAAACTGAGCTATTAAAGAGTTTCTGGTTATTTTCCCATCTGAAAAGCGTGCTTTTCTTTTGGGAATGCAATATTAGGTCTTTCCAATTAATTATGCAATATTTGCGAAAGTTTTTTTTAAAATATTTTCACATGAGTTTAGTAGTCATTGGTACTGTGGCATTTGACGCCATAGAAACCCCTTTCGGTAAAACCGATAAAATCGTTGGTGGTGCTGCAACATACGCAAGTATCGCCGCTTCCTATTTCTATGATCAAACAAAAATAGTTGCCGTTGTTGGCGATGATTTCCCTGAAAAAGACATTAAGCACTTCAATGCTAGAGGTATATCTACTGAAGGCTTACAAATTAAACAAGGTGAAAAATCATTCTTCTGGTCTGGTAAATACCATAATGATTTGAACAGTAGAGATACTCTAGTCACAGAATTGAATGTACTCGCTGACTTTGACCCTATTATCCCCGATTCATATCAAGATTGCCAATTCTTAATGCTTGGAAACCTAACCCCTATAGTACAGCAAACTGTCATTAACAGAATGAAAAACCGTCCGAAACTTATCGTTATGGATACTATGAATTTCTGGATGGATGTTGCTATGGATGACTTGAAAGCGACTCTTAAAATGGTTGATGTATTAACAATCAACGATGCAGAAGCTCGTCAATTGTCTGAAGAATACTCATTAGTAAAAGCTGCTCGTAAGATCTTAGCGATGGGACCTAAATACCTAATCATTAAAAAAGGTGAACACGGTGCTCTATTGTTTCATGAAAATCAAGTGTTCTCTGCACCAGCTTTACCTCTAGAAGAAGTTTTTGATCCAACTGGTGCTGGCGATACATTTGCTGGTGGTTTCATTGGTTACTTAGCAAAAACAAATGATATCTCTTTTGAAAACATGAAGCGCGCTATCATTCATGGTTCTGCTATGGCCTCATTCTGCGTTGAAAAATTTGGAGTAGAAAGAATTCATGATCTTAATAATTCTGAATTGAATGCAAGACTTCAAGAATTTGTCAATTTAGCTCAGTTTGAAATTACCTTGAAATAGTATTTTATTAGATATATTTTCATTATTTCTTTTAAAGCTTGGCTTTTAATTAGATAAGAACTAATTTTAAGTACCCAAAAAATCTTTAAATGCCTTTTAAGAAAATATATTTTTTCCTAATAGTTTCATCAGCATTAAGCTTTTTAAATATTGCTCATGCACAAATTCAAATCAACAGTACGAGTTTGAATTTGTGCACAAGCAATTCTGGGTTCTTCTTCGTTCAAAATAGCATCCATCCGAATTCAACATATCAATGGCAAGATTCTACTGCCGTAGGTTGGACGAACATTTCTAATACTAATAATTTTATAGGGGTTACTAATGATACTTTATTCTTGTTTAATGTGAACATATCATTAAATAATTTGAAGGTTAGATGTATAGTTGATTCTGCTGCACTCAGCATTAGAAAAGATACTACTAAAGCCGGATTAATTACAATCTATTCTCCGATCATTGCTCCTAAAATTAAAAAATCACAAAGCATCTGCTACAACGCTAGTCCAGATTCTATTCTTGCTACCCAACCTGCTTCTGGTGCCGATGCCAACTTTACTTATCAATGGCAGGTAGCGAATACTTTAAATACCTGGACAGATATACCCGGTGCAGATTCTCTATCTCTTTCAATTCTTAACTTAATAGATACTACATATTATTTTAGATTAAGAGCTACTTCTTTATTCGGATGTGGGATAGCTTATTCTGATACAATAAAAGTGATTGTATATAATAGATTTAAAAAACCTCTTATTAGTACTAATCAAATAATATGCTATAACACTATTCCACAAAAATTAAATTTACTAAGCTATAAAAATAGCGTTGATGATAAGTTTTCATATCAATGGCAATCATCTTCTAATGCTATAATCTTTAATGATCTAATTAATAAAACCGATACTCAGTTATTTTTTAATCAATCACAAACTTCTTCATTATACTATCGACTTAAAGTTACTTCTTTATCTGGATGTGGTACTCAATTTTCTGATACTGTATTTATAAAAGTATTACCTAATATCATTCGTCCAACTATTAGTTCCAATCAAATACTTTGCTATAATGGAACACCTGATACTTTACGAATGGCTCAACGAGCAAGAGGTGCTGATTCATTATTTAGTTATCGTTGGCAAGAATCTTTGAACGGTATTACTTGGCTTTATATGAATAATGCAACTGATACATTCTTGAAATTAAATAACCAATCTACAACGAAGTACTTTAGAATTGCAGCTTTAAATTCATGTGATACTACTTTTTCTGACTCTATTAAAATAACTGTATACCCAATATTAAACGCCGGTATTATTAGAAATAGTCAATCAATTTGCTATAATGTCAGTCCTCAAGTTTTAAGTTTTCAAACTTTACCTAGTGGAGCTGATGGTATGTATTCATATAATTGGCAAGTTTCAGCCGACTCCATTAATTTTAATGATATTGTTGGTGCAAATACTTCTATTTTTCAACCTCCATTATTAACTAATACTAGATATTACAGATTGAAGGTCACTTCAGATTTTGGTTGTGGTATTGATTATACTAACGTTATTAAAATTTTTGTCTATGATCAATTCATTGCAGCTCAAATTAATACGAATACTGATACAATTTGTTATGGGTACACAACCGACACGCTATTCATTTCAAATCTCCCAAAAGGTGCTAATGGTTTTTATTCTTATCAATGGCAATCTTCAACTGACAATGTAAATTGGTCAAATATTAACCTTGCAAATAGCACTAAATATATTTCAAGTAGACTTTTTCAAACTACTTTTTATAGAGTATTGGTTGCATCGAATTGCGGATTGTTAAATAGTAATGTCATTAAAGTTTTAGTATTTACTAATATTAATAAACCTGTTCTTTCGATTAAACAAACGATTTGCTATAATACTGCCCCAGACACTATAAGAGTTGTAGTGCCAGCTTCAGGTGCAGATAATAAATTTACTTATTCATGGTATCAATCGAGTAATGGTATCAACTGGACATTAATCCCCAATGCAAATCTTTTAAAATATAATCCAGGTAAACTTACAAGCTCTACATATTATAAAGTACTTGCACAAAATTCATATTCATGTTTTAGATATTCTGACTCTACTTATATTAGTGTATATAATGAGTTCAAGGCAGGTGTAATTTCAAGTAACCAAATTGTGTGTTTCATGAATGAATCTGATACTCTTCGATTCAATCAATTGCCTTCTGGTGCTGGTGAATCATTTGCTTTACAATGGCAAGTGTCTACTGACTCCATTAATTTTACTAATATTATTGCATCTACAGGACAAACATTTAAGGCTCCAAAATCAGATCATACTAAATTTTATAGAGTAAGAGTGACTTCTAATTTCGGATGTGGGCTGATATATACCAATATCATAAAAATAAAAGTATATGATAAATTTATCGGCGCAGTTATTTCTGGTAATGATACAATTTGTAGAGATTCAATACCGAATAAATTAGTCTCAGCAGTATTGCCTCAAGGTGGTAATTTGCTTTATAATTATCAATGGCAATTTTCTAGTGACGCAATAACTTGGGTGAATATTCAAAATGCAAATGCTATGTCATACCAACCTGATATATTGTACAATACTACTTATTATAGATTAATAAATTTCTCTGGTATGAATTGTGGCTTTGATACATCTAATGTAGTTACAGTTTTAGTGCTAGATTTGCCCGATACTACTGAAATTATAGGATACAAAGAGGTTTGTAAAAATCAACAAGAATTATTCTATAAACTTCATAAAACAAATGATCAATATTTATATAGATGGTTTGTTAACAAAGCTGAAATTTTAACCAATAATCAATCAAATGCAATCTTCTTAAATTGGTCAGATCAAACAGGTCTTGATACAATTCGTGTATTGCAATTCAATAAAGTTACAGGTTGCTATAACTATATGTTGTTACCAATCATCATTAAAGAAGATCGAGCACCCAATAAGACCAAAATTGTAAGAAAGTCGAATACAAATATTTTAGTTTGTGAAGATTCTACAGTTGCAATTACCTATCAATGGGGTTATATAGAAAAAGGATTAACGATAATGCATGATATACCAAATGCAAATTTACGTTACGTATTATTGCCCCATAATTTTGACACTACTAGATATGTCTATTATGTTAGAACTGCTAATAATGGCTGTGCTACTAATACATTTTATAACTATTACGACCCATTGATCTTTAATTCTATTAATGATGAAAAATTTGAAATAAATATTTTCCCAAATCCTAGTAATGGTAGATTTATTATAACCGGATTTGATAATAAACAAATATCAATATCTATATATGATGTATTAGGCAAACAGCAATTATATGATTTCAATGAAAATGAAATAAGCTTAATCAATGCCTCTCCTGGAATTTATTTTGTTATGGTATATTATAATAATAAAAAGTACACTAAACGTATTGTCATAAAATGAGGTATAAAATTATAGTACTTTTTGTTCTGATTTTTCATTCGTATTATCTATCAGCTCAGGTAAGTAATTATGATTCTTTATCTTCATTAGTCTATAAAAATGCCTATCAATTAATAGACGATTACGAATTGATTTCTCATTTTAAAAGTGATTCTGATTATACTCGCTTCCATAAATTATTTAGAAATAATAATTGCATGATATTTAATGATATTATGCCAGACAATAATTTAAATCAAAAAATTAATATTAAAGATTATACTTATTTAGCTAAGAAATATTATTCTAAAAGAATGGGTGTATCTATTATACCATACGACAAAAGTAGTATTTCATTTGATAGAGATAATTATGGTAGTTTTGTTTTTCATGCCCAGAAAATTATTGATGCCTACACAAGACAGGGGATTCATTATAATGACACTTTTGAAATAAGAATTGAAATATTTTTTAATCATTATTTAAATAAATATTGGATAGCTGATATTCATTCATTAGAAAAGAATGAAAAATATATGGTTGTTCAGCCCTTTGTAAATTCTTTATTTACCTCTAAAAATATTTTAAACGATACTGTTATTACTTCTGCTGGCGATAAATATGCCATTGAGCCTAATGGTTATTTTTTAATAAAAGATGTTCCACCCTCAAAAGAATTTGTATTCTTACCTCAATCTAATCAAGTGCTCTTTAAAAGATATAGAAGTCCGGTTTATCTCAGTATTATTAAGAGAAAAAATAATATCGATAATAATTTAGTGCCCATTAATTTTTGGAAGTGGACAATGCATGTAGATTTAAGTAGTGAATTCGGCATACTTAAAAATTCTCCAGTAAGTATAGTTGATAATCCATATAAAATTAATGTTATCAATAGACTTTCTATATCAAATAAAATGCTTGTAAGTCTAATGTTTAGAAATAGTAAAGCGGGTAATTGGCAATTTAAATTTGGAGCTGGATTTGATATATTTAATTACGATTTATACATGCCAAAATATATTAATTCATTTGCTGCTGTTGACCCTGATGGTGATCCGTATTTAAGAATAATTGAGTTAAATAATCTACATGAATTTAACAGCCTAACATATCTTACATTCCCATTAATGATACAAAAAGGGTTTACTATTAATAAAAATACTGTAAGCATAAATGTTGCCTATTATTTCATGAAATCTTTTGCTGGTAGTTACTTAGCAAGTTCTGAAGCTCAATATTCAGGCTATTATGATTATTTATTTAATTTGCTAATTTCAGAAAATGGTGTTTATGATTTTGGTGCTTATAATGTAAGAACTATTGCCACACCGTTTGTACCTAACTCTTTTGTAAATGCATTCGGTTTTGGTGTAGAGTACTCTTATAATTTGAATAGATTCATTTCTATCAATACCGGGTTTAATTACAGAAAAAGTATCGATTATTTATTTCAATCTAACAACTCTAGTTTAAGTAGAACGTCAAATGAATTGAATAGTATAAGTACAATCACTAATACGTTTCAGATTAAATACACTTCAATGTCTTTCGGACTTACAGTAAAAATCTAAGTTATTTATTGCTTTATTTTATTTTTTGCTTCAAACTCTCTCACTAATTCTTCTGCCGACTTGCCCGAATTTGCTAATGCTGTTTTAGCTTCTTGATATAATTTATGATTAGGATATTCTTTAATGAATTTATTGTAATGATAATCTGCATTTTCCTTATCCTGTAAATGAGTATCGAAAATAAAACCACAAATAAATATACTCTCAGGTCTTTTCTTGTAATTAGGGTAAATGTTGTAAACATCTTGAAATCTTCTAATCGCCGCATCATATCTACCCAATCCACTCAATACTTCCCCAGATTTGAATAATAGCTCGGGTGAGTTTGCATCATCTCTATAAGTTTTTGCATAATTATCACATTTTATAGTGTATTCTAGTGCAATACTATCATTCAAACCCATATCATCAGCAAATAAAGTTTTTTCAATGGATTTTATTTCACTATATAATTTGTCTTTATCGCTTCCGCATGATGTTAAAATTGTAGATATAATAATAAATAGTATGTATATGCTTTGCTTTTTCATAGTTCTTATATTGCTTTATTCAATTTTTGAAGATAGAAATTTATACATACTTTTGAAATATGAAAAAGGGATTTATCTTTTTAATGACCATGTTCTTGTTGCTGAATTCAATCGGCTTCAATGTATATGCTCATTATTGTGGTGATGACCTGAGAGAAACAAGTTTAATTGTTGAAACAGAAAAGTCTTGCTGTGAAGATGAAGCAGAGCCGATGGACTGCTGTGACAATAAAGCACATCTTGTTAAAATTGAAGACGATTTCTTAAAAACTGTAAACATTGATCTTGAAGATCCATGTTTCGCAATTCTTACCTGGTTTGTAAATTATAGTTCTATAACTGAACTGGCAACTATCTCAACTGTCAATTTTGATATAAGTCCGCACCTTGCTTTAAAATCTAACCTAAATATTTTATACTCTAACTTCCGTATTTGATTTTACTTTGATCTAATCTTCGTAATTCTATTAATTTTAATTAATCAAATACAATGAAAAAAATATTTCTATTTATAATTATATTATTTTTTACTCATTCATTATTCGCTCAAAAGAAATTGAATGGTAAAGTACTTGACCCACAAAATAAAGGTATTGATGGTGCAAGTATATACTGGATAAATACTAACAACATAGTATTTTCTGATTCGAAAGGCAATTTCGAAATTGACTCTGCTAATGTATATGATAAACGTTTAGTCATTCAATTTATCGGTTATTTTACTGATACATTTTCTTCATTCAGTAAAAAAAATAATTTTATACTCAATAAAACTGTCACACTTAAAGATGCTGAAGTTGTATACGAACGTTCAGGTACTATGATTTCTATGCAGCCTATAAAAACTGAAATTATTACTATTAAAGAATTGAAAAAAGCTGCATGTTGTAATTTAGGTGAGAGTTTTGAAACTAACGCAACAGTTGATGTTACCTATAAAGATGCTTTAACAGGTAGTAAAGAATTACAAGTCTTAGGCTTATCTGGTTCTTATATTCAATTGCTTACTGAGAATGCACCTCAAATTTCTGGATTGGGTATTACATACGGATTGAATGGTATACCAGGCACACAAATTGAAGCAATCAACATTGTTAAAGGTCCGGGTTCTGTAATCTTTGGTCCTGAATCTATGAGCGGTATGATCAATGTTGATCTAAAAGATCCTGAAAAAGCTGATCAATGGTTTGTTAATGGTTACTTAGATGAAAATCTAAGACGTGAAATCAATATTGATAATGCTACAAAGATTAATGATGAGCTAAGTACATTTACTTCTATTCATATCGATGATATGACTGCAAAAATTGATGAGAATGGTGATACATTTTTAGATATGCCATTAGTCAGAAATATTAATGCTTTAAGTAAATGGAAGTTTAATAATTCTCGTGGTTTGATGTCACAATTGTCATTTAAATATTTGAATGAACAAAGAATGAGCGGACAAATAGATTATGATTATGATCGTTCATATGCTGATATGAGTTCATGGGGACAAAAAATCAAAACTAATCGTTATGAAATATATGGTAGAACGGGGTATGTAATTCCTACTGCTAGATATCAAAGTGTAGGATTACAATATTCATATGTTTATCATGAACAAAATGGTTATTATGGTATTAGAAAATATAATGCGAATCAGAATCTTTTAAACTTAAGATTAATTTATAATACTGAAATTGCTGAGAAGCATTCTGTGAATGTTGGATTAAGTTTTAAAAACGAATTTATCAATGAGCAATTTGATACATTGAATTTAGATCGTACTGAACAAACACCAGGTTTATTTATTGAAGATACATACAAAATAAACGCTCGATTAACATTCATCGCTGGTTATCGCGCAGATTATATTGCTTCGAAATGGTATCATACTCCTAGAGCTAATTTTAAATATTCAATTGATGATCAAACTGACTTACGTGTTAGTGCTGGTTATGGTGTTCGTTTACCTCATGTACTAGCTGAAAATCCGGCATTGTTAGTTAGTTCTAAGCCTTTCGTAATACAAGGACAGCTAGAAGCTGAACGTTCTTTAAATTATGGTATTAACTTGCATAGAACTTTTACTATGCTGTATAAAAAAGGTAGTATTGGTTTTGATTTATACCGCACTGAATTTGAAAATAGATTGAGAATTGACTTAGACAAAGATCCTCTTGCTGTTTATGTTTATAATTTATCAAACGGATCTTATTCTAATACTTTTCAAGCTGAATTCAGCTATAAGATTTTCAAAACAGTAGAAATGAAATTTGCTTATAAGTATTTGGATGTTCAATCTAAATTTAATGGTGCTTATATAAGAGATCCGTACATCGCGCAACATCGTTATTTAACTACTTTCTCTTTTGAATCGTTTGATAGAAAGTGGAGAGCGAATATTGGTTTCAATGTTGTAGGTTCAAAACGATTACCGAAAGTTCATCCACATTTTGAAACAGCAAACTTACCACTCAAATCACCAATGTATACTATCATTAATACACAAGTTACAAGAGTGTTTAACAATTGGGAAGTTTATCTTGGTGCCGAAAATTTATTTGACTTTAAACAGATGACTCATTTGTTAGGAGCTGATGATCCTTATGGTCAATATTTCGACGCAGCTTATATTTGGGGACCTATGGATGGCAGAAGAGTATATGTTGGTTTCAGATATAAATTTAATGCCAACAAATAATTTTTAATTTAAATAACAAAACGAAAATGAATAACAAATTGAGATTATTAGTAATTATATTTTTATTGATGACTAGCTATAGCTACTCACAAAAAATTGATAGTATTTATGCAAAAGGTAATTGTGAACATTGTAAAGAAAGAATCGAAGGAGTGGTCTCAAAATTATCTGGTGTTAAAAAAGTTGAATGGAAAACAGAAGTCAATAAAGTTATTTGTGAATATGATCCTGCTTTAATTGATAATGATCAAATTCAAAAAGCAATTGCCACAGCCGGTCATGATACAAAAAAATACAGAGCAGATAATAAAGTATATAAAAACTTACCAGCTTGTTGTAAATATGATCGAGACCCCCTTTCATATAATTCAGCTATTCAAACTTTCGAATTTGCAATTGAAGGTATGACATGTGCTGAAGGTTGTGCTAAAGGAATTGAAATGAATATCTATAAGCAAAAAGGAGTAAAGTTCTGTGAAGTGAATTATGATACTAAGAAGGCTAAAGTGGTCTTTGATTCTAATAAAGTTAACAATAGTCAAATCATTAATTGGGTCGAATCTTTCAAGCCCTCGAAAGAAGAAGCACCACATTATAAAGTGATTTATTAACGCATTTATTTCTCATAAACAGAAAGGCCTTCTTGAAATTCAAGAAGGCCTTTCTGTTTATATACCTAATTATCAATTATTTAATTTCTTTCTAATATTTTATTTGGAATTAATCTAAATAAGATTAATCTTTGCGCTTGTTAAGACTTAGTCTAAATAAGGTTTTATATTTGTAAACATTTATATGAAAAACAACATCTACAAATCAGTATTATTTATGTGCAGCATCGTCATATTAAGCGCTTGCCAAAAAGACGATGAGAATCCTGCATCAAACTATGAAATACCCACTACTTACACATTTGAAAATGTGAATTACACAGGCCAAAGCCAACGTCTAAAAATGCTCGATGAATTAGTATTAGAAATTCGTAAAGGCAATAATGATGTCATAACTGTCAATGCTAATCTTTTAAAAGAAATGTTTTCGAACATTAACAATCGATTCTCTGATTCAACGTTAAATACCTCGGGTAAGCAAATCAAAGACAAAACATTTTTATCTGAAAGGTCTTTATTCGAACAATATTTTGATTCATTAGAGCGAGTTAGTAGTTCAACGAATACAGGTTCTAATGGTATCGCAGGAAGAATTCTAACTACAGATGGTACTAATAAATATCTTTTTAATGAAAACGGAATTGAATATAAAGAGGTAATTGAAAAAGGTTTATATGGTGCTTTCTTATATTATCAAATCACATCAGTTTATTTATCAACTGAAAAAATGAATGTTGATAATGAAACAATAGTGTTAGGCCAAGGTACCGCAATGCAACATCACTGGGATGAAGCATTCGGATATTTAGCTGTTCCAATTGATTTCCCTTCTAATGTTAGCGGTATAAAATTTTTAAGTAGATATATCAATGCAAGAAATTCAGTGCTTGATTGTAATAAAAAATTAATGAATGCTTTTATTAAAGGGAGAGCTGCAATTAATAATAAAGATTATGCTACTAGAGATTTACAAATTCAAATTATAACTACTGAGTTAGAAAAAGTAATGGCAGCAACTGCTATAAATTATCTAAACCAAGCGAAAACAAATTTTGCTGATGATGCTAGACGTAATCATACTTTATCTGAATTCAGCGGATTTATTTATGCTTTAAAATTTAACACTCGAAAGAAAATTTCTGATGCTGAAATTGTTGAATTAATCAATACTCTAGGTTCTAACAATTACGAGATATCACTAAGTACTATTGAAACATTAAAAAACAGAATCGCTCAAATCTATTCATTGGAATCAGTTAAAGATATTCTGTAAACAACTTATGAAAAAAAATTTACTTTATTTAGCCTTAACAATGTCAATCATCTTTACCTCATGTAAAGATGATTCGTCATTAACTAAGAGTGTAAACTTTGACAGAACCGGGTTATTAAGTCATTACGCTGATCATATTATTCCACGACATTACAAGAGCTTAAATAATTCTGTTCTTGAGCTTGATAGTCTTTGGTCGAAATTTAAATTAAGTCCGACAGAAATTAATTTAACCATTCTTCAAAACTCTATGAACAATACCTACAGAGCATGGCAGTTCTGTAGTGTTTTTGAAATAGGTCCGGCTGAGCAAATTCTATTAAGAGCAAACATAAATACTTTCCCTACTGATACATTTCAAATTTCATCTAACATCCGAAGTAAAAATTATGATTTGAATACTGCATCGAATCTAGATGCAAAGGGATTGCCTGCACTTGATTATTTATTTAATAAATACAATAATATAACTGATCAAATAAATTATTTATCAGATACAAATAATCAAAAATACGTTAATGATGTATTGTTAGATATAAGAGATAAAGTAGAATTTGTTTATAATGCATGGACTACTGGAAATTATTCTTCACAATTTGTCTCTAAGAATGGAGTTGATGTTGGTAGTTCATTAGGTATGTTAGTCAACCAATTGAATTTCGATTATGAAATTATTAAAAATCCAAAAGTAGGCATACCACTTGGTAAAAAAACCATGGGTGCTATTTTACCTGAAATGACTGAAGCTTATTATTCTGGTATATCCAAAGAATTAATTCTATTGAATATTGAGTCGATTCAAAATAATTTCAATGGTAATGTTACTTCAACAATTACAGGGGTAGGACTTGATGATTATTTAGATGCAGTGAATGCGCAACATAATGGTGTTAATTTATCTATTAAAATTAACGAGCAATTAAATATTGCTAAACAAAAAGTTTCAGCATTACAAGCAAATTTAGCCGATGCAATTTCAACAAATCCAATTGCAGTTGAAGAAGCTTATAATGAAATTCAAAAAGCAATTATCTATATGAAAACCGATATGCCTTCTGCGCTCGGTATAATGATTACTTACCAAGATAATGACGGTGACTAGTGACAACTCTTTATAATTACATAAATAAGAAAAGCAAAATTGAAACATTAGTCAGCTTTCGAATAATATTCGCGCTCATGATGTTATATAGCACCATCCGTTTTATTTCAATGGGTTGGGTGTACGAGTTCTATGTAAAACCAGCATTTCACTTTAAATATTATGGCTTTTCATGGCTAAATACATTGCCAGAGCAAGCAATGTACACTGTATTCTTTTTCATGCTGCTTTCTTGTTTAGGTATTTTATTCGGATGTTTCTATAGAATATCTGCAGTGGTATTTTTTCTGACATTTACTTATGTTGAATTATTAGATCAATCGAATTATTTGAACCATTACTACTTTGTTAGTTTAATGGCCTTCATTATGATTTTTCTGCCAGCACATAAATCATTTTCTTTAGATGTTAAATATGCTTGGGTAAAAGAATTGAAAGAGATACCTAATTTCTATGTTCTCTTACCAAAATTTCAACTAGCATTAGTTTATATTTTTGCTGGTATAGCTAAACTTAATTACGATTGGTTGATACAAGCACAACCTCTTAAAATATGGTTGCCAGCTCATTCTCATCTGCCATTAATTGGTTCTTTATTAAACTATGAAATTGTAGCTTATTTATTTTCATGGTTCGGAGCTTTTTATGATTTATTTATTGTGTTCTTCCTAATTAATTCAAGAACTAGACCCTATGCTTATTTCTTTGTAGTAGTATTTCATGTGTTAACAAGAGTACTCTTCCCTATAGGGGTATTCCCATATATTATGATTATGTCAACTTTGATTTTCTTTTCAGAAAATTTTCATGTTCGAATAATTAATACATTAAATTCTTTTTTTAAATCTAATTTTTCACAGCAAGTTGAAATTACGCCTTTATCATATGTAAACATTAGACTATATGCATTCTTTCTATTGTTTTTTATGCTGCAAATTATTTTACCATTTAGGTATTTAGCTTATCCGGGTAAATTATTCTGGACAGAGCAAGGTTATAGATTTTCGTGGCGAGTAATGTTAATGGAAAAAGCTGGTACAGCATTTTTTTATGTTGAAGATTCAAAAACTAAAAAGCGAATAGAAGTTGACAATAAAGATTTCTTAACTAAGAATCAAGAAAAAATGATGGCAACACAAGCCGATATGATTTTACAATACGCACATTATTTGGGTGAACATTATAAGTCTAAAGGCTTTAACCATCCGAAGGTATTCGTAGAATCATATGTGAACTTAAATGGTAAAGGATCTCAATTATACATTGATTCAACAATTGATTTAATGAAAGTAGAAGATAGCTTTCAAAATAAAGAATGGATATTGAACTATGAGAATTAAGCTTTTTGTAATATTTATTTTTTTTAGTACTGCAACTTATTCTCAGCAAGTATTGAGAGATACTTTGAAGAGTCAAATTTCAGAAGTTGTAGTGCGAAACAAATCTGCTAGCATGAGCATAATGAAATTAAAAAATGTTGAAGCAGATGCTATTTATGCTGGCAAAAAATCAGAAGTGATTTTAATGTCAGAAATGAATGTAAACTTAGCAGCAAACAATGCGCGACAAATTTTTTCTAAAGTTGCAGGCTTAAATATTTTTGAAAATGATGGTGCAGGTTTACAATTAGGTATTGGTGGTCGCGGACTTAACCCCAATAGAGTATCGAATTTCAATACAAGACAAAATGGTTATGATATAAGCGCTGATGCTTTAGGTTACCCAGAGAGTTATTATACACCACCTGCAGATTTAGTTGATAGGATAGAAGTAGTAAGAGGTGCAGCATCATTGCAGTACGGTACACAGTTTGGTGGCTTTATAAATTTTAAATTAAAATCTGCTGATCAATCGAAAGGATTTTCACTAGAGCAAAAAAACACCATTGCCTCTTTTAATCTTTTTACAAATACAACTTCCTTCTCGATTAATAAAAACAAATGGTCTACTTTTCAATTTTATCAATATAAAAGAGGTGATGGCTGGCGTGAAAATTCAGGCTTTAATCAGCATACATATTTTTCAAATATTGAATATAAAATCAGCGATAAATCGAAAATAAAATTTGAGCAAACCTATATGCATTATTTAGCCCAACAAGCAGGCGGACTAACAGATGCACAATTTTTAAATAATCCTCAAGAAAGTTATAGATCTAGAAATTGGTTCAAAGTAGATTGGTCATTAACTGCTTTAATTTATGAGTATTCATTTAACTCATCTTGGCGATTAAATTCGAAAACATTTATGCTGAATGCAAGCAGAGAGGCTTTAGGTGTTTTAGGATTTATAAATCGAGTAGACCCCATGACAGAGAGAGATTATTGGCTTGATAAATATAAAAACTTCGGGCATGAAACACGTTTGATACATACATTCTTTGTTAATAAAAGAGCATCAACTTTTTTATTAGGAATGAGGTATTATCAAGGACATACAGATCGTAAACAAGGTCTAGCGAATAGAAATTCAACTGGCAAAAAAGCAGATTTTAATTTTATAAATCCAGATGCTTTAGATTACTCTTCTTATACATTTCCAAGTAAAAATATTTCAGCATTTTCTGAATTCATCATTCCTGTATCAAACACAATAAATATTACACCAGGTATCAGATATGAATATATATCAACTAACGCTGCTGGTTACTATAATGAAATTCAAAGAAATTTAGCAGGTACTATCATTTATAAAAATAGAGTTGATGAAAATAGAAATTCAGATCGTCAATTTATTTTAGCGGGTATAGGTATCTCTAAAAAAATTACAGAATTTGACGAAGTATATATAAATGTATCACAAAATTATCGTTCAATAAATTTCAACGATATGCGAGTTTCAAATCCGAATTTTGTTGTAGATCCTAATCTAAAAGATGAGAAAGGTTATTCTGCAGATATTGGTATTAGAGGTAATAGAGATTCGAAAATATATTATGATGTTACAGCTTTTTTGATTTCGTATGAAGATAGAATTGGCACAATTTTAAAATCTGACACACAAACATTTCAAGTATATAGATACAGAACTAACTTATCGAACTCTAGAAATATAGGTATTGAGAGTTTAGTAGAAACTGATTTGATGAGATGGATTACGAATGAAAAGCATAATCTAGTTTTACGTACGTATTTCAATTTAGCTCACATCCGTTCGAATTATATAAATGCAAAAGATAAAAGTGTAGAAGGTAATAAGGTCGAATACGTTCCAGAATGGAATATAAAAATAGGACTTCAAACAAAGTTTAAAGACTTTTCTGCATCTATTCAATATTCATACTTAACAGAGCAATTTTCAGATGCAAGTAATGCAGTACAAACCAGTAATGCAGTAAGCGGCATTATACCTGCTTATGATGTATTAGATTTTTCAGCTGATTACAATTATAAGCGACTGAAAATTAGTGCTGGTGTGAATAATGTATTGAATGCTATCTATTTTACACGTAGAGCTGAAGGTTACCCTGGTCCGGGTATCATCGTATCAGACCCCCGATCATATTATATAGGCCTAGGAATAAGCATATAAGCAGCTTTTATATTTTCTTATCGTATTTGCTATAAATTTTATTAATTTCATCCCCTAAACAATCAAGAATTACCCATGAACGTATCTTTTGATTTCGAGAAACCAATTGCTGAATTATATGATCAATTGGAGAAAGTGAAACAAGTGGCTGAAAAGTCAAAAGTTGATGCTAGTGCTACTATTAAAGAATTAGAAGCTAAAATAGAGCAGACTAAAAAAGATTTATATTCTAATTTAACCGGATGGCAGAAAGTTCAAATCTCTCGTCACCCTGAAAGGCCTTATACACTTCAATACATTGAAGGTATGTGTGATGATTTTATTGAATTACATGGCGATAGAACTGTTAAAGATGATAAAGCGATAGTTGGTGGCTTTGGTACTTTGAACGGACAAACAGTAATGTTTATCGGACATCAAAAAGGTATCAATACTAAAATGCGTCAGTACCGAAATTTCGGTATGGCTAATCCGGAAGGATATCGTAAAGCTTTAAGATTAATGAAGCTTGCGGAAAAATTCAACAAGCCAGTAGTTACTTTTATTGATACACCAGGAGCTTACCCAGGGTTAGAGGCTGAAGAACGCGGACAAGGGGAGGCCATTGCACGTAATCTATTAGAGATGTCAGTTTTAAAGGTACCTATATTATGCTTCATCGTTGGTGAAGGCGCATCAGGTGGGGCCTTAGGTATTGGCATTGGTGATAAAGTATATATGTTAGAGCATACTTGGTATTCAGTAATTTCACCAGAGTCTTGCTCGTCAATTTTATGGCGTAGTTGGGACTTTAAAGAGAAAGCAGCAGATGCTTTAAAGTTAACCTCTTCTGATATGTTGAAGAATGGTTTGATTGATGGTATTATCAAAGAACCAATGGGAGGTGCACATAATGATCCAGCTTTCATCATCGAAAATGTTAAAAATCAAATCATCAAAGATTTAGCTGATTTAAATAAATTAGATGCTGAAAGACGTATCGAAGAAAGAATTGAAAAGTTCAGCAAGATGGGCGTTGTTCAAGAAATATAATTTGAATTATAATAAATAAAAAAGGGCTGATAAAAATTATCAGCCCTTTTTTTATGCGCTAAGCTTAATATGCTCACACATTATAGAGTATTTAATATTTAATTTCGAATAGTCTCTTTGTAATAAATAAGAAGCATTGTATAATTTATGTTCTTCTAATAAATTAACAATTTCACCCATGGTTTGAAGATTACACACTATATCCCACTCATACATATTTTTGTTTTTATCACTCATGAATTGCAAATAGTAATTCACATCTTTTATAATCCAAGAACTAATCGCTACTAATAAGACCTCTGCTTTATCGCTTGGATTTTGACTAAGACTCAATTTTAGATCATGCAATAGTTCCTTGCCAAAATTTGATAGAAGAAATTGCTCTTGAAGAAACCATGAATTAAAGTTTGCATAATGAGCATGAATTTCATTCGCTTTGTCAATTGTTATTAACTGTGTAATCATAAGCGTTATTTTTTATACTTATTACGCCAATATTTTTAAAAGGTTACACATAAAAAAAGGGATGTACAAATTGTACATCCCTTTTTTAATTTTCATTCTATTGTTTATTGAAATAGAAATTGGAAATCTTTTTGATACGCGCTAGAAAGTTTACTTAATTCATCACTTTGTTTAGCATCGTTATTTTGTGAAGAAATTCTTGCAAGCTCATTTAAGATTGCAATTCCTTGCTGAATATCTTCTGTGTACATATTCATTTTCTTACCAGTAAACTGCTTGTAATAATCCATATTCTCTTTTATTTCTGCAGTAATTCTATTTGACAATGTTACAGCTTTTGTATTTTGAGAACAACGGTAATACAAGTCAACAAATCTAAAATCAAATGTTTTGTATTGTAATGGAATAGCAGCTTTAGGTAATATTTCAAACATTTTATCAATAGCCTTTATACAAGAATCTTTCTTTCCTTCAGCTAATAAATATTCAGCTAATTGGAAGAATTGGATTCTAAAGCTATATGACATTCTAGCTGTTTCTGGGTCTATGTATACAGATGAATCACTCATGTTACCCCATTTGAATTTATTCATTACGTTATCGTACATATTATCAACGTTAACAGCACCAGGTGTGCCAAACGGATTTCTTTGTGCACGAATCGGAACCACTCTTAATGCAAGTCCCTCTAAACGTAAATAATCATTCAAGCCATAGTAATTATCTTGACCCATTGTAGCAGCGAAATAGATTGGTCGCTCCCAAGTATTGTTTGCTAATAAATCTAATACCATTAAATCATTTTTAACGATACCATCTTTGTTAATAGTGAACTCTATATAATCAACTATTAATGCTGAATCTTTAGCAGGCACAACACCTGCTGCAATAACCTTTGCCTTATCTACTTTAATACGAACAGTTTTTGTAGGTAATACGTTAATTGATCTACCAGAACGTGTTTGCATCATCGCTTGTTTATCATCACTTGTTACAAAGTTTATAACTTCTTTTAAGTCTGATACACCAGCGATTTTCATATCGTAATATGGTATGTAATCACGAGTGCCTTGTGTATATTTATTCGGATTAACTGTGAATGGAATTGGAGTTGCATCTAAAGTGGTATCACGCATTTGATTGATGTACCAATCCATGCCCAATAAACTTAGATTCACAACGCGAACATCCGTACGAATACCTTCTACTTCTTGAGCATACCATAGTGGGTAAGTTTCGTTATCACCCATGGTAAATAAAATTGCATTTGGAGCACAAGAATTTAAATAGTTATTTGCGAAATCACGAACAACAGTTCTGTTAGAACGATCATGGTCATCCCATTCTTCACTTGCCATTAAAACAGGTACAGCTAATAAAGTTAATGCTGTCACACCTGTTGCTACAACAGTTCCATTTAATTTTTTAGAGATCAAATCATATAATCCAAATACACCTAATCCAATCCATATTGCAAAGGCATAGAATGAACCAACATATGCGTAATCACGCTCACGTGGTTGATAAGGATATTGATTTAAGTATAATACAATTGCAATACCTGTGAAGAAGAATAACATCATTACAACTGATGCATCTTTTGTGTTTTTTCTAAAATGGAATAACAAACCGATGATACCCAAAATTAACGGCAAGAAATACAATTCATTTCTTGAAGTATTTTCTCTTAAGTAATGTGGTAGGTTATCTTGTGGACCTAAACGATATTCGTCAATTGCTTTAACACCACTTAACCAATTTCCATCAGTAATATTTCCATGTCCTTGTATATCGTTTTGACGACCTGCAAAATTCCACATGAAATATCTCCAATACATATGTCCTAATTGATAGGTAAAGAAGAAGTGTAAATTCTCACCCATACTAGGTTTACGTGAGGTAGATTTCAAACTCGACCATGACTTGTAAAAGTTAACATGGTTTTGTTGATTACTCCACATACGTGGGAAGAAGCCAGATTGTTTTGGATCCCAAACTGGTTTAGTTTTTCTTACTGTTTCAACATATTTGTCTTCAGTTCTTACATATTGCATTGCACCTTCTTTTTCTTCAATCAATGAAGCAGTAAAGAACTGTCCGCTTAACAACGGAGTTTCACCATACTGTTCACGATTTAAATAAGAAATCAAATTGAAGATATTATCATTCGCATACATGTTAATATTCGGATCTGCTTTAGCACGAATAGAAATCATTGCGTATGATGAGTAACCAATTAAGATCGATGTGAATATCATCATCGCAGTATTCAAAATAACATTACGTTTTTTGATACTGTACATGATACCCCAAACGGTTGCTGCGATTAATATAATAAACCATACAAAAGCACCAGACCAAAAAGGCAATCCAAATCCGTTTACAAAAACTAAATCAAATTTACTCGCAATACTTACTACACCTGGTATGATACCATATTGTATAAATCCTAAAACACCTACAGAAGCAAGTGCTGTATAAACTATACCTTTAGTACTTGATTTAAATCTTCTGAAATAATAAACGAAAGCAATTGCAGGTATAGCCAATAAGTTCAATAAGTGAACTCCAATAGAAAGACCTACTATCAATCCGATAAAAACTAACCATCTATCTGAATGTTTTTGATCAGCTATATTATCCCATTTTAAAATCGCCCAGTAAACAACAGCCGTACACAATGACGACATTGCGTAAACTTCCGTTTCAACTGCAGAGAACCAAAATGTATCTGAGAAAGTATATGCTAATGCTCCAACTAATCCAGATCCAATAACTAATATTAAATCAGTAGCATTAAACTCTTCATCTTTTTTACCAACTAATTTTTTCGCAAGTAATGTAATACTCCAGAATAAAAATAGAATAGTGAAAGAACTAGAAAGTGCAGAACCAAGGTTAGTAAAAAATGCTACATTCTCTTGATTAGATCCAGCGAACAATGCGAACAAACGTTCGATCATTAAGAATAGAGGTGCACCTGGTGGGTGAACAACTTGAAGTTTATAAGCAGCTGCAATGAATTCACCGCAGTCCCAAAAACTTGCCGTTCTCTCCATTGTCGACGCGTAAACGAAAGTCGCAATGGCAAAACTCAGCCATCCGAACCAATTGTTTAGTGATTTAAATTTTAACATAAGGGTTATTTAATTCTATTTTTTGTAAATGCTAAGCGTCGAAAATAGGAATTTATTTCCTTTTTAGAGTAATAATATTGATGCAAAAAGTATTGAGGTTGCCGAGGGTATTTGATAAAAAGAAAAAAAGAAATACGAAAAATGAAAATTGTAAAATGTAGATTATTTGATTTATACCTAAAATTAATGCCTTAGTTTCAATTTTGACACCGTACTATATTCGTTTTTCTATTTTCTTATTTAGTCAATAGACATCTAATTTCTGTCTTTATACCTTAACGATCAGTCCCCTACATTTTTTTTCTATTTTTTTTTGCAATGAACAATCCCTTTCCTACATTTGCAGTCCGTAAACAAAATAACGTTTATAGATTGTCCGATGGTGTAACTGGCAACACGTCTGGTTTTGGTCCAGAAGAGTCTAGGTTCGAGCCCTAGTCGGACAACCAACCAAGGAAGGGATTGCGAGTAAATTTTTTAACGCAGTCCCTTTTTTTATAATATACCCTCTATATGCCATTACAATTTAACCCTATTAAATTATTTGCGGGTTCAGCAAGTGCTGATTTAGCTCAACGTATCGCAGAAGCAGGTGGTAACAAATTAGGTGATTTGATACTAAGTCGATTTAGCGATGGTGAGTTTCAGCCTAATTTCAATGAGTCTGTTCGTGGAAATGATATTTTCTTAATTCAATCTACTTACGCTCCTTCTGATAATTTAATGGAGTTATTGTTAATGATTGATGCAGCGAAAAGAGCTTCAGCGCATTATATAATTGCGGTTATTCCATATTTCGGATTAGCACGTCAAGATCGAAAAGACAAACCTCGTGTATCTATTGGTTCAAGATTAGTAGCGAACATGTTGACAGCTGCCGGTGCTCACCGAGTAATGACGATGGATTTGCATGCGGCTCAGATTCAAGGTTTCTTTGATATACCAGTAGATCACTTAGATGCATCTATAATATTTGTTCCATACATTAAATCATTGGGCTTAAAAAATCTAACAATAGCTGCACCCGATATGGGAGGCACTAGTCGCGCTAGAGTTTTTGCTAAAGCATTAAATGTAGAAATGGTAATTTGTGACAAGCAACGTAAACGTGCCAACGAAATTGAGTCTATGAATGTTATTGGGGATGTCGAGGGTCAAGACATAGTGTTGGTAGATGACTTGATTGACACAGCTGGTACATTAACTAAAGCAGCAAAATTAATTATGGATAAAGGTGCTAACAGCGTAAGAGCCGTTTGTACACATCCTGTATTATCAGGCAAGGCTTATGAAAACATTGAGAATTCAGTGTTAGATGAGTTAATCGTTTGCGATACCATCCCTCTAAAACATCAAAGTTCAAAAATAAAGGTGTTATCGGTAGCTGAATTATTCAGCAAAGCCATCTCGAATGTAAATGAGCATGGTTCGATATCGGATTTGTTTAAGATTTCTTAAAAAATTGTACAAAGTATTAAGTACTAAGTACTAAGTACTAAGAAAACGTTACATAAACTGAATCAGTATTTTTCTTAGTTCTTAATACTTAATACTTAATACAAAGTATAAAGTACAAAGTACGTTTGGAATTCTCCTCAGAGAATCATACTTTTGCAGCCTTAATAAAATCATTTAAATCAAATAATTATGAAATCAATCTCTATTAGCGGTTCTGTACGTCAGAACGTAGGGAAAAGAGATGCTAAGGAATTACGTTACGAAGGTAAGGTTCCTTGTGTATTGTACGGTGGAAAAGAACAAGTTCACTTTTCAGTATTCGAAGCAGATCTTAAACACCTAGTTTACACTCCAGAAGTTTACTTCGTAGACTTAACTGTCGATGGTAAAAAATATCGTGCAACTATGCAAGATATTCAGTTTCACCCATTGACTGACTTAATAAATCATATTGACTTCTTAGAAATCGACGAAAACAAGCCAGTTACTATGTTAGTACCTGTTAAATTTGCTGGTTCTTCACCAGGCGTTAAGATGGGTGGTAAGTTAGTTCATAAGATTAAGAAATTAAAAGTAAGAGGTTTACCTAAAGATATGACTGACAGTATTGTTATCAATATTGACAATTTAGAGTTAGGTAAGATGATTCGTGTATCAGAAGTTATAGTAGAAAACTTAACAATCTTAGATGCAAAATCAAACTCTATCGTTTCAGTTGAAACATCAAGAGCTCTTCGTGAAGCTGCAGCAGCAGAAGCGAAAGAAGCTGGTAAGAAATAAAAATCTTCAAACCAAAAAAGGCCGCATATTGCGGCCTTTTTTGGTTTGAAGATTTTTATTTCTTGATGTAAAATGTAGGATGTAGGATGTAAAATTATTTTAAATCATATTTTTGTTTAGTAGTAGTAATTATTCTACTTAGTATATTAAAAATGCTTTCTACTTCTTTTAAATTATGTTGAATATCCTTATCATCTAAAGTCTTTGATTCTTTAAGAAGTAATAACCAATAACGAGTCTCTCTAGCTTCCTTTAGTGAAATTGATAGCTTGTATACAAATTCTCTTTTACTGAAAGCCGATTCAGCCTCATGTACATTTGCGCCAATGCTGGTGCCAGATCTAAACAACTGATCGTTAAATTGATACTCTTTATTTTCTTTTAATTTTTTGCACAATTTAATAATCTCTAGAGCAAAATTAAATGTCTTGATTTCAATAATATTCTCAGTCATAGTTTTTATTCAAATTTTAGCTATTGAAATTTTAACTGCAACTGCATATATGCAGGATTATTTATACAACCTTACATTCTACATCTTACATCCTACATTCTACATCTTACATCCTACATTCTACATATTAATTCTGAATTCTGAATTTTGAATTCTGAATTCTATCTTTGGCAAATGAAGTACCTAATCGTCGGCCTCGGTAACATAGGTCCAGAATACGCTGACACTCGACATAACATCGGTTTTATGGTTTTAGATGAACTGGCTAAAGAGCAAGAAGCTAAGTTTGTTACTGAGCGTCATGCATATTATACCGATTTTTCGATGAAGGGTAGACAGGTGCATCTAATTAAGCCCACTACTTATATGAACTTAAGTGGTAAAGCTTTAAAATACTGGATGGATACTCTTAAAGTACCGGTAAATCACGTTTTGGTGGTAGTAGATGATTTGGCCATTCCTTTTGGTAGTGTAAAAATGAGACCGAAGGGCTCTGACGCCGGACATAATGGCTTAAAAAACATTAATGCTTTATTGGGTCATTCGAATTACCCAAGACTAAGATTTGGCATTGGAGATAACTTCCCGAAAGGTCGTCAGGTTGATTATGTGCTAAGTTCATTTGACGATGATGAGCAGAAAGAAATACCTACATTAATTGCTAAATCGATAGAGATGATAAAGAGTTTTGTGAGCATCGGAACCGAGCTTACCATGACAAAACACAACTGATTTTCAGCTATTTAACCCAAATTAGCTCATTCTTAGTGACTAAGGCTGAAAATTCTTCATAATATTTATCATTAGCCCTTGTAAATTAATAGATTGTTGTTACCTTTGCAGTCCCTCAAAAGGGCGTATTGTGCCCTTACGAGTTTGAATTGAAACAAATTAATTAATAAATAAATTTTTAAAATGCCTACTATACAACAGTTAGTTAGAAAAGGAAGAGTAGCTTTGGTTGACAAAAGTAAGTCACCAGCATTGGACTCATGTCCGCAGCGAAGAGGGGTATGTACACGTGTATATACAACCACTCCCAAGAAACCAAATTCGGCAATGCGTAAGGTAGCTAGGGTACGTTTGACAAACACAAAGGAAGTAAATGCTTACATCCCGGGTGAAGGTCACAACTTACAAGAGCACTCAATAGTATTGATTAGAGGCGGTAGGGTAAAGGATTTACCAGGTGTACGTTACCACATCATTCGTGGAACATTAGATACATCAGGTGTTGAAGGAAGAAACCAACGTCGTTCTAAATACGGTACTAAGAAACCAAAACCAGGAGCAGCTCCGGCAGCAACAAAGGGTAAAAAGAAATAATTGGTTGAACAATACGATTGAAGAAAAATGAGAAAGTCAAAACCTAAAAAGAGAATTATACTACCTGACCCGAAGTTTAACGACGTGATGGTAACTAAATTCGTTAATAATATGATGTACCAAGGTAAGAAATCAACTGCCTTTGGTATTTTTTATGATGCTATTGAATTAGTAGAATCAAAAACTAGTGAAAACGGATTAGAGACTTGGAAAAAAGCTCTATCTAATGTAATGCCAGCTGTAGAAGTAAAGAGCCGCCGTGTAGGTGGTGCTAACTTCCAAGTACCTACAGAAGTTCGCCCAGAGCGTAAATCTGCTTTAGGTATGAAGTGGTTAATTGGTTATGCACGTAAGCGTGGTGAAAAAACAATGGTTGACCGTTTAGCGGCAGAAATCATTGCGGCTTCAAAGAACGAAGGTGCAGCTATCAAGAAAAAAGAAGATACGCATAAAATGGCTGAAGCTAACAAGGCGTTCTCACATTTCAGATTCTAGTCAAATAGCAAATAGTTTATAAAAAGACAATGTCAAGAGATTTAAAATATACAAGAAACATCGGTATCGCTGCCCACATTGATGCGGGTAAAACAACGACTACTGAGCGTATTTTATACTATGCAGGTGTAAGTCATAAAATCGGTGAGGTGCACGAGGGTGCGGCAACGATGGACTGGATGGCACAGGAGCAAGAGCGTGGTATCACGATCACTTCAGCTGCAACTACAGTTAGTTGGAAATACAGAGGACAAAGCTATCACGTAAACGTTATCGATACTCCAGGTCACGTTGACTTTACAGTAGAGGTAAATCGTTCATTACGTGTATTAGACGGATTAGTATTCTTATTCTCAGCGGTTGATGGTGTTGAGCCACAATCAGAGACAAACTGGAGATTAGCAAATAACTATAACGTACCAAGAATTGGTTTCGTAAATAAAATGGACCGTGCAGGTGCTGACTTCTTAAAAGTTGTTAAGCAAGTTAAAGACATGTTAGGTTCTAATGCAGTTCCTTTACAATTACCTATTGGTGCAGAAGATTCATTCAAAGGAGTGGTTGACTTAATCAATAACAGAGGTATTGTATGGAATGAGCATGATAAAGGAATGACTTTTACAGAAGTTCCTATTCCTGATGATATGCTTGATGAAGTAGCTGAATGGAGAGAGAAATTATTGGAATCTGTTGCTGAGTACGATGAGAACTTAATGACTAAATTCTTTGATGCTCCTGAAACTATTACTGAGCGTGAAGTTTTAGATGCTTTACGTCAAGCTGTATTAGATGCTAAAATTGTACCTATGGTTTGTGGTTCATCTTTCAAAAATAAAGGTGTTCAAACCATGTTAGATTACGTAATGGAATTATTGCCTTCACCTTTAGATAATATGGGTGTTGTTGGTACTAATCCAGATACAGGTGAAGAAGTATCTATCAAACCAGATGTTAAAGAACCATTCGCAGCATTAGCATTTAAAATTGCTACTGACCCATTCGTAGGTCGTTTATGTTTCATCAGAGTTTACTCTGGTAAATTAGATGCTGGTTCATATGTATACAATACACGTTCAAATAACAAAGAGCGTATCTCTCGTATCTTCCAAATGCACGCAAACAAGCAAAACCCTATCGATTTAGTTGGTGCGGGTGATATTGCTGCGGTAGTTGGATTTAAAGATATCAAAACAGGTGATACACTTTGTGATGAGAAGAACCCAATCGTTTTAGAGTCAATGAACTTCCCTGAGCCAGTAATTGGTTTAGCGATTGAGCCTAAGACTCAAGCTGACGTAGATAAATTAGGTATCGCTTTAGGTAAATTAGCTGAAGAAGATCCTACGTTTAGAGTACAGACTGATCAAGAAACTGGACAAACAGTTATCTCGGGTATGGGTGAGCTTCACTTAGATATCTTAATGGATCGTTTGAAGCGTGAGTTTAAAGTAGAAGTAAATCAAGGTGCACCACAAGTAGCTTACAAAGAAGCTATCACTGGTACTATTCAACATAGAGAAACATATAAGAAGCAAACTGGTGGTCGTGGTAAATTCGCTGACATTCAAGTTGTGATTTCTCCAGTTGATGCTGATTTCGATAAAGGCGGATTACAATTTGTAAACGAAATTACAGGTGGTTCAATTCCACGTGAATTTATCCCTTCAGTAGAAAAAGGTTTTGCATCAGCGATGGTAAACGGTGTATTAGCTGGTTACCCATTATCGAGCATGAAAGTTAGATTGATTGATGGTTCATTCCACGCAGTCGATTCAGATGCTTTATCATTCGAGATTTGTGCACGTTCAGCATTCCGTGAAGCTTTACCAAAAGCTAAGCCAGTGTTAATGGAGCCAATCATGAAAGTTGAAATCTTAACACCTGAAGAAAACATGGGTGATGTTATTGGTGACATGAATCGTCGTAGAGGTCAATTACAAGGTATGGACACTCGTGCTGGTTCACAAGTTATCAAAGCACAAGTTCCACTTTCAGAAATGTTCGGTTATGTTACTCAATTAAGAACGATCACTTCTGGTCGTGCAACTTCAACAATGGAATTTGACCATTATGCAGAAGCACCAAGAAATGTTCAAGAGGAAGTAATTGCGAAAGTTAAAGGTAAGTCAGTTAACGCTTAAATAAAAAAGTAGAGGAGTTGTAAATAGCTCTAACTCCGAAGCTAAAAATGAAATAATAATTAAAAACAAAATGAGCCAAAGAATTAGAATTAAATTAAAGTCATACGATTACAACTTGGTTGATAAATCAGCTGAGAAAATCGTTAAGACTGTAAAGGCGACAAACGCCGTGGTAAGTGGACCTATTCCATTGCCAACTGAGAAGAAAATCTTCACAGTATTACGTTCACCACACGTAAACAAGAAAGCTAGAGAGCAGTTCCAATTATGTTCTTACAAGAGATTGTTGGATATCTATAGCTCAACTTCAAAAACGGTTGATGCCTTAATGAAGTTAGAATTGCCAAGTGGGGTAGAAGTAGAAATTAAAGTTTGATAATTTAATAAATATAATAACATCTTGAACGTAGTGGTCCTACACTACGATGGATGATAAAACAAAAGAAAAATGTCAGGAATAATTGGTAAAAAAGTAGGAATGACTAGCATGTACAATGCAGAGGGAAAAAACATCCCATGCACAGTGATTGAGGCTGGTCCTTGCGTTGTAACGCAAGTTAAAACCGTCGAGAAAGACGGCTACGTAGCTATTCAGTTAGCTTATGATGAAAAGAAGGAGAAGAACACTCCGAAGCCAATGAAGGGGCACTTTGCGAAAGCTGGTACTACACCAAAGCGTAAAGTTGTTGAATTCAAAGGTTTCGAAGACGCGAAAGCGGTAGGCGACGTGTTAAACGTTGAGTTGTTCAATACCGGTGACTTAGTAGATGTAGTTGGTACATCAAAAGGTAAAGGTTTCCAAGGTGTTGTAAAACGTCATGGTTTCGCAGGTGTTGGAGGTCAAACTCACGGTCAGCATAATCGTTTACGTGCACCAGGTTCGTTAGGAGCATCTTCATGGCCATCAAGAGTATTCAAAGGAATGCGCATGGCTGGTAGAATGGGTGGCGATCGCGTGAAAATTCAAAACTTAGAAATTTTAAAAGTGTATCCAGAGCAAAACTTACTAGTTGTTAGTGGTTCTGTACCGGGTGCAAAAGGTTCATACGTAATTATAGAGAAATAAGCGATGGAATTGAAGGTATTTAACATAGACGGAAAAGAGACAGGTAACAAGGTTACCCTTTCTGACGCAATTTTCGGTATTGAACCTAATGACCATGCAATTTACTTAGATGTTAAGCAGTTTTTAGCTAACCAACGTCAAGGAACACATAAGTCAAAACAAAGAAATGAAGTTGCTGGATCTACACGTAAGCTTCACAAACAAAAAGGAACTGGTGGTTCTCGTAAGGGAAGTATCAAGTCACCTGTGTTTAGAGGTGGTGGTCGTATTTTCGGTCCGCAGCCACGTGACTACAGCTTTAAATTAAATAAGAAGTTAAAGCAATTAGCACGTATGTCGGCATTAAGCTACAAAGCTAAAAATAACGACATCGTAGTATTGGAAGATTTCCAATTCTCGACTCCTAAGACTAAGAACTTTGTATCGTTGATTAACAATTTGAAGATCGACGGACATAAGTCACTGATGATATTAGCGAACTTAGATAATAACATTTTATTATCGAGCCGCAATTTGCAGAAGTCTAAGGTAGTTACGGCTACTGATATCAATACATATGATTTATTGAATGCTGATAAATTAGTATTGACAGCGAGTTCAGTTAAAACAATTGAAGAATCATTAAGCAAGTAAGTAGAGATATGGAAATTTTAAAGAAACCAATACTTACGGAGAAAATTGCAGCGATGGGCGAGAAGTTTAATCGTTATGCATTCGTAGTAGATAATAAGGCTAACAAAATACAGATTAAGAACGCTGTTGAAGCGATGTTCAATGTATCAGTTATTTCAGTTAACACCATGATCGCACCAGGGAAAGCAAAATCTCGTGGTACAAAGAATGGCTTCGTTAGCGGTTCAACTGGTAAAGTGAAAAAAGCGATCGTATCGTTGGCTGAAGGTAACACAATTGACTTTTATAATAACATCTAAATAGGTTATGGCAGTTAAAAGATATAAACCGGTAACGCCAGGTACACGTTTCAGAATAGGTGCTGATAATTCAGATATCACCACTAATGTTCCTGAGAAATCGCTGGTAGTTAAACATAAGAAATCAGGTGGTCGTAACCATTCAGGTAAGATGACTATGCGCTACATTGGTGGCGGTCATAAGAAATCATACCGTTTGATCGACTTCAAGAGAGATAAAAATAATGTTCCTGCTACGGTAGCAACAATAGAGTATGATCCGAATCGTACATCACGTATTGCTTTATTGCATTATGCGGATGGTGAGAAGAGATACATTATTGCACCTGAGGGACTAAAAGTTGGAACAGTAATCGTTAGTGGTGAAGGTAGCGCTCCAGAAGTGGGTAACGCTATGCCATTGAAGAACATCCCATTAGGTACATTGGTACACAACATCGAGTTGAATCCAGGTCAAGGTGGTAAAATTGCAAGAGGTGCTGGCTCATACGCTCAATTAGCAGCGAGAGATGGTAAGTATGCAATCTTAAAGATGCCTTCAGGTGAATCGAGAATGATCCTTTCTACATGTATCGCAACAATCGGTACAGTTTCAAACTCTGACCACCAAATCGAAAGATTAGGTAAAGCAGGTAGAAACCGTTGGTTAGGTCGTAGACCTAGAACTCGTCCGGTAGCGATGAACCCTGTCGATCACCCAATGGGTGGTGGTGAAGGTAGAGCTTCAGGAGGTCACCCACGTTCTAGAACGGGAGTATTAGCGAAAGGCTACAAAACTCGTTACAAGAAAAAATCGTCAAATCGTTACATCATTGAAAGAAGGAAAAAATAATGGCTCGTTCAATTAAAAAAGGACCTTATATAGATCAGAATCTAGATAAAAAGGTCAACGTTATGAATGATTCAGGAAAGAGAACTGTTATTAAAACATGGTCTAGAAGATCTATGATCTCTCCTGATTTCGTTGGTCATACGTTTGCAGTACATAATGGTAATAAATTTATCCCTGTATATGTTACAGAGAACATGGTAGGTCACAAATTAGGTGAATTCTCTCCAACTCGTACATTCAGAGGTCACGGTAGTGATAAAAAGAAATAAGAACAATGGAAGCTATAGCAAAATTAAATGATTGTCCAACGTCTCCACGTAAGATGCGTTTAGTGATCGATTTGATCCGCGGACAAAAAGTAGAAAATGCTTTACATATTCTGAAGTTCAACCCGAAAGAAGCATCGAAAAGGGTAGAGAAACTTCTTCTATCAGCGATTGCTAATTGGCAAGCAAAGAACGAAGGTGTTCGTATGGAAGATAGTGAACTATATGTAAAAACGGTATTTGTTGGTGGTGGACGTCAGTTGAAGCGTTTACGTACTGCACCTCAAGGTAGAGGTTACAGAATTCGCAAGCGTTCTAACCACGTAACCATGGTAGTTGACAGTAAGGTATCAGTAATTAATAACTAATTAGAAATGGGACAAAAAGCACATCCGATAGGACAAAGATTAGGAATCATCAAAGGTTGGGATTCTAATTGGTTCGGTGGTAACAAGTACGCTGATAAATTAGTTGAAGACGATAAAATACGTAAATACATTCATGCACGTATCGCTAAAGGCGGTATCTCAAAGATTGTTATTGAGCGTACTTTGAAGCGTATTACTATTACAATACACACGGCAAGACCAGGTATTGTGATTGGTAAAGGCGGACAAGAAGTTGATAAGATCAAAGAAGAATTAAAGAAAATTACAAAGAAAGATGTTCAAATCAACATCTTCGAAATAAAGCGTCCTGAGTTAGATGCTCAATTGGTTGCTGACGGTGTCGCAAAACAATTAGAGGCTAGAATTTCATTCCGTCGTGCGATGAAAACATCGATTGCATCGACAATGAGAATGGGAGCTGAAGGTATCAAAGTTATGTGCGCAGGTCGTTTAGGAGGAGCTGAAATGGCGAGAACTGAGCAGTACAAAGAAGGACGTGTTCCGTTACACACGTTACGTGCTGATATCGACTATGCATTAGCAGAAGCGCATACAACGTATGGTAAGATTGGTGTGAAAGTGTGGATTTGCAAAGGTGAGGTTTATGGTAAACGTGATTTATCTCCAAACATTGGCGCAGCTGCAAACACTAAATCAAGAACTGAAGGTGGAAATGACCGTAATGACAGAAACGACAGAAGAGGTGGTAATGATAAGAGAGGTGGAGATCGTAGAGGTGGCGGACAAAGAAAGTCTTCAAAATAATTTAAAGGATTGTTAACCTGAAATAAGTAGGTAAAGTTATGTTACAACCAAAAAGAACGAAGTTCAGAAAAATGCAGAAAGGCAAAATGAAGGGTAACGCTAAACGCGGTACAACTCTTTCATTCGGTTCGTTCGGTATTAAATCGTTAGAAGAATGCTGGATTACCAGCCGCCAAATTGAAGCTGCTCGTATTGCAGTAACACGTTTTATGAAACGTGAAGGTCAAGTTTGGATTCGTATCTTCCCTGATAAGCCTATTACAAAGAAACCTGCAGAGGTTCGTATGGGTAAGGGTAAAGGTGCTCCAGAATACTGGGTAGCTCCTGTTAAACCAGGACGTATGTTATTTGAAGCGGAAGGTGTTTCATTAGAAACAGCAAAAGAAGCTTTACGTTTAGCTGCGCAAAAATTACCAGTTGCAACCAAATTTGTAGTACGTAGAGATTACGAAGAGGCTTAAAAAAAAAGTTCATGGTTATCGGTGTATCAACGAAATCCCTCTGAACGTAAAAAATTAAAAAGATGAAATACGCAGAAATTAAAGAACTCTCAGTAGAAGAGATTAAAGAAAGGATTACAGAAGAGCAAGCGAACTTAACTAAAATGAAGTTCAACCATGCTGTTTCTGCATTGGAAAACCCTATGCAAATCCGCACTTTAAGAAAGACAATCGCTAAATTAAATACAGAGTTAAAAGCGCGTGAGTTAAACGCTAACTCATAATCTGTAGAAATTGATTCAGAAATGGAAACTAGAAATTTAAGAAAAACAAGAATCGGGAAGATAGTGAGTAACAAGATGGAAAAGTCTGTTACTGTAGCTATCGAGCGTAAAGTAAAGCACCCGATATATGGTAAGTTCGTTAAAACGACTACCAAATTTATGGCTCATGACGAGAAAAACGAATGCAACATTGGCGACACTGTTAGCATCATGGAAATTCGTCCGCTGAGTAAAAACAAGCGTTGGAGAGTAGTAGAAATTTTAGAAAGGGCTAAATAATCATGATACAACAAGAATCAAGGCTTACTGTTGCAGATAACAGCGGTGCCAAAGAAGTTTTATGTATCCGAGTGTTGGGCGGTACTGGTAAAAGATATGCCTCTTTAGGAGACAAAATCGTAGTAACGGTAAAAAACGCTATACCTTCAGGAAACATCAAGAAAGGAACAGTTTCTAAAGCTGTTGTTGTTCGTACTAAAAAAGAAGTACGTAGAAAAGATGGTTCATATATTCGTTTTGACGACAATGCTGCGGTATTGTTAAACGCAAACGACGAACCTAGAGGTACTCGTATTTTTGGTCCAGTAGCAAGAGAATTACGTGAAAAACAATTCATGAAAATTGTTTCATTAGCACCGGAGGTATTATAATCATGGAAAGAAAAAATAACGCACAGCCTAAGCTGAATATTCGCAAAGGCGATACGGTAAAAGTAATTGCCGGCGATTCTAAAGGGCAACAAGGTAAAGTATTAAGCGTAAGCTTAGCGAAGAAGAGAGTAATTGTTGAAGGTTTGAATATGGTATCTAAACATACTAAACCAAACGCAACTAATACCGAAGGTGGTATCGTTAAGATGGAAGCGCCTATTCATATTTCAAACGTAATGTTAATCGACCCAAAATCAGGTAAAGCTACACGTATTGGCCGTAAAGCTAATGCAGAAGGCAAATTGGTAAGGGTTGCTAAAAAATCAGGGGAGGAGATCAAATAATGTCATACGCACCTAGATTAAAATCTAAGTATAGAGAAGAAATAGTTTCTTCTTTACAAAATAAATTCGAGTACAAAAGTACTATGCAAGTGCCTCGTTTGTTGAAAATTTGTATCAACCAAGGTGTAGGTGCTGCAGTATCTGATAAGAAGTTAATCGACAACGCAGTTGAAGAGATGACTTTAATTACAGGTCAAAGAGCAGTTGCTGCTAAATCGAAAAAAGATATCTCAAACTTTAAATTACGTAAGAACGTGCCAATCGGTGTTCGTGTAACTTTACGTGACAATAAAATGTATGAGTTCTTAGATCGTTTGATCGCTGTAGCTTTACCACGTATTCGTGATTTCAAAGGTATCAATGACAAAGGCTTCGACGGAAGAGGTAACTATACCTTGGGTGTTTCTGAGCAAATCATTTTCCCAGAGATCAACATCGACAAAATTAACAAAATAATGGGTATGGATATCACTTTCGTAACAACAGCGAATACTGATAAAGAAGCATTAGAATTGTTGAAAGAATTCGGATTACCATTTAAAAACCAAAATAACAATTAATTAAAATGGCTAAAGAAGGTATTAAGGCTCGCGAAGTTAAGCGTCAAAGACTCGTAGAGAAATATGCTCAAAAAAGAGCTGACTTAAAAGCAGCTGGTGATTATGAAGGTTTAGACAAATTGCCTAAAAACTCATCTCCAGTACGTTTACACAACAGATGCAAAATCACTGGTCGTCCACGTGGTTATATGCGTCAGTTCGGTATTTCAAGGGTGTTATTCAGAGAAATGGCACTTGAAGGAAAGATACCAGGCGTGAAAAAAGCTAGCTGGTAAGCGAAAAAATAAAGAATCCATAAAAAATTTAGTGGAAGGTAAGAATAAATTCATATCTTTGCCGTCCGCTAAATTTTAGTTTATTATAGTAATATTAGATAAAAGATGACTACAGATCCAATAGCAGATTATCTTACAAGAGTAAGGAATGCCATTAAGGCCAACCATAGGGTTGTTGAAGTTCCTGCATCTAATATCAAGAAGGAAATCACAAAAGTACTTTTTGATAAAGGATATATTGCGAATTACAAGTTTGAGGATGCTGGTGTTCAAGGTACAATTAAGATCGCTTTGAAATACCATCCGATTACCAAAACTTCGGCAATTAAGAAACTTCAGAGAATCAGTAAACCTGGTCTTAGAAATTATGCTCACATGAGCAACATGCCAAGAGTTTTGAACGGATTAGGTATCGCGATCCTTTCGACTTCTAAAGGTGTAATGACAGACAAAGAAGCTCGCGTTAGTAACGTGGGTGGTGAAGTATTGTGTTACGTTTATTAATAGGGAGATTCGGAAATGTCACGTATAGGAAAATTACCAATCGCTTTACCTCAAGGAGTAGAAGTGAATGTCTCAGGCGACAACGTTGTAACGGTTAAAGGTCCGAAAGGAACATTAACTCAAGCAGTTGACCCAGACATGATTATCAAGGTAGAAGGTTCTGAACTATTAGTTCAACGCCCTACTGATCAAAAAAGACACAAGGCAATGCACGGTTTATATCGCGCATTAATCAATAACATGGTTGTTGGTGTTACACAAGGTTACAAAATCACTCAAGAATTAGTGGGTGTTGGTTACCGTGCTACTAACAATGGAAATACACTTGACTTAGTGTTAGGTTATTCTCACCACTTTGTATTTGAGTTACCTGTAGAAATTAAGGTTACTACAACTGCAGAAAAAGGTCAGAACCCTACAGTTATTTTAGAGAGTATTGACAAACAATTAATTGGTCAGGTTGCTGCGAAGATTCGTTCGTTACGTAAACCAGAACCATACAAAGGTAAGGGTATTAAGTTTGCTGGTGAGGTATTGAGAAGAAAAGCAGGTAAATCAGCAGCTAAAAAATAATTATAGTCATGGCAAATATTAAATCTTCAAGAAGATTAAAAATTAAAAAAGGTATCCGTTTAAGATTAACAGGTACCCCAGAGCGCCCAAGACTTTCTGTGTACAGAAGTAATAAAGCGATTTATGCACAGATTATCGACGACTTGAATGGCAAAACATTGGCATCAGCTTCTTCTATGAAGGGCGCAGTTGATGAGAAAGCTAATAAAGTTGATCAGTCGAAAATGGTTGGCAAGCTAATCGCAGAAAAAGCTATCGCAGCAGGAATCAATGAAGTGGTGTTCGACCGTAACGGTTATTTATACCATGGTAGAATTAAATCTTTAGCAGAAGGTGCTAGAGAAGGTGGTTTACAATTCTAATCAAGAGAACATGTCTACAGCAAATATTAAAAGAGTTAAAACAACAGATATCGAACTAAAAGATCGTTTGGTAAGCATCCAACGTGTTGCTAAAGTAACCAAAGGTGGTCGTACGTTCAGCTTCTCAGCTATCGTAGTAGTAGGTGATGAAAATGGTGTAGTTGGATATGGTTTAGGTAAAGCTAAGGAAGTAACTGAAGCGATTACTAAAGGTATCGATGATGCTAAAAAGAACTTAATTAAAGTTCCTATTTATAAAGGTACTGTACCTCACGAGCAATATGGTAAATATTCTGGTGGTTATGTATTCTTAAAACCAGCTTCTCATGGTACAGGTGTAATTGCCGGTGGTGCGATGCGTGCAGTGTTAGAGAGTGCGGGTGTTACCGACGTATTAGCGAAGTCTAAAGGTTCATCAAATCCACATAACGTGGTTAAAGCTACAGTTACAGCATTAGCGCATATGCGTGATGCAATCACTGTTGCTCAACATAGAGGAGTTTCATTAAGTAAAGTATTTAACGGTTAATGAGTATGTCAAAGATTAAAATTACACAAGTAAAGAGTGTGATCGATCGCAACATCCGTCAGAAAAGAACGATGGTTGCTTTAGGTCTTAGAAAAGTTAATCAGACTGTTGAAGTTGAAGCTACTCCTCAAATTTTGGGTATGGTAGCAAAAGTGAATCATCTGATCAAAGTAGAAAATATTTAATTGTTTATCCCCCGTCAAGGGAATTAATTGAACAAAGATGAAATTATCGAATTTAAAACCAGCTGAAGGGTCAGTTAAAACACGTAAAAGAGTAGGTAGAGGTACAGGTTCTGGTAGAGGTGGAACTTCTACACGTGGTCATAAAGGTGCAGGCTCTCGTTCAGGAACTTCTACGAAAGTAGGTTTCGAAGGTGGACAAATGCCTTTACAAAGAAGAATCCCTAAGTTCGGATTTAAGAATATAAACAGAGTTGAGTACGTAGGTGTAAACTTAGACGTATTGCAATCATTAGCTGAAAAGTTCTCTCTAACTAGCATCGATTTAGATGCATTGAGAAGCCATGGTTTAATATCTAAAGCTGACAAAGTGAAAGTTTTAGGTCGTGGTAAATTGGTATCGAAATTAGAGGTAAAAGCTCATGCTTTCTCTGAAACTGCTAAAGCAGCTATCGAAGCTCAAGGTGGAACTACAGTTACTTTGTAATTCATGAAGAGATTTATAACTACATTAACCAACATCTTCAAAATTGAAGACCTAAGAGTAAGGATATTAAATACCTTACTTTTACTATTGATATATAGAGTAGGTTCATTCATCGTATTGCCAGGGGTTGACCCTGCATTAGTTGAATCAGCTAGCAAACAAGATGGCATCCTTGGGTTACTAAATATGTTCGCTGGTGGTTCTTTCGCTCGTGCTTCGGTATTTGCGTTGGGTGTGATGCCTTATATCTCAGCTTCGATCGTGGTACAACTTTTTGGTATCGTTATCCCTTATTTCCAACGTTTACAGAAGGAAGGTGAAAGCGGTCGTAAAAAGGTGAACCAGATCACGCGTTATTTGACAATTATTATTACAGCCGGACAAGCAATTGGTTATATAAAAACACAAGTGCCTCAAGAAGCGATCATGATCAGTCAATCGTTATTCACGATTTCTTCGATCTTCGTTTTAACATGCGGTACTATGTTTGTGATGTGGTTAGGTGAGCGTATAACTGATAAAGGATTAGGTAACGGTATCTCATTAATTATTATGGTGGGTATCATTGCACAATTACCTTTAGCGTTTATTGCAGAAGCAGGTTCTCGTTTAGGTATCAATGGTGGTGGATTAATTCCGTTCATTGTTGAACTTGCAGCTTTAGCATTCGTAGTAATCTTCACGATTCTACTAGTGCAAGGTACTCGTAAAATTCCTGTGCAATACGCAAAAAGAATTGTAGGTAACAAACAATATGGTGGTGTACGTCAATACATCCCTCTAAAAGTAAACTCAGCTGGTGTTATGCCTATCATCTTCGCTCAAGCGATTATGTTCATACCTGGTACTTTGGCTTCTTTTATGCCAGAGAGTAGTTTTGCTCAAGCGGTAGGTACTAACTTAGGTAACCCTAATTCAGTTTCTTACAACTTATTGTTTGCTTTCTTAATCATTGCTTTCACTTATTTCTATACAGCTATCACTGTAAATCCGACACAGATGGCAGATGATATGAAGAGAAATGGTGGTTTCATACCAGGTGTTAAACCAGGTAAAAGAACAGGTGAATTTATTGATGCAGTAATTTCGAGAATTACTTTACCAGGATCTATATTCTTGGCTATCGTAGCGATCTTACCTTCAATAGCAGTAATCGTTGGAATCAATTCACAATTCGCTAATTTCTATGGTGGTACTTCGTTACTAATCATGGTAGGTGTTGTGTTAGATACTTTACAACAAATTGAAAGTCATTTATTGATGCGTCATTATGATGGTTTGATGAAAACCGGACGTATTAAAGGTCGTACTCCAGCGGGAGCAACAGCCGTATAAATAAATCTTCGTCGATCGTATGATTAAATATAAGACAAACGAAGAGATTGAATTAATAAGAGAGAGTTCTTTACTTGTTGGAAAAACATTAGCAGAAGTTGCAAAACTGATAGCTCCTGGCGTTGACCCTATGTTATTAGATAAACGTGCAGAAGAGTTTATCAGAGATAACGGAGCCACACCAGCTTTCAAAGGTTATGGTGGTACTTTCCCCAACTCTTTATGCTTATCATTGAATGACGTTGTTGTTCATGGTATACCAGCTAAAGGAGATGTGTTGAAAGAAGGTGATGTAATCGCTGTTGATTGTGGAGTTTATAAAAATGGATATTACGGTGATTCGGCATATACATTTGCAGTAGGCGAAATATCATCAGAAAAAGAGCAATTGCTAAGGGTAACGAAAGAGTGTTTATACAAAGCGATTGAAAAGGCAGTAACAGGACAGAGAATGGGAGATTTGGCGTTTGCCTGTCAAGAGTATGCAGAAAAACATGGTTATGGAGTGGTTCGAGAATTAGTAGGTCATGGCATCGGTCAACATCTGCACGAAAAACCAGAAGTTCCTAATTATGGCAAAAAAGGCACTGGCTTGAAATTTATAGAAGGATTAGTGATAGCGATAGAGCCAATGATAAATATGGGTAAAGCGGCAATCTGGCAGTTGAATGACGGCTGGACGATCAAAACAAAAGACGGTTTACCATCTGCACATTTTGAACATACAATAGCAGTAAGAAAAGGAAAGGCTGATATCTTATCATCTTTCGATTTTATAGAAGAAGTATTAAACAAAAAATAAACATTAATGGCCAAACAAGCTTCAATAGAGCAAGATGGAACCATCAGAGAAGCATTGTCAAACGCAATGTTTCGAGTTGAGCTAGAGAACGGACATGAGATTATCGCTCATATTTCTGGCAAGATGAGGATGAATTATATTAAAATTCTTCCTGGTGATAGAGTAAAATTAGAAATGTCGCCTTACGATTTATCGAAAGGTAGAATAACCTATAGGTATAAATAAAAAAATAAAGAAATGAAAGTTAAAGCATCCATCAAAAAGAGAAGTGCCGACTGTAAAATCATCAGTCGTAAAGGGAAACTTTACGTAATCAATAAGAAAAACCCTAAGTACAAACAACGTCAAGGGTAATATTGATTAATTTATAATTAGTATATAATCTTAAGCAATACATTTAAGAAATGGCAAGGATCGCAGGTATTGATTTACCAAAAAACAAAAGAGGAGAAATCGGCTTAACATACATTTATGGTATTGGCCGTACTACCGCTCAAAACATTTTATCACAAGCTGGAATTAGCTTTGATACGAAAGTTCAAGAATGGACAGATGAGCAATTAACAGCTATTCGTAACATCATCAACGATAATATTAAAGTTGAAGGTGCATTACGTTCAGAGGTTCAATTGAATATCAAACGTCTAATGGACATTGGTTGTTATCGTGGATTACGTCACCGTAAGGGACTTCCAGTTCGTGGTCAACGTACTAAGAACAACTCTCGTACTAGAAAAGGTAAACGTAAGACAGTTGCAGGTAAGAAAAAAGCAACTAAATAATAGAATTTAAACATGGCAAAGTCAAATAAAAAAGTTGCAAAGAAAAGAGTAGTAGTTATTGAGCCAGTTGGTCAAGCTCATATCAACGCTACTTTCAACAATATCATCATCTCGATGACGAATATTCAAGGTCAAGTGATCTCTTGGGCATCTGCTGGTAAAATGGGATTCAAAGGTTCTAAAAAGAACACTCCATATGCTGCGCAAATGGCTGCACAAGATTGCGGTAAAGTAGCACATGACTTAGGTTTACGTAAAGTAGAAGTTTTCGTTAAAGGTCCGGGTGCTGGTCGTGAATCAGCAATTCGTACAATTCAAAATGTAGGTATCGAAGTAACATTAATTAAAGATATTACTCCGCTTCCGCATAACGGATGCCGTCCACCTAAAAAGAGACGTGTATAATTGAGTTAATGATAAATAGAAATTAAGTTAATTAGGCTTAGATTATAATAGCGGCCTTAATAACCAATTTCAAAATAACTTAATAACAAATAATTACAAACGGTGAAGTTATACTGCAGAGAAATCTGTAGCTAAGATTAACCACTAAAACAAATAGAAATGGCAAGATATACAGGCCCAAAATCAAAGATTGCTAGAAAATTCCGTGAGGCTATTTATGGTCCGGATAAAGCATTAGAAAGAAAAAACTACCCTCCAGGCCAACATGGTCAATCGAAGAAGCGTAGCAAACAATCAGAGTACGCTGTTCAGTTAATGGAGAAGCAAAAAGCTAAATACATCTATGGTGTATTAGAAAAGCAGTTTGCTAATTTATTCGACAAAGCTCACCGTAAGCAAGGTATTACTGGTGAAAACTTATTAAAATTCTTAGAGTCTCGTTTAGATAATACAGTTTACCGTTTAGGTATCGCTGGTTCTAGAAGAGCAGCTCGTCAAATTGTTTCTCACCGTCACGTTACTGTGAATGGTGATGTAGTAAACATTCCTTCATACCAATTAAAACCAGGTGATGTAATTTCAGTTCGTGAGAAATCAAAAGCTTTAGAAGCGATCACTGAAGCAATTGCTCAAACAAGAGTTGCAAAATATAACTGGTTAGAATTTGACCAATCAAGTATGACAGGTAAGTTTTTAAACATGCCAGAGCGTTCTGAGATTCCTGAAAATATCAAAGAACAATTAATCGTCGAGTTGTATTCGAAATAAGAATAATCATTAAGTATGTCGAAACCCTATGGTATCGACATACTTATTTGAAAATATATTTATTTAAATAAAAAATAAAAAACAGAATGGCAATATTAGCATTTCAAAAACCGGACAGAGTGATCATGCAGAAGTCAACTGATTTCGATGGTTCTTTCGAGTTTCGCCCATTAGAACCAGGTTTCGGTATCACAATCGGTAATGCATTAAGAAGAATTTTGCTTTCATCATTAGAAGGTTATGCGATTACTTCAGTAAAGTTTTCTGGCGTATCACATGAATTCTCTACAATCAAAGGTGTTGTAGAAGATGTAACTGACATCATCTTAAACTTGAAACAAGTGCGTTTCAAAAAGACTGGTGAAAGTGGCGATTCTGAAAAAATCTTTGCAGTAATCAAAGGCCAAGATGCTTTCACAGCAGGTGATTTAACAAAGTTCTCAAACAACTTTACAGTTTTAAATCCTGATTTAGTGATCTGCAACATGAACCCAACTGTAACTTTAGAAATTGAGTTAACAGTAAACAAGGGTAGAGGTTATATCGCGGCTGAAGAAAATAAATCAGACAATGCATCAGTAGGTGTTATTGCAATCGACTCTATCTATACGCCAATCAAAAACGTAAAGTATAGCATCGAAAACTATCGTGTAGAACAAAAAACAGATTACGAAAAATTAATCATTGATATTTCTACGGATGGTTCTATTCACCCAGAAGATGCTTTGAAAGAAGCAGCGAAGATTTTAATTCAACACTTCATGTTGTTCTCTGATGAGAGAATCATGTTAGAGACTCAAGCTAAAGAACAAACTAATGAAGTTGATGAAGAAATTTTACACATGCGTAAAATCTTAAAAACTGAATTAGTGGATATGGATTTATCAGTAAGAGCGTTAAACTGCTTAAAAGCTGCTGACATCCGTACACTTGCTGATTTAGTAACTTATGATGTTGCTGATATGTTAAAATTCAGAAACTTCGGTAAAAAATCTTTAACAGAAATTCAAGAGTTAGTAAAATCAAAAGGACTATCATTCGGTATGAACCTTGCGAAATACAAACTAGACGAAGAATAAAAAAAAATACGGCCTCGCATTTTAATGACGGCGGGGGAATAACTAAATAATGGTTAAATGAGCATTACCCATATCTAGTACAAAAGTAGCTAGTAGCTAGTAGCTAGATTTGACGGATGCACAACAAAAACAAAAATGAGACACGGTAAAAAAATCAATCACTTAGGTAGAACAGCTCCACATCGTAGAGCAATGTTATCTAACATGGCTAGTTCTTTAATTTTACACAAAAGAATTACAACTACCTTAGCTAAAGCTAAAGCATTACGTACATACGTAGAGCCTTTAATCACTAAATCAAAAGAAGATACTACTACCAACCGTAGAACTGTATTCTCTTACTTACAAAACAAAGAAGTTGTTACTATTTTATTTAGAGAAATTTCTCAAAAAGTAGCTGACAGACCAGGTGGTTACACTCGTATCATCAAAACTGGAAACAGAATGGGTGATAATGCTGAAATGTGTTTCATCGAATTAGTTGATTACAACGAAACAATGTTAACTGCTAAAGAAGGCAAGAAAGCTGCTAAACCAGCAACACGTAGAGGTAGAACAGCGAAGAAGAAAGCTGATGCACCTGCTGCTGATGCTGCTGCTAGTTCTGAAGAGACTGCAGAGTAATAAAATATAGTACAAAAGTAGCTAGTAGCTAGTAGCTAGATGTACGTCTAGCTACTAACTACTAGCTACTCTAGTACTAAATAAAAAAAGGTGAGAATTTATTCTCACCTTTTTTTATTTACATTTTTTTACGATATTGTTGCTCGCTTATGAGAAATAGATTTTTGGGCATTGCACTTAGTTTCATTGCCATACTTAGTTTTAATAGTTGTTCTACTGAATTAGATATTGCCGCTGACTACAAAGAAATACCTGTTGTATTTGGTATGTTAACAAAAGGTGATACTGTTCAATACATAAAAATAAATAAAGCTTATTTGAATACTGAAGGCTCAGCAATTACTGCTGGTTCTAATTTAGATTCTAATATTTTTCCTTATCCTTTGATTGTTAAATTATACGGACTGCATCCAACACCAGATCCACTTACAGGTGCATATACAATTCTTGATTCAGTGACTCTTGATACGGTAACGATTGCTAAAGACCCAGGGAATTTTAATGCAAATAATGTACTATTTAAAACACCTGCTGGTTATAAATTAAAATTTGTTGGTACTCCTAATGCTAACGCTGATACTAATTGGTGCATCTATGAATTAGTAGTTCGTAAAGCAAGTAATAATTCAATTTTAGTTAAATCACGTACAAGGTTAGTAGAAGATTTTAGATTGACGAGTGCAGGTACTTTTTTAAATTTAGCAGTACCTACATCTAATACTCAAACTCCGGTAGAATATAGAAATTCAAAACTTTCCTGGACAACCCCACAATATGGTCGTCAGTTCAATGGTTATATGATTTTCAAATTCAGAGAAGTGAACGATGCAACAGGTGAAAGTATAGAAAAGTCTATAAAGAGAAATATTTTTGTCAATAACCGAATCGATAATTTAGAATCGAATTCTGATGATATAAGTTATACAGTACAAGGTCAGCAATTTTACGACTGGATTCAAAATGAATTAGAGCCTTTAGAAGCAACTGCAGCGCGTAGAGAATATATTGCGCCAATCGAATTTCATTTTGAATATGCAGGCGACGAATTATCTCAATACTTCCAAATCAATAATAACAACGTCAGCCTTTCTGATGTAAGTCCAGAATTCACCAACATCGAAGGTGGTTTCGGCGTATTCTCTTCACGCATGCGCAAAAGTTTCAAAGACGTGGTAAGAACTAATTTAAGTTTGCAAAGTATTCAAGAGTTGAAGGATGGAAGAATAACTGGGAGAGCTGCGGGAGCGAATGACCTCGGATTTAGATAATTGATAGTACAGGAGTAGCTAGTAGCTAGTAGCTAGAAAAATCTGACAAAAAGTCTAGCGCTACCATCCGAATAAGTCATAAATTCTATAATTGTCACATTTTTTCTCTTTGGCATAAGCATTGACATATAGTTTGAAAATTGTAAAATTATAACATCAAACATATGTCAAAAATCATTGGTATCGACTTAGGAACAACGAACTCATGCGTATCTGTAATGGAAGGTAATGAGCCAGTAGTTATACCTAACTCAGAAGGTAAAAGAACAACACCATCGATCGTTTCATTTGCAGACAATGGCGAACGTAAAATTGGTGACCCAGCTAAACGTCAAGCAATCACAAATCCGACGAAGACCATTTATTCAATCAAAAGATTCATGGGTAATTCTTTTTCAGAAGTAACGACTGAAACAGGAAGAGTGCCCTATAAAGTTGTAAAAGGTGACAACAATACACCGCGTGTTCAAATTGATGACCGCATGTATACACCACAAGAAATATCAGCAATGATTCTTCAGAAGATGAAGAAAACTGCTGAAGATTATTTAGGTACAGAAGTTAAAGAAGCAGTTATTACAGTACCTGCGTATTTTAACGATGCACAACGTCAAGCAACAAAAGAGGCGGGTGAAATCGCAGGCTTAAATGTTCGTCGTATAATCAACGAGCCTACAGCTGCAGCATTAGCTTATGGCTTAGACAAAGCACACAAAGACATGAAGATTGCCGTGTTCGATTGCGGTGGTGGTACACATGACGTTTCCGTTTTAGAATTAGGTGACGGTGTATTCGAAGTAAAATCTACTGATGGTGATACACACTTAGGTGGTGACGATTTCGATCAAGTAATTATCGATTGGTTAGCAGACGAATTTAAGAGCGATGAGAACATCGACTTGCGTAAAGACCCAATGGCATTACAGCGCTTAAAAGAAGCTGCTGAGAAGGCTAAAATTGAGTTGTCATCGACTTCTCAATCAGAGATCAACTTACCATACGTAACAGCAGTTGATGGAGTGCCAAAGCACTTAGTAAAAACATTAACACGTGCGAAGTTTGAATCATTAGCAGATTCTTTAATCAAGAGAACAATTGAGCCATGCAAAACAGCATTGAAGAATGCAGGTTATAGCACATCAGATATTGACGAGATTATTTTAGTAGGCGGAAGTACACGTATACCAGCTATTCAAGCTGCCGTAGAAGCGTTCTTCGGTAAGGCACCATCAAAAGGTGTAAACCCTGATGAAGTAGTTGCAATTGGTGCAGCGATTCAAGGTGGTGTATTAACAGGTGATGTAAAAGATGTCTTGTTATTAGACGTAACACCATTGTCATTAGGTATTGAAACAATGGGTGGTGTGATGACCAAATTAATTGAGTCAAACACTACAATCCCTACGAAGCGTTCAGAAACTTTCTCAACAGCATCAGATTCTCAACCAACAGTAGAGATACATGTATTGCAAGGTGAGCGCCCAATGGCAAATCAAAATAGAACGATTGGTAGATTCCATTTAGATGGTATTCCGCCTGCGCCAAGAGGAGTTCCACAAATTGAAGTAACATTTGATATTGATGCGAATGGTATCTTACATGTGAGTGCAAAAGATAAGGGAACAGGTAAAGAGCAAAAGATTAGAATTGAAGCATCATCAGGTTTATCAGACGCTGACATCAAGAAGATGAAAGAAGAAGCAGAAGCAAATGCTGAAGCAGATAGAATAGCGAAAGAAGAAGTTGATAAATTAAATGCAGCAGATTCAATGATCTTTAACACTGAAAAACAAATCAAAGATTACGGCGATAAGTTAACAGGTGCAAATAAAGAAAACATCGAAGCAGCATTAGCGAAATTAAAAGAAGCACATACAGCTAAAGATTTCGCAGCAATGGAAACAGCTCAAACAGAGTTAACCAATGCATGGAATGCAGCATCAGAAGAATTATACAAAGCAACTCAAGCAGAAGGCGCACAGACAAGTGCAGAAGGTGATGCAGGCGCTAATAACGCAGGCGGACCAGATGTACAAGACGTGAACTTCGAAGAAGTGAAGTAATATTTTTTTAGATAATTTTTGAAAGGGGTCTCGTGTACAACGAGGCCCTTTTTTTTATACCTATAAATGGGTATATTTTATTTTTTTTTATAAGTTTTTTTTAGCGGTTTAGTTTTTTTGCTTAATTTGATTAATTAAACTAACACACATATGAAACTGAAAATTACATTCATATTATTTTTACTATCAACGATAGTAAGCGCACAAAATCTAAACTTTAAAACTTTTGATTTTAGTGCAGAAATCGTAAGACATGATATACCTAATTGTGAAATTTCTGCTGCATTAGATTCAGAAAACAAGACACATATTGTCTGGATAAAAACTGTAGGTACTACGCAGTCATTGATGTATAGTGTATATGATAACACTAGTTTAAATACACAGTTATTAGTAACCGGACAAGCGAATCAAAGATTATCTGCACCAAGTTTGATACTAGATAATAATGACAATCCGCATTTTGTATATTTCACACGTAGAGATAATAATATAGGAACTAGATCTGGAAACTATGCCGTGATGTACGTTGGAGATGCGAATGGAGATGGCAGTTTTACTAGTTCTCAAGTATCTACGAATTCAACTGACCCAAATAATAATACAGAAAATAATTTCAACGCTCATGTAAATGGACGACCTAATATAGCAATCAATAATGCTACTGCAGAAATCACAGTTTTTTATTATGCAGAGTCGAATTCATTAAACTCATTTGATAATTGGATAGTGAGTGCAAAAGGGAATGGACAAACTTGGCTACGACAACAAGAGTATAACTTAGAGGATTTACCCGGTGGTGAACCTTTACCATCAAATGATGTGAACATAGATAGAAGAGGGTATAATACTACTTACCATGGCATAGTAGAAATTGCTGATTACAATCCGCTTTTAGTCGCAAAAGGTACAAGCACATGGGCTCCCTATAGGCTCACACAATATGGTGGTTTTGGTAATACAGAAGGTATGGCAATAGAGGTTGAAAATAATGGTAATGCACATATGTTTTGGTTTGTTGAAGACTCCGCAAAATTTGTACGAGCTAATATAAATGCACAAGGAGTTTCAAATATTAAAGAGTTACAAATAATTGGCAAAAAATCACAAACATCTAATTTCAGACCATCAGTATTAGATGATGTAACAGGCAAATGGTGGATGAGTTATATCAGAAGTTCAGGCACACTATACATCATGACAGAAGGCGCAAATGGTCAAGCTGTAGAAGTGCCATTGACAAGTATTGGAACTTATTATGGTAAAAGATGTTTAAATGTTCGTAACGGGTTTTTATCGTTAGTGACAGCGAGTGAAAGTAATGGTAAAATTTATATCACCACCAATGCTGCCGCTACATCAATTGTTAATAATAAGTTGACTGAAATAAATGTATTTCCAAATCCAGCGAATGATTTCATCAATATTAAATTAAATTCAAAAATCAACAGCGTAGAAATTTATGATTTAAACGGACGTTTGGTGTTAGTAGGCGATAGTGCTGAAGTAAATATCGAAGGATTGAATAAAGGGTTATATATATTGAAGGCGATAACAGATGAAGGGGTTTATACTGCGAGATTTGTGAAAAACTAATACCTCAAAATATCGTTCAAATTATTTTTCAATTCTTGAACTTCTGAGGCTTTAATTTTTCCGATTCTTTTTATGAATCTATCTTTTGAAATAGATCGAATGTGAAAAATTAAAATCTCAGAAGTTTTTTTAAGAATATTTTCTTTACCGGGTTCTAATACAATATTGCCTTTATTTTTTTGATTTAAATAATCATTCATACCTTCTTCTGCGATTTTCAGAAAGTCAGGGTCATTAGACATTTGTTTTTATGAATGCAAATATTCAGCTCTGTTGAGTTGATCTAAATAAATCTCAAAGAGCCTTTTCAATGATTTCATTTTCAGGAATAGAGAGCTTTTGAGCTTGTAAAGCAAGCTGTTCTGATAGTTTATCAGTAAGTGTGATGGTAAGAGAGCTCATTTGTTAATTCTAGAATGTAAATATCTTAAATATTTATGAATTGCAATGTAAGGTAATCGATTTCAGTGCCAATTCTTGGCAGTGATTAGTATTACACTTGTATAAACACTTTACGTTATGGCACTCAAACAAGAATTAATCATTAAGCAATTAGATCATTTATGGCGCGAGCACCCAGCTTGGAGCTTCGGTAAATTAGCTTCGGTATTAATGGGCTTAAATGATATCGATCATCGATTGATGCATATTACCGACGAAGATTTATTCAAGCGCATGGTAGCCTTGAATCGAAATGCAGAATTATATAGAATCAAAAAACTTCCCATACAATTTCATGCACAAGTAAATGATATATTAATTCGGATGTCAGAGTTAATCATCGATCTCAGGACCTTTAATCATGAACAGCATAATGCAGATTCATTCGAAAAGTTATTGGCTTACGCATTGTTGGTAGATGAATTGAAGTATATGAAGGAGCATTTGGAGGGGGTGGTGTAAGGAATTATACCCAATTACCCCTCGCAAATAAATTCAACTGAAAATTATTAGCTCTTTCGCCCCAATATTTCTTTTGTGCATTCACTTTAACAAGCACATCTGAAAATTCAATGATCGATTTTCTTCTGTTCAATTTATTCATTAATTCTTCAGATAATACGAAGTCGTTCATCGATTGAACGCACCATTGAATATAATCTGGATTACTCTTCATGATTAATCCTAAAGTCTTACCCTTGTAACGACCTTTTTCAAATTTCTGTTGTAATGATGTATAAACCATAGCAGTATTATTTAATTTATAATACTAAACTAGGGTTAGAGACTGCCAAATTTTGGCAGTCTCTAATTATTTCAGCTAAATAATTATTTATTATTTATTATTTATAGCATCATTTAACGATGATTTTTTTATTGTAATGTTTTTTGTTGGTTTTAATTTTTAATATATAGACATTTGAAACTATTGGAGTTTTTAATAGATACTTATATTCTAAACTATTAAAATGAATTTTTTCAATTTCATTTCCCATTAAATCATAAACTAAAATTTCAGTTAGCCTTTCATTTTTGGTATCAATCCAAACGTAACCATCTGAGCTTGGATTTGGGTAAATACTCAGTTGGTCAATTAATGTGTTTGCTATACCTACAACTCCAAATTTTGTGTTTGCTGCTGCAGTTAAGAACTTACTCGTTAAGTAATTTGGAGGGCCAATCGAATCTTCATTGAATTCAAATACAGCAAAATGATAAGTTGTACTATCTTTTAATCCGTTAACATATACTGTGTCATCTTTACCAATGTAAATTACATAATTACCTGTATCTAATTCTTCTCCTAATAAATAGGTTGTATCTGCAATGTAGTTTTTGCCATCATATGGTATTCTACTTACGACATTGCTTTCTTTAATCATTACAATTCGCTGACTTCCGTTACCTTTTTTGAATGTAAATCTCATCTCATTTTTATTGATTGTAAGAAATTTAAATTCAGTAGATGGTGTATCAGGTTCTATTGGTAAATTACTTCCTATGTTAAAAGTATTTTCTCGATAGTTCGTAGTAAGGTTTGTACCGTTATATTCTATTACAGTGAGATAATAAGCTCTTTCAGGATCTAAACCTTGCATATTGAAATTATTTCCATTTCCAATATATACAACATAGTTATTTTCTCCCAAATTACTTCCAATGCCATATGTATTATTGGCAATATAATTACTTATACCATCCAATGGTACTTTAGAAATAGTACTGTCTTTTCTTGCTATAATAATTCTATTAGTTCCATTCCCATTTGTCCAGGTTACATTAGAACTACCATTCAGAAAAGCAGATAATTTTATATTGTTTGCACTTATTGTAGGTTCAGGATGTAATGTTGTTCTACTACTAATTGTAATTTGGTTTAATAAATAACTATTTGAGCAATCGTTCCCTGTTAAATTATTGCCATTATATTCTATAATATTAAAATGATAGGTTGTATTTGGCGTCAAACCACTTATTAAAACAGAATTGCCGGTGTCAGAATAAATCACGTAATTATTATCACCTAAATCTTGTCCTGTACCAAAATTAGTATTACTTGTATAATGTGTTCCATTTACTAAAGTTTTATTTACAGCTAATAAACTTCTTGCAATTATGATTCTTCTTTTACCATTCCCTTGTTGGAAATTAATACGCATTGAATTTTCTGTAACATTGCTAAAGCTTACATTACTGCTTGCAATACTAGGTTTCAGAGCAATACTCATTCTGCTAATACTATATGCATTGTTAATTAAATAATTATTTGCAGCAGGAGTAGATCCATTATATTCATATACTTTGAAAAAATATTTTCTTTCTGGTAAAATATTGTTAATGTTAAATTCAGCAGTAGTGTCATTCAAAATAATTTTCTGATTATTTGGAAGAGTATTATTTAAATACGCAAATGTATCAGTAGGTGTAAATATTATATTTGAATCTACTCGAGATATTACTAGCCTTCTTTTCCCGTTACCTACACTGATTTTTCCAATCATATTATTATTAAGTGGGTTAGGAGATTCTTCAAAACTGAATTCAATACCTGTTGCATTAGAAGTAGGTTCTTTTGCAATTGTAGTATGTATAAATTTCGGAACGTTTCTATTTAAATAATTTTCAGCCCCTAAAAATCCATTAAATGTAATTACTTCTATCTTATAAATACTGTCACTCTCCATATTTGAAATTGTGACATTGTTTGATTCGCCGATATAAACAGATCTTCCATTATGATATCCTCCTGCTTGCTTTATGTCTGCATTTGCAAAATAAGAAAATGTGTCAAAAGCAGTATCTACAGAGTTTCTTGGCGATGCAACAACTAATGAGTACTGTCCATTACCTTTTGTCCAGTTTACATTCATTGAATTCGTTGTTATATTCGTTACAGTTAAATTACTAGCTTGTATTGTGGGTTCAGGGAATAAAGCCCAAGTTTGCCCGGAAGTGTAATTAGGATTGTAATGATATTGCTGGCTAGTGTTGCCATTGTATTCAAAAACATATACATAGTATCTAACATTTTGCTTTAAATTAGTTAAAGTGAAAGTAGAATCTTGCAAGCCAGATTCTGGATATCTATTAAACACTATAAAGCAACTATCTCCTAAGTTATTGGAAAGTCTACCATTACTTTCAGGTATCGTGGTTCCGAAAATATTAAATGCATGATATGATTTACCGTTCTCTGGGAATTTAGCAAAAAAGTTATTGGGCTTTACAACTACTAATTGACCGCTACCATTACCGCCATTGATTTTAATAGTTCTAGAGTTAGATGTGGCATTTGTAAATGTAAAGCTTTGTGCAATTACTGATGGCATTACTGCAAGTGTTGTTCCTGTTGTATTTGCTGCTGTTTTTAAATAATGAGCATGTTTTGGAGCTATACTATCGTTATAATCATAAATATAAATTCTGTAAAATGTTGCAGGGTTTAAGTTGTTGATGTTAATAGAAGTATCAGCGCCTGTATAAATCACATAAACATTTGGTTTATATAATTGGCCTAGACCATAATTTAAATTCCCTGTGTAATTAATTGTATCTAATGGCAATCCTGGATTTAATTGCAAATCGCTTGTCATCAAAATCAAACGTTTTTGACCATTACCTTTTGTGAAGCTTAAGTTGAGGCTATTACTCTGTTTGTTTGTGATTCTTAAATTAGAGCTAAAAACAGTTGGTGCAATAACTAAAGTTGCATTTGATCTTGCTAAAAAATTGCTAGTATAGTAATTAATTGTTTGTGTATTTGCAGTATTATAGTTGTATTCAAAAACTGCAAAGTAGTATTTGTTACCTGGCTCAAGTCCGTACAAGTTATTAGTAGGAGAGATACCTGTACCTCTATATACAACATAATTGCCATTACCTAAATGATCACCTTGTCCGAATGTACTATTAGCAATATATTCAGTCGCATCTTTTGGTAATCTATCAACAGGAGATCCTTTTTTTACGACAACAATTCTATAATTTCCATTTCCATTTCCGAAAATATAATCAAAACCTATGGCTGTTCTATTTTTGAAATAAATTTCATTACCAATTTGTGTAGGTTCTATATTCAAAGTATATCGAAATAAATTTACAGCATTACCATTTCGGTAATTACTATACCCTCTTAGACTGCTGTCATTGAATGATGATATTTGGAAATAATACTGAGTGTTTGGCTGTAAATTGAGTAGTGTAAAAGTACTTCCAGTATCAGCATAAACAACATAATTATTTGTCATATATGCTTGTCCTTGTCCGAATTGTGGATTGGCAATGTATGTTGTTGTATCAATAGCATTGTAATTTACCAATTGATTTGCTCGTACAATCACTAAGGTTTTCTTTCCATTCCCTTTTGTCCATTTTAATGTAAGACTATTAGTAGTTGAACTTGTGAATTGAACATTGCTTGGCTGAACTGTTGGTTCAGGCATTAAAGTGCTCACAGTATCAGACAATACATTAGTTATTAAATAATTTTCAGTGCCTTCTTCTGATTTATTATATTCATAAACACTGATAATATATTGACCAATTCCAGATTGTGAAATATCTAAATAACCGAAATTTCCAAATGTATTTGAGATGACATAATTCCCTTGTGAAATTAATGTAAATCCATTACCGAAAATTGGATCTCCCGTTATAGAATAAGTATTACCATCGGCTGGTAATATATTATTAGAAGAAATTTTTCTTGCAACAATTAATCTGTGTGTTCCATTACCTTTCGTAAAACTATAGTCTACTCTCGTCGTAGTTCTTCCTGTTATTATAAAATTACTTGCATTTAAAGTAGGTTCAGAAGCAAGAGGTTTAAAGTTTACGTAAGCTGCAGTTGTAGTTAAATAATTTACGTCAGCAATTCCTGTTGAATCATTGTATTCATAAATACTAAAAACATAAGAGTTCGTTTGTAGTAAATTATTTACAGTAACACTAGAGCCAGTGCCATTAAAAACAACAAAGTTGCCAGTTCCAATTTGAGACCCTGAACCAAAATTTGCATTAGCAGTATATCGAATGGTATCGCTCGGTGCTGCTGGAATTGAAGTTGATACTCTACCTAATACAATTCTTTTTTTTCCATTTCCATTAACCCAATTGATGGTTGCTGATGTTGTGCCTCTAATAATTGTTGCATTAGATGCAGCAATAGTTGGTTCAGCAATTACCGAATAAGTTTTTCGAACTGTAGAATCAGGTGAATAATTTATTGAACCAGGGTAAGTAATATTATATTCAAAGCTTGCAAAATAATAATCATTTCCAGGTTCTAAATTGGTCACCGTTACAATATTGTTATTGCCAGCATAAACGACATGGTTTTGGTTGCCAACCTCAGTAAGTACTGAGCCAAAAATTGAATTTGCATTGTAATCAACTCCATCTTTAGGTCTAAATGTTGGTGGTGAGCTTTTCCTTGCGATTAATATTCTTCCTACTCCATTCCCAGGTGTAGTAATCACATCTACTGTTGTGGGTGTTCTTCGGAAAAATCTGATATTACTTGCCTTGACAGTTGGTTGAGAATTGGTGATAGTTGAAAAAGTTCTAAATGTATTTAAATTGTTTTTAAAATTATTGAATCTAGTGTTTGAGCTATCGTTGTATTCAAAAATTTTACAAGTATATGCTGTATTAGGTAGTAAGTTTGTTATCATCACTGAACTACCATTTCCATCATACACTATATAATTGCCTGTGTTATAATTAGTCGATAATCCAAATCGATTATTAACATTAGCGGATGTGTAATTAGTAGAGTCAATTGGTATAAAAGTAGGATTTAGATTACCCTGTTTCACAACAACAATTCTTCTCTTTCCATTACCTTTTGTCCAATTTAAATAAATAGTATCGTTAACATTTACAACATTTATATTACTAGCGTCTACTGTTGGTTCATTGGTTAAAATTCTTAACCTACCAATATTATTGATTGCTCCACCACCTTCTGATGAACTCCCGATACCATTGAAATACAATTCTGATTTATATTCATAAGCAGCACTAAATAATCCGTTGGCATCATAATTACCTGAAGTTCTTATATAATTTGAGCCATTCCATAGCGCTAAATTTTGAGCGCCACCACCAGTAATGGTTATACCGAATTTACCGACTAGACATAAATTGGATTTAAAAAACGCAAGTTTATTTACAGTTGTACCAACTATGTTTACCAATCCATTTCCCACTATACCCCAATTTGTGCCATTCCATTTTGATAATCCAAGAATAGAATTTCCACCCGCAGTTGTAAAACTACCTCCTGCATATAATTCGCTATTATAAGTTATGATAGTATTAACATCAGCATTCATACCTGTACCTATCGCAGACCAAGTTGTTCCACTCCATTTTGCAATTCTATTAGCTGTGATTCCACCAGCAGTAGTAAATGATCCAGCAGCGATAATTTCATTATTGAAATTTGTAATTGCTAACCCTGTATTATTTAATCCAGTACCAAGAGCAGACCAAGTACTTCCATTTAATCTTGCGATTCTATTTGCACTTATACCATTCGCTATTGTAAATGAACCAGTGACATATAATTGACTATTGAATACATGTAAAGCTTTTCCTTCTGCATTTAGTCCTGTGCCGATTGCAGACCACGTAACACCATTGAATTTTGCAATTCTATTAGCAGTTATTCCATTAATGCTTGTGAAATCTCCAGTCACATATAGCTCGCTATTGTAAACTACAACATCGTTTATAACACCATTACATGCTGTCGAGGGAGATGTCCAAGTTTTATCATTCCATCTAGCAATATTTTGCACACTTACTCCACCTGCATTGGTAAAAGCTCCAACAACATATAGTTGGCCGTTAAATTCTGTCATGCCCATGACATAATTATTATTGATACCAGAACCAACTCCAAATACAGCAAATGAACTATTTGGTTGTGAAAAAGAATTAAAATATGTGAAAAAGAATAATGAAATAAATAAGAATATACTTTTCATATTTGAGCGAATTTGTACAAATATAAATCATATTATTTTTATTTAAATACTTATAAATGAGTATTTATTATAAGTTACGTAACTTAATATGTGATTTTGCTTTCGATAAGTCTATTAATTATTCTCTCTCTCAAATGCTCTGGTTTAGTCACTCTTAATTCTCGAGAATGCTTAAACAAATAATTCTCTAATTCTGTATCTATCTCTATATCTATGCTAAACTTCAAATACCTTTTTTTCTCATCTTTTTTGATGATCTGTTGAGTGTGGTGTATCGGATATTTTAAAATATAATCATATATCCAGTTTTCATCAGTAGTTTCTATTTGCACCTTTTCTACTTTTGGTGAGTTGTTTTGTGAGAGGTTATTTCGGATGATGCCAAACACATGATTAAAGTAATCATGTGGATTGAATGATTTGTTGATTTTGATTTTCGGATTTAATTCTGATAGTTCTATGTTCTCGATTCTGTCAAGCGCATAGACAATTAAATCGTTTAAGTTTGCTAAATAAAAATTTTGATCTTTCTTTATAGGAAGTGCAAGTAAATACCAGCCAGTATACCATCCACTGTTATACTCCTTAATTAATACAGGTAAACAATGATGAGATTTATAGCTACCATCTAGTTTGCGGTAATTTATTTTTATGCACTCTCTGTTTTGAATATGCTTAATTAAAGTATCGAAATTCTCTTGACCTTTTCGTTCGCCTTCTTTTATTAATGCAACCGGACTCCAGTGAATTAAGTCGTTACCTTTTTCATATTCTTGTTCTATCGCTAAGGCTTTTATTTTTTCATAAATCCCTAAACTCTCTGAACCCATAAATAGATGTTTCAGATTTTTCATTTGATCTAATACATCCGCCAAACTCTTTATCTCTTGTTTACTAAAGTCAGAAAATGCTGTATAGCCTTCTTTGTATTGATATCCTTTTTTTGTTCTATTGAAAAATAATAGTTCATCTGTTTCTTTAGGGTAACGCTCTTGAAGTTTAGTTTTTAAATCACTGATGTCTCTTAGAAATTGACGCTCTGATAATTCATCAGAACCTTCATTTAATAGTATTTTATTAATACTATCACGATTCGGAAATTTCTTCTCTCTTAATAATCGGTCTATTAAATAATGACGTTCGTGTGATTTCATTTTTATATTACCTCCAATAAATACTCGTGCTTATACCTGCTTCCCAAAAATGATTATTTAATTTACTTTCTTCTGTAAATACATTTAATGCACTTCTTTTAACATTCAACTCTATTTGTGAACTGATGTTTTTATATACTTTAAAACTTACTCCATAGCCAATTAGAAATAAAGCATTGATCCTGTTTAGTTTGTTCTCAGGATAAAAATATGCGTATACATCTTTATCATCTGAATAGGTTGTTTTTGTAACTTTGTATTGTATGTTGAATGTTGGAACAATTCCGGCACTTACAAAATGATTTAATTTTTTATCTACTCTGAAATTTCTGAATAGCTTCAAAGGCAAGTCAATGAATTCATACTTTTCAGAGAAATTTGTATGCGTAGGGAAAGAGGGATCAATAGAAGGGAAATTACTATAGTCTATTTTTTTCTTCGATGTTTCATTGCCCCTAAAAGAATACATCCAGCCAAATTCTAAACTCCATTTATTGTTTAACGCAAAATTGCCATTAAAGCCGAATCCGATTTGATGACTGGGTCTTAGTCGTTCGCCACTTAGTAAATGTAAATTTTCTAATCTGCTATAATTATTGCTGAGTACAATTCCAATTTTACTTCTAGTTTCTTGCGACTTTGCTAAGTTTGAAAACAAAATGAAAAAAGCCAATATGCAAAGCCTATAAGTATTATGAAACATGTTTTTAATTATTTAATAGTTTTTGAGAATAAATTTGATTGTTAATGCTCATACTCAAAATATAAACACCTTTATCTAGTTCTTCTAACTCTGCTAAGTTATATTGATAATCACCAGCAGCTTGACTAGTATTCTGAATGATAGTCTTAATCTCTCTGCCTAATAAATCATAAATTTTTATCGAAACGATGTTCTCATTTTCAATTAACTTGTAGTTCAAAACGGTAGTATTTTCAACCGGATTCGGATGAATATTAATACTGAATTCTGATTTTATCTCATCTACATTTACTAATAGAAAAACTAAGGAATCAGTATACTCACATATATAGCCAGGTTTATGCGCCTTTACTCGAATGTTAAATTGATTTTTATTCGTGATGAATTTATGTTTTATAACACGACCGAATTTGATATTTTCTGTGCTTTGTGGGTCATCCATATTCCATTCATATATTACAAAGCCCTCGTCATTTTGATTTGCCGAAAAATATTTGAATGCGGTATCTGGATAATAAAAATAAAAGGGATTTAATCCGACGATGCCATCATATATCACATTGATCTCATCTTCAGATGAACATCCGTTTTTATAAAATGCTTTTAATTTTACGTTGTTGGTAGCATATAATACTTTCGTGCTACTAGTAGTATCTCCTGTACTCCATAAATATTTTTGAGCGAGAACATTGCTATTTAATTCATGTACACCCCATATACAAATTTGCGTATCGGCCCCTAAGTTTACTTCTTGTACATCATAGGCAATTAAATAGCTTGAGTCGATATAAGTATTATTCAGATTATCTCTAATGACCACTATGTAATTGCCTGTTGTATTTGCGTATATCTTTTGGTTATTAGATATAAATTGATTGTTTACATACCACCAATAATTACTCCCCTTATTTTTAGCATCTAATTCTTTTAAATCATTTTCACATACATACAGTGTGTCTTCTAAATTGAGTTGATCAAATAAACTTACATATACGTTTAGCGTATCTATTTTTTTGCAGTTATTAAATATAGATTCTCTTATATAGGTGTGTTTACCATTTGTTAATGGTTTTGCAATTAATTCCAATTGATTTGCTATTAATATATTAGAATTCGTATCGTTCGAATACCAGTTTACAAAAGTTGGAATTAAATTATTTTGCAAATAGATTAATGGTTTTGAGTTTATGTACTCAGCAATCTGATTATAGTCACATACATTAAACGATTGAAATGCATGATAATTTCTTATGCTTGTGAATTCTTTAGCCTTAACAAACTCCGATTCCCAGCTGTAACTATCATTTTTATCTGATCGTTCACATATTTTAACGATAATATTTGATACTCCATCCCAATAAAATGGAGTGTTGAAACTATGTGTATTTTCACCTGCCTTTGGCCAATAACTCGTTGTTTCAAAAACAGTTTGAAAATTATAATTTGAATCTATTTCAACAATATCGCTGAATGTTCTAGCAATTGATATACTAAACCAATCGATAACCAGATTATTCCCTTTTGCTTGGTTGAAAATTTTAAACATCATGGAATTAATATAACCCTTGTTAAGTCCGGCCGCTTTTAACTCATCTTTTGAGTATAAATAACTAAAACTTCCTCCACCATTATGTGAACTTGAAGTATAAAAATGATTATATTCTATATATGCATCTTTTGACGAACCCAATGTTGATATGGCATCTGATATTATAGTATGCTTTAATGTATCACCTAATCTTAAGTAGACTTCATTGTTTAAATAATTATAATCTACTTTCATTTTATTGAATTTATAGATTTCACTCGTTGTCTTATTATTCAAACTATCTATTACTTCGAAATAGTAATCAATATTATTTAAACTTAAATATAAGTTTACTTCATAACTCGAATCATTCGTCTTAATGAAGTTATTGCTATTATAAATGCTACTTGTATCTTCTTTCCAATGTAATTTTACTGAATTGATTTTACTTTGATCAAATACACTTAATTTAAATAGGTGAGTGCTATCATTACACGCATCGATAACTAATGTGTTTTTATCTAGCAAAACTATTGGTGATTTATTGTCAACTTTATTCGTGTCTATTCCATCAAATTCAAATGCCCCAATATCCATTCCATATCCTGAATTGTTTTTAGAATAGGTATATCCAGGTCTTTTTTTGCCATTGATATCAAATTCATTATCATTAATGAATTTTCCGTTAGATTCTGCATAGCTAATACTGCTATCATTAATTCTAAGTTCTGCAATCAAGGGGTCAATAAAGTTAACAGTGTTATTTGCTGATTTTGTTTCACGCGGATTTGCAAATGCTTTGTAGGTAGCAAAATTTAAATAAGCGTTTGTTAGATCTCTATAAAAATATCTTCTAATCTTCGCAGTACCTAAATAATAGATATTGTTATTGCTTAGTTTATTTATAGAGTATAACCTAGTATTACTTCTAGCCATAATTATATTCGCACTACTATTCTGATTGTTTGCACTCACCCCCGAGTAGTTGATGAAAATATTATTTGATAAAAGTAATTCTTCCTCTGAATTTACTTTGTCTTCATTCTCATGATAAACACATGCTGTTAATATATTAAAACTAGTATTACTTACTTGTAGCTGAATGCTATTATTATAAATTTCGATTAATGAGTTTTTAATATTTGCAGATCTGACATAAATGCCTGATACTAAAAATGGATTAGCTCCAATATTACTATTATAATTGGCATTTATATTACTGATAGAGTTATTGAAAAATTTCACCTTGTAATTCGCATCAATTCGTATTACTTGTAATGAGCCATTATCAATTAAATTTATATTATATATTCTGTTGTTGTATATTCTGACATTATGCTTATAAGTTCTTATAGCATGCAGAGATCCATTATTTGAAGTCACATTACGAATAATATTATTATTAATTACAGCCGTGATTTTGTCTGTTAATTGCTCGCAATTAATTAACGATATATCTCGGTAGCTATATATGTTTTCTAAAATATTATTAGAAATAGTACTTGAGAAATCTTTAGAATATATTACACTACTATTAATGCTATAGTATTTATCAGTATTTAAGGAGTGTATTTTGTTCTTACTTATTTTTACATCTCCATTGTCTAGTGTATGTATGGTATAATATAGATAAATATCTTGTGTAGAGGTTTTGAGTACTTCAATATCGTTTGACTCAATGTTTACTTTATCACAAGCTATAATATACAGATTCGCGTATAATTTTCTGTTATATAACTTGTTTTTAGTTTTAGTGAATTTTATGTTATTGTTTATTACATGAGCATTTGAACACTCAATCATTCTGATATTAAAGATGTCTGCGATGCCATTAACAGGAGTATAATAGATTTGATTTTGAATTAAATTAGAATCTATTTTAACTGTGTTTGATTTCTGAATATCTATTGCTATAATACTAGAGGTGTCATTTGTATTGATTGATAAAGAATCAACAGTGTTTTTTAGAATTGTTAAGGTGTCTAAATTATTTACCTCTATTCCCACTAAATGGTTTACATTATTACTAGAAATTATTTTGATGTAATTATTTTCAACTATATCGTTTGACTTAAGTCCTGATTCGTTTAATAATTGAATTCCTACACTTTTTTTATTTTCTGAAAAAACAATGTTCGAATTGACAAAACTTGAGCTGATTTCATTATTTCTTAATATATAATTTCGAGTGTTTTTTATAATAATACCATATGAGGTAATTGCTGAAAATATATTATTTCCGAAGTTGTAAATTTTATTATTCTTGATTTCTAATTTATTAAAGTATCCATCAACTTCAATACCTGTATTAACATTTGAAATTTCGTTTTCAGTAAATTTCATGTTAACATCCGCATAAGTTTTGTAATTATATGCTCTTATGTCCTCATATGATTTTGATAATACTATTATACCTGTACTTCCTTTGATATAATCATTGCTGTTATAATTAGAAACATTGTTTTTTGAAAGTTCAATTTTACATTTTGTGATAGTAATATTATGGCTTCTGTCATTCGTATCTAATAAAAATATGCCGATACCATATTCCATTAACTCCGTATTGCTAATATTATTTGAATTCTCAACAAATGATAATTCCTTTAAGTGTAAATTGTCAATTCCTGCTATATTAAATATGCCATCTGGTTGTCTACTGCTAAAAGTTTTATCTCCTTTGTATGCGATGAAAACCGGATTGTTACCTATGCCAGATTTTTGGAAAGTTATTGGTCGTTCTGAAAAATTCATTCCTGAATGTAATAGGTAGCCACCTTTAGGGGCTTGCTCAACATGATTCGCACTGATATTGAAAGTAACCCCGCCAATACCAACTCTGTATTTATTCAAACTATCGATGGCAGATTTGAGGCTAGTGTAATTGTTCACTCCAGAACCTTGTGCGTTGATAGTTTTGATACCCGTCAATGCCTGCGCATGAATACCTAAATTGATAAATTGAAATAAAATAGCAATGAAGATGATTTTGACGTGTTTATTCATCTGTTTTTTGGCTTATCTATAAATTTATTAATTTTATTTGATAATTAATCTAATTGTATGAAAAAGTATAGAACCGAAGTAAGCTGGAAAATTTTAGCACCAATTCTAATAATATTCTCCATCGTAATTTTTCTTATCTATCAATCAGGCGGAGATAAAAAAGAGATATTCGCGTTCTTGTGCGGTGCCTTAGCCCTTGTTCTATATTTGATTTATGGTATCAGGTATGAAATTGCTGATAATTATATGTTGAAAGTAAGGGCAGGAGTATTCTACAATATAAACGTGCCAATTGAACATATTCATACCATCGAAAAAACCAATTCTATCTTATCAGCTCCAGCATCTTCTCTCGATAGAATTGAAATAAAATACAATAAATATGATTCAGTAGTTATTTCACCAAAACATCGTGAAATATTTATTCAAGAATTGTTAAAGATTAATCCGAATATTGAAGTTAAACTTTAGTTGATTTATTGATTAATATTATTCGGAAGTTACCGTTAAAATCGGCTGCAGAATTATGGGTGATTTTTAATTGAGTATGGCTAGTAATTTCTTCAATTTTTCGTGTGATGTCGCTGAAAAGAAAATTGCTAATTATATTTAGTCCTTTTCTTAGTAAACTAGCTTCATGGTCAGCTGAAACAAATTTATCAAATACCGCAATTTGTCCGCCTACTTTTAAAACCCTCTCACATTCTTTTATACAAGTAATTGGGTCAGGTATAACAGCAAGAATTAAATGCAAAATAATTTTGTCAAAACTCTCATTTTCGAATTCTAATTTATGTCCGTCCATCACCATCGCCTCCACATTTTCCATCTTTCTATTTTCAATTTTCTTCACCATCGAAGCTGTGATGTCAGTCGCTACGACTTGACATCCCGCAGGCAGAAATTCTAAATCAAGCCCTGTGCCTGCACCTACTATTAGTACTTTATCACCCTCTTTAATATTTAAAGCATCAATAGATTTTCTCCTCGATGCTTTAAATATACCTGCTATACCATCGTATATAGGTGTGTATATAGTGTACCTAATTTTATTCCAGGTATTATTATTCATTCGTTTCTAATTTCGCTTTTAGATTTGCTAAGCCTTGAGAAAAATCTTTACCTAGCATTTCATCAAAATCAACAAACAAAGTAATTGCGTTCATTGGGTAAGGCATTTTGCCTGAGAAACCCCAAGTAACTTTAGTTTGATCAAGGGCAACACTATCGAATGTCATGAAGGCATAATTAGTTGCTTCCATCGGTTCCATGAATCTTAATTCATAATCGATTCTTTTACCTTCTTCTATGTTGGTGATTTCTTGTTCGCCTTTGCCTACGCTATCATGAGGACTTTCCCATGCAGAAACAAACCCGACAGTACCATCCTCACCCCTAAAACTCACTTTCATATTTGGGTCCATACTTCCCCATACACTCCAGTCATTTTGATTTTTGAGGTACTTAGAATATTCCCAAACTTCTTGTTTTGATTTATTGATAGTGATTTCTCTGCTTACATTAAATTCATTCTTTAAAAATAATGCAGCAATCAATGGAATTGCTATTATAACTACAACAGCAATTAATAGTGGCTTAAGTATTTTCATCGTAAGTATTTTTTAAGGTTATACTAATTTAATGAAAATTATTTAATATATCTAAAATCTTGCCCTGCTTTGATATTCAACAATGACTCATAAATCAATCGAATAACGTTTTCTACGTCATCTTTATGTATCATCTCAACAGTAGTATGCATATAGCGTAATGGCAAAGATATTAATGCCGATACAACACCATCATTTGAATAAGCGAAAGCATCGGTATCTGTACCTGTTGATCTTGAGCTTGCTTGACGCTGGAAAGGTATCTTATTCTTTTCTGCAGTGTCAATGATTAATTTATTCAAGTTCATTTGTACGGCGGGTGCGTATGAAACAACCGGTCCTTTACCACATGCTAAATCGCCTTGAGTGATTTTGCTGATCATAGGAGTAGTAGTATCATGAGTTACGTCGGTTACAATCGCAACATTTGGCTTTATTTTATTCGCAATCATTTCAGCACCACGCAATCCGATTTCTTCTTGAACTGAATTAACAATGTATAATCCGAATGGTAATTTCTTTTTATTCTCTTTCAATAATCTAGCCACCTCTGCAATCATGAATCCGCCTGCACGATTATCCATCGCACGACCTACGTAGTAACGATCATTTAAAGTAGTGAAACCATCTTCAAAAGTCACCACACATCCTACATGTATACCTTTTTTCTCAACTTCATCTTTTGAATTACAACCGATGTCAATAGAAATATTTTTTAAGCTTGGTGTTTCCTCTTTTTCACCTGAACGTGTATGTATTGCTGGCCATCCGAAGACACCTTTAACAATGCCTTTATCTGTATGGATGTTAACTCTCATCGAAGGCGCTATCAAATGATCAGAGCCTCCATTACGAATCACATAAATCAATCCGTCGCTCGTAATGTAATTTACATACCAAGAAATTTCATCAGCATGCGCTTCGATGACAACTTTGTATTCAGCCTTCGGATTTATAATTCCAACAGCCGTTCCATAATTGTCAACATATGTTTCATCAACATACGGTCGCACATAATCTAACCATATTTTTTGTCCAGATATCTCAAACGAAGTAGGCGAAGCATTATTAATATACTTCTCAAAAAAATCTAATGATTTTTTATTCGTTACTACTTTGGTTTTTGTTGTTTCTTTTTTCTTTGCCATAAAATGTACTAAGTATTAAGTATTATGTATTAAGACTAGTAACTAGTCATTAGTAACTAGTTACTAGTTACTGGCACTAGCATACTAGCCTACTAGCCTACTAACTTACTATAAAGGTATGTTTCCGTGCTTTTTCTTCGGATTATTCACCACTTTATTCTCCAACATCTTAAACGCCTTAATTAATTTCTCTCTCGTTTGTGATGGTTCAATCACTTCGTCAATAAAGCCACGTTCTGCAGCTCTATAAGGGTTAGCAAATAAGTCTGAATATTGTTTTTCTTTTTCTAACCATTTTGCTTCTTTGTCACTTGCTTCAGAAATTTCTTTTTTGAAAATAATTTCTGCCGCACCTTTAGCTCCCATCACTGCAATCTCTGCACTTGGCCAAGCATAGTTCATGTCTGCACCAATATGTTTAGAGTTCATTACATCATAAGCACCACCGTATGCTTTACGAGTAATTACTGTAATGCGTGGTACTGTTGCTTCTGAAAAAGCGTATAATAATTTTGCACCATTTGTAATGATAGCATTCCATTCTTGATCGGTACCTGGTAAAAATCCCGGAACATCCTCAAAAACTAATAAAGGAATATTAAAGCAATCACAGAAACGTACGAAGCGTGCTGCTTTTGTAGATGATTGAATATCTAAAACACCTGCTAAAAACATTGGTTGATTTGCAACGATACCAATGCTCTTGCCTGCTAAGCGTGCGAAACCAACAACAATATTTTCTGCATAATTTTTATGTACTTCTAAGAATGAATTCTCATCAATCACATTTGAAATTACTTCGCGTATATCGTAAGGTTGATTAGCATTTTCTGGTATAATATTATTTAACGAAGGTCTTGCTTCAGAGCCTGTAGATTCGTATGCTGTAGAAGGAGCTTTCTCTTCGCAATTTTGTGGCATGTAGCTTAACAATTGTTTAATGTTATTGATACATTCAATTTCATTTGCACAAGAGAAATGTGTTACGCCAGATTTTGTAGAGTGAGTAGATGCACCTCCTAATTCTTCTGAAGTTACTTCTTCGTGGGTAACGGTTTTTACGACGTTCGGACCTGTAACAAACATGTACGAAGTGTTTTCAACCATTAAAATAAAGTCAGTGATTGCAGGTGAATAAACCGCACCACCAGCGCATGGTCCCATGATAGCTGATAGTTGAGGTATTACACCCGAACTCATGGTGTTCTTATAAAATATATCTGCATAGCCACCTAAAGAAACTACACCCTCTTGAATTCTTGCACCACCCGAATCGTTTAGTCCGATGATCGGCGCTCCATTCTTCATCGCCAAATCCATCACCTTGCAAATTTTCTCTGCATGTGTTTCAGATAATGAACCTCCGAATACTGTAAAGTCTTGTGAGAAAACATATATCAATCTTCCGTTAACAGTTCCATATCCCGTTACCACACCATCTCCTAAATATTTTTCATTCTCCATTCCGAAGTCCGTCGAACGATGCGTTACAAACATTCCGATCTCTTCGAAGCTACCTTCATCTAATAAAAAATGAATACGCTCTCTTGCCGTTAATTTGCCTTTTTTATGCTGTGATTCAATTCGCTTTGCGCCACCACCTAATTGGGCTTCTTCGCGCTTATCGTGTAGAGTTTTAATTTTTGAATTCATGATTCAAATGTATAAAAATTAAAAGAAATTGGTATTTTCAACACAATATCGATTTTTTGCCCTATAAATCAATAATATATAGATGTTAGGCACTCATCTTATAATTAATTTTTATTAATATTATAAAGTTAGCTAATGATTTATTCATAAGTTATTTTTATATTAAACCAATTTTTAAAATGATCATAAATGTCTGAGACAGGAATTAAAAAATATTTTTTACCCAAAAACTTAAAGAAAGATTTACCATCGAGTGTGGTAGTTTTTTTAGTTGCATTGCCGCTATGCTTAGGTATTGCCTTAGCATCAGGTGCTCCCTTATTTGCTGGTTTAATTACAGGTATTGTTGGAGGTATTGTAACTGCTAGCATTTCTGGTTCACAATTATCAGTATCAGGTCCGGCCGCCGGCTTAACCGTTATTGTATTAACGTCTATAACAGCATTAGGAAGTTTTGAATTATTTCTAGCAGCAGTCGTAATTGCTGGCTTATTTCAAATAATATTAGGCTTAGTAAAAGCAGGTACAATCGGAAACTACTTTCCATCTTCAGTAATTGACGGGATGTTAGCGGCAATTGGAGTAATCTTAATATTGAAACAGATTCCACATGCTGTAGGTTATGATAAAGATTTTGAAGGTGATGAAGGCTTTAGTCAAGTAGGGGATGAGAATACATTTACCGCATTAATGTCGGCATTTGATCATATCAATATGGGTGCTGTTATCATTAGTCTAGTAGCTCTATCTATATTAATCTTTTGGCCTAAAATAAAACAGTTAGCATCTATACCTGCTGCATTAATTGTAGTAGTTTTAGGAATAGTTCTAGGCAATGTATTTGATGGTACAAGTTTAGCTTTAATGGCTGATCAGAAAGTTCAAATACCAATTGTAAATGATTTTAATCAATTCTTAGGATTATTTACTTTCCCAGATTTTTCTAATCTAGCAAATAAGGAATTGTGGAGAGTTGCTATTACTATTGCAATTGTTGCGAGTTTAGAAACTTTATTAAGTTTAGAAGCTGTTGATAAAATCGATCCGATAAAAAGAGTATCACCAACTAATAGAGAGTTAATTGCACAAGGTGTAGGCAATACTTTTGCGGGCCTTATAGGGGGCTTACCAATGACTGCTGTAATTGTTCGCTCATCAGCAAATGTGATGGCTGGTGGTAGAACAAAAATGTCTGCCATTTTTCATGGTGTTTGGTTATTAGTTGCTTTATTGTTTATCCCAACAGTAATCAATTTAATTCCCTTATCTGCTTTAGCTGCGATTTTATTGATGACCGGATTCAAATTAGCGAAACCAGCTTTATTTACAAAGATGTATAAATTAGGATGGTCGCAGTTCATTCCATTTGTGGTGACTATATTGGCTGTGGTTTTTACAGATTTGTTAATAGGTGTAGCGATTGGAATGAGTGTGGGTGTATTGTATATATTAAGAACAAATATGCGAAATGCTTATTTCTATAAATTAGAAAAAAGTTCAGACGGATCTAAAGTATATAAGTTGAATCTTTCTGAAGAAGTATCATTCTTAAATAAGGGTGCAATTTTAGCTGCATTAACACATATGCCCGCTGATTCAAAAGTTATAATCAATGCTGAGAGATCTCAGTATATTGATCATGATGTTTTGGAAATCATAAGTAACTTCAAAGAAAATGCACATACCAAAAAAATTGAAGTTGAGTTAATTGGATTTAAAGAGAGTTATGAATTTCCTGAGCAGTCGGGAATTGATATATAGGAAAAAGAAAATAGAAAAAAGGGAATACGAGATAACGTAAAAATTAGAAAAATGGCCACACACGAACATAAACATCCTTCAATTATTTCATACGATGATTTGTTGAAAGGGAATAGAAAATGGGTAGAGGAAACATTAGAAATGGATCCTGATTATTTTAACAAATTAGCAGCCGGACAAAAACCTCCAGTGTTATGGATAGGTTGTTCTGACTCAAGAGTGCCTGCCAATCAGGTGACGGGTACATTACCAGGTGAAGTATTTGTACATAGAAATATTGCAAATGTTGTTAGTCATACTGACTTGAATATGTTAAGTGTGATGGACTATGCAGTGAATGTGTTAAAAGTAAAATACATCATTGTTGCAGGGCATTATCAGTGTGGTGGTGTAGCAGCAGCATTAACAAGTAATTCATTTGGTATCATCGATAATTGGCTACGCCACATCAAAGATGTATATAGAATTCATAAAGACGAAATCGATGCAATCGAAGACCAGAAAGATAAAGAAAATCGCTTAGTAGAACTAAATGCATCAGAAGGCGTTTTCAATGTTTGTAAAACTACAATCGTGCAAAATGCATGGAAAAGCGGACAAGAATTATCAGTTCACGGTTGGGTAGTAGATATCAATACTGGCTTTGTGAAAGATCTGAAAGTAAGTGTGTGTAATAATGAACAGCTAGATGCTGTCTACCAATTCAAGTAACGGAAAAACGAAAATAGAAAATAGAATAACGTGTGAAGAGGTTAATTGAAAATTAAGAAAATAAGTTATTTAGGTTGTTAACGTAAACACCTAAATAACTTAATTCCTCAATAACCCTTACCTACGTTTTTCTATTTTCTATTTTCGTTTTTCCTTTAAAAAAACTAACTAACTAAAAAAGGATAACGGTAATCCTTCGGCGGATCAAATGTTTCCTTAATAGTTCTTGGAGAAACCCAACGTAATAAGTTAATCATCGAACCTGCTTTGTCGTTTGTGCCCGAACCTCTAGCACCACCAAATGGTTGCTGACCAACAACTGCTCCTGTACATTTATCGTTGATATAAAAATTACCTGCAGCATTTTGCAATTTCTTACTTGCGAAATCAATTGTATATCTATCTTGTGCAATGATCGCACCTGTTAATGCATAAATAGAAGTTTGATCTACAATGTCTAATGTCTCTTCAAATTTTGCATCATCAAAAACATAAATAGTTAATACTGGTCCGAATAATTCTTCACACATCGTTACATACTTCGGATCTTTAACAACTAATACCGTTGGCTCTATGAAGTAACCTTTCGATTTATCGTAATTGCCACCTGCAACGATTTCTACATTTGAATCTTTTTTAGCAGCATCAATATATGAAGCTAATTTATCGAACGATTTTTCGTCAATAACAGCATTGATGAAATTGCCGAAATCTTCTGTACCACCCATTTTGAATGATGCAAGATCTCTTTGCATTCTTTCCTTTATAGCTGGCCATAATTTTGCAGAAATATAAACTCTCGATGCCGCAGAACATTTTTGTCCTTGGTACTCAAAAGATCCTCTTACAATTGCAACATTCGCAACATCTACATCCGCAGATTCATGAACTACTATAAAATCTTTACCACCTGTCTCTCCAACTATACGAGGGTATGTTTTGTATTTATGGATGTTATTTCCAATGGTCTTCCAAATGTCTTGGAAAACTGAAGTAGACCCTGTAAAATGAATACCTGCAAAATCAGGGTGATTGAAAATTACTTCACCAGCAACCGGACCTGATACATAAACTAAATTGATTACACCATCTGGTACACCTGCTTCTCTGAAAATTTCCATCAATACATTAGCAGAATATATCTGTGTGTTAGATGGTTTCCATACTACCACATTACCCATCATTGCAGCTGAAGTTGGTAAGTTACCTGCTATAGCTGTAAAGTTGAATGGTGTTAATGCAAATACAAATCCTTCTAATGGTCTTTGTTCAATTCTATTCCAAATCCCTTTTGCTGAACCTACTTGCTGTCCGTAAATTTCTGACATATAAGCAACATTGTATCTTAAAAAGTCTATGATCTCACATGCTGAATCAATCTCTGCTTGAAATGCATTTTTTGATTGACCTAGCATGGTTGCAGCATTTAATTTATATCTATATGGTCCTGCTATTAATTCTGCCGCTTTCAAAAATATAGATGCTCTATGTTCCCATGGCATATTAGCCCAAGCTGAACGTGCTGCTAAAGCTGCTTTTATAGCTGCTTCTACGTGCGATTTATCACCTTGATGGTAGTTGCCTAATAAATGCTGATGATCATGAGGTGGAGTAAGTTTTGCAGTCTTGCCTGATCTTACTTCTTCTGAACCAATATACATTGGTATATCTAAAACTTTTGAACGAGCTTCCTTTAATGCAGCTTGTAATAATTCTCTTTCTTTAGTACCCGGAGCGTACGATAAAATCGGCTCATTTGTAGGTACAGGTACCTTAAAAAATCCTGTTGACATAGTGTTAATTGAATATTTGTCGCAAAATTACTAATTAAATTTGGTATCTTCATTCCATGAACTTCCTACGCACATTATCTGCTCCAATTACATTCTTGTATTGGTTAGTTATTGTTTTTAGAAATAAAATGTATGATTTACAACTATTTCACTCACGTTCATTTAAAATTCCAATCATCTCGGTAGGCAATATCAATGTCGGTGGTACTGGTAAAAGTCCGACAGTTGAATACCTCATCAAACTCTTACAAAATGAAAAAAGCGTTGCTACTTTGAGCAGAGGTTATGGTCGTAAAACAAGCGGATATTTAGAGGCTAGTGCTTTGTCGTCGCCAGAAGAAATAGGTGATGAGCCTACTCAATTCAAACAGAAATTCAATAATGTGAAAGTGGTAGTTGATGAAGATAGATCTAGGGCCTTAGAAAAACTCGAACATGAAGTAGATGTTGTTATTATGGATGATGCTTATCAACATAGAAGTGTGAAAGCCGGACTTAACATATTATTATTCGATTACAATAAAGTTTTTTTAAATGATTGGATGCTGCCGATGGGAAATAGACGTGAACCTTTAACGGGATTAAATCGTGCAGATATAATTATGATTACGAAGACACCGAAAATTTTTTCTCCAATGGAGAGAAGAAGAGTAGAAGCACATCTGCCAAATTTCACTAACATCCCGGTAGTATATTCATATTTGAAATACGCAGAACTTAAGCCATTACATAGTAGATACCCTGAAAAACTATTTGATTCATTAGATAAAAAGACTTCTGTGATTTTACTCACAGGCATTGCAGATGCTAGACTTTTAATTAATCATTTAGAATTTCATAAACTTAAAATTGTAAAACATTTCGATTACCCTGATCACTATAATTTCACACAAAAAGATTTAGATAAATTAAAGCTAGAGTACGATGCTATAGATGGTGATAATAAAATTATTATTACTACAGAAAAAGATGCAATGCGTTTATTACATCCGAAATTTGAAAATAAATTAGATGATTTGCCAATGTACTATTTACCTATAGAGGCTGATGTACAAGAGAAAGATAAAGAATGGTTCGATAATAGAGTATTAAATTATGTTAGATCAAATAAAGAACACCACTGAGCATATAAAAAGGATTGTTGGCGATTTTGAGCCAGAGTATGGAATAATATTAGGTACAGGTTTAGGAGCAGTTGTAGATGACATAGAAATTGAATACGAATTGTTGTATTCAATGATACCTGACTTCCCGATTGCGACTGTTGAATTTCATACTGGTAAATTAATTTTTGGCACGCTATCGGGCAAAAGAGTAGTAGCTATGTCGGGTCGATTTCATTACTATGAAGGGTATAGTATGCAAGAAATTACTTTCCCTATTCGTGTGATGAAAGTATTAGGTATTCAAAAGCTATTTATATCTAATGCTAGCGGATGCTTAAATCCTGATTATAGAAAAGGAGATTTGATGATTATTGATGATCATATTAATTTACAAGGTGAGAACCCTTTGAGAGGTAGAAATTATGATTTCTTCGGACCTCGTTTCCCAGATATGAGTGCGCCATACAATAAGCAAATGATTCAGTTAGCTAAAGAGATTGCAGATAAAAATAATATTACTGCTCATGTTGGGGTATATGTAAGTGTTGTAGGTCCGTCATTAGAAACTAGAGCAGAGTACAAATATTTACGTATCATCGGAGGCGATGCAGTTGGTATGTCGACGGTGCCGGAAGTAATTGTAGCTAACCAAATGAGCATACCTGTCTTTGCCATATCTGTTATTACTGATGAAGGTTTCCCTGAAACCCTAAAGCCAGTCAAATTAGAAGATATCGTTGCTGTTGCTCAAGCAGCTGAACCTAAGTTATCATTAGTGCTTAAAGAATTGATAAGTAAACTGTAATTTAGCGGCGTGAAAATTTTTCGGCTAATTATTATTATTTTAATTATTGGGGTTAATTGGGCTGTTGCACAAAAAGCCGATACTACTCGTAAAGTCTTTTCATCTAGCTCTGTACGTCTTATTCAATTGAAAGATCTGAATAACGACACAATTACTTTTAGAGATTTAGATACTACAGCTGTAGGCTTTCAAAATTTTAATTATATACATGCTGATAATATACCACGATTTTATATTGGCAACTTAGGATTAGCTCATAAAGCTTTTACCGTAGAAGATAATTTGAATTGGGGTTTTGATAATGGTCGACATTCACATGATCTATATCTCAAGAAAATTGATGATCTAAAATTCTATAGAGTTAATAGTCCGCATACCAATCTATACTACATCTGGAACCGACGAAAAGAACAACTTTTCAATTTAACATTCACCCAGAATATAGGTCCGCGTTTTAACTACGCAGTTAATTTTACTCGCTTAGTTTCTATTGGTGATTATGCTCGCCAAAATTCTGATCATTTGAAATACGATGTTTCCTTATGGTACGCAGATAAGAGTAGAAGGTATCAAGCATTTGCCGCAATCATCAATAATGATTTGAGTTTAGAAGAAAATGGTGGAATTAAAAACGACTCAATCTTTACGGTTGGTTCAGAATTTAATTCAGAGTTCGAGCTTGTAAATTTAAATAATGCATCAACGAAAATTTCTGATAAACATTATTTTTTAAAACAGACTTATGCATTTGGTGCAAATGATAATTTAGTACTAGATAGCATAACGATAAAAAGAATTAGACCTAAGTTTAGATTGTTTCATGAACTTAGAGTTAATAATAGAAATGATACGTATATAGAAACTCCCTTAGATTCTAATGTTTACCCAAATATCTTTATAGACTCTGTTAATACGAATGATGTTATCAACTTTTTAAAAATTGAAAATAGAATAGGGGCTGAATATTATTTTAAACATCAATTAGGGGAACGATCAAGTTATGTTTCGTCTTATTTACGTAACGAGCAAATAGCATATGAGAACTTAAGTTTAGATTCTAATTTAAACGCAATTTCATTAAATGTAGATGCTAAACTACAAGTCAACAAGTCAATCGAGTGGTTATTTAATGCTACAACTGGTGTAATTGGTGATTATGCAGATAATAATTTAATTAGAACTTCATTCAATTATTTTTTAGCAAATGATTCGAATTATTTTCAATTAAGCTTGATGACAAGAAATAATGATCAAGCCATCATGTTTAATAGATATGTATCAAATCACCATGATTGGAGTAATAATTTCGAAGATCAAAATACTAAAGCTATTAAGCTTGCTTATATTAACTCTAAAAGAAATTTTAGTACCGCGATTGTTTATAAGAAAATTCAAAATGAATTATATTTTGATACAAGCTTCGTTTTAAGAAACTTGCCAAATTATAATTACTATCAATTTAGTGTTCAAAAACTATTTAGTCTTGGTCATTTTTATTTGAATAATATCATCTATGTTCAAAATACAGATCAATCAAATGAAATCAGATTGCCATTATTGCATACCTATCAATCATTATATTATCAAGGACATCTATTGAAAAAGGCATTGTTTTTAAGAACCGGATTTGATGTAAGATATTATACTAAAACTGCTTCATATGGATATGATGCATCCACAGCACAATTCAAATTAGATAATAGAGAGTTAGGTGATTATCCATTGATAGATTTCTTTATTACTGCATCTTTAAAACGTGCTGTATTAATGCTAAAAGTAGATCATTTAAACCAAGGGATGTTTAATAGAGGTTCTTATTATGTATTCGGACATCCGATACCTGATAGAGGTTTAAAGATCGGACTTAGATGGGCGTTTTACGATTAGTGGTATAAAATAAAAAAGCCCATTACATTTTTTGTAATGGGCTTTTTTATTTTTAAGATGTTTACTCTTTTATGAATTTCGAGTAAGTAGTTTCATTGTTAGTTTCAAACTTAACTAAATAGATTCCACTTTCAATATTATCTAATTGAATAGAGCTATTGTTGCCATTCAAAATCAAATTAATCTCTTTTAATTTCTTGCCATTTACGTCATAAATAGATACAATAGCAGCTTGATTAGTTTGGTTTTTATGTTTGATGTTTAATTCGTTATTAATTACCGGATTTGGATAAACAATTAAATCTTCTTTCTTAATAGCGGAAATGCTAGTATTTACTTGAACATATTCAGAAAACTCTTTCTTATCATAATTTACAAACAACTTAGTGTTAGAATTAAGATTTTGAGTGATGTATTCTGATTTATTATTGTTTGCATCGTAAGTTGCTGAATATTTATTGCCATAAGCATAATTCCACACACCAGCTACATCATCATAGCTTTCTTCTGTGTCTTCTAATATATCTTTATTAGAATTATAAAGTAGAGTCCTTCTGTTTTCAGGTACGTATATACCCGCATTATATACTTCTTGTAATGAAATCATAGATCCATTGTTGTCGGGGTATGTTGTGCTAGATCTACCTGCTAATAACCATGCTGAGCCAAGTTTATAGTAAATTGTATAGTTTGGTTCATTGTTTTCAAATATGTTAATATTGTTATTATAATTGAACCATACGATATCAGTATACTTTAAAACATCAGTCGCATTTCCTGCAGCATCAACTTCTTTTTCAATTAACAGATTAGGTAAACCATTAGCATCGTAGTAAATGCTATCTTGATAAGTTAATAATAGGTTGCCTGTATTGAAATCTTCTTCGTAAAATTTAATATCTACAGCTCTATCATTTGCATCAAAAACTTGAGTTGTTTTAAAATCTGCCCTCATTGTTTTTGTATTAAAATCAAATGTACTATCAATTTCTTCAGTAGTCTTTGCAGAGGTGCTATTTAAGTAAGTTATTTTTTTTGAATTTCCGAAACTTATCTCCCAAGTGTTAGTATTATTGTCATAGTAATAATAAATATCTCTGATAGACGCTCCACGATCATTCTTCTCATTTAATATTTTAGAATCAAATACCCATGTATTTGTTTGAAGATTATAACTCTCAATTATTACAGTTTGCGAAAGTCCGTTTGAACTATAAGTGAAATTTACTCTAGATTGAGGATTATAGTTACCAGTAAAGTCTCGTGCTTCTGTTAATGAACTTAAATATCTTCCTTGATTATCGTATGTATAAGATATTCTGCTAAATGTATCTGTTAGGAAGTAATTTAGAAAATAAGTTAAAACTATTTGATTGTTATTTACAATTTGTCTTTGTGCATTTGAGCCTACCCAAATATTATTGATTTCATCCCAATTGCTTGACTTTGTTAAGCCTGGTATGTTACCTAAAACTGATAAAGTTTGCTCGTTTTTTTGTTTTATTAATGATTTTGAAACTTGAGATTTATACTTTTTGAGTTTATCAAATGGATTTTCGATAGCAAATGAATTGAGTACTAATAGCGAAGCAATTAGCAGGGAGTAAATTTTTTTCATATCTAATAATTTAGTTTTCATAAAGATACGTTATTCGATTTACTTCTCAGGTTTTTTGTTTTTTCTTCTTAGCTGCTGGGAACAATACATTGTTCAATATTAATCGATAGCCTGGTGAATTCGGATGTAAGTTTAAATCAGTAGGAGGGTCGTTCACCAAATGTTGGTAATCTTCGGGGTCATGTCCACCATAGAATGTCCAAGTACCTTTACCATATTCACCATGTATATATCTAGCTTCATCTACTGATTTTGTTTCACCCATTATTAATATATCTGGTTTTATAAGTGATTTTTTAAATGCAGTTGTTTGTCCCATGAAACCCTTAATCATTTTCTCATGATTTTGTGTTAACATCGATGGTACAGGGTCCCACTTTGCCGAGAATTCAAATAGATTAAAGTAGTCATTTTTCTCAACTAAATTTCTAGTTTGAGTATTGTCAATATTTGAGAACTCATAGTCATATGGGTTCATACTCAAATTGAAATTCTTGAATGCAAATGTATTTTCAAAATTCAATTTCTTTTGAGCATTTTTATCAGCCGGATCACCATCGAACATTTGCTCGCAAATATCTACACCAGCTGCTGCTAATGCTATGTCATAACTATCGGTACCCGAACACATCGCAAATAAAAATCCGCCCCCTGCTGTAAAGTCTCTTATCTTTTGTGCTACTGCTAATTTTAATTGTGATACTTTTTTGAAGCCATGTTTCGCTGCAGTTTCTTCATTCAATCTTACATCATTTATATACCAAGATGCATTTCTGAATGCTGCCCAAAATCTACCATATTGCCCTGTGAAATCTTCGTGATGTAAATGCAACCAATCATATGTGGGTAGTTTACCCATCATAACATCATCATCATAAATTATATCATATGGTATTTCAGCATAGCTAAGTACCATGGTAACAGCATCATCCCATGGTAATTTATTTTTGGGTGAATAAACCGCCATCTTAGGAGCTTTCTCTAATTTTACCGCATCCATATTACTTTCAGGATCGGCGATTTTCGTGAGAATACTTTGAGCCTGTACATCCGCTATAACCTCATAAGAAATGCCACGAATACGACATTCACTTTCTATGCTGTTGGCGTAGGGCATTAAGAAGCTTCCACCTCTGTAATTTAATAGCCATTCAATGCTAACCTCTTGCTTTAGAACCCAGTAAGCCAATCCATATGACTTGAGGTGATTCTTCTGGCCCTCATCCATCGGAATTAAAATGGAAGAAGAAATAGCGTTAAACGATATAAATAGAGTGATTAAAAGCAAACTTATTTTTTTCATATTCTGAAAACGTGTACTAACAAAGTTAAGTATAAAATTTATACCTTTACGGCCCTAATAATTGGAAAATATTTGACAATGAAAGCAATCATAAAAACAGAAAAAGGCAATATGACTGTTGAGTTTTTTGAGAAAGACGCTCCACAAACTGTTGCAAACTTTGTAAAATTAGCAAAAGAAGGTTTCTACAATGGTGTAACTTTTCACCGTGTAATTCCTGATTTCGTAATTCAAGGCGGATGCCCTTTCTCAAAATCTGAGGAGACTGCTTTTAGAGCGGGTACAGGCGGACCAGGCTACACAATTCCTTGTGAGTTAGATGGCGAAAATCAATATCATGATCGTGGTGTATTATCGATGGCACATGCTGGTAGAAACACAGGCGGATCACAGTTTTTCGTTTGCCATAGCAGAACAAACACTGCACACCTAGACAGAAATCATACTTGCTTCGGTAAGGTTGTGGAGAATGTTGATGTGGTAGATGATATACGTCAGGGGGATAGAATTATAGAAGTAGTTATTGAAGACTAACACTAAATTCAGAATTAAGGGTTAAGAGTTAAGAACGATGTTGTGGTTAATTTTAAATTCGCATATCTCAATACTCTATACTCAGTACCCAGTACATAATACATAGTACATAATACAACATTAACCTGCACATATGGGTACAAACGCATATGTGCATATGAATAGCAAATACATGAACATAAGAGGAATAGTTTCACTATCGGGTAAGCCCGGTTTATTTAGAGTGGTCGGACAAAACAAAGCGGGTTTTGTGTTAGAGACTTTAGATGAAGCAAAAAATAAAGTTATGACTAATGCGACTAGTAAGTTAGCGACATTAGAAGACATCACAGTTTTTGGTAATGATGATGATATCACTTTACCAAGCATCTTAGAAAAGATGAAAGAAACTGCTGCAACGAATGCAATACCTGATGCTAAAGCTGATGGTAAAGTATTAAGAACTTATTTCAATAGCGTGGCACCTGATCACGATGCTGAAAGAGTTTACGCTTCTGACATAAAGAAGATCATAACTTGGTACGGCATATTGTCTAAGTTACCGTTATGGGACGAGGCAGCGCCGAGTGATTCTGCAGAATAGTATTCAGTATTCAGTATTCAGTATTCCGATGCCTAATTTTCAATAGTCGACACAATGATTGATCGATGCACTCGTAGGGGGCGATTACATCGCCCCGCCTAACGTGTAAACGGGGCGATGTAATCGCCCCCTACGGGTACTTCCTATACTCATCGTGACGTATTTCAAAAATTAGCATATCGGAATACTGAATACTGAATACTGAATACTGAATACGTTACTCATGATGATACGGTTCCCCCTTCAAAATACTGTACGCCCTATACAACTGCTCCACAAAAAACAATCGTACCATCTGGTGTGAAAATGTAAGTTTCGATAAGGAGATTTTTTGATTCGCTCTGTCGTAAATACTTTGATCGAATCCATATGGTCCGCCGATGATAAACACCACACTACTTATCGATTGATTCATCCACTTATTTATTTCATTACTGAATTGCACGGATGTAAATTCTTTGCCTTTTTCGTCAAGTAAAACCACGAAATCTTGATTCGTAATTTTTGATAAAATTAGTTCAGCTTCTTTTTGTTTTTGCTGTTCTTTACTTAAGTTTTTTGCATTCTTTAAATCTGGTATCTCTACTCTATTAAACTTGCAATAATGCTGCAATCGCTTCTCGTAAATGGAGATGCCGTCGGAGAGGTA
>CALRXS010000004.1:0-175902 GCA_943372195.1 Sphingobacterium thalpophilum
TTGTAACAATAAAACCCCTATAAAATTGGATTTATTCGATAAACTTTCAAACAGAGGCCCTTTAGGTCAACACCAGAAGATGGCCCATGGCTATTTTACTTTCCCGAAATTAGAAGGAGAAATTAGCAACCGCATGGTGTTTCGTGGTAAAGAACACTTAATATGGAGTTTAAATAATTACCTAGGGCTTGCCAATCACCCGGAAGTTCGTAAGGCTGATGCTGAAGCTGCTGTACAATACGGATTAGCTTTGCCGATGGGTGCCCGCATGATGTCTGGTAACTCTAACAATCACGAAGAACTAGAGCGTCAATTGGCTGCTTTCGTTAAGCGTGAAGATGCTTTCTTATTAAACTACGGATACCAAGGTATGGTATCTATCATCGATACTTTGGTAAACCGTCACGATGTGATCGTTTACGACGCTGAATCTCATGCTTGTATAATCGATGGTGTGCGCTTACATCAAGGTAAACGCTTTGTATATACTCATAACGATATGCAAAGTCTTGAGAAACAATTAGAGCGTGCTACTAAATTAGTTGAAGGTACTCAAGGTGGTATTTTAGTAATCACTGAAGGTGTTTTCGGTATGTCAGGTGTGCAAGGTGATTTAAAAGGTGTGGTTGCTTTAAAAGAAAAGTTCAACTTCAGATTGTTAGTTGATGATGCACATGGTTTTGGTACTATGGGCCCTACTGGCGCTGGTTGCGACGAAGAACAAGGTGTTCAAGATGGAGTAGATGTATACTTTGGTACTTTCGCTAAATCTATGGCAGGTATCGGTGCATTCGTTGCTGCTTCTGAAGATGTTGTGAACTTCTTAAGATATAATATGCGCTCTCAAACTTTCGCTAAATCATTGCCTATGCCAATGGTAGTCGGATTGTTGAAACGCTTAGAATTATTAAAAAATAATCCTCAGTTGAAAGAGCAACTTTGGACAATCGTTCGTGCTTTACAGTCGGGATTAAGAGAAAGAGGCTTCGATATTGGTAAAACAAATTCACCAGTGACCCCGGTATTTTTGAAGGGATCGCTGACTGAGGCGACTAATATTGTGATGGATTTAAGAGAAAATTATAGCATTTTCTGTTCTATTGTAACCTACCCTGTAGTACCTAAAGGCGTGATAATGTTGAGGTTAATACCTTCAGCTATACATACTTTAGCAGATGTGGAGCAGACCCTAAATGCCTATACCGAAGTAGCCGAAAAGCTAAAAGCTGGCTTCTATGAGTCTAAGGCCGCTGTAGAGGCAAATGCATAATTATTGAAAATAGTATTGAATTTTTAAAAAAAATCCTTTTATATTAGCTAAAACAATCAATTATTGTAAAACCAAACCATAAAGGAGTTTATAAAAATGAAAAAATTCAACGATTTCAAAAAGATGTTAGCTGACTTAGAAGCTGATGCAGACAAATTCTACAACAAAGGCAACAGCGCAGCTGGTACACGTGTGAGAAAAGGTATGCAAGACTTAAAAAATTTAGCACAAGCTATTCGTATCGAGATTCAAGAGAAGAAGAATGCGGAAGGTGGCGCTTAATTTTAATTAAAATATTATTAGAAAGCTCTGATGAATTATTTATCAGAGCTTTTTTTTATTTATGACTTTTCTCATTTTTTTATTCTTTTGCTAGCTGCACCTTTGTTGTATGAAAGCACTAGCTCCTTTAATTCGCAAATACAACAGACCTATACCTCGTTATACTTCTTACCCTACTGTACCCTTTTGGTCTAATACTCCCAATCAAGATGAATGGAAATCACATATCAAAAATGCTTTCCAAAAATCAAATGATAAAGAGGGCATTAGCATTTATGTTCATCTGCCTTTCTGTGAAAGTTTATGTACTTACTGCGGATGTAATACTAGAATTACTGTAAATCATAAAGTTGAATCACCATACATCGAAGCTCTTAAAAAAGAATTCGATTTATACCTTGAATTATTTGATGAGAAACCTATCATCTCTGAATTACATTTAGGCGGTGGCACCCCGACTTTTTTTAGTGCCGATCATCTCAATGATTTAATAAGTTATTTCTTTCAGCATTCTGAAATTTCAGAAAATGCTAATATGAGTTTTGAAGCTCACCCTGCAAATACTTCATATGAACATTTAGAAACTTTATACAGACTCGGCTTCAAACGTTTGAGTTTAGGCATACAAGATTTCGATCCGCATGTGCAAACTTTAATCAACCGACATCAAACAGTTGAGCAAGTTGAAAAAGTTGTTTTGCTAGCTCGATCAATTGGATATGAGAGTATTAATTTTGATTTGATCTACGGCTTGCCTGATCAAACGATCGATAGCGTGAAGAATACTGTTTACGAGGTCATCCGCCTAAAACCTGAACGTATTGCTTTTTATTCTTATGCTCATGTGCCTTGGTTAAAACCTGGGCAGCGTAAATACGATGAATCTAACCTACCATCCGGAAACGAAAAATTTAAACTCTATGAAGAGGGTAGGGAGATGCTCGAATCGACAGGCTATCATGAAATTGGTATGGATCATTTTGCATTGAAAAATGATTCATTATTTACTTCGATGTATAGAGGTAATATGCATAGAAATTTCATGGGTTATACAGAGCGACATACTCAATTGATGATCGGACTCGGCGTGTCATCGATAAGTGATACCTATACTTGTTTCGCACAAAATGAAAAGAAGTTAGAAGACTATTACAAACGATTAGATGCAAATGAATTTCCGTTTTTTAAAGGGCATCAATTATCAGAAGATGATATGCTTAGACGACAATTGATTTTAGATTTAATGTGCCGTCAAAGAGCTGAATTGAAAGCTGAGATTTTGAATTCTGGCTCAATTACTTTACTTGACGAAATGATGTCTGATAACATGGTGGCTATTGTCGACAATCAATTAGAAATTACTAATACTGGCAAAGCATTGTTAAGAAATTGTTGTTCGATTTATGATGCTTATCTTAACGATGAACTGAAGTCAAGTAATATGTTTAGTATGGCAGTATAAAATTATTAAATAAAAAAGGCCGGTGTTCCCTACGCACCGGCCCTAAACTAAAACTAAACGCTTACTTAATGAGCTTCTTGCTTTCAAACAACACTGTGTTTGAGTGTATCTTTACTAGATAAATTCCTTTCGCCCAATCGTTATGATTGATACTAATTTCTTGTTGATTCGCTGATAAATTTTCTGAATGAATTAGCTGTCCGTTGATGTTTATAACCTCTACTTTTAAATTCTCATTCATTAACTCATCTAATCTTACTAAAATATTTTCGCCCGATTGACTAATGCTAAAACGCTTTACTATTTTATTATTTAATCCGACGCTTGTTTCATATGCCAGGATGGTGCTATCGATCCAGTTACGGTACGCCGAAACCCTTGTATATACTCCCGGATGTAAACCTGTACTGTAATTACCCATTCCAAAACTTACGATACCAATTTGAATTTTATTACCTACACTGTCTGTCGCGAATAAAGGTCCACCACTATCACCAGCCGCTGCACCTTGTGGATGCTCGCCCAATACACCAGCTACTATCATAGTAGTATCGATTTCGCCATTGTATCTGCTTGGATGATTGGCAACGCTATTTGCTATAACTTTAATGTCTACAATTTGCAAAGTGTCAGGTTGGTTGAATACATTTAATGTATCGTAAATGCCAAATCCAACTACTTGCACATCTCTGTTTGGTTTTTCATAGGTAAGATTTGTAGGGTCAATAAGTTGAATAGCATTATGTTGTGATGGACTTTTCAAATGGATCAAAGCAACATCACCGATAAGGTCGAAACCATTGATGTCGAATGCCGGATGCTTTGCTATATAATCAGAAGTAATTCGCTCATGATTAGAATTAGGATTGAATAATGTATAGGTATTCGTTAGTATATCTATACTATCAGAAATATTGCCTGTAAAGAAATCATACACACAATGCCCTGCTGTTAAAACCCACTGAGGTCTAATTAAACTTCCACCGCAGTAAGGTGAGTAAGGGGGGCTGCTCGGACTTGTAGTCTCTATTAAGCTAACAAAATAAGGATGAGCATTCGCCGCTGCTTGTCCGCCTACCACATCTTGCGCACGGCCTTTCTTGCCTGAACCAGCAATCACCACCACGCCTAATAATAATGAGAGTAAGAATTTTTTCATATAACTGTTGTTTAGGAGATAGACAAGGGGAGGTGGGGGGTACCCTTACTGCAGATAGAAAAAAAAGTATAGAGTACTGAGTATAGCGTACTGAGATCACAATTTATAAATATTACCACTAATTTTAATAGCGTGATCGCAGTACGCTATACTCAATACCCAATACCCTATACCATTTAATATTGCTCCACCGCCGCTTTCAGCTTCTTCTGCACTGCATCTGATGGTGCTACCAATGGTAATCGTACGGTATCACCGCAAATGCCTTTTAATTTCAATACGGTTTTGATGCCGCCTGGTGAGCCGTCTGCGAATAATAAATTGATGATATCTGTTAATTTATAATGTAGTTTACGTGCTTTTTCGAAATCACCTGCTAAGGCATAGCGCACCATTTGTGCGTAGTCTTTAGGCCAAGCATTGGCAACTACTGAAATAACTCCAATAGCACCTAATGAAACTAATGGTAAGGTGATACCATCGTCGCCAGATATTAATTGGAAATTTTTTGGCTTATGTTTCAAGATGCTCATCATCTGATCGATGTTGCCTGATGCTTCTTTTACCGCTATAATATTTTTGAAATCATGCGCTAATCGTAAAGTAGTTTCAGCAGTCATGTTTGCACCTGTTCTACCAGGTACATTGTATAATATTACTGGTAGTGGTGAATGTTCAGATACCATTCGGTAATGCTGATAATGTCCTTCTTGATTCGGTTTGTTATAATAAGGTGCAACTGAAAGAATTGCAGTGAATCCTTTTTTATCGAAATGATTTAAAGAATCACATAATTCACGAGTATTGTTACCACCAACACCAGCAACTACAGGTACTCTGCCATCAACAGTTTCTAAAGTGATATCAAAGATTGCCTTCTTTTCATCTTTGCTTAAAGTAACAGATTCACCTGTTGTACCCATTGGTACTACATAGTCAACTTTATTAGTGATTAAATTATTGATAAGTTTTTTATAACTCTTGAAATCAATACTTCCATCTGAATGAAAAGGCGTAACCAATGCTACTCCGGTTCCTGTTAATTTGCTGCTCATTTCTTTAATATGTTTAGATAATGGTTCAATGCTTGTATATATGAGCTCATGCTCTCACCTTTATCGTCGATCATGAAATCGTAAGCGTTAACATTGTTCATGCTAAACTTGCCTACTCTTAATCGTGCTGCCGATAACGATGATATATAGTTGATGCTAAATTGATTCGTATAATTTAAGCTAATCAATAAATCAAAATTTTGTTTATAAAATTTTTCGATAAGTTCTTTCTTAGGTCGATGGAAGAAATCAAAATCTGTATCAAAAATATAATGCGGATCTTTCTCTTCTAGCTTATGATTTTTCTTATAATCTTTAATCGCTATATAGCCAATGTATTCAACTCTTTTCGACTTATTCTTTAAATCTTGAATGTATTCTAATGCTGTTTTTATATCTTCTTCGGTATGCGCACTAAATAATACGCCCACTGTTTTTGCTTCCTCAAAAGTCACAGTCTCTCTCTGAACCCTTCTATTTAAAAGATCTTTCTTGATCTTTCGCCCTGCAAAAAAATGACTGATTTTTCTAAGTAACTTCTTCATCTATGTTGCAAATTTATGAAATCCCTTTAATTATTTGAACTTTCAATCATTTTGATGAGTTCTTCATCTGTAATTATGGGGATCTTAAGGCTCTGAGCCTTCTGTAACTTGCTTGGTCCCATGTTCTCTCCAGCTACTAAATAGTTTAATTTCGCTGAAATACTACTGACCATTTTACCACCATTTTTTTCAATCTTTTCTTTTAACTCTTCTCTGCTGAATTTCTCGAATACTCCTGATATCAAAAATGTTTTGTCTTTTAGTTGATCTCCTTCTAATATTATTTCTTTGATCTCTGCTTCGAATTGTAAGCCCTCTGCTTTTAAGAAATTAATTAATTCGATGTGTTCATCCTTAGAAAAATAAGCAATGATACTTTGTGCAATTCGCTCACCGATTTCATCAACGGCTATTAACTCTTCGAAATTTGCTTTCATCAATGCATCAATTGTTTTAAATGCATAGGCTAATTTCTTGGCTACCGTTTCACCAACATATCGAATGCCTAATGCAAATAAAACTTTTTCAAATGCTACTTCTTTCGATTTCTCAATACCTTGTATTAAATTCATCACCGACTTAGAACCGAATCGCTCTAATTGTAATAATTGTAATTCTTTGTCTTTTAATCGATAAATATCATCTATACCTTTTACTAAATCTTGTTGATATAATTGTTCTATTGTCTCATCTCCCAAACTATCAATATTCATAGCCTTTCGAGAGGTGAAGTGTTGCATCTTTCCAATAATTTGTGGCTTGCAATGATCTTCATTAGGGCAGTAATGTTGAGCTTCTCCTTCTTTGCGAATTAATGTACTAGCACACTCGGGGCATTCAGTGATGTATTCAATAGCTTTACTATTTGCCTCACGCTTCGATAAATTTACTTCAATGATTTTCGGAATTATTTCACCACCTTTTTCAACTTTCACTACATCGTTTTCATGTAAGCCTAATTTTTCTATTTGATCTGCATTATGTAGTGTAGCACGCTTTACAATCGTACCTGCTAATAATACTGGTTCTAAGTTTGCAACCGGGGTGATGGCACCTGTTCTACCAACTTGATAGCTCACACTTAATAATTTTGTTTCTACTTCTGCAGCTTTGAATTTATAAGAGATAGCCCAACGTGGTGACTTAGCGGTGAAGCCTAATTCTTCTTGTTGATCATAGCTATTTATTTTTATTACGATACCATCAATATCGAAACTCAATTCATGTCTGTGTTCATCCCAATACTTTATAAAATCAAAAACTTCTTGAATGTTATTACAAAGTTTGAATGTATCTGATACTTTGAATCCCCATTTTTTTGCAGCACTTAAACTTTGATAATGTGTTTCAAAATTTAAATCGTCTGACTGTAGGAAATATAAATAGCAATCTAAATTTCTTTTAGCAACCTCTGAAGAGTCCTGCATTTTAAGGGTACCTGAGGCAAAGTTACGCGGATTAGCATAGGTCTGTTCTCCGATTTCTTCACGCTCTTTATTTAATTTATCGAAGGTATCGCGATGCATAAATATTTCACCACGAATTTCAAATTCAGCAGGGTAGTCGCCCTCTGGTAAAATCAATGGCACCGATTGAATGGTCTTTACATTGTTCGTCACATCATCACCTTTGGTACCATCACCTCGAGTAACTGCTTGTTTCAATTGACCATTTACATAGGTAAGTCCGATCGCCAAACCATCAAACTTTAACTCACACACATATTCATAATTGGTCTCCAATGTTTTTTGAATACGTTGATCAAAGTCTAATAAATCTTGCTCAGAATAAGTGTTGCCGAGCGAGAGCATCGGGTATTTATGTACTACCGATTTGAAACTTTTGGTGATAGTACCACCAACACGTTGACTCGGTGAATTTTCAGATATGAATTCAGGATATTGTTTTTCTAATTGTATTAATTCTTCTAAGAGTAAATCGAAGGCGCGGTCGCTAATCTCTGGACTTGATTGTTGGTAGTACAAGAAATTGTGACGATGTAACTCGGCTGAAAGCTGTTCGATTTTTGCTTTTGCTTCTTCTCTGTTCATAGAAGCGAAGATAGCTAATTTGCGTTCTTGCCGAGCTCAATTTTTAAAGAAAAAACATTTGAATATAGAGATTCAGAACTATTACCAATGTCAGTAAGGGCGTAATCAATGTGTATGTTTTTAATTTTAACCCCGATACCCATATTTGGCATCATCATCGTACTTTCAGTACCATCAAAATCTCTTTGTCTTTGGATGTTACCGATACCGGCTCTTAAGAACGCTATGTTTCTATAATCTATTTCAATACCCGCATGAGGGTCAATGTTTAGGTACTTTGAGCTTATCAGCACGTTTCTTTGTCCGTCGGTATTCAAATCAAAATTAACCTCTGTATTCACTTTAAATTTGGAAGAAATTTTAGCGACATAGGCCGCACCTAAAATAAATTTCGGGACTGTTATTTCTAATCCGTTTTCTGGTATTTCATTACCTGTATTTTCGAAAACTTTTTTAGTGTTCTCATCAATATTATATGACCAAGCGTTAAAGGTAGTACTAATGTCACGTGCCATAATACCAAATTTAAATCGCTCTAACTGGTATTGCATACCAAAGTCAATGCCGAAGCCAAATGATTTGGCAAAATCACCTATTTTACGATGCACTACTTTTACATTCGCACCCACACTCATACGAGGGTCATTCATTTTACGCGCATATGATCCGATAAATGCATAATCGACAGCAGAGAAGCTACTGATACGATCGTAATTAATATTTCCGCCTGCATCAATTAATTCAGTGGTATTGGGTATATCATCTACTCCGAAGCGAATGATAGAGAAAGCAATATTAGAACGATCATCTACTTTATAAGCAATCGCACCAAAATCATATTTCGCTATACTTCCGAAGTATTCAGAATGCATCAAAGAGCCTTGATATTGGGTATTCATTTGTGTAAGTCCGGCCGGATTCCAATACCCCGCATAAACATCATTCGTGCTCGCTACTACAGAATTCGACATACCGAATGCTCTAGCGCCAACACCTAATGATAAAAATTCATTGCTATATTTTGCCGTTTGCGCAGAAGCGTTCAAGGCAAGCAATGAAGTAAATATAATAAATAAGGTAAATTTTAATTTTTTAATCTCCATTCAATTTCTTCGAATACAGTTAGGTAATCTAATTCAATATAGTTCATGCATTCAGCAATTGCGTCTTGCAATATAATAGTATCTTTTTCATTTAAAAAAGAGCCACTCAATCTATATTGTATTCTGTTTAACGCATAAACAATGCTTTCATTACTTTTATAACTCAATAAATATTGAACGTCTTTAAATCGTTGATAGAATGTCCTGAATTCAGCCGCATTCGCAATACCATTTAAAAGTATAAACTGCTCTATATCATCAACTTGACAAGCTTCTAAATGATTATAAAACACTTGAGCATCAACAATTTTGTTTTTAATTAACAAGGTATCGAGTATCAATTCGAGTCCGATGTGCCCCACCATAAAAGGTTTCAAATGCACATTATCAAGCTTCAGATTTCGAATGTCTTCCGAAATTTTTCTAGAGTATTTCAAGAAATAATCAGAGCTATGAAATAAATCATCGACGGCCAAATGCCTTTGCCATCCGGAGTTTATCGAGCTTAATACTTCAGAATTCTTCCACAAATCTTCATGCTTATGCGGATGCATATTCCATCTTCGATTATGGTTTTTCACTAAATCAGGCAATGCAATACCGAGAATGTAGGCAGGGTTGCTGCTGGTGGAGTCGAAGAAGAAGTGGGATAAATAATTCAAAATTCAAAAAAATGTAAAATGTAGGATGTAAAATGTAAGATTAACAAATATATAAATCATTTTACATCCTACATTCTACATTCTACATTCTGAATTTTAAACTCAAGGTGCTATCTTTACCCCTCAATCAATCAAGCATGAAAACGAATTTTGTAGAAGAACTGAAATGGAGAGGGATGTTGCACGACATTATGCCCGGTACTGAAGATCAATTGAATAAAGAGATTACTTCGGGGTATATTGGTTTTGACCCAACAGCAGATTCATTACATGTGGGGCATTTGGTGCAGATCATGACCTTGATTCATTTTCAGAGAGCCGGACATAAACCTTATGCTTTGGTAGGTGGTGCAACGGGTATGGTGGGCGATCCATCGGGTAAATCAGAAGAGAGAAATTTACTTTCAGAAGAATCGTTGAACCACAATGTGCAATGTTTGAAAGATCAACTTTCAAAGTTTTTAGATTTTAATTCGGATGCTGCAAATGCTGCAGTGATGGTAAATAATTACGATTGGTTTAAATCATTTTCATTCTTAGGTTTCATCAGAGATGTAGGTAAGCATATTACGGTTAACTACATGATGGCGAAAGATTCGGTAAAGAAAAGATTAGAAGGTGATACGGGTATGTCATTCACTGAATTCTCCTATCAGTTAGTGCAAGGTTATGATTTTTATTACTTATGGAAAAATCATAATTGTTTGATTCAAATGGGCGGATCAGATCAGTGGGGAAATATTGTTACAGGTACCGAATTTATTCGCAGAAAAGATGCGGGTACTGCTTATGCTTTAACAACGCAATTAATTAAGAAGGCGGATGGTACTAAATTTGGAAAATCAGAAGGTGGTAATATTTGGTTAGATGCAAAGAAAACAAGTCCGTATAAATTCTACCAATTCTGGTTAAACACTTCTGATGATGATGCGAAAAACTTCATTCGAATTTTCACTTTATTATCGAAAGAAGAAATTGAAAAATTAGAAGAAGAACATGCGCAAGCTCCTCATTTAAGAATATTACAAAAAGCAATCGCAAACGATATCACTACAAGAGTTCATAGTGCAGCTGCATTAGAGATGGCTATTAAGACATCTGAGTTTTTATTTGGTGCTGGCGATTTGAAATTCTTAGAATCATTGAACGCTGAAGAAGTACTAGAAGTTTTCGAAGGCTTACCACAATTTAGTATTTCAAAATCTACATTATCAGCAGGCATCAATATCATCGATTTGTTAGCAGAACATACAAGTGTTTTCCCATCAAAAGGAGAAGCGAAAAAAATGATTGCAGGTGGTGGTGTTTCAATGAACAAAACTAAAATCAATTCTATTGAGGAATCTGTTGATTCAACGAGATTGATAAACGGGAAATTTCTGGTAGCACAAAAAGGGAAGAAAAATTATTTCCTAATCTTAGCAGATTAGGCAATAATTTTAGTATGCTAGTATGCTAATATGCTAATATGCTAGTAATTTAGTGCTAGTTACTAACTATTAACTATTAGTTGGCACTAACATACTAGCATATTAGCATACTAACTTACTAGTAGGTTGCATCCTCTCATGTCTGAATTATCAAACCTCCCCAACACCTCAAACTCTCTCTCTGAAACTTTTCTACCAAGGTCTTGTGTAGCAATAAATGCACAAGAATGTATGTTCGCTAAGTCAATAACATTAATACCACCTGAGCGATTATCGGTGTAAGAAAGCGGATCATGTACTTCTCGTATCAATACCTTCATCCAGCTAGGGCATTCAAATATTCCATGTCCTTTTGAATATGCTTGTGATAGTAATTCGGTCATACCATATTCTGAATGTATTTCTGTAAGATGAAATGCAGATTTTAAAATTTCGTGAACATCCGTACGTAATAATTCTTTGCGCTTACCTTTCATACCACCAGTTTCCATTACAATGGTATTCTGCATGGCAAATGGTAATTGCTCAGCAAAATCAAGTAGGGCATAGGTTACACCGATTAAGAATATTTTTTTGTCATTCGAATTTTCAATGATTTCTTTGATCGCAGAAAATTCATTCAAATAAAATCCAGAGCGCTCATCAAATGAATCTTTTATTAATCGATCACACATATAGATCAATGATGATCCTGTGCGTTCTAGATAAGAGGGTAGAAGTGCAATGAAAATATAATCTGTAGGCTCGCCATAAAATGCTTTGAATGCTTTTAAAAAACTATGTTCATATATAAGAGGATTAGGAACATAGTGTTTACTAGTACTCATGCCTGTGGTGCCACTTGAACTAAAACATAAGGTATCATCTTGAACATTTTGATCTAGTATGATGTTATGTTTAAAGAATTCAATAGGCAGAAATGGTATATCATAAATATTGTCGACATTCTCGACCGATATGCCTAAGTGTTTAATGAATTCTTTGTAGATACTTACATTTTCTGCTTGATATTGAAATAATTCAAGAGCAGTTTTCTCAAATGCTTCTGAATTTCTAATATTAAATACCTCTGTTGGAGTAATTTCAAGCATACTTTGTTCGTTGAGTATTATAATGTAAATTTACATTCATTTTTTTAGAATTGGTAAAGAATAAAAACATATACAATTTTAGCCTCATAGCACTTGCAATAATGCTCATTCTAAGCGCTTGCAATAAATTGGAAGAATATGATGATCGTCCGATTATTTTAGAGAACACTTTTGAGTTAGAGAAGAATTTTAGTGGTTTAGATACCGGACTTGTATTAAAGTTTACTTATACAGATGGTGATGGTAATGTCGGACTTAGCACTAGAGATACGATGCCGCCTTATGATAAGAATGTTATGGTTACTTATTATGAAAAGCAGGGAAATGATTTTGTGAAAATATTAATACCAGGAACTACAGATACATTAAATTTTAACTCAAGAATTAAAGAGTTCGGAGTCGGTAATCCGACGAAAGCCGAAGTCACCGTAAAAATCAATATAGGTGTGGTGATTGCAGATACTGTACGATTCGATTATTATATTTTAGATAAAGATTTGAATAAAAGTAATGTGGTGAGTACGGGTGCGATCGGACTAAAAAATTAATTATGTTATACTGGAAAGCATTACATATCATATTTGTTGTTACTTGGTTTGCTGGTTTGTTTTACATCGTTCGATTATTTATTTACGATGTAGAAGCAAAAGAGAAGGAAGAAGTAGAACGTAATATTTTACAACATCAATTTAGAATAATGCAAAAGCGATTGTGGTTTGGCATCACTTGGCCTTCTGCAATTATTACTATCATCACAGGTACTTACCTCGCATACATTACAGGTTATTACGACAGCTTTTGGTTTTGGTTGAAAGTCTCTTTTGTAATTGCACTTTTTATCTATCATTTAATTTGCCACTCGATTTTCCAAAGAATCAGAAAAAATATTTTCAACTGGACATCCACACAACTTAGATTATGGAATGAATTAGCAACTTTGTTTTTAGTTGCGATTGTGTTCATTGTAGTGTTGAAGAATACTTTGGGATTGTTGTATGGGATGGGAGGCTTGGTAGCGATAACGTTGATATTGCTGGCAGCAATTAGACTGTACAAGAAACTCAGAAGCAATTAAACTTGCATTCATTTTATTTACAGCACCCGTAAGGGGCGATTTCATCGCCCCGTTTAATATCTAACGGGGCGATGAAATCGCCCCTTACAAGTGCAAGTAATTAATATTAGCACATCGGAATACGGAATACTGACTACTGACTACTTAATTCGTTCTTCTTCCGCCGACTCTATCGCCGAACTCAAGGCCGCCTTTATGCGCGTCATTATCTCTGGTTGCCAATTATTTTCTGCTAATTGACTGACAAGGCTCATCGCTATTTGAGCGATACCATATTTTACAAGTACGTTTGATTTTCTGAGGATGATTCTTTCTACTAAAAATCCGGTGAGTAAGCTAAGTCCGGTGCTAACAATGGTTTTATTAACTGCATTAGAGCTAAAAATTGAAGTAATGCCGCTTTTCATCAAAGCACCTGGTTCTAACTGAGCTGAAATTTTTTCGAATTGCTCGTTTAAAACTAATTCTTTTTTATCTATTTCAATTTTAAGTCTAGAGATTTCAAGCTCTAAACTTAATTTATCTTTTATCTTATTCATGGTCATTTTCTTTGAATAATTCTGTGATTATGCCATTAGATATTTTTTCTTCGATAGTTCTTTTGAATAAACTAAAGATTAATGCTAAGAGTATATATATACCTGCAACCATAATAAACCCTATAGAGTAGCTACCCATTAGCTCTGAGAGATATAGACCTAATGCTAAACTAGCGAATAAAAAAGCCATGCTTAAACATACAACAGTAATTAAACTAGTAGCTATTTTAGCGATGAGTTCAGCGGCAATTTTTTTGATTTGTAATTCAGCTAATTTTGTTCGTAAGTTGAAATACTCTTTCAATTCATGAACAAGAACTTTTATATCATTTTTAGTCTCTTCCATATTATCTATAATTAACAAAATCAGGTTTCGAAATATCGAAGTCTCTCAAATTTAAGTTATTTATTCCGATCGGATTGTATCTAATTTGATTGCCCGTACCATCCGGTAGATTAGGATAATAGCCAAATGAAATTTGAATGGTATTTACTACTAAGTTTTCTTTACGTATCAAGAACCCTAGGCCATAGGCTTGGTAAATGGTGTTTTCGTTAACAAAGGCGTAAGCAGGATTAGGTCTACCTATTTTACCAAATCCAGCAAATACTACAGCTGCAACTTGAATACCCGCATAATTGAATGGAGTGTATATAATGGATTCAAATTTTAGTAAACTTTTATTTTGTCCCATCACTGCAAAACTATTGAAGCCATAAAGCCCTTCATTGTTTCTACCATTAAGTGTGATATATTCACCTGCTATACGATTTAGTCCATTTGTGGCTTGCAAATACACAAATTGTCGCATATTCCATTTTCCACGTGTCCATAGGTTTGAGAAATAACTTAAATCAAAATTCAACACACCTCTTGTTGCTACATAGTCATTAAAAAACACACCATATTGCACAGCACCTGATAAATACCCAAAGCCTTCAATGTTTTGTCCGCCTGAAAACTTCAGCGCATTATAAATATAATCATCAGAGCCTTCATTATAATATCCACCAATTACTGTGAAGTTTCTTCCTTCTGGTACGTCTTCCGTATTTCCGAATCTAAAAATCTTTTTGTCTTTATAATATCTACGAGTAGCGATACCTAAATTGAACAATAGCATTTCTCTATTTTGGTAAGAGTTATTCGTATCTAAATTCAAGCTGGGTTTATCGAAGAATTTTGTATTGACATATCTCGATCCAAGAATAAATGAAGTACTTCTACCTGCTATATTTCTTTTTGAAATCGCTAAACTTCGTCCTAGCCAGAAGTCAGCAACATTATAACTCAATGTAGCTGGAATGATAGAGCCATCTTTGAATAAATCGAATTCTAAATTTTGCACATAACGCGTGACACCTGCAGAGCCTGCCCATTTTGTCAATGGCGAATAAAAAGTTCTTTCGAAGTTAACACCATGCCATCTCATTTCGGGTCTTATATTATAGAATATAGATCCGTCGATGTATGATTTTCTTATATTGATATCTTTCAATTCACCCGACCAATCGGTGAATTTCATTTTTTCAAAATTGTAATTACCACCTTGAACGATACGTGTACCTGTACCAAGGAAATTGCTTTCTGTTAATCTAAAATCTCCAGCAGTAGTACTAAGTCCGGCGCCTACATTAATCGACCAACGATCTTGTACTATAACAATAACATCAACAGAATCTGAAGTTCTTTTTGTGCCAGCGGGCACGATAATTCTTGAATCTCGAATGTATTCTTGACGACGTAGTAAACGCTCTGACTCTCGAACAGTCAATACATCTAGTGTATCACCTTTTTTAAATAAAAGTTGATTTCGAATATTTCCTTCTCTAGAACTGATGTTAATTCTATTGCCTATGTTTTCGACAGAGCCATATCTTTTTATAAGTGTATCATTGACATCGGTACCAAAGGGATCGAGTTGTTTTATATATATACTTCTTATGATTTTACCATGAAAACGATAGAGGTTATCTTTGTTATTTCCTGAGTATGTTCTGGCAATTTCACCATCATCTTTAGTGGGTTGTTCGTATAAATTTTTATAGATCCAGTAACCTACTTTAGTACTATCAGCAAATCTTCTTAAGACGCTATCTATTTTTTGATTTTTTGATTTTGTACTATCAATTTCTTGAATATGAGAATTGCTTGCCTTTGATTGTAAAGCAGAAGTGATAAAAAAAACTAGAAATAAATTAATTATTTTCAGTCGACTCATCTTCTATATTAGCTTTTTCTGAAATTAGGTCAGGCCTTATACCCATTTTGTTTTCATAAATTTTCACAAGTAGTAAGAAAAATGAAATTAGCAATGGACCGAATACTAAACCTAACATCCCGAATACTGGTAAGCCTATTATTACACCGATGATTGAAACAAGAGGGTGGATGTTAGCAATTTTTTTATTGATGATTAATCTTAATACATTATCAATGTTTGCAACGATTACAGCACCCCATATAATTATTCCAAGGCCACTATATAGATTATCATAGCTAATTTCTATAATTCCAGCAGGTACAAATACCATAGCAGAGCCTACTATTGGAACGAAACTAAGTAAAGTTGCTAGTACTCCCCAAAAAAATGGATCTGGTATTCCGAATATCCAGAAACCTAATCCTACACATGTTCCTTGTGCTAATGCGATTATACCTTGTCCGATTACATTCGACTGTGTAATCTTTTGCATTTCTTCTGCTAACAATAATGAATTACTTTCTTTAAATGGTAAGTATTTCATTAATGATGATTCAAATATTTCATATTCTGTAAACATGAAATATAAGATGAAATACATAACAGATATCAATAAGAATACATTCAATAAACCATTAACAACAGAAGGGAAGGAACCAAGAACCCATGATTCTAAATTTTTAATCATTGATGTAAAGGTTTCAGAATGTTCGATGTCAATATTTAAAGCAGTTGCGAAATGATTAATAATGTTTTGTATTTCATTTAAATTGCTACTGTAATAGCTGATCTTGTCTACAACCATTAAACTAAGTCCGAGGAAGGGTAGAATGATCACCAAAAATGAGATGACTATGATGAATAAAGCAGCCACTGGGCGTTTCCATTTTCTATAGTCGATTAAGCGGATAAAATAATTGCGTAATAAGGTGTAAAGTATAATCGCGCCTAAGCCAGCTGTGAAAATATCTTTAAGCATATAACTTAGAAATAAGCCTAAGAGAATGATAATGATTAAAATGATATTTCTTTGTTGCTTTAGGGTATATATCGACATTTTGTATTTTTTCTTAAATATAACAAGCCTATGTCAAAAAAAAGAAAAACCGAGGCGGGCGCCCCGGTTATTTCTGTTGCAGAGTTACCCACTCTCTGCATAAACTAAACTAAACTAAACTGTAGAAAGATTTTATGATAGTTTTTTACTATATAATCCACTTATTAATAAACTAATGCTTGCAAAAATTAGCAAGACATGAGATAAAGATCCTATTTCATATTTATAGAATGTAAAGGCCCATACGGTGATGAACATAATTGCGATTAATATGAAAATGTTTCTAGTCATGTACTATTTCTATAGAAAAAGTCGAGCCAACTATTATTTTTTCACAGAATTGATTGTTTTTAGGGTATTAAGCAGTTAATTGTGCATACTATGCAAAATGAATGTGCAATAAATTCCCCAACTTGTTGAATTGAATACTCGTGGAAATTAAATTTTAAGCTGGGCAATAATCAAAAAAACCTATACAGAACAACTGGATAGGTTTTTTACTCCTTTGGTAGATATAAGGTCATATATATTTACACATATATCGGGCCAATTTAAATGGGTAGGTTAATGATAAATGTTGTACCGACATTTGTCTCTGATCTTACATCGATATTGCCACCATGGTTAAATATGATGGTTTGACTTGCTGTAAGTCCGATACCAAAACCTTTTGATTTACTTGTAAAGAATGGTTCGAATAAGCTATTTAACTGATCATCGCCCATACCAACACCATTATCAGAAATTTCTATAATGTATTGATTGATATTTTTATAAGCATTAATCGTTAAAATTCCGGCTTTATGACTCATGGCCTCTACTGCATTTAATAATATATTCAATATGGCAATTTTCATTTTAGCCACATCTAGTCTCAGATCAACTCTTTCAATTTTATTGAAATTCACTTTAATATTCTCGAGCTGAATTCTATCGTTTATTAATAATATACTCTCGTTAATTAAATCTTGACTAGAGATAGTGCATAATTGCAAATCGGTCATTTTAGATGCATTCATCACATCAGTAATTAATTGATTGATTCGGCCTGAATTTCTAGATAGTATTTCTAAATACATTTGTAAGCTATCTGGGAAATTTTCTTCTAATCTTAATTGTTCTACGGCTAAAGAAATATTAGTAAGCGGATTTTTTATTTCATGGGTAATCACTCTAGCGAACTTATGTGTTGCTTGAATTTTCTGTGAATTTAATATAGCTTCTTGTCCGCGTTTTAACTCAGTTATATCATCAAATGTGATTGCTATACCATCATTTAATTTTGTGGCTATGATATGAAAATATTTATTTGTTCTTGCAACATACCTTTCAAATGAAGTGGAGATGCCTGTTTCATATACTTTTTTATACCTCTCAAATAAATCTTCGGTATTGGGTATAGCAGTCAATAGAGTTTTACCTAAGATTTCATCTTTGTTGACGACAGATAACCTCTCAGCAGCAGGATTTATAGTTTGCCATACAAAGTCGGTCACTTCATTTTTTTCATTTTTTAAAACAGAGAATGACATGATTCCACTTAAAGATACATCGAGTATACCTTGCAATAGTGTTTGAGCTTCTGATCTTTTTTGAAATTCTATATCTAGCTTTTCTACAACTATCTTTTCGTGTAAATAAGTTTCAATATAGTTAATCGTCAATCCGATGAATGGAACAAAGTAAGATATTGTTTTTAGAAATTGTGCTGCATAAAAATCAAAGTCATAAATTTCTTTAGATCCAAATGCCATGTGAATTTGAGCGGCAATTGATGGTATTAACGAGAGAATAAGTGTTTGTGAAAATGTATTGGGATACATTTTATAGAACTTAGAGAATATGAAAAGTCCGGATATTATATAAAGAAATAATGGTATTAAATCATAAGGATGTGAAATATATGAATTTGGGAAAATCATTTGTGGTACAATCAAACTTTGATCGGTCACAATTAAAATTGCATTGACTGCAAGTAATACGAAAATACTTGTAATGAACAGTACAAAATATTTTTCACTTCTATATTCATACTGAAGGACTTCTTTTTTTTGAAGTAAAAAAATACCAACTCCTAATATCAAAATTAGGGCATGGAAAATTCTTGAGAATAACCATGTGAATGATGTAATATCACTGTTTATCTTTTCATAATAGATTAGTTGATCGGCACTAAGAATATGTGCTAGATCTAGCATCGCTGCGCATAGTAGTGCCACACCAACGATGGGTGTGCTTACATTTTTTTTAATAAAATAATCTACGAAAGATAATATAGCTGTTAAGAAAGCAATGGTAATGGAAAAACCTACGATTAGTGTATGAATATATTTACCTGCTAATAGACTATTTAATTTACTATCATTTGCTATTTCGTTTAGTGTTGCTAAATCACTTAGATTTATGATTTTATTATTGAAATAAATATCAAAGCCCCAGAGATGAGAAATGAATGGAGTAGCCGAAACGAGAATCGTTAGTACAAAAATGGGTATACTTATACCTTTATAATAATTTTTAAAATAACTATTCATCATTTGAATCTTCAATATTTAAATTGAGAAGTTTCATTTTATTGTATAATGTTTTGCGATCTATGTTCAATAGTTTAGCGGCTTTAGTTTTATTAAATTGTACTTGTCGCAAAACATTCAAGATGGTTTCTAATTCTGCTTCTGCAGCTGCAGATTTCAAATCATGCTTTTTATCATTTGGCTTTGTTGATTTTCTATCACTAAAAAACAACTGAATATTATTAGAAATCTCTTGAGGTAAATTTTTGGTTTCTATAAAGCTTTTATCACAAAGTAAGCATGCTCTTTTAATTACATTGTTAAGTTCTCGCAAATTGCCAGGCCATGAATAGGTATTGAAACTATTGATAACTTCTTCTTCAAAACCGATTATATTTTTATTTAATTCTTTGTTAGCTTGTTCTAAAAAGAATTCTGCAAAAAGCATAATATCTTTTCCACGTTCTCTTAGTGCTGTTAAGCTTAAATCAAATTGATTGAATCGATGATATAGATCTTCTCTAAATTTACCAGATCGTACTGCATCCATTAAATTTTCGTTCGATGCTACAATTATTCTAACATCCACAGAAATATCATTTAAACCACCTACTTTTCTGATCTTTTGTTCTTGTACTGCCCTAAGTAATAAGGTTTGAACATCGTATGGTAAATTTGCAATTTCATCTAAAAACAAAGTACCTCCGTTTGCTAATTCAAACATGCCTGTTTTTGTTTGCATTGCTCCCGTAAAAGAACCTTTCTCATGTCCGAAGAGCTCAGACGCCGCCAAATCTCTCGACAATGCACCACAGTCGACAGCTATAAATGCATTTGATTTACGATTACTTCTATCATGTATTGTTCTGGCAATTGATTCTTTACCTGTACCTGTTTCGCCATAAATAATTACGCTGTAATTGGTAGGGGCTACTAAATCAATTTGTGAATATAATTCTTTAGCTTGTTTACTATTCCCGCTTATGTATTTTGTATTGTGTTTATTGTCTTTTTTATCTTTTGATTCAATATTATTGGTGATTGTATTATTTTCAACATTTAAAGCTTTCTGAATGGTTGCTAATAATTCATCGGGTAAAATAGGCTTGGTGATATAATCATAAGCACCCATTTTGATTACTTGAACAGCTACTTTAATATCTGAATAGCCAGTAATCATTAGTATTTTAGAATTGGGTTGTATGTTTCGTATAGATTTCAATAACTCTATTCCATCCATATCACCTAATCTAAAATCACAAATGCATAAGTCTGTTGTATTATGTGCTAAATATTCTAAGGCAGTAGCGCCTTTATGCATAGTCTTTACTTCATAATCGTGTTTTGTAAGAAAGCGATCGAGTAAAAAACACATATCTACATCATCATCGATGATTAATATTTTTATTTTAGTTGTGTTGAGCATTTTTGTGTTAATTTAATTCTTTCTCTTTAATAAGCACTGCATGGGCTTTGGCTTTTACACCTGAGCCAGCATGAATAGCATAAACATGTGTAAATTCAGCACCAAAATAAAAGATGATTGCTGAATAATATACCCATAATAAAATTATTACTAAAGATGCTGCTGCACCATAGGTTGAATTTACTGTTAGCCAACCTAAGTAAAAAGTAATTCCCCATTTACCAATTAAAAATAATATGGTGGTAAAAATGGATCCGACTAAAGAATCACGGAAACTTATTTTTGCATCAGGTAGCACTTTGTAAATTACGATAAAAAGCGCAGTTAAGATTGTTATGATAATACTTGTATTGGCGATATCAACTAAATTCAGTGGGAACCAAGGTAATATTCTTTGAATTGTATGTGCAAAGCCTGTAATCAATCCGCTGATAAATAAACTCAATAGTAAAACTAATCCCATACCTAGTACAATTATAAATGCTAAGGAACGATTGATTAACACATTTAAAATTCCAATTCGTTTTTTAACACGTACACCCCACATTAGATTTAATGAGTCTTGAATTTCTGTAAAGACTCCAGTGGCACCAATTAGCATAGTTATGATACCAACAATACTGGCAATAACACTTCCTTTATTAAAAGCTATACTACCAATCATACTTTGTATTTGTAATGCAGCAGCGTCTCCTACATAAGTTCTAATTTGCTCAAACAATTCACCACTCACAGCTTGTTGACCTAAGAAGATACCACATAATGAGATGATAACTACTAACATTGGAGCTATAGAAAAAATTGTATAATAGGCTAGGGCTGCACTTAATTTCGTTGCATTATCTTTATCAAACTCTGCAAAAGTTTCTTTGATAATTAGCCAATACAAAAATCCTTTCTGTTTTTTCATTTTAGTAATTCTATTTTCTGAAGGATGTCTTCAAATTTAAATGGTTTACCTAAAAATAAATCTGCTCCATTCTCAATAGCATATTTTCGTTCATTATTTGCATCGAATGCACTTATGGCTATTATCTTTATCTCGGGCTTTGAAGTTTTAATATCTAGAATTATATCAAAACCATAACCATCGGGTAAATTATTGTCAATAATTAATACATCAATTGAATTTAAATCAAAAGATCTGAACTCTGAAATTGTATTTGCGTAGTTAACTTCTTTGTATTGATTTTTCAAAAAATTACTCAAAAGGAAACAGATGTCTTCTTCATCGTCGAGAATCAATATTTTCTTATTTTTCAATGTCGAATGATTTTAGCTAAATTTACTAAAATAAAGACATCTAGAGAACTTCTGCTACAACAAATGTACTTCCGCCTATCAATATAAGATCGTTAGCGCGTGCATTTGATTGAGCTGCTTCATATGCTTCTTTAACAGAAGGGTAGGCTTCACCATATAATTCATATTCTACAGCTTTTTCTTTACAGCTATTAGCATCTAAACCTCTTGGAATATTTGGTGAGCAGAAATAATAGTTGGCATGTTTTGGTAAGAGTTTAAAAACTTTCGCTGGATCTTTGTCATTTACTATGCCCCAAACCCAATGTAATCGATCGTATTCAATGTTTGATATTTGATTGATAATTTGTTGAATACCATCTTCATTATGCCCGGTATCAGCAATTGACAAAGGTTCTTTAGATAAAATCTCCCAACGTCCGCGTAAACCTGTATTCTCTTTTACTTTTAACACACCATCTATTAATGCTTCATGATTTATCTGGATACCAAGGGTATTTAATTTTTCATACGCAGCTACAACTCCTATAATATTTTTCAGTTGGTATTTCCCCGTGAGGGTAGTTTCTAGATGGTAAATATTGGAATCCGATTGTACATCCATCGATAACATATTTAAATCTGAATCTTCTAAATCTTTGACTTTTAAATAATCAGATGCAAATATCAATTCAGTATTTTTTTCTTTTGCGATTTCAACAAAAACATCGGCGCACTCCTCTTGCTTTTGACTAATGATTATGGGTGTTTGCTCCTTAATAATACCTGCTTTTTCTCTTGCAATTTTGGGTAAGGTATCTCCTAAAAATTGCATATGATCATAGCTTATATTGGTTATGATACTAATCAATGGATGTATGATATTGGTAGAGTCTAATCTTCCGCCCATACCTACTTCTATAACTGCTATATCAACTTTTTCTTTTGAGAAATAATCGAAAGCCATCACCACACACATTTCAAAGAATGAAGGTTGAATTTCTTCAATTATCTTTTTGTTTTTTTCTACAAAAGTCACCACATTTTCTTGTGGTATCATATCTGCATCAATGCGTATTCGTTCTCTAAAATCTACAAGATGTGGTGAAGTGTATAAACCTGTTTTATATCCTGCAGCTTGACAAATGGATGCCATCATATGTGAGGTCGAACCCTTTCCATTCGTACCTGCAATATGTATGCTTTTGAATTGATTATGCGGATTGCCGAGTGCTTCAGAAAATTTTAATGTATTTTCTAAACTAGGCTTATATGCTTGAGCACCCACTCTTTGAAACATGGGTAACTGCGCATATAAATAATCTAGTGTTTCTTGGTAATTCACTATTCTAAAATAAATGTAAAGATAACAGAACCCGCTTGAATTTCTGGTCCGGTTGCAATTGCATTTAACTTACTCCCCAACACTGCTTTCTCACATTTTTCCCATAGCTGAGCGTTAGATATGGTAGTTCCTCTACCACCGGCTTTTGCAGTAACAATGGTTCCATTTTTATCAACTGTGATATCAACTGTTATTTTCCCTTGCGTTTGTCCGTCGTCTTGTATCTTCGGTAAACTCAAAAATTTTCTACCATTTAAATTCAGGGCTACTCCACCACCACCAGTGCCTCCACCTGTATATGATTTACTATTCGGGTCTCCATTTACTGCACCTTGATTACCTGGTGTAGTACCTGTACCATCACCTCCGCCTGTACCATTATTTTTCTTGCCTTTAAATATTGCTCGGCTATCAACGCTAGGTTTTGCTGGTTCTGTAGGGGTATTGTTGGTAGTAGTATTGGAGTTATTGGAGCTCTTCGGATTTGCATCTACAACTGCAGGGGCTTCTTCTGTATCTTGAGTAAGTACATCTTTTGCATCAGAGCTACTGCTCACACTTGAGTTAGGTCTATTCGGGTCTTCGATAGGTTCGTTTGAAATGTTCTCTCCAATAGCAGGCTCATCCATACTCGTATAATCATTTCCCATACCTGTTTCGGATGTTCCATAATTAATAACGATACCACCTGTTTCAATTTCCTCTTGAGGTATTTGAACATTGATATAGAAGAAATAACAAATAGCAATGAACAGCAAATGCAAAAGGGTAGTGCTGATAATTGCTTTTATATTTTGTGACGATTCGCCTTGCACTTTTAATTATTTTGGATCAGTTGCTAATACTAATTTTACTTTTAAGCGATTCGAAATATCCATTACATTAACAATGTCTTGTATCTGAACCGTTTTATCAACGTATAATATGACAGTTAATTCATCAGCCTTACTTAAGAACGATTGAAGTACTTGTTCTATTTGATCTGCTGGTACATTTTGTTTTTCTACAAAATATTGTAAGTCTTTAGTGATTGATACACTAATTGTTTTCTTCGCTACTGATTGTCCGCTGCTTGCCTTTGGTAATAACAACTTTATCACATTGGGGTTTACTACAGTAGAGGCAATCAAAAAGAATAGCATCAAGAAAAACATGATGTCATTCAGCGAAGCTGTACTTACTTCTGGTACAATTTTATGTCTTCTTCTGAGATTCATTATTTACTTGGCTCTTCTAATAAGTCAATGAAATCAATTGATTCTGTCTCTAATTTTAATATGATTTTGTCAACCATTAAATTCAATACATGGTGACCAATATAGGCTAATATACCTACTATAAGTCCGGCTGCCGATGTAATCATCTTCTCATACAATCCTCCAGCGATAATACCAATACTGATGTTATCTGATAATGAAATATTGTAGAAGATTTTGATAACGCCTGATATAGTACCTACGAAACCTAGCATAGGAGCGATACCCGCGATGATACCGAGTATGCTGATGTTCTTCTCTAATTTGGCTACTTCTAACTTACCTACGTTCTCAATTGAGCCTTCGATTTCTTTGATAGGTTTACCTATTCTTAATAATCCTTTTTGAAGCATTCTGCCAATTGGAGTATTGGATTGTTTACATAAAGCAATTGCAGATGATACGTTGCCTTGTTTGATTAATTCACGTACTTGTACCATTAATCCTGATTCATCTTTATTCGCTTTTCTCAATGTGAAATAGCGTTCAAAGAAAATGTAAAAGCCCATGATTGATAAAATCAAAATCGGAATCATTACCCAACCACCTTTGATGATAAGTTGTAATAGATTCAATTGAGCATCAGCAGTAGCTTGTTGAGCGACTTCTGTTGTAACGTTTTCTGCAATCTGTAATAAGATCATTTATTTGTTTTCTTTAACGGTTAATAAATAAAACTTTTTATCAATGTTCTTTGCGAACTTTAATTCATTAACGGCATCTTGGTACTTTTGGTACTTGCCTATAATAACTTGATAGCGTGTAGCATTTTTCATAGCAATAATTTCAGCTTCAAATCCGATCATTTCTAATTGACGTTTTTCAGCTATTGCATCTTTCTCATTTCCGAATGATGCTGATGCTATGCAGTATACATTAGCACCTGTATTTGTTGAACTAGTATCTATGATCTCCGTAACATTGCCTGAATTCTCTTGGGTAATATTTGCTGGTGTATTAGTAGGAGCGACGTTTGTTGCAGTATCTATTTGTTCTGATATCTGGTTTAAACTGTCTTCTAATAATTTTAAAGTATCATTTTGATTCAATAAAGTATCTACTGTACTCGACTTCTCATTCAACTTGAAGATATTGTCTTTCATCGTATAAAATGCCAATCCTGATAATAAAAGCACAACAGCAATAATCAAGAATCGAATATTTTTTTGATTACTTTCTGCACTCTTCGTCTCCACTATTTTCTCTTCTACGTCTTTCGTATTCTCTATTTTCCTATTCTCTATTTCCGTTTCCACGACTTCCGCTTCCACGTTTTTCGTATTCTCTATTTTCGATTTTTCTTCTTGCTCTTCACTGCCCAGACTCGACAAGCCAAAAGAATCAATCAAATAGTTCTCATCATCATCAGCCTTGAAAATGATATGCTCATTTAACAATCTGAATTCACCAATTTTATTGATTTTTAATACTTGATTTTTTTCTAATTGATCAAGCATTTCCTCGACTTCAGATTTTATAAGATCTAATGCCTCATTATATGATATATTTTCTTTCTGTGCTATGTAATTAGCTAGAAGTCCGTCGTTGTGATTTAGTAGTTGATTAAATAAAATGTTCTTTTTAGGAGCCTGTAAATTACCAATGCTATTAATACTAGCACCTGTTTTTTCTGAGATAAAGCCACCGAATTCAGGGATTATTACGCATTCAAAATGAGTAATTAAATCTGGTAGGTAATCAATTAGTTTTTGATTCATAGCTTAATTAAAACCTAAAGCTGGCACCAAGCATTGCTTGGAAGCCGAAGCCGGGATAAAATAAATAATTTTCTCTCTTGTAATTCAATAGGTTGTTTAGGTTTAAATATACAGAAATCATTTTAGAATATCTATAATCTATACCTATATTCAAATCAACACCTCCCTCTAATTCTTTTTCAAGTCCGGTTATCGTCGCCGACTTCATTTTCGAATAGCCATACAATTCGGTATTCAATAAAAACTTATTAGCAATATTATATTCAGCGCTTAGGGCTATTCTAGTGCTAGGTCTAAACCAAGCAGCTTTTAGTGTATCTGTATTGAAAATTCTATATTCTAAATTACCATTGATTCTTAATTTCTCATTGCTTTGATGAGCATAGTTCAAATTGATTTGCATTTCTGATGCATTAGCACCATCGTAAATTACATGGTATCTGGTAACTGTATCGGCATCTGCCAAAAAGTACATTTCATTATCTGTTTTTAAATAGGTGAAATTTACTTGATATGAATTCTTAGAATCTATTCGTCCGCGTACCCCAGCATATAAATTGATCTTCTCGTTCGTGTTTTCAATATTTATATTGTCACGTATGAAAGGGTTTTCTGTATAGACATTTCTCAAACTATTCTTTCTCATACCCCCTTTTAATCCGACGTAAACCTTCGCATCAAAGTCAGTATAATCGTAGCTTGCAGAGACATTCGGATAAATGTGGAAGAGGTTTGTTTTTCCAAATTCTTGGTACATGTTAAATCCGATGTTGATATCAAACCCCGATTCTTTTAGATGCATCACATTTTCCATTCCGAATAAATTATTCTGTTGGTCTAATGTATCAGCATATTTCGCAAAGTCGAATAATATTTTTGATTCGAACTCTTTATAATTACCAGTAGCGTTTAAAGAGAATCTATTTTCTGAAGCTTTATAAAAATCTTTTAATGTATAGAAATCAAATCGAGCATTGTATTTTAATTGATCATTATTATTATGATTCGATATTACTTCTGATTGTAATCCGAATAAATCATATTGTTGGCGTATAGAGCGAGGCTCTAACTCGAACTTAGAATGATTGTATCCGTAATAATGATTTACATCTCTATCATATAATAGAGCAAGGCTAACTGTTTGTTTATTGTATATTCTCTTTGCATTCGCATTCAAAGTATTTTCAGAGAATGCCATGTTATCATAATTTTTAAGAGATGAAGCAGAAGCTCTATGTCTGAAATGAGTTGACATCACCCATTCTTTTGAACGTAAATTATTAGCCCATGCTTCAAAATAGCTACTTCGATAATTACCACCTGCCATCCGAATATAATAGCGATATAATTTGGCAATGCTTTCGTTTTTCATTTTCTCAACAGTTATAGCATTCAATTTTAAATTTGAATCTATTCTGTGTGAGAGAAAATGGTAATCTGGATTTGTTTTGCCTTCTTGTTCGAATTTGATTTCCGGATTAGAATTTATTTTGACAGCTTCAGCCAAAATAGGTTTATATGAACGAACAACGTTTACTTGTTCCGATAAGTTTTTCTGAGCGAAAGCAGTACTACCTAGTAGTATGAATGATAAACTATATATAATATATCTTACTCTCATCTTATTAACGTGGTTGTGAAATTTCATCTAATTTTTTTTGTGCTTCAATGATGATTCCATCATCTTGTACACTGTATTCATCGATGATTGATTGTAATGTACTCTTTGCTTGAAAGTCGTTGCCTAATTTTGAATAGCTTTCTGCCAAAATAATAAAGCCTTTGGCTACCCAATATTCATAAGAAGGAACTTGATTACTTAAATCGAAGCATGCTTGTTGAGCGTCTAAATATTTTCCTTTACTGAATAAAATACTTGCGATATAGTACTTAGCTTCAGCACCTGCTTCTGTTCGGGTTAACTTAGCTACAGCTCTATAATTTTCATCTGCCTTCTCGATATTGTTTATACCATAATAATATCTAGCTAAAGATAAATAAGCATTGTATTGATCTTCTACTGAAGATTTTTCATATGATAAAACTCTTTGACTATATTTCAATATACCTGCACTGTCATTTAATGCTGCAAATGATTTTAAAGCACCAGAGATTGCTTCTCCATAATTGTCTTTAAATTCAGCACTCTGCTCTAATTGAGTATATGTTGTAGATGCTTTTGCATAATCTTTTAATGCAAAGTATATTCTTCCTGAATAGAGTAGGGAGCGTTCGAGGTACTTCGGATTTGAAATTGAAATTAAATATTCAAAATCTATCAATGCTGATTTTTCTCTTTTTGTTCTCATGAAACACTCAGCTCTATTAGCATGAGCATCGATGATGAATGAACCATTAGCGAATTTTTCAACGTAATTATTAAATCCGTTAATAGCATTTTCCCAATCGCCTAATAAAAATCTGTTATTAGCAGCTTGATAAGTAATACTATCTTGTGCACCAGAACTCACCGAAGCAAATGGTAGAGTTTTTACATAACTTAAATAGGCTTCTGCATTACCCGCATCTACATATATGTTTTTGATCGCTAATAAAGCTTCTTTTGCTTCTTCTGTACCTGGGTAATCTACAATGATTGCCTTATACATCTCCACCGCTTTATCGTCATGCTGCTCATTATAATAGATTAATCCTAAACTCAATCTCGATTTCGCTACATATCTTGAATTCGGGTAGTTTTTAACTAGACTCAAGAATGCTTGTAAGGCATCTTGAATATTATTCATTACAAAATATCCATTACCAATTTCATAAGTAGCATCATCCGCATAAGTTGAACTTGAATAATTACTTAGTAATGTTTTTAATGTGACGATTTTGTCATTCTGTTTATTTTGCAAACCAAGTATCATGCCTTTTTGGAATAATGCATAATCACTCCCATTTGCTTTTTCTGTAATGATTTTATTATATGAGAACAGTGCTTTATCGTAATCTTTAATTACGAAGTAACCATCGGCCATTCTTAAAATTGCATCGAATAATAGTTTAGAACCAGCATTAGATTTTGATTCTGATTTTATGAATTTATCGAAATAGACAATCGATGATTTATAATCTTCTTTCTTTAAATAAGTATAGCCTAATTGATAATTAACTAACACTTTAAAATCTTCAGCTTGGAAATTTGCTTGATCGTACATTGAATAATATTTCAATGCTTCATTAAAATTTTTCTGTTGATAGTAAATCTCAGCTTTCCAATAAAAACATAATGATTCTACATTTTTATTGATAGGGAAAGCAATTGACTTATTTAATAAACTTAAACTTTCAGACAATTTACCTTCATTAAATAATTCTAGTCCGCGGTAATAACAAACCTTCTGAAATGCTTGATCTGCTTTCTTGCTTCTAGGTTCAATATCTTCTAATATTTCTATTGCTTGTTTATAATTTCTAGTATAGAGAAGTGCTTCGCCTAATATAGACTGCGCCTCATCTATTGATTCGTTCTTCGGATATTTCTCAATGAAATCTTGAAGATTTTCTATCGCTGTTTGATAAAAGTTTAATTCAAAAGATAGCTTCGCATAATTTAATAAGGATGATGCGGTTATAAAGTCTTCTTCATTTAATTTGGAAGCCTTAGAAAAAGCATTCCTTGCAGATGGCTTATCATTCAACTCATAAAAGCACTGTCCGATTAAATACAACGAGTGCTGAGAATACGGAGATTTCTTATCAGCTAATTTTTTTAGTTGATTAATAGATTTTAAATAAACTTGATTTTGAAAGTATGCATAGCCAAATTCATAAACCGATAAATCTTTTAATGCAGTTTTCTTTTCAGCTTGTTCATAAAACTCTATTGTTTTCTGCCAATCTTTTTTAGAGAATGAAGCAGAAGCTGTCATTACTAAAATTTCATTTGCATTTTTAACGAGCGGTATTTGCAATGCTTCATTAGCATAAGTTATGAGTTCATCATACTTTTTAGTATCGTAAAGTATTTTGCAGATGTAGTAGGGTGCTATTTCTGCATATGTTTTAGATGCTTTTAAAAATTCAAATCTCTCTAGTGCTTCTTTATATTCTTTGGCATCAAAGGCTATAATGCCATCATAATATGCTGCAGAATACGAGTATTTAGAGTTCTTATTTAATAATTTTTCGAAATGTTTTGATGCTTCTTCTCTTTGATCTGTTTCATACAACGCATAAGCATATCTGAAATCTAATTCATTTCTACTTGCATTGCCTAATAAGCTGATATCTGTTTTCTTATACCATTCTATTGCGGTTGTATAACTTTTTTGTCTGTAATAAAAATTACCTAATTCAAAACTTGCTGTTTTTGCTAAGGGTTGCTCTGGATATTTTTCTACAAATGCCATCAGCTTTTTTTCCGACGACTCATTGTATAACTCAAGTCCGCAAATTGCTATGTAATACTGCGATTGTATGTACAGCAATTTCTCATTCTCATCTTTGAATCGATAATTATTGCGAATAACCTGTTTTTCAACATTTTCAAAATGCACCATTGCTGATGCAAATTGTTGACGGTCGTATAAATGTAAACCTAGTCTAAATTCGGTATCAAATTCTTTGTGTACAGAACTCACTTGTGAAAAAGAAAGTTGCACATAAAGTAAACTGAATAATATTATGCTGAATGACTTTTTTAGAATCATGATTTCTCTTAAAATATTGTACAATTGTTCAAATCTATAGGTTTTTCTATCATTTGAATGTGAATTTCTCTTGAAAATATCCACATTTCAGCATTTTAACTATTTATTATTCCACAATATGTAAATAGGCTGAGCGTGATATTAAACCCGGATTTATGCCTGGTAATCCCTCGGGTATGATAGAGTTCAAAGATTTATAATAATCTATCCAAGCCTGAAAGAATTTATCTGTGCCCGGTTCTTTATAAGTCATTTCTTGTAAATGGAAAATCTGCTCATTTTTAACAGATGCATTAAACACCTCATATACTAATTCTGAACAATACAATGAATCATTATTCATGATAAATCGATCATCGTATTTTTTACCAATATATTTAAGTGAATTCTTACTGATATTCTTCGATAAATATTGATACTCATCATTTAACCTCATAATTAAATATTTATTTTTTGATGGCGTTCTTAAAAACAATGAATCTATAGAAATGCTTCTCACCTCTGTACCAATTGCTTCTACAGCTCTTAAACGATTGTTTTCTTTTATAATTATGGCTACATGTGAAAAATCTCTGCCTTTATAGCCCTCTGTAACAGCCTCTATTGCATCACATAATGGTCCGCAATCTAAATCTTGAAACACTAAATCGCCCTCTTTAAGTAATGTTTTGGGTGCTTGAGCATTTGTGTTTAAAATGCTAAAAATCAATTGCATAGATATTAATAATATGTTTTTCATGCCCAAATTTATTAAAATTTTCTAATCGCTATTAGGTTAGTATAAAATAAAATTTAGACTTATCTAAAAATTATTACTTTTGTGCATGCGTTTACTAATAGTCACCATCCTTCTAATATTTATATCTAACAAGTTGCTTGCGCAAGAAGATAAAAAAGTCGACAAGCAGAAAACATATACTTCATCAGAGGTCGTTGTGTCGGGCAGTATGAAAAAAATGTCTAAAAAAGACAGTCCGCTCCCCATCGAAGTCTACCGAACTGAATTTTTTCAAAAAGCAGCTGTTTATAATTTGTTAGATGCGACTCAGCAGATAACCGGACTTCGCCCACAGATCAATTGTTCAGTTTGTAATACGGGTGATATCCATTTAAATGGTATGGAAGGTCCTTATACTGCCGTGTTAATAGATGGTATGCCAATAGTAAGTAGTTTGTCGACTGTATATGGATTGAGTGGTATACCATTAAGTATGATTGAAAGGGTTGAAGTGATTAAAGGTCCGGGTGCTGCAATGTACGGTTCTGAAGCCATGGCAGGCATTATTAATATTATAACTAAAAGCACAAGCACATCTGATAAATTATATTTTGAAACATCATTAAGTACTCAATTAGAAAGTTCTAATGATCTTGCTTTGAAATGGAGAGTGAGTAAGCATACTCAATCATTGTTAAGTTTAAACTATTTTAATTTTGATAATAAGCTTGATGTGAATAAAGACGGATTTACGGATATAGCTTTACAAAAAAGAATTTCATTGTTTAATAAATACACTTTCGATAACGAACGCTCATTGATAAATTTTGCTTATCGTTTAATGTATGAAGATCGTTGGGGTGGTGAATTAAACTGGAATGATAATTTTAGAGCGGGGGATTCTATTTATGGTGAAACCATTCAAACTAAAAGAGTAGAAGTAATAAGCTCTGTTAAACCTAATAAAGATAAGCCTTTAGAGTTTCAAACCTCTTATGTTTATCATAATCAAAGATCTACTTACGGAACTACCAATTTTAATGCCTATCAACATACATTATTTTTACAATCAATCTATAGGTTTCAGAGAACTAATCATGATATATTAACCGGACTTTCAATGAAGTCAAATGTATACGATGACAATACCATATTAACACGAACAGATATAGATACAAATAAAACTCAAATACGAACAGATATTATTCCGGGTTTTTTTATTCAAGATGAGTGGAAGTTTAGTGCTCGATGGAAAATTTTAATGGCTATGAGATTTGATTATGATTTTAATCAAGGTTTAATTGCATCACCTAGAACTTCAGTACAATTCAAAGCAAATGAGCAAACACAATATCGATTAGGAGCGGGTAGGGGATTCAGGGTTGTCAATGTTTTTACAGAAGACCACGCAGCTTTAACTGGTGATCGAAAAATTCAATTCGCAGAAAACTTAAATCCAGAATCTACCATCAACTCATTCTTCTCTCTTGATCATATTTTCTTTTTAAATAACTCATACATAAAAGCTGAATTCAATTTATTCAATACCTATTTCTTTAATCGAATCATTGCTAATTATGACTTAGATCCGAATAAAATAATTTATAAAAACTTAGACGGATATTCAATTAGCCAAGGCCTTAATGCTAAATTTGATTGGCAAAGCGCTGAGCGTTTGAATATACAATTCGGATTCACACTCTTAGATGCATTTGAAAAAACAGACAGTACTAGAATTGATATTTTATTTAGTTCTAGATTTTCTGGTAATTTTTCAATCAGCTATGAATTCAGTAAGTTGAACTTAAAATTAGATTACTCTGGCGTTTTCTATAGTCCGATGAGATTACCCATTTTACCGAATGACTTTAGAGACGAGTACTCACCATGGTATGCATTACATACTATACAAGCAACAAAAACATTTAATAAAAATTGGGATGTATATGTTGCGATGAAAAATATTTTTGATTTTTTACCAAGCAATCCCTTGATGAGAAGTTTTGACCCCTTCGATAAACAAGTTAATATAAACAACCCTAATAACTACACTTTCGATACTACATATGGTTATGCTCCTATGCAAGGTAGAAGAATGTTAATAGGTATTCGCTACAAAATTCGCAGCATATAAATTTTCAAAATTCAAAGGGTAAACACCACCGTTAATGTATTTCACATAGGAGTCAGGAGTATTCATTAATTGAATATCTTTCTCGTTTGTGTTTACATGTTGAACGACTAATGCTAGTGGATTTTTCATTACATGAATTTTTAAAAAGCCATTGTGATTTCCAAATCTAGCGCGATTAACTGAGCTTGCATTTACTACTAATGCTCCTCTGTTTTCAAAACCTTGTGGTGTTCTTCGTTCAAAATAATGTGTAGTGCCAGAAAGTAATAAATCACATTTAGACATCACATAATTTTTCTGACTTTCATTTAAATCGTCAATCCATGATCCCCAGCGAGAATGTGCTGCTACAATGATTATATCATTATTTGACTTTTGAATATTATTTAGAGTATTTATTAAATAATTTCTACTATCGATAGGGAAGCATTTATTTAATATATAGGGCTCATCGGGGTAATGCAATGATATGTAGTGAATATTAACACCCTTAATAGAAAATTTAGTATAGTACTCAGCGCCATTTTCTCTGACTCTTGTATTGAATTTATTCTTGAAATTTAATGCTTCTAATAATTGCCCTCCAGCTCCCCAATCAGATTGAGAACTTCCGAAATATGCATTTTCACCATCGGCTATTGTTGGATAAAAATTCTTTTTCCACCATTCGTTTCTTAAGATGAAATGTAAGAAATTATTAGATTCATTTTTCACCATATGATCACCCAACCCCAATACAAATTTATCTTCGCCTTGTGCTATCCATTTGGCTGTTCTGTACATTTGAATGTTATCATACGGACTTGCGCCATGATTATCGCTGATTACTGAAAATGAAAATAAATCTTGATCGTTTAAATCTTGAGATGAGTATATATTTTGAAATGCTGTAATTGATTTTACAATTGTTGAAGGCTTGAATGCTTGGAATAATATTAACAGAAATGAAAATATTATAGTTGTTGCTAATAATTTCTTTTTCATGAGCCCCACCTTTTGATTGTTGTTGTTTGGTCTTGTACGGGGCTGAATTAAGGTTGGTTACATGAATTTCAATTTGTACTAAATTTAGTTACTAGTTACTTACTGGTAACTTGATCATAAAGAGTTGCATCATAACCTACCAATAGCTCTTTTTTATATTCTAAAATGGGTCTTTTGATAACCGAAGTATTAGCTATCATTACAGGAATGGCTGTTTTAGCATTCTCAAGGGCAGCTTTGGCATTTTCATCTAATTTCTTGTAGGTGGTTCCCTTTTTATTCACTAAAACAGATAAATCAACTTTTTTTAACCATTCTTGAATCTTGCTAGCCTCTACACCCAACTTTTTATAATCATGAAATTCATAATTAATACCTTTTGCATCTAGTGTATTCAATGCTTTCTTTACTGTCTCGCAGTTTTTAATACCATAAATTTTCATGCTACAAATATAGAATTATCCCCCTTGCTGTCCAGAACTTTTTTGCTGAGTATCATCATTTTGTATACTTCTATTGTTTTTCTTCACACCACCTTGAAGTTTACCAAACTTATAAGTGATACTAAATCCGTAGTGACGATAAAAATTTTGATATCTGCTCGATGATTCAAAATCGCTCGATCTTTGATCGAATTCCCATGCTCTAAATTTCTCAAAGGGATTTGCAATTTGTGCGCTCAACATTAAATTTTTATTGAAAAATTCTTTCGTAACACTTATCGAAGAAAATATGAAATCATTCGACTGCCCCTGTAACTGTATTTGTGCACTGTTATACCCAAGGTTCATTCTCAATCTATATTCTTGAGGAAGTGTATAAGAAACAAATGCAAATAAATTACCTTGTAATCCGCTGTTTTTATAAGTCAATCCGTTTAGCGCTCCTTCTATCCACAAATACGATATCTGTGAGTTTACATTGACATTAATCTTTTTATTAATAGGCATATTGATATTTGCATTCAATCCTAAATTTTTATCATTACCAACATTCTCAAAAGTTGTTCTTGAAATGGTATCTGCCCCTAGTACTGTTATATTTTGAATTGTATTATCAGCAAATGAATAATTTAATCCGACGTTAATCGACCCTTTCTTAAATGTACTATAACCTAATTCAAAATTATTTGTCAATACTGCATTTAAATTTGGGTTACCATAATTGATAAAACGCGGGTCATTTAATGCAACGAAAGGATTTAATTGCCAAATGCTTGGGCGCTCTATTCTTTGAGTATAGCCAATATTAATATTACTCATATCTTTCATTTTTCTTTGTATAGATATTGCAGGTATCAAATTGGTATAATCTTGTTTTACCTCTGTTAAACTACTCGTAAAATTTGCATCAACAGTAGTTCGCTCTAATCTAAGTCCGGCACGTACCGACCATTTATCAAACTTCACATTATATGAATTATAAAAGCTATAAACGTTTTGTTGATAATCAAAGTCATTTGTTTGAGCAGAATCTGTTAGATATGAATTTGATAATAAATCAAAGTATTTAAATTCATACTCCGAAAAATTATTTCTAGTAATTGCCTTTACACCTGTTTCTAAGTCTAGTTTAGAATTTAATGGCTGTACATAATCTATCTGATAAGTCTGTTCTATACTCCCAGATTTATTGTCTTGTTGAAAGGGTACAAATTGATAATTAAATGAACTTGACTGTGTTACATCATTAAAACTTGTATTGATATTTGGAGAATACTTGTATGATAAAGTTAATAACTGCGATTTATTTTTCTTAAATCCTTTTTGATAATTTAATCCCAAGTCTAATGAATTCCATGTCCCCTCACTTACATCTATCAAATTAAAACTCTGATTCAATACTCCATCAGAATTATAAAATGAATTATTTTGTGTTCTGCTGAAATTATTATTGCCAGGGTTCCAACCAATTTCTGCTGTTAATAAATTCAAGGTATCAAATTCATAACTCATCTCCGATTGCAAATAATTCCATGTCCAGCCATTCTTACTAACACCCTCCTGATTCAATAAATTATTATCTGCAACGCTTCTTCTACTATTCGACCAAGTTGTGCCTGGCATGGTGCTAGTTCCCATTCCATAATAAGCACTCACCGCGAATTTGTTTTGTTTGAGTGTTAGGTTTGCGTTGATACCCGGACCCCAGATAAAATTATATCTGGTAGAGATACTTCCATTATAACCAGATTCGATTTTTTGTGTAGTGATTACATTGATAATACCTGCAATTCCATCGGCGTCGTATTTTGAAGGGGGATTAGTGATGACTTCAATTTTCACGATGCTACTTGCAGGCATTGCTCTGAAAACATCTTTCGGAGAACGAGCCACTAAGGAAGAGTTTCTTCCATTTATTAAAACTTTGAAATTTGAACTTCCTTTTACTTGAATATTATCATCTGCATCAACTGTTACCAATGGTACTTTACGTAACATATCTAATGCTGTTTGAAATTTACTCTCTGGGTCTGATTGCACATCGTAAGTAATTCTATCAGCCTCTTGCTTTACTAAATTCTTCTCTGTACTTACAGTAACTTCCTTTAATGTTTTTTCTTCTTGTGAAATTACAATTGAATTTAGCTGGATGTTAGCGTTGTTTGCATCGACCTCGACTTCGATGTATTTCTTTTTATAACCAACATTTAATACACTTAATAGATGTTTACCATAGGGTAATTTCTCTAAAATGAAGCTACCATCTTCTTTTGTTAAAGCACTTCTTAAATTTGATTGACCTTCTATTTTTAAACTTATAGTTGCAAATGCAATCGGCTGATTGTTGCTTGAGTCTATTATTACGCCTCTAATAGCACCTGTATTTTCATTCGTTTGAGCGAAAGTAAATGAGCTGAGTGTGAATAATAATAATGCGATAAAATTTAATTTGAACAATTTCATTTCTTATTACATTGGTTTGATGTAGAGCAATGTTAAGAAATTAATCATTAGAGTTTTGTAACAGATGATTGACTAACACGGATGTTACAAACCATTAAAATCTATAGTTCGCAATTATGTTAAAAAGTGTTAAATCTACTTTATTTATTACGTATTTGTCATTATTATACGTATTCGCATTCTTAAATTTCTGAACATAAATAAAATCTAAAGTCAATCCATCTAAAAATTTATCAAATTTATATTTCAAATCTATGTTCAATTGAATATAGCTTGGTAAGCCATATTTATTTTTTGCATACACTTTCACATCTGGTAAATCATAATATCCCAATCCCCAATCGCTTGCTAATTTATTTTTAATTATATCTGTTTTATGATTAAAAGTAATAGCATGTACATCTGCTAATCCCTCGTTACGTTCTCTAGCCATGAATGTATAAAACGGATCACGCCCCCATTCTCTTGGCATTAAATATTTACCATCATCAGTAATACGGGTATAGTTAATATAAAATTTATTCTTTGATGTTAAATATCCGATACGTGTGCTGAAAATGTTTGATTGTTTTTGTCCTTCGAAATATGTTTTCAAAACCGAATCACTTCCCCCATTATTTACTTTTCCTTGGTTAACGTACATCCCCGAAATATTAATTTTATCTCTGCTATTTACATCAAACAAATAGTCAACTTCGATCATGCTTGTATTCATTACATTTTCTACATGTTGTTGATGTAGGTTAAGTTTCAGATTTTTATTGAATTTATAGCCCAATCCCCAATAGGCAATGTATTTACTTTCTATGTTTCCTTTGTAATTCGATGGAGTGCCAATTGAATTTACTCCAGTAGCATATACTGCCATCGACTCTTCTATACTATACCATTTTACAGTGCTTCTAGGTGAAACTGAAATTATATAGCCCGCTTCAATTTCAAGATTTTTTATTTCATTAAAATTTAAGGTGATACCATCTATTAAAGACGGACGCATTCTTCCATCTTGTAGATTAATAAATGGAGTTTTTAGATGTTGTTTACCAATTTTAGCATACGATTTTCTGAAGTTGTATTTAAGATATAAATCTTCTAATCGATCTAAATCATGTTTATTACTTGGATTCTCTATATCGAATAAACCAACTTCATATCTATTCGGTTGATTCGTTAATGAATCTAAAGTTGTTAAATCACTTGAATAAATATTATATATAAAGAATCCGCTTATACCCATTTGAAAGCCATAAAATTTTGCACTTTCAAAATCTATACCCATACCAACTCCCATAGCATATGAGTCACTTAAATTCTTGGTATTATTCGTATAGAACGACGCAAATCTTGCATGACCGCCGAACTCACCATTCTTAAAAAAATAACTTAATTTATTTGAGTCTGATTTACTCTCTTGATTGTGTTCATCTTTTTTATTCTCTGCTTTCAATGTAATTGTAAGCATACTAAATAGTAAGACGAAGTATATATTTTTCACGCTTATACTTTTTTACTTTTTTCTTTTTTTAACTCTGCACGTTTTTCTTTGATAGGCTTGAAAGGTCCGTATTTATGTTGCTCTTCCGAGAATCCATCATGAAATGGACCGAATGGATGATCAATCGGTTTACCTGCAATATTTGGCCAATCTTTTTTGATATTCTTTTTTGGTCTTGCTTGTGAATTTACATATGCAGCAACATCCCATGCTTCTTCATCTGTTAACTGTGGGTTTTCATAGTTTACTCCCAATGGCATATTCGATTTTACATACCCAGCAAAACGTGATAGTCTAAATAAACCAGCACCATCATTATAACTATGATCACCCCAAAGAGGAGGGTAGGTATAACCTGTTTTGTCTGCATTGGCCATTCCCTCACCATTAACCATATGACAGCTCACACATTTATTTTGATAGACTAATTTCCCTTTCTCAGGGTCAGCTGCTCTATCTAAAAATAAAACTTCTGTAATACCACTGCCTTCAGGTTTATCACCCTTTTGAACATTTGTACCTAAGAAATTAATATAACTCACAATGGCTTGCATTTCTTTACCAACTTCAGGTAAAGCTTTACCATTTAAACTTCTTTCAAAACAATCGTTCACTCGTTTCGGAATGTCTTCTTCAGCACCAGAACGTTCTCTGAATTTAGGATAGGTTGATGCTACTGCCGAATAATTATTTCCCCAAGCTTTTGCACCTGCATCAAGATGACAGTTTTGACAATTCATGCCGTTGCTCATAGAGGCTACGGTGCCTTTCGGACCTAAATACAATGAAGTGTTTTTGATTAATTCTTTTCCATAGAGAATCATTTCTTTTTCATTAGCAGGCATCAAACTTTCATCTGGTGCTTGCCATACACTTGGTTTTGAAACTTCAACTATTGCATCTGTTGCAATAGTTGACTCTTCGATAATTTCTGGTTGGTCAGATACTGCAATGATTGCTGTGCCTGCCATCAGACTTCCAAATAGAATTGTTAAAAATGTGTTCGTTCTCATGTTGTTTTTTTATTAATGAGGAAGTCGAGGTCTTAAAAAACTATACATCCAAGTACCTAATAATGCTGATAAAATCACCACAAGTATTATTGCGTAACCACTGCCGATAAGAGCGTAAAGAGGACCAGGACAAGCGCCTGCTAATGCCCAACCCATACCGAAGATCGTACCACCAATGATACTTCCTTTGTTGAATTGCTTATCTGGTATGTTTATCGCTTCACCATTTAAAGCTGGTATTTTAAATTTTTTAATAATTAAGATGGATGTCATCGCTACCACAATTGCAGAGCCAATGATACCATACATATGAAAACTTTGAAATCTAAACATCTCTTGAATTCTATACCAAGAAACAGCTTCAGATTTTGTTAGCACTACACCAAACAAGATGCCTACTAATAAATATTTTATGTATTTCATGTTTTAGAAAATTAGAGGTAAAATAAAATGTGTCATTAACAATCCGCCGATAAAGAAAAAGATCACAGTTACTAGTGAAGGCCATTGTAATGAAGAGATTCCCATGATTGCATGACCCGATGTGCAACCTCCTGCATATCTTGATCCGAAGCCTATCATAAATCCTCCTAATACTAATACCAACATTCCTTTTACACTGAATAAGAATTCTAAATTAAAAATCTGATCTGGTAAAAGTCCTTTCACTTCTGTTACACCTAACTTTGCAATATCTTGAACAGTAGCATCTGAAATAGCTACTGCATAATCAGGTTTTACAAATACACTACCTGCTAAAAATCCGCCTATCAAAATACCCAATACAAAAACCATGTTCCATAATTCTGATTTCCAATTGTACTTTAAAAAGTTAATATTAAAAGGCGCAATAGCAGCACAGGTATGTCGGAGTGACGAAGAAATACCTAGCATTTTATTGCCTACTAAAAGTAATAAGGGTACTGATAGTCCGATGATTGGGCCGGCTATATACCAAGGCCAAGGTTCGTATAAAAAATCCATATGGGTGTTTGTCTTTTAATTAAATTTTGTAAGTAATAATTGGCTTAAATACATGATTAACTAAATCAGCAGAAACACAACCGTTAATTAATTTATTAACGCCCGTTCTTTGTCTACTACCGATTGAGATTACATCAACATTATTATATAAACAATATTTTTCTATGCCAGTCTCTACTTCTTTATCATTGATTACAGAATATTTTACATCTACTAACTCGTATTTGTCTGCAAATTTTTTCATGTTAGCTAATACTTCGTCATCTACCATAAATGAATTCGGAGTGTTAACTCTTAATAAATGTATTTCTGCATGAAAAGCTTCTTGTATCGTTTTTATAATCGATGGGAAATTTTCGACTTCATGACTAAAACTATTCGTAAATACTAATGATTTAACTAGCATCTCTGAACGATCACACTTCACTGTAAATACTGGCGCCGTAGCATGCATTGCAACATACTCAGCATGTGAACCCGTAATGTATTCTTTTATGCCTGTAGAACCATGAGTTCCCATCACAATTAAATCCATCGTATTCGTTTTCGCATACTTTATCGTTTCTTCATTTACATGTCCGAAACATACACACGACTTTACTTCAAACTCAGCTAATGAATCTACAAGGTTTTTCATTTTAAGTTCAGCCTCAATCTTCTGTAATTTGAGTGCTTGAATATCCATCTCGCCATCTTCTACTAATTCGCCTTCATTATCAAGTAATACATGTGAAGGTAAAGTAATGAAATGAAGAAGATGTAATTCTACTTTTGATGTTTTTGCAATTTTCTTTGCAATATCAATTCCGAATTTTGATACATCCGAAAAATCGACAGGTACTAATATTTTCTTCATAATTTTATGATTAAAATGGCCAAGCACCAATGCCGCCCATTAAATTGTTAGATTTAAATCCTAGTTCAGCCATTAACATACAGGCTTGCCCTGAGCGATTGCCACTTCTACAATACACAAAGTATTCTTTGTTTTTATCTAAAGCGTCTATTTGATCTCTGAAATCTGGATTAAAAATATCGATGTTTACAGAACCTTCAATATGTCCTGCAGCAAATTCCTCTGGTGTTCTTACATCTAATAAAACACCATTATTGCTTTCAAAATTTGATTTAAATTCTCTACCGTTCAAGTTGTTGAAGGGGAGAGTGTGGAGTGAGTTTAACATATTTTTAGTATTGAGTGCTGAGTATAGAGTACTGAGATGATAAGCTTTACTAAATTCATCTCAGTAGCTCTTTTTTTAAATTCTACATTCTAAATTTTACATTCTACATTTAAAGTAGTGTTGACGGACAAACATAGTCACTCACCTGAAACTTCTCAGTTTCTTTGATTGATTTGAAGCCACCGTCTACGTCGATTAAGTTATCGTATCCTCTTGCTTTTAATGTTGAAGCAAAGATCATTGAACGATATCCACCAGCACAATGAACATAGTATGTTTTGTTCTTATCTACTTGCATCATGCTTTCATTGATATAATCTAATGGTGCGCTTGTTGCATTGATAATATGCTCTGAATCGTATTCGCTTTTCTTTCTAACATCTAAAATATTGATGCTTGAATCTTTTGCTTGAATCTCTGCTAATTCATCTGCTGAGATAGAACGAATGCTATCAACTTCTTTACCTGCATTTTTCCAAGAATCGAATCCGCCTGCTATGAAACCTATTGCGTAATCATAACCTACACGTGCTAAACGCGTAACGATTTCTTCTTCTCTACCTGGCTCTGCAACGATTAATATTTGTTGTTTGATATCAGGTATCATTGCACCTACCCATGGAGCAAAGCTACCATCGATGCCAATGTTTACTGAATTCGGTATAAAGCCTTTCGCAAATTCTTGCGCATGACGCGTATCTAAAATTAATGCACCAGTTTCATTAGCAGCTGCTTCAAAAGCCTCTGGTGATAATGCTTGTGTACCTCTTTCTAATACTTGGTCAAAATTATCATAACCTTGAATGTTCATCATTACGTTTAATGGGAAGTATGCAGGTGGCGCTGTTAAGCCAGTGATAACTTCTTTGATGAATTCTTCTTTCGTCATGTCTGCTCTTAAAGCATAATTCGTTTCTTTCTGATGTCCTAATGTATCAGTAGTTTCTTTACTCATGTTTTTACCACAAGCAGAACCTGCACCGTGAGCAGGGTATACTGTTAAGTCATCTGGCAATACCATTATTTTGTTTCTTAATGAATCAAATAAATGTGATGCTAATATTTCTTGTGTTAAATCTTCTACAACTTTTTGTGCTAAGTCTGGGCGACCTACATCACCAATGAATAATGTATCACCAGAGAATAATGCAGTCTCTTTACCATTTTCATCTAACAATAAATAGCATGAGCTCTCCATTGTATGTCCAGGTGTGTGTAATAATTTAATAGTGATATTACCAACTTTGAATTCTTGATTATCAGTAGCAACGATAGCGTCGAAACCTAATGGCATGGTCGTCGGACCATAAACAATAGGAGCGCCAGTAGCTTTTGATAAATCAACGTGACCTGAAACGAAGTCAGCATGAAAGTGTGTTTCAAAAACATACTTAATTGTTGCATTCGCTTGCTTTGCTCTTTCAATGTATGGTTGCACTTCTCTTAATGGATCAATGATCGCTGCTTCACCATTCGATTCGATGTAATAAGCACCTTGTGCTAAACATCCAGTGTATATTTGTTCTATTTTCATATCTTAATTTTAGTATTTGAGTAGCTAGTAGCTAGTAGCTAGAAACTAGATACTAGATACATCTAGCTACTAGCTACTTTTGTACTATTTAAAAAGTAATTCCTTTGCTATTATGTAAACTCCCATTATTAAAACAAACCATCCGAAGCCTTTCTTCAATTTATTGCCATCGATTTTCTTTGATAAATAGTTACCGATGAAAATACCTGCGACTGCGATTGATGAAACTGTTATTAATAATGTCCAGTTCATTTCGAAATGACCTAAGTCGCCTGTGAATCCGATTAATGATTTTACTGCTATGATTAATAATGATGTGCCGACTGCTTCTTTCATTGGCATCCCTGTTAATAATACCAATGCTGGTATAATTAAGAATCCGCCACCTGCACCTACTAATCCGGTTAATGTACCAACTACGAATCCTTCGATCAAAATGATTAAGAATTTGTATTTGCTTTCACTCATGTTTGAGATATTGCTTGTTGCTTTTTTATCACGAATCATTGATAGTGATGCGAATACCATTAGTACTGCAAACAATAACATCATCATGATATTTTTTGTTAATACAAATGAACCGATGTTCATTATTTCAGTGGGTATTGCCGGGACTAAAAATTTACGAGTGATATATACAGCAACAATTGATGGTGCGCCGAATATGATGGCAGTTTTGAAGTTTAATAATTTTTCTCTGTATTTAGAATACGATCCGACTAAACTCGTTAAGCCAACAATAAATAATGAATAGGCAGTTGATTCAACCGGATCAACTTTAAATAAATATACCAATACTGGTACAGTTAAAATTGAACCACCACCTCCGATGAGTCCGAGTGAAATTCCTATTAATGCCGAAGCAAAGTATCCGATTATTTCCATATTGCTTTTTGAATGTGATACAAATATCATCACTTAAAAGCAGAATGAACGTTACAAAAGTTACATTGAGAAAAGCGGCTTTAAAGTAGGTCTATGCCGTTTCTTGAGAGTTTTACCTTGCCATTATTCTCCATTTGCTTGAGTAATCTAGAAATGACTACTCTCGAAGAATTTAAATCTCTTGCTATTTGTTCGTGTGTGAAATGTATATGTGAGCTACCTAAACTAGCTTTTTGCTTTACTAAATAATACTCTAAGCGTTCATCCATACTTTGAAATGCAACACTCTGTATAACATCTAATAATTCTTTGAACCTAGTACGATATGAATCGAGAACGAAATAATACCACGATTTATATTTTGTCATTAATTCATCCATATGCTCGATAGGTATTAGTATTGCTTCAGTATCTTCCATCGCAATGCCAGAGATGTCACTACGCTTATCTCTAGCAGCACATATAAATGATAATGCACATGCTTCACCTGGTTCTATATAGTACATGAAAAACTCTTCACCTTCTTCACCTTCAGTACTTAGTTTTACAATACCATTTGTAAGTAGCATGATCGATTTTAGATATTGGCCACTTCTTAAAAGTTCATCATTTGCCTTAAAAGATTTTAAGCTTGCGACATCTGCTATTCTCTCTCTTAACCCTTCTTCTAATTGTGAATATTTAGTATCTAATAAGTTTTTTATTTTCTCGTTCATGATTTATTTTACTATTAATCTATCTACTAATGTATCATTACCTTCTATCACTTTCAAAATATAATATCCTGAATTCAAATTATGAATAATTTTAGAGTCATTACTTACATTATTAAACTCTTGAACCAATGATCCTTGTAAATTATATATTCTTAAAATCGAAGGTTTTTTAATTCCTTTTATTTGTATATAGTTTTCAGAAGGATTAGGGTATATTTTTATACTCGATGCATTTACATTGTTTAATCCGACTGGTAATACTTGCACATTAATCGAATTTGAAATTATTGTGCAATTATTATTTACAATACATCTAAACTCTTTATTAGTAGAAATGTTTTTTATCTCTAAAGTTTTAGACTTATTGTTTTTATAATTGATAGCTTGAACATCTGTCCAGATGCCATTTATTTTCTCTTGCCAGCTGTAATTTACATTATTTCCGGCATTTGCAGTAATTTGAAAAGTTGAATTTTGATTTACAGTTGTATCGTTAGAGATGAATGTAAAAGCCGGACAAGCAGAGCTATCAACAAATAAGTTGTTGCTTATTTTATTTGCAGAAGTATTACCAAGTAAGAGGGCTTCCGAATTATTAATTGCGTAATTTCTGAGCTGAACACTGCTTACATAATATGTACCTGTTTCATTATCATTATCTGAAAATAAATTAGAACTCTGTATCGCCCAGTTATTGTTTACACAGAATCTGCCGTTTAAACTATTGCTTAAAGTAGTGCTACCTACCCATATTCCATTGATGTATTTGTTGATAATATTATTATACAGATCAAATGAGAAAATTATTCGATACCAAGTACTATCTATAATATTTCCATGGTATTGCTCTAAAATTCCGACTCCATTATTATGTAAAAACAAATCGGCATCGTCAGCATTATTATTACTTGTTTGAAAGAGTGAGAAATATGTTTGAGCTGTATTGTCGTTAGCTTTATAAACATCCATTACAATGCTATAGTCATTATCGCAATGCAATTCTCCGGGGTAACCTTCGGGGAAAATATTGGAATATAAACGTAAAGCATGGTTCGGATCTAGTGCAGGAATTTTAGCAACGTTTACATCCGAAGAATTTATTAAATCAATATTAAAATCACTGCATTTGCCAAAAGTTATTTTTTGGTTGGCAATGCTTGTGTCACCAATGAATACTAGCTTTGATCCAATACTGGCTTCTAAACTATTCTCAAAATTCCATTGAGCATTAATTTCTTTTTTAGGGAAGAAACCAGATTGAATAGAATTACAAAATACATTATAAGCGATGCTCGGCATGTCTGTTTCTAAACCTTTTACATCTTCATTTTTTAAATACTGAATGAGAGATGGTTTGTTAGCTGTGTAGGCCCAAAGCTCTATTCCTACATAGTTCAACATGCTTTTAAATGTATCATTTACAGTATTGTTTATGAACTCATCTGCTACAATTTCAAAAGCGAATACACCTTTATTTTTTAAATTAGTATAGAATGCAGTATCGTTAACCGGATTAGGTACTTCACCGAAATAAACCATAGATCTATTAGGTAAGTATTGATAGTATAGGTCTACTAAATATTCAGCATCAGGGTCAACAATTACCATATCTAGCGGTATGTTTAAAGAGTCTAATAGTTTCCCTAATAATACAGGTTCATATACTTTCATATTTAAGTATAATTTAGAATTGTATTTTTTGCATAGCTCTAATCCTTGAGAGAGCTTCGGAATTTTTTGGTTATTGAATCTAGGATTTTTCCAAGAACCAGCATCTAAATTTTTTATTTGATCATAGGTATAATCAATTAAAAATCCGGAGCCACTAGTCGTTCTATTTAAATACGAATCATGCAATAATACAAAGACGCTATCAGAGGTAATACGCACATCCACTTCAGCTGCAAAAATACCTTGCATAAATCCGTTTTCTAAGGCAATCAAGGTATTCTCCGGGTAATTATATGAATCACCACCCCTATGTCCAATCACCTTATAATTACACTGCGCCATCGTCTCTAGGCCAATCAACGCAAATAAAATTAGTATGTATAATTTCTTCATATTTTTTCTAGCTACTAGCTACTAGCTACTCTCAACTATCTATATAATTTCATTGACGTTCCACTCAATATTCTTCGCAATTTTATCAATCGGCAAATCATTCGCATCAGTCCCAAAAGGATCTTCAATTTCTTCAGCAATTAATTCTAAACTGGCGATCACATAAAAAATAAATGCGATTACCGGAATTACATAATAACCTAAGCTAAATACATATCCGAATGGTAAAGTTACTACATAAATAAAAATAAATTTCTTCAAGAAAGCAGAGTAAGAGTAGGGTATAGGTGTATTTTTAATACGTTCGCAAGCTCCACAAATATCATTGAACGATTGCAGTTCAGCATTAATGAATAACATTTGTTCGTCACTAATCTTACCATTGCGTAACATATTTTGTAATCTTTTATTCATCAATAATGAAACCTGATTAGGTATATGTTTACTATGGTCAATGCTATAATCTTTATCAGCATCTTCAAATAATTGCAATTGTGTTTCTTCGGATCTTAGATGATTTTTAAGGGCTTCAGCGAAAGCAGGAATTATTTTTTTGAAGAAATTTCTATTGTTTGTATCATCCGGAGATAATATTGCCGAAAGTTTTATTGCCAAGCCTCTAGAGTTATTTACTAATGAGCCCCATTGTTTACGGCCTTCCCACCAGCGATCATAAGCGGTATTGGTTCTAAAAACCAGCAACATCGAAATCACGAAACTTAGCAAGCCATGCATGATGGTGATATTTTTCAGATGTGAGTTCTCACTCAAATTCATGTATTCTATTTCAATGTATGCAACGATGTACGAATACACGCACATCAATAGAATTAATGGAAACAGCTTACGAATAGTATCAGATTTATGAAACCTAAAGATAAAACCTATCCAGTCTTTGGGGTCGTTTTTTAGCATTGCCTGTTTGTAAAATACTAAAGTAGTTAATTTCTTAATTAGCAAATGTGATAATTAGCAAATATGATAATTAGCCAATATGTCAATTAGCCAATTAGCCAATTGGGCTTCGAATCAGAGTAGTTACTATTTTTAAACCTAGCAGCTCCTCGTTCTTAACCCTTAATTCTACATTCTACATCTTACATCCTACATTTTACATCTTAAATTTGAAAATTTCCGTATCTTTGCACCACATCTGGGGCTGCTTGGAATTGACAGGGTGGATGATTTGGATGTAAGCATGCAGGGCGTTGTGGAGAGTTCCCTATAAAGAAAATCCTCAAACCATAAAAGGCGAAAATAACTACGCTTTAGCTGCTTAATTTTAACAGATGTTAAAAATGCCTCGTCTCTATTAGATAGAGAAGCTGAATATCTCTCAGGAGCGCTGAACGTCCGCGACTGGCAAAGGGGTACTAGAAAAGTCGTAATAGGAGAGTAGATGTTTCTATACTTTCTGAAGCTAAAGAAACTAAGTTGTAGGTGGATGGTTCTCGGTCAGCCTACGATCGAAAAACAAACAAGAACTAAGCATGTAGAAAGCGTCACAGGTCCCATGTTTGGACGAGGGTTCGACTCCCTCCAGCTCCACTGAAATGAACAAATTTCAGTGCAAAAGCGTGTAAATCGAGAATTTACACGCTTTTTTATTTGTATTCTTATGCAAATTAGTGCAAATCGAAGATATTTAATGTACCGTAATCGTGACCCCTTGATAAATTTTCAAAAGGGGTCACGATTTTTTGAAATGCACTGAGAAACACTCTACATGTGAAGTAGAATGTAAATAGGTCATCGTAAAATTGCAAACGAATTAAAGGGGCAATAAACGATAAAATCTATGTCTGAAAAAAGTATGTTTAGTTTGTTGTACTACATCAACAAATCAAAAATTAAACAAAATGGTGAATGCCCAGTAATGCTTCGAATTACAATCAAAGGTAGATCAGTTGCAATGCGAACAAAAAGATTTGTTGCAATAAACGACTGGGATCAATCAAAATCAAAATCAATAGCAAAGTCACAAGAAGCAAATTCATTGAATTTATACTTAGATGCCTTACGAGCTAAGGTCTATAATAAATATACAGAACTACTTTTAGTGCACGATGAAGTAATACCTGAATTGCTAAGAGATTCAATTATGGGTGTTAATTCTGAGGCCCCTAAAATGCTATTGGAATTATGGGAAGAAAATAATATCGAAATGAAAAAACTTATCGGAACAGACTTCGTGTATTCAACCTGGTTAAAATACGATACTTGTAAACGATACATGGCAGAGTTCCTTAAGCTAGAATATAAATTGAAAGATATTAGTATGAAATCTCTTACACGAGCTCACATTCTCAAATTTGAATCCTTTCTAAAAACTAACAAAAAGTGTAGTGAGAATACCACCAAGAAATATCTACAGTATTTAAAGAAAATAGTAATCAATAGTTTTAAAAATGGATGGATAAGAGTAGACCCATTTGCTGATATTTCTTTATCAATTAAACCAATCGAAAGACAGTATTTAACACAAGATGAAATTAACCGAATATTAAAAACAGATTTCAGAAATGAGAGATTAAATTTTGTAAAGGATATGTTCATTTTTAGTTGTTATACAGGACTAGCTTATGTAGACGTATTACAACTAAAAAAATCTGAACTAGAGCTAGATAAGAATAACACTTATTGGATTCGTTTTAAACGCCAGAAAACGGGCTCTAAATCACATGTTCCATTATTAGCTATACCAAATGCCATATTGCATAAATATTGCAAAGTAGAAGACCTATTAGCGAATGAAACAATTTTCAACATAATTAGTAATCAAAAAATTAATGCTTACCTAAAAGAAATAGCTGATGTGTGTAGAATAGAAAAGTGCCTAACCTTTCATATGGCACGCCATACTTTTGCTACTACTATAACTATTTCTAATGGTGTACCAATTGAAACGGTAAGTAAAATGCTAGGACATAAAGACCTAAGAAGTACTCAACACTATGCAAAGATTGTGGATGAGAAGGTAGGGAAGGATATGTATGCGCTATCGCAAAAGTTAATTCAGCTGAAATATTGACATCAATAAAAGTTACCACATACAATAATTTATTTTGTATGTCTAAATTATATTAATAGAATCATTTTCTTATGATTATGATGTTTTAATGTTGGATTATTTTTGGAGGTTCTTTTTTATCATATTTAATTCTATCTGGCTTAGCAGTTTTTTGGCTATTTTTTGGGCCCATATTTTATTCCCATTTTTATTTTATTTATTATTTATAAGTAATATAAAATTTAAATATATTTTGGATTTAAATCTACTTAAAGTTTGAGTTATTTTTTTCAAGCAAATTTTGAATATTATAAGTTCAATAAATTAAATCTTCTATAATTCTACCAGGCTCTTAATGGTTACTCACAATTAATAGCTTACGTATATAAACGACAAATATGAAGAGAAATTAATCTGTTAGTTTGTACTATTTCAATTAGTAACCGAAGCTTCTATTAACTTGCTCGACGCTTGAAAGGTTTTATATTTAAGTGTTTTTGATATCACAATAAGTGAATTGTTTTAAAGCAATTTACAGTCAAGACAGATTTAATTCCAGAAAAGCAATTGTAATTTCATGTGCTATGCATACTTTCAATAAAAAAAATATAATAATTAATATTCATTTGGTATATAATTAAATCCTTTCCAATAAATAGAATCGTTTTCAAAATTTTGATCCTTTTTTAAACTTGTATTTAATAGTGCTTTTGTATTATTACTAATCTCTTTTATGTCATTAAAATTATAACTATTTACAAATAATATAATTTTATTAATAGTATTGTCAGGATTTAATGAAAGTTCTTTAATATTATTTAGGAAATACTTATCATCTAATTTATTATAATAAAATTCGCGTTTATTTATCTGTTTTTTATTAATAAACAATATCGATGAAAAGTAAATCAATCCAAAATCATTTTGATTAATCAACATAATCCCTTTGCGATATTGATTGCTTGTAGAATCTCCACAATAGTATATTTTATAATATTTTGTATTTTCGTAGTCAACTTCACCTAAAAATTTTAAATTTAATTTATCTAATTTTGAATTTGAAACTATTCCAATTTTAGACTTATTACTTGTATACTGGTACAAATCATAAGATAACATAAACATAACTTCCCAGTTTCCTTCATTAATTGCTTTTGTTTTATATCTATGGTTCGTACTCAATACTCGAGTTTTTAAATTTACAATACCAGGATTGTCTCCAATAACTTGATATACATTACTAAAATACTCTGTACTATATAAAAAAGTGTAATTAGAGTCTATCTGTGTCTTTCTATAAAAAACACTAAAGTTAAAAGGATACTGGTATAAATTATTTTTCATCTCTTTTAAACACTTATTTATTATGCTTTTTGTAGATAATTCTTTAATATCAACTTGATTTAAATATGATACTGAACTCGACATTTTAATATTTAATTGGTCACAATTTAATATTGTAAATGAAATACTATTATAACCAATTGATTTAAATGAAATATTAATTGGAAACTTTAAATTTTTTAGATCAATTTCAAAATATCCTTTTTCATTTGTTATGCTTTGTTGTTTTAATTTATTAATATCACTAATATAAAATGTAACATATGGTATGCCCATATTAGAAGAACTATCTAATACATTACCCTTAAGAAAACATGCAAAAGAGTTAAATCCTGAAAAAATTATAATAAATATTAATAAATAAATTTTCATATGTATGAATTGATTAAGTAGTCCATTATTAAATCTAATAAAGGACTACTTAATGAAATTTTAAAATTTATAAAGGCATAATAGCTCCAAGAATGTCAACAAGATAATCTCCAAAACAAGACCATTTACATCCTGCAAAAGGTTTTTCTTGACAACCTCGTAAGCATTCATTTAGTGTTGGTCTATCACCATTTTCTTCATTTTCAATCAATACACTAGATGTAAAACCTTCGGTTGTCATCATCTCATCTTCAAAACCAATATAAGATAATTTACCATTTTCATCAACTTCTAAAAGTACATCATAAGTTTCGGTACGATTAGAGGTAGAATTTGTAATTGTAATTGGGAATATTTCACATTCATAATCACCCTCATAATTTTCTGGACTTAATAATGAATCAGGGATTTCAATCGAGGTAAATCCAGTACTTGAACAAGATCCAGAATGTAAATAATCACTATTTGTAAATTCTTTTTTTAGTTCGTTAAATACTTCTTTATCATTGCAAGAATAAAAAATACTAGATAGTAATGTTGTGAACAATACTAAAGATAAATACATTAGTTTTTTCATATTATTTAAATTTTCTTTTTCCTACTCTGTTACAGGATTTTCGGTTTCTCCTTTTCATAAATATTTATAAGATTTTTGGAGAATACAATACATAATCCGCAGTATATATTAAATATTTTTTTCTTTGATTCTAGAGAGTTTAGATAAATATATTATTGTTAATCAATCACTTAAAAAAAAGCGACACATTGGGCATAAAATTCAGTGTATACTAAAAAGTTGCCGAAAAATATACTATTAGTGTAATGAATGTTCAATTATAATTAGGAATATTGATGACATAATAAATCGTAAATTGATTTAATCTATGACCAAAAGCTAAGTAGTTATTTTAACTAGTGTTTTATTTTTACTCTGGTTTATAAAGCAGAGAATGATATGAGACTATTAGCAGTAAGAATAAACTTTTATTTATCATTAAAACTCTTTTTCAATATTATTGCAGATAATAATCTATTATGTCAAACGTATTTATGGATTTTTATTCTTTTGTGTCGTATGTCAAACCAGAAACACCAGCCACTAGATGTTAACGTATGTAGAATAGTAAAGTCTCTGACATTCCACTTGGTAGGACATACATTGCTACTAATGTAATTATATCAATGAAGTACCAATTGAAACAGAGATTAAAATGTTAGGTCCTAAGGAGATGAGAAGTACTCAGCATTATGCTAGATTGTTGATGAGAAGGTAGGAAATGATATGAAGAAGTTAGGATCAATGCTAAATGTTAATATTGAAATTAGTTATTAAATCTTCTTTCAAGTATGTGTTTAAAGCAAAAAAATAACCCCAAGCTTTCAACTCTAGAGATAATAATTTTTAATCTTTCTGACTTTTGTGGTATTGAATTTAATCTTTCAAACCTTTTTCTATAAATCTTTGCTTTTGTTAAATTATTCATTTTTTTTATGCATAAAATTATAGTAAAAAAAATAAAATTTACACATTCAATTTAATAATTATTACCTAAAAAGCAATAATTCAATTAAATTGAATTATTGCTTTTTAGGTAACTGCAAATCTGTGAAAATACCATTACGAAGATGAATTGTATCTTGAGAATTTAATTTCAATAATTTTAAAGTGAAGGTTCCTGAAAGTTTTTTATTTATGAAATCAACTTTTGTTAGTTTAGCAACGCCTGCTTTACCATAGTATACAACTCCTTGCTTGGATGTATATCGGCAACTACTTGCGATACTATAAGCTATATTAAATGTGCCAGTGTCTCTTGATGGTATACTGATTTTTAAAGTATTACTACCTAAATCCATACCTTCTATAACAATAAATTTAGTGCCACTATTTATTCCTGTATCTATAGTCGTTTTTTCCATGTTTATTGTAAAATTTCTATTGATAGAATCGATTTCAGCAGTTAAGCTACCATAATTGATTACAGGTATTATTTTATGATCATCTTTTTTACAAGAATCAAATAGTATCATAATAATAATTGTTGTAATTAATTTATTTTTCATTCGAAAGCATTGAATTTTATTTTTTCTATTAAATCATTATTAATATAAATAGTATCATAAGGATGTAAGTACCCCTTTTATCCACAGCACTAAATTAAGGTTTTCATTTTTAATGATAATGAAATTAAATACTGTTGTCAATATACATAAACGTATTCTGGAGTATTATTCAATAAAAAATCCGACAAATATTATTTATCGGATTTTTTATTGAATAATAAAATTTATTAAAATGGCAATAATTCAATGTAGTTAAATTTGCCATCTGTGATTGTTATTTGGGCATTATCTGTTGATTTCTTTAAAACACCTGAAAATGTACCAGAAATTATTTTATCTGTTTTATTGTATTCGGTTACAATAATATTGCCAGAAATAGCATTATATTGTACACCAGAGACATCGACATAAATTATGCCATTATTCGTATTAGTCGTATTAATTGTATATGTTCCAGTTGCTTCTCCACCTATATTTAATCTAATAAGCTCATTATCATTTTGTGAAATTACTCTAGTAGAATTGTTTGTGAAATCAGCAAATCTGGAATCATCGATGTAATCGATGTTATTTATTTTACATCTAAAGTATTCTGAAGTATCTTTAGGTGTAGGGGTTTGTGAGTTGTTATTTTCGTCTTTTTTACAAGAAAACAAAGACGTTATTACCAATAATACAAATACTAAATTTTTGATGTTCATATAATTTTGTGTTAGTTTATAAATTTAATTTTAAGAATAATTCATCAACGATAGGCTCACCAGTCGGGATGAAATTTATAACAGATTGCTCTTGATTGAAATATTTTCTATTAATTCCGTAAACAATTATGCCGAATTGATTAAAATTCAAACATTTAAATGTATTAATATAACCTTCATTTTTAGGACCTATTACTATATATGTTGAGTCCCAATTTCTAAAGTAAAGTGTATCATTATTGCCTAATGATTTGTCTATATGTAATTTGAATATTGCACTATCACTTAAATAAAATTTTTCAGTCCAGTTTGATCCAATTTCTAGAGAATGTAAATTTTTTGCAGCTATTATATTTGTATCAATTAGAATTCTCATAAAATTTATTTTATAATTTTTGCTAAATTCATAAGATAAACTAAAATTGCCATTTTTGTCGGTTGTTGTCTCTCCTAATGTTACAATATTTTGATGATCTAATTCATTAAGAAATTTTAATTTTCTTAGTGAGAATTTATTATTCTTATTGGTCCCATCTATTAATTGACCCTGAATCGTATAAACTTCATCTTTCTCAGATTCAATACACGCAGTAAAGAAAATTGAAATTAGCATTATTAAATAGACTATTTTATTAATTCTCATGTAAAAAAAAATTGATTTTTTAATTTTTCTTAATTATTTTTTTCGAAACACTATGTCCATTATCACCATTAACTATAATGGTATAAATTAAATCATGGTTTAATTCCGATACATTAATATAAACAGGTTCATTGTTTAAATTACAAATTGTTTTTGATAATACTTGTTGACCGATAGAGTTTATGATTTTTAAATTATAATTGACATTTCTATCCAAATTTAATATAATAATTTCATTTTCAAAAGGATTAGGGTAAATGTCTAGATACTCAATTTCAGAAATTGAATTTCGTATAGAATCAACAATATTTATAACTAACGGTCTTGAAAGTCGACATTCATCTATTGTTATTTGTTCTACAGTAAGTGGCCCATCAATTTGCTTGTTATCTCCATTTATATATTTATTTTCATAGTAAACATAAACTGCTCCTGGTTCTCTAAACTTAAATGGTAAGTCTTTTGAATAAGTTCCGTTCAATTGAGGTGTGGGCAAAGGAGGTAAGGCTAAATGATATTTATAGTTTGGATTATTTACACCTAAATAAATATTTTTAAATTTAAAATCCGCTAATCTTGTACCTAAGTTTAAATTATTTAAATAAATTGTTTCATCTCCAATTTCTCGAGTTAAGTAGCCGTGTCCATTATTTATATCAATTGTATAATTTGTAAAGAAACCATGAGACCAATTCATATTTCCCAGATTATTATTTAAGTTAGAAGGGTAATTATTAGTAAAATTTTCAAATCCAGATATAACATGAAAAGGAGTGTAAGGGAATAAAGTATTTTGTACATCACCAGATAATAAATTGACATCATGTGGAAAATTTTGTGATTTTGAATAATCTAAATCTATAGCTGATTGAACAGGAATAAAGCTAAAATTAAAATATGGTAGACTTAAGTTGATTTCTATTTCAGGTGTTATCACATAATGACTCGGCATCCAAGTTGAACTTGTAAGAACAAAATTCATATTGCCATTCTGTTTATCAATATTGAATTTGCCTGTGTAGAAAAATAAATCAATAACTTTAGGCTCTAATTTATTTGAGATCATATTATATGCTGAAAATAATCCTCCTGGTGTAGTTTCATAATTTTCATTAACGTTTCTAGCAGCATTTAGAGGAGTTCCATTGATATAATTTATTGCACAATTATAAAATCCAATAACATTCAAACGAAGTAATTTTCTTATACAACCTTTAATTTTAATCCCAGCAATTTTATCAGATGCTTCAAATATTATCTTGTTAGGATTATTTTTATCTACAGCGAATAAATTAAGATTATATTCAACATGATCTATTTTAATAAATCTAAATATTATAGTTTTGACTTTAAAATTTAAGTTAAATATTTTCTCGCCAGGTGATAGAATATTATTATTTGTTTTTAGTTGATGTTGTCCTGTTAATAACCCATCCGATAAAGCAAGTAATTTACAATATTCAGGAAATCCATTTGTATTATTATTCATATTTATTAGGTCATTCATAAAACTAACTCTTTCTCCGTGTTGGCCGTAAGCATCGACGTGATAAGATAACAATTGTTGGACAGCTGTACTTTCCAATAATTTTGACATTTCTTCTAAATCATCAAAAACGGGTAAAAAATATTTTGCTTTTTTTAATACTTTATATACAATACTATTTGTAACATTTTTATATAACATTTGATAGGCAATTGGGACATAAGCACCTTGATGAGGGGAGTCATTAGTAATTAATAATCTAGTATTGTGCAGCTGTTCTGGTTTTGAGACATTTGGTTCATTTTGATATGCACTTGTCTCCATATATGTTAATGCATACCTTGCTATTATACCACCCATACTTTCACCTAAAACTACAAATTGTTCATTTGTATTCATTATACTTTTTAAATAGTCTATTAATTCAATTACACCTCGAGCGTTATCACGCATATCAATTTTACTGTTATTGAAATTTACGAAATAAAAATCATAACCAGTACCTCCTAATTCGTTTAACCGTTTACTTGTAGATTCAACATATTCATCATACATTTTTGAAATATATCTACTATTATTAAGATCAATACCTTCAATGATAATAAACGGCTTGTTAGGTATATAAACACCATTAACTTCTTCTCCGCAACCTTTATATAAACCAACAGTTATATTTGAAAATTCATACGTCAAATCGGGGTCTACTGGTATTTTATTATTGATTATATATATCGCCGTTTTTGAGAGTTTTGATGGTGTTAGGTTACATAGTGGGTACGGGTCACAATAAAAAATTCCAGTAGAAATATGATACAATCCTGTATCTGGGTAAGTCACTACATAAACATTTCGAGTCTTAGGATTGAATTCTCTCCAACCCACTCCGTCTCCAAAATCCACTTTCCATCTTGCATATGTAGGATCTAAATCACTTTGTGAGTAGTTGGCAAGTAAGTTGTTTCTTGCAAAAATGTAATTTGTATCTAATACATACACAACTTTTCTAAAATAGGAGGTTGGTGTATTTAAAGTTGATAAAAATAAACTTCTTGAATAAAAAGGTTCGTCTATCCTATCTATAACATCATAGACAGTATCTTCAGTTGTATGATAGTATTCGCCTTCAATTGTAAATGCACTATCTTTAAAAATTGCAAAATCAGCATCTAAGATTGACATAAATACTGTGTCATTAGTTGAAACTTTTTTTAATTGAGATATTATAGAGTCAGCAGGTTTCAGAATAGTCGTATCATAAGCAGAAGATCTCATTTCTTCATACATAGTGAAATACATACTTGATGGCATTAGTGTTGAATCATTGTAAACAGTATAATAATTAAAATCTATTATGTGACTTGACATCTCATATAAAAATGGAGTTTGATATGGAGCTTTTTTTAAATTTATCAACATATCTCTCAATTGTTTATTTAAACTTTCAATAGTTGTTTGTCCGAAAACATTAGAACAAATGCATAATATTAAAATGAGTAAACCACAAAATTTAGTTTGAAATTTTTTCATATTATTATTTTAGTTTATTTTTCAATTATTTAGAATTATGTAAATATTGATTGTTAGATTCTTATAATCAATACATAATGTGCTGTATATATGAAATATTTTTTTCCTCGTTTCAATGAAGTATTTGTTGATATAATATTGTAAATCAATGATTTGAAAATTTTTGTCCTGTTGGATATGAAATTTTATTTACACTGAAAAGTAGTCGAGAAACACACTATAAGTGAATGATGTTTATAAAAATAATTCTGAACATTGATAAATCAATTACATGAAAAATTATGGATGAATTTAAATCAAGGAGTTACGGTGTTGCAGAGTTAGCTTGCATATATCTACCTACGTTAAATAAAAGAAGTGCAAGTAATCAATTTAGAATTTGGATTAATAAAAATGAGAATCTAAAAAACTCATTAATTCAGGCTGGATTATTAAATAGACAGAAAATATTCACACCTAAACAAGTTCAAATTATTGTCGAGCATTTAGGCGAACCATAATCACAACCATTGGAATTCAATAAAACTAATTAAGCAGCTTCAAACACAATTTAGCATTTATACAAAAATCTAGTTTGCATACTTGCTTTATGCAATCAGAAATGCCTTCAACTTTTCAAAATTCTCTCATCGCTTCTGTATCAGGTGTAATTGGCGGAGTTGGTAAGGCAATTGACACTAGACCTTTTGAAAGTTTCTATTCTCCTATGGAGATCATACAAATTTGCTTTTATGCAGCTCTCTCTGCTGCCGTAGGATATACTGTAAAAAGAACACTTGATTTCTTATTTGATAAAATTTCTAATCGCTTTAATCAAAAAGACGATGAATAAAGCTGTTGGAATTGGTATCGCAGGTGTTGCCATTTTCGGCATATTCAAACTTATAAAAATGAATCAGATTTCTGAATTCGTTTCAACTAGACTCGTAAACCCTAGAGTTCACAAAGTTGATTTAACTGGAATCACTATTCGTACTGAAGTTTCGATTTCAAATCCGACGAGGAATACAATGAGTATTACTCAGCCAGTAGTTACTATTTATTCAAACGATAAACAAATAGCTCAAACTACTCCACAAAATATTCAAACGCAAATTGCTCCCTTATCACCAACGAACTTAAGCACCGTTGAATTAAAACTTGGATGGATGAGTCTAGGTTCATTAGCATCTGGATTATTGGTAAGACTACCAGCAATTATTAAGGCTTATAAAACAAGTGGCGCAAAAGGTCTAGCTCAAGAATTAAAGTTTCCATTATCTGCAAGGTTCTCAACTTATGCTGATGGAGTACTATATGTTTCACCAATTGAAAAAATTATCTAATGAAGTCCACAAACTACACACCTACGAATATTACCAGTGGATATAGAACTATTCAAAACGGTTCGAAATTCAATCACTTATTTCCAAAAGTAAATTTCGTGGATGAAGTGCTCATTGATGATGGTGAGGTAGAAGATACAGTAGAGCTGATGATGAAAGTTGTCGGTACTTATTTGAGCGACACAAAAGAGCTTAGCAAAATTCTAAAACAAAAAACAGAGGCTAAAACATGTGAAGCGATTTGGAATTTTATTTACTCTTTCATCCAGTATAAACTTGATAAAAAAGGATTAGAACAATTACGCAGACCTGCTCGTGCTTGGGCAGAAAGAGAGACTGGAGTAGATTGTGACTGCATGAGTATTTTTACTTCAAGCGTTCTATCTAACTTAAACATCCCTCATAGTTTTAGAATTACTCGCTACTCCGAAATGCACTGGCAACATGTGTATGTAGTGGCTCACCTATTAACTGGCGATTACATTATTGATGGAGTAATATCCGCACCGAATTACGAAAAACCTTACACCGAAAAAATAGATTTTCTAATGAATTTAAATGGAATTAAAGTAGCTGTCTTACATGGCACCGAACAAAACGATCATTATAATGCAATCTTTGCTCCAGAACTTTCAGGGCTAGGTAATAGTTCAAATACAGAGATTGATAATTTATACCAGCATTTAATTACTACTCGAAATGCAATCGCTCAGAACCCTAACATTATATCAACCGTTGATGATCCGAACGCATTCCTAAAAATGCTAGACTATGCAATCCAGTATTGGTATACTGATAAACGAGATGAATCACTTGCTGTGCTTGCAAAAAATGAAGAGGCATTAAACCTTAGAAACGGTTATTCAATAAATGGTTTCGATGAAGACGAAATAGAAGGATTAGGAGAGCTCGGAAGTTTAAAATCATTCTTCACCAAAGTAAAAAAGACCGTTCAAAAAGTAGGTGATAAAATAGGACAAGGCGCTAAGGCTTTGGTCAAAGGTGTTATAAGATTTAATCCAGTTTCTATTGCAGCACGGAATGGTTTCTTACTTGCGCTGAAATTAGATGTACAAAAAATGGCCTCAAAATTAAAGTGGGGGTATGCAACGAAAGAACAAGCTGCTAAGAAAGGAATTTCAGAATCACAATGGAATAAGTCGAAGGATGCTTTAGCAAAAGTAGAGAGATTGTTTGCTGATAAATTGCAAGGTAAACGAGAAGCTCTAAAAAACGCTATGCTTAAAGGTAGAGCTGGTAATTTAAACGGGGTGGTAGAAGAGATGGATTTTGCAGGACTTGGTGAACCTGTTACGATGGCAGCTGCTATTGCGTCTGCTACACCAATCATAGTTGCTACAGTTGACATCTTAAAAAAATCTGGATTAGTTGGTGCAAATGAGAACATCGATCCAAATGCAATTGCTTCGGAGATATCAAAAAATCCTGAAATACTTAACACCATATCTGACGATCAAAATTCTATTACAACGGATAATTCTAAAGATGTATCAACACTAGATAAACTATTAACCCTTGCTAAGAATAATCCAATACCAACTGCTATTGGTATAGGTGTGGTAGGATTTGGTGCTTACAAATTATTCTCGAAAGATAAACCTAAAAGCAATGGCACTTTATCAGGATTGAAATACAAACCAAAGAAGAAATCTTCACATAAAAATACTGCATCTAATAAGCAAAAAATAAAATCAATATCTCTTACATAAACAATTAAAATAAACATGGCAAAAAGAAAAACTATCACTTCCAAAATTAACAGCGGAGCTGTCATGGAAGAAGTAAAAAAGCTTGCTCTCCTTGGAGGTGGAGTTGTGCTTGGCTCTTTAGGAGGTAAGCTCATCGACAATGTATTAAAAGTAGATTCAGGCATACAAGGATTTAATCCCAAAGCATTGGTACGACCAGCTGTGCTCGTTGGCGCAGGTACAGCAGGCGTACTGATGTTGAAGGATAACAATTTAAAATTAATTGCAACAGGTGTTGGAGCATCGGGAGTCTTATCAGGTGTAAAAACTTTTATGAAAAAAGATTTACTGAATGGTCTAGCGGACTTTAGCGGATTAGGTGAAGCGGGTCCAATAGATGTTTACCGTGAGCCTGTGAATTTATCGATTGAACGATACAACCCTGATTTACCTGCTTTAAACGCTTCAAATTCCTCTAGTGCTTCATCAAACGATTACAGATCACAAGAGATGATTGAAGGAGCAGAAGAGCAATCAGAATTAGCATACATCGAAATTATTTAACCCATTATTTAAACAACAGACATGATTACATTAGGTCAAATCGAAAGCAGCGAATATAATCTGCTTGGGGGAATTTCTGAGGATGATTTCTTAGAAGCCTTAGAGGTTAGCAAACCAGCGGATAAGAAAAAGTTAATCCGTAAAATTCAAACTCAAACTAAACAAGTGGCGGTAGCGAGTAGCTCACGTTCTCGAGCAGAATTCGAAAAAAGAATTCACATGTTACCAAAAGAAACGCAAGCAGGCTTAGCGGCTCAAAACTTGCAAGCGGTTGATACTGCTTACTACGTGGTAAAAGGAGTTGGAGAATCGAAGGTGATAAAAATGTTTAAAGATGATGACAACAAAGTTGTCGGTATCGGAAACTTATCTTCAGCAAAATTAGAGAAAGGAAACTTTTTCTTATTGTATGGAATCCAGTTATTAGCTGGTGTTGCGGGAGCTGGTGAAGAAGCGTCATCGGTAAACTTTGATACCATTCCTGACTTTATCCGTAACGGAGAGTTTGAGTTCAAGGCTAATGGTACTACCTTAATTCCAGCAACTTCAAATGAAATATTTTTCACTGAAGGTAAAGACATCTTCAAAGGTTTATTCGTGTTAGACAATCCGAAAATTATTCGTGATCAGCAGTCTATCGAGTTCAATATTGAGTGGGGAGTAAATGCTCCAGAGAACACTTATGTGAAAGCCATTTTAAGAGGCACTACAGTTATTAAATCTTAATACAAATCTATTTCATGAAGCAACACAAATTTCAACAAATCAGAGTGCGAGTTAACGCACCTGGCGCATCTGTCCGCTTTACAGCAGAAACCGATAAACAATACGACGTTATCCGAGGATTATATATATCCATAGCGGATGAACGCCTTCAACCATCGAGTACTATCGGGCTAAAAGTAAACGGACAAGAAGTGTTTGATGATGCTCATGAAATTCGTTTGCTCACCTGCGGTAACCAAGTTGCTCCAAACGAAAAGTTCTTTTTGTTTGAGGAGCACTTGGAAGCAGCAGGCTCTAGCATTGAAGGAAGATTCACGGATGGTGCAAACGTGGCAGAGAACGCCTACCCATATGATGCTAAGGTGTATTTGTGGCTCACAAAATCCGAAGTTCAGAAATGATACACTATCACATTTTAACACTCCAAGTAAATGCACCAAATGCTGTGGTGAAGATTGACAAACAACTTCCCTCTCATTTTGAAGTATGCACTGGATATGTGGCAAGAGTTTCAAAGGGAATCACAAACCCTAATGATATATCAGAGATAGGAATGATATCGCTAGAGTTTAACAATAGAGTGATTCATGCTGTGAATGCGATTGTGGATTACGAGTCAAAAGCTGAAATGAAAACCGAATACCAGCAGCTTTCTGTACCCTTAAAAGCTAACACTCTTTTTTCAGGAGTATATCACGACTGGAAGAATCTTCAACTAGTTCCCTTTACTCCTTATGAAGTAAAGATTTATTTAAGATGTGAATCAAAAGCAAAACGAAATGTTTGATCAATTAAAATTCATAATAGAACAATTAGCTCAGCGAGGAAAGCAAATCTCTTTCCAACAAAATAAGCATATAGTACTGGAAGCTGGCGTGAAAAGAATGGAGATTTCGGCTTACAATCAGCACTGGTATTTAAAAAGATTAGACGGTATACCAACAGGTACAACCATTACAAGTGATACGAATGTAATTGTCGTTTCTACGGGGATGAATCCTGAGAGTATGCATGAGTTTTCAGGGCAAATAATTATTGAACTGCCAGCAGATCAAGCTGAACCTACATTCTTTGAATTCATTCAAATACTAACAAAATAATGAGCAAACCGAGAAAAAAATATTACATGAATGAAACCTGCAAGGATATGTTAAAGCATATCAAAGAGCGAGGTTTTGAGGATGTAGTTTTCAATGCAGTATTCTACCAAGGGAATAAAAAAATGAATTCCATAGAGCGAGGTCACATCATCCATTTTGATAAAGTGATGAAGACCTACATGAAAACTGAGAATCCTGATAAAGTAAAAATTGAGTTTTGGGACAATGAAAAGAACGCTCTTATTTGGGGGAACTCTTATAAAATAGATCAACAACCTGACATTGAAATTCCAGCAAACGCAAATTTTCAAGGACTAGGAGAGCTAGAAGTAAACGATCTCGTTCAAAGAAAATATTCGGAACTAGAGCGTAAAAAGAAAATTGAATCCTTGAGTGAAGAGCTTGAAAAAGCAAAGCAAGAAATTGAAGAATTGCAATTCGAGTTACAAGATAAACAGGCTACACTGGATGCAAAAAAGCAAATCGAATACTATTCCAATATTATCGGTATGGCCTTGCCAGGTCTAGCTAAATTATTAACAGGAACTCCTGTAGCCTCTGCTGTGAACTTCCTTGCTGGAACAGATGAAACACCAGCATTAGAGCCTAGTACCAATGCTAAATCTAGTCCTACCAACCAACGTGAAAGCATCATAGAAATGATGAAGGAATTTTCCGAGGGCTTAAATAATCAAGAACTAGGAACTCTTTATTTACTATTCATCGAGCTAGAAAAAGACAGAGAGAATATTCAACGAATTCTAACACACATTACACAAATACAAACGAGCAATGCAAACTAATATTAACGTACCCATACAGGTAAAATCGGATATAGAGAAAAGACAAGCAGAACAAGCGCTTACTTCGATTTCTAAAATGTTCAGTCCAGAAGAATTATTAAAGATTTCTAAAAAGTTAGAAAATCCACTAGTGAAAATGAAAATAAAATCAATGATATAATTGATGAATAAGCAGAAGTTAGTTACAGGTGTTTTAATAGCTGGAGGTAGTTACTTGTTATATAAGGCAGGTAGAAAACTTTGGAATGACTTTTTAAAATCTCAGTCTCAATTTTCTGTAGATGAAAAGCCAGCAGTCAGATGGGCAATGTTGCTTCGTTCTGCAATAAATCCAAGCAGTATTTCATTATTAAAACAAACAGATGGTACTAACGAGGAGGCAATATTTTCAATTGCAAAACAGATAACAAAAATAGATGAAGTAGCTAGCGCATACAAGGATTTATACCAAGACAATTTGCTTGATGACTTACAACGAGAGTTGAGTTTAGAAGACTATCAGAAGGTATTGAATATTGTGACTAGCTCTGTAAATAGAACTGGTGGAGCAGCAGAAATATATGCCAGCAAAGGAAATTTAATCGTCACTAAAAAAGATGTGTTTTTAAGAACTAGTCCTGATGCAAGTTCGCACGGAGCAATTTATGAATCGAGCAAAAGCAATAACATTTTTAGACTAGCAAAAGCAGGTGAATTCATAGGTTATGCAACAGGAAAGCAGCAATACGATGAAAAGAATAATGTCAAATTCATTGAAGTTGGTTATCTAATAAAAGGAGATACTGCACCAACTAGCGTAAAAAAATATGACGGTAAACGATTTAAATATTGGGTGAGTAGTTCATCGCTGTACGTGGATATTTTCAAAAACTACGCTCCTTTTTATGCAGGATATCCGAAGCTTAAAAATACGACTGCTTACATGAAGCCATTAGATTTTTATGGTTCATTAAAAGGTATCTCAAATGGATTAGTGATTAGCAAAACACCATGCAATGTACTTGATGAATCATTTAATTGGAAAGCAAAGGTAGGTGATAATATTTTACTCGGTAAAAATATTATGAGTATCAAAAATGAGAATAAACATTGGGTTCAATTTTTAACAATTGATGGGAATCTAAGATGGGTTGATTCAACTAAAGTAAGAATAACAAGAAATGACTAAACAAGAATTATACTTTGAAAAATATTACCAGGTTGCAAAAAAAGCTGGCGATAAATACAAGATTGATCCGTTGATTATTTTATCTCAAGGAGCTCATGAGAGTGCTTATGGGACTTCTAATATTGCAGCAAAAGCAAATAATTTTTTTGGTATTACTGCAGCAGGTGCAAAGAATATTTACTGGAAGGGAAAATCATATCAAGCACAAAATCAGTACAAGTTAAAATTCAGAGTTTACGGTACTCCGCAAGATAGTTTCATGGACTTCGCAAGATTAATTGCCAATAGATACAAGTCTGCTCATGCAGTTGCAAACGATTATAAAGCATATGCTTCAAGAATTTCAACTAGTGCATACATATCAGAAAAAAATGGAGATAACAGAGAGCGTTATAAGAATAGTATTATCAAAGGCTATGAGCAATTATTAGCAATACTTAAAAAAAAATTCCCAGCGGAATTCCAGTCTCAAGTTTCATAGTACCTGGCATATTGATTTTCGGACTCATTAAACTCATCAAACAACTAGATTAATAGTATGGCATTCAAACTTCAAAATATACGCAGCGGACAAGAAACAGAATTTTCAATTACTGATATATTACTATTACTTGGAGACCCTATCAACGATGAAATTAGAATTGGTAAGAGAAAATTCAGGATTAGTTCTTGCCAAGAAATATCTTCTGGTAATGGAACGAATGAATTTCAGCAGTGGGTAAAGACAGACTTAATAGTAATATCAAATGGTCAGACCCAATTCAATGCATCGGTAGATCAAAATAATAAAGAAGGTCTATTCATGGTGGTGAACAATTTAGTTTACGATTACAACACATCCTTTTATGTTGATTCAACTAAAGTTTATTGGACTGGAGATTTCTCTCTAGAAACAACAGATACTATTTACATCAAACAATTAAAATACATACCATTTTAATATAAATAAACATGACAAAGATTAAACAAATATCAGGGTTATCTAGCGTATTAGCAGCTAAAGCTGCCGATGCAGATGTAGTAAAGAAAGCAAACAATTTATCGGATTTAAACCCAGCTGCAGTTCGAGCAAACTTAGGATTGTATTCTCAGAGTGAAGTGAATTCTATGTTAGCTGGAACTACACATGCTTATTCAGTTGCAGACATTGCAGCACGAAATGCTTTAACTGGTTTGCAATCAACCGACAGAGTATTTGTAAGTAATGATGGTGATGGTAAATGGGCATTATACATAGTAAGCGCTATAACAAACGGGCTTGGTTCAACAAGTACTTTCAGAAAAATTGCAGATGAAGATATTTTTTCAAATGCCTTAACAGCAGAAGCTATCAAGACTGCATATGAAAGCAATGCAAATACATTTGCTTTTAACGGTACACAAAAAGCAAAACTAGATTTCATTACAATTGGATCGGCAGTAAATATTGATAATGTTAGAGATACTGCTATAAGCGCTTTAGGTCAAGCAAACAGTGCAATGTCTGTAGCCCAAGATGCATCCAACACAGCAAGCAGCAAGGCTGATAATTTTATTGAAGTTAAAGAAGTTTTTGAAGGCTTAAATCAAGAAGCTGATATAGAGTTCCAAGTTAATTTAGCTAATCCTGTCAAGCAAGATTCAATACCATTAGTATTTGTGAATTCAGATTTTGTATTACTGTCAGGATTTGTAACTGGTGAAAATACTATTTACATAACCTTACCTTATCTGGTGGAACCTGATGATAAAATAACAGTAATTTATAAACATAGTGCGTAACAGTACTCGCTATTTAATTACCATCATTGCAGCCATTTTTTTAGCAGTGGTAGTTGTCCTTTCTATTTTCAAATCAATGGAAAGTGTAGCCTCTACTGCTATTGCAGCACTTATGACAATTCTTTCTACATACATCTGGTCTCAAACTAAACGTCCATCAAAACCATGAACATACACACCTTTTTTCGAAGAGCTATTTCAATAATAGTAGTTATCTCGCTTCTAGTCATTGGAGTTGGATTAGGTAAATTTCTGTACCGATCACATCAAGAAAATAATTTAAGAGCATCTGAAATAAATGCTCAATTAGAACACATTCGTATGGAGAATAATAAACTCATCGCTCAAAATAAAGTAATTGGATTATCACTTTCACAATTGGAAGCATTTTATCCAGCACTGTACAAACAAATAAAAGAGATGGACATAAAACCATCAAGAGTACAGTCTTTAGGCAATAGCGGTATTCGATTAGAAAAAACGATAATTACTACCTTAAAAGATAGCATCATTCAAGATACAATTCAGGTAAAGCAGTTTGATTATTCAGATGCTTGGATTAGTATTAAAGGTGAGGCAATAGGCAATAAACAATCGATAAGTATAACTCACTTTGATACGCTCTCTCAAGTATTATTTAAAGGATCACGAGAAAATCCCTGGTTGTGGTTCTTTTCTCCTCGAAGGTTAACGCAGCGTATAAGCTTAGCTAGTCCATATAGTAATCTACAATATTCTAAATACATCTTCATCGATGAAAAGTAATTCGGTAATTATTGCCTCAACGATAGCTGTTGCTGCAATGATTTTAAAAGCTAAGTCAGATAAAAAACTTACTGCCTCACAAAAGCAAAATAGAACCATACAATTCTTAAAAGCATCGTAATGAATGTATCAATACCTATGATCAATACTCCATTTTATACTAAGGAAAAAACTCCTCAGATTAAAACTTCGTTGGCTGGTATTGCAAAACGATTTTACAATTCTATACGGTTGGCAGAGCAATTAACCAAGGTGCCAGGAGCTATAATACTTTCTATCATTTTCGCTGAAAGTGCAGGTGATGAGAATGTAATAAGTTCAGCAGGTGCAGTAGGATTAATGCAACTTAAACCCCAAACAGCTCATGATACATTAGTACAAGAAAATATTTTCAAACGTTTAAGTGTTGCAGAAAAAAATATTATTAAAAAACATTTGGGAGCGAGACTTGACTCAATCCTTTCTCAAAAGTATTTAGGACAGAAACTAAAATCGAATAACTATTCTGGGAATGTGATTACGAAATCAGATTTATTAAATCCTGAATTTAACATTCTAGTGGGTAGTATTTACTTAGGACTACTAATTGATCAGCACGAAGAAAAAGGAGTACTCCGACTAGACAAAGTTATACTCAGGTATAACCAAGGTTATTTTTATAAACCCAAGGGAGAAACAGTTAAAGAAACACTTGTTAATGCTAAGAAGAGAAGTGAAGAAGCTTATTCCTATGTATTAAAAGTAGTAGGTAAAAACGGATTGTTGGAGGCGCAAGTATGAATCAGTTAGCGCTTAATAAAAAAATTGAAGAGCTCATTCGAAGTAAAGATGCGAAAGCTGAAAACTATTCTCATCAAGATAAAAAGCTACTTATTCAATACGAAGGTTCAGGAGGACAAGGCTCTAAAGGGGCAACAGGTGAAGGTGTACTGTATGAATACTATACTCCTGATTACATCTGCGAGTTGATGTGGAAGCTTGCCTACAGATATGGCTTTAAACCAACAGGCACAGTGCTAGAACCAAGTGTAGGAACTGGAAATATGTTAAAGTATGCACCTGATAAATCTAAATGTTACGCCTTTGAAACTAATCCGACCTCTAAACGGATAACAGAAATACTTTATCCTGAAACAAAGATTTACAACAACTATTTTGAAACTGCTTTTTTGCAAGAGCCACGATTTACATCGAAACTAAAAGATAAATTAACCTGGCTAACAGGTGCTCCATTTTCATTAGTAATCGGCAATCCACCTTACGGAAAATATAAGAACAAATACAGTTCTTATTTCACTCGGCCAAAGATGCATCAAATAGAACTTTTCTTTATGTATCAAGGTCTTCAACTTTTAAAGCCAGGCGGGCTACTCGTATTTATCACAGGTAGTAATTTTCTAAGAAATGGAATTACTTATCAAGGAGAAAAACTAGAGCTAGAAAAATATGCGCAGCTCTTAGATGCTTACCGATTACCACCAGTCTTTAAATTCTCTAATGTACCCACTGATATTATCGTTTTAAAAAGAATATAAAATGAATTACAAGCAAACGACTTTTCAACCACAAATGGTTTTTGATAAATCTACTTATTCGGATTTGGAATCAAAAATAGATGAACTTGATGCGGAATTTAAAATCCGTGAAATTGAGGTAACGTTTAATAAAGATGCCTACTTTTTTGGTAAGGTTAATAGTTCAGCAGATGTAACAAGTTTTATTCGGGAGAGGATCTTAAAAGGTATTGAAGTTCAAGAACATTTTATCGCCATTTATTTAAATCAAGCGAATAGAATTATAGGCTATTATCACCACTCGACAGGCACTATCAATGCAACAATGGTAGATATTGAAATTGTTGCAGCAGTGGCGCTTAAAACGCTTGCTAAAGCTGTTATTATATCTCACAACCATCCCAGCGGAAACCTTCAACCATCCGAAGCAGATAGGGTTATCACCAAACGAATAAAAGAAGCGCTTAAATTATTTGATATTCATTTGATGGATCATATCATCGTTACTCGTGATGGATATCTATCCTTTTCCGAACAAGGTGAAAGATCACTGGGCTCAACTTCAAATACAGAAAGTGATTTAGAAAAGCGATTGCGTGCTGAAATATTTTCTCAACTTCAAAAAATTACCCAAGCAAATTCACCTAATTTATTTGAAATTATTCAGTCGAAGGAAGGTTACTTACAAGTAGAGAAAATGGTTATCGAAAAAGTATTGCATGATCAGATGATACCTGCTGCAATCATTCCATTACTTGAATCTGAAATGCAATTAATCTAATGGATACTACTTCTCCAAAGTATTTAAGAGCTCGCATTGATATGATACGAGATGTTCTATCAAAAGTTAATGCAAAGGATTTTAATACCTCGCTACTCAGAAATGGAGTATATCCAAAAGATAGAGATGAGGAATCAATTGTAGCTACTTATATAAAGCAGAAAGATTATTCGAATGAACCTTTGTCATTCTCTGAACTGTGCACTTTCAATACTTGGTTTGCCTGGCATTCCGAAAAAGTATGTGGTAAAGAAGAATACACCAGCAGTAGAGAATTTCCTATAACTATTAAGGGGACTGAGTTTAATATAAAGAGCACATTGAATCATGCACTTGGAGATTTTCAATTGATACTCGAATTACCTGGTGAATGGATTATAAAAACATTCTATCCTGAATACGAAGACTTCTTTGTTCAATATGCTTGTGGTAAATACATGATTCAAGTATTTGCGCATGGTATGGATTATAACTTTCAAATTAATAATGGTGACTTTTTAATAGAAAATATCAATTATAGAAAAATTGAAGATGCAAATAAACATGCCTTAAAATTTATGAACGAACATCCACTGGGAAGTACTTCATTGAGTGAGTTAGAAATTGAAGCATTAGCACTTGAACTAGAAATGCAAATAAAAAGAATATGAGTTATCTATCAGGCATACAAAATTTAAACGGATTAGGATCGCTAAATCCTTATACCTCGACTAATATTAGAGGCCACGCTCACATCATTGAGCAAGTACTAAAGGAAGCAAACTCTTTGAAAGGACTAGGCGAAGTTGAAAACAAAAAACTATCTTTTTCAGAGGTAGTCACTAAGTACAACAAAGGAATAACAGAAGCTGAAATTAAAGCTTGGATTTGGTACAAAAGAAAATTAGGTGTACCGATGAAAGGCTGGGAACCCTATTACATAAAGGGTGTAGGTAAAGCACTAGAAGCACAATTATTTGATTTAGTAAAAGGGGGTGCTTTATTTTATCATGCTGGTGAGCTTATGCCATTTCCAATTTATACTTATGGAAATATGTACGACCGATTGGTGCAATTGGAGAAAGACAAGGAAACAATCGAGAAACATTTTGGAATGGAATGTTGGGAGCAGCATAAGCAGGTGATTGAAAAAGCAAAACCCGAATTATTATCAGTAGAAAACACAGATGAAAAAGAACGTCCAATCATTACTGCTATTTCAGACTTTGCAGTAGATCCTAATTTGTTTTACATCTCGCAAGTTCGAGAGGAATTTATGGACTTGGAAAATGCCGAAGAGCTTAAAAAGGTAAACGGTAAAGTAGAGCGAAAAAAAGAGCGAGAGAAAATAAACATCCGCTTTGATGGAGAAACAAAATATACCCTTCAGCATGTATTCATCAAATGGTTATTTACGCTCAATGCCGATACTGATTTTGAGAAAAGTGCAGCCATCGATATAGCCGACTATTACCTGGCTAACCGTTCGCTCCGAGATGATAAATTAACTAAGGAAGAAAAAGCGGAGATAAAAGCAAATGCTAGAATCGAAGGGGAGAAGCTCTTCTCTAGATTTTTACATGAAGTGCTTGCATTTGAAGACCAGCAAAAATTAAATTATGCTTGGAACAGAATGTATAACGGACAGTCGGACATCAACTATTCTAAGGTGCCTATTGGCTTTGAATGTTCAGCTCGATTTAAGTCAGGAATCTTACAAATTACCGACATCCAGCGAGAGGGCGTTGCATTTATGGAAGCAATGGGTTCAGGCATTAATGCCTTTGATGTAGGTGTTGGAAAAACCATGACAGCAATTGTTAACCTTGCTCATAATTTATATTCAGGTAAATGTAAGCGTCCACTAATTGTAGTACCAAAACCGACATATAAAAAATGGATGAATGAGATTATCGGATACACCGATAAGAAAACAGGTGAATATGTTTCAGGAGTATTATCTCATACTGGTATAACAGTAAACGATTGGTACAATCTAGGAACAGATATCGTTGGTAAAATTGATTTAAATAATCCAGTAGACGAGCGATCAATAACGATGGTTACTTATGAAGGATTTAAGCGATTAGGTTTTGGTGATTCCGTCTCGGATGAATTATTTACGGAGCTTGTAAACATCCTTGGTCAGAGTAAAGAAAAATCTTCTCGAGACAAAGAAATCGAATACCAAAAATTTAGAGAAATGATTGGCGTAGGACAAAAGAACTCTATTGCCGACATTGACATCCTTGGGTTTGATTATGCTGTAATTGATGAGGCGCACCGTTGTAAAAATGTATTCTCACAAGTCAAAAGTGATGAAGATGGAAACAAACGATACAACATACAATCCGCAACATCCGAGACAGGACAGAAAGCATTCCTATTACTAAGTTTCATTCAGCGCAAGTACGGCAGAAATACAATGCTGTTAACCGCTACTCCATTTTCTAATTCTCCACTTGAAATTTATTCCATGTTATCGCTAGTAGCTTATGATTCGCTCAGAGATAATGGAATATCAAGTTTAGATACTTTTTTTGATTTGTTTGTCTTGCCAACAGTAGAATGGGCAGCAAACTACAAAGAAGAAATTGTAGAGAAAGAAGTGATAAAAAGCTTTACAAATCGTAGGATATTACAGAAACTAATCTACAACCATATTCTATATAAAACAGGTGAAGAAGCTGGAGTAGTTCGACCGAAGAAAATCAATTTACCCTTGCTTTATAATTTTGAGAATGTAAAAGAACGATTGCCTCAAAATAAGCAGGTGCTCACTTATATCAACATGACACCGATGCAACGAGAGAACCAGAACGGAATCGTTGCAATGGCTAAGAAATCTACTCAGGGTAAATTAGACATGGGTAATTTATTTAGAGCCCTAGCTTATTCATTGGATAATGCATTGTCCCCATTTTTATTAAAGGGAACGCCTGAAGATTATAAAGATTTTGTTGAGCAAAGTCCGAAAATTGCTTACGTGATGGAATGTATACGATCGGTAAAGACTTGGCATGAAAAGCATAACGAAACCGCCAGTGGTCAGGTGATTTACATGAACCGAGGCAAACTCTTTTTCCCTTTGATAAAAGAATATCTAGAGAAAGAAATAGGGTACAAGCAAGGTGTGATGTATGATAAAACTAAAGTAGATGAAGTTGAAATTATTTCTTCAGAAATTAACGATACTCGTAAGGAAATTATCAAGGAAGCTTTTTTAGATGGTGTTGTTAAAGTAATAATAGGTACTGCGACGATTAGAGAAGGGATAGATTTACAAAAACGAGGAACCGTAATTTACAACTGTTACCCTGAATGGAATCCGACAGATATTCGTCAGCTAGAGGGTAGAATTTGGAGACAAGGTAACCAGTACAAATACGTTCGAATTGTGATGCCGTTAATTCAAGACAGCATGGATGTGTTCGTGTTCCAAAAGCTTGAAGAAAAAACTTCACGTATAAATGACATATGGTTTAGAGGAGATAGGGGGAATGTGCTGGATTTAGAGAGCATGGATCCCGAAGAAATTAAACTGGCATTGATTACAGATGTAGACCGATTGGTAAGAATGTTTTTTGACCAAGCAAAGGAACAACTTTCAAGAGAGCACCGAAAAATAGTTCTAGCCATAGAAGCAATAAAAGAAGTAGAACGAGACATCTCGGATTATAAAACCTATCGAGAGAAAAGTTTAGAAGCAATCCGATATTTTCATACTTCTTTAATGAATTCGAGTTTCATGCAAGGCATACCCAAAGTAGCAGATGATGGCGAATTTGCTAATAAACAAGCAAGGAAGGGGAAAGAGCTCAAGGAAGACATTGAAGCTTTAATTAATGCAACTGACCAGCAAGATAAAGATATTCTCGCTATGGGCAGGAAAATTGAATCCTCGTACACTTTACTTGGCGTTTACTTTCCGAACAGATATTACTTATCGTATTTCAAAGAATACGTGAGCAAGGTTCGAAAAACGGAGCGAACTATTCTTAAACCAAAGGGCTGTACTTTAACGAGCGACTTAGCCCCCATCCTTGCGCAATATGAAGCAGAGAAACAAAATCTGTTGCTTCAAGCTGAAGAATTTAAAGGAGAAGAAGATTCTACAAAGTGGGCATCACTTCGAGTAGAAATTCAACAAAAGAAATCAGCATTACAGGTAGAAGGAAAGAGTGCAGAAAATAGAGCTGAAGAATTTAACAGACTAAACTATTTACTTGAATATAGAACTGCATCAATACCTACCGAAATTAAACAACCAATTAACCAATTAGAGCTAGAAGCTCTTGCTTTAGAACTAGAACTTGACCTTATAAACTTTTAATCATGTTAACTACTAAAAACTACTTTTCAGAAACAGCAAATATAAATTGGGATGAATTACCTGAAGCACTGTCTAAAGGTAACAAACTAGTGCAAGGAGCATCGGCGGAAAACTGGGCAGCTTACTATTCCAATGAAAACATTAAACGTGTGGTAGATGCTTACTTCATTAAACTAGAAGAGTACCTGGGGAAAAACAATGTAGTGACTCCTGAAAAGAAATTGCCTGAAGCAAGTAAAAAGAAAGTTGCAAAGAAGGATGCTAAAGTTACTCCGCCAATGCCTGCGCCAGCAAAAACAGTAAACTATAAAGGACTTAGAGTAGATATTAGACCAGTATCTAAAACTTCTAAAAGATTTATGGTTTGGGATGTTTCAAAAGCTCAAGCATTTTCTAACGATCGTTTTGATTCGGTAGATGAAGCTAAAAGGTACATCACTGAAAATGAAATGGAACTGGTTAAAACTGTTGAACCAGAACCTAAAAAAGAATACGTTACCAAGGAAGTAGAACACATTGATTCGGATGTTCATTTTATAAAACGATACGTGGCCATGAATGGAAAAGTAAAAACACAAATGCAATTATTGAGCCTATTACATAGCCTTCAAAAGGCAATCGTAGAGCGCAGAATTACCAAAGATTCAGAATATGCAAAAGAAATCAACCACATGCAAAGCCAGTTAATTAAATGCTATGAAATGATGGGCGATGCGATTGAAATTAAGCTAGAACCTAAAAGTTTAAAACGATATTTAGCCATTGCTAATTCCGAAGAAGTATTTGAATCCACTAAGTTTATCAAATCTTTTATTAATCTGAATGGAAAGAAAGGAGTAAAAGACAAAGCTCTGAAATTATATGATCGTATGAAGAAAGCAGTAAAGAGTGGCAAACTTCAACCGACTGATAAATACGCAAAGAAACTTAATGATGCTTACGTATTATTAAAAGAATATATTGATAGCTCAAAAGAAATGCTATCTATTTCAAAGGCTGAACTAAGTGGCTTTGATATCTTCGAAAAAGATGAATTATTTGGCGAAGAAAATACAAAGGAAGTACAAGTGATATCGTCCCAAGAACTCCTTAAAATGGAATTTGAAACCATAGGCCTCGAAGGTAAATATCGTGAGCTTATTGGAGACCCATCAGTTGGATTTATGGCAATGGTTTATGGTTTACCTAAAAGTGGAAAATCAACCATGTGCCTTAACTTTGCAAAACACCTAGCAGAGCATCATGGCAAGGTGCTATTCTGCCCTATAGAAGAAGGATATGGTTACACACTACAGGAAAAAATAGATCGTCTAGGAGCATCGCACTCTAACCTCTTTATTGCCGAACAAGTACCTGAAGATTTATCGGAGTTTGATTTTGTGTTTATTGATTCGGTATCTAAAGCAGGGATGGAAATATCTGATATCACTGCTTTGCATATAAAGTTTCCAAAAACTGCATTTATATTCATCTACCATTCTACCAAAGAAGGTAAATTTAGAGGTGGAAATGAGCATGCACATGAGGTGGATGTTATCATTGAGGTGGTGAATGGGAAGGCGAATGCAAAGGGTAGATTTAATTCACCAGCAGAAATGAGGGTCAACTAAGGGAATAATAGAAATGTAAAAGCCCCGAATTTACCCCATTTGAAAGTTTGTTCTAAACCTACTAAATCAAATTTAGATTGAGGCTTCACAGATGCAATCCATCTTGATAATAATGTTGCATTTTCTATGTAGTCGTTTTTAGGCTTTACATTATTAATCTCTTTTATTATTTCCCTTAAATAACCAGCTTCAATTCGGATCTTCGGTATTCCATTGATAGAAGCGAGTTCTGAAAATTTATTGTTATAGCTGAATCTACTAAAGTTTAAATTTTCATCCCATTTTATAAAAATGGCAGGGAATATATTCATATCAATATAATGTATGGCTGTACATTCTATTGAAGTACCAAATTGGTCTTTTAAAGTTAAGATTGCTTCAATACCATATTCATTTTGATTTGCTGCTGAAACAAATCTGTTTTTGGGCATTAGTAAATTAGAGGCAAAATGATTCGCTTCTTTTTCAGTATTATTAAGTACTAACTTTTCTCTAGAAATAGTATGTGATAATGATTCTCCCTTTAACAATAAATTGCGGTGCTCATCAATAAAAAAATGCCCAAATTCGTGCCCAAGTGTAAAATTAGCCCTTGGAGAATTCTTAGTCTCAAGTTCATCTAGGTTTAAGTGGATATAAAAACGTCCACTCTCATGCACTAACTCGCCTGAGAAGGCATCTTTATAATTACCATAAATAATACTGATGTCTTTTTTTTCAGCTATTCCTTTTAAGTCAACTTTTCCATTGGATATGTTTTCTTCTGCTATTCCTTCTGCTAACGAAGCAATTTTATTTAATCTTACATTCATTGCTTTTTATCTTTTCTTCTTAAATCTGAATTTCGTCTGTCATTTTTCATACTTTCAAGTACCTCATCTGAAATGAAAGGTTTACCATTTCTAGCTGCCATTGCCAAATTTTCTGGTTTGCTATTTTGAATTATTGTGCTGTTACTTTTTTGTGTGTAAAGGAAATTTGGGGTTTCTAATTCAACAGGTAAGATAACGTCAGTATTCCCAAAGTTCTTTTCAAACTCAATTACTTCTTCTACTGTTTCAGGAAACAAAAATCCATTTGTTTTTAAAATGAATTCTAATGGTAAATCCTCAATAGTTGAAGTTGGTCTTTCTGTCGATTGTTTCATAATGTTAGTTTCTATGTGTATGTATATATGTGTATGTTAGTTAAAGCTATTTTCAGAACTAAATATTACATTTTTTCTTTATTAATTCAATCGTTCGCTTTTTAATTTGTCTAATGTTTTCAGGTGTAGTTTGGTAGGTTTTACATAATCGAACCATTTGATAATCGCTAAGATGTAAATTGGTACCAACGCAATTTTCATTTACATAGGTGGTGATTATGTCTAAGTCTCTAGGTTTTAAGGTTGAGAGTGTATCAAGTAATGATTTCTTAATTTCAGATGGAACTTCTATTTTATCAATAGTTTCACTAAGCATTTCATATGAAATCTCTGGGATTTGACTTTCATCATATATCACCAGCTCATTATATTTTTTGGATAAAACTTTTTTGAATTCGAAATTAGCTATTCTACCAAGCCACCCCTTCATTTTATTCACTCGAAGTTTTTCATCATCATTTTCGGAAAATATAAATTCTGAGGATTTTAACTTAAACAGTGCTTGAATAAAAGTGTATTGGGTAATTTCTTCTGCCCAGAAATTATCATTCTTATTAAAATTGCTATTTCTACATATTTGGACCGCAATTTTATAGATATAATTTTTAAATCTATTATAATACTCATTTTGACAAGCATTAAGTAATCTTTCATTAGAATTTTTATAAAGCCCATTCACAAGAGATTGTAAATCTTTTGACTGAGCTTGATCATCGTAGTTAGGTAATACTGCTTTCATAGGCGCATTTTTTATTATATAATCCATTAAGCGTGACATTTTAATTACGTCACGCTTAATAGGTTAATAGTTAAATATAATTTTAAAAAAATGGAAAAATCAGAACACATTGAAATTGACATTGAACTTTATGCAAAAGAAGGCAAAGAAGTTCCAAAAGGGGCTATTTACATTATTAAAGTAGATAGAGAGCAGTACAAAGTTAAGCAAGAATGCATGACTGGTAAAGAAATTCTAATTCTTGCGGGTAAAAACCCTCCTGAAAGGTTTCAGCTTAATCAGCGTATTAAAGGAGGTAAGGTTATTAAAATAGCTTACGACCAAAAAGTATGCTTTACTGACCCAGGGGTTGAAAAATTTATGACTATTCCTTTAGACCAAACAGAAGGAGGTTTCTAGTGAGACGTGAATTTTATTTACCTGAAGAGGATTTAGCCTATTTAGATTCCCTAAGTTTGCCTTGGGAGGCATTGAATGAAGGAGGCATGCAATGGGTAGTCATACACGATTACCCTGTTTGCAATGGTTACAACATTGAAAAGGTAACAGTTGCAATTAAAATAGAGACAGGTTATCCGAGATCACCACTTGATATGGCCTATTTTTACCCACCATTAGTAAGATTAGACAATAAAGCTATTGGTGCACTATGTCCACAAAATATAGACGGAAAAGTTTTTCAACGCTGGTCACGGCATAGAACATCTGAGAACCCTTGGAGAGAGGGTGTAGATGATTTATCTACACATTTATGCCTAGTTGATTATTGGTTTAAACAAGAATTTCAAAAACAACCAAATGGAATTACAACTTAGAATTTCTGGAATTCATTATAATGAGCTCCAAAAACACCTCTTCCCTGGAGATGGAAAAGAAGCAGTCGCAGTTGCATTATGTGGAAGGCATAAGGACGAAAACTTGGAAGTCTTGTTAGTTCATAAATTAGTACTAATTCCATACGAAGATTGTAAATGTAGAGAGGATGATTTGTTGGTTTGGTCGACTCAAAAGGTAGAGCCTTTCTTTGAGCAAATCTCCAAAAGCGATTTAGCAATCTTGAAAATTCATAGTCATCCTAATGGGTATAGTGAATTTTCAAAGACAGATGATAAATCTGATCGTGAATTTTTTGATTCAGCGTTTGGCTGGTCAATATCAAGTGGACCTCATGCAAGTGCAGTTATGTTACCCGATGGAGCTATTTTTGGAAGATTTTTCTATGAAGATTTAATACCGAAGAATATTGATAAAATCGTTGTTGTTGGAGACGATTTATCACATTTCGTTAAAAGAAAAAAATTGGAAAAGGAGGAATTTGCAAAAAGAACGATTCAAGCATTTGGAGAAGGAACATATAATAAGCTAAAGAACCTAAGAATAGGTGTAGTGGGATGTTCTGGTACAGGCAGTCCTGTTATCGAGCAACTTGTTAGACTAGGGGTTGGTGAAATTGTTTTGATAGACCCAGACATAGTTGAAGAGAAAAACTTAAACAGGATATTGAACACTACAATGCATGATGTAAATATGAAAAAATCAAAGGTTGATGTATTAAAAAAATCAATTGAAGAAATAGGATTAAACACTAAAGTTTTAAGCTATCAAGAAAACCTGTATGATAATATATCTGCTGCTAAAAGTTTAATTAGTTGTGATTTTATTTTTGGGTGTATGGATAGTGTAGATGGCAGGTATCTTTTAAATCAACTATGCACCTTTTATGTAATACCATATATTGATTTAGGTGTAAAGTTAGATGCCGATGGTAACGGCGGTATCGAAAAAATTTGTGGTACTGTAAACTATATTCAGCCTGGCAAGTCATCACTTTTAAGTCGAGGGTTGTACAATATGGATGATCTAAGAGCCGCTAGCCAACTAAGGAGAAATCCAGAAGAGTTTGAGAAACTTTTAGAGAATAAATATATTAAAAATGTAAACGTAAATAGTCCTGCTGTAATTAGTGTAAATATGCAAATTGCAAGTCATGCTGTTAATGAATTTTTAAATAGAATTCATCCATATAAGTCTGAAATACCCGCAGAATATGCATCCAGTACTATTGATATTACAAATTCATATGTTGTAAATTCTTCTGAGGATACATTTACTCCTGATAAATATTTAATATTAAAGGTAGGAAGAGGTGATATATTACCATTTATAGAGATGTCTGAATTATCATGAGATATAATTTTAGAAAAGTAATAGAGAAATTTGAATTTATTATTCAAAGTGAATTCAAAGTAAAATATAATGAAGAATTACCTGAAATCATCTTAAATAGAAATATACATATCGTTGGAGTAAAAAATAATCCTTGGGTAATTGCATTTAATTGTCCATGTGGATGCAATAAATTGATTCAGCTTAATTTATTGGTAGATGGTGAGGATACTTGGTCGTTTAAGGTAAATAAAAAAGGTAAAATTAATATTTACCCTTCTGTTTGGAGAAAAGTTGGATGTAAAAGCCATTTTTTTATAAGAAAGAGTAAAGTGGTTTGGGTAAAGGGTAACAGATATTTTTTTTATTAATAGTTATGTTCTGTTAAATTAGTAAAACAAATTGATTACAATTAATTTCTTAATTAAATAAAAAAATATTATGGCAAATTATTATTGTGAACTTTGTGGTTCAAAAAGCTCAAGTGTTTCAAGTTTAACTGCTGGTTCTTGTCCGAAACATCCAAATGGAATACACAAGGGTAAACATAAGTTATATGAAGGCTCAGAAAAAGCTGAATATGTATGTAAGTATTGTGGTTCTAAATCATCAAGTCTTACTAGTCTTACCTCAGGTTCATGTCCTAGGCACCCAAGTGGTATACATAAAGGGAAGCACTCCCCAGCTTTATAAACTTTAATTATAAAATCATGAACTCAAAACTTTCACAGCTATATAATTCGAAGTGGGAAAATCTCTGCAAATCAATGCACACAATTCTTGGAGACGATCAATTAGAGTTAAAGCCGACTTGCCCATTACTACTTTCAATTAAAAATGAGGAAGTTTATAATAATTCTGATTTACGTTTAATGATATATGGCCAAGAAACTAATAGTTGGTATGATAAGTTTCATAATAACATTGCATCAATTTTAGACTGCTATGATAGTTTCTTTAATGAAGGAAAATGCTGGAGTTATGGAGGACAATTTTGGAACGGAGTTAATAGATTTGTTGAATTATTGCAGTTGAAATATCCTGATAAAAAGATTAGCATAATTTGGAATAATGTTGTAAAAATTGGAAAATATAACGATAAAGGATTCCCCCCTGATTACATATATGAAATAGAAAGAGAACATTTTTCAATTATTGAGGACGAGTTGAAGATTATCAAACCAAACTTAGTCCTATTTTTAACTGGGCCAAATTACGATAGAATTATTGCAGATAATTATGGCAAATTAAATTATTCTAAAATCACAAATGAATTTACAGAACGGGAACTTGCAAAATTAGATTTAAGAGATGTGCCATTTTCATTTAGAACATACCATCCAAATTACTTATGGAGGAATAATATAAATTATTATTATAACTCCATATTAGATAGCATAATTTTACCAGATAATAACGAAGTTAAATTTACTGGCTTAGACAAATTAGAAGAAGAACTCTCAACTATAAAAGTTAATATTGATAAATATGATACTGCTCAGAAGTATGAAGAAGCTAGTAAAATAAGAGTTAGAGAGAAAATTATCCGTGCTGAAATTGAATATAGAAAATAGATAATTACTAAATCCTAGGTATTAAATATCCGATTTTCAATGTTTTTTTGAAAAATAGGGACTGTAAATGAGGGTGTAAAAAAATATTAGGTGTTATTGACTTTGATATGTATCATTATAAATCTCTCTTAATTTTCTGCCATTAAACCTCCAGTAAGGCCCTGGTGCAACATTATAAGCATACCCTTCTCCTAATGCCATACGAGTTGCATTTGTTAAACTAGTATCCTCATCCCTAAATCGTACCAATCTATCTGAAATTACAGTTGCAATTTCACCATTATTATTAAATGATAATTCTGACCCGATTGGAATACCCATTTCTTCAAAATTCATTCTTGGTCTTTTTTGTGCGTAAACCCTTGCTGCATCAACTTCTATGGTATCTATGACATTAACCTCTTGTTCTACTAATTGACTTACATTCTCTATCTCTAATAGTTTTAAAATTGCAATCGCTTGTGTTGCTTCAATTTCAAAAAACTCTCGTTTGGGATTTATTCTATCAGGACTAAATGCTGTATGTAAAGCTTTTTCAATTCTATCTATGTCACTTACTTTAGCTGCATAAAGATTTTCGAAAGGTAATGGAACACCAGAGGAATAGAGTTCCTTCATTCTTAATTTAACATCTTCTTTTGTCGTTTTTCCAATTTTAATAATTCCTGGCATTGCAGGGTTTGCTAATAGATATATTATTCCTTCCATTTTATCTATCTCCCATATTGTTTATAAATGTTTCTATAAAGTCCATAATTCTTTTCAAGATCCTGTCGCCAATTTTTTTTCTTTCAAGTAAACTTGGTTTATCGCCATTAATTAGTTCTAGCACCTCATCTCGCAGTGGTTCTCTCTCGGCAAACAAATAATCCTCTATTAGCTTCTCTGTTTTATCTATTGAAAGATTTTCTTCATTAACTAAATTTTTAAAAGCTTCCTTCTGTTCTTTAATCCAAAAATTATCAAATTCTGAAGGTATATTATCAGTATCATCTATAATTGGTAAGTTTTCAAGTATGAATTTTTCAATTAGTTCTCGTTTATTTCTTAAAGTGGATTCCGAGCCTAATAAAGTAAATATTTCTTCAACATTAATTGAAATATCATTTTTGTTTTGAGATTTCAACCGAATTAGTAATTGTATTATATAAGTTACATTTATTTCATCTCTATGAATTAATTCAAGCTCAAAATCAACTTCATCCAAAATTGAAACTTTTTCTTTTTGATGATCACCTTTTACTTTATCATATAAATCCAAATATTTACTCTTGTAATTTTCGAATTGCTGCTCTGTCATTGCTAAGTCATTCCAATCAAAGTCTGAAAATGATCCTAGAATATTCTTTATTCGCATCAATTCTCTAAAAGTTTTTATGAATTCTAACTCATCAATCTCAGTTTCTAAATCATCTACATCTCCAATTTCTGGAGTTTTAGCTATAAGATTTTCGAATACATCATCAAATTGCTCAACATAATTCTCATATGGTTTCATTATAATGACCTCGATAGCTTCTTTATTGCTAAAGAGTGTTATTGCTTCATCTGTCCGCTTTTTTAAATTTCTAAAAGAAACAATATTACCTTGACTTTTTTGTTCATTTATTATACGATTTGTTCTTGAGTATGCTTGAATTAAACCATGATATTTAAGATTCTTATCAACATATAATGTATTCAAAGTCGAACTATCAAACCCTGTTAAAAACATATTAACTACTAAAAGTATATCAATTTTACGTTCCTTAACTTTTTTTGAAATATCATTATAATAATTATAAAAACTTTGAGGATCTTTAGTTGTAAAATTATCACCAAACATTTGGTTATAATCCCCTATAAATTCTTCCAATTTATCACGACTATGTTTATTTATACCATAGTCTGTATCTGGTGAAGCGATAACATTAAAATCCACATTATCAAAATCTGTTTCAAAATTTAAAAAGCCATTTGCATCTAAATCATTTTCATTGTTGCCATAACTAAAAATAGTTGCAATATTCAAATAATGTTTGCCTTCAAACTTTTTCTTTTTAAATAAATCATAATATTTAATAAGAGTATTTACATTATTTATGCAAAACATAGCAGTAAATTCTCGATTATGAGTTTTACGATTATGATTGGCAATTATATAATCAGTAATTTTCTCTAATCGAGATTCATCCTCCATTAGTTCCTTCGTGTCAATATCTTCTACTTCTATATCAATATTAGTTTCTCGACCATCTTTGTGTATATATCTACCAACGTACTCAACAGAAAACTTTAGAACATTTTCATCTTTTATCGCATCAGTTATAACATATTTATGCAAACAATCCTCAAACAAGTCTTTTGTAGTTCGCTTACCATGATCATTTTTAGCTGCATTATCAGCGAAAATTGGTGTACCAGTAAAACCAAACATCTGACAATTATTGAAAAATTCTTTTATTCTTTTGTGGGTGTCACCGAACTGGCTTCTATGGCATTCATCAAAAATAAAAATTATTCGTTTTTCTTTTAAATCAGCCATTTTAGATTCATATTTCAATTTACTAATGGCTGTGTTCAATTTTTGTATTGTAGTAACAATTAATTTAGAGTTTTTAGATTCTCCTTTTTTATCAGAATAATTTCCTACAAATTGCTTAACAAGATTTGCAGTATTACTAGTACCATCAATACAGCCATCTTGAAAACTATTAAATTCTTTTGTTGTTTGATAATCCAAATCTTTCCTATCAACTACGAAAACAACTTTATGAACTTGAGGTAAAGCCATTAATATTTGACTTGCTTTAAAACTTGTCAAAGTTTTACCAGAACCTGTTGTGTGCCATATATACCCATTTTTTGTGGAATTCTTTACTCTATCAATTAATGCCTCAACTGCATAATATTGATACGGACGAAGCACCATTGGTATTTTGTATGCTTCATTAAGCACAATGTATTTGCAAATCATTTTGCTTAATTGGCAAGGCTCTAAAAAAGTATCTGTAAATCCATTTAGAATATTAGACTGTCTTTTATTATTTACATCTGTCCAATAAAATGTTTGCTTGAAACTCTGATTTCTATTGTTAGCGAAATACTTTGTATTTACACCATTGCTAATAATAAAAATCTGAACATATTGAAATAAACCAGAATTTGCACTAAATGAATGTCTTTGATAACGATTAATTTGGTTAAATGCTTCTTTTAAATCTAATCCTGTACGCTTTAATTCAATATGAACTAATGGTAACCCATTAATTAAAATTGAAACATCGTATCTGTTTTTAAACTTCCCCTCTTGACTAACTTGGTTTGTTACTTGATATTGATTTTGGCACCAATGCTCTGTGTTTAAAAACTCAAAATATAAGTTATCTCCATTATCTCGTACAATATGCTGTTTTTGTCGTAGTGTTTTTGACTTTTCAAATATTGAACCTTTATTTAGAATATTTAATACTTTATCAAATTCCGTTTTTGAAAATATAATATTGTTATGCTTTTCTAATTGATTCTTTAGGTTATTTATTAAACCATTTTCATTTTCAATTGCCACGTACTGATAACCTTGTTTCGATAACAATTTAATCAGTTGTTCTTCTAGTATTTGTTCAGATTGTTTACTCACTATGTAATTTAATAATATTATAAATATCTAATTCCTTAATATATCAATAAATAAAACTTTAGTAATAAGATTCTAATTATTCAACATTGCAGAATTATACCAAATTTAATGAAAATTCTACACTTTTATGTGGTGGATTTTCATTAAATTTCAGCTAAATCCACTATAACAAACCTTTGTACATGCAATTAATGGCTTTTCTTTTCTGTTCAAGATTTGGATGTACATAAAGGTTAAGGGTAGTACTGATATTTGAATGACCTAATAGAACGCTCACAGTTTTATAATCACATTTACTCTCAATGCATCGGGTGGCAAAACTGTGCCTCAAACCATGAAACTTTAAAGGAGGCAGTCCAATTTCTTTTAGCAACTCCTGATAATAATTTCTATAAGTTCTGGGCTCGGTTGGATTTGCTTCATTTGTAAGTACAAAAAACTGTGGGTTGACTATCCTTTTAATTGGCTTTAATAATTTCAACAATTCTTTACTCATTGGAATTTCCCTATTAGAATGTTTTGTTTTAGGAGAATCCAAAATTACCTCCGTTTTCCTAATACCATTTTCAATACAATAAATTCTCTGTATAGTCTTATTAATTTTTATTAAACCATTCTCTGTATCTAGGTCATCCCAAGTCAAAGCGCATAATTCACCAATTCTAATCCCAGAAAACAAGCATAACTGAACACCAAGATTTTTAAACGTAAAATTCTTTTGAAGATAATCCATCAAAAGTTTCTGATTTGACCTGGTTAGAACTTCTACTGTCAGTTTTTTTCTATCAATGGGATATTGAATGCTAAAAGGTTGATATATTATCCACTCAAATTTCGCCCCAAAACGTAATAGCATTTTTAGTACAATAACTATGTCTTTTACTGACTTTTGGCTTAAACCACTTTCAATTTTTTTCATGACAAATTCTTGAGCTTCAGATTCGGAAATATTTGTGTGAGTACCGAAAATTGGCAATAAATGATTTTCAATCAATAAGACATAGGCTGAAAAGGTTGATTTCTTTACAAATTTCTTCTTTTCAATTTTCCACAAGTTGGAGATTTCGTACAATGATTTTTTGTTTTGCATATAATTCTATTTAAGATTAACTGTTAATTTCAAAAGAATTCATTCATTTCTAACAAAAGGATTTTCTATCCTCAATGTTCCAACTTTGAGATTTCCTGGGTTTAAAGTTGATTGGGAGATAAGAAAACTTGGTGATATTGGTGAAATTGTAAATGGATTAACCTACAACCCAACTGATGTTAATCAAAATGGGATATTGGTGCTTCGATCTTCAAATGTTCAGAATAGAACAATTACTTTTAATGACAATGTTCATGTTAACTGTAAAACATATAATCCTGTTAAAGAAAATGATATTCTAATTTGTGTAAGGAATGGGAGCAGAAATCTAATTGGAAAAAATGCATTGATTAAGAAAGAACATGAAGGTTTGGCATTTGGAGCTTTTATGACAGTTTATAGAAGCCCTTTCAACAAATTTCTATTTCAATGGTTTGATACATTAGAATACAAAGAAATTGTAAATAAAAATTTAGGTGCAACAATAAACTCAATAAATGGTAGTGATTTGAAAAAATTCGAAGTGCCATTTCCTGAAGTAAAAGAACAAAACAAAATTTCTCAATTTTTATCCTTAATTGATGAACGGATACAAACCCAAAAGAAAATAATTGAACAACTAGAATCCTTAATTAAAGCACTTGGACAAGCAATGTTTAATCATGATAGGTTTAAGTTCAAACATTTCAAACTTGGAGAAATCTGTGAAATAAAAAAAGGTGAACAAATAAATGGTTCTGAACTAACTGAATTTGGTCAGTACCCAGTGATTAATGGTGGTACTACACCTTCTGGGTACCATTCAAAATACAATTGTAATGCTGATACAATCACAATTAGTGAAGGAGGTAATTCTTGTGGATATGTCCAATTTAACAAAGGTCCATTTTGGAGCGGTGGGCATTGTTATAGCTTAAATAGAGTTAAAGCTGTTGTGCTAAACAAATACTTGTTTTACTATCTAAAGTTTTCAGAATCTAAAATCATGTCACTTCGAGTTGGTTCAGGACTTCCAAATATTCAAAAAAATGCTATAAGCAACTTTGAAGTTATTGTTTCAAATGAGCAAACACAGACATTAATTACAAAAATGTTGGATACAATCTATGAAAAGAGAAGGTATGAAATTGTATTTTTGAATTTAATTGATAAACAAAAACAATATCTTCTAAGTTCAATGTTTAAGTAAATAAGCAATTAAGAATGTACTTTTTATTTGCTAAATATTCTTTCAACAAATTCTTCTCTATTTCTATTTTCATATCAACTGAGTACAAAAAAGTTGAAATTTTAATCTGTTCATCTATGTTAGGCAAATTGATAATTTCAGCCGAATAATCTTTGAAATAAATATGCGGAATAGTACTTCCAGTGACATATTTCGAATAATCTATATTACTTAGTAAATAGTAAAGAAATTTCAAGTCTATACCCTCAATGTTTCTAATAATATCTAACGTGCCAAGTACTGATGTTTTTGCTTCGCAATAAAGCAAACGACCAACACCTGCACCGTCTTTTACAATTGATACATATGGTTGGTCTTCTTTGAAAAAACTTATTTGTTTTAAAACTCCTGTAGCTCCATAAATACTATATTCACCAGATTCATTTTCTAAAGTATTTGCAGAAATATTCGAAGACTTTTTAAAAGAAATATCCATTATGGACTTTTGCTCCCAATTTGGATAGAGTTCCTTGTTATCTTTTTTGAATCTTAATTTACCATTAAGTAAGTTAGCTTTAAGTGCTTTAATTAAGGATTCCAGCTGTTCAATTATTTTCTTTTGGGTTTCAATCCTAGAATTTATCAGCGATATAAAATTTGCAATTTTTTCCTGCTCCTTCGAAGAAGGCTTATGAAAATTGAAATTATTTATTTGCTCAAGATTTAAGTTTGGCTGAGCTCCAACGGAAATACTTTCCTTAATATATTTCTCCATTGTTGGAGATTTTAATACTTGCAGGATGAATTGGTTATTCTCCTGCCTTCTTAGCCTAATTATAGCTAGAGCCTGATTTGTGTTAGCTGGCAAAATTGACTTTTTAACAATATTTACCTTTCCAATTGTTGCTCCAGCAATTGCAAACAGAATGTCATTTTCTTTTAATATTGACCGCTTCAATGTTTTGTTATGAGTAGTCTCATCAATGAATAGACATTTTTTTGAATTGATTTCATTATGCTCGAATGATTCTATTTTAATGAATCTGATCCCTGATTCGACGAAATTTTGTGGAGTTGTACCTTTGGTTATCAAATCACACAAATCTCCTAGTCGAACTTGTTGCCATTCATCATCAAACTCAGGAAATCTCAAAGTTGGAACGTTACGGTCTTTTTTTCTTTTTTCAGTCATTTTAGAATTTATAATCTTCTTTTTAAAACATTGAGGATTTCTAAGTTTAAAAAACCAATCCTAATTCTTTGAAATAACCTTCAATTTCTTTATCTAATTCTGTACGTTTAGCCTCCAATTCTTTGATGCTTCTCATAACTTCATGTATGTTGATTTCTTCCACTTGCTCAAAAGTGTCAACATAACGGGGAATATTAAGATTATATTCATTATCAGAAATTTCCTTTAGTGGAGCAATGTAACTGTACTTGTCAATTGATTTTCGATTTCGGTATGTATCAATTATTTTATCAATATGTTGATCTCTTAATACGTTTTGATTTTTAACTTTCTCAAAATCGTTACTTGCATCAATAAATAAAATATCCTCAGGATTTTCACGACACTTTTTAAATACTAAAATGCAGGTTGGGATACTTGTTCCATAAAATATATTTGAAGGTAATCCTATTACTGCATCTAAGTAATTTTTGTTTTCAATCAAATACTTACGAATATGTAATTCTGCTGAACCTCTAAATAGAACACCATGTGGAAGAACAACAGCCATAATTCCGTTTTCAGCAAGATGGTAAATCATGTGTTGAACAAAGGCGAAGTCCGCTTTACTTGGAGGAGCTAATTTTCCATATTGACTAAATCGGTCATCACTTGTGAATAATTGGTTTGCACTCCATTGTGCTGAGAAAGGTGGGTTAGCTACAATTGCTTCAAATTGCTTATCAATATGCTGAGGTCTCTCTAATGTATCTTCTTGTTTAATATCAAACTTTCTATAATGAACACCATGAAGAATCATATTCATTCTAGCTAGGTTATAAGTCGTACGATTCATTTCCTGGCCATAGTAATTACTAACATCTTGTACCTCTCTAGAAACACGCAATAATAGAGAGCCCGAGCCGCAAGTGGGATCATATACTGATTTAAGTTTATGTTTACCAGTCGTCACAATCTTAGCAAGTATTTTTGATACTTCTTGAGGAGTATAAAATTCTCCAGCTTTTTTACCTGCACCACTTGCAAATTGACCTATTAAATATTCGTATGCATCTCCTAAAACATCAAGTTCAGTATGTTCAAGTTTAAAGTCAATCTTATCTAAATGAGTAAGAACTTTCGCTATTATGGCATTTCTTGAATCTGGACTCTTACCAAGCTTCGTACTATTTAAGTCCATATCCTCAAATAAATTGTCAAAATCCTCTTCACTTTCAGTCCCCATAGTGCTGAGTTGGATATTTGTCAGAATCTTTTGTAAATCTTCAAGAATAAAGTTTGTTTTTGTTTCATCAAAATTTTCAATATCATCGGCATTTTCACCCATACCACGCTTTGCTACAGCTGTAAAAAGCTCTTCTGGTTTTAAGAAATATCCAAGTTTTTCTAAGGCTTCTTCTTTTATTGCTTCTAAATATTCAGATGAGTTCTTTACATTTAATATATCTCTAAATTTCAATTTGTCTTGCTTTAATATCTCGTTGGCAAAAATTTCCATTTTCTCACTTAAATATTTATAGAAAATGAAGCCTAAGATATAGTCACGAAATTCATCGGCATTCATTTTACCACGGAGTGTGTTAGCAATATTCCAGAGCTGTTGCTCAAGCTGTTTCTTTTGATCTTCAGACATAAACAGTATAATAGTTAAAAATTCAATTCTAATTTACATCAAATTTTTAATTGAATAATATTTATCGAAAATCGAAATTACTGAATTTTAAAAAATCGTATTGATTTTGAGCTACTTACAAAGTAAATAATATTAATTTAATAACAAATGTTTAAAATTTCAAATTCAAACCGCTATAATTCTTTGAAAGGAATATCAATAAACATGCATTGAATTTGTGAACGCATAATAAATAGTATGAGAATAGAAAACATTAATTCAAAAAAAGTGAAATTACATAGATAAATTAACAGTATTTGTAAAACTGTATATACTTTCGTTAAGAAATTAATTTATAATATTTTTATTAAATTGAAATATGTGTTCTTTATCAGAAATTTCTACAGTTAAATTGAAAAATATTACTGAAAATATAAAAAACAAGACCGTAAAGATTAAGAATTTAATTAAGATATTAAATCGATCATTTTTTATATTTCTGATATAACTTAATTTGAATAGTTCATATGTTAGTGATTTTAATATTTCATCAGATGTACTGGTCTCAAGAGTTTTAAAATAAGATTCAAAATTCACATCAAGCTTAAATTCTTTAGAGTTAAAAAATGCTTTAAGTTTATTATTATAATTATTTTTGCTTAAAAAATAATTCAGTTTAGGTACATTTTTGTTTTCTATAATTAAATTATCATTTGGTACAATAATCGGCTTTATTAGCTTTAGTAAAATAAGTATACATAAAAAATTAAATATAAAATATAGTATTGAAACAGCCCAAAACCATTTACTAAATAATTCGAAATTATTGCAAATTTCATTTAACATCGAGAAATAATATATTATCATACCTCCTAATATTGTGATTACAAAGGCAGCCTTATTCTCAGTATATCTAATTAATTCTTGAGTATCGGCTATTGCAGTGTTTAAGAAATCTAATTTAACTTCCACATCCATTCTCATTATTATCGGATTTTATACGCAGGATAAGCAACTCTATCTTCAATTTTTAATGGATTTCCAAATCCTAATGTCCCATTAATATCGGTTGGCCATACTAATTGAGATTCTCCAGAAACTAAAATTTGATTATTACCTTTACACAACTTAGATGCATTATAAGCGCATTTGCCAAATGCTTTAAGATCATTATCATTCCTATATCCAAATCTTGTAACTATTGTTACTCCATGATCAATGCCTATTCCCAAATTTATTGTTGGAAGATCATTTTCTATAAATAAAGGATTTAAAATAGTATCTTTTGCTTCAATAATTGTCAAAGATGAAGTCATACTGTTTAACAAAGCTCCCTTCAATCCAGTCTCTTTAGTGTCAAATAAGTTTAATACACCATCTCCTAAAAATTCAGTTGAAGTACCACCAAATTTATCAACAATTTTAGCAACTACACCTGCGTATACATAAAAAATTAAAAACATTTTTACAAGTCCATTTTGACTATTAATTATAGAAGTTGAATCTCTAATATCAGTCATCATTACAACAAATTCTCTGTTTTCAAATTTTCCAAATTTTACTTTTTTATCTTCATAACCTGGAACCTCAGCTTCTTCATTTAATGGTAATGATTGAATTGATTTTCTTAGCTTTTCACTTAATTCTGCACTATCATCGACATGAGATAATGCTGTATTAAAATATTGCCTAGCAATTTTATTTAATTCTAATGAAAGGTTTGTATCCATATATCTTGTAAATAAAATATAATACTAACTAGTATGACAAGCTTTACAGCAATAATAACATCCGTTAGATTTTGAATACTTTTTCTTAGACTCTTTTACTGCATCCTGACAGTTTGAGAATTCACCTAAATATGTTCTATTTGATAATAGTGGCATATATGAACAGCCATCTTTATGCACTTCATGATCTCCATTTGATTGTGCATTGTTATTTACATAATACTTTGCCATTTGAGTTTTTTTAAGTTATGTTTTGTAACCAATTTACTTAAAAAGAAATGATTATTTTTTGTATTGAAAACACATTGTACAATAAATTAGTAAATTAAGATATTACTAATCAATAACTTATTAGGCTACAAAAATTTGAAAAATACAGCATGTGCATTAGTCATATGTTTCCACATATAGACGATTTCTTGTAGCGTACAAATATAATTCTCGGAAATTATGTGTATTTGTTTTGACAAGTACTTTATTTCTATGAGTTCGAACTGTTGGAAGTGATATTCCTAATATTTCTGCGATTTGTTTGTCTTCGTATCCTTTACAAATAAGTTTTAAAATATCAATTTCTCTTGGTGTTAATAAATGCTCTTTTAGTTTAATAGCAGTTAATGGAATTGCATTTAGTGAATGTGTACTTATAATTTCATCAACATCTTTTGAATAATATTTATTTCCGTTATTTATTACCTCAACTGCTTTCCCTATCTCACGAATTGGACTATCTTTACTAATAAATCCATGCACACCAATTTCCATAGACTCTTTTATATACGACACTGTTACATGACCTGAATAAATTAACACCTTGGTATTTATTTTCTTTGCTAGTATATATTTTGCAGCATCTAATCCAACATCTGATTTAAATATTCGAATATCTATGATTGCAATATCTATTTTATTTGTAGAAACATAATTTTTAAATTCTTCGTACTGTTCAAAAGTTTTTGTAGTACCGACTAGATAACTTCTTTTAAATAAATCTCTTAATCCAGTCAGAATTAGAGGATGATCATCTAGAACTACTATGTGTAAGTTACCTTTTCCCATAATGCTCTCGCTTAAATTTAATATGATAATAACAACCATTACCCAATGAAGTAGTAATGATTAGTGTTCCGTTTAAAACTTTACATCTATTCTCTATATTTCTGATACCGTTTCCTCTAATTGACATATTGTTAATATCAAACCCAACACCATTGTCACCAACTTTAACATTTAAATCTGAGTTTTCATCAATAAACACTTCTATATAAATTTTATTCGCTTTAGAATATTTTATTGAATTGTTAATGATCTCTGATATTATTCTGTAAATACCAATTTCAATTGAAGAGTTTAAATCATTTACACTACAATTAATCGCAAATACTCCATTGAATGATTTATATAAGTCAGGAAATGTATCTAGAGCTCCATTAAGTCCAAACTTTTGTAATGCAATTGGACTCAATTCTAAAGAAGCATTTCTGGCAGCTTTACTTGCCATTTCTAATACATTAATGACGTGATTAATTTTATCAGCAGTGTCTTTGTCTTTATTTGATAGTTCAATACTCTCCATAGTTAATCTAGATGATGTAATTAAACCTCCAAGTTCGTCGTGAACATCTCTCGATAACCTCTCTCTTTCTTTTTCCTCTGCTAAAATTATGGCATTGTACATTAATAATAAATTTTTTGTCTTATTTCTAAAGTAGCTTAATATCAAAATAAATACTCCAATTGAGATAATTATAAGTATGATTGAGAATATAATTATACTGATATAAATTTCTTCTTGCATGATAGCAGACTTGCAGTGATACCTGAATATAGTATTATATTTGATAATGACAATAACAAAATATAAAATGATGCATATTGTTTATTTTCAATAAAAAAACTAATAAAAGAATTAGTACATGAATTAATTACTGCAAATAAAAAGAAGCTCAGATTTAAATACATGAACCATTTGTCAAAATTTTTATTCATTGATTCAATTATATTGTTGATGGTAATAAGAAGTATAATAATATGACCTCCACCAAAAATAATATTTATTAGTTGATCATTATTATCTATAAATGACAAAACAAAAATAAAAGTATAGATTATAGATATTATTAATAGAATTGATATGAATATTTTTGTTTGATATTTTTTGAAATAAAATAAAAGAAATATGACTTCAAAATATACAAATGACACACCAAGATATTTTAAATTAGCTTTAATTATGTAATAATTTAAAATTGATATAGATTCTACCAAAAAACATATTAAAAGATATAATATTAAAAATCTAAGAGGTTTGATCTTTTTTGAGTTTTTAATAATTAAAATTAAAGGCAACAAAACCAAAAAAGTTGAAAAAAAATTAATAACATCTATAATCTTAACCATATTAATTATGAATTTGAATTCAATGGGTTTTCTGTTGGACAATATGCTGGACAAAGATATCCTCTTTCCATTAATTCACCTTGATAGATATCATTACCTTCTGAATTTACTCCAACAATAACTAGCTTTTTTTTCATTTCAATATCTATACCATAATAAATTCTAATTCCAATGCAATCTTGTTGACTAAGTAGATCATCTAATGCACTTTTCCCAAAATATTCTGCAATTGTGTAATCAATAACTGGCAGATTATCTCTAAATCTCTGTGTTAATTCTGCAGCTTCATTCAAGCTAATTTCGTGGTTTTCATTTCCTGTGTAATTCATAAATATTTACTTTTTTAGTTATTCAACAAAAAAAGTAAATCAGTTTTAATTAATATATACAACGTACGCTGTATTTTTTAGTGCCTATTATGTATATATTTTTACAAATTATAAATTTTGATTATTAGTAGTTTACAAAGGTAAATATCTGGTATATAATGCTAAAATGGAATTAAATTTGTGGTAATTTCCTGAGAATTTTGCGGATTTACGGTAATAATTTGGTAATCTTTCATGAATTTTATGTAATTCCTTGCCATTCTTTCCTTAATATTTAGGTAATTCATTAATTCTGATGTCAATTCGCCTGTTGTGTAGACATTCTTACGCACATATAAATCTTTTATTAGGTTAGAGAGCTCTTCAATTTTACGATGATCAGTATCTTCTTTACTTTTTATTCCTAAGCTAACATGCCTCTTTAATTCATCATCCCAACCAAATTGAATCATCGGCACTTCCAAGGGACTTCCATCTCTTACTTTCAATGCTTTTACCACACTGGTATTTGAATTATCGCTTTTCTCAATGGAAATTATTCCAGCTGCTTTACGTTGAATCTCTGAACCAAGGTGACCACGAAGTTTCATCCCACTAGGACTTAGATGTAATACACAAATAATACATGTTTTGTATATTCCAGCAAGTCTAAATAACTCATCAACTAACTCAACAGATTGCTCCTCATCATTTACACCAGAAATTAAATCAGCAATTCCATCAATAACTACCATATGTATTCCATTAAACTCATAGTAGAACTTATCCATACTTTGTAAAATGCTTTGAAGCCTTTCTTTTCGGGACATTCCGACTAAACAATAAGCTTTAAAATAATTGGGCGGATAATTTAAGTTCGATCTTTTTAAAAGATGCGACATGTTTTTGTATAATTGATCTTCCGACTGTTCTGTATCATAAACAATTACTGCTTTGTTATAAATATTATTTTGAATAGTAGTACCCAAAGTATCTAGATCGGTTCCAGGTCTACATATAGCACCTGAAAGTATTCCCCCTAGATAATTAGATTTCCCACTACCTTCCATACCTGTAATACATAACAAATTACCAGCAGACCCAAGAGTGACTTCATTAATTGAAATAATTGGCTCTGCTTTTAAGGGTGGATTCATAAAATCTATTTCACACGATTTTAAAATAGACATCGTTTCTTCATATATTGAATCAAGTAATTTACAGAATAGATTCATTAACTGCTCTTTTGTATTACCCAACCTGAAGTAATCAGAAATATCTTTTGATTCTTTAGTGCCAGGTAGGGGGAGGGTTAATGATAATATGTTATATTCAGATAAAATTGATGTATGTTTTTTCATACACTCGATACCTGTTTTGTCGGTATCATATAATAAAACAATATGCTTAAACCTAGCTCGCAATCGTTTTATAATCGACTTAGAAATATTAACCGTTTCACTATTAAAACAAATAGCATTGAATCCATTAGAGTATAAACTAAGCACATCTTTTTCTCCACCAGTAATAAAAAGGATATCACCTCTAGAAGGTAGTTGTTCTAATCCAAACACATAATTCGGATTAGTTTCGCCAGCATATAAAAATCTAAGCTTTGAAAATGGCTGGTAAATTTTTACAAATCTCTTTTGTATATAACCATAAATTGGTTCTGATCGCCTTGAAATTAATTCGTAATTGCCACCATTTTTATTTTTACCCGAAAATTTATTAATTGATACTACATTAAATAGTTTCAACGTATCAGCTGATATTCCATACTGATTCCAAAATTCTAATTCTGTATCATCAAAACTTTTGTGTTCTATTGGAATAGTAATTTCATCAGCTTCAATAATTACTTCTTCCGTGTTGTTAGCGATAACAGCCTTCTTTTGTGAATTATTAAATATATGTAAAGGTTTAAAACTTTGAATATTTAAGACTAACTTTTCATTAATAATATTTAATGTTCTATTAAAATCAATTGCATCAGAACAATTTAAATTGTTAATTTTTGCAACTAGCTGGAAACAATCACCCGAGTATTCAGTGTCTCCGAAATCTTTAAACTTATAAGTATTACTTACTTTATCTAAAAATATATAGCAAGATGATTTTGTATCATCATAATATGGGTTCTTAAATGCTTTGCCAACCTCAGTGAAATTAGGAAACAGATATGACTTAAAAACTTCTAATCCACGATTAGTAGCAGCTAATATTTCATCCCTCATTACCTAATTACAATAAACTTCCTGCTGTTACCTTTTTCTTTTTTTCTAAGAAAGCTCTAATATCATTTATATGAAATCTAAGTTTTCTATTGTATTTAAAGCATTCAATCTCTTCTCGTTCTAAATAGGTAAACAGTGTTCTTCTGCTTATACCAATAAGTTTACAAGCCCCAGCAACATCAACATACTCATCTTCCATTTGTGCTTTTGGACTGTAATATTTCATTTTTTCTTCGAGCTGATCAAATCTTTTCATCAAATTCTTGAAGGCTTCAGATTCCATAGTAATAACTTCCATAACCGCATATTTTATATTGCAAGTTTATGTGAAGGCTGCAAAAAAAACATTCCACTAGAAATTCTACTAGAATGTTTTTCTATACAATAACTTGATTATAAATCTTTTTCTTTTATTTTTTGAAATGCATTTTCTAACTCTCTGAATAATGTAGTATTCGTTTTACGATTTTTTACTGCTTTTAAGGTGCCGTATGGGTCGGCTACCTCAACACCAAATGACCAGCTAAGGAATTCTAATAAATCAACAAAAGTTAGTGTGGCATCTTCTCTTGCAAAAGCATTTGATTCATTTAATGCTGAAATTAGAGTAATAAATTCAGCTTTACTTTTTGTCCATTTTATTAATGGTTTATCATTGCCTTCTGGGAATAAAGCTAATTGATTTTTATTTGTATGATTTTTAGTTGTAGGGATTTTAGTTTGATTATCAGTATTGTTATACTTTTGAATTAGCCTAATTCTGTGATTGAAATAATTCAAAAGATTTTCTGTAAGTAAGTTCTGAACCTTAAAGAAATCTAGCACTTTAGCTCTGAATAATTCTTCTGAATCAAATGGGAAATTATCAATAGAATCTACTTCCAATCTATTAATTAACAATTTGGTATCTGATGGAAAGTAAAAGCTTTTAAATTCTTTGACTTCATATTTAGCATACTCCAATTTCCTATAGCTTTTCTCTAACTCAGTGTTTCTTATATAAGTATCAAAATATGTAGTACATTCTTTAAATTTAGATTTAAGGAAATTGTAATATTCAAATGGATCAGAATATTCATTAAATTGAATATCCGCACCTAAGTCAAATTCGAACAAATTTATTTTTCTTCTGGTTTTTGTTTTTCTGATTTTTGTTTTTGCTTTTTTTAACTCGTCTAGTGTTTTTGTTAATGGCATTGGGAGCTGTTGTTAAATTTTTCGCAAATAACGTTAAATGAGCATAAATTTTAAAATTTATAGACTGAAATTATGATTGGTTTAAATCACTTGGCAATACGGCAATGTATATATACATATACATTGCCATATTGCCAGATAGTGATGATTCGAGATTTCAAAATTCAATGAATATAACTAGCTAATTTTCAAGCAAATTATTGTTGATAAAAATTTATGACTTAGAATTGAATATTAACCTATAAGTATTTATGTTTGCAATAGAATGCAAAACGATGGTATTCAAATAAACCCCTTTTTGAAAAGACTCGTACCATTCTCGTGACCCCTAAGTGCAGTTCATTAACATAGGTACTATAAATCAAGCGATTACACCAGGTAGTTCGACTCCCTCCAGCTCCACCAAACTAGTATGTTAGTATGCTAATATGCTAGTGTTAGTGGGTAGTGATTAGTAACCAGATGTTCGTGTTTATTTTGTAAAATTTTCTTTTATAACTTTAGTTACATCTAAAATTATTTCCATTTTCCTAATCAAATTTAATCCTTTGATTACCAATTTATTTACTTAAATTGTAATGCTACAACTAAATTAATTACAATTCACATGCGCTCAATATGCTAATTATAGACGTATTACCAATCGCACGCAATACTTTCAAAAAAATTGTGTTGCTATTGCTTTGCAATTTTATTTTCAGCGCAGCATATAGCTTCTTACCATTACACCCTGGCTCTATTGGTTCTGACCAAACAGTTTGTATTGGTGGGACTCCGAATTCTTTTACTTCTATTACACCTGCAACTGGTGTTGGTACTATTACCTATCAATGGCAAATTTCTACTACTAGTGCCTCATCGGGTTTTACAAATATTGTCGGTGCTACTGCTTTAACATATAGTCATGGAGCTGTTAGTGTTATTACTTATTTTCGAAGAGTAGCGAGTAATGGAGTCGAAGCACCGATAGCAACAGATCCCATAACTATTAACATTAGTCTCACTAGTGTTGGTGGTACTTTTATTGGTGCTGGTACTTATTGCACATCTGCCGCCTCTATACAGCTCTCTCTAAATTCATTTAATGGTACGCTACTTAGTTGGCAATCTGCCGATGATTCTAGCTTTACTACTAATGTTACAACTATAAGCACAACCAATAATCCGTTAAGTGTAGGTAGGCCTTTCCCCTTCGTAAGATATTATAGAGCATTGGTTGATGTTCCTGGTTGCGGTTCTATATTTTCTAGATTTGTGAAAATTATTGTTGTTGACCAAACTGTTGCTGGCACTAGTGCTGGTAATACAACTTTTTGTTCTACTACTAATTCTCATAATATTACTCTAAGCGGAAATGTCGGATCTGTTTTGAGATGGGAATCATCACCTAATAGTAATTTTATTCCTCTTACCAACATCAATAACACTACCACTACACTTTCTCTTACGAATATCAATACTACAACATACTATCGTGCTGTTGTTCGTAATGATAGTTGCGATACTAAAACAAGCACTAGCTCTATTGTTACGATTCTAACTAGTCCTGATGCTGGTACATTAATGGGCTCAGACACTATTTGCAATTCAAACAATATTAATTCTACTACATTGGTATTGAATAATTTTGTTGGCTCCATTTCTAAATGGCAATCTTCTAGCAATAGTAATTTCACGACTAATGTAACTGATATTGCGAATACGAATGATTCATTAACAATTACTAATCTTTCAACTACTACTTATTACCGAGTTATTGTCACTAATGGATCCTGCCCTGCTGATACTTCGAACGTTGCTGTAATTATGTTGAATCCACTCTCCAACGGTGGTAACCTTACTGGTAATAATCCTTTTAATCCGAACATCATTGTATGCTCTGGTATAAATTCTAGCACCTTGATTTTAAGTAGTCATGTAGGTACAATTCTGAAATGGCAATCTTCTTCAAGCTCCGATTTTTCAGGTACTGTAATTGATATCACAAATACTACTAGCTCTTACCTTGCTACTAATTTAACAAGCACTACTTATTACAGAGTAATTGTGAAAAGTGGAATTTGTGAAGCTGATACTTCTAATATTAGAGTAATTACCGTAAACCCTGTTACTGATGCTGGCATATTAAATAACGATACTGTTTGCGGTACTACCAACTCTACAACAATTCGTCTTTCTAATTATATAGGAAGCATTATAAAATGGGAGAGCTCTACTGTTGCTAGTTTTAGTTCTGGCATTACGACAATTGCTAATACAACTGATAGTTTAGTAGTTATAAATTTATCTACTACCACTTATTATCGAGTTATTGTGAAGAGTGGCGTATGTTCTGCTGATACATCTAATATCGCTAACATTGTTGTTAACCCTGCGAGTGTTGGTGGTACTTTAACAGGCGGCGGACATTTTTGTCCGACTGTTGCTTTTCCTGTTTTATTTTTAAACGGACATGTTGGAAGTATTTTGAGATGGGAGCGATCTTCAGTTCCTGATTTTTCGAGTAATGTTACTGTAATCAATTTCACTGGTACGAATTATTCTACTACTATTTTAACACCTTCTACTTTTTATTATCGTGCAGTAATTAAAAATGGTGTTTGTCCGATTGCATATTCAACTGTCGATACCATTATAATTGACTCTACTTCTGTAGGTGGTACTATTACGGGTAGTGGAGGGGTATGTTCTACCAACGATAGTATAACTTTAATCTTAGGCGGATACACCGGTTCTATTATTAAATGGCAATCTAGTACGAGTCCGACCTTTAGTAATTCAATCACCGATATTGTTAATACAACTAATACATACATCGCAACTAATATTTCAACCGCTACTTATTACCGTGCAGTAATAAAAAGTGGAACCTGTTCGAGTGTTAACTCATCTATCGCAAGTATTTTAATTACTGCACCTACTGCGGGTGGTAACATTACTGGACCAATTGGTTTTTGTAGTTTAACGAACAGCTCAACCTTAACTCTTTCTATTCATGTTGGTACCATCATTGAATGGCAATCTTCTACTAATGCAAATTTTACTGGAACTGTTACAAGTATTCCTAATACTGCTAATCTTACTTCATATACTGCTGTAAATTTAACTACTACAACCTATTTCAGAGTGTTATTGAAAAACGGAAATTGCGCTTCTGCATTTTCTACTGTAAAAGCTTTAACCTCTCTCGGACCTTTCCCAGATGCAGGTATTATCACAGGTCCTTCTGCTGTTTGTAGCGGCACTAACAATGCTACATTGACTTTAACTTCTTATGTAGGTACAATTGTCAAATGGCAATCGAGTACACTTGCCAATTTTTCTTCAAGTGTTGTTGACATTGCTAATACAACAAATACTTTAAATATTGTCAACCTAAATTCTGTAATGTATTATAGAGCTATTGTACTTAGTGGCGCTCTTGATTGTGAAGATACTAGCGACGCAAAAGCAATTACTATTGATACAAAACCTATAGCTGGTTCTATCATCGGTTCTGATACCCTATGTGCGGGTATAAATTCTAATACATTACACTTAATAAATTACACTGGCAATATTGTTCATTGGCAAAGTTCCAACTCTCAAGATTTCTCTACTAACCTTCAAACTATTGCCAATACGAGCGATAGCTTAGTCGTAAATAATTTATTAGCCACAACTTTTTATCGCGTAATTGTAAGTAATGGTGTTTGTGATCCTGATACCTCTCTTATTGCAATTATTAAAGTTGATTCTAATTCAACAGCTGCTGAAATATTAAATAATGATACTCTTTGTATCAATCAAAATTCTAAAACTTTAAAGCTTATTAATTTCTTCGGAAGTGTGCTTTACTGGCAAAGTTCTACTGATTCAAATTTCATTTCGAACTTGCAAACAATTAATAATACTACTGATAGTCTTGTTGTCAATAATCTTAATACGAGCACTTATTACAGAGTTCTAATTAAAAACGGAACTTGTTCTATTGATACTAGTAAATTTGTTTTTCTAAAAATTGATGAGCTTCCAATAGCCGGATTACTTTCTAATTCCGACAGCTTTTGCCTTTCAAACATTACCATTAATACCTTATTGAGATTAAACTCTTATTTCGGATCCATCGTTAAATGGCAGTCTTCGTTGAGTCCAGATTTCTCTAGCTCTATCATTGATATTAATAATATCACTGACTCTCTTTTAATTACTAACATCACTCAAACAATTTATTACAGAGTAATTGTAAGTAATGGTGTTTGTAATAATGATACTAGTAACATTGTACAGCTTTTTATTAAAGCTCCTTCAAATGCCGGTAACCTCACAGGCAATAATCCCTTTAATCCGAATATCATCGTATGTGCCGACTCTAACTCCAGCACTTTAATATTATCTAGTTATATAGGCAGTATCATCAAATGGCAATCAGCAGCCGATAGTAATTTTACTACTAGCTTAACTGATATCAATAATACTACTAACTCTTTACTAGTTATTAATATTTCTACAACAACTTATTACAGAGTGATTGTTCAAAATGCAGATTGCGAACCTGATACTTCTAATTTCAAAGTGATTATTGTGAATCAGCCTTCAGTTGCCGGGCAAATACTCAGCGATACTATTTGCATAAATGGTAATACGATTTTAAAAGTTACCAACTATATCGGTTCTATTTTATTTTGGCAAAGTTCTAGTTCAAATGATTTTAGCACAAACCTTCAAACTATAGCAAATACAACAGATAGCTTAATAATTAATAATTTATCTGCTACAACTTATTATAGAGTAATTGTAAAAAATGGTGTATGCGCTATAGATACTAGCCTTATCGCTTTTGTGAAAGTGGTATCGAATTCTTATTCTAATACGATCATAAGTCCGCAGCCCGATTCATTTATCATTAGCGGTAACCCGAATACTATCATAGGTTCTATCAATAGCATTGACTCAAATTTTATTTCTTATCAATGGCAGTATGCTGTAATAACAGATAGTACATTGTTTATGATTATTAATAATTCTGATTCTATAAATCATGACCCCAATACCATAACACAAACTACTTGGTATCGTAGAATCATTTATAATAGTATATGTAATTCTTACGATACCTCTAATGTGATTAGGTTGACGGTATTGCAGATAGATACGAATATTAATGCAATGCTCGGACTTGCATTAAATGTTGCTAATCCGATTAATTTATCAGAAGGAACTTATCAAATTGATTATAGAATTACAATCAAGAATTATGGGAATACTGATCTAGAAAAAATTAGACTTAAAGAAAATTTAAGTAATGTATTTTTTGCACCATCCACATTTATAATTTTAAATGTTCAATCGAGTACCGGATTAATTCTTGATCCGAATTTTGATGGAGTCAATCAACTATTCCTTTTAGATTCAACTCAAAATAATATAGCAATAGGGGCTACACATAACATAGATATTCGACTTCAAGTCCAAACGAATCTATCAAATGTGATTTATTATAATCAAGTAACAGCCATTGCGAATGCAGTAAATAGTATTGTTACAGCGATTGATACTTCAGTCGATGGATTAAATCCAGACCCCAATAATGATAGTATACCCGATGAACAATCTCCTACAATAGTCGAGATTTTGGTATTCGTACCGAGTGGTTTCTCTCCTAATGGTGATGGTAAAAATGATGAGTTTAAAATTCGTGGAATAGAAAATTACCCTAACAACAAATTAGAAATTTATAATCGTTGGGGGAATTTAGTTTTCGAACAAGCACCCTATGATAATACCTGGAGAGGCGATGTGAAAAATTCAAATGCATATATTATTGGTGATGGTATTTTACCAAGTGGAACTTATTTCTACTTGTTAGATTTTGGAGTACCTGGCTCAAAGCAATTAAGTGGTTATATAGTAATACGGAAATAGCTATGAAAACACTAAAAATATTTCTTCTTTTATTTATCTGGATGTTAACAAATCAAAAATTGTTAGCACAAAGTGAACCCATGTTTACACAATATACTTTCAACGAAATATTTATTAATCCCGCTTATGCAGGCTCTCATGAAGCATTGTCTTTATCTACATTATACAGAAGACAATGGATGAAAATAGAAGGCTCTCCAACTACAAAAACTTTTACAGCACATTCAAATCTTTTAAAAAGTAAAGTGTCATTAGGATTAACCGCCTATCAAGATAATATAGGAGTGAGCACACAAACTGGCTTGTTCGCAAACTATGCTTATAGAATAAAATTAAATAGAGGAACCTTATCGATGGGATTATTAGGAGGATATGTAGCTTATCAAGAAAACTTATCAGAGGTTAAAACGAATGATGGTGATGATGCTGAATTCTTAAATAATACTCCAGCAGTATTTGCACCTAATTTCGGATTCGGAACTTATTATTATACAAAGATATTTTACTTCGGAGTTTCTACACCTCGATTCTTATTCAATAAATTATACATCAATCAGAATAATGAAGTAGAAAGAGTAACAACTGCATTTAATAAAGAAGAGTTACATTTATTTATAGCATCAGGATATATTTTTGATCTTCATCCGCTTTTTAAATTACGCCCATCAGGTATGTTAAAAGTAGTGATGAACGCACCTGTTGAATATGATTTGAATTTAGCAACGCTAATGTTTTCGAGTGTTTGGGTAGGGGGCGGATTCAGATCAGGAGATTCATGGAATATCATGACCGCTATACAAGTCACAGATCAATTTAGATTAGCTTATTCATTTGATAATACATTTACCAATTTACGAGCAGTTGCTGGTGCTACACATGAATTATCATTGAACTATGTGTTGAGATATAATAAAAAGAAAGTTACCTCACCACGATATTTTTAAAAGATGAAAAGAATATTAGTCACACTTATTTTCATATTTCTAAGCTTAATTACTCAAGCACAATTGGTATTGCGTTTTGCTGAATACAGATTTAAAAATCTTAACTACCCCGATGCTATACCATATTTTAAATATCATATAGAGAAAAGAGATAGCAATGATGTATTGGCTATACGTAAACTAGCTGATTGCTATCGATTAACCAATCAATACGAAGAAGCAGCATCGATGTATGCAAAATTACTTTTTAAAGACTCATTGCCTTCAGATCGATTATATTATAACGATGCAATACAAAGGAGTAAAAAGAATATACAAGTCATTGATACTCTAAATATAAAAGTTAAACGATTAGCTTTAAATTCAGAATTGTCAGATTTCTCTCCGTCTATATATAAAGGGAGTTTGGTATTTACATCCTCTATTCAAGTTAGGCCTTTTGTGCAGAGAAATCATACCTGGACAGAAGCACACTTTTTATCATTACAAGAATCGAAGATTGAAGAAGGCCTTTTAAGTTTCAAACCATTCGCATTAGAGTTAAAATCAAAATTCAATATCGCACAGTCGACTTTCTTAGAGCGAGATAGCACGATGTATTATACCACGAATAACCATAAAATTAAATCAAAGAAGAATGGCTATGTGAATTTAAGAATTGAGTCCGCTGAATTTGTATATGGTAAATGGCATAGACTTGATAAGTTTAAATTTAATTCAGAAGATTATGCCTGCGCACATCCGAGTATAAATAAAGAAGGAACAAAATTGTATTTCAGTTCTAATATGCCAGGAGGCTTCGGTGGGATGGACTTATACATGTGTGAATGGATAGGAGATACAGCATGGTCGAAGCCAGTCAATTTAGGCGATAAAATAAATACTGTAGAAGAAGAAGTTTTCCCATTTATTTCGGATGATAACATTTTATATTTTTCGTCAAATGCAAGAAACACATACGGCGGATTAGATATTTTTTACATCGATTTTAAAAAATACAATTCAAGCGTAGAAACTTTCCCTTACCCAATTAATTCAAGCGATGATGATTTTGGTTTCATCACACATCCGAATAAATACTCTGGATATTTTAGTTCAGACCGAGGTAATAAAGGTATAGATGATGATATTTATTCTTTTGACATCATCGCAAAATCAATAAAAATTTATGTGATAGATAGTTTGAGTAAAAAAAGTATAGTTGATGCGAAAATTAGAATTATTCATAAAGATTCAATTGCAAATAAAATAACAAATGCTAATGCCATTGATTTGAGAATAAGAAATAATGATTTTTATATTTTTGAAGTAAGTGCAGAGTATTATAAAGACAAGTCATTATCAGCTACATTTAATTTGAATGATACTGCTTTTTATATTTTATTAAACAAATCGAAACAAGCTTGTCATGTTCAAGGAGTGGTAAGTCAAAAAGGTACAGATCGAAAAATTAAAAACGTAAACGTAAAAATTTATAAGACTTATAATAATGAATTAGTGTTTGATGGGTACACGAATGCTTTTGGTTTTTATAAAATGTATAATTTAGAAAGTAATACGAAATACAGAATCTCATTTTCAAAAGATGCATACTTCAGTCAAGAAATAGTTTTTGAAACGTCTGATCTATATTGTTCATCAAAGAGATTGACAGATTATGATTATGTAAAGAATATGGAACTCGATTCAATTGTCATAGGTAAAGCAATCAAAATTGATAATATCTATTTCGATTTAGCCAAATGGAATATTCGAAAAGACGCAGCCATCGAGCTCGATAAAATGGTAAAAATGTTAAATGAAAATCCGGAAATCATCATCGAGCTTAGCTCTCATACCGACTCAAGAGCCAGCGCGAAATACAACGAAGTACTATCTGACAAAAGAGCCAAATCATCTGCAGCATATATCATCAGCAAAGGCATCTCAGCAAGCAGAATAAGCGGCAGAGGCTACGGCGAATACCAACTCATTAATCAATGCGCTGATGGTGTAAAGTGCTCTGAAAAAGAGCATCAACAAAATCGAAGGACAGAGTTTAAAGTTGTGGGCTTTGTGGATTAAATAACAAATACTGTTTTTTCTTTTTTCTCAATAAATCTCCCAATCACTTTTATCTCTACACCTGATTTCTTTGCTAATGCTTTTATATGTTCAACTGAATTTGCTTCAACTGATATTAACAATCCTCCGTTAGTTTGAGGGTCGGGGAGAAGCATGAACGATGCTTTGGGGTCAACACTTGCATCGATTTGTATGTTTGCATTATAAGCGTTCCAATTACGATAACATGCATCAGGTACTATGTTTTGATCGATGTATTTTTTGCACTCTTCCATCACGGGAACATCTGCAAAAATAATTTCAGCTGATAAGTTTGCAGCTTCTGTCATCTCTGTTAAATGTCCTAACAATCCGAAACCTGTTACATCAGTCATCGCTTTTACTGATGATTCTTTTCCTAAAATTTCTCCGAATGAATTCAACTCGCATAGTTGTTTTACTAATGCTTCTTTATCTTCTTCGTTGATCAATGATCTTTTTTGTGCGGTTGATAAAATACCTACTCCTAATTTCTTTGTCAACATTATCACATTGCCAGCTTCGGCAGTACTATTTCTTTTTATTTGATCAATAGCAACAATACCATTCACCGATAATCCGAAAAATGGTTCAGCTGAATCAATGGTATGTCCGCCTGATATCACAATACCCGCTTCTCTACATATTTCTTTCGCACCTTGCATTACTTCGGATGCATGTTCTGCTGAAATTTTATCAATAGGCCAACCTAGCAAAGCTATGGCTGTAATGGGTTTGCCACCCATTGCATAGATATCACTAATTGCATTTGCTGCTGCAATTTTTCCGAATTCAAAAGGATCGTCAACAATTGGCATGAAGAAATCTGCAGTCACCAATAATGCATTTCCATTATTCAAATCATAAACTGCTGCATCATCATTACTCTGATTACCTACTAATAGATTTTCATCGATACCAAAAGTAGTTCTGTTTGCACTTAAAATAGATTCTAAAACTGCAGGTGCAATTTTACATCCGCAGCCTGCACCTTTAGCAAATTGTGTTAAACGTATATTTTCTTTCATTGTTTATTCTTCAGTAATAATTCAGCATTCAGCTCTGCATTGACATTCGATGCTTGAAGCATTATATTTTTACGATTTTCATAATCTGCAAATCGTAAATAATTTCTATCGTAATATGATAATAGAATGCTAAAACTTTCTAATTGTTTTCCTTCATCTAATAATTGCACTGCATTCTTAGTTTCTAATCCGCCTAGCTTTTTCTGTATTCTCAATACTGCCGCAACTAAATCAGCTGTACTAAATTGTCCGTAATATTCTTGAATAAATTTCAATCTTTCTTCGAATGGAATTTCTAGTATGTATAATACTGAGCTTATAATTGTTTGAAATAATGACTTTGGTATATTTAATAATCCGATTCGCTGGCTTTCATTTTCAATCCATATTTCTTGCAGTTGAATAAACTCATCGTTATCATCCAGTGTAAAATATTTACTTAATTCTTCGAATAAATTATTTTCAAACTGTTCTTGTGATGATTGTGTAGGCATGCCCAAAGCACCGAAGCTTGAACCTTTGTGACTAGCAATACCTTCAAGATCTATTACTGCTTCGCCTTTGTTTTTCAATACATGTAAGATCTCTGTTTTACCTGAACCTGTAAATCCACCTAATACATTGAATTTATACGGATGTTCAAATGATTGTAAAACATGCGCGCGATACGCTTTATATCCGCCTTCAAGCAATACCACATTATAACCATAGAATTCTAGCGCCCAAGCCATGGCTGCACTTCGCATGCCACCTCTCCAACAATGAACTAATAAAACTTTACTATCTTTTTCTTTTAGTAAACACTCTACGGTTTCTATGTAATTATTTAATTGTAAGCCAAAATGTTTAAATCCGATTTTTATCGCATCTGCTCTACTAACTTTTTTATAGGCTGTACCAATTTCAGCTCTTTGCTCATCGCTAAAAATAGGTAATGAATAAGCGCTAGGTATATGAGCGTGTTGGTATTCAGACGGACTTCTCACATCTAATACAGGGTGATATTTTGCTAATTCAAGAAATTCTTTAATCGAAACTTTTTTTCTAGGCATTTTATTTATTTGAAAATTTCTTGTTTTATTTCAATCTTTCTAATTGACCTTTTCGTTTGACAATGTTTTTATAATCCCATTGTATATCTCTCGCTTTACTTAACCAACGAACTAAATCTATAACATCTATTTCGGATGTATGGTTCAGTCTTTTTTCTGCAGCCTTGAAACTTCCTTCATTCGACAATCCGCTCTCCTCAAAAGTTTGTCCGCTCCAAAACAATAACCTCATACAACTCTTCAACTTACTATAACCAACTACCGGATTCCCATCTAAAAACCAAACCGGATGTGCATGCCATATCTTATTCTCTGCTTCAGGCAAGGCCTTACAAATTTCTAGATATAACAAATCTGCTATTGCCTTATCTTCTGGAGATAGTTTTTCGTGGTATAGTTCGATTTCGCTCTGCATGGTATGTATTAAGTATTATGTATAAAGTACAAAGTATTAAGAATGATAAATATACCCAATATTAAACAAAAAAGGATTGACATCGCCAATCCTCTCACAATTCCCTATACCTCGTTCTTCACCCTTAATTCTTAACTTTTAATTTTACATCCTACATCCTACATCCTACATTTTACATCTTCCCTGGATACACCTTAAGCGCTTCCTCCAAGCACTTCATCGCACTCACCAAATCATCTTTCTTCAATACATATGCAATTCTTACTTCATTCTTACCAGCACCTGGTGTTGAATAGAATCCTGTTGCTGGGGCCATCATTACTGTTTGGCCTTCGTATGAAAACGATTCTAACATCCACTGACAGAATTTATCTGAATCATCGATAGGTAAACGTACTACAGCGTAGAATGCGCCACCTGGGTTCGGACAAAATACTCCGTCTATTTTGTTTAATGCGTTAACAACGATGTCTCTTCTTTCTGTATATTCTTTACTTACAGCATCGAAATATGATTGAGGTGTGTCTATTGCTGCTTCGGCTGCTATTTGTGCAATGGCAGGCGGACATAATCTCGCTTGAGCGAAACGTAATGCTGAACTTAATACTTCTTTATTCTTAGTTACAATTGCACCTAATCTTGCACCACATGCTGAATATCTTTTTGATACAGTATCTAATACAATTACGTTCTCTTCTAAGCCATCTAAATGCATTGGTGATACAAACTCTTTACCATCATAACAGAACTCGCGATAAGCTTCGTCTGAAAAGATGAACAAATCGTATTTCAATGCTAATTTTTTTAACTCTTCTAATTCTGCTCTTGAATATAAATATCCGGTAGGGTTATTCGGATTGCAGATCATGATTGCTTTAGTCTTCGGAGTGATTATTTTCTCGAATTCAGCAATAGGAGGTAAGGCGAAACCATTGTCAATACTTGATACAATTGGCTTAACGATAACATCCGCCATACAAGCAAAGCCATTATAGTTTGCGTAGAATGGTTCTGGTATAATTACTTCATCACCTGCATTTAAACATGCATTCACTGCTATCGTAATCGCTTCTGATCCGCCTGTAGTTACAATGATATTTGCTGCTGTGATACCTGTATATCCGGCTTTATTATAATATCCTGCTAACTTTTCTCTGTAGCTAGGTATACCTTCTGAATGGGTGTACGACCAAACTTTGAAGTCGATGTTTTTAATTGCATTTAACATCACCTCAGGAGTCTCAATATCAGGCTGTCCAATGTTTAAATGATATATCTTCTTTCCTTCTTTCTTTGCTTGATCTGCAAATGGTACTAATTTACGTATTGGAGATGCGGGCATGTTATGGCCCTTGGTAGAAATTTTAGGCATGCGATTTTTTCTTTAATTGGCCGCAAATTCGATAATTTTTTTGGTGTAGACAAGAAAATGTATTCAGTATTCCGTATTCAGTATTCCGATACCTAAAATTTATACAACGTCACGATGATTATTTGTTGTAGTTGTAAGGGGCGATTACATCGCCCCGTCTAAATAATATCAATAAAAAAAGGGAGCTGATTAAAGCTCCCTTTTTTTATTATAATCGTGATACTATTGAATCTAGCACATCGGAATACTGAATTCTGAATACGGAATACGAATTTTGCTCCGCAAAATTACGGCTTCGCTACCGTCGCAGGTACATCCTTCTTAACCGGCATTGCCGATTCGTTAGAACTTTCTACTTCAACATTACCTTTAATGAATAACACTTTTTGAGGTGTCTTTGCATTTGAAGTAATAGTGATTGCTTTATTGAAAGTACCTGGGCGACCTTTTGAATTGTAGATAGCTGTTACAGTACCTGACTCTCCTGGTTTAACTGGCTCTTTTGTCCACTTTGGTGTTGTACAACCACATGATGCTTGCACATTAGAAATTACTAATGGCTCTTTACCTGTGTTCGTGAACTTAAATGTATATTCTGCTTGTACACCTTCTTTGATTGCTCCAAAATCATGTACTTCTTTTTCGAATTTGTAATCTGGTGCTTTAGGATTAGTTGCAGGTGCAGGTGCTGCTTTGTCTTGTGCAAATGATGCTGCTGCAAATGAAGCAATAGCAATTACTGATAAAATTAACTTTTTCATTTTTATTTAATTTTCGTTTGTTACAAATTTAATGTTAAAACTCTGTTTTTATTGTTTATTTATCAAAATTTATTCCAAATACACTGATTTATCGTATTATTTCTACTTTTTCTCTACTTATGCCCTTAGTGCTCTCTATTTCAAAGATATACAATCCACTGTCAAATTGTTCAGTATTCAATTCTACCCTATATGGGTCAGTAAATTGCCCAATTTCATGACAAATTTTCCCGTCAATTGAGCGTATAGTGATTTTTTGAATGGCATTATTACTAATTGATTCGATTACACAAAATGTTGTACTAGGGTTCGGAAATACTTGTATACCTAAATCTCTTGATGATTGTACATTTTCAATACCTGTTAAAACTGAATCTACTGTAAACTGAAATCTAATTTCTGTACCAAAGTCTGCTCTGAATGTTTGTATGGTTGTACCCGACATATTCTTGAAACGTACATAACCTGAACCATCATTATTTGCAAAAAACGATAATCCGTCTTTATCAAAATCTCTAAATAAAAATGTATAGCAACCCTTCTGCAATCGAACAGTATCTCTATGTGTTGTTACATTCTTAAACACACTTTTATAATGCCAGAATGAGTTATCTAAATTAGTTAATTCATATTCGTTTTCATTAGCAGCATTGTTAGTTCTGAACTCTATGAAAAATTCATTTGGTAATGAAGATGTTTTAATAACCTTTACACTTTTTTCATTGTTCGTTAAATCATAATCTACCAATACACCTTGTGTTTTTACTCTTGCGATAAAGTCGCCACCTGCCTGTATTAACAAGGGGTCTAAGTCTATCACCACACTCTCATTCATCGCTAAATTTCCGTTGTAATTATATTGTTGTAAGCTGCTCGAATTGCTCATGCCATATTCGATGACAAATCCTGAAATGTCTTTACCATTGTTTCTAACTTTAACAATGGGCTTACCACAAGTCGGATTGAAACGACTGTTTTGCCAATCAGCACTAGGTGAAATTATTTCTTGTAATTCTAAGTCAGTATTCGACTGGCGATCTCTGTAATAAATTAAGTTTGTAGCAATATTATATGAACAAGAATTATTTCCTTGATTGATAAATGGCTGCATATCTAAATCTAATCTTAATGAATCACCTGCAGTAATGTATTGACTGATGTCGTAGTAAATTGGGCGAACCATTTCACCCGGACACCAGTTTGCACGGTCGTATAACCATGTACCTGGTTGTGGGTATAATGGGTTCATACCACAATCATTTTTCCATATTGCACTTGAAAATCTTTGTACTCCATTGATTTTTAAGTAATGATACTTCTCACAAAACTCTGCACAGTTTTCATTTCCCCCAAATCCGTGTCCGGTTTGTAATACAATTACCCCCATTTCTGCTGTTGAACTATCAACCGCCAACTTTACTTCTTTAATATATTTTTCGATAGAGTTATTCGGATTCCCATATTCAAATCCCCCGTAATACAAAGGCACTACTTTGTATGCCTCACGTATTGGTTCACCTTTGATAAAAATATAATCTAAACTAACAGTAAATCCGTCTGAATATCCTTCATACTTCACACCAATTTCAACTGAGTCAGTTAATACCGATCTGTAATCAGTAATGTCTGATGTAAACTCTCTGAAAAATCCGAAGTTACGATCACCCGCATATGGTGTGATATATCTCGCAAACTCAATGAATTCGTACTTATTGTTGTAATTTGTTTTAGAGTAGTAGCTCTGAATTAATTTTGTACCATCCACATAAATTGAATCAATTTTTACTCCTGATGTATTAAAATAATAATTCCAATACCCTGCGATATAAATATTTATTGAATCGGTTTTTAATGTACGATTCGTAGTATCTAAAAATGAATATACTTTTTGTTGCATCGACATGGTAGAGTCGGTGCCACCAGCTTGTGCTGAAAAGAAAGTTACATAAGTAGGAGTCGATCTATAAATGATTGAATCAAAATTTTGAGTGCCTAATTTATAATTAGGAGTTTTCACAATAACGGTATCGATACCAATTTTACGGCGAGCAAAAACCTTCGTAGTATAATCCCAATCACTACATCCACCCGAAGGGCAACCGATAGTGAATTTTAAGAGAATTTGCTTGTAATTAGAGTCGATTTCTGGGAATTTAGTTTTAGTAAAGAAATTGCCATACCAATTCAAATGGGTGCCATTATGTGATCGAATGATCGTAGTATCGCCAGCTGCCGAAAAGCTAAACTTTTGAAATACAACAATTAAAACTAAAAAAAGTAAATATTTTTTCATCGTTTGGATTTAGAATGTAACATTCAAAGTTATACAATTCTTCGAAATATTTAGTTTCAGCCTTTGCGCTCAAATGATTATTTTTGCCGCATACGCAAATATTGAGCTATGTCATCCAACAAAAATTTAAATACCCCTCTTAACGAAATGAATCAATTAAGTTTCGACGATTTCAAGCAAATTATTCTAACAGATTTTAGAGTAGCCAACGAAAGTCGTCAGGCTAGTTTATTAGGTCGTAAAGAGGTATTAACAGGTAAAGCAAAATTCGGAATTTTTGGTGATGGTAAAGAGCTTGCCCAAATTGCTATGGCGAAAGTTTTTCGTGATGGTGATTTTAGATCAGGTTATTACAGAGATCAAACTTTTATGTTTGCCACAGGGATGTCGAACATCAAAGAATTTTTTGCTCAATTATATGCGATGCCAGATGTTGATGCGGAGCCTTGTTCAGCAGGTAGAAGTATGAACGGACATTTTGGTACACGAAGCTTAGATGAATTTGGTAATTGGAAGAATTTAACAGAAATGAAAAATTCTTCTGCTGATATTTCACCGACAGCAGGACAGATGCCACGATTAGTCGGATTAGCACAAGCATCTAAATTTTACAGAAACAATAAAGACTTACATCAATATACCAATTTCTCAATCAACGGTAATGAAGTTGCCTTTGGTACTATTGGAAATGCGAGTACATCCGAAGGACATTTCTTCGAATCAATAAATGCTGCAGGTGTATTGCAAATACCTATGGCGATTTCTATTTGGGATGATGGATATGGAATTTCTGTGCACGCAAAATATCAAACTACTAAAGAAAATATTTCAGAAATCTTAAAAGGATTTCAAAGAGATGAGAAGGGCGATGGATATGAAATTTTCAGAGTGAAGGGTTGGGATTATGTAGCATTGTGTGAGACTTACGAAAAAGCAATTGCAATTTGTAGAGAGCAGCATGTGCCAGTGATGATACATGTTCAAGAATTAACACAACCACAAGGTCACTCTACTTCAGGTTCACATGAACGTTATAAATCAAAAGAGAGATTAGAGTGGGAGGCAGAATACGATTGTATTAAGCAGTTCCGTGAATGGATAATCTCGTCGGCAATTGCAACAGATGAAGAATTATCAACTATAGAAACAGAAGCGAAAAAATATGTGCGCGAATGCCAAAAGGAAATTTGGGAATCATTCAACGCACCAATAAAAGCAGAGGTTCTAGAAGTTGTTCAATTATTAGAAAACTTAGCAAATGAATCAGCATTTGCAGCTAATATTTTAGAATTATCAAATAAATTAAAATCTACTAGTGATGCTATTCGCAGAGATAATGTGATGTCGATTCGCAAAGCATTGCGTATAACTAGAAATGAAGATTCAACAGTAAGAAGAGAATTGCAAATTTGGTTGAGTCATCAAACAGAAGCGAATGCTGATAGATATAATTCATATTTATTTACGAACACAGAACATTCAGCAATGAATGTTTCAGAAATAAAAGCACAATATTCAGAAGATGCAGCAATGGTTGATGGGAGAGAAGTGGTGCAAGCATGTTTCGATGCAGCATTTGAAAGAGACCCAAGAGTATTAGCGTTTGGTGAAGACGTAGGTAAAATTGGTGATGTTAACCAAGGCTTTGCAGGCTTGCAAGAAAAATTTGGTGAGATCAGAATTTCCGATACAGGTATTCGCGAAGCTACAATTATTGGTCAAGGTATCGGACTTGCGATGCGCGGATTGAGACCTATTGCAGAGATTCAATATTTAGATTATTTATTGTACGGTTTACAAACGATGAGTGATGATTTAGCATCATTGTCGTGGAGAACAAAAGCCGGACAAAAAGCACCATTGATTGTACGTACACGCGGACATAGATTAGAAGGTATTTGGCATTCGGGTTCACCAATCGGAATGATCTTGCATTCATTAAGAGGAGTACATGTATTAGTGCCACGTAACATGACACAAGCAGCTGGTTTCTATAATACTTTATTAAAGTCAGATGAACCTGCATTAGTGATAGAGTGCTTAAACGGATATAGATTAAAAGAACAAATGCCAGATAATATTGGCGAGTTCACAGTACCATTAGGTAAACCAGAAATTTTAACAGAAGGTAATGACATTACGATTGTAAGTTATGGTTCAACATTACGTATTGCTGAAGAAGCAATTGTTGAATTAAACAGCATGGGTATTTCTGTAGAATTAATCGACGTACAAAGTTTATTACCATTCGATATACATCATACAATTGTTGATTCATTGAAGAAAACCAATCGCATATTATTCTTAGACGAAGATGTACCAGGTGGAGCAACTTCATACATGATGCAACAAGTATTAGAAGAACAAAAGGGTTATTACTACTTAGATGCACCAGCAAGAACCTTAAGTGCAAAAGCACATCGCCCAGCATACGGAACAGATGGAGATTACTTCTCGAAACCGAGTGTAGATGATGTGGTGGAGATCGTGATGGAGATCGTGGGTAGCTAAAGCTACTAATTCCACGCAGAGAGCGCAGAGTAGTGCAGAGGTCGCAGAAATGAATTTGCGAACTCTGCACTACTCTGCGCTCTTTGCGTGGAACCCTCCAATCAAAATCGCATCTAAAATCACCACCGCCGCCATTGCCTCCACTATCACCACCGCCCTCGGCAATACACACGGATCATGACGCCCTTCATTCTGCAATTCGATTTCTTCAGAATTTTTATTGACTGATTTTTGTTTTTTCAGGATGGTAGCAACTGGTTTGAAGGCTACGTTGAAATAAATATCTTCGCCGTTACTAATGCCTCCTTGTATACCTCCCGAATGATTGGTTTTGGTTCTTACTTTATTTTCTTCGATGTAAAATTCATCGTTGTTTTCTGATCCTTTTAATTTCGCACCTTCAAATCCTGAGCCGTACTCAAAACCCTGTGCTGCATTGATACTCAACATCGCATGTGCTAATGTAGCTTGTAATTTATCGAAGACTGGTTCTCCAATTCCTGCTGGCATGTTTTGAATGATGCATTGTATAGTGCCACCAACTGTATCACCTTCTTTTTTCGCCTCTTCTATTTTTGAGATAAACTTTTGCGCCATTTCCTCATCCGGACATCTAACTATATTATTTTCAGTCTTTGATAAATATAATGTTGAATAATGTTTTTCTACACTTAAATCAGCTACTGATTTTACAAATGCCTGTATGTTGATATTGTATTTTTTTAATATTTGTTTTGCTAATGCTCCCGCTAGAACCCTTGCTACCGTCTCTCTTGCCGATGATCGGCCCCCACCTCTATAATCTCTTATACCATACTTTGCTTCGTATGTATAATCTGCATGTGAAGGTCTGTATGTTTCTTTTAAATAATTATAATCTTTTGACTTTGCATCATTGTTTCTCACCATCATGCAAATAGGTGTGCCTAATGTTTTACCTTCAAATACGCCCGATAAAATCTCAAAAGATTCATCTTCTTTACGACCTGTAGTAATCGATGACTGTCCTGGTTTGCGTCTGTTTAATTCTGCTTGAATGAAATCGTAGTCGATTGTATGTCCGGCCGGACAACCATCTATCACCACACCGATTGCTTCGCCGTGTGATTCGCCGAAAGTTGTTATTTTAAATATCGTTCCGAAAGAATTCATGAATTTAATATCTTATTGCAATGTACGAAGAAATTTGGGTATGATTTACTGACTACATTTTCATCGTCGAAACTTATATTAGTTAATAGCATCAATGGTGCAAAGCTCATTGCCATACGGTGATCATGATAGGTGTTTATGAAAATACTTTCGGGTATCTCTACATCCGAAGAAATTAATTCATAATAATTCTCATGCTCAATAATTCTTGCATTTATTTTTTGTAGTTCAGTTTGTAAGGCTTCAATTCTGTTACTCTCCTTTATTTTCAAACTCTCTACACCTTTGAATTTTAAATTCTTTTTTTGAAATGCAAATAAACAGATGAGAGTTTGAGCTAAATCGGGGTAATTAATAAAGTCTATTATTTCTTCGGATGATTCGAATTTGCCACTGCGTCTCAACTTTATACTTCCGTCTTGTTCAAAACTCGTTTGCACATTTAAGTTATTCATTATATCTGCGATTTTTGAATCACCTTGTATAGAATTTTTATGGTAGTTTTTTAATTTAATTTCTTCTATTCCCAATGAAACAAAGCTATACCAATACGATGCAGATGACCAATCTGATTCTATGATATACTCTTTTATTTTTGGTGATGCTTCTAAACATTCATCAATGATGATTTCATTTTTTATTTGTCGATACTCAATTCCGAAATCATTCAACATTTTCAATGTCATTTTTATGTACGGCTCTGAAATCACTTGTTTCATCAATCTTAACTTCAATCCGTTTTTAATTCTGTTTGAAATTAATAACAATGCCGAAACAAATTGTGAACTGATATTTGCATTTAACTCAATGACTTTATTGCATACTAGTTCTCGCCCTTTAATTGCAATAGGAGCGAAGCCTTCTTTCTCTAAATATTGAATGTCAGCACCCAATGAAATCAATGCTTCTATCAATTCTTTGATAGGTCTTTCTTTTAATCTCTCAGAACCCGTTAATGTAATTTCAGTACCTTCTATACTTGCAAAATGCGCTGCTAAAAATCTAATCGCCGCCCCCGAATGTTTGCAATCAATAACTCCTGCATTCATTCCAACCGCCCCCTCTATAATCTTCGTATCATCCGAATCAGATAAATTTCTGATATCTAATTCTACATTCTTCATTCTACATCTTACATTCAGAATGAGTGCACGATTCGACTCCGACTTCGACCCCAATAATTCTATACTATTCATTGAAATAAGAAAGGTTGTCTAAAATCAATTGTGAGATTTCTTCTTCGCTAACTTTGATATCTATTGTTGGTTTTGATATTTCAGATATTAACGAAAAATTTATTTCAGCAAAATCGTTCTTCTTATCTTTTTGCATATAGGTTATTAGGTCAATAATCATATCTGCATTCACCTTAGCTGGTTCTATATTCTTACGAATCGACTCAATAATATAATCTGCTTGTTCTTTGCTTAAGCCACACTTAATTACCGAAAGCTTAGTCTCTAAAATCATTCCCGCTGCTATCGCATGTCCGTGTAATATCCACTTCTCTCTCGATAACCAATACGACTCTATCGCATGCCCAATTGTATGTCCGAAGTTCAATGCCTTGCGAACATTCTGCTCATAAGGATCTTGTTCTGTAATTTTTAATTTTATTTGAATACTCTGATAAATTAATTCATCAATTTCTGGTAATCCATTTTCTAAATGACAAACAGCATCACGTAGATGCATATGGTCAGCTATGATTCCATGTTTCAATACCTCTGCAAATCCAGATCGTAATTCATGCTCATCTAATGAACTCAATAATTCTGGTACGATGAATATGGCTTTCGGATGTGAGAAAGTACCAATATGATTTTTGTAATGTTGTAAATCTATTCCGGTTTTACCACCCACACTTGCATCAACCATCGCTAATAATGTAGTCGGAATATGAATGAAATCAATGCCTCGCATAAAAGTTGATGCTGCGAATGCTCCCATGTCTGTTATCACTCCTCCACCTAAATTGATAAGTAATGATTTGCGATTAAAATTGAAATCTTGCATCATACTCCAGATACCAATACAGATGTCGATGTTTTTATTTTCTTCACCCGGGTCAATTTCTATCAAATCTAATTTCGGAGTATGCTTTGAAAATAAATTCAAATACGGAAGACATTTTTCCAATGTATTAGTGTCACCAAGTATTGCTACTTTCTGATATTTTTTTTCATCTAAGAAATCATCTAAAGCTTGAATAGACTCTTCGAAATAGATAGTGTATCCGAATTTACTTTGTAGACTTTTCATCTTGCATAACTTTAGTTTGTATAGAAATTGATTCTCTGTGGATGCTATTTACTAAATCTAATATCAATTCTTCTGAAAGATGAATCTCTTGTCCGTATTTTTTTCTCGTCTCCACAATCTCTGCCCAGCGTTCTGGCTGAAAAATGGTGATATTATTTTCTTTTTTAAACAATCCGATTTCTTTCACCAACCTCGAACGTGCCGCTAATAATTCTAATACTTCGTAATCGATTTTATCAATTTCTGTTCTTAATCTTTTTAGCTTATCAATAAATTCTATGTTGTTAGAAATGCTATCTCTGATGATGAGGTTGTTGATGAGTTCTGCAAGTGCTTTCGGACTTAACTGTTGATCTTTGTCGCTTAAAGCATTGCTAGGGTCAATGTGTGACTCAATCATTAATCCGTCGAAATTCAAATCCATCGCTTTCTGCGAAACATGAGGAATTAAATCGATGCTTCCACAAATATGACTAGGGTCGCAGATAATCGGAATTTCTGGTGCAATTCTTTTTAATTCTAAAGGTATATTCCAATTAGGAGTATTTCTATAAGTGTTCTTTTCGTATTGCGAAAATCCGCGGTGCACTGCTGCTACTTTTTCAATACCAGCATTGTAAATTCTTTCAATCGCCCCTAACCATAATTCAAAATCGGGGTTAATAGGGTTTTTTACCATTACCGGGATGTTAACGCCTTTGAGGGCGTCAGCGATTTCTTGAACAACGAACGGACTTACAGTTGAACGAGCGCCGATCCACAAGATGTCGATACCTGCTTTTAAGCAATCTTCAACATGTTCAGCATTAGCAACTTCAACTGCCGACTTCATATTGTTTTGTTTGGCAGCATCAGCTAACCATTGAATCGCTTGAGTACCTATGCCCATGAATGAACCCGGTCGAGTACGAGGTTTCCAAATGCCACCTCGAAGTACTGGTATATTGTATGAAGCTAAAGCTTTTGCTGTATCGTGTATTTGTTTTTCAGACTCTACGCTGCAAGGCCCTGCAATTACGAAGGTTTTTAAGTCGGTATTCAACCAATTTGAAAGTCCCTTCGGTTTTATATTTGTAGTCATTAGTTTTAAAATCTATGTGCACATATTGCAAACAAAACAATGATGCTCTGGTTTCGAATAAATGAATAATGATACATCGAAATTACGCATTTTTCCTATTTTTGACAGATTTCTATAAACAATGAGCAAAGAAATATCTTTCGATAATACTCAAATCGCATTCTCAGGTATGAGCAATGCCGATTTAACAAGAGCCTACTGGTTATTCAAAGTTATCAACGTGAACTTCTTAGTACAGGTAGGTCCGACGATAACTAACTTCGCCGTGAAAATCGGATTACCTATAACTGGAATAATTCGCGCGACGATCTTCAAGCATTTTTGTGGTGGTGAATCGATTCAAGATTGTGCGAAGAGAATAGAACATTTAGGGAAATACAAGATCGGTACCATCCTTGATTATTCAGTAGAAGGAGAAGCAACAGAAGCAGCATTTGATGCGACGACGGAAGAGACAATTGCAACTATAAAGAGAGCAAAGTCAGATTCAAATATTCCCTTCAGTGTATTTAAGGTAACAGGTGTAGCGAGATTCGGATTGTTAGAAAAATTAGATGCTAAAGATGCTTTAAATTTTGAAGAGCAAAAAGAATACGAAAGAGTAAAAGATCGTATCAAAAGAATTTGCCAAACTGCTCATGATTTAGATGTAAGAATTTTTATTGATGCAGAGGAGACATGGATACAAGATACCATAGACCAATTGGCTGCAGATATGATGCGTTTGTTCAATAAGAACAAAGTGATTGTTTACAATACCATACAATTCTATCGTCACGATCGATTAGAATTTTTGAAGAAATCTCACCAAGCATTAACATCCGAAGGCATATATGTAGGCATTAAATTAGTACGTGGTGCATACATGGAGAAGGAGAGAAAGAGAGCATTAGAAAATGGCTATGCTTCACCGATACAAATTGACAAAGCTTCGTCTGATAGAGATTATGATGCTGGCTTAAAATATTGTATTGAACATATAGAGAATATGGCTATTTGCGCAGGTACGCATAATGAAAACAGTTCGCGTTTATTAATGAATTTGATGAGTGAAAAAGGATTAGCAAAAGATGATCATCGAATTTATTTCTCACAACTTTTAGGTATGAGTGATAATTTAAGTTATAATCTTGCGGATGCTGGCTATAATGTAGCGAAGTACGTTCCGTATGGTCCGGTGAAGTCTGTATTGCCTTACCTTTTCAGAAGAGCGCAAGAGAATACGGCGATTGCAGGACAGATGGGGAGGGAGCTTAGTTTGATAGTGAAAGAGAGGAAGAGACGAATTAGCCAATGAGTCAATTAGCCAATATACCAATTAGCCAATGTGATAATTAGCAAATGTGATAATTGAGCGTTTGGTTGGAGGTTTGCTAATTTTATACCTTAATAACCAAATTTCTTAATAAACAATAACCGAAACATGGAAGAGAAAATAAAAAGCTTCGACGAATTTTACCCGTATTACCTAACGGAGCATAAGAATAGAATAAGCAGATTGCTGCATTTCATAGGAACGACGATTGTGTTTTTGTTGTTTATAGGTTCATTGTTATTTCATAGTTGGCAGATGTTTGTGGCTATACCATTTGCGGGGTATGGGTTTGCGTGGGTCGGACATTTCTTTTTCGAGAAGAATAAGCCAGCGACGTTTAAGTACCCGATGTGGAGTTTGGCCTCGGATTTTAAGTTGTACTTTGAGCTGTGGTCGGGAAAACAGAGATTCTAGCAGGGCGTTGATTTATCAATGCAATCCGTACACAGTATTCAGTATTCAGTATTCCGATGTGCTAAATTTTAGCAGAGTCTCGTTCTTAACTCTTAACTCTTAAACTGTTCGCTGATAAATCAGCGAGATTACAATTCTTTATCGATTTTATAAATATTCGGCGATGAATCGCCTCAAACATTACAGCCAATAAAAATATCTGGAAAGCTTAGGGTGATTCATCACCCGTTAAAGGTTAATATGGCGAGGTATTGTAGCGGTTCGATTTATCGAACCAACTCAATACCCAATACCCTATATTAATTCTTAATACTTCCCATAAATTATTATTTTTGCCTTTCAATTTTTATTATGAGCGGATTAAGCGAACAAGAGTTATTGCGTAGAGAGAGTATGCAGGAGTTATTGAAATTGGGTATTGATCCATATCCTGCAGATTTATTTGAGGTGAATGTGACGGCAGCCGACATTCATGAGAACTATGAGCGTGATAAAACAAGCTATAAAAATATCAGTATTGCGGGTAGAATCATGTCGAGAAGAATCATGGGTAATGCTTCATTTGCTGAGATTCAAGATTCAACTGGTAGAATACAGGTTTACTTTAAACGTGATGATATTTGTGAGGGTGACGATAAAACGATGTATAATATCGTTTTCAAAAAATTATTAGACATCGGTGATATCATTGGTGTACAAGGTTATGTATTCACTACACAAACAGGTGAAATCAGTATACATGTAACGTCATTTAAGGTATTAAGTAAATCATTAAGACCCTTACCAATTGTTAAGACAGATGCAGAAGGTAATGTATTTGATGCTGTGACAGACCCTGAGTTCAGATATCGTCAGCGTTATACCGATTTAATTATCAATAGTGATGTTAAAGAAGTATTCAGAAAGAGAACGCAGATTATTCAGTCATTAAGAAATACATTTAATGATAAAGGATATTTAGAGGTAGAAACTCCCATTTTACAAGCTATACCTGGAGGTGCTGCTGCTCGTCCCTTTATCACTCATCATAATGCATTAGATATTCCATTGTATTTAAGAATAGCGAATGAGTTATATTTAAAGAGATTAATAGTTGGAGGATACGATGGGGTATATGAGTTTGCGAAAGACTTCAGAAATGAGGGTATGGACAGAACTCACAATCCGGAGTTTACCGTAATGGAAATTTACGTTGCTTATAAAGACTATAACTGGATGATGGATTTCACGGAGGAGATGTTAGAGAAAGTGGCATTAGATTTACATGGAACTACTAAAGTTCAAGTAGGTGATAAGTTAATTGATTTCCAACGTCCGTTTAAAAGAATAACGATGTATGATGCAATTAAGGAGCATACAGGCATTGATATTTCGCAAATGAATGAAGATGAATTGCGAGCTACTTGTAAGCAACTAGGAATAGAAGTTTCAGAGAGTATGGGTAAGGGGAAATTGGTAGATGAAATTTTCGGAGAGAAATGTGAAGGTCATTATATACAACCAACATTTATAATAGATTACCCAATTGAGATGTCGCCATTATGTAAGAAACACAGAAGTGTGGAAGGCTTAGTAGAGCGATTTGAATTGATGGTAAACGGTAAAGAATTGGCGAATGCCTATTCAGAATTAAATGACCCCATTGATCAACGTTCAAGATTTGAAGATCAAGTTAAACTGATGGAGCGTGGTGATGATGAAGCGATGTTTATTGACTATGATTTCTTGAGAGCTTTAGAATACGGAATGCCACCTACAGCAGGTATGGGTATAGGTATCGATCGTTTAACAATGATAATGACCAATCAAGTATCGATACAAGATGTATTGTTCTTCCCACAAATGAGACCAGAAAAAGTTCAGAAAGTAACGAGTGTAGAAGATTTTGTGGAAGCTGGCGTACCAGCAGAATGGGTGCAAGTATTGAATAAAATGAACATCAATACAGTCGAAGAATTGAAAGCCGCAAATCCGAATAAAGTCTTCAATGACATGGGGGGTATGCGTAAGAAATTGAAATTAGAAATAGCCATACCATCCAAAGAAGAGGTGATGAAATGGTTTGAATAAAAAAAGCCCGATGATAACATCGGGCTTTTTTTTATTTATTTCTTCTTGAAGTTCAATTCGTATGAACCAGAGTAGGTTACACCTTGATATACTTCAGAATATTCTTGGAATAATTTTAAGTTCGCACTTGTTATAGTAGTAGTGAAAATTAAAGTATCAGTACCAAATACAGGATCAGTATCAATTAATAATAATTGACTACCATTTAACACGTAACTCGCAGTGTCTGTATCACCATTTTCAACACTGTATGCTTTACCATTAGAGTTGAATGTAACAACTAATTCATTTGCCGCATAAGTTTCTGTTGTATCTTTAACAATTTGTCCGTTTAATCTCTCAATTGAACGATCTGAAGTTGCTTCCCAAGTTCCTAAAATAGATCCACCAGTTGTTGAGTTAGTTTCTTCATCTTTTTCACATGCTACCAATGCAGTTGTCATACCAACAACCATCATTGTTCTAAATAATAATTTTTTCATTTTTTATCTATGTATTTTATTCAAATATTAATTATTTAAAATTATAAAAATTGTACAAATATTTAATATTTAATTAATAAATACCAATGTTTAGGTATTTTTGGGAGTAAGGAATGAAAAGTATTTACGATAATATATCGAATTGGGATAATTTATTTAAGACATCCGTGTTTGTTAAAGAATTTAATAATATCAACAAACAGCTGACTATTGACAAGCAAAATTCTGAGATTTACCCAGCTTCAGAAAATATTTTCAAAGCATTTGAATTATGTAGTTTTGATAAAATAAAGGTGGTGATATTAGGTCAAGATCCTTATCATGGAGAGGGGCAAGCACACGGACTTGCATTTTCTGTACCAGAAGGAATTGCTTTACCACCATCCTTAAAAAATATTTTCAAAGAGTTATCAGGTGATCTTAATTTGCCCTTTGCATCGAATGGTAATTTAGAAAGATGGGCTCAACAAGGTGTATTATTGTTAAACTCTGTTCTTACTGTCAAAAAAGATCAAGCAGGTTCACATAGAAATATCGGTTGGGAGAAAATTACTGATCATGTAATTAATACCATTTCAAATGAAAAAGAAAATGTGGTGTTTATATTATGGGGTAACTATGCTAAAGGAAAAGAACAGCTCATAAATAAAGAGAAGCATTTGATTTTAACTGCTGCACACCCTTCTCCTTTATCAGCTTATAAAGGTTTCTTCGGATGTCGACACTTTTCGAAAGCGAACGCGTATTTGAAGGGAAAGGGGAATAGGGAGATTAAATGGTAGAGATAGTATTTGAGTAGCTAGTAGCTAGAAGTAGTCTAGCTACTAGCTACTAGCTACTCCATTACTACCTTTAAGCTAATGGCAACGAATGCGATTGTTTTGTTGTTGAAAGAATCATCATCGTTTGCAAATGTGCAATTTCTTGCATCTTGCTTATTTTGTCTAAAATTAATCGTTCGTAAGACTTAATGTCTTTAACAATCACTTTTAATAAAAAGTCAGCAGAGCCTGTGATGTGATGACATTCGATCACCTCATCAACTTTCATGATTTGCTTCATGAAACTTTGTACCGCATCACTCTTATTGTAATTAATTGATACTTGAATAAATGTTTTAATTCGAAGTCCGAGTAACTCCTCATCCACCATAGCATGATAACTCTTAATAAAGCCATTTGCTTCAAGTTTACGTACTCTCTCCAATGTGGGAGCAGGAGATAAGCCAATGTCATAAGATAATTGGATATTGGTGATTCTACCATTTTCTTGTAAAATCTTCAATATCTTAAAATCTGTAGCGTCTAATCCGTTCATATATGTTAGTTTATAAAAATCTAAATTTATATAATTTATTTAATTGTAAAATAATATTTTGACATATTACTTAAACTAGTAAGTGTTTCAGAATAAAATTTTTTTGTATTTTAGGCGTATCTAAAAATATTTTAAGATGTCTAGAAATTCTTTTACTGAAGAAAATTATTTAAAAGCTATTTATAAAATTGCCGAAAAAATTGATAATGAAGGGGTTAGTACGAATGAAATTGCTTCAGCAATGTCTACTAAGGCTGCTTCAGTTACTGATATGCTAAAGAAACTTGCAGATAAATCGCTGATAGATTATAAAAAATATCAAGGAGTAAGGTTAACAAATAAAGGTGAAAAAGTTGCAATTGATATAATTAGAAAGCACAGATTGTGGGAATTGTTTTTGGTAGATAAACTCGGATTCAAGTGGGATGAGGTGCATGATATGGCAGAACAGTTAGAACATATACAATCTGATGAACTCATAGACAGGCTAGATTCTTATTTAGATTTCCCTAAGTATGACCCGCATGGAGATCCGATACCCAATAAAAGTGGAGTATTTGCTTCTAAGAAAATGTTAGATTTATATGATATGCCAGTGGGATTCAAAGGACAAATCTCTGGAGTTTCAGATCATAGTCCGGTTTTTCTCAAACACCTCGAAAAAATTGGAATTACATTAGGAGTTGAAATTAAAGTAGAAGATAAAAATCAATTTGACAGTTCATTCTGGATAAGTGTTGCGAATGCAGATCCGATTTTCATTAGTAAAGAAGTGACTAAAAATTTATTAGTGTTTAAGAAATGAAACAAGAAGAATCTTTAAGTGAAGTATACCGTTCAGTACAAATACCTGAAGGTAAAAACAAATGGAAGAAATTCTTCGCCTTTGTAGGTCCAGCTTACCTTGTAAGTGTTGGCTACATGGACCCAGGCAATTGGGCTACAGACATCGCTGGTGGAAGTATGTTTGGCTATAAACTCTTGTGGGTGTTATTAATGTCGAATTTAATTGCATTACTCTTGCAGAGTTTAAGCGCTAGGTTAGGCATAGTACGCGGATTAGATTTGGCGCAAGCATCTAGAAAAATTTATGCTCCTTGGGTTAATTTTCCATTGTATATCATAGCTGAAATTGCAATTGCTGCATGTGATTTAGCGGAGATAATTGGTATGGCGATCGGACTCCAATTGTTATTTGATTTGCCATTGGTAGTCGGAATTAGTATTACAGTATTCGATACATTATTGCTTTTGTTTTTAATGAACAAAGGCATCAAAATATTAGAGCGATTTATAATCTCATTAATTTTTGTAATAGGTGTTTCCTTCTTAATGGAACTCTTTATTGCAAGTCCAGATGTAGTTGAAGTCAGCAAAGGCCTCATACCTTCATCTTTAGATGGCTCTGCATTGTATATAGCCATTGGTATTATAGGAGCTACTGTAATGCCACATAACTTATACCTTCATTCATCATTAGTACAAACTCGTTCGATAAACAAAACGAAATCTGGAATTAAAGATGCTTTGAAATATAATTTCATTGATTCAACCATCGCATTGAATTTGGCATTTTTTGTAAATGCTTCAATCTTAATTTTAGCAGCGACAGCATTTTTCAAAAACGGATTTTATGAGGTTGCAGAAATTCAAGATGCACATAGATTATTGAGAGATATTTTTGGAAGTTTAGCTCCAACTTTGTTTGCGATAGCCTTGATATGTGCGGGGCAAAGTTCAACGATAACAGGAACATTAGCCGGACAAATAATTATGGAGGGGTATTTGAATTTAAGAATACGACCATGGTTAAGAAGACTGATAACTCGTTTAATAGCAGTTATACCAGCATTTGTAACGATACTTTATTTTGGCGAAGAAAAATTAGGATCTTTATTAGTATTTTCTCAAGTGATATTGAGTTTACAACTGGGATTTGCAATCATCCCCCTGATTCATATTACATCAAGCAAAGAGCACATGGCTGATTTTAAGTTAAAGACTTGGGTGAAAATTTTAGCATGGGTATCGGCTTTTGTGATTGTCGGATTAAATATAAAATTAGTTTATGAAAATGTTTATGAATGGTTTAATGCTGATGTAGTTGCTTGGTACATGTATTTTATAGTCTTACCAGTTATTATATTTTTTGCAATACTATTATTGTATATAATTTTCAAACCATTGATAGATCAAAGTATAAGAGCTGTTAAAATTCCACATGCAGGCTCAGTGCAAATAAATATTGATTTACCTAAGACTGCTGAGTTAATTGCAGTGCCTGTTGATTTTACGAAATTTGACAACATAGCAATTAACCAAGCTTTGAAAGTAGGAGGTAAGTCGGCCAAATATTTAATCATTCATATTGTGGAGACAGTTGCTGCATCATATTCTGGTTCAAACACAGATGATCACGAAACTCGAGAAGATTTCAAAGAAGTTCAAATTTATATTGATCAGTTATCTGATTTAGGCTATAGTGCTGAAGCCTTAATAGGATATGGGAATCCGGCTAATGCCATTGCCAAAATAGTAAATGAAAAAGATGCGGAGTTAGTGGTAATAGCGGCTCACGGGCATAAGGGATTGAAAGATATATTCTTAGGGTCTACCTTAGATAGTTTGAGGCATAAGGTGAAGGTGCCGGTTGTGATTGCGAGGGAAGCCTTATTGAAAAAGTACTAAGTATTAAGTATTAAGTATTAAGATTTGTTTAGGCGATTTAATTCTTTTTTAGAGTCGCGTTCTTTCATCGTATCGCGTTTGTCATGAATTTTCTTGCCTTGTGCAACTGCAAGTTCAAGCTTTGCAAAACCTCGTTCGTTGAAGAAAATTTGTAAGGGTATAATCGTTAATCCTTTGTCTTGAGATTTAACTTTTATTTTTTTTAACTCCTTTTTATTTAATAGAAGTTTTCTATTTCGTTTGGGAACATGATTGTAAAACGAACCCATAGAATATTCAGAGATATGAATATTGAAAGCATAGAGCTCTTCTCCTATGAAACTACAATAACCATCACTCAAATTTGCTTTGCCAGCTCTTATAGATTTTATCTCGGTGCCAAGCAATTGAATACCTGCCACATATTTATCTAGTATGTGATATTCAAAGAATGCTTTTTTGTTTTTTATGTTAATCTGCTCCGACATAGGGCTGCAAATATAGAGAATAAAAAGTCTTAAAATAAAAAAGGCCTCGATGTCGAGGCCTTTCTATTAAAGTATTTAGATACTAGAATTTGTAACCTAAACGTACACCACTACCAGTTACACCGAATAAATCGAAGCTACTAGCTTTTCCAGTTTTAGCTGAACCAGCTTGAGTAGTTGTTTCGCCTTCACCTGTTGAAGTAATATTGATTAAACCTAAGCCGAATTCAACACCTACATAAACACCATCAGCTACATAGTAGTCAGCGCCCATTACTGCGCCTATACCTAATCCGAATGTGCTACCAAATGTTTGCTCGTATTTGTTACCTGCAGCTACGTTACCTGCTGTAATACCAGAACCAAATCCAGCAAATACAGGAGCATCATCGTTAGTTGCTTCTACTGATCTGCCAGTACCAAATGAGATACCTACTTCAGCACCAACATAAGGTGATAATCTTTTTGTACCTGCAAAATGCTTCTCAACACCAGCAGCTAATGCAATATTGAAACCACTGTTGTCTTTAGCTTCCCATGCTACACCACCAATATCAGCACTGTAAGTTCTTGACATACTACCAATGTTAGCTCTTAATCTGTAAGCCATATCATCAGACTTGAACATACGGAAACGTAACTCAGGAACATTGTAGCTAATTGGAGCAGTACCTGTTTGAAGGCTTAATCCTACTTCTGCTGTTCTGTCACCTGACATTGGTTTTTGAGCAAATGCGATTGTACCTACTGTCGCAAATGCAACGATTAATAATAATTTTTTCATACTGTTTGTTTTTTAGTTTTAAGATTTTTTTAAATGATCTTATACCAAATCTACCGAAATATTATATTCAAACAATATGATTCAAATCTAGAAGTGCTTGAACTTATTCACATCTGTTAATAAGTTATTAACATAAATTTACCAAGCTTGCTCTCCGATGAGTGGTACAAATCTGAAAGAATCTAATGCTTCTGTATGAAATTCTGTATCTGAAATTCGTTGTACTAAGTTCATTTTCTGTGCATTCTCATTACCCACAGGTATCACCATTTTGCCACCAATTTTCATTTGAGCTAATAATGTCTGTGGTATACTTGGTGAGCCAGCCGTACAAATTATTTTATCGAAGGGTGCAAATGCTGGCAAGCCTTTAGATCCGTCTCCATAAAAAAATCGTGGCTTTAAATTTAACTCTGCCAATAATTTTTTAGTCTTATCAAATAATTCTTTCTGTCGTTCTATGGTAAATACTTGTGCACCTAAAGCTAACAAAATACTCGTTTGATAGCCTGAGCCTGTACCTATTTCTAATACCTTATCACCCTGCTTTATCTCTAACAGCTGTGTCTGATAAGCTACTGTATGCGGATGTGAAATCGTTTGTCCGGCCCCAATCTGAAATGCCTTATCCTCATACGCATGTTCCCAAAAATCTTTATGAAAATAAAAATGCCTTGGAATCTTTAACATCACCTCTAATACCTTCTCATCACTTATACCTCTCTTAAGTAAATGATCGATGAGAATTTTTCGTTCTCCTTTATGTTTATATGAATCAACAAATTGTGCAGATTTTTCGTTCATGCGCTTATACAATAATCTTTATTTTTTACGTTATTAGGTATCATTTCACCCGAATTAGTTATTTTGCGCCAAAGTAATATTCATGAGTAAAAATTTACACTACATTAAATATAGTTTTTATGCTTTGGTACTTAGCTTCGTAATTCAATCTTGCGAAATTATAAATCCTGATGAACAAATACCATTCTATTTAAGAATTGATTCAATTAGTTTCATAGACTCTAGTACCACACCTCCTACAATAACGAAACCTGGTGTACAAAAAATTACTGATGCATGGGTCTTTGTTGATGGTGAATATCAAGGAACGTATGAATTACCTACAACCTTACCTATTAGTTTACCAGAAGGTAATCATAGAATAAATGTTTCTCCTGGTATTCTTGTCAACGGTATGAACTCTGACCGTAGAATTTATCCTTTCTTTACAGATTATGAAATTAACCTTAATACAAAGGCTGGAAAAGTTGATACTATATTGCCAAAGGTTTCTTATTTCAAAGACGGACCTAATTATCCACCTGAAGGGGTCGGACAATTCCCTGAAGGTTTTGAAGGTGCTGGTACCATTTTAAAAATAGGTCCGAGTTCTAAAGTCGACACCATCACCCGAACGAGTAATACTGATCTTGTATTCGATGGTAATTTTTCATTATTATTCGAATTAGATGCAAGTAAAGATTATTTAGAATTTGAAACAGCTAAAAGTTATTCTCTACCATTATTCCTTCGCCCTGTTTATGTTGAATTAAATTTTAGGTCGGATGTGAGCTTTACAATGGGCTTATATGCTGAGAATGCATTAACCGGACAAGTTATCGTGATACCATTTATAACATTATTACCTACAGATGGCGAGTGGAAAAAAACTTATTTGAATTTATCGAATGATATTGTTTCATATTCAGGTAGTAAGTTTAAAATATGGTTTAATGCTGCACACGATACTAAGCTTGTTAAATCTCAATTATTAATTGACAACTTTAAATTGATTTACCAATAGTGAATAAATTTATACAAACCATAAAATACATCATTGTAGATTACTTAAGTTCTCTATTAATATGGGTTTGTTTTTTTGCCTACCGTAAAATTTATGTTGAGCCTCAAAAATTCGGATATGAAATTCCAGTAGAGTTTGATGAGAATTTCTATTTAGGACTTTTAATTATACCTATCTATTGGTTGAATATATATTTATTGATGGGTAGCTATAGAAATGTATATAAGAAATCGAGGTTAAAAGAAATCGGACAAACAGCTACACAAACACTAATTGGTGTTTTGATTTTGTTTTTCGCATTAATTCTTGATGATGAAATCGCAAACTATACTAGTTATTACTTAACATTCTTCACGCTAGTAACTTTACATTTTTTTGGTACAGCAATTCCTCGATTTATATTAACTACCAACACTAAATTAAAAATCAAAAAACGAATTATTGGTTTTAATACATTAATAGTAGGTAGTAATGAAAAAGCTTATAAATTATATAACGAGATTGAATCAGAGAAAGAATCAGTAGGTTTCAAATTTGTTGGATTTATTAATGGGGATATCAATCACGAAAGTGAATTAGCTAAAAGATTACCACAGATTGGTAAATATGAAGACATAGCCAAAATCGTTCAAGAATATAATATTGACGAAGTTATCATAGCTATTGAATCATCAGAACATGAAAATTTAAAAAAGATTATCGCTGACTTAGAGAATTGCAGAGCTGATGTGAAAATCATACCTGATATGTATGATATCATCACTGGTTCTGTTAAAATGAATCACCTTTTCGGCATCCCTTTAATTCAAATTAAAACAGATTTAATGCCTCCATGGCAATTAAATGTTAAGCGAATAACTGATATTACCGTTTCTATTATCACTTTGATTATACTTTCACCTGTATTTTTTATTACTGCATTATTAGTAAAGTTTAGTTCTAAAGGTCCTATCTTCTTCAGACAAACAAGAATTGGCTTGCATGGCAAACCTTTTAAAATTATAAAATTCAGATCTATGTTCCTTGGTGCTGAAAATGCAGGTCCCCAGCTATCAAAAGATAACGATACTCGCATTACTCCATTCGGCAAATTTATGCGTAAAACACGTCTCGATGAGATACCACAGTTTTATAATGTATTGGTAGGAGATATGTCTTTAGTCGGACCTCGCCCAGAGCGACAATTCTTTATAGATCAAATTATTCAATACGCACCACATTACAAACACTTACACAAAGTTCGTCCGGGTATTACCTCATGGGGCCAAGTAAAATATGGTTATGCTGAAAATGTAGAGCAAATGCTCGAGCGTTTGAAGTATGATATTATTTATATCGAAAACATGAGTCTTGCTGTTGACCTAAAGATTATGTTCTTCACTATTGTAACTGTAATTCAGGGTAGGGGTAAATAATTTTTACATGGGGTCAACGTCAATAACTATATTGACACTCTTAAAATTCTTTTTTGATTTCAATTCAATTACAGCATTACGTAATAAATTCTTTTGATGTAATAACTGCTTACCTTTTCTATCTAGTTTTAAAATAATTCTATTTATGTATTGATTTCTCACCTTACCTATTACCGGAAACTCTGGTCCGAGTACTGCTGAACCATCTATAAATTTCTTTATTTCTTTACACAATTCTATTGCTGCTAATTGTGTAGTTTTCATTTCTTTGTGTTTTACTAAGATTTCAATTACTCTACAATATGGAGGGTATTTAAATTGTTTTCTTTCGTTAAGTTGATGTCTTAAAAACAAATCATAGTCATGTCTACTTGCTAATTGTAAAATAGGGTGATCTGGTTTATAGGTTTGAATAATTACTTGTCCTTGTATATCTCTTCTACCTGCTCTTCCACTTACTTGTTCTATAAGCTGAAATGCTCTTTCATGTGCTCTAAAATCTTGATGGTTTAACAAACTATCGGCTTGTAATATTCCCACAAGTGTTACCAAGTTAAAATCTAATCCCTTTGTAACCATTTGTGTACCCACCAATATATCTACCTCAGCATTCTCAATACTATCTAATAATTCTTGATAGGCATTTTTCTTACGTGTAGTATCAAGATCCATTCTTGCTACTCTCGCATCTGGAAATAATTCTTTTAGTTCATCTTCTATTTTTTCAGTACCATGACCTTTTAATTCCATATGTCCTGCGCCACACGCAACACATACCTTCATTACTTTACTATGAAAGCCGCAATAATGACAACGTAATTCATCTGACCATTTATGATAGGTAAGTCCGACGTCACAATTCACACAATAAGGTGTATGCCCACATGTTGTACATTGCAAATAAGGTGCATAACCTCTTCTATTTTGAAATAAAATAACTTGTTCTTTTCGATCGAGTCTTAATTTAATTTCTTCTTGTAATGTTTTACCAATAATGGCACTCAAGTTTTCTTTTGGGAATTCATTTTGTGCAGACACCAATTGAATTTTAGGGAGATTAGCTGTGCCAAATCTATTCTTTAGGGTGTGTAAATGATACTTTCCATTAAGAGCATTAAAGTAAGATTCCATTGAAGGAGTTGCAGAACCTAAAATTATTTTTGCATTGAAAATATTCGCTAAGTAAATAGCACAATCTCTAGCATTATATCGAGGGTTAGGTTCATTTTGTTTGTAAGATGAATCATGCTCTTCATCAACAATTATTAGGTTTAGCGATTGAAAGGGCAAAAATATAGATGATCTTGTACCTAAAATGATTCTGGATTTACCACTTAATACATTTTGCCATATTTCTACTCTTTGTTTTTCTGAATACTTTGAATGATAAACTGCTATGTTTTCATTAAAATGTATTTTGTATCTCTCAATGAGTTGAGTTGTTAGTCCGATTTCAGGTATTAAAATCAACACCTGCTGATTCAGCTTGAGTTGTTCTTTGATCAACTCAATAAATACCATAGTCTTACCAGAAGAAGTCACACCATGTATCAATGCAGGTGTGTTAGTATCGTCTAGTAAAATATTATTCAATACTTCCAACTGCTCAGTATTTAATTGAAAGCTAGATTCAACTTCATCATCATTTACATGATCTAATAATCGACTAACTTTTACATCAGATTTTATAAATACTTCTTTTTTTATTAGTGTATTAATGACTGAGCTGCTAATGGCTGCTTCTTCAATTAACATTTTTGATGTTATGTTTTGCTCAGATTTGATAAGTCTTAAGAAGGCTTGTAAAGCATCAACTTGCTTGGGTTTACTCTCTAATTCGGAGAACAAGCTTTTTAAATTATTAACATCCGTATAAAAACTATTTAACTCAATAATGCTACGAGTTTTCGCTTTGTACTTTTCTTGAATTTCTTCTAGCAGATATATATATCCTTTATTAATTAAATTTTTAATAATGGGCATTACCGTTTTTATATCTAGAATTTTTTGAACGTCGTTAATGCTAATACCACCTTGAACTTCAATAGCTTCAACTATTAAATATTCTTGTTCTGATAATTCATTTTTATCGTAGTCGGCACTCTGATTAATTACTAGATTAGATTCAGAACTAAGCTTCATTGCACTTGGCAATGCGGCATTCATTACATCGCCAATATTACATAGGTAATAATCAGCAAGCCACCTCCAAAAGTTAATTTGACTCTCTAATACTACTGGAGTTTCATCTAGAATGTTGATGATATATTTTGCTTCATAATGAATCGGAGCTTTATTATGTACTGAACTCACAATAGCAGTATAAAGTCTATTGCCATGAAATGGCACAACAACTCGAGAGCCTATATTAACAGAATTCGAGAGACTTGAAGGTACTCTGTAAGTATAAGCTTGATTGACAGCTAATGGCAAAAGTACATCAATGAATGTATCGTATTTACTGGTTGAAAGTTCAATCATTTTTCAAACGAAGTGCATTGATGAAAACTAGAAACCAAGCTATAATGATTAAAGTGCCACCGATAGGGGTAACCGGACCTAAATATTTAAGCATAGGCATGGCAAGAAAATCTTTTAATGAAAGTAAGTATATTGAAAATGAAAAAAGCAAAACTCCTGCAAACATTAGATAAGCAGCTGTTAAGAAAGATTTATTCTTAGTAAGATGGTATAAGATTGCAATGATTAAAATAACTACAGAGTGTAATAAATGATATAGTATGCCAGTCTCATAAGAAAGAATTTGGGCTTCTGTTAATATTGATTTTAAAGCATGTGCGCCAAAAGCTCCAAGAATTACACCAGTTGCACCTAAGATGCTAGCAATTATCAATAATTTTTTCATCTCTTTTTTGAAAACTAAAGATAGCTAAAATCTCTACTATTTTGCTATTTTTACGTATTAATCAATAGATTTATGAGAAAAGCTATTTGGCTTGCATCGATATTAATTACCCTAATATTTGTTTTAATCTATTTGTATTTTGGTAATACATTAATTATAAAATCATCTACAGAAGCATTTAAATACATTGATAAAAACAATGCATTAGTGTTTGAATTTCAGTATGATGAGAATTTATCGGATTTAATATCTGAGGCAGATGTATATTCATATTCTTTTCCTGAAGAATTAATTAATGAATACATAACTCTAGATTCAATAATAAAATCGAACGAGAAGTTAATCAAACTGTTTAACTCTAAAGATATTTTTGCTGGTGTTCAAAAAGTAAATGCTACATCACTTGGTGGAATTTACATTGTAAATTTGAAAGATGCAGAGCCCGATTTAGAGAGCATTTTTAGTGATAAAAAAAAGCCAATTATAAGAGCAAATTCTAGAATGTTTGATGCACTAGAGATTTTTAGTTTTGATCAAAATATTGATAAGACTATTTATTACACTTACGATGCACCATTTTTCATACTAAGTTTTGAATCTAATTTAATTGAGAATGCAATACGTACTAATCGAAAATCTACTGGTATTTATTATGATGAACTATTAAAGAAGCATTTAGATACTCAACAGCATGAAGCTAAGTTAGCAAGGGTTTTTTTAAATTATTCGAGTTCTGTTGATTTATTAAGTATAAAAATTTTAGAACGAGAATTGAGAAATTTTAATTTTTTGAAGAACATCGGACATTACTCAGTTTTTGAATTGAATTACAAAAAAGATGCTTGGGTATTGAATGGAGAAATTGTTACAAATGAGAAAGACTATTTTGAAATATTTAAGGGGCAAACAGAAAATGTAAGTTATCTAAATCAATTTTTATCAGCCAATACATTTATGTATAAAAATATTGTATTGAGTGAACCTGAATTATTTAGACAGAAGTTAAGTAATTATTACAATCAAAATAATAGTTTTTTACATGATGCTGAACTTAAGATTTTTAAAAAGAAATATGGTGTATCATTTAATCAATGGGCGAGCCAACAAATTGGTAATGAATATATAGTTTCACAATTTAATAATTCTAATTTCAATGCTAAATCTGGTAATATTGCTATGTTTATCATTAAGAATAAAGAACTTAAAAACAACTTGTCATTAACACAATATTTTAAAGAAGTTACTACTTATAAAGACATAGTCATTCAATCATTTCCGGTAAAAAATATCATGTATTTATTGCTTGGTGATTTATCAATTAACAAGAAGTATAATTATTGTATCAATATAGATGATGTAATGATTTTGGCAACAGAGGTAGAAGACCTGAAAAAATATATTGATGACTATGTTAATATGGATTTCTTATTAAAGAAAAATTCATATCAAACGATACTAGAATCATTAAACGAGAGTTTTAACTTCTACTATTATAATTCTATAGCAGGAACAGAAGAAACAATATCTCAGTTACTTAATAATACAGCGAAGATAGAATTACAAAAAGAATCATCTATAAAAAAATATAACGGTTTTACGTACAGCATTAGTAATGTTGAAGAAGTACTAATTAATAACATTTACATCCCCATAAATTCACAAGAACAAAGTGAGAATTTAGAAGAGGTTTGGAGTGTTAGTTTATCAACAACAACTTCTAATCAAGCAAATTGGTTGAACTTAGGAAGTGATCAGAAAAACTATTTATTTGTGCAAGATGATGAACTGAAATTGTATAAGATTGCTGAAAACTCAAATGTAGAGTGGAAAATCGGATTGAATGAAAAAGTGATAAGTGAATATTTTAAGGTTGATTATTATCATAATGGGGAATATCAAATACTCTTCAATTCATCAAATTATATATATTTAATGAAGGAGGATGGTACATTTATGCCAAATTACCCTAAGAAGTTACCTTATTCAACTTCTATAAGTTTGAGTCTTTTTGACTACGACAATAACAAGAACTACAGAATCTTCGTCTCTACTCAGAATGCTTCGATTTACGGCTATGACATAAGTGGTAGGGCATTAGAGGGCTGGAATCCGAAACGTATCATTGAGTCATACGAACCTATTGTGCATAAAAGAGTTCAAGGGAAAGATGTTTTATTTGTAAGAGGCTTAAGAGAGTTTTACTTATTAGATAGAAAAGGTAATGTAATAAACTTGTACAAAGATTCAAGTCATATCTCATACAATAACCCTTTTTACTTCAAAGAAGATAAGAATTTTGCAATGAATAGATTTGTGAGTACAGACCAGAATGGTAAAATCAAAAGTATTTTATTAGATGGAAGGAAATTATACAAATCTGTAGGCACATGGAGTTCAGAGCATCATTTTTTATATGCTGATGTTAAGGCAGATACATCAAATGAATATGTGTTTATAGATAATAATCAGCTATTTATGTATTCAGATGATACTACACTAGGTTATAATTTTCAATTCAATTCAAAAATATCAGAAGCTCCATTTGTAATTCAATTGGCACAAAATAAATTACTGGCAGTGCATTCATCAGATGAGGGTTTATTATATATTTTTGACAGAAACGCTGAGATTATCAAGGGTTTCCCAATCAGTTCTGTTGTAAAGCCAGCGGTACTAAACGACAAGAACAAGCATTTGATTACAGTGATCACAAAAGATGGGAAGGTAATTACTTACACAACCGAAATAAAAAATTAACATTAGTTATCAAACGAAATTGTATTTTTGTATATAAATTGTATATTTATACAACTAACTAACTAAATACTATTTCTTATGCATGTAATTAAATTCCTGAGACAGGTTTACATCATAGCATTAGGCTCTTCCATGATGTGGTTTGCTTCTTGCGCTGATGATTTTGCAAAACCTTCATTATCACCAGACTATTATTTACCATTGGTTTATGGTGATCTATCATTACAAAATTTATTAACCGACACAAGTTTTATCAAAACAGACCCAACAGGTTATCTGAAAGTAGGCTTTCAAGATACTGTACCTGTATTGGGGTCAAGTGATTTAGCACAAGCTTTACAAATTTTTCAAACTGCTGATATTCCTCAACCATTAGAATTTATTAATATTGGTGGTGGTAATGATCAGTTAGTGCCTGATTTTGAATACAACTTTTTAGCACAAGTAAGTTTAAGTAATTTACGAACAGCAGCTTTTGATAATTTAAAATTTAAATTAATATTCAAAAACACAAAGACATATCCATTAGCTGGTTTGGATGTTAAGATTCCCGGATTAGTTTCAAGTACTGGAGCATTTTCTACAGGTATCATTAATGTTCCTATTACTACTGGTGGTTCAGATTTTGAAACTGCAGAATTTGAGTTAACAGATGCTGTATGGGATTTGACTGGTAAAGACAATGACACTACAAGTATGGTTTACTTGCAATTAACTTCTGCTAGTCCGATTCAGGGTGCTGGCGGCGGACCTGCAAGTGTATCTATAGTTATTACATCTTATGATGCTAAATATTGGTTAGGTGGTTCACCTATTTTAGCTCAATTATTATCTAATATACCTGTGACAACATCAGTTACAAAAGTAGTACCTAGTTCTACTTATCAAAACATTAAATCTGGTAGTTTATCACTAAGTGGTATCAATGTTGATTTGAATTTCCAATCAACAATGGGATTGCCATTAGGGATGAAGTTTGTATTAGGTTCGTTTAGTGGTGTAGATAATAACTATGTTGAGATGGATACTCTTAGAGTAAATGTGGATAAAGGAACTATTGTAAACGGTATGCCAACGGTGAAAGATAATCTTTCAACTATCAATGAATCAAATAGTAATTTATCAGCTGTTTTAACAAATTTCCCTAGTACAATGAAAGTTGGTGCTGGTGGTGGAGCTGATTTTAGTTCTGATCCACTTGGACTATTCGTACATGATAGTAGTCAATTAAATTTGTTAGTAGATGCAGAGATTCCATTAGCGGTTAATTTGAATAATCTAAATTTAAGAGATACGTTAGACTTCGCATTAGGTGAAGACCTAGATAATGATCAGGTTTCATTAGATACAGGTTCATTAGAATTTACGATGACTAATTTTTTTCCTTATGGCTTCAATTTCATTATTAATGCTTTAGATGCAACAAATGCATTTGTTGATGAAGTTGCTATTATAAATATTAATCAGGCAACAATTCCACCAGGGCAAGAAAAAGTTCAAACACCAGTACAAAGTACATTTTCAATAACAGTTACACCTGAGTTGTTTGAAAATCTTAAGAAATCGACACAGTTAGAAGTAAGAGCAGTTTTAAATACGCCTTTGGGTTCAAGTCCGAAAATCTTTACTGATTACAAACTCGGATTTAGCGCGAAGGCTAGATTGAAAGTGACAATTGATACAGCAAAACAATAATCAATTATTTAAAATTCGCAATTATGAAACTACTAACTAAATATATATTCGTTGCTGTACTCTTATTAGTCATTGGTACAACAGCAAGAGCGCAAAAATATTCGCTATACTATACAAGAACATTATATGATGGAATTCAAAATCCACATCACAGAGCTTTAGACTCATGCAGAGCGTTCTCATCTAACTTTTTCATATTCCCTTCAATGGGTGTTGACTTTTCATTAAGTGGTGAAGCAAATGATTTCGCAAAAGCATTTTTAGCAAGTGAAAACTTATCTAATTTAAGTCTAGAAAATGGAGGTAAAAATAGTTTCAACATTAGAATGAACTATAATATCTTCATGATGAAGATTCGTTTAAGCAGAAAACGTGAAGCTGAATTATCTTTTTACTCTCAGTTAAAATCTGAAGCTGGCTTCAATATCAATAATGGTATTTTCAACTTTATTACAAAAGGTAACTATCCATTCAGAGGTGAAAGTATTGACGGGTTTTTAGATATCGGCGGATTAGGAAATTTCTACGTAGAGAGTGGTGTCGGGTTTAGAAGACAGATTTACGGTAAATTATCTGGAGGTTTTAAAGTAGGTTATATCATTGGTATAGCAAATGCTACATTAGATATTAAAGATTCTAAATTTTATACATCAACAAATGGTGATACTGTAAAGATTACTGTTGGTGGTGAAGCTAAATTATCTGTTGACCCAGACAATACTGCTGATATTGCTTCTAATATTTTGAAGAATAATGGTTTCGCATTCTCAGGAGGTTTACAATACGATTTAACACGTAAAATGACCTTAGGTTTATCTGTTTTAGATTTAGGTGCCATCACTTGGAACGAAAACTCTAGACAATATAAATTAGGAAAAACGATTACATTCACTGGTGTTAATGCATTAGATTCTGCAGCACAAGATTCAGTATTAAATAATTTAACTGACTTCTCTACCGATAGTACTAAGGGTAAATATACTTCACCTTTATTGAGCAGAGTAGAATTCTCATTAAATTATCGTTGGGCTAATTGGTTCCACCAAACAGCAATTGTTTCGAAGCCATTATACCAATCGAATATGGACTTAGTGTTAATCAATAATATTCGATTAATTAAAAGATTTAATTTCATTTTCTTAGGTGCTTATAATACAAGTGGATTTGCATCAGTAGGTGCACAGTTCTTATATCGTGCAAAAGGTGGTGGTATGGATTTCTATATTGGATCTGAAAAGGTTTTAAATACTTTCCAAATCACTCAACAAATGGCAGAGCCTACAAGAAAACCTACTTTAGGTTTAGGTGCTGATGTTAACTTCGGTGTTTCATTTGCATTCGGTAGATGCCCTAAGAAGAAGCCTATGGCTCCAACATTACCAGGCGATGCTGATGCTGACGGTGTAATGGATGTTATCGATGACTGCCCTTATTCTGCTGGTCCGATCGAAAACAAAGGTTGCCCTTGGCCTGATACTGATAAAGATGGTGTATTAGATAAAGATGATTCATGTATCGACATCGCTGGACCTGTTGACAACAAAGGTTGCCCATGGCCAGATGCTGATAATGACTCTATCCCTGATAAAGATGATAAATGTCCGAACGCAATAGGTCTAGCAATCAACAACGGTTGCCCTGATACAGATGGTGACGGAATATATGATGATACTGATGCATGTTTAGATGTAGCCGGACCAGCTGACAACAAAGGTTGCCCTTGGCCAGATACAGACGGTGACGGTGTATTAGATAAAGATGATAAATGCCCTAATGTTAAAGGTCCTGCTGATAGCTCAGGCTGCCCAGGTGTACCTCAAAAAGTAGAGCTTTCTGTTGAAGAACAAGAAGTAATTAACAAGGTATTTAGCAACTTAACATTTGAGACTGGTAAATCAGTTATCTCTGCTGCATCATATGAATCATTAGATTTATTATCTGAATTATTGGTTAAAAAACCATCTTTCAAATTATTGATCGAAGGTCATACTGATAACGTAGGTAAAGCTGCTGCTAACATGAAGTTATCGCAGACTAGATCAGATGCTGTTAAGAAATATATTGTAAGCAAAGGTATTGAAGGATCACGTATAACTGCTAAAGGTTACGGACCTACAAAGCCAGTTGCAGATAATAAAACTGCTGAAGGTAGAGCACAAAATAGAAGAGTACAGTTTACAATTCTAGAGTAATCTAATAAGCTATAAAGAAAAGCTTAACTCCCTAAAAAGAGTTAAGCTTTTTTTATTTCTTAAAATAAAACTCTTTTAAATAATACGGTTCGAAATAAGCAGTGTCTTCAAACTGATTGTTTTTGAATGATTCATATGCATCGACTAGCATATCATTTGAAGATGGATAAAGTAAATCTAAATAGCTAACTGAAGCTGATGATAAAATCGATTTTGTTTTTTCTGCACCATCCCCATAAATAAAAATCTTTTTAGAATATTGTATAAGACTGCTAAAAGAATTCTCATCTAATATCAATGCCTTTGTTTCTTGCAATTCTTTTAATTGATGATCGAATACTTTTGTATAAACTTCCATTCTTCGAGCATCAATCATTGGTATGTAAATACCTTCTACATCATTATGAATGGCAATCGCTGCTCTTGTTAATGATTTCAAAGTATCAACTGCTATTAATGGTATGTTTAAAGCGTAACAGATGCCTTTAGCCGTCGAAACTCCTATTCTTAGTCCAGTATATGACCCGGGGCCTTTACTCACTGCCACAGCATTTAAATCTTTTATACGGATGTTTGCTTTCTGACAGGCTTCTTCAATAAACACAGTGATTTTTGAAGCATGAATATTTGCTTCAACTTTTTCAACTAATGAAAGTAGCTGCTCATTTTTGCTAATAGCAACCGAACAGTTTATACTAGAGGTGTCTATATGAAGTATGTACGACATCTTAAAATAAAATCATTTTAGTAATCACTAATAATAAGAAAACAATAAATATAATTCTTATCTGTTTGGCACTAATTTTACTAGCTATCTGAACTCCAATTGGTGCAGCTAATAAACTTCCTAAAGCGACAGGTAAAGCAAGTGATAGATAGATAACTTGTGAATTATCATGTAATACAATTCTATGAAAAATAAAATTATATAAGGATGTTAATATGGCCATAATACTAATCACACCGAGTGAAATAGATGTTGCTTTCTTGATGGGCATTTTTATTAAGTCGGTTAATATAGGAACAATGATTACACCACCACCAATACCTGAAAAAGCAGAAATACTGCCAGAAGAAAGTCCAGTTAAAAACAATTGTAATTTATTTGCATTCCTATCAGATTCAAAACTCACTTTATTTCGTTGAGTGAATAATCGAATAGCAATAAATATTAATAAGCTTATGAAAATCCATGTAAATCGATCTTTGGTATACCAAGTGCCCATGCTTATCACATAACCAAAAAAGATAGAAGCTAATGATGCGGCAATACCAGTGATCAGCATTTGTGAAGGATGGAAGTTTTTATTTCTCCATTGTTTATAAGTGCCACTTACACCAGCGAATAAAATTGCAAACATAGAATTGGCAATGATTGCTTGCACAATAGCCGACTCACTTAATCCGTATTTCGATAGGTAATGACTAAAGATTAAGACATATACAACACCACCCCCAATACCTAAAAGTCCGGCTAATAACCCACCAACACTACCCAATAATAATAAAACACTAAAGTTCAGAAGCTCTTGCATGCTATATTTAAAAGCTGCAATTTCTTAATTTTTATTTGATTGATCAGTATTTTTTAGTGTATTACTGTATAATTGTTTGTTGCTTAATACTTCTAGAGCTTTACTTACCTCTGGGTCGTTTACCAATGATTTTTCGATACGACCTTTTTGATAATAATAGCGAGCTACAATTTCTTCTTCTAAAATCTCTTTGATCTCTGTCTCAAATTTCAGTAAGTCAGCATTTTTATCACTTAATAATTTAGATCTTAAGTTCTCATAATCTTGTTTCACTGCATCGAAGTATTTTTCTTTTATGGCAACTTCTTTGTAGTCTTCAAGCATTTTTTCTGATTTTGTTTTGTACTCAAAATTTTGGGATTGAACATAAATCATAAACTCATCGTATTCATTTTTACTAAGCTTAAAGTTTTTAGCTGGAGCGATAGAGTTGTTTTTTGATGCATACAAATTCGCATAATCAAAAATGATGTTCTTGGTAATTAAGTTTTGTGTAATATGAGAGTACTTTTTAATCTCAACTGCAAAGTCTGGTGCTACACCTCCTCCGTCGTATACTTTACGACCGGATTTAGTTTTAAATTCTTTAATTAACGAATCAGGTATCTTACCAACAGAACCGTCTTCGTTTCTATGAGAATAGTCTAATGCTTGAATACATCTACCACTTGGTATGTAATACTTGGCAGTAGTAATTTTCATTTGTGCATTATAACTCAATGGGCGAGTAGTTTGCACTAAACCTTTACCAAACGTACGTTGACCGACTACAACACCTCTGTCTAAATCTTGTATAACACCCGATACGATTTCTGATGCAGATGCTGAACTACTGCTAGTTAATACTGCGATTGGTATATTCGGATCGATAGGTTCGTTAATTGTAAGATATTTTTTCTCAGCATCTCTACTTTTGCCTTTTGTCGTAACAGCTAGCTCTCCTTTGTTGACAAAGATGTTTGAAATATCTACAGCCTCATGTAATAATCCGCCTGGGTTACCTCTCAAATCTAATATTACAGCTTTAAGGTTTGAATTTTTCTTTAATTCTTTTAATGCATTCTTTACTTCTTTACTAGCATTTTGTGTAAAGCCTTTTAATTGTATAAGTCCAACTTCGTTCGTAATCATCCCATAATAAGGTACATTTTCTATCTGAATGTCTTCACGTTTTAAACTAACCTTAAATGGTTTTTCAATGCCAATTCTTTTGATCAAAATGTTTAAGCTGCTACCAGCTTGACCTTTTAAAAATTTACTAACATCCGAAGTGTTTTTACCTTGAACATTTTTATCGTCAATTTCTAAAATGATATCACCTGCTCTTATGCCAGCTTTTTGAGCTGGGAAGCCTTCATATGTTTCACGAACTATCACTTGTTTATCACGTGTAAAGATAGAGGCACCTACGCCACCATATTGACCCGTAGTCATAATTCTATAGTCTTCGACCTCTGACTCAGAAATAAAATTGGTATAAGGATCTAATGATTCAAGCATAGCTTCAATGCCTGTACGCATAAGCTTAGATGCATCAACATCATCTACATAGTTAGCATTTAATTCTCTGTATGCTGATGTGAAAATTTCTAAGTTCTTAGATATTTCAAAATAGTCGTCGACGAATGCTAGAGAGGTAAACGAGCCAATTACAATTGTAGCTCCAAGAAATATTTTTTTCGCTTTATTCATATGTTAAGGTAATGGATCATATCCGCTTTTTCCCCAAGGATGACAACGCCCAATTCTTTTGAGTGCTAACCAGCCACCTTTGAACGCTCCATACTTTTTAATGGCTTGCAACCCATACTCTGAGCATGTAGGTGTATAACGACATGCGTTTGGTAGAATAGGGGAGATAAACCATTGGTATAGTTTAATTAAGAACGTGAAAAAGTATGCGAATATTTTCAATGTTTATTTAGTAAACGATTCAAAGCTAAATTTAGTTTTTTTTCTAAATTTTCAGCAGTAATTATTTCGTTACCCGTGTAAATAATCATCAGATGTAATTGAAGATTTTTTTCAATTAGATGAGGGTATAATATATCTTCTTTGTATTTACGATATACTTCGCGCATTAAGCGCTTTAAATAGTTTCTATCTACAGCGCGTTTAAATTTACGTTTAGGTACTGTAAATACTACTTGAGCAGGATAAGAGAGATTTTCATCAGGCAGTATGCTGACTATACGAAAAGGATAAAAAGCAAAAGAAGAACCTTGAGAGTAAAGCCTTTCAATTTGCTTTAAGCTGCACAAGCGCTCTTCTTTTTTAAAAAAATATCTTTTCATCGGGTAATAGCACTGTTATGGTCAATACCCAAAGCTACAAATGCTATTGACTAGCGTTTATGTCTTTTTTCGTCAGAAACAGTTAATTTTTTTCTGCCTTTTGATCTTCTTGAAGCTAAAACACGACGACCGTTAGCAGACGCCATTCTTTCTCTGAATCCGTGCTTGTTTCTTCTCTTTCTTTGCGATGGTTGGAATGTACGTTTCATTTCTTTTTTTTGTTAAAACAAGGTTGCAAATATATGGAAGCTAGCTCAAGAATCCAACTTTAATTTAAAAATTATCAGAATTTATAGGTAAGTCCGAGCGAAAACACCTGTTTAAACTGCGTTCTAGGCCTATTTACCTCTGCAAATACTCCTACAGAAGTTTCTTCACGTTGCGGAATCAATATATCTTGATCATAAACTAAATTCGTTGTTAATGTGGCTGTTAGCAGTTTTTGAATTTGAAAACTCAAGATATTTTCCCAGTTTACATCAATTGCTTGAATTGTTTGAAAATTAGCAAAAAGGTCTATTTTTGATTTAATCTGGATGTTAGGAGCTATATTTTTTTGGTATTTAACAGCAGCCAAGGTTCCTAATTCATATCTAATTTTTTCACCTGAATCGACACCAAAAGCTCCAGCTGCCGATAAGCGGTCATCGAATACTGTGGTTACTTTACCTGTAAATGGTGAATAATAAATAGATAGTCCGTCAATAGGTTTATAATCTAATCCTAAAGAAAATGTTGTAAAAGATGGCGCTAGAAAGTTTGAAACATAAACGGTGCTCGTATCTGTAAAATTAAAGCCCTCTACAAATTGCGATCTAAAATTCAATAGAGCTGAGTAGTTGATTTTATCAGTCATCCGCATACCCCATTTACTATTTAGTTCTATTCGGTCTTCACTTTTTCGATAGGGGCCGTCAGATATTTTTTGTAAGCCATAACCTAAATCTAAGTTATTCTCCCAATTGGTTTTAGCAGTTTTTCTATTGGCGTATAAACTAACTAGTGCAGTTATGTTTACGTTGTTGATACCACCAGCTGCCCAATTAGTAAACGATGACTGACTCAGTCCTAGTGAAGTTAGTCCGCCTTTCTTCCATGCACTCGTATCTGCACTTTGTGCATAAGAAGCTACAGCACTTAATAGATAAACGCTCGCGATAATTAGTTTTCTCATTTTAATCAATTCAAGGGAGCTTTACGATTTCTTCTTCACGTCGCATTTTATTTAGAAGCTTAACCACTAAAAAGATGGTAAAGGCAATAATTACAAATTGAATAAGCGTTTGAATGAAACTACCATAGTTAATAGTAACGGTTTCACCTAGGTGAAGTTTCAGGTCTTTAAATTCAACCTTGCCGATTAAATAACCGATAGGAGGCATGATGATGTCGTTCACGATTGAGTCAACTACTTTTTGAAAAGCAGCACCAATCACCACACCAATAGCTAGTTCTACAGCATTACCGCGCGATACAAATGTTTTAAATTCAGAAATAATACTCATGGTATAATTAGTTTTAGTTTACTAAATATACCAAAAAAATATTATGGTAATAATCTGCCGTACATACGAGGGAACGGAATGGTTTCACGTACGTGAGGTAATTTACATACCCAAGCCACTAATCGCTCTAAGCCTAATCCGAAGCCTGCATGAGGCACAGAACCATATCTACGAAGATCTAAATACCATTCAAAAGCTTCCATAGGTAATTCGTGTTCGTTGATTTTTTTAATCAATAAATCTTTATCTGTTTCACGTTCTCCGCCACCTACAATTTCACCATAACCTTCTGGCGCTAAAACGTCAACACCTTTTGCAAAGCGATCATCTGTAGCTCTTTTTAAATAGAATGCTTTCACTTCATGTGGCCAGTTATATACCATAATTGGTGTATCAAATAAACGAGTTAATACTGTTTCATCTGAACCTCCGAAGTCATTACCGTATTCAAAATTACGAGCTGAGTCTAGCCATTGAGGAATGTTTTTAGATGTTTCCTCTTTGTCTTTCAATTCGTCTTTTAGTTCAGCAATTTTATTGATGTTAAAGTTTACTTCACCTTTTTTCATACCAGGTGCAGCAACTTTGGCTTCGCGATCTTTTATTTCATTTTGAATTTCTTCAATTCGTGATAATACAATTGCTAAATCTTCTTCTAAGGTTTTGATAGAATTTTTACCATTCACATCTTGCTCTCCTTTGATGATACGTACTGCCTCATCGTATGGTAAGCGAGGAAATTTTTGAGAAATATTTTTCAGGATGGTAGTGTCTCTTTCAATGATTGCTAATTCTTCTTCACATTTCGCTAATACATCGCTTACTACAAATTGTAAGAATCTTTCAATCAAATCCATGTTCATATCTAGGTCATAGAATGCCATCTCTGGCTCTATCATCCAGAATTCTGAAAGGTGTCTACGAGTTTTAGATTTTTCGGCTCTGAAGGTCGGACCGAAAGTATAAATCTTACCCATAGCCATTGCCATTGCTTCACCGTATAATTGTCCAGATTGTGAAAGATACGCCGGTGTATCATAAAATTCTGTTTCGAATAAATTCGTTGTTCCTTCACAAGCATTACCAGTAAAGATAGGAGCATCCATTTGCACGAAGCCATCTTCTTGGAAGAACTTATGAATTGCAAAACTGATAACGTTTCTTATACGCATAATTGCCCATTGGCGGCGAGAGCGCAACCATAAATGACGATGGTCCATCAAGAACTCAATACCATGTGCTTTTTTAGCAATCGGATAATCTTCAGCTTGTTGATATAAATAGATATCAGTTACTTGTAATTCGTAACCTCCAATTTGTTTATCGTCTTTTAATACTTTACCAGTAATTTTAACAGCTGATTCTAAGCTTAATTTATCTGCTATCTGAAAGAGTGTTGCATCTATTGTTTCTTCAGTAACTACACACTGACATAAGCCAGTACCGTCTCTTAAGATGATAAATACTAATCCTTTTCCACTACGTTTGTTTGATACCCAACCGTTTAGGCTAACAATCTTTCCCTCTTCGTTTTTTAAATCTTTAATGTATTTCATCTTATCTGCAATTTTGATTTCCAAGATGGCAAAAATAATTGTTTTTTCTTTTTTTATCGTATTTTCGATGCATTAATACCATGTTAAAACAGAGCTTACAACAAAAATTATTACAAAAACTTTCTCCGCAACAAATTCAGTTCATCAAATTGTTGCAAATTCCGACCGTTATGCTCGATTCGCGCATAAAAGAAGAGTTAGAAGAAAACCCAGCCCTTGAAGATGGTAGTTTATCGAGTGCCGAAGAAATTCCGGAATATCAGCTCGATGATGATGATGATAAAATTAATACAGAAGAACGTACAGAGCAAGAAGAGTTCAACATCGATGATTATATTCAAGACGATGATCAAGATGATGGGTATAAGATGATGAGTGATAATGACTCTGATGATGATGATAAGAAGGAGATGCCAATTGCTGTAAGTACCTCTTTTCATGATACCTTATTAGCACAGTTAAGTCTTAATGTAATGGCTGATCATGAATTCATGGTAGCACAACAAATTTTGGGTAGTCTCGACGATGATGGTTATTTAAGAAGACCCATTAATGCTTTAGTTGATGATTTAGCTTTTTCTCAAAATATTAATACTACTGAAACAGAAGTAGAACATTTACTTGAAATTATTCAGAATTTCGACCCAGCTGGAGTAGGAGCCAGAAGCTTACAAGAATGTTTATTATTACAGTTAAAAAGAAAAGACACTAGTCAGAAGCCTGTAAAAGTTGCTATTGGAATTGTTCGAGATTATTTAGATGAATTCACTAAAAAGCACTACGATAAATTAGAGAAAAGTTTAAATATTAATTCTGAAGAGCTAAAAGAAGCTATTCAAGAAATCCTTAGACTTAATCCGAAACCCGGTAATTCTTATGCCGATAATAATAAGCAATTACAGGTAATCCCTGATTTTATCATTACCAAAAATGATAATTACTTATTGCTTACTCTGAATTCAAAAAATGCACCTGAGTTGAGAGTAAGTAGGTCTTACCAAGAAATGTTTCAAACCTACGATAAGGCTTCTCAGAAAGATAAAAAGATGAAAGAGGCTGTGCAGTTTGTTAAACAGAAATTAGACTCGGCAAAATGGTTTATTGATGCGATCAAACAACGTCAACAAACTTTAATAAAGACTATGAATGCCATTATGAATTTTCAATACGATTATTTTTTAACTGGTGATGATCGTAAGTTGAGACCTATGATTTTAAAAGATATAGCTGATCAAGTTCAAATGGATATTTCAACTGTTTCACGTGTTGCTAATAGTAAATATGTGCAAACTGAATTTGGTACTTTTTTATTAAAATCATTTTTCTCTGAAGGTATTCAAACTGATTCTGGTGAAGAAGTTTCTAATAGAGAAGTAAAGAAAATATTAGAAGAATGTATTTCGGGTGAAGATAAACACAAGCCTTTAGCAGATGAGCGATTAGCAGAGATATTGAAGGAACGAGGATATAATATTGCACGTAGAACTGTTGCTAAGTATAGAGAACAACTTAATATTCCGGTTGCTAGATTGAGAAAAGAACTTTAAGAGATAAAATATTCTAAGGTATCGTCTACAACATATTGATATTTTAAAATCTCTTTCGATAATTCATTGCTTACAATTCTTACAGGTTCTAATTCTGAATTGAATTCAGGTGTTTCTAAATTGAATTTATCACACAATTTCGTATAGTATTCATTTCTGTTCGGATGCTTCGATGATACAGCGTTCATTATACCTTCGAAGTCTGATGTGATTAATAACTCAATAATATTTATCACATCTATTTTGTGTATCATATTTATGGGCTGATTCGCACCTGCTACATTTTTTTTGCCTGCTAAAAATTTAGCGGGAATTCTATCATCGCCCACTAAGCCTGCTAGTCTTAATATAACTGAATGCTTATGCTTTAAAATTATATTTTCTAAGGCAACTAATTTGATTTGTCGATCAGTAGTAATAATTAATTCCGAATCCTCTTTAACAATGTTTTCTAGTCCGTCGTAAACCCCAGTACTCGAAGTATAGATAATTCTTTTTACTCCATTACTAGTTAATTTATTAAGGTGCTCTTCGAATTTATTAAGGTCAAATATAGCTGAAGGAGTAAGGGTTATTATACAGATGTCAGCCTTTAAATCTTTAGGCAAATCTTCTTCAGTGTTCCAAGCTATTTGTTGAATAGTAGTTTCAGCTTCGTCGACAGCTCTCTTTGTACCAATAACATCGAAATTGCTTTGCTTTAATTTCAATGCTAAGTCTTTCCCTAACCAGCCTAGTCCTAAGATGAGAATTTTCAATTGTAATCTAAATTGTATTTTGAATGTCGATATATATTTCTTCAAGCATTGTTGATGCCAATTGAATATCATTTTCAATTTCAGAAATTGACTTGCCAGATTTTACTGCAAATTCTATTTTCTTTAAATGCTCTGCAGTGTCAGTCATACCTAATGTTGCTACACTCGATTTCATTTTATGAGCGATTTTACCAATAGTTACAAGGTCTTCATTATTTTTTGCATTCATTAAAATTGCGAAATCTTCTTTAGATTGTTCAACAAACATCTCTGTTAATGTTACAGCCATTCCTTTGTCGTTATCAACAATTTTTAGAACTTTATTTAAATCAAACTCAGACATACATTTATATTGGAAATATGAATATAGCAGATTTTTCAGACTTTCAGAAAATTGATATTAGAGTCGGGACAATTATTGCCGCAGAGAATTTCGAGAATGCTCGCAAACCTGCGTATATATTGACTATTGACTTTGGTGAATTAGGTATTAAGAAATCCAGTGCACAAATAACACTTAGATATAATTCAGAAGAGCTGATTGGTAAACAAATCTTAGCAGTTGTAAATTTTAATCCGAAACAAATTGCCAATATAATGTCTGAATGTTTAGTGCTTGGAGTGTATGCTAATTCTAATGAAGATGTAGTGTTAATAGAGCCTAATTTAGAGGTTCCAAATGGCTCTAAATTAGGCTGATTTAAAAATCATTAAAAACTTACTGGTAAAATTAAATCTTGATTTTCTCTCTTTAATTTAACTTGTATAGTTTGTCCCTTTTGAAATTTCGACAATGACTTCATATAGTCTTGTATGTTTTCGATCGGGTATTCATTCATCATGATGATGATATCTCCTTGTTTCAGTCCAGCTTTCTGTGCAGGCTTACCTTCTGTTACCCCATCTAATCTTAAACCTTTACCATCAAATGCATAATCAGGTATTACACCTAATGTAACCTTAAAGCTTACTGAGCTAGCGGCATTACTATTTGTTTTGGTAGATGTAAATACGAGAGTGTCTTCTTTTGCTAATTCTTCTGTTATTTTAATGATGAAGTTTAAAACATGTGCTTCACCTTTGAAGTTAATTTTATCAGCATCGTCACTTGGTTTATGATAATCAGTATGTGTGCCAGTATAGAAATGTAAAGCTGGTATATTTTTTAGATAGAAAGATGAATGATCTGATGGGCCCATACCTGCTGAATCGGCTTTGTATTTCACAAGATTATTTTCATTCGCTAATAAAGCTTTTGATATAGATGGTGATGTGCCAACGCCTGATATTACAATACGATTCGTAGTTTCATTTAATCTACCAATCATATCCATGTTAATCATGAAACTAACTTTGTTTAATGAAATCGTCGAATTATTAGTGAAATATTTTGAACCTAATAAACCTTCTTCTTCAGCAGAAAAAGCGATGAATAAATAATTATGTTTTTCTTTAACACCATTATTAGCATAATATCTGGCTAACTCTAAAACACCAGCTGTACCTGATGCATTATCATCAGCTCCATTATGGATTTTATTATGTGGATTTGCATCTAATGAATTTCCAGCATGACCTAATCCTAAGTGATCATAATGTCCGCCTATAACAATCGTATACTCAGCATCGTTGTTTAAATATCCAACCACATTATGTGCACTACCTTTTGATTCCATTTGATCTTCAGAGGCATGCGGATTAGTACTAATTTTAAAAGGAAAAGCTTGTAGATAACTATTCGTATTTGCTATTGGTTCTAGTTTTAGTTTCTTGAATTCTTTAGCAATATAATTCGCTGCTTTTAGTTCGTATTTAGTACCTGGGAATCTTCCCATTAATTTATCAGAACTAAGATAAACGATGTCTTTTTTAATACGAGACATATCTGTTTGAGCGTAAGATAAACTCGAAATAAAAAGTAATGCAAAGAATAATTTTTTCATATGTTGTTGTTTTAGTCGATCCAGTCTGCTATAAATAAATTGGTGTCTCTCGTACCTCTATTATTTCTGTTTGATGAAAATACTAATTTTTTACCATCAGGCGAAAACATTGGGAAAGCATTGAATATACTTGCATTGGTAATTCTTTCTAAATTACCACCATCGAGGTTAATCATGTATAATTGAAAATCGTAACCTCTCTCTGAATGATGATTAGAAGAGAAGATGATTTTTTTACCTGATGGGTGAAAGAATGGAGCCCAGTTTGCTTTACCTAATTTGGTGATTTGTTTTAAATCAGATCCGTCTATGTTACATGTGTAGATCTCCATATTTGTTGGTGCTACTAAGCCTTTTGCTAAAAGCTCTTTATATTCCATGGTTTCTTCGCCAGATTTTGGGCGAGATGCTCTGAATACAATTTTATTACCATCTGGTGAGAAAAACGCACCACCATCATAACCAAGTCCAGATGTAATCTGCTTCTGATTCGAACCATCAATATTCATCGTCCATAGTTCTAAATCACCACTACGAGTTGATGTGAAAACTATTAAATCTCCTTTAGGTGAAACAGTCGCTTCAGCATCATAACCTTCTGTATTGGTTAGTTTTTTTAATTGCTTACCAGATTGGTCTGCAACATATATATCATACTCAGGTGATACTTGCCATAAGTATTTTTTATCGGCGCGGGGGGCAGGTGGGGCTGGACAATTCTTACCTTTTTCGTGAGTTGATGCGTAAATGATTTGCATACCATCGGGCATGTAGTATGCGCAGGTAGTACGACCATCGCCAGTAGAAATCATTGTAGGTTTATAATTAGAATCACGGCGAGCCTTTGCAATATCGAGATTGAAAATTTGATCACACTTCAATCCCCATGCTGAATTGTTCGATTGAAAAGCTAAGAATTTACCATTTGGTGAAAAATAAGCTTCGGCATTATCACCGCCAAATGTCAATTGTTTAATATTCTTCAGATGTTTTTCATCTTGTGCAATTGCAGAAATACTAGTAAATATTAATACGGATGTTAATATATTTTTAAAGAAATTCATATTGTATATTTTTTATAAAAATAGATAATCGCTTATTTTTTAGACTTCATTAATGTCATTTGATTGTCATTAATACAAGTACTTGTTTACCACTTCGTGTAAGGTCTCAGTTCGTACCATTAAATGTGTTTGCAGTCCGAGTTTTTTAGCTGTTTCTAAGTGCTGCGGACTGTCATCAATGAATAGGGTTGTGCTTGGGTTTAATTGATGTTCATTAAGAACGAATTCAAAAATATTTGCATTAGGTTTACGCATACCCATTAAATGAGAGTAATAATCTTTGACGAAAAAACTCGACATATCGGGTACATTATGATTTTTCTGCAAGTAATTGATGATCCATTCATAATGAATTTCATTGTTATTGCTTAACAGATAAGTAGGTAATTTTGATTTTACTTCTAATAGAAATTCGAGGTAACCCTCGCGAATACCTAACAATAAGGTATTCCATGCATCATCAATTTGTTGATCACTTAGCTGGATGTTAGCGATCTTTCTAATGCCCTCACGAAATTCATTTGCAGAGATAGAGCCAGTTTCAAAATCATCGAACAAAGGGTTTTGTTTTAGATGTGAAAAGAATCCTTCTTCTTTTTGAGCTCCCAATTGCTTAAATGCATTAATGGTAAGTTGGTGGTCTATGTCAAAAATTACGTTTCCGTAGTCAAATATTATAGTTTCAATCATGTGAATAAGATAATTGTACGAAGGTACTATTTACTCTCGTAATTTTAATGAGAGTAAAATACTAGTAAATTTACTCTCGTTATAATTATGAGAGTAAATGTTACACTTGAATAATTTATGAGAGTAAAAAAATAGTAAATTTACTCTTGTATATAAAAAAATGTATATTTGTATAAATGATTAGGGTATGTACCATCCGAATAAACCATATAACGACTTACCATTATTACCACCAAAATTGAATATTGAGACCTTAGCGGTTTTAAGAAAAACAATTAAGGCTAGTAGGGCTTTGTCAGAGTTAAAAACATCGGTTTACCGTTTACCTAATCCGCTTTTATTATTAGACAGCATACAAATATTAGAAGCTCAAGCAAGTTCAGAAATAGAAAACATAGTAACGAGCAATGAGCAAATATTTAAAGCAACGGTATCGGAGCAAGCAGCGGTGTATAATGTAAGAGAAGTAATGCATTACAAAGAAGCATTGTGGCACGGTATAAAACAATTAGAGAAGAAGCCGGTGTTAAATACCAACTTGTTTATATCGATTATGCAAATCATTAAAAAAACGCATACCGGTATTAGAACGACTGGCGAAACGAAACTAATAAATCCGCATACCGATAAAGTAGTATATACACCACCATCAGGTGAAAAAATTATAAGAAATAAGTTAAAGAATTTAGAAGAGTATATACATGCAGATGATGATTTAGATCCATTGATAAAGATGGCAATTATACATTATCAATTTGAGGCTATACATCCTTTTTATGATGGCAATGGCAGAACAGGTAGAATCATTTTAATGTTGTATTTAAAATGGTCGGGTTTATTAGAATTGCCGGCAATGTATTTGAGTAAAGAAATTAACATCAACAAAAACGAATATTATATAAAGTTAAGAGCAGTCACAGAGAAAAAAGAATGGGAGGCTTGGGTTTTGTATATTTTAAATATAATTGAGCAAGCTGCTAATAATGCGAAAAAGCAAATTGAAGAAATCGAAGTTTTAAAAACTAAAATGTCGAACGATATCAAAAAGAAATTACCGAAAATATATTCGCATGAATTGATGGAGAGTTTGTTTAGGTTACCATATACAAAGAGGCAAAATTTAGTACAAGCCGGTATAGGTAATTTAAAAACAGTAGGTAATTACTTAATGGCATTAGAAGAAAAGGGTTTCTTAAGATCAGAGCAAGTTGGTAAAGAGAAATTGTATTTAAATTGGAGGTTAATGAATTTGTTGAAATAAAAAACCCCAACTCTTTATCAGAATCGGGGTTGTGGGCCCAGCAGGACTCGAACCTGCGACCAAAAGATTATGAGTCTCCTACTCTAACCAACTGAGCTATGGGCCCTGAAAATCGATTGCAAGTATAGGGATTTTGAAAGCAATTGCAAAATATTTATTTAGATTTTCAAGTGATAAATGACCTTATTTTTACAATTGCCTCATTAAATTTTCATATATTGTTTATAATAAACACATTGTTATGAAAAACCTATTAATGCCACTATTAATTCTGTGTATGTTGACTGCTAATAAGTTTAGCTATGCTCAACATCCATTAGATTTTGATGCAACAGTTGATTCAGCTTGCGGACCTGTTATAAATAATTTTAAAGTTCAACTGAAAAATCCGCCTAGTGATTTGAGTAACATAATAGTTAGGTATCAAGGTGATAATGGTTTATTAGATATCCTAGGTAATTATACAGATATTGATTATAGAAATTTGAAATGGATTTTCTTAACAAATAATGGCATCGGAAATTTTGATGTAATAGTTACATTAAGGGATAATAATAATAGTTCGATTTCTAAAACCATAACTGTAATTAATGGTAATTCTCAATTAAACATATATGGCAATAATGCAAGCACTAATCTTACTAAAAACGATACCTTATTTTTTAATAGTAATTTTTTAAACAGACCTTTCAATGGTGTTACATGGTATGAATTAACTGATTCTGGTAACCTGATTAACTTGAATAAATCTAAAGAGTATTTAAGTTTAGCTAATCTTGATAATCGACTTTATAAAATTATTGCCTATGTTGAAGATAATAAGGGCTGTAATGCAAGTGATACCATTAGCATTAATATTCTTTCTACGGGATTAGCAAGTAGCAAATACAATGATGTAATAGTTAAGCACCATTACGAGAATAAATCTGTCAGCATAGAAAATCTAACAGAGAATAATTTGCAAGTACTTGACATCAACGGAAGGCAGGTTGCTCAATACTATAAGCAATCTAATGAGAGTTATCTTATTAAAGATTTACCATCTGGCATCTACATAGCTAAAGCAAATAATTACAGAAACAAAATATTTATTCCATAAAAAAGGGAGCTTCGAGGCTCCCTTTTTTTAATCTTCCATTTCTTCTGCTTCGTACATCACATCGATGTGATCTGCATATTTTTTCTCTACTACTTTACGTTTGATACTCATTTTCGGAGTCATTTCACCATCATCAATTGTGAACGGATTTCTCTTTACTATGAAGTTTTTGATTCGTTCAAATTTCGCTAAATCTCTAGAGAGCTTACTGATATCTTCTTTCACCCAGTTAATAATTTCCTGATCATCGACAAACTGATTATCTGATGTAAAGAATGCCTCTGTTAAATTAAAGGCCTCCATTAAGTTTTCTTTCGATGGTACTATGATTGCAGTGATGTACTCGCGCTTATCGCCAATCAAGAATATTTGATCAACCTTTGTGCTTTGTAAATAAGTGTTCTCAATCGGAGTAGGGTAAACGTTTTTACCAAATGAATTCACTAAAATGTTTTTGATTCGGTCAGTGATTTTTAAATTTCCTTTATAGAATTTACCAACATCACCGGTATGGAACCAGCCCTCTGGATCTATTGCCTGCGCTGTGTCTTCGGGTTTGTTCCAATAGCCTTGCATCACATTCGGACCTTTCAAAATGATTTCACCTTCTTCTGATTCGAATTCAGGATTGAATGATTCATATGTTTGAGCTGTGATTATTTTTTTAGTCTCTACGTCTTGAATAGCTATGGTTAACTCTGGTAATACTCTACCTACAGTACCATATACTTGTCGAGTAAATTCTGTTACTGACATTACTGGGGATGTTTCTGTTAAACCATATCCCTCTAAAATTTTAATACCTAAATTACCGAAGAACTCCCCAACATTTTGTGGCAATGCAGCACCTCCAGAAATCATAAACTTCAATCTTCCACCAGTCTTTTCTTTAATCTTTGAAAACACTAATCTCTCAGCAATTTTCAATTGGAAATTCAAGATAGCACTTGGTGTTTTACCTGCTTCAATTAATGTTCTGTGTTTCTTACCTGTTTCTAATGCCCACAAAAATATTTTTGTCTTTAATCCGCCTGCTGATGTACCTGTCTTCATCGCCTTGTCATTGATCTTCTCTAATAAACGAGGAACCACACTCATTACTGTAGGGCGCACCTCGATCATATTCTTAGGTAATAACTCTAAGCTTTGAGCATAGGCAATTTTACAACCCTTCGCACAGCAAACTAAATAGGTAGCTGTTCTTTCAAATACGTGTGATAATGGTAAGAATGATAAAAAGGTTTCGTGTTCTGTGATATATGGTATTTGTTGCAATGCTACTTTCACATTACTGCATAAATTCAAGTGTGATAACATTACACCTTTCGGAGTACCAGTAGTGCCTGATGTATAAATAAGTGTAGCTAAATCATTAGGCTTCACTGCATCTCTTAACTCATCGATTTTTGCAGTGTATTTAGATTTTAGTTTGGTGCCTTCAGCAATGACCTGATTTAAGCTCGATATTTTTGCCTTGCCAGAGAATGTACTTGCAAGCTTTTCGTAATCATCGAACTTGGTGATGATATGCGTTAAGCTTTCACATTCATTGGCAATCTTTAAAATTTTCTTGAATAAAAAATGATTACCTACTAATATCATTTTAGAACTCGAGTCATTGATGATATAGCTGATATCATCATCAGCAAGAGTAGGGTAGATAGATACGTTCACTCCGCCTATTTGTTGCAATGCTTGGTCGTAGAATACGTACTGCGGACAGTTATCAATGATCAAAGCCAATCGATCGCCCTTAGATACTCCGTTTTCTAAAAAGAAAGAAGAGATCGCATCTGCATTATCTAAAGTAGTTTTATATGTAATTGCTTCGTATTGATCTTTTACCTTTTCATATAAAAAGGGATGATTCTCGGGGTGTACGTATTTTACTACGTTACGAAGTAATTGCGGGATGGTAGTTAGTTCAGTTATCTTCATTTTTCAATATTTTATTTCAAAAAAAAGGTCTTCTCATTTTTTGAGAAGACCTAATCTATAAAAAATCTTAATTAAACAGAAAAACTTTCGCCACATCCGCAGGTTCTAGAGGCATTTGGGTTTACAAAATTGAATCCCTTGCCATTTAAACCATCTGAGAAGTCAAGCTCAGTTCCAGCCAAGTAGAGAAAACTTTTCATATCTAACACCAATTTTTCGCCTTTGTCTTCAAACTCTTGGTCGCCTGTTTTTATTTCATTGTCAAAGTCTAATTTGTATGATAAACCAGAACAGCCACCACCTTCAACTGCTACTCTTAAGAAATAACTCTCGTCAAGATTGGCACTTTGTTTAAGTGTATCAATTTTAGCTTTTGCTTTATCTGTAATTGTGATTGACATAATCTAATTAATGATGTGATTTTTCTGTTTCAATAGGAGCTAATCCATTTTTTACACGAAAATCGTTGATAGCTGCCTTAATTGCATCTTCAGCTAATACCGAACAATGAATTTTCACTGGTGGTAATGCTAATTCTTCAACGATATCCATGTTATCAATTTTCATTGCATCATCGATTGACTTTCCCTTTAACCATTCTGTAGCTAAAGATGAAGAAGCGATTGCCGAGCCACATCCAAATGTCTTGAACTTAGCATCTTTGATAACATTGTTTTCATCAACTTCTATTTGTAGGCGCATTACGTCGCCACATTCTGGAGCACCAACTAAGCCGGTACCTACAGAATTACTACTCTTATCAAGAGTACCCACATTTCTTGGGTTATTGTAGTGGTCTATTACTTTTTCTGAATATGCCATGTTATTATATTTTTAAATTTTATTGGGTGCAAATTTTGTATTCAGTATTCAGTATTCAGTATTCCGATTCCAAACATGATTCGGACTACGGAATACTGACTACGGAATACTTATTAATGTTCTGCCCACTCAACCGAATCAAGATCTATACCCTCTTTAAACATTTCCCAAAGTGGTGACATTTCTCTTAATTTGTTGACAGCGTTTCTTGTTACTTCTATTGCATAATCTACTTCTTCTTCTGTAGTAAATCTACCTAAACCGAAACGTATTGATGAATGCGCTAAATCATCATTTAATCCTAAACTCTTCAATACATATGAAGGTTCTAATGATGCGGATGTGCACGCTGAGCCAGATGATACTGCTAAATCTTTCATAGCCATCATTAAGCCTTCGCCTTCTACATACTTAAATGAAATATTAGTTGTATGTGGTAAACGGCTTTCTTTGTTACCGTTCACATATGACTCTTCTAATTGACTCAATGCATTTTCTAATTTATCACGTAGTGCTGATAAACGATTTGCATCTTGGTCCATTTCTAATCTTGCTAATTCACATGCCTTACCCAATCCGACTATACCTGGTACGTTTAAGGTACCTGAACGCATTCCACGCTCATGTCCGCCACCGTCCATCTGTGCTGTTACTTTAACTCTTGGGTTTTTACGACGAACGTAAAGGGCTCCAACACCCTTCGGACCATACATTTTATGTGCAGTGAATGACATTAAATCAATACCATCAGTATCAACATTTACAGGTACTTTACCTACTGCTTGTGTAGCGTCAGTATGTAATAATACTCCATGCTTTCTAGCAATTTCTGAAATCTTTTTCATAGATTGTATAACCCCGATTTCGTTGTTACCATACATGATAGATATTAAAATAGTATTCGGCTTAATAGCAGCTTCTAACTTCGCTAAATCTACTAATCCGTCTTTTTCAACTTCTAAGAAAGTTACTTCTGCACCCATTTTTTCAATGTGATGACAAGTATCTAATACTGCTTTGTGCTCAGTAGTTAATGTAATCACATGATTACCTTTTGACTGATACATCTCAAATACTCCTTTTATTGCAAGGTTATTTGACTCAGTAGCACCTGATGTAAAAATTATTTCTTTTTCATTACAGCCAATTAATTGAGCAATTTGCTCTCTGGCGTAGTCAACTGCCTCTTCAGCTACCCATCCAAAAGGGTGATTTCTGCTGGCTGCATTACCGAATTTGTCAACAAAATAAGGTAGCATAGCGTCCAACACTCTCGGATCCATGGGTGTAGTGGCATTATTGTCGAGATAGATAGGTATGTTCATTGTGTTTATTTAGACTTTATATAAATAATATGCAAATATAGTTATCACTTTTAAATTCAAGCTATTTTTTTTGATATTTTTGGCACAAATTCTAACATATGTTTAATAAAATAGAGCACATTGGTATTGCCGTTAAAAACATCAAAAATTCAACAGATATCTTTAGTAAATTGTTTGGTAAAGCAGCTTATAAACGTGAAATAGTTGAATCAGAGGGTGTTGCAACTGAGTTTTTTCAGCTCGGAGAGAATAAAATTGAGCTTTTAGAGGCGACCAACGAAAACAGTGCAATTGCTAAATTCATCGAAAAGAAGGGCGAGGGCATACATCACATCGCTTTTGATGTCGAAGACATTGTAGCAGAGATGGAACGCTTAAAAAACGAAGGTTTCGTACTTTTAAATGAACATCCGAAGAAAGGAGCCGATAATAAATTAGTTTGTTTTGTTCACCCGAAGTCAGCAAATGGGGTATTAATAGAGCTTTGCCAAGAAATTAAATAAAGAAAAATTAAAATTGATTTGCATTTAATACAAAGCTTAGCTACATTTGCAATCCGAATTTTTAGAGAAGATGAAAGCAGAAATACATCCAAAAACTTATAGATTAGTCGTTTTTAAAGACTTATCATGCGATTACGCATTTATAACAAAGTCAGCAATTGATACAAAAGATACAATTGTTTGGGAAGATGGTAATGAATACCCTCTAGTGAAATTAGAGATTTCTCACAAGTCTCACCCGTTTTACACTGGTAAATTGAAATTGGTTGATACAGCAGGTCGTATCGATAAGTTCAAAACTCGTTACGCGAAGAAATAATTTAGAATCATATATTTATGTTTTGATGAAAAGTCTCGATTGTATCGGGACTTTTTTATTTTACATTTGTTGTATGAACATAATTTTATTTGATGATCAGAATAAGCTGAACTTGCAACCATTCAGCTTCACTCGTCCGGTTGCTGAAATACGCATCGGCATTCTCAGTATTCAAGAGAAATGGAAGCATTATTTACCTGATGCCAATCTATCATATTTCACTCGCGATTACTTACAAACAAAATTCCCGTTAATAACTTCGAATGATAACATCTGGATAAATGCTGCATTACTACCTAATGCAGAGCTCTTGGTGAAATTGCAATTTTTAGAAAAAGGGCAATCACTATCGAGCAATAATATTTTGATGATGAAACGCAGTGTGAATTTTGATGATCAATGTAACGATGAACAAATCAGTACAGAGAAATCATATATATCGGCACCACATCAAATTTTCAGTTTAAATGATCAAGAGTTAAGAAAAGATTTTGAACTATTAACTCGCAATAAAAAATCATTAAAACTCAATAGCAGCAATACTTTGATAGGTGATGAACAACATCTATTTATTGAAGAAGGTGCAATCGTTAATGCTGCGATATTGAATGTAAGTACCGGCCCCATATACATCGCCAAGGATGCCGAAGTCATGGAAGGCAGTATGATCAGAGGTCCCTTTTACCTAGGTGAACATTCGCAAACAAAAATGGGTACTAAAATTTATGGTGCTACTACTATAGGTCCGTATTCAAAAGTAGGTGGTGAATTAAATAATGTGGTGATCTTCGGATTTTCAAATAAAGCACACGACGGATTCTTGGGTAATGCAGTCATTGGAGAATGGTGTAATATAGGTGCCGATAGCAATAACTCTAATTTGAAAAATAATTACGCAGAGGTGAAGTTATGGTCGTATGCAAGTAATAATTTTAAGAAAACCGGATTGCAGTTTTGTGGCTTGATGATGGGTGACCATGCGAAGTGTGGTATTAATACGATGTTCAACACAGGTACTGTAGTTGGGGTTGCGAGTAATGTTTTCGGATCAGGTTTCCCGAGAAATTTCATACCAGATTTTTCATGGGGTGGTGCACAAGGTATGGAAGAGTTTGCTATCAATAAAGCATTCGAGGTAGCATCAAAAGTTTATGAAAGAAGAGGCTTAGATTTTGATCAGGTCGAAAAGGATATTTTATTAAATGTATACGAATTAACAAAAGAGTATAGAAAGAATTATGAGTAGAAAAAAAATTGTTGCAGGTAATTGGAAGATGAATAAAAATTACCACGAAGGATTAGAATTAATTTCTGAGGCCTTATATATGGTAAAAGATGAATTACATAAAGAAGTCACTACGATCTTCTGTACACCTTATATACATTTAAATTCTGTAGCTAAGTTGGTAAACCTAGAATCGAATTGCTTTGTTGGTGCACAAAATTGTCACCAAGAAAAGTCAGGTGCTTATACAGGAGAAGTATCAGTAAATATGTTGAGTTCGGTAGGAGTTAAGTATGTCATCATCGGACATTCAGAGCGAAGAGCTTATTTCAAAGAAGACGAACAATTATTAGCGAAGAAAGTAGATGCTGCATTGTCTGAAAATTTAATTCCGATATTTTGTTTTGGTGAATTACTTGAAGAGCGAGAGTCAGAAAAGCATTTTGAGATTGTAAAATCTCAAATTGAAAAATCGTTATTTCATTTAACAGCCGACCAATTTAAAAATATTGTATTGGCTTATGAGCCAGTATGGGCAATAGGTACAGGCAAAACGGCAAGTGCTGAACAAGCACAAGAAATGCATGCATTTATTCGTAGTGTATTAGTTGATCAATACGGACCAGCAATCGCTGAAGGAACGAGTATTTTATACGGTGGCAGTTGTAACCCTTCGAACGCAGCAACATTATTTTCACAAAAAGATATTGACGGCGGTTTAATAGGTGGAGCCTCATTAAAGTCCAGAGATTTTACTGACATCATAATCGCATTCAATAATATTTTATAAGATGGGTAACTATTACGAATTGGTTTTTACCATCGTTTCTGCTGAAGATTATTTAGCTGATTTATTAATGAATGATTTGGCAGAAATAGGCTTTGATTCGTTCGATAAAAATGAATTAGGATTTAGAGCATATGTTTCTTCAGCATTGTTTGATGAGCAGAAAGTACAAGAAGTATTGGAGCCATATAAAGAACAATATACCTTCGGATACGAGATAAATCTAATACCTTATAAAAACTGGAATGAAGTATGGGAGAGTAGTTTTCATCCGATTACCATTGCAGATAAATTATATATCTATGCTGATTTTCATGAGAAGAAAAACTTTCCTTACAGTATAAAAATTCATCCGAAGATGGCATTTGGTACAGGGCATCATGAAACAACCTTTCAGATGGCTGAGGTGATGTTAGGAATAGATTTCAAAGGGAAAGAAGTATTAGACATGGGATGTGGTACGGGTATTTTGGCCATACTAGCACATTTAAAAGAAGCCTCAAAGATTACTGCTATAGATATTGAAGAGATAGCTGCAGAAAGCACGAAAGAAAATGCGGACTTAAATGGAATGAATGATGCTATAATTTTATGTGGAGATGCGACTTTATTAGCAGGTAAACATTTCGACATTATATTAGCGAATATCAATCGTAATATATTATTGAATGATATGGCGGCATATGGAACTTCGTTGAGAGAAGGCGGATTAATATTATTTAGTGGTTTTTATACGGAAGATTTGAGTATGATTCAAGAATCTGCTATGAAAAATGGTATGGCAATGATTAGCTACCAATCAAAGAATAATTGGGTAGTAGGAACGTTTATAAAGAATAAATAATCAAGATATTTAATGAAGTTATTAAGAATACTAAGTTTCTCAGTAGTACTTATTTTTATTTTAACTAATAATTCCTTTGCTCAACCCAAAGGCTTTAGCTCTGATGTAGAAAAATTTATACCAGAGATGAATGCTTATTTCAGAGATACCAAGGCAGATGAAGAGAGCAATAAAACATTAAATGCTTTTGAAAAAGTTTGGAAACAAGGAGCATTTGATACCGATCAAAAAATTAAGATTGTTGATATTGCAAATAAAATGGCAGATCGTAAAATGAAAGCCGATCAAGAATATCGTGATTATCTGAAAACATTGATCGATATTTCTAAAAGCAACAAAGCATCAGAGAATTTTACCAATACACAAAATATTTTAGAGGCATTACTAAAAAAGAAAAATCGAGAGGCTGCACAGTTTTTAAATTTCAGTTCTTACTTCTTTACTGGTAATGTTTTATTTGAATCTAAGAACACTAAATGGGTGTTTACGAATGATAATTACCAATTGCTGATGGATAGTGTGCCGATAGTAAAAATCTCTGGAAGTACTGATATTATTGGTACTGCAAGAGGAGATAGGTCGGTGGTGTACAATACAGAAGGTATTTACTATCCCTTGAAAAACACTTGGAGAGCAAAAGGTGGCACTGTTAATTGGTCGCGAGGTGGATTAGATACAACTGTGGTATATGCAAAGCTAAAGTCATATAGAATAGATTGTAGTAAATCAGATTTTTCAGCAGATAGTGTTTCGTTTTTTCATACAAAATTATTTAGTACCGCATTGATCGGTAGACTTGAAGATCGTATGTCTACTAATAATAAAATTGAGAATGCAACCTACCCTAAGTTTGACTCCTATCAGAAAAAATACGAGATAAAAAACTTCTTCCAGAATGTAGATTATAAAGGCGGATTCAGTATGGCGGGGAGTAAGTTGTATGGTATAGGTACAGATGAAGAAAAGGCGAGTATAGTTATTTATTCGAACGGACAAGCAATATTAAAAACATATTCAAACGCATATATCTTACAGTCAGACGAGATCACCTCTTACCCAGCTGAAGTATCTATTTACTTACAAAAAGATTCTATCTATCACCCAGGTGTGGAGTTTCGATTTAATGCAACAAAGAGACAGTTAGTATTATTGAGAAAAGATGAGGGTATAGGTAATGCAGCTTTTTACGATTCATATCATAAAATGACATATGAAGTAGAAAGAATGCAATGGCTAATTGATAAACCTGTAATAGAAATGGGAATGATATTAGGCAAGTTTCAAAGAGAATCATTCTTTGAATCTAAAAATTTCTATAAAGAAGAAAAGTTCAGAAGAGTTGCAGGCATACAAGATTATAATCCGCTTTCTGTATTAAAAAGAATTTCGTTACGAGAGCAATCGAATGTAATTGGAATAAGAACTTATGCGAAAGAGGTCAGATTAAAAGAGTCAGATGTAATCGGATTGTTGAGGAATATGATGGAGTGGGGATTCATAAGTATCAACGAAAATGCTGGTACAATAAAAATTCATGAAAAGACCTTTAACTATATCAGCAATGAAGCAGGTAATTTAGATTACGATGTTATACGATTCGGTTCAATGGCAGATTCAAATATAAATGCCTACTTAAATATCAACACTAAAGATTTAGAGATACAAGGAATTGAACAAATATATTTAAGTGATTCTCAAAGTGTGAAAATCACACCGCTATACGGTAAGATAACTGTAAAAGCAAATAGAGATATGATTTTCGGAGGGAAGATCAATGCGGGTACATTAGATTTTTTTGGAAGGAATTTCACTTTCAGTTATGATAATTTCAAAATCGATATGCCTAAGATTGATTCATTAAAAATCAAAGTTTTAGGTAAAGAAGATCGATTTGGTAATAAGCAATTATTGAATTTAAAAACAGTATTAAGAGATGTTAATGGTAGGTTGTTTATAGATGATCCTGAGAATAAATCAGGACTCAAAAACTATCCGCATTACCCATATTTTGAAGCTTTAAGTGAATCGTATGTTTATTACGATTATGCATATATTCAAAAAGGAGTTTATCGTAGATCAGATTTTTGGTTTAGAATTACGCCTTTCATCATAGATAGTTTAGATAATTTATCATCGACGGCAGGATTAGCATTCCCGGGTTTGATGCATTCGGGTGGTATATTCCCAGACTTTGATCAGGTATTAACCTTTCAACCCGATACTTCATTAGGTTATGTGCATTATACGCCTACTGAAGGTTATCCAATGTATAAGGGGAAGGGTAGATATTATGATGTGATTAAATTAAGTGATTTCGGGTTTTATGGTAATGGAACCATCGATTACATCAATTCAAAAACTAAATCAGACTTATTTATTTTCATGTTAGATTCTACGAATTCAAACATCAAAAGTTTTGACTTAAAGGAACAGAGCTCACATCCGCTTGCGCAATCATTTAGTTCATACTTTCATTGGGAACCCTATGAAGACAGCATGTTTGTAAGAAGCTTGCAAATACCAACTAAATTATATGCTAGAGATAATTTGTTTAAAGGCACGGTGATTTATACTCCGCAAGATTTAACAGGTAATGGATGGTCGAGTATACCAGGTGCTGATTTATTTTCGAGACGATTTGTATTTAGTAAAACTGAATTCAATGCTAATGAATCAATAGCAAAAATATATGCAGTAGATACTACTAAGCTAGCTATAGAAGCAGGTAATGTGAAATCGAGAATTGATTATATAGAGCGTAAAGGAGACTTCGTCGCAAATAATAAAGATGAGTTAATAAAATTCCCGTATAATTTATATGCGACTCAATTACCACAATTTACATGGTACTTCGATCGTAAAATTATGGAATTCAAAAAGCCAGCAGCTGATGAATCTCAATACTCATTTATATCAATGCACCCTTCACAAGATTCATTAAATTTTGAAGCAGAAACAGCGGTGTATGATTTAGTGAAAGAAGATATTAAGATAGATGGAGTGCCTAAAATTCTTGTAGCAGATGCTGAAATAATTCCAGATAAAAAACATGTGGAGATATATGGTGTAGCCGTAATGCAGAGATTAGAAAACTCAGAAGTATTTGCAAATACTGATACTCGCTATCACAGATTATATGAAGCATATGTGGATGTTTTAGGTAGAAAGAGATATACAGCGAATGCTTATTATGATTATAAGACTAAGAAAGATAGTGTCGGACAAAAAATTCATTTTAAAGAGACGAAGGTAGATTCTACTTATCAAACATTTGCAAAGGGTAGTATAACCGATACGATGAATTTCATGTTGAATTCAAAAGTTCGATACAAGGGAGATGTTTATTTAAGGGCAGCACAGAGATTTTTAACATACGACGGTTTTGTGAAAATGAATCATAATTCACAAGTGATAAAATCACAATACTTCAGATACAAAGGATTCGTAAATCCCGATACCGTAGCATTAGTTCTTAACGACCCTCGTGATGAAAATAAAAACAGAGTGTTCTCAGGAGTACATATAGGTATTACCAATTATGAAGCTTATGCAACCTTCTTAAGTAAGAAGATAGAACCGAATGATGTGGATGTTATAAACGTAGAAGGGGAGTTGATATATGATGAGAAGGCGAAGCAGTTTAAAATCGGACAAAAAGATAAATTGTTTGGAGATGCGAAGGTGGGTAGTTTCATGCAGTTCGATGATACCAAAGAAAAGATTTATGCAGAAGGTAAAATAAATTTAGGTGTTGATTTTGGTGATAAATTTAAATTAACAACTGCAGGTAATGTAACTACTAATTTAACTGCGAACACTACCGAAGTAGAAATTGTTGCAGTACTTGACTTTGAATTCTTACCAGAAGCTACTGCATTATTGATGAAGTCGATTGAGTTGAATGGCTTCGATGTTAATGGAGATAAGAAAGACAATTTAATGTTCCATAAATCGATGGCTGAATTGTTCCCTGAAAAAGATGTGAATAGTTTAATGGAAGACGTGACGACGACCGGATTATATAAACTTCCGAAGTCAATGGAAAAAGGCTTTATTATTTCAGGTGTAAAGATGGCATGGGATCAATCGAGAAGATCATGGAGATCAACAACAAATAAGATTAGCATCATGTCAATTTATGATAAACAAGTGAACAAAGAATTTAGTGGTTACATGGAAGTGGTGAGAAAGAGAAGTGGTAATATTGTGAATATTTATTTTGAAGTATCGCCAAACGATTGGTATTTCTATACATATCGTCAAGGTCAAATGGAGGCGATATCTTCGGATGATGGTTTCAATAAAGTGTTAACAGAAAAAACAAAGGGACGTTCACCTTATTCAATATCAGCCATGAAACGTAAAATAGATTTTGTGAGAAGCTTTAAAAATAACTAATGAAGAGAATACATTTTATTTCAATAGGTGGTAGTGCGATGCATAATCTTGCAATAGCACTTAAATTAAAAAACCAATATGTGATCACTGGTTCAGATGATGAAATTTTTGAACCTTCGAAAAGTAGATTGGCAAAGCATGATTTATTACCAACAGAAATGGGATGGTTCCCTGAGAAAATCACTGAAGATATAGAAGCGATTATTTTAGGTATGCATGCTCGCGCTGATAACCCTGAGTTATTAAGAGCGAAAGAGCTGAACTTAAAAATATTTTCGTACCCCGAATATTTATACGAACAATCAAAAGATAAAACAAGGTTGGTAATAGGAGGCAGTCATGGTAAAACATCGATCACTGCTATGATTTTACACGTATTACAATCACATCAAATGAATATTGATTACATGGTAGGAGCTCAACTATCGGGCTTTGATACTATGGTTAAAATTACACAAGATTCAAAAGTGATGGTCTTAGAGGGAGATGAATATTTATCGTCACCGATTGATAGAAGGCCTAAATTTCATTTGTATAAAGGGCACATTGCGATATTGAGTGGTATAGCTTGGGATCACATAAATGTTTTCCCGACGTTTGAAAATTATGTAGAGCAGTTCAGTATTTTCATCGACACTTTAGAACCCAATGCAACATTGATCTACTGCGAAAAAGACGAGGTATTGAAAAAACTAGTAGAGAATCATCCAAGAACAGACATCCGAAGAATAGCATATGCAAGCCATGCGAATGAAAATGAAAATGGTGTGACTTCATTGATAGATGGTAATCATAAATATGAGTTGATGATTTTTGGAGATCATAACATGCAGAATTTACAAGCGGCATTGCATGCATGTATGAGTTTAGGATTATCGAAAGAAGATTTTTATTCAGCGATAAAAACATTTAAAGGAGCGGCGAAGAGATTAGAGTTAATTGCTATAAATGAGCATACGAGGGTCTATAAAGATTTTGCACATTCACCTTCAAAATTAAAGGCGACAACGCAAGCAGTTAAGTCCCAATTTACAAACAAGAAGTTAATAGCATGCATGGAACTACATACATTTAGTAGTCTGAATAAAGACTTTTTAAATGAGTATGAGGGTTCTATGGATGTTGCTGATATAGCTATAGTTTACTATAATTTACACACTATAGAACATAAGCGACTTGAATTGATAAGCGAAGAGCAAGTTAGACAAGCATTTAAGCGAGAAGATTTGATCATTTTTACTGATTCAAAAGAGCTTCAAAAATATTTAAGGGCAATAGATTATAGTGATTATAACCTATTGCTCATGAGTTCAGGTAATTACGATGGAATAGACGTTGATAATTTTGCCAAAGAATTGTTAATATCTGGGTAAAAAAATAAGATATAAAAATCGTCTATAAACTTATATTTGCATATTAAGCAAAAGAATGGCTAATAAGTTAAGATCACAGATACCCGATTCTACTTCGCAACCTGAACCAGAAGAGGTAAAGGAACAGCCGAAGGAGAGAATCAGTCAGAAGGCAAGTAAAGAAGCGAGCAAAGAGAAGAAAGAAGCGAAGGCTGAAAAAAGCGAGAGTACAAATTCTAAGAAATTAGATGCTCGTTTTATAAAGATAAGCGGACTTCTATTGGTGCTGGTTTCTTTGTATTTGTTCATTGCATTCTTTTCGTATTTATTTACTTGGAAAGAAGACCAAAGTGTTGTTTCAAATGCAAGCTTTAATATAATCTTTGATGCAGCAAATCATAAAGTAGAAAATTGGTTAGGAATAATAGGTGCGATGGTATCGCATTTGTTTATGTATAGAGGATTCGGATTAGCATCATTTCTTTTTGTATTGGCGAGTTTCTTAATAGGCTATAGATTATTATTTAAGGTTAGTTTATTGAAGATTTCTAGAACACTTGCTTATTCAACATTCTTTTTAGTTTTTGTTTCTATTACTACAGCATTTATCATAAGTTTTGTACAAACAGATTTGTATTTCTTATCAGGAGCTTATGGTATTCAGATGAATTACTGGTTGAATAATGTTATTGGTAAAGCAGGTACAGCCGGATTAATTGCATTCTCTGGATTATCGGTTTTAGTAATTGCATATAACATTGAATTTAAAGCACCGAAAATAAATTTAAAGTCAGATGATAAAGATGCTTTACTCGACGATGAACTTCTACCTGTAGAGTTAAATAGAAGTCCGCTCAGCCAAACCGCCCAACCCACCTCAGATTTTGAGGCAAAGCCTAAACCATTTGAGAGTAGGAACAAAATAAATGTTCAAGAAGAATTAGTACCTGTTTTAAAAACTGAACAAGAAGTTGAAGAAGAAGATTCATCAGATGATTTTGAAGTATCAGCAGATGAAGATTTAGAGAATTTTCAGACAGCACCATCCGCAGAAATTGATGAATCAATAGAAGATCAATTAACGGAAAGTTTAGAGACAAATATTGTTTCAAAAGAAATAGATGAAGACGGATTTGAGAAGGTAGATTATAATAAGCAAGAGAGTAAGACAAGTGTTACAGCAAAAGAGCCAGATTTAGAAATTGAAATGGCATCAACTGAATTTGCTGAAGAGGAGAATGTTGTTTTAGCAAATACAAATTCTGGCGAGATAACATCAGAAGATTTGGTAAAAGAATTTGGTGAATACGATCCGACTTTAGATTTATCGACTTACAAATATCCACCATTAGATTTATTAGAAAATTACGGCAGTAGCACCAAGATATCAGTAAATACAGAGGAGTTAGAGCGTAATAAAAATAAGATTGTTGAAACACTCGGACATTACAGTATCGAAATCGCAAAAATTAAAGCGACGATTGGTCCGACAGTTACCCTTTATGAAATAGTACCCGCAGCAGGTGTGCGTATTTCAAAAATCAAAAATTTAGAAGACGATATTGCGTTGAGTTTATCGGCATTGGGCATACGTATTATTGCACCGATACCTGGTAAAGGAACGATAGGTATAGAGGTTCCGAATCAAACACCAGAGATGGTAGCGATGCGTTCGGTATTAGCATCAGAGAAATATCAGCATGCGCAAATGGATTTACCGATTGCATTGGGTAAAACGATTTCGAATGAAGTGTTTGTGGCTGACTTAGCGAAGATGCCGCATTTGTTGATGGCAGGTGCAACCGGACAAGGAAAGTCGGTAGGTATAAATGCATTGTTAGTTTCATTACTATATAAGAAGCATCCTTCGCAAATAAAATTTGTAATGGTTGACCCTAAGAAAGTAGAGTTAACATTATTTAGAAAAATAGAGCGACATTTCTTAGCGAAGTTACCAGGTGATGGAGATGCAATTATAACAGATACGAAGAAAGTAGTACATACATTAAATTCATTATGTATAGAGATGGATCAACGATATGAATTGTTGAAAGATGCACATGTACGTAATTTAAAAGAATACAATGCGAAGTTTATCGCTAGAAAACTAAATCCGCAGGAAGGTCATAGATATATGCCATTCATTGTGTTGGTGATAGATGAGTTTGCAGATTTAATGATGACAGCGGGTAAAGAAATTGAAACACCCATTGCTCGTTTGGCTCAGCTTGCTCGTGCTATTGGTATACATTTGGTGATTGCTACACAAAGACCATCGGTGAATGTTATTACAGGTACTATTAAGGCGAACTTCCCGGCGCGATTAGCTTTTAGAGTGAGTTCAAAAATTGACTCGAGAACAATTTTAGATGCAGGAGGAGCAGAGCAGTTAATAGGTAGAGGTGATATGTTATTATCGCTAGGTAGTGATTTGATTCGTTTACAATGTGCTTTTGTAGATACACCAGAAGTTGAGAAAGTGACAGACTTTATTGGAGCTCAAAGAGGATATGCAAGTGCTCATTTATTACCAGAGTATGTTGACGAAAATGGTGAAGGTTCAAGTAACAAAGATATGGATCTTAGTGAACGTGATGCACTATTTGAAGATGCAGCACGTTTAATAGTTATGCATCAACAAGGATCAACATCATTGATACAACGTAAATTGAAATTGGGTTATAATAGAGCAGGTAGAATTATTGACCAACTTGAAGCATTCGGTATCGTAGGTCCGTTTGAAGGCTCAAAAGCTCGTGAAGTGTTGATAAAAGATGAGTATCATTT
>CALRXS010000005.1:0-150494 GCA_943372195.1 Sphingobacterium thalpophilum
CGAACAGAAATGTATCGGGGCTTTTTTTTGTCTAAAAATTTTGATGAAATGTTGAATTGAAATGTAAAATGTAGGATGTAGGATGTAGAATTAAGGATTAAGAGTTAAGAACGAGGCAATGCTAATTTTTAGCACCTCTCAGTACTCAGCACTCAGTACTCAGTACTGACACTAGCATATTAGCATACTAGCATACTAGCATACTATTTTTCTGAATTTCATTCAGAAAAATAGTATCTTGCAGCGTGAAATATTTTGAAGAAAAAAGAGGAGAAGTAATGAAGCATATTGAAAGCTTCATGCTTACTAACATGTTTAATTACCTTAAACCTGTTGAAGAAAATTGGCAACCTACTGACTTCCTACCTGATTCAGCAAGCCCGAAGTTTTTTGATCAAGTAAAAGAATTACAAGAATCTGCTAGAGAAATACCATATGATTTAATGATCGTGCTTATTGGTGATACTATCACCGAAGAAGCCCTACCTACCTACGAATCATGGTTAGCTACCGTAGAAGGTGTGTCTAAAGAAGAAACAGGTGGATGGATGAAATGGTTGCGCCACTGGACAGCCGAAGAAAATCGTCACGGTGATCTTTTAAATAAATACTTATACCTATCTGGTCGTGTTGACATGCGTCAATTAGAAATTTCTACACAATATCTAATTGCTGATGGTTTTGATATCGGTACCGATAGAGACCCTTATAGAAATTTCGTGTACACTTCTTTCCAAGAAATGGCTACCAACATATCGCACAGACGTGTTGCTACTCTTTCGAAGAAAAGTGGCGACGGATTGTTAGCTAAAATGTGTGCGGTTATTGCAGCTGATGAAGCTCGTCACGCTACTGCTTACCAAGCCTTCATTAAAGAAATTATTAAAGTCGATGCTTCTGAAGTTCTATTAGCTTTCGAAGATATGATGCGTAAGAAAATTGTAATGCCTGCTCACCTTCTTAAAGAAGCAGGTAAATCTGCAGTTAATACTTTCGAACATTTCTCTAATGCTGCTCAACGTTTAGGCGTTTATACTTCTGTCGATTATATCGATATTATCAGACACCTTATTAAAGAATGGCAAATTGAAAGTTTAAGTGAACTTAATGAAGCAGGTGAAAAAGCAAGAGACTATCTAATGGCTCTTCCTGATCGTCTTACTCGTATCGCTGAACGTATGAAAACCCCAGAACTCGAATACGAATTCTCTTGGGTGAAAAAGCAATAATCAAAAAAGGAGCAAATTTATTTGCTCCTTTTTTATTTTATCAATAAGGTATTTACCTCTTTTAATATATTCTCTATTCTACTCGGTGTCTTTATAATCTTATCTAATAAATCTCTTCGTTGTACTAAAGTTTTACATAACACAACATCTTCTTTTAATAAAATCTCCTTTTCTTCTTTCGTCAATAATGTTAAACAGGTAATCGGAAATAATCGATGATTATCTATCAAGTTTTTTAATCCTAATTCTCTCGGTTGATCCCAACTCAATAAATGCAAACCTGAACAGGTACCATATGTATATGAGTCATCGGTAAATCGTGTATTGGTCACCACCCATCCTTCGAAATTATTTATACTTCTTTTCTTCAAAATATCATTATATCGCGATCGTATATACAATGGAACTTTAACATCACATTTAATGTGCACTTGGTTGTGATACTTACACTCTATATATATGTTTTTATTATCTCCCTCTGCTATTACATCTACCTCATGATTCACACAATAACCTTTTTCGATGATTCCAACTTGAACACTGTAACCCATTGCTTTCATTAGCTCTGCAATGAATTTCTCGAAGGCGAATCCGGCCGGACCTAACTCCATAATGCCTTCTTTCAATTTGTATTTTGAAGCGTAACTTCTCGAATGTCTCTTCAATAATTTAAATGCTGTTCTAAAAATTTTTCGAGACGACATACCGTTCTCTAAATTTAGTTTTATCTCAGCAATGATTTGATTCGCTATTTCTTCTGAAGCACCTGAATGCATTAATGACCTATACAGTTTCATCTCTGAAAACTCAGCTAAATCACCACTCGATTTTTCTATCAAAAATTGCTTATCTTTCATAATAAATCTTATTCGAATGTACGACTTTATTTCTATCGAATTTTGGGGCGCCGCTCAAGAAGTGACAGGCTCTAAACATTTAATTACTGCACCCGATGGTACAAAAATATTGTTAGACTGCGGATTGGTACAGTCTTCTGATGATGAAAATATTAATCGACACTTCGGATTTCCAGTTCATGATATTGATGTCTTAGTTTTATCGCACGCACACATCGATCATTCTGGTAACATACCAAATTTGGTGAAGCAAGGTTTTCGTGGTAAAATTTTAAGTACCGCAGCAACATTCGATGTATTAAGAATCATGCTCGCCGACTCTGCTAAAATTCAAGAAGCTGATGTTGAATACATCAATAAAAAAAGAGCTAGAGAAGGTCGTAAAAATATTGAACCCCTTTACGATATTGATGATGTAGAAAAAACATTCACTCTTTTTCATGAAGTGAAAATGAATGAATACTATGAGTGGAATGAGAATATTAAATTTTATTTTACCGACGCCGGACATATTCTTGGTAGTGCATGTATTACAATCGACATCAGTCATGAAAATAAAACCAAACGTATTTTCTTTTCGGGGGATGTGGGGCGCTATAATGACCGTATACTAAAAGCACCAGCTGATTTCCCTCAAGCTGATTATATTATTTTAGAAAGCACTTACGGTGATCGATTACATGACATCACTGAAGATGCCGAGCAGAAGCTATTAGATGCCGTACAAGAGGTTTGTATTCGCAATAGAGGCAAGTTGCTCATTCCGGCATTTAGCTTAGGCAGAACGCAAGAAATCGTGTATGCATTAGATCGTATGCGTACCGAAGGTAAATTACCTAAAGTAAGAGTGTATGTTGATAGTCCGCTCTCAACAGCCGCCACCAAAATAATGCGCAACCACACTTCGTATTTCAACGAAGATATTTTAGAATACATGGATCAAGATCCTGATCCTTTTGCTTTCCCTAATTTAAGATATACCGCAAGTGTTCAAGAATCAAAAGCAATCAATGAAGATGATGAACCTGCAATTATTATCGCTGCTTCTGGTATGATGGAAGCAGGTAGAATTAAACATCATATCGCACATTACATTGGTGATGATCGCAACGGAATATTAATAGTTGGTTATTGTGAACCTAGTACTTTAGGAGGTAAACTTCTTGCTGGTGATAAAGAAGTTGAAATATATGGTAAAGAATTTCAAGTAAGAGCTAAAGTCTCAGTTATATCTTCTTACAGTGCTCATGCCGATTATGCAGAGCTTATCAGATTTTTAAATTGCCAAGATCCGAAGAAAGTGAAAGGAGTATTTTTAGTGCACGGTACTATTGATGCGCAAGAATATTTTGCTTCGAAATTATTAGCAAAGGGATTTGATAAAATTCAAATCCCTTCGAAAGGTCAATCTTTTCAATTACGTATGTAATTATTTCTTAATAAATACGGCTTGATATTTATCGGTATTTAAAATATAATAGCCATTACTTAATTCAGTCGTATTTATTTTTTGATGTTGGATGGTACCGCTTTGAATGATTTGTCCGCCTAGGTTATAAATCACATACTCCTTCTCATTCAAACCTACATTCTCCACTTTCAAAAATTCAGTACAAGGATTAGGGAATACTTTTACTTCTAATGCCTTCGTATTATTCAAGCCAGTAGTAGTCATAAACTCTGAGAATACTAATTTGTATTTGTTCTGTAATATTCCATCGAAGTCTGTCTCTTTGTAAATGTGCGAAGTCATATTACCAATTACATCGTATGTGTATTCTTCTACTATCATAAATAATTGCTCCCATCCATTTCCATAGTTCATATCATAATCATAAAGCACTCTATTTTTATGGTCATCATGCACAATATTTATTTTCATGTTTCCAATCCATTGTCCGTTTATTTCTTCTTCAAGTAAATAAGAGAAACTACCATTCGCGTCACGAGTATAAGTTTCACGTTGATAAATTTGTAAACCAGTGAATGCATAGTAATAGATATTATTGCTTGCTAGGAAATCTTTCGACGGATTGTCCCAAGTATAATTACAATATAAAAACTGTGCATCCCAATCTGTACCATCCCACATACTTTTTACCATTCCAGTATCTACATTATTTTGATCATATAAATATTCGTATTGAATAGTAGGTGTAAACCCAGTTAAAATTGAGTGTTCATAATATTCCTCAGTGATTAATAAATTATTAGAACCATAATACTCAATAATTTTATTTATAGTATCATAACCAGAACCATAGGTTTCTAAATTAATTATCGTTTTAGTATTATTTGTGATGTTCTTTGTGATGTCAGTTTTATTGCCAACAAATACTTCCCATGTGCTGCCTGCGAAGTACAACTCTTCAGATAGTATCAACACGTCATCGGCATTGTATTGGTAAATAAATTTCTCATCAGCTATCCAGGTATTATTTTGAGCCTTGTACTCTGTTAAAAATTCAATCAATCTATCTTTAGCATCGTAAGTACTACTAGTTCTGAAAACTTCATTACCAGTTAAATCGAAAATCAACTCTTGAGTTGCTAATCCTTTAGAATTATAAGTCACCACTGACTCGTATTCTTTCGTCCAGTCTACAATTGTACTATCCCATGCAAAGGTTGCAATCTTTGTAGGTACTTGTGTTGACGAAGTCTGAAAAGGCTTAATGCTCTTCTTCGATTTCTTAGCAGAATTGCTGATTATTTTCTGATGATGCTTCTTTTGCATCAATACCTGTGCATTCGATTCAGCACCTAGCGCAACCATCGCTGATAAAAAAATTAGGGTAATTACTTTTTTCATAATGTATTTGTTTTACCAAATGACACCGAGAAAAGTAATTACCCTTATTAATATGTTTGTTACATATTCCTTCTATACTGTCCGCCCACCTGATACAACGCATTTGAAATTTGTCCAATCGAACAAACCTTCGCTACTTCCATTAACTCTTTGAAAATATTTTCATTGCGAACAGCAGCGTTCTTTAATTTTAATAATGCGGACTCAGATTTATCATTATTACGTTCTTGGAAAGCTTTCAAAGCTGTAATTTGATATTGCTTCTCTTCTTCTGTTGCACGTATTACTTCAGATGGTACAATTGTAGGTGATCCTTTTTTGTTCAAGAAAGTATTCACTCCAATAATCGGGAACTCACCTGTATGTTTCAATGTCTCATAATATAACGACTCTTCTTGAATCTTACCACGTTGATACATGGTTTCCATTGCACCTAATACTCCACCACGATCTGAAATACGTTTGAATTCTGCTAATACTGCTTCTTCTACTAAATCTGTTAATTCTTCTATGATGAATGAGCCTTGAATCGGATTCTCGTTTTTCGCTAAACCTAATTCACGATTGATAATTAACTGTATTGCCATCGCTCTACGAACCGACTCTTCAGTAGGAGTAGTAATTGCTTCATCGTATGCATTCGTATGTAATGAATTACAGTTATCGTAGATCGCATACAATGCTTGTAATGTAGTACGAATATCATTGAAGTCAATTTCTTGTGCATGCAATGAACGACCTGATGTTTGTATATGATATTTTAATTTTTGTGAACGATCGTTACCCTTGTATTTATACTTAATTGCTTTCGACCAAATACGACGAGATACTCTTCCTATTACTGAATACTCTGGGTCTATACCATTCGAGAAAAAGAACGATAAGTTCGGTGCAAATTCATCGATATGCATTCCTCTGCTTAAATAATATTCTACGAATGTAAATCCGTTGCTTAAGGTAAAGGCTAGTTGCGAAATCGGATTTGCGCCTGCTTCTGCAATGTGATATCCTGAGATTGATACTGAATAGAAGTTTCTTACTTTTTCATTGATGAAATACTGTTGTATATCACCCATCATTCTCAACGCAAATTCTGTTGAGAAGATACAAGTGTTTTGTGCTTGATCTTCTTTTAAAATATCTGCTTGTACGGTACCACGTACTGTAGAAATTGCGTAGGCTTTTATCTTTTCGTAAACATCCGAAGGTAAAACTTGATCGCCTGTAACGCCTAATAACATTAAGCCTAAGCCGTTGTTGCCTTCTGGTAATTCGCCTTGATATCTTGGTCTTGCTATGCCTTTCTCTTTGTAGATCGCCTCAATTTTTGCTTCCACTTCTTTTTCTAAGCCATGCTCTTTGATGTACAATTCGCATTGTTGATCAATAGCTGCATTCATGAAGAAGCCGAGCATCATTGGCGCTGGACCGTTAATCGTCATTGAAACAGATGTCGATGGATGACAAAGATTAAATCCAGAGTACAATTTTTTTGCATCATCTAATGTAGCAACACTCACTCCTGAATTACCAATTTTTCCGTAGATATCGGGGCGTACATGTGGGTCTTCACCGTATAAAGTAACTGAGTCAAATGCCGTCGATAAACGATGCGCTGGTTGACCTAATGATACATAGTGAAATCTCTTATTGGTACGCTCAGGTCCGCCTTCACCAGCAAACATTCTAGTTGGATCTTCGCCTTCACGCTTTAACGGGAATACACCTGCAGCGTAAGGGAATTCACCCGGTACATTTTCAGTTAATAACCAATATAAAATATCTCCCCAAGCTTCATACTTGGGTAATGAAATTTTCGGAATTCTTAATTTTGATAACGATTCATAATAAAGTGCTTGCTTGATTTCTTTATCACGCACTTTATAAATGAAATTATCTTCTTTATAAATACGAACCGTTTCAGGCCATTCTTTTAAAAGTCTTCTACACTCATGATGTAGTTGTTCTTCTAAATGATTGTATAAATCTTTTAAAGTTTCTATCGATTCTTTTTTGTTTTCTTTTTCTAATAAATCGATAGTACCTTTTAGCTGAAACATTTTCTGAGCAATTTCTTTTTGCTCATTCACCCACACTTTATATTCTTGATTCGCTTCTGCAATCTCAGCTAAATAACGAGTTCTATCTGGCGGAATGATGTAAATTTTTTCAGATTGTCCTTCTGCTAATTTTACACTCGCTTCAAATTTCACTCCGGTTTTATCAATGATTTTCTTTATCAATGCATTGTATAATGCATTCATACCAGGATCATTGAATTGTGATGCCATAGTACCAAATACAGGCACCTCTTCATCTTTCAAATCAAATTGATTGTGATTTCTCTTGTATTGTTTTTTGACATCACGAATAGCATCTAAAGCTCCACGTTTATCGAATTTGTTGATTGCTACTAAATCAGCAAAATCTAACATGTCGATTTTTTCTAATTGAGTGGCAGCACCAAACTCTGGAGTCATTACATATAATGAAACATCGCAATGCTCTGTAATCTCTGTATCTGATTGCCCTATACCTGAAGTCTCTACAATGATCATGTCATATGCAGCAGCCTTGCAAATATCAATCGCTTCTTGAACGTATTTAGATAATGCAAGATTCGCTTGACGTGTTGCTAATGAACGCATGTAGACTCTCGGATTGTTGATAGCATTCATACGAATTCTATCGCCCAATAATGCACCTCCAGTTTTACGTTTCGAAGGGTCAACAGAAATAATCGCAATTGTATTCTTTTCGAAATCGTGAATGTATCGACGTACTAATTCATCAACTAGCGATGATTTACCAGCTCCACCTGTACCTGTAATACCCAATACCGGAATCTTTTTACTGCCAATCATTTTCTTCACTTCCTCTAAAAACTTTTCAGCTTCATCAGGGAAATTCTCAGCAACTGTAATGGCATGTGCTATTTTCGCCGGGTTTTTATCGACAATGTATCTTAATTCACCATTCAATGTAGTGTTCGTTGGGAAATCAGTTTGCTTCAACATATCGTTGATCATACCTTGCAATCCCATGGTTCTACCATCATCCGGAGAATATATTCTTGCTATACCATAAGCATGCAATTCTTTAATCTCATCGGGTAGAATAACTCCACCACCACCGCCAAATATTTTGATATGCCCAGCACCTCTCTCTTTCAACAAATCATACATGTACTTGAAATACTCGTTATGTCCGCCTTGATACGAGGTCATCGCAATACCCTGAACGTCTTCTTGAATGGCGCAATTCACCACTTCATCAACCGATCGATTATGCCCCAGGTGAATCACTTCAGCGCCTGATGCCTGAAGAATTCTTCTCATGATATTGATTGTTGCATCGTGACCATCGAAAAGCGATGCCGCGGTTACAAAACGAATTTTGTGCTTAGGTTTATAGACTTCTATAGTTTCCATATATATACTAGAATTGAGCAAAAATAGCAAAAATTATCTCTTCGGATGATGCAGGCAAAATCTGAAATCACTGAATTTTATTGTATTGAAATACAGTTACTTATATTTTATTTGCAAAAAAACGTACATTCATGCAACCATTTACACTAAACCATCATCTAGAGAATTGAATGCGCTTACAATTGGGACATAAGCAAAGCCTCGACGAAATAGTGGAGGGCTGCAAACTAGGGAAGAGAAGTTCTCAAGAGTTGCTGTATAAGACTTTTGCATCAAAGATGTTAGCAGTATGTGCAAGATATGCTAAAGACAATTTCGAAGCAGAAGATATGTTGCAAGTAGGATTTGTAAAGATCTTTGAAAAGATAAAAGATTACAAAGGCGAGGGATCATTTGAAGGTTGGGTTAGAAGAATAATGGTAAACACATCGATAGAGTTTTACCGCAAGAACGCGAGAATGTTTCAGGTGGTAGACATAGATAATGTTCCAGAAACTCCGGTTCAAGAAAACCAACTTAGCAAGATAAACATGAATGATTTATTAAAGATCATTCAGAAATTATCACCAGGCTATAGAATGATATTTAACATGTATGCAATTGAAGGGTTTTCACATAAAGAGATAGCAGTAGAATTAGGGATAAGTGAAGGAACTTCTAAATCACAACTAGCGAGAGCTAGAGCAATTTTGCAAGAAAATATTTTAAAGATGGAGGGCAATCACAATGAAGCACTCAGATAAGAAAAATGAATTTGATGATTTAATGAAAAATGCTTTTGATGGTTTCGAAATGGAACCGAATGAAAGTGTTTGGGGGAACATCGAAAAAGATTTAGACAAAAAGAAAAAGTCGACTGTAGTACTTTGGGTAACACGTATGTCTATAGCTGCATCACTATTATTATTACTAGGTGTCGGATTGTATCAAATCAATTACAATGTTGATGCAACCGAATCACAAAACTTAGCATCTACTACTTTGAAAGCTGATAGTACTGAAGAAAAAATTTCAACTGAAAAAAAAGTTGAAAAAATTTCAGAGCCGATGCAACCGATTGAAAAATCTCAACGTCTAGCAGAAGTAGTAGAGATAAAAACAAAATCGAATCGTTCTTCGAAAGTTGAAAAAAAATCTTTGAAAGTGGCCTCTAAAAATAAAATCATAGAGAGAACTCAAGAAGAAAAAGATGCAATAGAATTATTGAAAAAGTTTGAGGAGAAAGCACAAAGTAACAACTCTTTACCGGTGTCAGAGCCAGAGCAAAAAAGACCAGTTATTATTAAGCCAGTACCTTCTCCAAGTGTTGCAAGTAATGGTTCTAAAAATCAAATCGATGTAATAGATATGTTAAACATAGTTGCATCAAAAGTAAGTGGTGATGAATCAAAATTAGTTGCAATAAATGAAACGAAATCAGTATCTGGTTCATCAAGAAAAAAGGTACAAGTCGATTTAGGAATTGTAAAGTTTAGAAGAATAAAAAATACAGATTAACAAAAATAGATTATTAAAATAAAATCAATAAAGAAGAAAATCCTAATGAATTTAAATAATATGAAAAAAGTAATTTTAGTGGGCTTAGTGTTCAGTGCGTTCACTACCCAAACAATGGCACAAACTAACAAAGCAGTAAAAGCTTTAAACACAACGAAAGATGCTGTAGCAAGAATCATAACACTTGATCCCATCGATGTAGTAGCTGAGTATGTATCAAAAAAGAAAGATGCAGTAAGTGATTTATATTCACAAAATGCAGTTAATACAGAACTTGCAACAGCTTCAGTTGATTCAAATAGAAAAACTGATACTACAGAGATCAAAGTAGGTAAAACCAGAATTGTCGTAATTGGTGAGCCTAAGATTGAAAAGATTTACATGGAGAAAGATTCTACTGGTGATTTTGATGGTTTTGGAGACAATAGAAATAATGATAAAAAGGACAAGAAAAGTGATGGAGAATTAGAATTCTCAATTGGTTACAATGGGTTCTTAGAAAACGGATCAACAGGATTGTCAGCTGGTAACCGCGGATTAGATTTAGTAAATGGTAAATCAGTACACGTAAACTTAACTTATAATCATTACTTCAATATATACAAAGAGAATATTAGAATGTCAGTTGGTTTAGGATTAGATTGGAACAACTACAGATTATCAGGAGACAGTTCTTTAGTGGCAAATGCACCTAAGTTGACTTTCTATCAAGATTCATCGAACGGACAGCCAATTAATTTCTCTAAGAATAAATTATTAGCTCGTTATGCAACATTGCCAGTGATGTTACACTTCAATACGAATGCAAATAGAAAAGGAAATAGCCTTGGTGCTTCAGCAGGTGTTGAGTTAGGTTACTTAATCAATGGTAGATTAAAGCAAGTATCTGATGCAAAAGGTAAGCAAAAAGTAAATGACAGCTTTAATTTCAATGAATTAAGATATGGCTTCATTGGTAGAGTAAGTTATGGAAGTATGGGTATCTACGGAAAATATTACCCACAAAGTGCTTTCAACAAAAATGAAGGTCCAGATTTGAATACATTCGTTCTTGGCTTAACCTTCGGATTAAACTAGGGTTTGATAGATTAATAATATAAATGCGTAGAGCTTCCGAATTTTCGGGAGCTTTTTTTTTATCTTTGAATTATGAAAAAGATCTTTACTGTAATTTTATTGTTTGCCGCTTTAAGTTCTAAAGCTCAGGTATTACAAAATGGAGGGTTTGAAAGCTGGACAAATTTATTGTTCTTTTATGAGCCTCAGGGTTATGTGACTACTAATTACGCATCTGTATTATTAGGTGGTGGTGGTTTGCCCAGACCTAATGTTTCTAGAAATACTACGATTAAGAATTCTGGCACTTATTCAGCAAAATTAGAATCTTATGCTCAGAATGTAGGTGATACTTCTGGTATACCAGGGGTAATGATTACAGGTACATTAGATTTAGCAAACGCAACAATTTTACCTGGCTTTGCTTATGCAAACAGACCGGCAGAGTTTAGAGGCTTTTATAACTATAGACAAGGTAATAGACTAGACTCTGGTTTAATAACTGTATTATTCACTAAATACGATTCAATTGCAGGACCGTTTAACGTAGTTGGGGCAACGTTTGTTACTTTATCTCAAACTCCTGCTACTGGCATGCAATCATTTAATGTACCTATATTTTACACTCAAGAAGTTACACCAGATACAGCAATTATTGTCATAAGTACAAGTTCAGCCTTTACTGGCGAATTTGATACTTCTGCATTAGCCAATGCTCCGGTAGGCTCTCTATTGTATATAGATGATTTATCATTCTTTGGTTCAGTTGGAATAGAGAATATTGATGACTTATTAGCAGCACAAGTTTACCCTAACCCAGCTACGAATAATTTAAATGTTAATTTCTACATTGCTAATAATTCTTATGCTAACATCGAATTGTATAGTATTGATGGTAAATTAGTTTATTCAGAAAAAAGAGATTTATTAAAAGGCGATCAGAATATCAATCTTGATTTTAATGATTTAACAAATGGTATTTACCAATTAAGTATACAAACTGAATTAGGTACCATCCGTAAGAAAATTAACATATTAAAATAATTGCAAAAATGATTGCATAAAAAAAGGACTGAAAATTAATTCAGTCCTTTTTTATTTATAAGCTATTGAGCTTTATTAGCTAATAATGCTTTCAGCTAAAACCACTACTTTGTTAGAAAGTACTTCAATCACACCACCACTGATGGTTAGTTCATGGTTACCTTCTTTTGCTTTGATTTTAACAGATCCTTTCTCTAAAGTAGAGATGATAGGAGCGTGATTATTTAGCACCTCAAAAGAACCTTTAGCACCTGGAACAGTCACAGAGCTTACTTCTCCTGAAAATACTTTTTTGTCTGGTGTTAAAACTTCTAAAATCATGTGATTAAGCGTTTGCTTCAGCGATTAATTTTTTACCTTTTTCCATTGCTTCTTCGATAGTACCTACCAAGTTGAAAGCCATCTCAGGGTATTCATCAACCTCACCATCCATAATCATATTGAATCCTTTGATAGTTTCTTTGATATCTACTAATACACCTTTTAATCCAGTGAATTGCTCAGCAACGTGGAAAGGCTGTGATAAGAAACGTTGTACACGACGAGCACGAGACACTACTAATTTATCTTCTTCAGATAATTCGTCCATACCTAAGATCGCGATGATATCTTGTAATTCTTTGTAACGTTGTAAGATTTCTTTCACTCTTTGAGCGCAACCATAGTGTTCAGCACCGATAATTTCTGGAGCTAAGATTCTAGAAGTAGAATCTAATGGATCTACCGCAGGGTAGATACCTAACTCAGCAATTTTACGAGACAATACTGTTGTTGCATCTAAATGGGCGAAAGTTGTAGCCGGAGCAGGGTCAGTTAAGTCATCGGCAGGTACGTAAACCGCTTGTACCGATGTAATAGAACCTCTCTTAGTTGAAGTGATACGCTCTTGCATCATACCCATTTCTGTTGCCAATGTTGGTTGGTAACCTACCGCAGAAGGCATACGACCTAATAAAGCCGAAACCTCTGAACCTGCCTGTGTGAAACGGAAGATATTGTCGATGAAGAATAAGATATCACGACCACCACTTTGCTCATCACCATCACGGAAATATTCAGCAACTGTCAAACCTGACAAGGCAACACGCGCACGTGCACCAGGAGGCTCATTCATTTGTCCGAATACGAATGTAGCTTTCGAATCTTTTAAAGCGTTAGGGTCTACCTTAGAAATATCCCAACCACCTTCTTCCATCGAATGCTTGAATTCTTCGCCGTAACGAATAATGTTTGCTTCAATCATCTCTCTTAATAAGTCATTACCCTCACGAGTACGCTCACCTACACCTGCGAATACCGATAAACCATCGTATGCTTTCGCGATGTTGTTGATCAATTCTTGAATTAATACTGTTTTACCTACACCAGCACCACCGAACAAACCAATTTTACCACCTTTTACGTATGGCTCTAATAAGTCAATTACTTTGATACCTGTGAACAAGATCTCAGTCTCAGTTGATAAGTCTTCGAATCTTGGCGGTTTATTGTGAATGGCACGGCCATTAACTTTACTAACTTCTGGCATACCATCAATAGCATCTCCAACTACGTTGAACAAACGACCTTTGATGTCTTCACCAATTGGCATGGTGATAGGCGTTTCAGTATCAATTACATCCATTCCACGAACTAATCCGTCTGTAGAATCCATCGCAATTGTACGTACTCTGTCTTCACCTAAATGCTGTTGACACTCTAATACGATTTTTTGACCATTTTCTTTAGTCACATACAAAGCATCGAAAATGTTAGGCAATTTTGCACCTTCTTGTGCAAAGCTAACGTCCACAACTGGACCGATGATTTGAGCAATTTTCCCAATATTTGGCATAATTAATCTAATTATTTTTTCGTGCCGCAAAGTTAACTTTTCTTACCTAATTTCAAACGTATTGTTGAAATAATATGAGCAATATTTGATTTTTCGTAAAAATTAAGGCTTACAAGCCTTAAAATACCAAAATTCAAACCTTAAATAGGGTTTTTCATTTGAGAAAACCCTATTTTCGATATTCGCTTTTTCAATTTTCCTTTTTTCGTATTTCTTTTTTTTCTTTTTTCTTCAGCTTTTAAATTTTTTAAAGAAAAAAGCAATAAGCCTTTATGCTGTAAATTAATTACTGAGACGGATTATAATAATTGCTTTCTATTCACATAATCACACCCTTTTCTTTAAAAAATTTAAAAGCTTGGGGGATATTTTTAAAGGTTGCAAATGCTTTTCTAGCTACTAGCTACTAGCTACTAGTTAATTAATTAAATTGTGGAAAAAGGAAGTAAAAAGCTAATTAAACATTCAGTATTTTTGAATCTACTTTAATCTATTATGCCTGATTTTTCACATTTACACGTACATACTCAATACTCCTTATTAGATGGGGCTGCCGACATCAAAAAGCTGTTTAAAAAAGCTTCAAATGATGGTATGAAAGCCTTGGCAATAACCGACCATGGTAATATGTTCGGTGTTTTCAAGTTTGTAGCTGAGGCTGCTAAGCATAATGTGAAACCTATTGTAGGTTGTGAATTTTACGTGGTAGAAGATCGTCATAAACGACAGTTTACCAAAGACGATAAAGATGTTCGTTATCATCAATTATTATTGGCTAAAAATGCAACCGGATATAAGAATCTTGTAAAGCTGTGCTCGCTTGGGTATATTGAAGGTTTATATGGTAAATACCCAAGAATTGATAAAGAGTTAATACTTAGATATAGTGAAGGGCTAATCGCCACTACATGTTGTATTGGTGCAATGGTACCTAAAGCTATATTAAGAAAAGGAGAGGCTGAAGCTGAGAAAGAATTTAAATGGTGGTTAGATGTATTTGGGGAAGATTATTATGTTGAATTGCAAAGACATAAAATGGCTGATCAAGAAAAAGTCAATGCCGTACTTTTAAACTTTGCTCAAAAACATAATGTTAAAGTCATTGCTTCTAACGATTCGCATTACGTAGATCGTGAAGATGCTAACGCTCATGATATTTTACTTTGTATCAATACCGGAGAAAAACAAAGTACCCCAACAATGAAAGAATTTAGCGACGACGATACCTTCGTAAAAGGAAAACGTTTCGCTTTCTACAATGACGAGTTTTATTTCAAATCACAAAACGAGATGAACTCTTTGTTTTCTGACATCCCGCAGGCAATTGATAATACAAATGAGATTGTAGACAAAGTTGAAATTCTACAGCTGAAACAAGATATATTACTACCTAATTTTCAAATACCTCAAAGCTTCAGCACTCAAGATGAATACTTGAGACACATTACTAATGAAGGTGCTCGTAAAAGATATGTCGATGTTACTCCAGAAATTCAAGAACGTATAGATTTTGAATTATTCACCATTGAAAAAATGGGATTCGCAGGTTACTTCTTAATTGTTGCTGACTTCATAAAAGCAGGTAGAGACATTGGTGTATTTGTAGGTCCGGGTCGTGGTTCGGCTGCAGGGTCTGCAGTAGCTTATTGCATCGGCATCACCAACATTGACCCGATTAAATACAATTTACTTTTCGAGCGTTTCTTAAACCCCGAACGTAAATCAATGCCCGATATTGATACTGACTTTGATGATGAAGGTCGTCAAAAAGTCATCGATTATGTGGTTGATAAATACGGAAGAAATCAAGTAGCTCAAATAGTTACTTATGGTACCATGGCTGCGAAAATGAGCATAAAAGATGTGGCTCGTGTGATGGACTTACCATTAGCAGAATCTAATGCTTTGGCGAAATTGGTGCCCGATAAACCAGGTACTGAATTAGCAAGAGTGTTAACGGCTAAGATTGATGGTGAAGGCGGATTGAAAGATAAAGAAGCGTATGGTGCTGATGATCTTGATAACATAAAACAATTACGTGCGATTTTAAATTCTGATGATTTTAAATCGAGCGTTTTAAAAGAAGCTTTAATTCTTGAAGGCTCTGTTCGTGGTACGGGTATACATGCTGCAGGTATTATCATTGCTCCAAAAGATTTAACAGAAATTATTCCAGTCGCAACATCCAAAGATACCGAACTATTAATTACTCAATATGATGGTAAAGTTATTGAAGATGCGGGTGTAATTAAGATGGACTTTTTAGGTCTGAAAACATTAACGATTATTCGTGATGCATTACAATTAATCAAACAAAATAAAGGTGTTGATATTGATATAGATTCTATTCCGCTGGATGATGCAAAAACATTTGAGTTATATCAAAGGGCAGAGACCAATGGTACATTTCAGTTTGAATCTCCGGGTATGCAAAAGCATTTGATCGATTTGAAACCTGATAAGTTTGAAGATTTAATTGCGATGAATGCTTTGTACAGACCCGGACCTATACAATATATACCGAAGTACATTGCACGTAAACATGGTAGAGAACAAGTAACGTATGACTTACCAGAGATGGAAGAATACTTGCAAGACACCAATGGTATTACAGTCTATCAAGAGCAGGTGATGTTGCTCTCTCAAAAGCTAGCTGGCTTTTCAAAAGGAGAAGCTGATACTTTGAGAAAGGCAATGGGTAAAAAAGATCGTAAGACATTAGATAATTTAAAAGATACGTTTATACAAGGTGCAGTTGAGAAGGGATTAGATCAGAAAAAATTAGAAAAAGTCTGGACAGATTGGGAAGCATTTGCATCGTATGCATTTAATAAATCACATTCAACTTGTTATGCATTTGTTGCTTTTCAAACTGCATATTTAAAAGCGAATTATCCATCTGAATACATGGCATCTGTTTTAACTCATAACTTGAGTAATATAGATAAGATTACATTTTTCTTAGAAGAATGTAAACGAATGGGATTACAAGTTTTAGGTCCGGATATTAATGAAAGTATCTATAAATTTTCAGTTAACTCTGCAGGTCAAATTCGATTCGGATTGGGAGCAGTAAAAGGAGTAGGAGAGGCAGCTGTAGAATCTATCATTGATGAAAGAAATCAAAATGGTAAATACAATTCAATTTTTGATTTAGTACGTCGTGTGAATTTGCGTGCAGCAAATAAGAAGACCTTTGAATCACTAGCAAATGCAGGAGCTTTCGACTCTTTCGGTATACATCGTGCGGCTTATTTTCATCATGAAGTAAATGAAACAGGTAATTTCTTAGAGAAGGTTTTAAAGTTTGGCGCGAACTATCAAGACAGTTTATCAGCTTCTCAATCATCATTATTTGGAAGTGGAACAGCAGCTCAAATACCAGAACCAAGAATACCAGTTTGTGAAGAATGGGGATTCTTGCAGAAGCTGAGATACGAAAAAGAGGTGGTTGGTTTTTATATATCAGGTCATCCCCTAGATGAGTTTCAGTATGATATTGATAAGTTTTGTACTGCAAGAGTATCAGACTTGAAAATTGTAAGCATGTTCAGTGGTAATAAATTTGAAACGAATGCTGATGCTAATAAAGTTGTTAATGAAGATGAAGAACCTTCAGCAAATGATCAAGCTTTAGAGCGTTTTGAAAAAATTAAAAATAGGGAATTAGCAATAGGCGGATTGGTGAGTTCAGCGAATCATAGAATTTCAAAAACTGGTAAGCCTTTCGGTTCATTTATGATTGAAGATTTTAATGATCAGACAGAGTTAGCTTTATTTGGAGAAGATTATTTGAAGTTTAAGCCATTTATAAACGAAGGACTTTTCTTATTTATGAAGGGGAAGGTTCAAGAAAGATACGGACAAAAGGGAAATTGGGAGTTTAAAGTACAACATATACAATTATTGACAGATGTACGTGACAAGTTGGCGAAGAGTATCACACTGACATGTTACCTAAGTGATTTGAACGAACAATTGGTAGAACAGATTGTTAATGTAATAAGAGAGAATGACTTGCCAGAGCTTCAAAAGAACTGTGAACTGCGTATTAAAGTGGTAGATCAAGAGCAAGGCATCGCATTAGATATGTTAAGTAAGGCTACCAAGGTTAATCCGTCTAATGAAATGTTGAGGTCATTAGAGCAGCTTAAAGGAATACACTTCCGTTTGAATTAATGCCAAAATTACCTCACTTTTGAATTGGCAAACAAATTGATAAACATTATAAAATAAAAACAAATAAAATGGCTTTAGAAATAACAGATGCTAACTTCGAAGAGTTAGTATTAAAATCAGACAAACCAGTATTGGTTGATTTTTGGGCAGAGTGGTGTGGACCTTGCCGTATGGTTGGACCTGTAGTTGAAGAATTATCGAAAGACTATGAAGGTAAAGCTGTAATAGGTAAAGTTAACGTTGACAATAACCCAGGTATATCGATGAAATATGGTATCAGAAACATACCTGCATTATTATACTTCAAAGGTGGTGAGATTGTAGACAAACAAATAGGTGCAGTGCCGAAGAATATCTTAGCTCAAAAATTAGATGCACAACTAGCATAAATAAAAAAAGCGGCTTATTAAGCCGCTTTTTTTATGCAATACTTTTTCGTTTCATTATCATATACGACAAAGCTGTAAATATAAGTCCGGTTGATATCGAATAATAAATCTCTTTTGAATTAAAATTTACAGCTACTTCTTTACTAGCTTCAAATAAATTGCTAACTGAATATATAGGTTGTGCATATGGTATGGCATAAATATATTCCCATCTGAAAATTATCATACTAGCAATGGTTAACAAAAGTCCGATACCCATTGACTTCATAAAATCACTCCAAAGCATGCTAAAGAAAAATTGCAAACTTAATAGGGCGATACTAGAGATAAATAATTTGAGGTAGGCTTGAAATAGTAACATCCACATAGAATGATTTTGAAAACCAAAGCGTGGTTCTATTTGACCTAATATAATACCAGCTAGCATCGTGAATAAATAAAAACTCAATATGAACAATGCAAAAATCAAAACGCTACTTATCCATTTACTCAGAAATACTTTTCTTTTTTCAATAGGGTAACTGAAAATATTTTTCCAAGTATCGGCTTTGTGTTCTATATCGTTTATGGAGAAAGTTAAGAAGATAATGTACATGGGTAAAATTAAGCTTCCCATTACGCCCAATATAAAACTCAAGTAACGATACCAAATATTCGCATCATTTAATTTAATGAATTCTTCGGCTTTTGTGATGAAAGCAACAACGATTAATAAATTAAGTAGAAAAGGTATAATGAAAGCACTTCTAAATGCTAGGGTGTTTTTTATTTTAAAAAATTCTTGTCTGATAAGTGATATTGAATTCATGATGCCTTATTAGTTAGGTTGAAGAATATATTTTCTAGGTTATCATTTTTTATTTCGATGGTATTAACGTTGACGCCTGCAAATACTAGCATTTTATTGATATTAGCACTATTTGTATTTACAGCATCATCCAGATAAATTTTATTATCAATAATTTCGTGCACAATATTATTCTCTTGCAATATGAAGCTAGCTCTAGAATTATTATCACATTCAAATATGATTAGTCTTTTTTGATTCTTTTTGAGTTCAATCATCTCACCGCTGAATACAATTTTGCCAGCATCAATGATGGCAATATGTGTGCAGAATTTCTCTACTTCAGATAAAAGATGGCTCGAGATAAATACTGTCTTATTTTGAGAAGCTAATTCAGTCAATAAATTTCTGATTTCTAAAATTCCATTCGGATCTAAACCGTTAGTTGGCTCATCGAGTATTAAAACTTCAGGGTCATTTAATAGAGCGAGTGCAATACCCAAGCGTTGTTTCATGCCTTGAGAAAATGCTTTTGCTTTTTTATTCTTCACATGATCTAGTTTTACTTGATTAAGAACCATGTCTATTCGATCATATGAAATATTGAGTGCGATAGCCTTCGCTTTTAAATTATCGTATGCGCTTAGATGTAAGTATATACCAGGGTATTCAACTAATGAACCAATGTTCGACAAGCATTGATTGCGATTAGTTGAAATATCATGGCCTAATACAAACACCTCATTGGCTTTCGCATTTAATAAATCAAGAATTAATTTAATAGTCGTCGTTTTACCCGCTCCGTTATGTCCGATGAAACCGAAAACAGAACCTCTCGGCACTTCGATATTAATATTACTTAAAATCTGACTCTTGCCATATGCAAAGCTTAGATTCTTTATCTCTATAGCGTTCATCATATGCTTAATAAATTTTGAACGCCTTGAATAAGAATTGCTAGGCTACCCATAAGGGCAATGCTGATTGCAAATACTAATAAATTAATCTTTTTCATAATATCTATTTTTTAAATAGGTGAACAATTCGATTCAAAAATGCGTAGACTAATTGATGCATTAAATAAGAACTAGATGAATGGGTATATTTTGTATACAAAAGACATTTTAAAGGGGCTAAATTCTTAAAGGAGATTAGTTCTTTGTTCGTCGATTAAAATCCGTTATTCGTCGATATTATGCCCATGATAAACCTATTTAGGTTATTTTTAGATTATGAAAATGAGTAAAACTATTAAAGTATTATTGCATATACTTTTCTGGACGATCCCAATTGCTTTTATGATTATTTCAATAGGTTCGAATTTACCTGAGTCAAAAGAGTCTGATTTAAGTCCGATGTTATTTGTTTGGGTGAATTTCGGTTTATATGGCTTAGTTAACATAAGTATATTTTACTTGGTCTTATATTTAATAATACCTTTTACTCTTAAGAAGAAACATTACTGGAGATTTATACTTTACTGTATTCTTACAATTATTGTATACGCGCTGATTAAATATTTTATCGCTAATTCTTTTAGAGGTTTGTATCTAAGAGTTGGTCCGGGTGGCGCATTTATCGAACAAAGTTTTTATAGATACGTGACAATAACAATTCTGCCATCTGGTTTAATGATATTTTTAGCAGTCGTATTTAGATTATTAAACGATTGGTTTTTGAATGAATCGGTACAAGCTGAATTGAAAAACGAAAAAATGCAAGCTGAAATACAGTTTTTAAAATCACAGATAAATCCACATTTTCTATTCAATTCACTCAACAATATATATGCATTAGCTTATAAGAAATCAGACGAAGCACCCGATGCTATTTTAAAATTATCAGAAATCATGCGGTACATGTTAATTGATAATGATGATAATAAGGTATTGCTTTCAGATGAGTTGAAATATTTGAACTCATATATTGACTTACATCGATTAAGATATAAAGACAGCATTAGTTTTGATTTTCAAATTAGCGGAGAGGTAAACCAACAAAGAATAATGCCTTTGCTATTGATTTCTTTTATAGAGAACATATTTAAGCATGGTATCGTAAATGCAAAAGAAGAACCTGTAATTATACGCTTAGATGTTGATGATAAGAAATTGATGTTTTATGCAAAAAATAAAATAAGCAATAACAATAAAGATGAAGCGAGTGGAATCGGATTGAGAAATATCTTTCGTAGATTAGAGTTGATGTATCAAAATAAGCATCAATTAGATTTTAATACTCAAGATGATTATTTTGAAATTACATTAAGCTTAAACTTTTAATATGAGATGTATAATTGTTGATGATGAGCCATTAGCGCATGAGATTTTATCAGATTATATTTTAAAGATAGAAAATCTTCAACTAATAGCAAATTACACGAACCCTATAGAGGCTTTTGCGTCGATTGATAAAGATCAAATAGAACTTATTTTTTTAGATGTACAAATGCCAGAGTTGACAGGCATACAATTCTTGAAATTATTAGGCAATAAATGTAAGGTAATATTAACGACTGCATATACCGATTATGCATATGATGGCTTCGAACATAATGTGATTGATTATTTATTAAAGCCTATTTCTTTTGATCGTTTTAGTAGGGCTATACAAAAAATCAATTCGGATGATTCAGATCAGAAAGATTTACACCAATTTGACGAAAACAAAGAGCAGGTTTTTATTAAAACCGAGCACAAGATAGTACGTGTAAATTTAAGTGATATATTATATGTTGAAGGTTTGAAAGATTATATCTCAATTTATACAAAAGACGAGCGTATTCTGACTTTGATGAACATGAAAAAGATGGAAGAGATCTTGCCTTCAAAACGATTCATGAGAGTACATAAATCATATATAGTTTCATTTGAAAAAATAGATAGCATAGAAAAGAACAGAATTTATATACAATCGAATGGTATACCTATAGGCGATACATATAAAGATGAGTTTTATATACGTTTAGAAAGAAAGTAATTTATATTTGTATATGTACTCTATCGAGAATATTGAAGAATTGGTTTCTAAGACAAACCTCGACATACTTGCCAAGCAGGTGGTTGAAGGGTTTATTACTGGTTTACATAAAAGTCCGTTCCATGGGTTCTCAGTAGAATTTGCTGAACACAGACCCTATCACCCCAGCGAGAACATCCGAAGTATTGATTGGAAATTATATGGGCGTACTGATAAGATGTATGTTAAGAAATATGAAGAAGAAACAAATTTGAGATGTCAATTTGTATTAGATATTTCTTCATCGATGTATTACCCAGAGAAGAAATGGTCGAAAATTAAATTTTCAATATTGGCCATTGCTGCATTAACTGAATTGTTGAAATCGCAAAGAGATGCATTTGGTTTAACTACATTCTCAGATAAACCAGAGTTTTCTAGCGCAGCAAGATCAACCACAGCACACCAGAAATTATTGTATACAGAATTAGAGAGAGTATTAGCACTTAAACCAGGTAAGGGGAATACTTCTATCACTAAATCATTGCATGAGATAGCAGAGAAAATTCATACAAGATCTTTGGTAATTATATTTTCAGACATGTTTGAGAATGCTGAAGATGAAGATAAAATTTTTGATGCATTACAACATTTAAGATATAATAAACATGAAGTAATTTTATTTCATGTTTCAGATCATAATACAGAAATCAATTTTGAATTTGATAATAGACCCTATTTATTTATCGATGTAGAAAGTGGTGAAGAAGTAAAGTTACATGCTAATTCAATTAAAGAAAAATATGTAGACTCTATGAAAAACTATATTGAAAAAATTCAAAATAGGTGTCATCAAGAAAAAATCGACCTTATACTTGCAAACTCAGAAAAAGGTTTCAATGAAATATTATCTGCATATTTAATTCGTAGACAAAAGATGCTTTAGTAATTGTTTTTCAGCTAATTACATTCAAATAATTTTTTTTTAAATAAATTAAATCTTTTTCTGAAACCTTAGCGTATGTTTTTTCGATACAAGAGTTAAACTAAATATCACCCGTGTATTTTTTAACTCGAATTAATTCGAAAAAAATTATGAAAAAGATTTTATTATTAATTACAATCGTTATCGCAGCAGCTTTCATCAATGAAGCGAGCGCACAAACAGACACAGTATGTGTTAATTCATCAACAGTTCCTTACAGCGTAACCCCAACTGCAGGATCGACTTATGCATGGACAATTTCAGGTGGTGGTACACTAAGTGCTTCAACTGGAAATGCTATTTCGGTAAATTGGGCGAGTACACCAGGCTTGTATACTTTACAAGTAACTGAGACATCAGCATCTGGTTGTGTGGGTGACCCAGTAAGTTTAAATGTTAGAGTATTACCATTACCAACAGCTAGTATAGCTGGTAACACAACAATGTGTTATAATGATGGTGCACCAACAGTAACTGTTTCCTTAACAGGCGAAGGTCCGTGGACATTCACAATTTCAAATGGTACAACAACGAACACTGTGACAAATCATAGCTCAAGTACGTATACTTTTGCAGCAGCACCAACAATACCAGCAGCTGGTACAAGTGCAGCTACTACAACTTATACATTAACGAGTGTGAACAATAGATTCTGTTCAGGTACAACAAGTGGTTCTGCAGCTGTAACTGTGAATCCGAAACCTGTTACTTCTGGTATCATATACTAAGAAATAGTAGAACACATTAGTAGATTTTTTTAAGCAACACTTGAGCTTTAAAAACATATCGAACCATGTTCCGAATCTGGAAAATATTATTAATAATAATAATACTGGGGAGCTTACATCCAAATGTAAGCTTCTCACAAGATGCGGATACAGTACGAGCCGGACAAAGAGGAGTTGAGTATAGTGTTCTAAACACACCTGGATCAAGTTATGAATGGTTTGTTGAAGGAGGAAAGTTTATTACAGCAAATGGAATAAATAAGATAACAGTTAATTGGGGTCAGAAAGTTGGAAACTACATGATAGGTGTAGTAGAAACTAACAAATATGGTTGTGTAGGGGATACAGTATGGCAACAGGTATATGTGAATAGAGCGATATTTCCAACAATATTTGGAAGAGAATTAATTTGTGAGGGAGAGACAATTCAATTAAGAGCATCATCCGAAGATTCTGTTTATAAGGATATAAGTTACGAATGGTCTACTGGTGATATATCTGAAAATATTGATCTCACTCTATTTAAAACTACTAAAATTTATTGTGTATTATATTATAATGGAGATGCAGTAGACACAGCATTTAAAACCATTGAAGTAATACCAAATTCACGTTATAATTTTTCATGGACACCATTATTTCCGAAGCAAGGAGAAAGCATAACCTTTAGTTTTAATAATAAAGAAAATTTAAAATTTGCTTGGGTTATTAATGGCGTTTTACTTGATACTTTAAATGAAAGTTATACAACTGTTTTAGATTCTATAGGTTTTAATAAAGTTGATTTAATAATCTATAATACTCTAGGATGTGAAGCTGTAAAAACAAACAGAATAAATATTGAAGGGGAAGATTTATTTCAAGTACCTAATGCGTTCACACCTAATGGAGATGGATATAACGATGATTTTCATTTTATACTACCAGAGGGGTTGAAAGAATGTAAAACGATTATCTATAATAGATGGGGTACAAAAGTTTTTGAAACCAATGAGACTTCAGAAATTAGATGGGACGGCAAATATATGGGTAGAACAATTGAAAAAGGAGCTTATATAATTGATATAACTGCCAATACTTTTGAGAACAGATATATGCACCAAAACGGAGTGATCTCCGTAATAGACTAAAATCTATTTTCTAGCTACTAGCTACTGTAATACTATCTAATGCTTCCACAATTACTTTACATGCTATTCCAATTTCATCATCACTAATTATTAGAGGTGGTGCAATTCGCATAGCATCTGTGCAATGTAAAAACCAATCGGTGATCACTCCATTTTCTATACATAGATCAATTACTTTCTTATTGAATTCAAAACTTTCTAGTTGAATAGCCAACATAAATCCAATTCCTCTAATTTCTTTTATGGATTTATGTACTAAAAGAGTTTTAAATAATTGATGTTTACGCTCTATCTCTTGTACTAGGTTAGATTCTTTTAAAAATTTCATACCAGCTAATGCTGCCGCACATGATAAAGGATGTCCGCCAAAAGTAGTTATGTGACCTAAAATCGGATTGTTTGTAAACGTGTGCATGAGTTTTCTGTTTGCTACAAATGCTCCTATGGGTAATCCAGCACCTAAAGCTTTTGCTAACACTAAAACATCTGGTACGAAATTATAATGTTCAAAAGCAAAGTATTTACCTGTACGACCCATACCTGATTGTATTTCATCAAGTATTAACAAACAACAATTGTCGTCACATTTTTTTCTTAGTTTTTGCCAATACTCTTTCGATGCAAGATTTATACCTGACTCACCTTGTACGCATTCAATCACCACAGCTGCATAGCTTTTATCTATTTTATCGATGTCTTCTATGTTTCCAAACTCAATAAAGTTGATTCCTGGTAATAAAGGTCTAAATGCATCTTTGTATTCTTCATTACCCATAATGCTCAATGCACCTTGAGTACTGCCATGATAAGAGTTTTTGCAAGCCATTATTTTATACTTGCCTGTCACTCTTTTTGCCAATTTCATTGCACCTTCAATAGCTTCAGCACCTGAATTAGCTAAGTAAACAGAATTTAAAGATTCAGGTAACATATTACATAATTCGTTGGCTAATTGTACTTGTGGACTTTGAACATATTCGCCGTAAACCATTAAATGAAGATATTTTTCTGCTTGTTCATTAATAGCATTTATAACCTCTCGGTTTCTATGTCCGATGTTACTTACCCCAATACCCGATATTAAATCAAGATACTTTTCTCCATTTGGTCCATACATATAAACACCCTCAGCTCTTTCAATTTCTATTAAAAGAGGCATCTCAGTAGTTTGTGCATTATAACTTAAAAATAGTTGGCGGTTAGAAATCATATGACAAAAATACAAATTATCATTTTGGTTAATTACATTTGATTATGGAACATCATCAACAAGAGCATAAAAGTATATCAGAACGCTGGATTGATATAACAAATCCGACTCAAGCGGAGCTAGATGAGCTTTCATCTAAATACAAATTACACCCTAATGCTGTTCAAGATTGTTTAAAGCCAGATCATTTACCAAAATATGAGGAAATTGATCAAACAAAATTTATTGTAAGTAGAATATATGACTTCAATCAAGGTGCTGATGCTGATACAATACAAGAGGTAAGTCGTAAAATTTCGATATTTATTACTCAAGATACTATAATCACAATACACAGAACTGAGCAACCTGTACTTACTGAAATAAAGCAAACTTATGTAGATTCATTAAGATGTACTGATATCAATCAGTTGCTGATGATTATTCTTATAAAAGTACTTTTATCATATGAAGTGCCTGCTTTAAAATTAAATGATGAGATTGATTTTTATGAAAATAAAATATTCTTGAAAAATAAATTACCTAATTTATTAAAGAATTTATATCGTATAAAAAGAAAGGTGTCAGTAAACCGAAGAATTCTAACACTAACAAAAGATATAATTAATAAACTCGAAGTTGAAAATCATAAAAATGCAATGTTTAGAGAGATGTCAGATACTTATATACAACAAGACACTATTTATGACCAATTGAATGATGACATTAACAACGTTTTGCAATTGTATTTATCGATATCTTCACAAAAAACAAATGAGGTGATAAGAGTACTTACCATTTTCTCTGTATTTTTTATGCCGCTAACTTTTATAGTGGGTATTTATGGAATGAACTTCCATTTTATGCCTGAGCTTGAATGGAAGTTCGGTTATTTGTTTTCAATTTTGATAATGATTGCTGTAACGCTCATTATCTATTTGTGGTTTAAAAAGAAAGATTGGTTATAGAATTAGTCTGGTCTACGCTCCGACTGAATTTTTTTAAGCAGTTCTCTTTTAAATCCTTCTTGCGCACGATAGAATTGTGCAAGTTTTTTCATTGGTAGTATTTCTTTGTATCTCTCGTGATATTTCTTTTCAATATCTAATTCTTTTTGGCGAGAAATAAATTCTTCGTTTATCATTTTCTCAATTTCTGCATCTGATAAATTATCATGCGATTCTCTGCCATTTCTATGTCGCATTCTTCTTTCTCTTTGAAGCTTTTGGATTTCTTCTTGCATCTCATTATAAATGGGCCAAAACTTCTTAGCTTCTTCTGTATTAAAGCCTACTTGTCGTGTGAAATAAGCCACTCTAAAACTTTCTATTTCTTCTCTTCTATGCTCTTGTGCATAAGAAATATTTAAGGTGGTTATTAGTATTAAGAGTAAAAGTATCTTTTTCATAAGCTGTTAATTATATTGTTCTAACAATTCGTATTCTGTAAAATCTTCATTTAAATATTCATCTGTAAGTTCTGTGCTTTCAATATTTTCATCTACAGCACTTACATATTCAATGATTACATCTTCATCAATTTCATGAAGATATTGATCAGAAACTAGCTCTGTTTCAACAAGGGTATTTTCTGATTTATTATCTAAAATATGAAAGGCTACACCTGATGCAAGCAATATTGTAATAGTTGCAGCAATACTGAACCAATTCATCGATTTTTTTTCTTTTGAAACAATTTTCATTATTGAATCTGGAAATTGTTCAAAATAGCCATCTGGAGCTTGAATTGACTTTTTAGGAATCTTGCTCAGAATAGGAGCAATTTCTTGTAAATCATCGTCTTCGCTATGTAAATTATAGTTCATATTAGTAAGATTCATTTATTGTTAAATGGTTTAATTACCACTTAAATAATTCTCAATCTTTTTAACTGCAATATGATAAGAAGCCTTCAATGCACCTACACTAGTGCCTAATTGAGTTGATATCTCCTCATACTTTAGTTCTTGAAAATATTTTAAGTGAAATATTATTTTTTGTTTTTCTGGCAATGTCTCTATTGCCTCGTATAGCTTTTTCTCAATTTCATTGCTTGAAATAGTTTGCTCATCACTAGGTAAAGATTCTTCATCTGCTTTACTTAATGTCGACACATCATCATGATTTCTCGTCCTGCTATTCTTCCTATGCCATGTTATACACTCATTATGGGTAATTCTAAATAGCCAAGAATATAATTGAGAATCTTCTCTGAAACCATCTAGTGACTTCCAAACTTTTAAGAAGATCTCTTGCATCACATCATTAGCATCGTCATGATCTTCAACAATTCTTCGTATTTGCCAGTAAATTTTTTGTTGATATTTGCGAACTAAAAGTTCAAAGGCCTGATTCTTTTTTGAATCAAGCCTGAACATATTTAAAATCTCTTGGTCTGAAATATTTTCTTTCATTCGCAGTTTTTAACTGCAAATACAGATTTTTATCTTCTACTCATTACTTTCTGTACTGCAGCAATAATATTTGGTGTATCAAGACCATATTTTTTCATCAATTGATCTGGTGTACCACTCTCTCCGAATTTATCATCCACTGCTACCATTTCGATAGGTGCCGGAAAATGTTCGCCTAATAATTGTGCTATACTATCTCCTAATCCACCGTTCTTTTGATGCTCTTCAGCTGTTACTACACATCTGGTCTTTCTAACTGAATTTAAGACGGATTGAGCATCTAAAGGTTTAATCGTATGTATATTTATTATTTCTGCACTTATTCCCATTTCAGCTAATTGCTGTCCTGCCTCTATTGCCTTCCATACCAAATGACCTGTTGCAAAAATGCTTACATCTTTACCTTCGTTTAACATTAAAGCTTTTCCTATTTCAAATTTTTGATTTGCATCAGTAAAATTAGGTACTGCTGGTCTTCCGAATCTTAGATAAACCGGACCTTCATATTCAGCGATAGCAATAGTAGCTGCTTTGGTTTGGTTATAATCACAAGGATTAATAACAACCATATTCGGTAACATCTTCATTAATCCGATGTCTTCTAAAATCTGGTGTGTTGCCCCGTCTTCACCTAATGTTAATCCAGCATGTGATGCACAAATCTTCACATTCTTTTTTGAGTAAGCTACCGATTGACGAATTTGATCATATACTCTACCAGTTGAAAAATTAGCAAAAGTACCTGTAAATGGAATCTTCCCACCTATAGTCATACCTGCCGCTAAACCAATCATATTTGCTTCTGCAATACCCACTTGAAAGAATCTATCTGCATGATCTTTTGCAAAGGCATCCATTTTTAATGAACCAGTTAAATCAGCACATAAGGCCACTACGTTCTTATTGTTTTTGCCTAATTCTGATAAACCTGCACCAAAACCTGATCTAGTGTCTTTTTTTTCTGTATAAGTATATTGTTTCATTTTTTGGAATTTCGATTTGCAAATATAAACTTTCTAATGAAGCTTTTAATTAATAAAGTTATAGATTCTACTAAAATCTGATAGAGTAAGAACTACCGCTACTTATTTGAAAACGCTCGTCTCTAGTGGTCATACTCTTCTTAGAACCTTTGTTTTTGTACACTAATCTATATGCACCTGGCTGCAACATAATTGTTTCTGTCGTTGTATTTCCATTGATGTCACATACCCATTCTAATTCTTGTCCGCGTTCAACATAAATACTCCCTAATACCGGAATTGCATTCGTATTTAATATAGTTAATAATCCAGGAGCAGGTATTTTGATGGTCGTTGTTTCACTCTGCTTAATCTTTAAATTATTAACACTGATTCTCGGATAGGTTAATATTTCAATATCATAAGTACCTGTCAAATATTTCTTCTTCTGATTCAATCCGATGATATCTATGCTCTCTTCTTTATTATTTATTTTTACTACGGATGTTAACTCTTTGTAAGTACTTAGTCCGTCGGTAAGCACCAACAGCTCACCTTGCGCTGCTACTACATTTATTATACTATGTTGATTCGGGTATATTTCAATATTATTTTTATAAACCGGTGGTGTAGTGTGTACAATTAAATCGTAAGTATTCACAGGATCTAGTTGTAATGTATCGGGGTTCCCTCTTGCATTTAATGTATGTATGAATTGATATCTTAAAATGCCAGCACTTTTATCATATAAGCTTATGCCCACATTTGTTTCTGTTGCTTTACCATTTTCATCTAATAAATTTATTTGTGAAGTACTACTGTTTAATACAGTATTCATAACACTCTTCAATGCTTTTCTGAATCCTAATTCATCTTGTGCATCATCATATCTACCCACACATTCAAATGTTTTTGCCGCCTCTGGCGTAAGTCCTAATCCGATAATAAATGGTTGTAAAAAAATACCTTTTGCTTGAAGCTTCTTAGATACTTCACAAGCATTACCATCACAAGATTCTATACCATCAGTAATTAATATCACAATGTTTCTGTAATTACCTGGTGTATTGATAAAATCATTTGCACATTGTTCTAAAGAATAAGCTATTGGTGTAATGCCATTACACTTTAAATTATTTAGTCTAGTTTTTATTGTTTGTGCATTGTTTGCTCTTATTGGCGCTTCAAGTTTAGTGTCTTTACAATCATTTGCACTTAAGGGCGACATGCTACCAAAAACTCTTAAGCCCATTTCTAAGTTAGGGGTCTTTTGTATAGAGTCTACTAAATTTGAAATGACTGCTTTTGATACTCTAAATCTATTTGTACTATTCCATGGGTTCATCATACTCCCCGAAACATCAAGCACAAAAAGTATTCTAGTTTTAACTATAGGTTTTTGACTAAATGCTGATGGTACATTTATTAATAAAAATAATATGATGAATATTTTTTTCATTAGAAGTTTATACTATTTGATGCACCTGAGATTACTGTGATTTTTTTCTGAATACTATTTTTACTTGTAGTGCTAGATTTAGGTCTAAACAACAACTCATAACTTCCTGGCTGTAATGAAATAGTTTCTTTATTTGTATTTACGTCAATTGTCGCTATTTTTTCTGCAACATTTTTAGCATCTCTTTTAAATATGTATAAATATCCGGCCGATTTGTTAATTAGTAGATTCCCTGGTGCTGCAATACTCAATGCCTTTGATTGTGATTGTAATATATCTACGTTGGTAAATCTAATAATTGGAGTTGTTAAAATTTCAATATCATAACTACCTATTAAATAATTCACGCTTGAATTAATTTCTTGAACATTTATGATTTGACCTTTTTGCTTAACAATGCATTTAATGTTTTTAGATTTTACATTACCTGGCATATTAATTTTCAATTGCCCTTGTGGAGTTTCTAATGCTTTTATAGTATGCTTACCTGGTGTAAGTTGAATGTCATTTAATTTTTTAGAAGGTAAAGTATGAACTTTTAAATTATATCTATTATTCGCATCAATATATAATGTATCGGGCATCCCATTTGAATTTAAAGTATGGTAGATGTCGTACTTTATTGAATTATTCTCTGCATCAGAAAATGTCATATTTACATTAGTCTCTGTTGCTTTATCATTCTGATTTAATAAATTTATTTGAAGAGTTGTTGGGTTCATTACTGAACTTATTACTACACTCGCAATTTGTGCTTGATTTTGATTTGACTCTTCTCTTATATCAAATAATTGTCCGACACATTCAAATTTCTTCTTGTGTTCATCAGTCAAGCCTAAGCCGATTATATAAGGCTTCAAATATATTCCTGCATTTTTTAATTTATTACTAGCATCACAGGCATCGCCAGAGCAGTTTTCAAATCCATCTGATATTAAAATAATAATTGGCCTTTGTTCTGTTTTTGTTAGAGGGAAATCTTTAACAGCTTCTTCTAGAGATAATGCGATAGGAGAGTAGCCATTCGGATTTATAAGTTCTAAAGTAGCATTCAATTTAGAATAATTGCCAGATGAAATAGGTAGAACTAACTTTGTATCGTTACAATCTTCAAACTTTTTATCTTTTTGATGTCCGAATACCCTTAATGCAAAAGGAATGTTTTCACGTTTTAAACTATCTGCTAAATGGCTTAATATTTTCTTTGCCATATCCATTTTAGTTTCAGTTTTCCATTTGCCTGCCATACTACCAGAGGCATCTAAAATAAAAAGCACACGAGTTGGTTTCGTAGTGCTTCTTATTTGAGAATAACTATTTATACTCAGCATTAAAATAATACTCAGTATAAATAGTAATTTATATTTTCTTGATTTATTAAAATTCAAAAGTGATGAATTAATAATCTTTTAACGTTTCTTCTAATTGAGATAATGCTGATGCTAATTGCTCATCATTCGGTGCAATACCATGCCATTTGTGTGAGCCCATCATAAAATCTACACCTGCACCCATTTCAGTTTTCATTAAAATTAAAACGGGCTTCGATTTATGTAAACGTGTTTTTGCAAGATTTAATGTATCAACAACATTTTGCATATCGTTACCATTCATCTCTAATACATCCCATCCGAAGGCAATCCATTTATCTTTGATATTACCTAATGACAACACTTGATCTGTAGAACCATCAATTTGTTGACCATTTAAGTCTATTGTAGAAATGATGTTATCGATTTTGTGATGTGCCGCATACATAGCTGCTTCCCATATTTGCCCTTCTTGTAATTCACCATCACCATGAAGTGTATACACTATATGATTATCGTTATTTAATTTTTTTGCTTGAGCAGTGCCTAATGCTACTGAAAGACCTTGACCTAGTGAACCTGATGCGATTCTTACACCTGGTAAATGCTCCGCAGTTGTAGGGTGGCCTTGTAGTCTTGTATCAATTTTACGGAAACTAGCTAATTCTGCTACATCAAAATAGCCGCTTCTTGCTAATACTGAGTACCAAACTGGTGAAATATGTCCGTTTGACAAGAAAAACACATCTTCTGCTATTGCATCCATGTTAAACTTGTTTTTGTGCTGCATTATTTCAAAATACAATGCAGTTAAGAAGTCTGCACAGCCTAATGAACCACCTGGGTGACCCGATTGGCATGCATGTACCATTCTTACAATGTCTCTTCTAACTTGTGAAGCTGTTTTTTCTAACTCTATAATACTCGACATAATTTAAATTTAAAGTCCAAATTTAGCTTTTTTTACCGAGGAGGCAAGAAATTAAAATATTTGAAAATATTTGAAACCAAATCTCTAATACTGCCGTATATAGGTGTAAATAGTAATTTAATTTAGTTTAGTTAGGTAAAAAAGCCGCTTTTATAGCGGCTTTTTTTTATTTATACAAGTCAAGTATTTGATTTGCGTGGTCTTTAGTATCTACTTTTTCTATAATGTGCTCGATTTTACCTTTTTCATCTATAATAAATGTCTTTCGAGCGGTACCCATGTACTTTCTTCCATACATGCTTTTTTCGACCCAAACTTCAAAGTCATTCACCACTTTTTGTTCTGTATCTGCAATCAATTGAAATGGTAATTCATATTTGCTGATAAATTTCTGATGAGATTTTTCGTCATCAACACTTACACCAACTAATTCAAATCCTTTTTTCTGTAGGAGTTTGTAATTATCTCTTAAACTACAAGCCTCTGCAGTACAACCCGGAGTATTGTCTTTCGGGTAAAAGAATAAAATTAACTTTTTTCCTTCGTATTTAAGTCCTTTGATCTTCGGTGCTTTATCACCTATTTGTAATGCCATATTTTATCTACTAAAAGTTGCTAAATATTGTGATTTGTTATCTTTCATATCTGTAACAACTAATCTGAATACATGTTTACCTGGCTGACAGTTTTCATCAAATTTATAACTTAGTAGTGCATATTTTGCATCGTATTCCATCACCACCCAAGTATCGTCGATATAAGCATTATATGACTTTAGGCCTGCTAAATTATCCCCAATTTTTACCATGATTTTTGATGCTTTACTCATGTTTCTGCCATTCGCAATATTAACCGGTCTAATGCTTGGTCCAACCGAATCTGCTGCTATATAAAAAGTACCCATCGTCTTCGCTTTACCTTTCAAATAGCCATTCTCCCATTGTCCGCCTGCAGAACCTCTACCTGATTGTACTATTAAAGCTTTGCTCTCTTGGTATTTTGTCATCGCTCTTTCAGGCTTAATTTTTACATCGTAAAAATTATGAACAGGTATATCACTGTTACCGATACTATAACCAGATGAAAATGCAGAGCTTGGTGATTTCACTACAGATCTCGAAACAATTATACTATCGTAAAAAGTATAAACAGGAAACTCAGCTATGAAATTATTATTGATTTGAATTTTATTTACCTTATCAAACGCTAATAATTCTTTTGACTTCGGAAGTGTGCTAAAATTAAATTCATAAGGATTTTTCTCTAAGCTATTAATACTAAAACTTACAGTTGAAGTATTGCCTTTCACATCTTTTACAATATACTCCATGTTATAGATTTCACCAGGTTCTAGAATTAGTCTTCCTCTGTTATCTAAATCTTTGTAGATGGTTAATTGATTGCCTGGTTCTACATAGCTTTTTTGTATCCATCGACCTGAATAATTTCTTTCTTTGAAGTCGCAATGTGAATTTATAGCTCGAGTATCTTTAAAATAAAAACGTTCCATCAATGAATAAAAAATTCTTTCTCCATTTTTTCTAAGTTCAATAGAGTAAACACCATTTTTGTTTGCTGAATTGCTTTGTAAATCGATGGCTTCAATTCCGAAACCTATCTCACCCCAAGCATTTATTAGGCTACCATTTTGAATTGAATAATTGGGTCGAGTGCCAGTAGCTAAAAATCTTTGTTGTGTTTTTATACTATTGATTGATGAATTAATATTTAGTGGGTATATCGTTACAGCTTGAACAAATGGATTAACATTGTCTGGCACTTCGAATCCACACAATAAGGGATTAATGGTTTCTTCTGTGACAGCGTCTCTGATTTCAAAATGCAAATGCGGACCTTGAGATGAACCTGAATTACCTCCATAGGCTATCACATCACCTTTATTGACTTTTAATAATTCTGATGAAAGCATTGTGTCAATTTCAAATGATTTTACTTCATATTGAATTTCTTTCATCTTATCATAAATTACTCCTCTGTATTTCTGTAGATGCGCGTAAACACTTACTAATCCGTTCGGGTGAGTAATATATAGTGCATATCCGAACCCTGTTGCTTGAACTCTCATTCTAGAAATGTAACCATCTGCTACAGCATAAATTGGTAAGCCTTCCATAGAATTTGTTCTGATATCGATACCCGAATGAAAGTGATTGGGTCTCAATTCACCAAAGGTGCCCGCCAATTGAATGTTAATATCTACTGGTGATCTAAAATAATTTTTTGGGTATTCGCGATTTGATACTTTCTCAACTTCAGGATATGAATAGTTAAATGCAAAGTTCGTAACCACTATAATAAAGAGTCCGAAAGAACTCAAATTTCTAAGAACTCGATTCGTGTATTTTTTTAATAGTAAATTCATTATTTAATATCGAGACTTAATAGTTTCTTAGATCCAATATAGGCATCGAAATGATCACCAATATTTATTTTACCAACACCTGCAGGAGTACCAGTGAAAATATAATCTCCTTTTTTCAATGTGAAACGTTTAGAAACGTAACTTATGATTTGTTCAAAATTAAAAATCATGTCATTAGAATTTCCAATTTGAACTTGTACATCATTCTTATTCAATGAAAATTCTATGTTTTTTAAATCAGTAATTTCTGACAATGAGATAAATTCACCAATAGGTGCAGAATGGTCAAAAGCTTTAGCAATTTCCCAAGGCAATCCTTTTTGTTTACATTTCTCTTGTAAATCGCGAGCTGTGAAATCAATGCCAATGCCAATAGAATCAATGTAGTTGAGTGCAAATTTTTCAGCTATATGCTTTCCTTCTTTTGCAATTTTAACCACTAGCTCAACTTCATAATGTATATCATTTGAAAATTCAGGATGTACAAATGCTCTGCCCTCTCTCAATAAAGCAGTATCAGGCTTCATGAATACAACTGGCTCTGTAGGCACAGGGTTGTTTAATTCTTTTGCATGATCTGAATAGTTTCTACCTATCGCAATGATTTTCATATGATGCTTTTTTGCGAATATATAAAAACATGGGAGGCTCTCGAAAAAACATTCTAGAGAATACTCACAATTTTATTAATAGCTGTTAAGAAATAATTATTGGATAGATATTCTTTTGATACCTACTTCTGCACCAACGCTTACTTTAACAAAGTATAAGCCCTTGGTAACCTTAGTTGGAACATTAAATGATTGACGATATTCGCCCGAACTGTATTTCTCGTTTAAAATAGTAGCAATTTCATTGCCTAAAACATCCATCAAACGAATAGAAACTTGAGCATCTTTCTTCACAATAAAGTTAACATTGATCTTATCTTCTATAGGGTTAGGGTAAACACTAAGGGTATTGATGAAAGATTTTTGATGTAGGTTGTCATGAGAATTTTGTGCAAGTAGTTGATAACTAAGTGCAAAGTTCAAAAGCATGAAGAATAAAATGAACTTTCTCATATTCTTAACAAAGATAAATAAAAATACAAATAAGGCTTTTTAATTATGTAACAATTTTGTAAAGTTGCTTATTGAAATTTAATATATTTTCTCATTGGACGCTAGCAAGTTAAATCGCTTAAGTTTCGCCGGATTATTAATCTCATTTGGGATCATTTTTGGCGACATCGGTACCTCTCCATTATACGTAATGAAGGCTATTATTGGTGAAGGTGCTATTATTAATAAGGACATAGTTTATGGAGGTATTTCCTGTGTGTTCTGGACGATCACTTTGCAAACTACAGTAAAGTATGTAATCATCACCTTAAGAGCCGATAATAAAGGGGAGGGTGGCATATTTTCTTTATACACTCTTGTAAGAAGAAAAGCAAAATGGTTAATGATTCCAGCAATTATTGGCGGATCAACCCTTTTAGCCGATGGAATTATTACACCTCCTATCTCAGTAACATCAGCAATTGAAGGTTTAAGTATTATATATCCAGATATTGAAATAGTACCTATTGTAATGTTAATAATTACCGGATTGTTTATCATTCAACAATTTGGCACAAACGTAGTAGGTAAGGCATTTGGTCCTATTATGTTTTTCTGGTTCGCAATTTTAGGGGTACTAGGGTTCTCACAAATTTTAATTCATCCCGAAATATTAAACTCGGTTAATCCAGTTTATGGATATCAACTATTAATGAATAATCCTGGTGGTTTTTGGATTTTAGGTGCAGTATTTTTATGTACTACGGGTGCTGAGGCTTTGTATTCAGATTTGGGACATTGTGGTAGAAAAAATATTAGAGTAAGCTGGACATTTGTTAAAGCAACTCTTTTGTTGAATTATTTTGGTCAAGGGGCTTGGTTAATAACACAAGATGGCAAGGTATTAGATTCAAATCCTTTTTATACGATAATGCCAGAATGGTTTTTAATTTATGGTATTGCCATAGCAACATTTGCTACTATCATAGCAAGTCAAGCTATGATTACAGGTTCATTCACATTGATCTCAGAAGCTGTTAGATTAAATTTCTGGCCTAAAGTAAAAATCAATTATCCTACAGATGCTAAGGGTCAATTATACGTGCCAGGAATCAATTGGTTGTTGTGGTTCGGTTGTATGGTGATAGTTTTGTATTTCCAAGAATCATCAAAGATGGAAGCCGCTTATGGGTTATCAATTATAATGACAATGATGATGAGTACAATTTTGTTGATAGTCTATTTATTAAGTAGAGGTTTTTCAAAATTGTTTGTTGGTGTCTTTTTATTAATATATGGAACAATCGAATTATCATTCTTGGTCGCTAATCTAAATAAATTCACACATGGTGGATGGGTGACTTTCTTAATTGCATGTATTTTATTTACGGTAATGTGGTCATGGATAAATGCTAGAAAGATTAAAAATAAATTTTTGAAGTTTTCTGAATTTGATGATTACTTACCAATATTAAAAGAATTAAGTACAGACGAATCTGTACCAAAATATGCTTCACAATTAGTGTATTTAACAGGTTCGAATTTTACATCAGAAATTGAATCAAAAATTATTTATTCAATTTTTCAAAAGAAACCAAAACGTGCAGATGTATATTGGTTTGTACACGTTGATGTTGATGATGAACCATATACTACTGAATACAAAGTAGTACACTTAGTGCCAGGTAATGTTATAAGAGTAGAGTTTAAACTCGGATTTAGAATTGAGCAAAAGATAAATGTTTTATTTAGAAAGGTTGTTGAAGAGTTAGTAAAAAATAAAGAAGTAGATATTACAAGTAGATATACTTCATTGAATAAACATAATATTATCGGTGACTTTAGATTCGTTGTTTTAGAAAAGAAATTATCAGTAGATAATTCATTGTCACTTTATGAGAAAGCAATCATGCAAATTTATTTCATATTGAAAAAAATATCTTTGTCAGAAGAGAAAGGTTTCGGATTAGACTCTAGTTTTGTTACGGTAGAACGAGTACCATTAATACTTTCTAGAACTAAAGATTATGAATTAACTCGAGTTAAATAACACTTAATAAAAAAGGCGCTGATATAAAATATCAGCGCCTTTTTTATTTGTTAATAATTAAGCAGCTAGCTTGCTTTTTTTGTAACCATAGCTGAAGTAAATTATTAATCCGATGATTAACCAAATACCAAAGCCTATCCAGTTTGTAACTCCTAACTCAGACATCATATACAAACAACATAAAAGTCCTAGTAATGGTATAAGCGATAAATTATATTTAAACGTATAATACAACATCACAATACATACAAATATAAACACCCAGAATGGTATTTTATGTTTGAAAAGATTCCAACCGCTTTCATATACTTTATCATAATTAACACCATTACTTAGTAAAATATTAGCACTTTCTACTTCAGCAAATGAGTTAAAATATTGTACCAAATCTGAATTGTGCTTGATATAGTTTAAGCTATCGTTTTTAAGGATGGAAGTTCTAACAACACTTAATTCATTATCGTCTAATTTAGTTATAGTTTCTTCTATGCCATATGTTTTAGGGGTATTATTGATAAAGGCCATCGTACTGTCATATTGATAGAAATACATGTATACAGCTATTAATAATAAGGTACTCGGATAAATGAATTTAGCATTCAAGTATGGAGTTCTAAATTTACCTCTTGTAACATTCGGGTCATTTTGCAATTTCAATACACCACCACAAACTAAAACAAATGCGAACAAAGTACCAATACTACACAAGTCAGTAACGATTGTTAAATTCATAAACAATGAGGGTACTGCTACTACAAATCCGGTTACTATTGTTGCAAATGAAGGTGTTTTATACTTCGGATGGATCTTCGAGAATGACTTTGGTAATAAACCGTCTCTACTCATACTCATCCATATTCTTGGTTGCCCCATTTGAAATACTAATAATACACTAGCCATAGCAACAATGGCACTAATACCAATTATACCAGAGAGCCATTTTAAATTTAATTTTTCAAATACGAAAGCTAATGGATCACCTACTGCAAGCTCATTGTATTTTACCATACCCGTTAATACCAATGCGATGGTAATGTATAATAATGTGCAAATAATTATTGCCCACATCATACTTCTAGGTAAATCTCTTTGAGGATCTTTACATTCTTCAGCGGTAGTTGAGATAGCGTCAAAGCCAATATATGCAAAGAACACAGCTGATACGCCTTTTAATATTCCTGCTACACCATTGGGTGCAAAAGGGTTCCAGTTGTTAACATCCACATAAAAAATACCTACAGCTATTACTAATAATATAATGGCAAGCTTTACGATCACCATTGCATTACTAGCATTACGAGATTCTTTCATACCTCTGTAAACAAGCCAAGTAATCAATACAATTATAAAGAGTGCAGGTATATCTAACACCAAATGAAATCCGAAAATATTCGGTGCATTTTGCCATGCAGTATAAGCAGATTGTAGATTAGCATCTATATTTTCGAATAGTTTGCCAGCTTGCATGAGTTTTAATACATCATTATAGCCTCTACTTGCACTTAGATAATCCATCGTCATCCATTCGGGTAAATGCAAACCCATGCTACCTAAGAAGCCTGTAAAATAATCAGACCAAGAGATAGCAACGGTAATATTTCCGACACCATACTCCATGATTAAAGACCATCCAATTACCCAGGCAATTAGTTCACCAAATGCTACGTACGAGTAGGTATATGCACTACCCGATACAGGCACCATTGATGCAAATTCGGCATAAGCAAATGCAGCAAAACTACAGGCAAGTGCAGTAAACAAAAATAAATAGATTACAGCAGGACCTCCATCAGCACTTGCTTTACCTATGGTGCTAAAAATACCAGCGCCAATAATAGCTGCTATACCAAATGCGGTTAAATCTCTTACCCCCAACGTTTTGCTTAGCCCCTGGTGATGAGAATTAGCATCTAGATCTTTTAAAATTGATTGTACTGATTTCTTTCTAAATAGTTGATTCAACATCTCTATATATGGTTTAAAGTATGAAAGTAAAAAAAATATAGTTAATTTATAGCTTTATAGATAATCTTATATTTGTGCATGAGAAAATTATTTTCTGAAAATAGAGTATTTGTAATAGTATACCTTTTAATGCTAATCATAGCATTAGCATTAAAGCTAATTTATACTAAAGAAGAATTATTCTTGGCGGTAAATTTAAGCCATAATACGATTGCTGATCATTTCTTTAAATTAATGACACATGTTGGCGATGGTTTTATGTTTATAGCAATTGTAATTATATTATTATTTGTAGAGTATAGAAAATCAGTTTTAGGTTTATTTATTTATTTGATAAGTTCTCAAATTACACAATTTTTAAAGAGAGTAGTTTTTGAGGATGTACCTAGACCAAAGAAATATTTTGAAGGTTTACAAGACTTGCATTTTATTGATGGTGTACAAGTGCATAATATGATGAGTTTCCCTTCAGGTCATACTACAAGTGCATTTGCACTAGCAACTTTTCTTACTATTATTTCAAAAAATAAAAATTTAGGTTTTATCTATTTGATATTAGCAATTCTAATTGGTTATTCAAGAATGTATTTAGCACAACACTTTTATGAAGATGTTATGATGGGCTCAATCATAGGAGTTTTAGCAAGCTTTATTACGTGCTATTTTTTAATGCGAACAGATTGGTATAACAATAACAAATTAAATTATTCATTAATCAATAGAAATTATGATAGCAAAATATAGATCTGAGTTACTCATTGTATTATTTAGCTCATTATTTTTTATACCATTTTTAGGTCAAGCACATCTATTCGATTGGGATGAAATTAATTTTGCAGAAGCAGCAAGAGAAATGATCGTGACAGGTGATTATTTTAAAGTTCAAATTGACTTCAAACAATTTTGGGAAAAACCACCTTTTTTTATATGGTTGCAAGTATTAAGCATGAAAATGTTAGGTATAAATGAATTTGCTGCACGTTTCCCTAATGCTATAGCTGGTATTTTAACCCTTGTAATTTTATTCAGAATTGGGAAAGAATATATAAATGCTGAATTCGGATGGTTGTGGGTATTGAGCTATGGTGGTACTATTTTAACTTTACTTTATTTTAAATCGGGTATCATAGATCCATGGTTTAATTTATTCATCTTTTTATCTATTTATTTTTTCATTCCAATTGCTGAAAGAGAGAGTGAAAACAGATGGTTAAAAGCAATACTTACAGGGGTATTCTTAGGATTAGCTGTACTTACTAAAGGGCCGGTTGCTATACTAATTGTTTTACTTTGTTTTCTAGTTTATTTAATTTATTCTCGATTTAATATACCAGTTAAATTTTTAGAAATTTTATTAATTGCAATAGTTACTGCAATAGTTTGTTTCTTGTGGTTCGGAGTAGAACTAATGAATAACGGCATTTGGTTTTTAAAAGAGTTTATAGTTTATCAAATTAGACTTTTTCAGACACAAGACGCAGGTCATGGTGGTCCGTTTTTATATCATTGGTATATACTATTAATTGGTTGTTTTCCAGCCTCACTACTGGCAATAAAAGCGTTTTTTTTACGCAGTATGGCTGAAGAGCATCAAAGAGTTTTTTTTAGATGGATGGAAATAATGTTTTGGGTAGTTTTAATATTGTTCTCTATTGTAAAAACAAAAATTGTTCATTATTCATCTTTAACTTATTTCCCTTTAAGTTTCTTATCGGCATATGCAATGTATTTCATGATACATTCAAAAACTAGATGGAGTAAATGGTTACATATTGGTATATATTCTATAGGGTCATTATTAGCAATTGTGTTAATGTTATTCCCATATTTTATGAAGAATAAACATTTATGGATTGGCATGGTAAAAGATCCATTTGCAGTGGCTAATTTGAATGCAGACATCAACTGGACGTACTTTGATTCAATTGGAGGATTAATAGTTTTAATCGGATTAATTTTATATGCAATTTTAAATTCACAGCATCATTATAGAAAGGCAACAGTTACTGTTTTTTTAAGTATAACCACAGCAGTGTTTTTTACGAGTGTATTAATTGTGCCCAAGATTGAATTGTTTTCACAAGCGGCAGCAATTAGATTTTATAAATCAATGAAAGGGGTAGATGCTTATGTACAACCTATGTATTTTAAGAGTTATGCTCATTTGTTTTATACAGAAAAGAATAAGACTACTAATGCAAATGCATTTGATCATGAATGGCTAAGGTCTGGTAAGATTGATAAAGATGTTTATATAGTAGTGAAGAACACCAAGAAAGAAGAAATTGAAAAATACACTGATATAAAACTTATAAAAGAAGAAAACGGATTTGTTTTTTATTTAAGAAAAAAACAATAAGCTTCTGATTCAAAAATGAATATTCAACAATTAGAATATATTGTAGCCGTAGAGCAGTATCGACAGTTTGCAAAAGCTGCTGAACATTGTTTTGTTACTCAACCAACTTTGAGTATGATGATTCAGAGGTTTGAAGAAGAAATCGGACTTAAAATATTTGATAGGAGTAAATTGCCTGTAACGGTAACAAAAGAAGGAGGAGAGGTAATTGCTAGAGCTAAAAAGATTCTCTCAGAAATTAAGCAAATCAAAGATTTTGGAAAAGAAATAAAAGGTGATGTAAAAGGGGATTTGAGAATTGGTATTATACCAACATTAGCACCTTATTTACTTCCTTTATTTATTAAGAATTTTAGTGAAGCCTACCCTGATCTAAAATTGATTATAAGGGAATTGATGACGAATGATTTATTGAGTCAATTAAAAAGCTCAGATATAGATGTTGCAATATTAGCTGGACCGATAAATGAAAAAGACCTTACAGAGACTCCATTGTTTAAAGAGCCTTTCTACGTTTATGGATCTTTTGTGAAAGAAGTCAAAAAACAATTTGTTGCGCCACAACTATTAAAGGCTGAACAATTATGGTTATTAGAAGAAGGACATTGTTTTAGGAACCAGGTAATGAATTTCTGTGAGTTGAGAAATAATACATTGAACGAAAGTCATATATCTTACGAAGCGGGGTCAATTGAAACCTTAATAAATTTAGTAGATAAATATGAGGGGTTAACAATTGTACCACATCTTGCCATAAATCATTTAAAGAAAAATCAATCACTTAAAATACATGAATTTGCAAGTCCGAAGCCATGCAGACAAATTAGTTTAGTGATTCAAAATAATTATCCAAGATTAAAACTCATTAATGCATTAAAAGAATATATTTTAAAGGTTATACCTTTGCAAAATGAGGGTAAAGGATTTAAATCGATAGCAATTAATTAAGTAGATAATTTTCTGTTTAATTGATGCCAAGCTTTCCCATTATATACATTATATCCTTTGGTAGAAAGTAAGCTTTTAGCAGATGCACTACGCATACCTGAAGCACAACAAGTAATGATAGCCTTATCTTTTTTTAATTTATTTAACTGATTCGACAAGTCATTTAGTGGTATGTTGATTGCTCCTTTTATATGTCCGGAGTTAAACTCAGATTTAGTTCTTACATCTATAATCATTGCACCTGATTTAACTAGGTCTTTATAATTAGTATCATCATAAAGACCTAGTAATTTTAATATTGATTTAAACATTTTATTTCTTTTTGGTATTAATCCCTAGTATTGTATAAAGCGGGCAAAAATTAATCATAGAGGTTAATGTAAATACTGCAGCGAATGCGATAAGAACCCAACCTAAAGTGCCAGAAATTACATCTGTCATGAATAAAATTAATACCAATACAGCAACTATCAATCTGATAATTCTATCTGTAGAACCCATATTACTTTTCATATTTTTTTGTGTTTAGTATAGTGTAAATATACTTATTTTAAAAAACAGAAAAGTAACTTTTGTTACTTAAGGCTTTTTTTATTGAAGGAGTAATATTGTGCAGGTTTATGCAATACACCTTTTTGCTTTTCATCTAATTGTACGAGGTATTCAGCGTTTTTAATAGATTTTCTGAAATTTCGTTTGTCTAAAACCACATTAGATATGGCTTCATATAAATTTTGTAATTGACTAAGCGTGAATTTTGTAGGTAGTAGTTCTCTTCCAACTATATGTTGCTCTGGGTGAGCTCTAATAATTTCTAATGCTTTTGTTAATATTTGATTGTGGTCAAATGCTAATTTGGGTATTTTTTTAACACTTCTCCATATAGTATTTTCTGCAAATGAACCTGCTGAAGGCGAAATATGATCAATTCGCACTAATGCCACATAAGCAACCGTAATTACTCGTGCATTAGGATCTTTTCTATAGACTTTAAGCCATTCAGCATCTTTGGGGTCGCTTACACGATTAGGTTCACCGAAGGTATAAAATTGCTGTAAATAGAGTCCTCTGATATGCGTAAGTTCATTTAATACTCTACTAGCAGCATCATCTAGGCTCTCTTCTTCTTTAATTAAATCACCAGGTAGAGCAAATTGTTGTTTAAATGACTCAGAACTATTATTATTCGGGTTTTTTTGTTTAATTAACAATACTTGTAACTTATTCTCTAACTCATCATAACCCAATACCACACAGTCAACAGAGACATGATTTTGAAAGTAGGACTGTTTATTTTTCATTTTTTTTTCTTGAAAAGAAATACTTATTGTATTTTGTACAATTACTCATAAATTGCAGGGCAGTATTCTGCCCCTTTTATAAGGTAAACATAATAAATTTATAATATAAAATCTATTTTAATAATGTATTTAATTGCTGAAAGTGGTTCTACAAAATGTGACTGGATGTTAGTTGATAATCAAGGTAATTACATAGACTTATATAAGACTATGGGTTACAATCCGTTTTTTCACAGCACTGAATTTATCATCAAAAATATTTCAACACATAAAGACTTAATGCATATCGCGCCAAAGGTAGAACGAGTTTATTTTTATGGTGCTGGTTGCGAAACAGAAGAGTGGAATAATATAATTGCTGTTGCATTAAGGGATGTTTTTTCTAATGCTTCGGTAGTAGTTGATCACGACCTAAAAGCGGCTGCATATTCAACATATGAAGGGGAGCCTTGTATAACTTGTATTATTGGTACAGGATCTAATTCTTGTTTTTTTGATGGAGTAGTAGTACAAGAAGTAGTTCCGGCATTAGCCTATATATTAGGTGACGAAGGTTCAGGTAGTTATTTAGGTAAAAAATTATTAGCTGCGTATTTATATCACAAACTACCGAAGCATATAGAAGAGGCATTAGAATTAGAATATTCAATTTCAAAAGCGAGTATTTTTGAAAGTGTATATGAAAAGCCAAATGCAAATGTTTACTTGGCTAGTTTTACTAGATTCATTGGTAAATTCAAAGAAGACCCATTGATTAAATCATTTATTTTTCAGGGCATGCGTGAGTTTATAGAGAACCATGTATGTTGTTACGAAAACTATAAAAATACACCAGTATATTTTGTTGGTTCAATTGCATTTCATTTTCAAGATGAATTAAAAGAAGTTGCAAAAGAATTCGAAATAAATATTCGAAAAATCATAAAAGAGCCTATTAAAAATTTAGTAGATTATCATGTTAAATATAGATTTCAAAATCAAATAGTTTAAAATGAGAGCTTGTATTTTTGATTTAGACGGCGTATTAGTAGATACTGCCAAGTATCATTTTATTGCTTGGCGTAATCTTGCAAGTAAACTTGGAGTTGAATTTTCTGAACATGATAATGAGCAATTAAAAGGATTATCTAGAGATGCTTCATTAGACTATATACTTGTTAAAGGGAATATTGATTCGACTATTGAACAACGTGAGCAGTGGAAAGAGGAAAAGAATAAGGAGTATTTAGCATTGGTATTACAAATGAATGAAGATGAAACATTGCCAAATGCTAAAGAACTATTACATGATTTAAAAAGTAATAATATAAGACTAGCTTTAGGTTCAGCAAGTAAAAATGCCGAACTGATTTTAGATAGGGTAAATATTAAACATTACTTTGATGCTATAATTGATGGTACAAAAACCTCTAGATCAAAACCTGATCCAGAGGTTTTTTTATTAGGTGCTAAAGCATTGAATTGTGAGCCTCACGAATGCATTGTTTTTGAAGATGCATTGAATGGGGTAAAAGCAGCCAAAGCTGGAGGTTTTTATGCAATAGGTATAGGAGAACCTGAGGTGTTAATAGAAGCAGATAAAGTGTACGCTTCATTATCATCTATAAATTTTAAAATGTTAGAATTGTTAAGCTAAAAATTCATAATTGAAATGAAAAATTATTTTATTCAGAACGAATGGCAAATAATTGAAGAGGGGTTTAATGCTGAATATCATGAAGCAGCTGAGAGTATATTTAGTATAGGTAATGGTAAAATGGGACAGAGAGCAATGTTTGAAGAAACATACTCTGGCAAATCATTACAAGGTTCATATGTTGCAGGTGTTTACTATCCAGATAAAACAAGAGTTGGATGGTGGAAAAACGGATATCCAGAATACTTTGCTAAAGTGTTAAATAGTATTAACTGGATTGGCATGAATATTAACATCGATGGTGTTGAGTTAGATTTAGCCAAACTTTCTGCAAAGAATTTCAAAAGAACTCTCAATATGAAAGAGGGTTTGTTGCAAAGATCTTTTCAAGTAGAGATAAATAACAAACAATTCCAAATTGATATCGAGAGATTTATCAGTAGAGATGCAGACGAAATTGCTTGTATTCGTTATTCTATAAAATCATTTTCAGATGCTAGTTTGAAATTTACAAATTACTTAGATGGACATGTGAAAAATAAAGATTCTAATTATGATGAATTATTTTGGTCAAGAGTAGAAGAAAAGCAAGTTGATGATGTTTTAGGTGTACATGTAAAAACTAATAAACTTGATTTTAAAGTTGCTGCTTCAATGAAATCTAAGTTCATGGTCGATGGTACTGAAACAAAAGATGGATTAAGTTCAGAAATAAATAATTGGAAAGTAAATTCTATATGGAATACTGCCATGAAAAATGGTAGTACCTATACAGCAGAAAAGTATGTAAGCATAACATCTAATCTTTATTATGATGATGCTGAAGTTTTTGATGCAGCATTTAAAAATGCATCATCCGCGTATAAAATCGGATATGATTTATTGAGATCTAAACACATAGAATCATGGGCAGATGTTTGGAGCAAGGCAGACATTAAAATAGAAGGAGATGTTTCAGCACAACAAGGTATACGATTTAATATTTTCCAATTAAATCAAACCTACACTGGCAGAGACCCCCGCTTAAATATTGGTCCGAAGGGTTTCACAGGTGAAAAATACGGAGGTTCTACTTACTGGGATACGGAAGCGTATTGTTTACCATTCTATTTAGGAACATCTGATTCTTCAATTGCATTGCAATTACTCAAATATAGATACAAGCAATTAGATAAAGCTATTGAGAATGCAGAGAAATTAGGATTCAAAAATGGTGCAGCACTTTACCCTATGGTTACCATGAATGGTGAAGAGTGTCACAATGAATGGGAAATTACATTTGAAGAAATTCACAGAAACGGGGCTATTGCATTTGCAGTTTTTCAATATCAATTATATACAGGCGATGCATCTTATTTGAAAGAAGGTGGTGCTGAAGTATTATTAGCAATTTCAAGATTTTGGGCTCAACGAGTACATTGGTCAAATGCAAAATCTCAATATGTGATGCATGGTGTTACTGGTCCGAATGAATATGAAAACAACATAAACAACAATTGGTACACAAGCTATATCGCCAATTGGTGTTTAAAATATACCGCAGAAGTTATTGTTGACTTAGAAAAAGATTCAACTGAATACTATAAGGAATTTGTTTCTAAAACAAAGTTCCATAAAGAGGAATTAAATAAGTGGAAGCATATAAATGACAATATGTTTTATGCTTATGATGAGAATCTTAATATCTTTTTACAACAAGAATCATATTTAGATAAAGAACAAATATTAGTAAAAGATCTAGATCCTTCAGAGCGACCAATTAATCAACATTGGTCATGGGATAGAATTTTACGCTCATGTTTTATAAAACAAGCTGATGTACTACAAGGAATTTTCTTGTTTGAAGATCATTTTGATTTAGATACTATTCGTAGAAATTTTGATTTTTACGAACCTCGTACGGTTCATGAATCGTCTTTATCACCTTGTATACATGTTGTACTTGCAGCTAAATTAGGCTATGATGAAAAGGCCTATGACTTATATTTAAGAACATCACGTTTAGATCTTGATGATTATAATAAGGAAGTACACGAAGGATTACATATTACAAGTATGGCAGGTACGTGGATGGCTGTGGTGAATGGTTTCGGCGGATTAAGAATAAAAAAAGATAAGCTAAGTTTATCACCAATGTTGCCTAGCCAATGGAAGTCATATTCATTTACATTACATTATAGAAATTCAAATGCTTTAATAAATGTTAATAGTAATGAAATTGAAATAAAATTAATTGAAGGTGATAGTTTCGATTTTGATATATATGACGAGTCAATGAATATTAATAAAAATAATGATTCAGTTAAAGTAAAATTAAAATAAAACATATGCGAATTAATAAGTTGATTTTAATCATTTCTATTTTATCTATATCATTAAACTCCAATGCACAAAAAGCATGGGGATTATTAGCGAGTCCGATTAAATTAAATGTCGACACTACACAAATATTTTTGTCAGACTATTTCCCGTATGGTGACAAAATTGATTCAATTTCAACAAATTCAGCATTAACAATTAAACGAATTTCTACCAATGAGATTTTGTTAATAGGTACTTTACCTGTAAAACTTTCGAACATTCGTTTTTATACACAAGATGATAATTACGATATACCATTAATAGCTTCAGATAAAGAAAACATACAGCTGAATATTCAATTAGCTAAAGAAGTTATGAATTTATCTATAAAAGGTAGTTTTAGTAACTGGACAATTATATCGAGTGATGTAGAAGCATTTGGGGCATTGCCATCAAAAATCTGGACAATTAATTTAAAGAAAATCAATTCGGGGAGACATGAATATAAATTGATAGGTGATGGAGTAGAGTTAGACCCAATAAATAGTACAATAGTTTCAAATGGAATAGGTGGAACTAATGCCGTTTTAGAAGTTGGCAAGAAATCAGATAAGAATATATCGTTACGTACCAATAATTTTGAAGGCAATAGAGTGATTGTTGAATCAGAAAATATAGAAGGATATAACGTATACTGGAATCATAAATTAATTCAGGTTTCAAATAAAAGAGCAAACAAAATTCAATTCACTATACCATCTGAAGCACTAAAAGTAAAACGATCACATATTAGAGTATATGCATACGGCATGGGTAAGCTTAGTAATGATTTATTAATACCATTAGAATATGGTAGAGTAATTAATACTAGTTCATTAATTGATAGAACAGATTTACATTCTCAAATTATGTATTTCATGATGGTAGATCGTTTTGCGAATGGAGATAAGAATAATGATGTTGCATATTTAGATGGCGTCAATGAAAAGGCAAACTTTTTAGGTGGAGATATTGCAGGATTAGAGCAAAAAATTAAATCAAGTTATTTTAGTGAATTAGGATTTAATTCATTATGGTTATCACCTATAGCACAAAACCCAAGTGGGGCATGGGGTTATTGGAATAAAAGTATCACTACGAAATTTTCAGCATACCATGGATATTGGCCTACTTCTTATTCATTAGTTGATAAGAGATTTGGTTCTAATGAAAGCTTCAAGAAAATGATTTCTGAAGCACATAATAAAGATTTAAATATAGTACTTGATTTCGTTGCTCATCATATACATACAGATCATCCATTATACAAACAGCACCCTGATTGGGTGACAACTTTATATCTGCCGGATGGTACATTAAATACAGAGAGATGGGACGAGTATAGGCTTACTACATGGTTTGATACATTTTTACCAACTCTAGATTTTGCGAAGCCAGAAGTAAATTCAGTGATTTCTGATTCAGTAATGTTTTGGGTTAGAAATTTTGATATTGATGGATTTAGACATGATGCAAGTAAACATGTTCCAGAAATTTTTTGGAGAACATTAACTCAAAAAATTAGAAATGAAAGAAATAAAAATGGTAAGGCATTTTATCAAATAGGTGAAACGTATGGCAGTAATGAATTAATCGGATCGTATGTAAATTCAGGTCAAATGGATGCGCAATTTGATTTCAATTTGTATGATGCAAGTATTGCAGCATTCGCATATGATGCAAGAGATGATAGAAAAGATTTTGAGTATTTAAAAACAGCTATTGGTCAAAGTTTTCATTACTATGGGCATCATCATTTAATGGGAAATATAAGTGGCAATCAAGATAAGCCAAGATTTATATCATTAGCTGAAGGTACAGTGAGATCAGATGAGGATACGAAATTAGCAGGTTGGACAAGAGATATTCAACATCAGGGAGAGCAAGGCTTTCAAAGATTAGCACAACTCCATGCATTTAATTTCAGCATTCCTGGAATTCCTGTAGTTTACTATGGAGATGAAATCGGATTGCCAGGAGCAAATGATCCGGATAATAGAAGGATGATGAAATTCGAAAATCTAAATGCTGATGAAATGGCTTTAAAAGAAATAGTACAACAATTAGCAAGCATCAGAAATAATAATTTAGAAATGATATATGGTGATTTTAAAATCCTTAATAGTACGGAAGGAAGTTTAGCTTTTGAAAGAACTTATTTCGGGAAAAAGTCTATTATAGTGTTTTCTAAATCAGCAACTAAAGTGAAAGTGAAATCTAAAGATAATAGAACTGCTAAGACATATTTTAATCATAATATAAAACAAGTCGAAGAAGAACTTATATTAGATATGTCAAATAATGATTTTGAAATAATTAGATATGAATAAGAAAAATTTTTTGTGCCTATTATTATTGTTCATAACAATAGTAAATGTTAGAAATGCAAACGCACAATATGTGCAGCCTGATTGGTCTAAGAATGCTGTAGTTTATGAAGTAAATCTAAGACAATATTCTGCTGAAGGGGGTATTGATAAATTTATGGATGAGCTACCTCGCTTACAAAGTTTAGGTATCAATGTATTATGGTTTATGCCTCTTCACCCAATTGGAGAAGTTAATAGAAAAGGCACACTAGGAAGTTATTACAGTGTAAAAGATTATTTTGCCATATCAGAAGAATTTGGCAAAGAAGAGCAATTTAGAATGTTGGTAGACAAAGCTCATAACCTAGGAATGAAAGTAATAATTGATTGGGTAGCAAATCATTCATCATGGGATAATCAATGGATAAATGATCACCCAGAGTGGTATGTAAAAAATAAAGAGGGTGAAATTGTTACTCAGTATGACTGGACAGATGTTGCAAAATTAGATTATAGCAATCGTGATATGAGGGCTGAAATGACAAAAGCGATGCAACATTGGGTAAAGATATATGACATTGATGGATTTAGATGTGATGTTGCTTTTTTAGTACCATTAGATTTTTGGGTTGAAGCTAGAACTGAATTAGAAAAAATTAAACCTATGTATATGTTAGCAGAAATGGAATGGAATGCTGACATCACTGCAACACCTGATGCATATTTTAACACAGCATTTAATGCTTCATACGGATGGAATTTCATGGGAGTGACATCAGATTATGTGAATGGTAAGAAAACATTAGAACAGTTAAAATCTGAGTTGAAGTTAAACTACTCTAAGTTCCCTAGTCAAATGCATAAGTTGTATTACTTAACTAATCATGATGAAAATTCTTGGAATGGTACAGTAGATGAGAAATATGGTAACAATTGGCAACAAGTAGGAGTAATGGTATATACTTTACCACAAGCATTGCCATTAATTTATACTGGTGAGGAAGTGGCGTTGAATCGTAGACTTAGCTTTTTTGAAAAAGATCCGATCACGACATCAGAATGGGCGAACGATAGCAGAACTCAATGGTATCAAAACATAACTAATTTAAGAAAGACTATTCCAGCATTTGCGAGTAATTCGGGTGATGTTACGCTAAATGATATTAAAGTAAATATGATAGTGGGAGATGCTAACTTTATATTGGTATACAAAAGACAAGCTATAAAAAGTGAAGCTTATGTATTAATTAATTTTAGTGATAAGCCTGCTACTTTTAACTTGAATAAATTTAAAACTTCTAAGTTTAAAAAATACAAATCAAGTAGTAATGCTAAACAAGCTTTAAATAAAAAGTCAATTGTGATGGCGCCAAACTCTTATGTTATTTACTATAAATAATTAATATGAAACTTCTCGAAAAACCCCGATTAAGTTTATTGCAAATATTCTACATGAGCTTTGGTTTCATGGGAATTCAATTTGGTTTTGCATTACAAAATGGTAATGCGAGTGGTATTTTACAAAACTATGGTGCACATGTAGAACAACTATCATGGTTTTGGTTAGTAGCTCCTTTAACTGGTATGATTGTGCAACCAATTATTGGTTATTATAGTGATAAAACATGGGGTAGGTTTGGTAGAAGAAAACCATTTATAATGGTAGGTACCATTCTATGTTGTTTAGCATTATTGTTCTTGCCTAATTCAGCAAATTTCTTTCAGGCGAAATCAGCCTTGTTAATTGGTGCTGGTATGTTAATGGTGATGGATGCAAGTATCAATATTGCGATGGAACCATTTAGAGCTTTAGTTGCTGATAACTTGTCTGAAAAACAAAGTACACTTGGTTTTTCTATTCAAACATTTTTGATTGGTATTGGAGCTGTTATTGGTTCTTGGTTGCCATATATTATGTTTAACTATTTTGGAGTTTCATCATCTGCTCCACAAGGTATGGTTGCCGATAACGTAACTTATTCATTTTATGTAGGTGCTGCAGTGTTTTTGTTTTGCATTTTAATAACAGTATTGTTTTCCAAAGAATATGCACCTGCTGAATATGAATTATATCATGGTAAAGTAGAGCACGAAAAAGCAAAGTTTTCTGACATCCTTACAGATTTTAAAAAGATGCCAAGAACGATGCGTCAATTGGGATTAGTACAATTCTTTAGTTGGTTTGCTTTATTTAGTATGTGGGTATTTACAACACCTGCGATTGCTCACCATGTATATGGTTTGTCGATTGATGATACGAGTAGTGATCAGTTTAGAGATGCGCAAAACTGGACAGGCATAATTTTCGGAGTGTATAATGGAGTGTCGGCAATATATGCATTGATGCTACCAAAAATTGCTTCAATCTTGGGTAAGAAAAAAACACATGCTTTCTCATTGATAGCAGGAGGTGTTGGATTGATTAGTATGTATTTTGCGAATGATAAAACTGATTTAATTTTATCGATGATCGGCGTAGGCTTTGCATGGGCTTCTATTTTAGCAATGCCTTATGCTATTCTAGCTGGTAATATACCTTCAGGAAAAATGGGAGTATACATGGGAATTTTTAATTTCTTTATTACTATTCCTCAAATTGTGAATGGAGTAATTGGTGGTCCGATTGTTAGTTCAATTTATGAGAACAATGCAATTTATGCAATTGTATTGGCTGGTATATTTATGTTTTGTGCAGCACTCTCTGTGTTGTATGTTCAAGAAAATAAATGAGTATAAAAAAAGCTATTCAATTTTGAATAGCTTTTTTTATCTAATCTAAATCGATTATCATTAATTCTTTACTTTTTATTTCTAATGAATTTAGATCAATTGATTTATCAGTAATTATTTCTTTTCCAGAAATTTTATTTTTAATGATCTCGTTGAATCTTTTGGTGTTTACTTTTTGAGAATTTTTATTGCTATTATATATTATCATAGCGGTATCATTATCGCTGAATCTGAAGTAAACATATAAGCCGTCGATAGGAACAAATTGCATTAGTTTCCCATTTTCAAAAGCTTTATTTGTCGATTTCCATTTTTGAATTTTTTGAATATAATTAAATACATCATTTTCTTCAGCACTTCTGTTCTTACTATCAAATTTATTAATAGGATCACTAGCCCAACCACCAGGGAAATCTTCACGAATAATTCCATGTGAACCTTTACCCTTCATCAAAATTTCTGTACCATAAAAAATGCAAGGTATACCGCGCATGGTTAATAATACACCTAATGCTACTTTCAATTTTTCTTTATCGCCATTTACTTGAGAAAGAAATCTATCTAAATCGTGATTATCTAAAAATGTAACATGATGATAAGGGTCATTATATAAATAATCTTGACTTAAATTATAATACATCTTTGATACACCTTCTGTCCAACCGAAATCTTGATTCACAAACTCATCCATACTAAAAGCAAATTGAAAATCTAAAACATTTTGCATTTCTTCTTGATATGATTTTGATTTCGGTGTAAAGAATGATTGCAATGGCACTGCATGTTCCCAAATTTCACCGAAGATGCTCATCTCAGGGAATTCTTTACGAATAGCCTTATACCAATTCTGCATAAACTCTAAGTCGGGGTAAGTATAAGTATCAATTCTAATTGCATCTACATTTGCATATAGCAACCACCATATAGTTTGCTGAGTCATATACTTTGCCAATGCTTCATCTTTCAAATTTAAGTCAGGCATATGATGGTCGAACCATCCTTTAGTAAATTGAGATTTATCACTTTCTGAAGCATATGGGTCTATTAATGTATTGGCTCTATAATTAGTACGTGTGAAAGAATCAAATTGATGAATAAAATTTGGGAATGGTTTGTCTTTAAACATCCAGTGCTTATCTCCGATATGATTAAATACTAAATCAATCACAAGCTTCATGTTATTTGCATGTAAAGCATTTGAAAGTTTTAAGTAATCATCATTACTACCTAAACGAGGATCTGTTTTATAATGGTTCGTTATTGCATAACCATGATACGATTGAGAAGGTTCATTATTCTCTTGAAAAGGTGTTAACCAAAGTGTATTTACACCTAATGATTGCAGGTAATTTATATTGTTAGTAATACCATTTAGGTCGCCACCATGACGAGCAAAAGGTTCATTTCGATTAAGTGTATTTTCTTCAAAATTCTTAACAACATCATTCTTTGTATCAGCATTTGCAAATCGATCAGGCATAATTAAATACATGAGATCATTTGCTTGCAAAATTTCTTTTTTGTCTTTAGGTCTATTATATAATGGATAGTTTAAAACTGTTTTTTTCTTTTTAATAATAAATTCAAAAGGGATAAAATTTGCTTGATATGATTTAGGTATTGTTAAATCGATCATCAAGTAATTTATATTTTCACTTTTATATCTTTTAGTAATGCGGATGTAATCGCTTAGTAAATTGATTTTCGCATCACGAATATCTTTATGATTGATGATTAGTTGTAAGGTAGTATCATTTAAACCCTTGTACCAATGAGGCGGATAAGAAGTGATTTCTTGTGAAGAAGCTTTCAATGCAAAGATTGAAAGTAAAATCAAAATGGTAGTTCTTTTAATCATAAATTAATATACAAAAAAAAGACCTCATACAAGATGAGGTCCTTTAAAATTAACACAAACAAAATTAACGAACCATGAGTTTCACGGTAGCAGTCTCATTGCTCTCGTTCATTACTGAAACGAAGTAGATACCAGCCTCGAAAGAAGCAGTATTGATATTTAAATTTTTGTCGCTTACATTTTTGTATTCAGCGATTATTCTACCTGCAAGATCAGTTACGATTACATTGCTGATGTTTGAATTATCATTGAATTTAACTGTTGCATTTTCTTCAGTTGGGTTAGGGAATAAACTAACTGATGAAGCAGCTAATTGATTCTTCTCAATACCTGTAACAACAGCAGTTGTACATGTGTTGAATACGAAACCTACAGAAACTGGATTACCATTAGTTCTTTCGTAAGTTCTGTTGAATCCACCTACACCATTATTAACAACACAACCTCTGTCAGCTGCATTAGGGAAGGTTTCTTCGTTAGCGCCTACTGTAGGTACTCCATTTGTAAATTTAAATGCGAAAGTACCAGGGCACATATTGAATGTAGCTTGGTACATACCAATCTGACCTACAACTGGAGTCATTTTGATTGCACCATTTTGCCAGTTAGGTTCAGTAAAGTTACCCATTACGTATACATCACCATTCGGGTCAGGAATTTCATTTGATAAATCAACAATGAAAGTTACATCAGCCGCTGCTGGTAATGGAGTACATAATGTGTCTTTATCAAAACAAACTAAAGCTAATGTAGTGTCAGATGAAATAGCTTTTAATCTATTTGCAACACCTTCCCAGCTTACGTTTCCATTGATATATTTTCTGTATTTGTATTCAACTTCGCCTGAGTCAATTGAAACAGTAACTGAGTAGATTGAGCTACCAGCTGAAATTGGTCTTAATATTGTACCACCAGCCCAGTTATTAATTTTACCACCTGCAACGTCTACTGAATCGAATGTACATGTAGCTGACATATCAACTCTGAATGTAACGTTATAAGTAGGTATTGGAGCAGCCGGACAAACCTCACATGAACCGAAGCAGAAGTTAGTTAAAACAGTATCAGTAGTGATGTTTGAAATAGCACGATTACCGTTTACGTTACATGCACTTGGTACTGATTCAGCACCAGCCCAATCGTTATCATTAACAAATTTGTATTCTGTACCACCTGCATTTGACACATAACCTAAGTATTCGTATGTATTACCACCGAAACCTCCGTTACCTGTGTAATTAACCATTTGTGATTTTGCAGGATCCCAACCTTGAAAAGCACCAGCAACGTGAACGCCATCAGCGTTTACTGTTTGGTTTTTCATGTTTACTTTGAAACGAACTAGTTTCATACCAGCTGGAGCATTAGATCCAAAAGATATAGCATCCAATACTAATGTATCAGTTGCAGTTGTATTTTTAATGTATACCCAACGATTAGAGTTACCACCACCAACTTGTGAAGCTGTAGGTACGTTTTCTCCACCTGGCCAATCATTATCATTGATGAATTTGAATTCATATGCAGTGCTATCTTTTAAGTCTAACACAACAGTATAAATACCATCTAAATTAGGGTCAGTTAGTGTAATTGCACTTGGTGACCAGTTTACCAATGATGGATTTTCATCGATGTTGTCATAATTGACGTCTTTAAAGTTACCGGCTATGTGTACGCCGTTTGCACTTACAGTTACACCCGACATATTAACTCGGAACATAACTTTACGTGCTTGTGTGCTTAGGGTTAATGCTGCAAGCACTACTAGTAGTAAAATTTTTCTCATAACAGTGTATTTAATAAATAATTTGAATGAAATTAAGTGGTTTTTTTATATAAAACAAATTTAAGTGTAATTTTTACACTATCTATAATAATTCTAAAAGTGTATTTTTTACACTTTCTTGTTTTTTTTAGACATTTTTTTTTAAATTGCATTTATGTTTTTACTGAAAAAAGGCCTTTATTTTAATTTATTAATAGTTTTAAGTTTTATCTGTCTGAACACATCTTCAGCTCAGGTAGTTACTCTAAACCCAACGTTTGCAAATCAAAATCAACAGGTAACCGTATTTTTTGATGCAAGTAAAGGGAATAAGGCTCTATTGGGTCAATCTGTAGTGTATGCTCATACTGGAGTAATCACTAATCTTAGTAGTTCTGCTACCGCTTGGCGACATGTTCAAGGTAATTGGGGCACTGATGATGCAAAAGTTAAAATGACCAATTTAGGTAATAATTTATTTGCAATTAGCTATTCTTCAATAAGGAATTTTTATAATGTGCCAACTTCAGAAAATGTTCTCAAGTTGGCATTTGTTTTTAGAAACCAATCTGGTAGTATAGTAGGTAGAGAAGCAGATGGTTCAGATATTTTTGTGGAGATTTCTGATGGCTCTTTTCAATCTAGATTTGAAACTTCAAATGCTCAGGTTTTATTAACATCCGAAGAATTTAATATTAAAGCAATTACTTCTCAAAAAGCTAGCCTGAAATTATTTAGAAATGGTACATTAATTCAATCAATAGCTGATGACTCTGTTTTGAATTTCAATGTGCCTGCAAATACATTAAGTGCCAATAAGTATACCTATGTTTTTGAAGCTTTTAAAAATGGTAATTTTTTTAGAGATACTATATATATGGTATATAGAACTTCTCCTGCTATTGCTCAAGCGCCTTTAGGTACAAGAGATGGAATAAATTACATTAACGATTCAACTGTAATACTACAGCTTCATGCACCATTCAAAGAGTTTATATATATTGTTGGTGACTTTAATAATTGGGAAATGAGTCCGGATTATTACATGAAAAAATCACCATCAGGACAAAAATTTTGGTTGCAAATAAATCAATTAACGAAGGGTGTAGATTATAGATTTCAATATTATATAGATAAAGAGCAAATAAAAATTGCGGACCCATATGCTGAGAAATTATTAGACTCGTACAATGATCCATTTATCCCAATAACAACTTACCCTAATCTAACTCCCTTCCCTGTTGGTAAAGCAACAGAATATGTTTCAGTACTAAATACTGAGAAGGAAATTTTCAATTGGCAACACTCTAATAATTTTGTAAAACCAGCAGTAGAAAAATTATTTATTTATGAATTGTTAGCAAGAGATTTTGTTGCGAAGCATGATTTCCAAACGATAAAAGACACCCTTGATTATTTACAAAAATTAGGTGTTAATGTTATAGAATTAATGCCAGTGAATGAATTCGAAGGAAACGAAAGTTGGGGTTATAATCCCTCTTTTTATTTTGCTCTCGATAAATATTATGGTACTAAAGAATCTTTCAAAGCCTTTGTAGATGAGTGTCACAGAAGAGGTATGGCAGTGGTGATTGATATGGTGTTGAATCATTCATTCGGACAAAGCCCTATGGTGAGAATGTATTTTGATAAAGCGACAGGTAAGCCAACCACTCAGAACCCTTGGTTTAATCAAAATGATATGCATCCGTTTGGGGTAGGGTATGATTTTAATCATGAAGCACAAGTCACTAAAGATTTCGTTGATACAGTTTTGAAATTTTGGTTGACAGAATATAAGGTCGACGGATATAGATTCGATTTATCAAAAGGCTTTACTCAAAAAAATACAGGTTCAAATGTTGGGGCTTGGGGAGCATATGATGCTGGTAGAATTGCAATATGGAAACGTATATATAATAAGGTAAGATCATATGATGCAAATGCATATTTAATCTTAGAACATTTTTCAGAAAATTCAGAAGAGAAAGAATTATCAGATTATGGATTTATGTTTTGGGGGAATTCGAATGCTGCATTCAATGAGGCAACTATGGGTTATATCTCTAATAGTAATTTATCAGGCATAGATTATAAAAACAGAAATTGGAATAATGCACATTTAGTTGGCTATGCAGAAAGTCACGATGAAGAAAGATTAATGTATAAAAATTTGCAATTTGGTAATTCATTAGGATCTTATAATACAAAAGATTTAAATACTGCATTAAAAAGATTAGAAGCTGCAATGTGTTTTTTAATTCCTTTACGCGGACCTAAGATGATATGGCAGTTTGGTGAATTAGGTTATGATTATTCAATTGAGTTTAATGGTAGGGTAGGTAATAAACCTATTCGTTGGGATTATCTAACGAATGCAAACAGAAAAAGAGTTTACGATGTAGTATCAAATTTAGCTTGGTTAAAAAATAATCATGAATCATATTCAAAAGCAACTTATGTTTTCAATACAGGTTCAGCAGTGAAATTGTACAAAGTAAATGATAGTACAATGAATACAGTTTGTGTGGCAAACTTTGCAGTTAGAACCGACTCTATTGCACCAGTATTTCAACATATAGGTTGGTGGTATGATTTCTTTTCTGCAGATTCAATTTTAGTTTCTGATGTTCAACAAAAAATAATTTTAGCACCGGGTACCTATAAATTTTATACTGATAAAAAGCTAAATGCTCCGAATGTAATAACTGGTATTTCTACACAGCGTATTATTGATGAAGTAAAAGTTTATCCGAACCCAGCACATCAAGAAATAAACATTGAATGGAAAAATAAATCAAGAGAAAATTTAAGTATTCAATTATTTGATTTAACAGGCAGAAAGGTATTTGAAAAAAACATTGCCAATGAATATAATGCATCATCGTCTGATATATTAATTAAAGTAGATGAAATGCTTGTAAACAAAGGCACTTATATATTAAAAGTAAATAACGGAAAAGAAACAAGTCAAACGAAAATTATAATCCTATAACAAACATGAAGAGAAATTTACTCTTATTGATTTTCTTGCTCTTTAGTACAAGTATGTTTGCCCAAAGCATACGTGGAAAAATTACAGACGGCAATAAAGAAGCTGTCGCCGGAGCAACTGTCATAGTAGAAGGTACAAATGTAGCTTCTATAACTGACGCCCTGGGTAACTATACCTTAAATAATTTGAAACCTGGTAAGTACAAAATTAAAGTAAGCTTATTAGGCTATAGAACTGTTTTTAAAGTAGTTGAATTGGGTACTCAAAATGCAACATTTAATTTTAGTGTAGCAGAAGAAAGTAAAAACTTACAAGACGTAGTTGTTGTAGGTTATGGTACAAAGTTAAGAAGAGAAGTTACGGGTTCAATCGCAAGTTTGAATGCAAAAGAACTAAATGACTTACCTGTACCAAGTTTTGAATCTGCATTGCAAGGTAAATTACCCGGTGTGCAAGTTACTACTGGTAGTGGTATAGCTGGTTCTGCTGCAGTAATTCGTATTAGAGGTATTGCTTCTATTTCTGCAGGTGGTGACCCATTATATGTTATTGATGGAATTCCAATTACTCAAGATTATTTCTTAAGAGGTAATTCAGGTGCTGCCAATAATAATCCATTAGCTGCAATTAACCCTGATGATATCGAATCGATAGATATCTTGAAAGATGCTGCTGCAAATGCAATTTATGGTTCACGCGGATCCAATGGTGTAGTATTGATAACTACCAAAAGAGCTAAGAAAGGTACAAACGTAAGTTATACTGGCAGTGTCGGAACATCACAACCTACAGCATTGCCCAATATGTTAAACAATGAACAATTCTTACAATTATATCAAGAAGCATATGAAAATGATGGGGGTGTCGGACTTGCACCATTACCTAATAATATTAGTTGGGATGATGCAAGAAAAACAAATACAGATTGGGTTGATTTAACTACTCAAACAGGTATTAAACATAGCCATAACGTTGGCGTATCTCGTGGTGGTAAAAACTTTTCTATTTTAGGTAATATCAGTTATGGAAAGAATGAAAGTTTCTTGGTAGGTAATAGCTATGATAGAACTTCATTCAGAATTAATGGAGATGCTAGACCAACTAACAATTTAAAACTAGGATTCTCCACATCATTATCTAGTGGTATTAATAACAGAGTAAATACTGCATGGGCAGGTGGTCTGGGAGCTGCGATGTCTACTGCTTTACCAATTTTCCCTGTATATAATCCGGATGGTACTTTCTTCACTGGTGGTGATAACCCGGTAAGAACTCAAGAATTAAAAAAATGGAGATCACAAGAATATAGAAGTATTAATGGTATCAATGCAGAGTATTTAATCAACGATAGATTAAGTGTAAATGCTAATGCAAATTTAGATTACATGACTATTAATGATGATGAATATTCTCCAAAAGAATTGATATTGTCAAATCATGCTGGTTCTGCTAATCGTAATGAAGTAAATACAAGAAATTATAATTATTTCTTTCAATTGAATTACGATGTGAAGTTGCCTGTCGGACATAAATTAAAAGCTATGGGTGGATATGAGTTTCAAAAATCACGTTCATTCTTTAGAAATAAATCTGCTAATGGTATGACTGGTGGTTTCTACGAACCAGATGCAAAAGTTGATGATTCATTGTATACCTATAATGAATCTTTAACAACTTCTAACGAATGGAAATTCAATAGTTATTTCACAAGATTGTCTTACTCATTCAATAATAAAATATTTTTAGAAGGAACTTTAAGAGCAGATGGATCATCGAGATTTGGTGAAAATGTCAGAGTAGGTATTTTCCCAGGCGCCTCAATTGGTTGGTTGTTAACTGAAGAAAGTTTTATGCAAGCATTCCCTTCAGTAAGTTTGTTGAAGTTAAAAGCTAGTTATGGTAAAAGTGGTAATGCAAACATTTCTGAAACTGCAAGATTTGCTCAGTATGGTGTAAGTCCGAATGGTTACAACGGACAAACCATCAGATATCCATTACAAATCGGAAACCCGGATTTAAAATGGGAAACATCTTTAACATCTAATTTTGGTGTTGATTTAGGGTTATTCAGAGATCGTATTACAATTACAGCTGAATATTATAACAGAAATACAACAGGTGTATTGATGGATTTAGCTTTACCAACTTCAACAGGTTATAGTGGATACTATGGTAACGTAGGTGAAATCAATAACCGCGGATTTGAGTTTAGTGTTCAGTCAAGAAATATTGATAGAGATTTTAAATGGACTACTCAATTCAACATCGCTAGAAATAGAAATGAAATTTTAAGTATTGGTCCGTTCTCTGAAGATGCTGTATCAGGTGGTACTAATGATACAAGAGTAGTTGTAGGTCAACCAGTCGGCACTAACTTCCTAGTGAGATTCTCTCGTATTGACCCAACAACTGGTCGCCCTATTTATTTAGATATAAATGGTAACGAAACATACACTTGGGACCCAGCGAATCGTGTTGCAGTAGGTAGTGTTTTGCCAGATGCAGTTGGTGGTATAACGAATTCATTCTCTTATAAGAATTGGGATTTAAGTGTATTATTTAATTTTGTTTTAGGTGGTGATATTTACGAATCATCAGCAAAGCGTCAATTAGGAGTTGTAACGAATTGGAATATGCGTACTGATATATTTGACAGATGGCAAAAACCGGGTGATGTTGCAGCATTCCCACGCTTAACTTTAGAGACTGGCACATATGGTTCAGGTACACCTTGGATCAATACAACGATGTGGTTACACGATGGTACATTCGCACGTTTAAGAAATGTAACTATTGCGTATAGAGTACCTCGTAAGACATTAGATAAGTTGAAAATTCAATCAGCTCGTGTAGCATTCATTGGAACTAACCTTTTAACATTTACAAAATACCCAGGCTTAGATCCAGAAATTGCACGTGACTTTGAGAATGCAACTGATAGAAATATGAGTCCGAATATTACTTATTTGACTCCGCCTCAAGAAAAAACATTTACATTACAATTAAGCGTAACATTCTAAGAATATGAAAAAGTTAAACATAAAAATTACGATCGTTTTCTTGATGTTCTTAGGTATTACAATAAGTGCATGTAACGATCAATTAGATATAAATCCTGATACGGTTTTATTACCAGAAGAGGCTATTACCAATGAAGCTGAATTACAAGAACTATTAGTTTCTTGTTACGATGCTTTAGCAAATCAATACGATGGTAATATTCAAATTTATAGTGATCTATTATCAGATGATTTAGCTAGGCCATTTAATGATGGTGCTGGATATAGAAATGAAGTTTGGGATAGAAATACAAACATCTTTAATTCGGATGTTGGAAATCTTTGGAGAGAATTATATTTACCCATTATGCGTGTAAATGCAATCGAAGATAATTTCGAAAGATTAGGCATATCTGAAGCAACACGTTTAAGAATGCGTGCAGAAGGTAAGTTCATTAGAGCTTTATGTCATTTTGAATTATTGAGATTATGGGCACAGCCTTATGGCTACACTCCAGATAATTCACATTTAGGTATAGTTCTTAGAGATAAAACAGATTATCAACCTAAGGCTAGGTCTACTGTAGCAGAATGCTATAATTTTATTATTGATGATTTAAATTATGCAGTGGCTAATTTACCAGCAAGTAATACAATATTTGCAGATAAAGATGCAGCTCGTGCACTGTTAGCTATGGTTTATTTTCAAATGAATAAACACTCTGATGCATTACCATTATTAAATACTGTAATTGATGGTGGTAGATTTGCACTAAGTGATTCAATCGATAGATATTATCCGAACCCTACTTCAAGTTTTATCGTAAATCCGGAAGTTATTTTTGGTTTTGTTACAATTGGTTCTAATGACAATCGTGCCGATGATTTAGTAGGTTCATATAGAAATGACTTAGGTACACCATCATTAGGTATTCGCAAAGAATTATATGATTTAATTAATAGCGATACTACAGATACTAGAGCTAAATTAGTTGGTGTAGTAAATGAAGGTCAAGCTAATGAATATTATGTATGCAAAAAGTACAACAATGAATATTTTGCTTCACCTTGCTTAACTTTAACTCAGTTATTATTAACTAGAGCAGAAGCCGCTGCTGAAACAAATGATTTAACAACAGCTTCAAGCGATATTAATAAAATTATAGCCAGAGCTTACCCAGGTAATGCAACAAAATTAACTAATGCAGGACTTGGAGTGGCAAGCTTATTGACGGTTATTAGAGAAGAAAGAAGAAAAGAATTGTTTTGTGAAGGTGATAGAACTCAATCTTTAAAGAGAATTGGTGCATTTGGATTGACTTCTCAATTACCGGTAAACGGATTAACCATTCGTAATGCTCCATGGAATTGCCCAGGTATGGCTTTACAGTTCCCTGCAGTTGAAAGATCTAATCTTTTTATCATGAATGAAACAGGTGGTTGTAACTAATTTATTTAATTAATAAATATGAAAAAGATATTATTACTTATGCTTTCAGTAACAGTTGTACTGTCAGCATGTAAAAAGGAATACGAAGAGATAGGAGTGCCATCAAGTAAATTTGAGGGTGCAACTGCAGATTGGGGATTGACGTCGTTTAAAGTAACTGATAAGGCGGCTATTGTTGAAGAGTCGATGGACATGACAGATTACTTCTCAAGTAACGTAATTAAACCGAACATCAGATTTTATACTGAAGGGACTGATACATTGTATTCATGTGATACAACAGGCTTACCAATGAATATTTTTGAATCGGTAAATGGTAAATGGAGATTTGACGATAATAATTTTCCGACGAAAATTATATTAATGCCTACTGGCACAACAAATCAAATTGAATTTAAATTAATGGCTCCTATCAGAGTGGTTGATCAGAAAATGATTTTACGTAAATCAATTATCTGTAAAGACAAAGAAGTAGCAGCTTATGATTTGGAGTTTATTCGTCGTACTAATTAATCTTAGCATCATGAAAAAGATATTATTAATTCTATCAATCGTTTTCTCAACGATTAATTTAGTGAACGGACAAGCTGCATGGATTGAACCAGATCCCACTATTGTAACTTCTACAGTTCGTTTATATGTTGATTTTGATAAACTAGACCCTAGTTTAGAACATAACACATTATTGAAAGCTCATCCGGGTCCGTTTTACATCTGGACATGGTCTCCATTCGAGCACCCAACAGGTTCACCAAAAGTAAATGGTGAAGGTGAAAAGCCTTGGAAGAATTCGAATGAAATTTTAAAAATGACTAAGGATGATACTAAAGGTCCAAACGTTTACTATTATGAAATGATACCTACTGAGTTTTACGAAGTATCAGCTTCTGATGTTTACTCTAAAGGTATTAGCTTCTTAGTAAAGCCTAAAGACGGAGGTGGATACGGTGAACCAGATATTAAATCTAATGACTTGGTAATTCCTGTAAGTCCGCCGAAATTAGACAAAGGTACTCTTTACCCTTTCCCATCTAGCATCATTCAAAGTCAATTAACATGTATTGTTTATGATAATGCTATTGAGAAAAAAGTGACCATGCAAAATTTAGCAGATGGAGATGCTTTATTATATATCAAAGCAACTGTTGAGGATACTGCAACTGCTGTAACTTCAACTATTGAACCTTCAAGATTTTTACAATTACAAAACAATCCGAAACTTACTATGAAGAAAGATGCTTCAGGTAAATTTAAATTGTACATGATACCAAATCAATTTTTGAACATCCCGGCAGGATCTGTTTTAAAAGAAATCGAATTAACAATTCGTAAGCGAGCATGGGCAGGTGGAGCAGATCAGATAGATGAGAGGGTGAAGTTTAAGGGCTGCGAGTAATTCGTATTCAGTATTCCGTATTCTGTATTCCGAATCCCGTAATTTGAAGAGATTACGGGATTTTGTTTTTAATTGAATTTTGAAGATTATAATTCATTCTGATTATATGATTTGTTTTTGTTAGCAAATCAGTTTTTATTTCATCATCTATGAATTTGAATTTATGAGCCAGAATAATAAATGTTTCTAATTCATAAGTAGACCCATTTGCAATAGATAGAAAATTTAAGAATTCTTTATTTGAGTTTCTACCTGCACCTTCTGAGATATTAGCAGCAATAGAAGTGGAGCATCTTTTTATCTGATTCGTTATGCCATAAAGCTCATTTTTTGGGAAAAACTTTGCAACCTCGTATATATCGTATGCTAAATCAATTGCTTTTGTCCATATATGTAAATCCTTCACTGAATGCATCTACAAATATTGTAGAGAAAGCATATTATGTCAACTGCACTTATGCAGGTTTTTTCATGCAACCAAATCTAAAATTTAGCACATCGGAATACGGAATACTGAATACGGAATACTACTTTTTATATATCCTACGCTTGCCAATTCCTAATTTCTCCAAAAAATACCCAACCGATACCGACAACACTCCCAACCCATAAATAGTACTGCGTCTGAAATTAATCGATGATGCTTCTTCGAAATATTTTGTAGGGCAAGTTACTTCTGCGATGTCGAATCCTTCGAAACATATTTGAGCAATCATTTGATTGTCGAATACGAAATCATCTGAGTTATTATGATATTTTACTGATTGTAAAACTGTTTTTGAAAATGCTCTATAGCCTGTATGATACTCTGATAGTTTTTGTCCCATCAAAATATTTTGCGTTAAGGTTAAAAATCTATTCGCAATGTATTTATACATCGGCATACCACCTTTTAAAGCACCTTTGCCTAATATTCTTGATCCGAAGACTACATGGTATAAATCATTACCAATGATACTTGTCATTGCTGGTATTAGCTTTGGAGTATATTGATAATCGGGGTGAAGCATGATAACAATATCTGCACCTAATTCTAATGCTTTGTCGTAACATGTTTTTTGATTACCACCATAGCCTTTGTTTTTTTCGTGACGAATCACATGTTTAATACCAATTTGTTTGGCTAGTTCTGATGTATTGTCTTTGCTTGCATCATCCACCAAAATAACTTCATCAACAATATCCATTGGAATTTCTTTGTAAGTTATTTCTAAAGTTGGTGCTGCATTGTATGCCGGCAACACTACGACTACTTTTTTACCATTAAACATAATTGGTCAAATTATTTATTTAGTGATTCTAACTCTTCTTTTATAAAATCAATTAAGCTGTGAATATAGGTTTGAGAAAAGTCAAACGAAATTCCAGCAGTGCTGTAAATTTCAGGAATGCTTTTCGTATATCCAAGTTTCAATGCATCCATATACTGATTTAGTGCTTTTGATTCATCTGATTTGAAGTTTTTGAATATGGCAATAGCTGCTAATTGTGCGATTGCATATTCTATATAGTAAAATGGCACTTCAAATAAATGCAATTGTTTTTGCCATAAATTCAATTTAAATTCTTCGTAACCTTCCCAGTTGACAAAGTTTGAGCCGAATCTGTCAAAACATTCTTCCCATGCTTGCTCTCTTTCTTTTATTGTATGATTCGGATGTGTGTATATCCAATGTTGAAATGCGTCTATTGTTGCTACCCAAGGTAAAGTTTTTAAACAATCTTTTAATTGCTCTTCTTTTGCTCTTAGTAAATTATCTTCATTTTCGAAAAATACATTCCAATGTTTCATAGAAATTAATTCCATACTCATTGAAGCTACTTCAGCAACTTCTGATGGTACTCGCTTGAAATCATTAATCTCTAAATGATTCGATAAAAACGTATGCACTGCATGTCCGCCTTCGTGTACCATCGTCGTTAAATCACGCATTGCATTAGCTGAATTCATGAATATAAAGGGAGCAGCACTTTCTGCAAGCGGATAGTTGTAACCACCTGGTGCCTTTCCTTTTCTTGATTCAAGATCTATGAGCTTATGCTCTTTCATTGTTTTGAGTTTCTCACCAAAATAGGGGTGTAGTTTATCAAAACATAGAATAGTTTTATTTAATAAGTCATCTGGACCGTTGAATGGTATTAATGCTGCTTTACCACTTACATCTACTTCCGTATCGAATGGTTTTAATACATCAAGCTGCATTTTACTTCTTCTTTTTTCACTTAAAGATTTTAGTAAGGGTACTACTTCCTTTTCGATTGCATTATGAAAATTAAAACAATCTTCAGCAGTATAATCGAATCGACCTAATGCTTTAAACATATAGTCGCGATAATTCTCAAAGCCTGCATTTACAGCAACTTGATGTCTGATTTTTACGAGTTTTGAAAATAGTTCATCAAGTTCAGCTTTATTTTGAATTCTACGTTGTTGAATTTTCTCATAAACAACTTTACGAATTTCTCTATCTGTATTTTTTAGAAAATTACTTGCTTGTTCAAGTGTATATTCTTTGCCATCATGCTCTATAGACATTGTACCTACAATGGCTCCAAATTTTTGTTGTTCAACTTGAAGTTCCATATTCAATGGAATGTTTTCTTGTCTGAAAATTTCAATTTGAGTTTTTAGAGAACGAATGTAAATTCCGTATGTAGATTGATCTAGTTGATCAATGAATTCACATGATAAGAACTTTTCATTTAATTGATTGCTATATTCAGAAAGTTTTGGTTCTATTTCTGTTGCGAAATATTCAAAATCTTTTTGATGATTTTCATCAGTAGTATTGCATGTCATTCTGATATATCGCCATGCAAAGTCTTCTTCTAATATTGCCTCTAATTCACTTCGTTTTTTCAACCATCCGTATAAATTATTTAGAGACTCGATTGAATCATTTAATAATGATTGATAATAGGGCTCAATATTTTCCCAAGTAATTATTAAATCATTCTTAACAAATGTTCTTTCTAACTTATCTAATTCGTACATATTTATAAGAAATAATTAATCAAATAGAATGTTGCAAACACAACACTTGCAATACCATTGGTTGTCATGAATGCGATATTTACTTTGCTTAAATCGTTTGGTTTAACAAGTCGATGCTGATAAACTAACATAGCAATATAAATGGCTGTACCTACCCAATACCAAATACCATAATTTTCTTGTAAGCCTGGTATAATGATAAATAATGCTGATATGATGTGTAATATGCTTGATAATTTTAGTGAATTATTTACTCCCATATAAGCAGGCACAGAATGTAATGATAAAGATTTATCGAATTCTTCATCTTGTAAAGAATAGATAATATCGAAACCACTTACCCAAGTTAATACTGCTAATGAATACCAAATCGGAGTAATGGCGAATTCACCAGTAATAACTAGATATGCACCAATAGGAGCGAGTGATAAACCGAGTCCGAGTACAAAATGACACAATGCCGTAAATCTTTTCATATAACTATATGAAAGCACAATCAACAAAGCTATTGGTGAAAGATAAAAGCAAAGGGTATTAATGAAATAAGTAGTTGCAATAAAAATTATGCTATTTAAAATAACAAAGATTAATGCAGAATTTGCAGATACAATACCTGCGGGTATTTCACGGTTTTTCGTACGCGGATTTTTAATATCAATATCTCGATCGATATAGCGATTAAATGCCATTGCAGCGCTACGTGCAGTAATCATACACACTAACATCAGAATGAATAATTTCAAATCAAAGGTGTTAGATGTTTTTTCTAATGCTAAGAAGTAGCCTATTACTGCAAAGGGTAAAGCAAAAATGGTATGACTAAATTTTATTAATGATAAATAGTTTTTCATTCTTCGATAATAGGTTCGAACTGTTGATTGATTTGATCGATAAAGCCTAATACTTCATCTCTGCCAGTAGTCTCCTCAGCAGAAGTTACGAAGCATTGTGGAATTTCTTCCCAGTTTTTAGCTAATGTTTCTTTGAACAACTCTACATTTGCTGCTGTTTTTGTTTTAGATTGCTTATCTGCTTTAGTGAAAATAATCACAAAAGGAATAGCCTTCGAACCTAACCAATCGATGAACTCTAAATCTACTTTTTGAGGTTCTAATCTTGAATCAATTAAAGCCATTACACACTGAAGGTTTTCTCTTTTCTCGAGATATGTTTTAATCATTCCTTCCCATGACTTACGAGTAGTTTGAGAAACTTTGGCGTACCCATATCCAGGTAAATCTACTAAGTACCAAATATCATTAATTTTAAAATGGTTGATGACTTGGGTTTTGCCCGGACTTTGAGATGTTTTAGCTAGGCCTTTTTTACGGCAAAGCATATTTATTAATGATGATTTACCCACATTAGACCTACCAATGAACGCATACTCGGGTAGAGTAGGTTTTGGTAAAGCCGTCATTTTGGTATTACTTATTATAAATTCAGCTGATTTTATGATCATTTGGCAAAGATACAATTATTAATGATGCTAGAGATTAGCTTATGGTTTTATGATGTATTTAATGCCTAAAGCGATAAGTAAACTTTGTTGGTTTAAAATCAAATTATTACTGTTTGAAATATCTTTATTAAAGTCAATCATTTTTTGAGCTTCTACAAATAGATTCATTTTATCTAAATCATAGTCGAACCCAATACCTGCATTTAAATTAACTTTCCATTGTTGAATGGAAGGTTCAATATTTGCTGATTTTGAAAAACTGTAATTTAACTGCGGACCTAGAATGAAGTATGGAGTTAATCTAAAATTTTCGTCAAGAGGTATTTTTAATTTTATTTCAGCATTGGTGATCATTGTCTCTATGGCCCAATTTTGATTGACAGTAATAGAGTCTGTTATAGACCCAATGCTTACTGGAACTCTAAATGGCATAGTACTCGCTCGTTCTAAATATCCAATACCAATTTGTATGCTAGTATAGTCTTTTCTATAAACTTGAGCATATGCATTAACAAAAATACTTTGGCCGTATTTGCCAATTATATTTAAATCTTTTGCTTTGTTTTGATATTCAAATCTAGAATTAGTTATACCAAGTTTGAGTCCGTATTCATTCACCTGAGCTATACTAGTAGAACAGACTAACATACATATACAAAATATTTTTAAAAATTGCATAATACAAGTTATGCATTTTTTTAAAAATTACTATAAATAATCCTGCATTTAATAAGTTGACTAATGACTTAATTCCTTTGAGATTTACTCAAAATATTATGGAACAGGTAAATGAAAGGTACTTGAAGATAAGTGGACAAACACAACAAGTATCTGTTGAACTATACAAGGTATTGAGTCAGCACCCCAAATTAGATCAATTTATGAAAGATCGATTGTTGAATTTTGTATCAGCTATGTATTCAACAGCTAATGATCTATTAGATTGTAGTAATAATATTGAGCGATTATGTCGATTAAAAATGATGGTATCTGAAATTACGCAGATAAATAATTTAATGTTAATGTGTTTTCAATTAGGTATGTTAAGTTCAGATATGTGTATTGATTACGGACAAAAGTTAGAGTTTGTAAAAATTGACCTTAAAGTATTGGTTGATTTGCAAGATGAGCAGGTAAAGAAAGATTTAAAAATTGATACAGACGATGATCAATTAAATTGGGATGATTTTTAAACAAAAACGCCCGATTAACGGGCGTTTAAATATTTATTTTAATAAGTTTTTCCAACTTGTTTTTTCAGCTATCAATTTACTTAGAGTATCGATTGAAATTCTTTCTTGTTCCATACTATCTCTATGTCTAATAGTTACTGTATTGTTTTCTAAACTTTCATAATCTACAGTAATACAGAAAGGAGTACCTATTGCATCTTGTCTACGGTATCTTTTACCAATTGAATCTTTCTCATCATATTGAACATTGAAATCTAATTTCAATTCATTCATTATTTCTCTTGCTTTTTCAGGTAAGCCATCTTTTTTAGTCAATGGCATAACAGTAGCTTTTACTGGTGCTAAAGCTGGATGGAATTTCAAGACTACTCTTGAGTCTTTCTTATCTCCTTCACTTAAATCTTCTTCTTTAAATGCTGAGCACATCGTAAGTAAAAACATTCTATCTAAGCCGATAGATGTTTCGATCACATATGGTATGTAGTTTTGATTAATTTCTGGGTCAAAGAATTGCATTTTCTTACCAGAGAATTCTTGATGTTGTTTTAAATCGAAATCTGTACGTGAATGAATACCTTCAACCTCTTTAAATCCGAACGGGAAATCGAACTCAATATCTACCGCTGCATTTGCATAATGAGCAAGTTTTGCATGATCATGGTATCTGTAGTTACTAGCATCTGTACCTAAAGCTAAATGCCATTTTAATCTAGCTTCTTTCCAGTATTTATACCATTCCATTTCTGTGCCTGGACGAACAAAGAACTGCATCTCCATTTGTTCAAATTCACGCATACGCATAATGAACTGACGTGCAATAACTTCGTTTCTGAATGCTTTTCCTATTTGAGCGATGCCGAAAGGGATTTTCATTCTACCGGTTTTTTGTACGTTTAAGAAATTAACAAAGATACCTTGAGCTGTTTCTGGTCTTAAATAAACAGCATCTGCATCTTCAGCTAATGAGCCAAACTGTGTACTAAACATCAAATTGAATTGTCGCACGTCTGTCCAGTTTTTGGTCCCTGAAATCGGACAAACAATCTCATGAGCTACAATGATATCTTTTAGGGCAGTTAAATTATCGGCTTTTAAGGCTTCATCAAGTTCGTTTTGTAATTGCTCAGCTTTTTGAGTTTTACCGTCTTTTTCATAGCGAGCAATTTTATCTTCTATCAGATTATCAGCACGATATCTCTTTTTTGAATCTTTATTGTCGATCATTGGGTCGTTAAACCCATCAACGTGACCCGATGCTTTCCAAATTTTAGGGTGCATAAAAATAGCAGAATCAATACCTACAATATTTTCATGCATTTGTACCATTGATTTCCACCAATAGGTTTTTATATTGTTCTTAAGCTCAACACCTAATTGACCATAATCGTAAACAGCACTTAGTCCGTCGTAAATTTCACTAGATTGAAACACAAAGCCGTATTCCTTTGAGTGAGAGACTACATTCTTAAAAAGATCATCTTTATTCATCATTTGGCAAAGATAATTAAAGGGCGCGAAAGGGCAAGTTTCAATTAATTTTCTAAATTCGCTACTGAATAAATTCAATTAAAACTATAGAAGTGTCGGTAATTGTAGAAAACATAACGAAGATATATGGCTCCCAAAAGGCAGTCGACAATGTATCGTTTAAAGCAGAGCCAGGAAAAATTCTCGGGTTTTTAGGTCCGAATGGTGCCGGAAAATCTACCACCATGAAGATTATCACATGCTTTATACCAGCAACATCAGGCAAAGTGAGTGTTTGTGGTTTCGATACAGAAACTCAATCAATGGAGGTAAGAAAGAAGATAGGCTATTTGCCAGAACATAACCCATTGTATTTAGACATGTACATCAAAGAATATCTTGAGTTCATTGCTGGGGTGCATAAAATTGACAATGTAAAAACTCGAATAGCTGAGATGATAAAGATGACCGGATTGGAGAGAGAGCAACACAAAAAGATAGGTCAGTTATCGAAAGGATATAGACAGAGAGTCGGATTAGCACAAGCGATGTTACATGATCCAGAGGTGCTAATATTAGACGAGCCAACATCCGGATTAGATCCTAATCAATTGACCGAGATACGAAAATTGATACGAGAAATTGGTAAACAAAAAACGGTTATTCTTTCAACACATATAATGCAAGAAGTAGAGGCGATATGTGATCAAGTAGTTATCATCAATAAAGGGAAAATAGTTGCGAATGATGATACTAAAAACTTGCAAGCACACTCATTAGGTGAGTATGTGTTTAGGGTTGAATTCAATCAGTCTATAGAGAAGAATAAATTAGAGTCAATAAAAGGAGTAAAATCTGCACAATTTGTAAATGCAAATATTTGGTTATTGACAACGAATAACGATGAAGAAGTTCGAGCATCAATTTTTGAATTTGCAGTGAAAAATAATTTAATCTTATTGAGCATTCAAAAAGAGGAAGAAAAATTAGAAGAGGTATTTAGAAGATTAACTAATAAGAAGTAGATATATGTGGAGTATATTAAAGAAAGAAGTATCTGGATTTTTAAGTTCACTAATAGCTTATATTTCTATGATTGTGTTTTTATTAGTGATGGGTTTATTTGTTTGGGTATTCCCAGACACTAGTATTTTAGAATATGGTTTCGCATCATTGGATAGTTTCTTCGGGGTAGCACCATGGATTTTTCTATTCTTAATACCAGCGATTACAATGCGTTCATTTTCTGAAGAAAATAAATCAGGCACTATAGAATTATTAGTAACAAGACCGATTACAGAACTGCAAATTATTTTAGGTAAGTATTTAGCTGGATTTATAATTGTATTGTTTACGTTATTGCCAACCTTGCTATATTATTATACCATATATCAATTAGGTGCTACAAAAGGTAATGTAGATTCAGGAGCTGTAATTGGTTCATATATCGGCTTAATGTTTCTAGCTGCAAGCTTAGTTGCAATAGGTATTTTTGCTTCATCAATAAGTGATAATCAAATTGTAGCATTTATTCTCGCTGTATTCATAAGCTTTATTTGTTACGCAGGATTTGATTCATTTAGTAAATTAGATTTGTTTGGTAAAATTGATAATACTATAGCACAAATTGGAATAAATGATCATTATCAATCAATGAGCAGAGGAGTAGTAGACAGTAGAGATTTAATTTACTTTTTAGGCTTCATAGGTTTTTTTGTTTTATTAACTAAAACTGTTTTAGAAAGTAGAAAGTGGTAGTATGAAAATTATATCAAGTAATCAGAAAAAACAAGCATATAGCCAATTGGCGATTTTGATTTTGATAATTATCATTATCAATTTTATTTCTACTTTTTTATTTTTCAGAGTAGATTTTACTAAAGAGAAAAGATACACCTTATCAAATGCTAGTAAAGAATTTGTAAAGAATTTAGATGATGTAGTATATATAAAAGTATACTTAGAAGGAGACTTCCCTGCGGGATTTAAACGTTTGAGGAATTCAACTAAAGAAACATTAGATGATTTAAAAGCATATGCAGGCAGTAATATAGAGTATGAATTTATAAACCCTACAGCAGATCCTAATCAAGCGGTTCGTGATGAAATATTAATGCAATTATCTAAAAAAGGACTAAATGCAATTAATGTTCAAGTACGCGATGATCAAGGTCAACGTCAACAAATAGTTGTACCAGGTGCAGTGGTTACATATCGTGGAAGAGAAGTTGCTTTTCAATTATTACAAAGTTCTACTATTGCAAATTCAGCCGATGAAGTTTTAAACAACTCAATTACCAATTTAGAATTTCAAATTGTAAATAATATTAAAAAAGTAAGTTCATTAAATAGACCTAAAATAGCTTTTACATTTGGTCATGGTGAGATTGATACTTTTAGAACTGCGGATGTTATTAGATCATTAAGAGAATACTATGAAGTAGGTTTCGTAAATATTTCAAGATCAATTCCTCAAGATTTATTTCAATATAAAGCATTAGTAATTGCAAAGCCAACAAAAATATTTACAGAAGGAGACAAGTTTAATATTGATCAATACATTATGAATGGTGGTAGAGTGCTGTGGTTAATTGATCAAACGAATGCAAATCTCGATAGTTTAGGTAAAGAGCAAATGATGATTACGAGTAGTTATGATTTGAATCTAGATGATCAATTATTTAGTTATGGAGCTCGTTTAAATTATGATTTAATACAAGATGTTCAATGCGCGCCTATACCAGTGGTGACTGGTAATGTAGGGGCACAACCTCAAACTGAATTATTCCCTTGGTTATTTTATCCGATTTTTGTTTCAAATTCTACACATCCGGTAGCTAAAAATTTAGATGGTGTACGTTCAGAATTTTCAGGTACAATAGATACAATTAATGTAGCTGGAGTTACCAAGTCACCATTATTACAGAGCTCTAAGTATGCCAAGATATTAAATGCACCTGTAAGAATATCGATGCAGATGTTAGCAATTGAACCTAATCCGACTCAGTTCAACAAACAAAATTTAATAACTGCATTAGCTTTAGAAGGTAAGTTTAAATCGGTTTATAAAAATAGATTAGTGGCGCAAAATGATAGTGCTAAGTTTTTAGAAGATAGTAAACCAACTAGAATGATTGTTGTTGCTGATGGTGATATTATAAAAAATTATTATTCAGAGAAAGATAGTTCAGTATATCCGCTTGGCTTCGACAGATATTCTCGTCAAAGTTTCTCTAATAAAATATTTATACAAAATGCAATCGATTGGTTAGCCGACGACTACAATTTAATTGAAGCAAGATCTAAAGAAGTTAAGTTAAGATTACTTGACAAAGAAAAAATTAAATCCCAAAAAATGAAATGGCAATTGTTTAATATCGTTTTCCCAATTGCATTAATAGTTATTGTTGGTATATATTTATTCTATTATAGAAAACGTAAATACGCTAAATAAGATGAAAAAAAATACATTATATATTATTGTTCTGTTGGTGTTGGTGGGTATTGCCTATTATGTATATAATACTAAAGGTTCTAAAAGTAGTATTAGTAATAGATTAAAAGATTTTGCAGTTGAAGATACTAGTAGTATTGATAAAATTATCATATCTAATAAAAACGGATCTGTTTTAAAATTGACCAAAACAAATGGTGTTTGGATGGCGAATGATTCTATCAAAGCAAGAAAAGATATAGTGAGAACACTTTTAGAAACTATTAAAAGAGTTAGTATAAAATCACCAGTAAACAAAGCAATGAAAGATAATGTCATGAGACAATTAGCAACTGGTGCTGTTCAAGTAGAGATATTTGTAGATGGTGATTTAGAAAAGAAATATTTTGTTGGTGGAGCTACGCAAGACGGATTAGGTACGTTTTTCTTGTTAGATAATAGCGATGAACCCATAGTTGCTCATATACCTGGCTTTGATGGTTACTTAACTGTTCGATATAATACTAATGCTGAAGTTTGGCGAGATAGAGAAGTTTTTAGATACTATCCACAAAACATTGACATCATCAGTATTGATTATCCTAATTTAAATAAAGAGTCATTTAGCTTACGTATTTCGGGCAAAGATTATGTTTCATTAACCAATAAAGCAGGTGATACGGCTACAAGTAATATCAATGGTGAATATCTTAGAAATTATCTAATTAATTATACTGATATTCAATATGAAAATATTGCGAATGCCAAGAAAATTAAATTAGGGGAGGTTTTACTACCAGAAAATTTAATATGTATCATAACTGTTTTTGATAAGTCTGGGCAATCTAAAAAGGTGGAACTTTTTAGACGATTTTTTGACGGACAAAATTTCGTTGCTAGTGGCAGTGAAATTGACCTAGATCAAAATAGAATGTTTATCAGAGTGAATGGAAAAGAGGTTTATAATGCTCAATATAACGCATTTTCTAAGCTAATCGTTAGGTACGGTGATTTCTTTTCAGCGCCTAGTAAATAAGCTAAATTAATATTATATATTTGCTACGAACTTAAAAATAATAGAAGATTAAGGGTATGAAGTTTATTGTTTCATCATCAGCATTGCTTAAGCAATTGCAAGTTATCAGCGGTGCTTTAAGTACAAATACAGTGTTACCAATTATCGAAAACTTTTTATTCGAAATTAACAATGGTAACCTAACTGTTTCGGCTACAGATTTGCAAACTACTATGACTACCTCACTAACTGTAGAGGCTAAAGAGAATGGTAAAATTGCAGTACCGTCGAAAATATTATTAGATACTTTAAAGACTTTAGCTGACCAGCCTATCACATTTACAATCAATGACGATAATTTCGCAATAGAAATGACGGCAGGTGACGGTAAATATAAGTTAGTAGGAGAGAACGGTGAAGATTTTCCGAAAATCCCTAAAATTGAACAAGCTGCTACCGTTATGATTTCAGCATCTGTTCTTTCAGAAGCTATTTCGAAAACAATTTTCGCTGTTAGTACAGACGAGCTTCGTCCGGCTATGACGGGAGTTTATTGCCAGATGTCAACTGAAAACTTAACTTTTGTTGCAACTGATGCTCATAAATTAGTTCGCTACAGAAGAAGAGATGCTAAAGCGGATGTTGCTAGTTCATTCATTTTGCCTAAAAAAGCTTTGAACTTGTTAAAGTCATCTTTGCCTACTGAAGATATTAGCATTAATGTAGAATACAACAATACTAATGCTTCATTCTCATTCAACAATGTCAATTTGATTTGTCGTTTGATTGATGAAAAATATCCAGATTATGAGGCTGTTATACCAGTTAATAACCCGAATAAATTAACCATCGATAGATCTCAAATTTTAACATGTTTGAAACGTGTTTCAATTTTCTCAAATAAAACAACTCACCAAGTGCGTTTGAAAATCACAGGTTCTGAATTGCAGATTTCTGCGGAAGACATGGACTTTTCAAATGAAGCGCATGAACGTTTAAGCTGTCAATACGAAGGAGAAGATATTGAAATCGGATTCAATGCTAAGTTCTTAATAGAAATGTTGAGTAACTTAAATACTGACGAAGTGATATTAGAAATGTCTACACCAAACAGAGCAGGTATCTTATTGCCAGTAAATACAGATAATAACGAAGATGTATTGATGTTGGTAATGCCAGTGATGTTAAACACTTATGCATAATTAGAAACTCCAGTTTAATTTACAATAAAAAGAGGGGTAGTTCTACATGAACTACCCCTCTTGTTTTATGTATAATTTTTTTATTCTAGTCTACCTAGTGCTTTTCCTTTTTTATAAGCCTCTTCTTCTTTTTCTATTTGATCTTTAACAGCAGTCGTTTGATTTTTCTTAATCAGCTTTTTCATATTTGGCTGTCCAGCATTTACCCATGCTGTATACCAATAGCTGCCAACTGCTTTGATAGCTACTCTCATTCTACGCTCAACCATACCGTCTAATGCATCGTGATAAGCCTTAGAATATGCTTCTGAATACACTTGGACATTCTTCTTGCCCTTTTGCTCATAGCTGTATTTTTTCTCGGAGTCAAACTTTGCATTTAGTTCTCTCTCAAAAACGAGTACAGAATCTAATGCAGCAAAACTACCTTTCAAAAGATTGAATGATTCTTTCAAAGGGTTATCAATATATTCTGCTTTACCTACCCAATAATTATAATCGTCAGCAAATAATTCAGGTAATCTACTTTCCCAAAAACTATGTAATCCCTTCTGATTAGTAAATTGTCCGTCGTAATTTAATGTCGTATGCAAAGGAACACAAGCATCAGCTATGTAATGCCCAATGTCAGCTGAATAGAATAAAATACCAGCTGAATCTTTTTCTTTGAAAGCTAAAGTTAACTTATTTAGTCGCTCTTGAATTCTCCAAGGTACAGTTCCATAGGCATTTAATGTGTCTTCTGAATATTTATTTGCAGCATCTTTCCAATTCATAGGTATGCTGTCGAAGGGATTTTTCCCATATCTATCTGCATCTAAATAGTGGCGAGGAGCTTCTTCTTTGTCAGAATACCTCCTTTTATCAGGTGCTACTGCTTGCTCGGTGATGTACTCTATATTACTTTTATAAAATCCCATCATCTCCTTAGGAAGGGTAAAAACGGCTAGTCTGTTAATTCTTTTATGGGCAAAAAAGCCCCAAGAGTAAACAAAATAAACACTGATGGCTATGAAAAACCCGGTTAAAATGATATATTTGCGCATAATTAAGGGTAAATATAAGTTATTTTCTTCTTTTTGTAATTTAGCTTTGGAAATTAGAAAACAGCCCGTATATTTGCAGTCCTTTTGAAATTGAAAATATAAGCAATGGCAAATCATAAATCAGCAATTAAAAGAATTAGAGCGAACGCCGCTAAGAGATTGAGAAATAGATATCAAGCTAAAACAACTCGTAATGCAATTAAGATATTACGTAGTTCTGAAAGCAAATCTGAAGCATCTGAATTATTGAAGAAAGTTTCTTCAATGTTAGATCGTTTAGCTAAGAAAAACGTAATTCACAAAAATAAAGCGGCTAATAACAAGTCGAAATTGACAAAATTTGTGAATACTCTTAAGTAATTCTTTCTTAAGATTACAGATTATTTAAAAAAATACTGATAAATAATCCTGCATCTATGCGATGCGGGATTTTTTATTTTAAGCTTATCTTGAAAAAAAATAAAGAGATGAGTGTGTATGATAATAAATCAGTGGCCATAAGATTCTGGGCCGAAGAAGACCAACCAAGAGAGAAATTAATTACCAAAGGCCGACATGTATTGAGTGATTCTGAATTACTCGCAATCATAATCGGTACAGGTACTAAAGACCAGTCAGCCATAGCTATAGCTCAAAAATTATTGAGCACTGTAGATAATAATCTATATTCACTGGCAAAGTTAAGTATTAATGATCTTCAGAAAATAAAGGGGATCGGACAAGCAAAGGCGGTGAATATAATAGCTGCTCTTGAAATCGGGCGGAGGCGTAGAGAGCATATACCTCTCGAATTGCCTAAAATTTTAAGTAGTAAAGATGTTTATGCTCAGTTAGAATACCTGTTTAGAGATTTAGAATATGAAGAATTTTGGGTCTTATATTTAAACAGATCTAATCGAATTATTTCTAAAAAGTGCTTAAGTAAAGGTGGTATCAGTGGTACTGTAGCAGATATCAGAATGATTATGAAAGAAGCTATAGAGACTTTAGCAAGTGGCATGGTGCTTTCTCATAATCACCCTTCAGGTAATTTAGTGCCTAGTAAAGAAGATATAGCCCTTACACAAAAATGTAAAGATGCTTGTTCAATGCTTGATATTAAATTGCTAGATCATATAATCATTCACGAGAATAATTATTATAGTTTTTCTGATAGCGGCACCTTGTAATTGCTGAACCATAAATTCTCATTGATATTTTATACTTTTGCTAAAATCAAAAATTATCAATGAGAATTTCATACGAGTGGCTTAAAGAGTTTATTGAGTTAGAAGAGCAAGCACAAGATATATCAGAGGCGTTGACGTCGGTCGGACTAGAGGTAGAGGCATTGGAGCAGATTGAGTCGGTAAAAGGTGGATTAGAGGGTTTGGTTATAGGTCATGTCAAAGAATGTTATCAGCACCCAAATGCTGATCGTTTGAGAATTACAAAAGTAGATGTTGGAGCAGATGAATTATTACAAATTGTTTGTGGTGCGCCGAATGTAGCGGTCGGACAAAAAGTAATTGTGGCTACGGTTGGAACTACTGTACATCCGACGAATGGCGAAGCTTTTAAAATCAATAAGTCTAAAATTAGATCTGAATTATCTGAAGGGATGATTTGTGCTGAAGATGAAATTGGTTTAGGTGAATCGCATGATGGTATAAAAATACTTCCGGATGATGCTGAAGTTGGAAGATCGTTCAAAGAATATTACGGACTAAAATCAGATGTAGTTTTTGAAATAGGCTTAACTCCAAATAGAGCTGATGCTGCATCACACTTAGGAGTTGCAAGAGATCTTGCTGCTATTTATAAAAAATCATTAAAGCCAAATAATTATAAAAAACTACCAGTACATGCTAGTGGTAAAATAAATATTCAAATTGAAAATGCCGAAGATTGCAAACGCTTTACAGGCATCTATTTGAAAAATGTAAAAGTTGCACCTTCGCCGAAGTGGTTAGTAGATCGTTTAAATATTATTGGAGTTAAACCCATTAATAATATAGTAGATATCACCAATTATATATGCCATGGTTTGGGTCAACCAATGCATGCATATGATGCAGATAAAATTACAAATAATACAATCATTGTTAGAAGAGCAAAGGCAGATGAAAAATTATTAACGCTTGATCATGTAGAGAGAGAGTTAAAAAATTCAGAATTAGTCATTGCTGATACTCAAAATGTATTGGGCATTGCAGGGGCTATTGGCGGATTATCTTCAGCTATTACCGAGCAAACTCAAAATGTGTTTTTAGAGTGCGCTTATTTTAACGCAGCATCTGTAAGAAAATCAGCTAAGGCACAAAATATTAAAACCGATGCTTCATTCAGATTTGAAAGAGGTACAGACCCAGATATGTGTTTAATGGCAGCATCATATGCGGTAGAATTAATGCAAGAACTTGCAGGTGTAGAACCAGAATCAGGTATAACAGATGTTTACCCTGAACCTATTGAGCAAGCAGTAATACAATTAACTACAGAATATACACAACGCTTAATCGGTAAGGCAATACCTCAAGAAACCATCAAAGAAATTTTAACAAGTTTAGGTATAAAATTAATTTCTGAGGATGTTGGATCTTTGACATTGAAGGTGCCATTAGCAAAAGTAGATGTTACTCGTCCTTGTGATTTAGTAGAAGAAGTTTTGAGAATATACGGATTGAATAATATAGAGATGCCTAAGCAGTTGAGGTCATCTTTATCATTTCAACCGAAGCCCGATGAAGACAGAGTTAAGGAAATTATTTCAGAGTACTTGAGCTCTAACGGCTTTAACGAGATGATGTCAAATTCATTGACATCCGCAAAGAGTAATGAAATAATAGGCATTGCTGATAGTGTTGAAATATTGAACCCATTAAGTATCGAACTTCAAGTATTAAGAAGTCAGATGATAAGTTCAGGATTAGAATCAATTGCGTATAATATTAATAGAAAAAATGCCAGCTTGAATTTATATGAATGGGGTAATACTTATCATAAAACTGAAAGTGTTAATGCAGAATTTTGGCATTTAAGTATGTTCATGACAGGTAATACGCATAAAGAACATTGGAATGTAAAGCCAGTTGAAAAAACATTTTTCCATTTAAAATCTATTGTTGATCAAATTGTTCAACGATTGGGATTAACAAGTTTGAAGAGTTCGGTATTGACAGATGCCAATTTAGATGGCTTTGCATATTTAAATGGCAAAACTGAAATAATTAAAGTATCTTCACTACATAAGTCATTATTAAAGTCGTTTGATATCTCACAGCCAGTATATTATGCAGATTTCAATATGACTGAAATATTCGAATTGATAAAGAAACGCAAGAAAACTTATAAAGAACCATCAAAGTTCCCAGAGGTTAGAAGAGATTTGTCAATGTTGGTAGATCAGGCGGTGAGTTTTGAGAGTTTGAAAAAGGTGGCTATGCAAGCAGAGCAAAGATTATTGAAAAATGTCGATGTGTTTGATGTTTATCAAGGGGAGAAGTTGCCAGCTGGTAAAAAGTCATATGCTTTGAGCTTTGTATTGTTAGATGAAGAAAAAACATTACAAGATCAAGCAATAGATGGGGTAATGAATAAATTAATAGCAGCTTATGAAAAAGAAGTTGCTGCTGAAATAAGAAAAGCCTTTTGAAGAATTTAGATAGCATAGAGAAAAAGATTGATATGCTGCTCGAATATTGCGATGCAATAAAAGAGCAAAATGAACTCTTATTGGGCGATAATGAGATGTTGAGAAAAAAAATCACAGAGCTCTCATCAGAGTATAAAGAGCTGGAAGAGAAGCACCGTATCTTGAAATTAGCAAAGAGCGTGGCCACTACCGATGAGAAGACACTTGACATTAAGACGAAAATTAACGATTTTGTACGCGAAATAGATAAATGTATAGCTATTTTGAGTAAATAATTAATAGCGAACAAACATACAAATGGGAGAAATCTCCATTAAAATTAATATTGCCGACAGGGTTTATCCTTTAAAAATAAATAGTGAGGATGAGGAGAATGTTCGGAAAGCTGCTAAACTGGTTAATGACCGTATTAAGGAGTTCCAAGAGAACTATGCCGTGCGAGATAAACAAGATTTGCTTTCTATGTGTATTTTACAAATTGCCACAGAACATTTGAATCTCGATAAAAATCACAAGAATATGAGCTTTGATTTCTCTAAACAAATAGAGTCAATTGATAAAAAGCTGAGTGATTTCCTGTTTAAGCAATAAATTTTAGTATTTTGTTCTATTGGTTATACTCAATTAGTATAATTAAACGATAGAAAAAATGGTATTAACAATAGTAGTAGGCATAGTAGCCCTGGCATTGGGTTTCATAATTGCAAAAGTAACTCTGAAAAAGGGTATACAAGATCATGAGCAAATCGCTAAACAAAAAGCTGAACAAATATTAAAAGAGTCTGAATCTCAAGCAGAGCTTTTGAAGAAAAATAAGTTGCTAGAAGCAAAAGAAAAATTCCTTCAAATCAAAACTGAACATGAGCAAGAGATTCAACAAAAGAATGTTCAAATTTCTCAAAAAGAAAATACGCTTAAGCAAAAAGAACAATCTCTAAGTCAAAAGCTTGAGAACAACCAACGCAAAGAGCAAGAGATGGAGACACTTCGTCAAAATCTTACTCGTCAACTTGATTTGGTAGAAAAGAAAAAAGCTGAAGTGGATGCATCACATCAATTACAGGTTAAGCAGTTAGAGAAGATATCTGGACTTTCAGTAGATGAAGCAAAGCAACAATTGATTGAAGCATTAAAAGACGAAGCTAAAACAAATGCAATGTCAATGATTAAAGATATTGTTGAGGATGCAAAAATGACTGCGGCGAAAGAAGCAAAGAAAATTGTTATTCAAACTATTCAACGATCTGCAACAGAAGCTGCAATTGAAAATACTGTTTCAGTGTTTAATATTGAAAGTGATGAAGTTAAAGGTCGTATCATCGGTCGTGAAGGTAGAAATATTAGAGCCTTAGAAGCAGCAACTGGTATTGAAATTATTGTTGATGATACTCCTGAAGCTATCATCTTATCAGGTTTCGACCCAGTAAGAAGAGAATTAGCAAGATTGTCATTACACAGACTAGTGACTGATGGTAGAATTCACCCAGCTCGTATCGAAGAGGTAGTAGCGAAAACTAAAAAACAGTTAGAAGAAGAAATTATAGAAACTGGTGAAAGAACAGTAATCGATTTAGGTATACACGGCCTTCACCCAGAGTTAATACGTATGGTAGGTAGAATGAAGTATCGTTCATCATACGGACAAAATTTATTACAACATTCACGCGAAGTAGCAAACTTCTGTGCGATTATGGCAACAGAATTAGGATTAAATGTGAAGATGGCGAGAAGAGCCGGGTTATTACATGATATTGGTAAAGTATCTGAAGACAATCCGGAAGTACCTCACGCAATCTTAGGTATGCAATTAGCTGAGAAGTATAAAGAACATCCAGAAATTTGCAATGCTATCGGAGCTCACCACGACGAAATTGAAATGACGAGTATATTGTCGCCAATTATTCAAGCATGTGATGCAATCTCAGGGGCAAGACCTGGAGCTCGCCGTGAAGTAGTAGAAAGTTATATAAAGAGATTAAAAGAAATGGAAGACTTAGCGCTTTCATACCCTGGTGTTGAAAAAACATTTGCTATTCAAGCTGGTAGAGAATTACGTGTAATTGTTGAAAGCGAAAAAATTACAGATCAACAGGCTGAAGCTTTATCATTTGACATCGCAGAAAGAATACAAACAGAAATGACATACCCAGGCCAAGTAAAAGTGACGGTGATTAGAGAGACTAGGTCGGTATCTTTTGCTAAGTAATTAAAATTAGTACATCAGTAGTTAGTCACTAGTAGCTAGTCTAGCTACTAGTGACTAACTACTATAATACTATCATTATGACACGTTTAGATCAGCTATTAAGCGAGTACAGCGAGAGTCACAGAAACTCTACCAATAAACTTATTCATTGGATTGCGGTACCATCCATCGTATTTAGTTTGTTAGGACTTATTTGGGCAATTCCATTGCCTGAATTCATGAAGCCATACCCTTATTTTAATATCGCCTCTATCGCTATCGCATTTGCACTTTATTATTATTGGAGATTATCTGCTATTCTGGCCTTTGCTATGATATTTGTAATAGGTTTGTTCTCTTATCTAATTGTACAATTAGAGTATTTAGAGCGAGCTGGAGGTCCAGCAATGTGGTTGATTTGTGTGATAATTTTTGTGGTGGCTTGGGTTTTTCAGTTCGTTGGACATAAAATTGAAGGTAAGAAACCATCATTCTTTAAAGATCTACAATTCTTATTAATTGGGCCAATATGGCTTCTTCACTTTGTTTTTAAATCATTAGGCTTGCCCTATCAGAGTGAAAATTAGTACTGCAAGTCAGTATACTTAACATTTAGCTTAACTTCTAGTTACTTTTTGATAATTATCTGTTAACAATAAATTAACATTGCAGGGGTACTTTTGCACAACTCAATATTACAAAAGTGAAAAGTATTAAAAAAACATTAATTTTAAGTGCTATAATTTTAATTATCAGTGCTTTAAATCTTTCAGCCCAAACTACTCTTAAGGGTAAAATTTCAGGTAAAGTCTTCGATAAAAACAACAATGAACCTATTATTGGTTCAGTTGTGATGATTGATGGTACTACCATTGGTGTACAAACAGATTTTGATGGTAATTACATCATCTCTAATTTGAATCCTGGTACCTACAAACTAGTTTTTAAATATGTTTCATATGAAACTAAATCAGTTGAAGGCGTACAAGTAAGTGCTGGTAAAATTACCAACTTAAATATGGCATTAGCTGAGAATTCAAAAGCAATTCAAGAAGTAGTAGTAACTTCTACATATAAGAAAGAAAGTATTGGAGCAATGTATTCTATTCAGAAAAATAATATTGCTATTTCTGATGGTATAGCATCTGACTTGATAAAAAAATCTCCTGATAAGAATACCTCGGATGTCTTAAAAAGAGTCAGTGGTGCTTCGGTTCAAGATAATAAGTTCGTTGTTATTCGTGGTTTGGCTGATAGATACAATACAGCAACTATTAATAATGCAATGTTACCTAGTTCTGAACCAGATAAAAAAGCTTTCTCATTCGACATTATTCCTTCAAATCTAATCGAAAGAATAACAATCAACAAAACAGCTTCAGCAAATTTACCAGCAGATTTCGCAGGTGGAGTTATACAAGTTATTACTAGAGATATACCAGAAGAAAGCTTTATAGATTTTTCTGTTTCATTAGGTTTCAACACTCAATCTACTTTCAAAAGATTTTTATCTAACGGTAGAGGTAAGTTTGATTATTTAGGATATGCAGATGGTGATAGAAATTTATCTGACAATTTCCCTACTTCACGTCAGAAATATGCATCATCTCCATTGGCAAAACAAATTGAGGCTACTAAATCACTAGGTAACCCTTATGGTGAACAAGAATCAATTGCATTACCAACACAGAGTTATCAGTTTACTTACGGAACTAAGAAAAATTTAAAAAATGAAGGTGTATTTGGTTCATTAGCATCTGTTACTTACAGAAATGAGCAAAGAATAAATCCGCAAGATCGTTTCGATTATGATGGTCCATTGAAGGATAATTACGTAGTTCAATACGATAACACTCAATACAAATTCACTACTAACGTAGGAGCCTTAGCAAACTTTACTTACATGAAAGGGAATAATAAATTCTCGTTCAAAAATATCTATAATAAAGTATTTGATGAATCTTATTTAGTTAGATCTGGTAATAACTTAAATAATTTAAATGAGATTAAATTTAATTCAAATGAACTAACACAAAAGAGTTTATTGAATTCACAAGTTGAAGGTTCACATTCAGTTACTGATAGAGATATCAAAATTAACTGGAATGTTAATTATGCATCTATTATTAGCTCACAACCTGATCTAAGAACAATATTTTATAATAGACCTTTAGGTTCAACTCAAGATGTTGTTTATACTATGGTTGATAGAAATAGCAGAAGATTTTTTTCTGAATTAGCTGAAGATAATTACGGTGGAAATATCAATATCTCTGTACCATTTAAATTATTTGAAAATCAACAGTCATTAAAAGTTGGTGCTTTGACATTAATGAAACAAAGAAACTTTAATGCTAGAATTTTCAATTATGCAAAATCTAAATTTACTAATGCAGATAGTTTATTAACATTATCAATGGGTGAAATTTTTGCAGAAGAGAACATTTCTGAAAACGGATTTGTGTTAAGCGAATTCACGAACAACTCTGATGAATATTTTGCTACTTCAATGTTAAATGCTGGTTACATTATGTTTGATAATCAATTCAGTAAAAAGATAAAGATGAATTGGGGTGTCAGAATTGAATCATTCGTTCAGAATATGGATGCTGTAGATGCTACTTCAAATAAAGTAAAATCAGACAATACTTATTTAGATGTATTACCCTCAATGAATTTCACTTATGAATTAAATGAAAAAACTAATTTGAGATTATCTGCATCTAAAACGGTATCAAGACCTGAATTTAGAGAATTAGCACCTTTTGAATTTTACGATTTCACATCTAATAGTTCATTAGCGGGTAATCCGAATTTAAAGAGAAGTGAGAATTATAATTTTGATACAAGAATTGAACATTACCCTAGTTCTGGTGAAGCAATGACTTTCACATTCTTCTACAAGCATTTTAATAACCCTATTGAGCAAATCGTTAACTCTAGCTCTAATGCTGACTTAAGAAGAATGACTTATGATAATGCGTTAAAAGCTAAATCAACTGGTATTGAAATCGAATTTAGAAAGAAATTAAACTTCATTTCATCAGGTTCAATATTTGATAACATTACTTTCTATACCAATGCAGCATATATAAATTCAGAAGTTGATTTATTAAATCAAGGTGGAATTAAAAGAGCGTTACAAGGTCAATCACCTTATTTAATTAACAGCGGATTGCAGTATAACTCAAGCGATAATTTATATAGTTTAAGTTTATTGTATAATAGAGTCGGACAAAGAATAGCAACTGTTGGTTTCCAAGGTTATCCAGATATTTATGAGAATGCTAGAAATTTAGTTGACTTTCAAATTTCAAGAAAAATCATGAAGCGTAAAGCAGAAATAAAATTGAATATCTCTGACATCTTAAGTTCAAGAATTTTGAAGAACGTCGATTTATTCGATCAACGTCAAATTTTCTATCAAAACATGGATGATAACAAAGCTTTTGATGAATCTGTAGACAGAATTATCAATGACGTTAGATTTGGTACTACTATCAGCATAGGCTTCAGTTATAATTTACCATTGTTATAATTTCATTAAGTTAATTTTAATAGTAATGCATTAATTAATCTAAACTTAACATGTTATTTAAAGTTAATTAACCTTAATACACTTACTTTGACTAAAATATTTAACAAATAGACAAAAATGAAAGCTTTAAAATTTTTAGCATTAATGTTAGCCGGAACGGTAGTATTATCTTCTTGTTCAAAAGATGATGAAGGTGATGATACAACACCTACTACAGGTAACAAAGTTGTATTACAAGGTAATATTACAACTAACACAGTATTGAAAGCTACAGACACTGTAGTATTAAAAGGTTATGTTTACGTAGTAGACGGAGCTAGTATTACATTTGAGGCTGGTACAATTGTAAAATCAGACGTTACTGAAAAAGGTGCATTAATTATCGAAAGAGGTGCAAAAATTTATGCAAATGGTACTGCAACTAGTCCGGTAGTATTTACTTCAGGTAAAGACGCAGGTTCAAGAGCTCCTGGTGATTGGGGTGGTATTATTATTTTAGGTAAAGCTACTACTAACAGATCAACAGAGCCTACAATTGAAGGTGGTGTTGGACGTGCTTATGGTGGTACTAATGATAATGATAATTCAGGTTCTATGACTTATGTTAGAATTGAATATCCTGGTATCGCTGCTCAACCGGGTTCTGAAATCAACGGATTAACTTTCGGTGGTGTTGGTAGTGCAACAGTTATTGAAAACATTCAAGTTGTTTATTCTAATGATGACGCTTTTGAGTTCTTCGGAGGAACAGTTAATGCTAAGCGCTTAATCGCTTACGGTACTGCTGACGATGATTTCGATTTCGATTTTGGTTATAGAGGTAAAGTACAATATGCAATCTCATTCAGAGACCCTGCTTTCGTTGACGGTGGTGACGCTGGTAATGGTATCGAGTGCGATAATGATGGTGCTGCTTCTACTGCTACACCTTACACTAAACCAGTTTTATCAAACGTTACTTTTGTAGGTCCGAATGGTGCTGCAAACACTGCTGCTAACCATAACTACGCTAATCGTTGGAGAAGAAATACAAGATTTGAATTACATAACTCTTTATTATTAGGTTATGCAAAAGCAGGTTTCTGTGTTGATGGTGCTGGTACAGCAACAGCTTACAACAGTGGTGAGTCTATGTTCAAAAATAACTTAGTACACGCAATCACTAAACCATACTTAAGCAGAGATAATTCAATCTTTACAGATTCTACTTTAGCTGTAAAAGCTACTGCTGATGGTAATGTTTTATTAGCTAGTGCAGCTACTGCACAATTAGCTAATATCTCAAACTTAAATGCTCCTAACTTTATGCCTGCTACTGGCTCACCTGCTTTAACTGGTGCTTCATTCACAGGTCTTGATGGGTCATTCTTTACTACTACAACTTTCAGAGGTGCTATGGGTACTACTGACTGGACACAAGGTTGGACAAACTGGAATCCACAGACAAAAGTTTATTAATACTAATATTGTAAATTGAGTTAAAGCCTGGCGAAGAAATTCGTCGGGCTTTTTTTGTTTTTTAAAACTCGATTGATGATATTAAATTAATAATTACTTAATGTTAGGTATATAATTTAGATTTTTAAACTAAACTAAATGAATAAGTTTTTCTTCTATTTTATATTCCTTTTTATACCTCAACTTTTACTTGCACAAGACAAACCAGCTACAGGTAAAATTATTGGTAAAGTTGTTGATAAATCTAATAATGAACCAATCATCGGACTTGTTATAATTATAGATGGTACTACCAATGGTGTTCAAACTAATTTCGACGGTCAATACGAATTTAAAAATTTGAAACCTGGTACATATAAATTAGTATTTAAATATATTTCTTATAATACTAAAATAGTTGATGGTGTAATTGTTAATGAAGGTAAATCAACTACATTAAATGTCAATATGGAAGAACAAGGCAAGCAATTACAAGAAGTAGTTATTACCTCATCTTTTAAAAAGGAAAGCTTAGGAACTCTTTATACTATTCAAAAAAACAATATTGCTATTTCTGATGGAGTTTCTTCTGACATTATTAAAAAATCTCCTGATAGAAATACTAGTGAAGTGCTCAGAAGAGTTAGTGGAGCTAGTATTCAAGATAATAAATTTGTAGTTATTAGAGGACTAAGCGACAGATATAATGTTGCATTAATAAATGGTTCTCCATTGCCTAGTACAGAACCAGATAAAAGAGCATTTTCTTTTGATATTTTCCCTGCAAATTTATTAGATAACATGACAGTCACTAAAGCCGCTACACCAGATTTGCCTGGTGATTTTGCAGGTGGTGTTATTCAACTTAACACAAAAGATTTTCCAGAAGAAGAATTTTTCAATGTAAACATTGGACTTTCAATAAATAGTTTTACTAATGGGAAGAAATTTATTCAAAATAGCACAAAAGGTAAGTATGATTTTTTAGGCATAGATGATGGTACAAGGGCGATACCTGATGGTGTACCAGCTGAGGAAAATTATCCGACAAATGCTAAAAAAGCTGCTGAACTTTCTAAGTTGTTTAAAAATGATTGGGGCTATGAAGATAATAAAACAGCTTTGCCAGGTGGTAGTTTTCAGATTTTACACGGTAATAAAACTAAAATTAAATCTAAAGACTTCGGTTTCGTTTATGGTTTAACTTATAGTAACTCACAAAGAATTAATCAAATTGAAAGACAAGATTTTGATTTTTCTATAGGTAAACGATTTTCTTTTATAGATGATAATTATAGGAATAATATTTCTATAGGATCCTTAATTAATTTATCTTATCAGACAGGTAAAAATTCAAAAGTTTCATTGAAAAATATATTTAATATCAATAGTGATATTAGTACGATTATTAGAAATGGTTATAATTTTGAAGACAATACGCCAGATACAGTAAGAATTAAAGGGTATAACTATGAATTCTCAAGTAAAAAGTTAATATCATCTCAACTTAATTACGAGAAAAATTTCACAAAATCTGATATTAAATGGAAGTCTACATTTGGCTTTAGTAGAATTGATAGAGATGAACCAGATGCTAGATCATTGCAATATAGTAACAACATTACACAATCACCCGATGCTCCGTTATTAGCACAAATAAATTTTACACCCGATAAAAATGCTCGTAAATTTTATTCAAAATTAAACGAAAATACTTACTCATTCGGTTCTGACCTTATAATTCCTTTCAATATTTTAAAATCAAAACAATCTGCTAAAATTGGAGTATTTGCTTTAAAAAGAGAACGTGATTTTGCAGCAAGATTTTTCGGTTACAAACGCCAAGGTTTCCCAATTTCTGATTCAGTATTATCTCTAAGTCCGAATTATCTATTTGACATATCTAATCTTGCAGATTCAACAAAATTACCATTAAGAGGTTTTATTCTTGAAGATATTACCAACCCTACAGCTAGATATACTGCACAAAATAATTTACAATCAGCATATTTAATGTTTGATAATAGAATATTTAAAAAACTAAGATTTGTTTGGGGTGCAAGAGTAGAGGCTAATAGAATTCAATTACAATCCCCTGGCGATACGATTGAATTAAATATTTATAATGTTGATATATTACCTTCTGTTAACTTGACATATAATTTAACGGAAAAAATGAATTTAAGGGTTGCCTATTCTAAAACAGTTTCAAGACCAGAATTTAGAGAATTAGCCACTTTTGAATATGAAGATTTTATTACTAATACTCTTATCCAAGGAAACCCGAACATTAAACGTGCATTGATTTATAACTATGATCTTCGTTGGGAAATTTATCCAAGAGCTGGTGAGGTTATTTCTGTTACAACTTTTTACAAGAATTTTATCAATCCAATTGAACAAGTGTATTTAGGTGGTAGCAATAAAACAAAAACATTTCAAAATGTCAACGAAGCAAAAAATTATGGATTAGAATTAGAATTTAGAAAGAAGTTGAATTTCTTTAATGCTTTTAACGCTACTGCTTGGGAGAAATGGGATAATTTTGTTTTTTATGCAAACACTTCATTTATTAGTTCAATTGTAGATTTGAGAGGCAACCTTAATGCTGCAGATTCAATTAGGCCTTTACAAGGTCAATCGCCATATATTGTAAATGCAGGACTTCTATATTCTGATCCGACAACTGGATATAATGTGAGTATTTTATATAATGTAATTGGTAGAAGAATAATTGAGGCTGGATTCTTAGGGTATGATAACGTTTGGGAAGCACCAAGAAATTTAATTGATGCACAAATTTCAAAAGTGTTTAATGATAAATTTGAAGTGAAAATAAATATTTCAGATATTTTAAATCAGAAAAGAATATATTATCAAGATATTGATAAGGATGAAAAATTTGATGAGAAAAAAGATAATAAAATAATTTCTACAAACTGGGGAACTACCTATTCATTCTCATTTGCATATAAATTTTAAAACAATTATTTATATACAATCAGCATTAAATATATACATAAATAACTATGTTTTAACATAGCGGTAATATTGAAAAATTAGTTTTGATGAAAATAAATATCAGTCATGAAGAAACTAATACTTTCACTAATTACATTGATTTCAGTAGCGTTTGTATCTGATGCTTTAGCACAGATTACTACAGTCTCTGGTCATATTACGTCTAATACAACGTGGACAAACGATAAAATTTATCGATTAGATGGTTTTGTTTATGTTGATTCAAATGCAACTTTGACAATTCAACCTGGAACTGTTATAAGAGGTATTAAATCTACTAAGGGTTCCTTAATTGTAACACGTGGTGGTAAATTAATCGCAGATGGTACGAAACAATTGCCAATTGTTTTTACATCTGATGAAGCTCCAGGTACTAGAACTTATGGAGATTGGGGTGGACTTATTATATTAGGTTCAGCGCCTATTAATCCGGTTGGTGGTCAATCTGTCATCGAAGGTGGAGTAAACAATGCAAATGGAGATGGCCAGTTTGGTGGATCTAATGCAAATGATAATTCAGGTATATTAAGATACGTAAGAATTGAATATGCAGGTATACCTTTTTCTGCTAACAATGAGATTAATGGATTAACACTAGGTGGTGTTGGTAGAGGTACAATCATCGATTACGTTATGGTAGCATTTTCTGGTGATGATTCTTTCGAATGGTTTGGCGGTACAGTTAACGCAAAACACTTAATTGCTTACAAAGGTGTTGATGATGATTTTGATACAGATTTCGGATTTGTTGGTAATATTCAATTCGGATTAATTATTAGAGATAAAGATGTTGCTGATCAAGCTGGTGATTCAAATGGTTTTGAATCAGATAATGATAATACAGGAACAAATCAAGCTACTCCAAAAACAATTGCTAATTTTTCAAACATTACTTTAGTTGGACCAAAAGCTGATGCGAATACTGTTATCAATTCTAAATATAATAATGCTTTGAGAATCCGCAGAAACTCTGGATGCTCAGCATTTAACTCATTATTTTTTGGATTTACAAATGGTTTATACATTGAAGGAGATTCTTCTTCTAATAATGCAATTACAAATCAGTTAAGATTTAAAAATAATATCATTGCAGGTTGTGCTACACCACTAAGAAAAAATGTTACTAGTTTTGATATTGATGCTTGGTATAATACAACTGGTTTTAACAATACAACTTTAACAAATAACAGTGATTTATTATTAACCGCTGCTTATGCTGCAGTTCCAAATTGTTTACCTGCATCGGGTTCACCAGCATTAACAGGTGCTGATTTCTCTGATTCTAGATTGACAAATTCTTTCTTTACTACAACAACCTATAAAGGAGCGTTTGGTAGTGAAGATTGGACATTAGGTTGGACAAGTTGGGATCCACAAAATAATAATTACCAATCTGTAACTCCAATTGCTGATTTTACTAAATCAATAAATAGAGATAGAGTATCTTTTACGAATAAATCTCAAAAAGCTACTTCTTATACTTGGAATTTCGGTGATAATACTGCAGTTTCAAACGAAACTAATCCAGTACATTTATATAATGCACTTGGCAATTATATCGTTACTCTTACAGCAACTAACGGTCTAAATAATGTTGTGTTTACAGATACTGTAAAAATTACAGAATTACCAGTTAATGCTCAATTACAAGTTGTATCAGGACATATAACTTCTAATACAACTTGGACAAGTGATAAAATTTATAGATTAGATGGTTTTGTTTATGTTGATTCTAATGCAACATTAACAATTCAACCAGGTACAATTATCAGAGGTATTAAATCAACCAAAGGGTCTTTAATTGTAACTAGAGGTGGTAAATTAATTGCAAACGGAACAAAATTAAATCCAATTGTATTTACATCTGATGAACAAGCAGGAAACAGAACTTATGGAGATTGGGGAGGCTTAATTATTTTAGGTTCTGCACCAGTTAATCCGGTTGGTGGCCAAGCTATAATTGAAGGTGGAGTAAATAATGCTAATGGAGACGGTCAATATGGTGGTCAAAATTCAACAGATAGTTCAGGTGTAATCAGATATGTTCGAATTGAATATGCTGGTATTCCTTTCTCTGCTAACAATGAGATTAATGGTTTAACATTAGGTGGTGTTGGTAGTAAAACAGTTATTGAATACGTAATGGTTTCTTACTCTGGCGATGATGCTTTTGAATGGTTCGGTGGAACTGTAAATGCGAAATATTTAATTTCTTACAAAGGAGTTGACGATGACTTTGATACTGACTTTGGATATAAAGGTAATGTTCAATTCGGACTTGTAGTAAGAGATAAAGATGTTGCAGATCAAGCTGGTGATTCTAATGGTTTCGAATCCGATAATGATAATACAGGTACAAATCAAGCTAGACCTAAAACAATTCCTAATTTCTCTAACATTACAGTTGTAGGCCCTAAGCAAGATGCATCTACAGTTATTAACTCTAAGTATAATAATGTTTTAAGAATAAGAAGAAATTCTGCTTGTTCAGCATTCAACTCAGTGTTCATGGGATTCCCAGTGGGTTTATACATTGAAGGTGATTCATCATCTAATAATGCAACTACTGATCAATTATTATTTAAAAATAATATCATTGCAGGTTGCGCAACTCCATTAAAGAAAAATACTGCAAGTTTTGATATCAATGCTTGGTTTAATACTGCTTCTTTTGGAAACTCTACGTTAACTAACAATAGTGATTTGCAATTAACATCTCCTTATGCTGATGTGCCAAATTGTGTTCCTACAGCTGGTTCGCCTGTTTTAACTGGAGCAAGTTTCGCTGATTCTCGTTTATCAAATGGATTCTTTACTACAACTACTTTTAAAGGTGCTTTTGGTACTGAAGACTGGACACAAGGTTGGGCTAATTGGAATCCTCAAAATAATAACTATAGCTTTATTCCAACAGGTATAGCAACGCAAAAAAATATTGAGAGACTATTAGTTTATCCTAACCCATCTTCAAGCGAAGTAACAATTAGTTTTGATCTTGAAACGTCTAACAATATTTCTATCAAAGTTTATAATATTCAAGGAAAAGAAATCTTGACATTAGTTAACAATCGCCAATTCAATGCTGGTGCGAATCAAGTAAATTTAAATGTCTCTGAGTTTAACAATGGATTATATATTGTTAAAGTAATCGGTGACAATGTAAATAGTTCGACTAGAATTTCAGTGATTAAATAAATAATACTTTTTAAAAAAAAAGCTCCGATTTTCGGAGCTTTTTTTTTTGTCATATAACTAAATATTTTTACCTAACATTTTAATGGTATCTTCAGGTATTGCTTGTATATCTAATACTAAGAAACCATCTAATGAATCATTGAATTTCGGATCTACATTAAATCCGATAATTTTTGCGTTCAATTGAATATATTGCCTTAATAAGACAGGTACTTTGTTATGGTTAATTTCTATCTCAGAAATTAAACTATCAAGTGATTTTATTGAATTGTTATGAGACTCTAATAGTTCAGTCTCTAAATCATTTAATTCTGCTTCAAATTTCTTCTTAGGTTTAATGAATTTTGCTAATCGATTATCGTAACAGTTTTTTCTTATATATTCAATGATTAATGTCTTTGAAAGCTTTGTGAAGTTATTGCTAATACTCACTGGTCCGAACATATATCTATAACTCGGGTTCTTCATACTAAACATCAATAAGCCTTTCCATAGCAAAAACAATGGTAATGGTTTTTGCTGATATTCTTTTCTCACAAATGATCGACCTAATTCCAATCCAGATTTCATTATAGTGTGAAACCCGGTTTTTATCTTAAATAAATTAGAGATGTAAAATCCCTTTACACCGTACCTAAAATATATTTCATCACCTTTACCAACTCTATAGGCTCCAACTATTTTTTTTGCATCTCTATCCCAAATAAATAAATGATTATAGTAAAAATCATATTCATCTAAATCTATTTTTTTGTTTGTGCCTTCACCAATCTCTCTAAAAGTAATTTCTCTAAGTCGCCCAATTTCATTTATGATATTTGGCATGCTAGCTGCACTCGATAAAAAAACGTCGTAATTTTTTTCAGACATTATATGCTTATCGGCACGTAATACTTCTATTTCTTTTTCGATTAATTCAGTGGCAGTTTCTTGTACAATCGCTTGTGCTCTGTTATATATTTTGAAAACATTAGAACCAAAGAATTTTTTTACCTCAGTACTAGAAATACCTGATCGAAGAGCATATGTTCTAGCGCGCAAATATGTTAAAAGTTTTTCTGAAGATGAAAATTGTTTGAGCTCATTTGGCTGAATTGCTTTACCAATTCTCAGCTTAATCTTATATCCTTTTTTATTGAATAATTCGGATGGTAGTTTTGCTGTACGCAGTGTTGGGTGAATTACTCCTAAAATATTAAATAATAATCCGTTGTTACCATGAAAATAAATAGGCAGTACAGGTACTTTAGCTTTGGAAATTAACTTTCCCACTACTGGGTTCCATTGCTTGTCCATCACCCTTTGAGTTTTAGTATCATATGCTGATACTTCGCCTGCTGGGAAAATGCCAATCGGACTTCCAGAGTTTAATAATTCAAGGGTACTTTTGATGCCAGAAATACTCGAGTTGTTAGATACATTCTCGAACGGATTTACAGCAATAAAGTATTCACTAAGGTTAGGTATTTTTTTTAAGATAAAATTTGCCATTAATTTAGCATCAGGGCGAACTTTTGCTAACATCTTCAATAAGATTAATCCCTCGATACCCCCAAACGGATGATTAGCTATTGCAATAAATGCCCCTTCTTTCGGAATGTTTTTAAGAGTAGCTTCATCGTATTCAATAGTAATTCCAAGACTATCTAAAATAGCGTCAACAAAATCCAAGCCATCAAGCTCACTATATTTAGAGTATAGTTTATTGACATCATTAATTTTCATCAACTCCATCAATAAAAACGAAAGCCCAGGCATTCGTAGTTTATCTAATTTAGTAGCTGACGAAAATTCTTCCTTGCTAATTATATCCAAAACTTTTTATCTGAAATTTATACCATAAAGTTAAACTATTTAACGTTTATTTAACTATATTGTAACAAAAATATTTAGTGATGTGGAGAAAAGTGTTGAGGGAATATTTTGCTTTTCCTAAGAAAGAGAGACAAGGTCTTTTAGTCTTATTTATTATATGGTTCGCCATTATTATCTACAAGTGGTTTTCGACTTATAATCATCATTTTGATGATTGGCAGATTCAAATCAAAACAGATTCATTTATTGTAGCGTCAGAGAATAAATCATTTGACAAAAATGTAATTAAGGAATCTAATACAGAATTTAATTTCAACAAATTTTCGAAGAGTATAAGCGAATCGAATTTTAATGAATTAAAACATTTGGGTATAAGCTCGAGAACATCAGCCATAATAATGAAATTTATAAATTCTGGCGCAAAGCTAGCGAACAAAGAATCTATTGATAAGATTTATGGAATAGAAGATAATGAAAAGAGAATTTTATTAGATAATTTTCTATTTACTGAATTAGAAAACAAAGTAGAAATTAAGAAATCTTCTAATTTAGAAATTATTGATATCAATACTTGCGATTCAGCAAGCCTAGAATCATTACCTCGCATAGGTCCGGCTTTAAGTTCTAGAATTATAAAATATAGAAATCGATTAGGTGGATTTATTGATAAGAGGCAGTTATTAGAGGTATACGGATTAGATTCTTCAGTTTTAAAATTGGTAGAATCTAAAATTGATGTTGACATCCGAAGTATAAAAAAAATAAAAATCAACGAATTGAATTTTGAAGAGCTAGCTAAGTTCCCATATTTAAATTATAAGTTAGCGAGGGTAATAATAAATTACAGAGATCAACATGGAAATTATAATTCAAAAGAAGATTTATTGAAAATACATTTGATGAATCATAAAATAATCGATAAACTAGAGCCATATATCGATTATACGAATGAGCATTGAGCAAAAAATAAAGGCGATTATTAGAGATGTGCCTAATTTCCCAAAGGAAGGTATAATGTTTAAAGACGTTACACCAGTATTCTTAGATCCAGTTTTAAGAAGAGATATTACTCAAGCATTTTGTGAGCGAGTTTCAAACATACAAGTAGATGTAATTGTTGGAATAGAGAGTCGAGGCTTTCTATTTGGTATGTTAATGGCTGAATATCTAAATATTCCTTTTGTGCCCATTCGTAAGAGAGGTAAACTACCTGCAGATACTTTTGGAGTAGATTATGATTTAGAATATGGTAAAGCTAGTATTGAAATACATAAAGATGCTTTAAAGCCAGGTCAGAAAGTTTTGCTGCATGATGATTTGTTAGCGACAGGAGGCACTATTATTGCATCGGCTGATTTAATAAAAATGACAGAAGCTGAATTAGTCGGATTTACATTTTTAGTAGAACTAGATTTTTTGAATGCTAGGCGAAAGTTAAGTAAGTATTCTGATAATATTATTACTTTAGCGAACTATTAAACACTATGGCAAATATTACAAATGATGTGAATGTTGGTTTTGACATGTCACAAAACGAGAGAGTAAAGATGGTTGCTGATATGGCAAGAGATTTTGCAGAGAAACATATCAGACCTTATGTTATGGAATGGGATGAGGCGCAAACGTTTCCGGTAGAGACCATGAAAAAAATGGGTGAGCTAGGGTTGTTAGGTGTATTAGTACCAGAAGAATATGGAGGGGCTGGCTTAGGGTATTTCGAATACGTAGCAGCAATTCAAGAAATTGCAAAAGTTTGTAGTTCAGTCGGATTATCGATGGCGGCACATAACTCTTTGTGCACAGGCCACATCATGTATTTTGGTAATGAAGAGCAAAAGAAAAAGTGGTTAACAAAGTTGGCTACAGGTGAATGGATAGGAGCTTGGGGCTTAACAGAGGCGAATACAGGTTCAGATGCATTAAGAATGACAACCACAGCAGTTTTAGATGGAGATCATTATGTGATTAATGGTGCTAAGAACTGGATAACCCATGGTAAGTCGGGAGATGTAGCTGTAGTGATGGTAAGAACAGGAGAGATTGGTGATTCAGCAGGTATATCTGCAATAGTTGTAGAAAGAGGTACTCCAGGTTTTTCAGCTGGTAAGAAAGAGAATAAATTGGGTATGAGAGCATCTGAAACTACTGAAATGATCTTTGAAAACTGTAGAGTTCCAAAGGAGAATTTATTAGGTACAGTAGGGCAGGGCTTTAAACAAGCGATGCAAATATTAGATGGTGGTAGAATTTCAATAGCAGCATTATCATTAGGTATTGCTAAGGGAGCTTATATTGCAGCTTTGGGGTATTCGAAAGAAAGACATCAATTCGGACAGCCGATTTCAAATTTTCAAGCGATTCAATTCAAATTAGCAGATATGGCTACAAAAATTGAGGCTGCTGAATTATTGACATTGCAAGCTGCCGACATGAAGAATAGAGGCATTAGAATGACTAAAGAGTCGGCGATGGCCAAATACTATGCATCAGAGGTATGTGTATGGGCTTCAAACGAAGCTGTTCAAATCTTCGGAGGGTACGGATATACGAAAGACTTCCCGGTTGAGAAGTTTTATCGTGATTCGAAGCTTTGCACAATTGGTGAAGGAACGTCAGAGATACAGAAGCTGGTTATAGCGAGAGATATACTTAAGTAACTGGTGACTGGTAACTAGTAGCTAGAATTTTATGAAAAATCGAATTTATATAACACTCATTTTACTAATTTTTAGTAAATATTTGGTTGCTCAAAATACTATTATCGATTTTCAAAATTCTCCTGGAGCAGTTACAAAAACTGTTATGGATTATAATTTTGAGAGAAATAAATTCTCTGCAACAAAAGACAGTAAGGCAAGTGTTATTTCAATGGGAATAAGCAGTCAGGTATATAAGTTTGTCTACATAAGATCAGAATTCGGAGTAGCAACTGCGCAAGATAATATAGACTTTACTTATTCAGGTGATTTATCTGGAGCGAATGGTGATATACGATGGTCAGGAGTATTTCAATCATCAAGGGCGTTTGTTTCATTTTGTCCGGAGGTAAGAATATTAAAAGGCTTAATATATATAAATGGGGGTTTCTTAATAGCTAAAGATTTAACAAACGGGTTTGTAAGAGGTGAGCAAAGAATTAATAACGATTTCACAGATCTAACTGGTCAACCGATGAGCTCTCCAACCATTAGTACAGGCTCAACATTGGCATTCGGTATAAACCCTACTTACAAAAATGTTGGCTTTAAATTAGGGTTCAAATTCATGAATTTGTCGCCAATAGGAGTTAATGATAGCAATCCGAACATCGGTTTTTCAACTGCACATGTTCTTATCGGAATAAGTCATACCATCAAATAATAAATTTTCATTTGCATGATAAAGAATTTGTGTATACCTTTGCCGTCCGTCGTTTGATGGAGAAAAGAGGTATATACATATGATCATTATCAATATTAAAGAAAACGAATCGATTGATAAAGCGTTAAAGCGTTTCAAGAAGAAATTTGAAAAAACAGGTGTTCTTCGCGAATTACGTAGTCGCCAAGCATATGAAAAAAGATCTATAACACGTAGAACAACAGTTAAGCGTGCTATATATAAGCAGACCTTAAATATCGAAAGCTAATTAATAGTTTGTTATTTATATAAAAAGTTGTACCTTGATTTCAATATCGGTACAACTTTTTTTTTTGATGCTAAACCAATCATTTTTCCGATACTTAGAGTTCGAGAAGCGTTTCTCAAAACATACGATTGTCGCTTACCAAAACGATTTAGATCAGTATGCCACGTATATTAATTCACAATTTGAGCTCGACGATTTAAATCAAATTTCGCATACGTTTATACGCTCATGGATAGTATCGATGATGGATATTGGTATGAAGAGCAAGAGTATAAATCGTAAAATTTCAAGTTTAAAAACATACTATAAATTTTTGCAAAGAGAGGGCGTTATAGCACAATCTCCTATGCAAAAAATTATAAGTCCGAAAACCCCCAAACGCCTCCCTCAATTTGTAGAACAGAGTCAAATGGAGAATCTATTAGACGAGGTAGATTTTGAAAATTCATTTGAAGGGTACAGAGACAGATTAATATTAGAGGTGTTTTATGCGACAGGAATTAGGGTATCGGAGTTAGTAAATTTAAAATCAGCAAATGTAGATACGAGTAGAATGTTTTTAAAGGTGCTGGGTAAGAGAAACAAAGAGAGAATAATACCAATATCAGCTGAATTATTGACAACAATAGAACAATACAATCGTTTTAAAGAAGAGGAGGGCTTAAGTAATGCTGAATATTTTTTTGTGAGAGATAATGGTGAGGCGATGTATACTAAAAAGGTATATCGAATGGTAAATTCTGAATTAAGTAAAGTTACAAGCATTCAAAAGAAAAGTCCGCATGTTCTACGCCACACCTTTGCCACACACATGTTAAATAATGGAGCAGATCTTAATGCTATCAAAGAAATTTTGGGTCATTCGAGTTTAGCAGCAACTCAAGTGTACACACACAATTCAATAGAAAAACTCAAATCAATTTACAAACAAGCTCATCCAAAGGGCTAAGAAAGGAGACAATTATGAAAATTAGAGTTCAATCAGTGCATTTTAATGCAGACCAAAAATTATTAGATTTTATACAGAAGAAGGCAGATAAGACGGATACGTTTTTTGATCGTATAATTGATGGCGAGGTAATATTGAGATTAGAGAAATCGACGGATGAGAAGAATAAGGTATTAGAGGCGAAAGTTAGAATATCGGGGCATGTATTTTTTGCGAAGGAGCAATGTAAGTCATTTGAGGAGGCTGCAGATTCAGCTTTTGAATCTATTCAAAAGCAATTACAGAAACATAAAGGGAAAATAACTGAGATAAGTTTAAACAAAGAAGATCTTTATTTAGACGAGATGGCCGACTAATAATAAAAAAGCTGCGAAATAGGAAGGGTCTAATTGTAAAATTAGGCCCTTTTTATTTTTTCTAATTTGAAAATCAGCCTATTAAAAAAAAGCTCTTTAAAATTCGTAAAAAGTATTATTTTCGCCCTGCTTTTAACGAAAAGCATGTAAATACTTGAAATAAGAACGGAAAAATATTAGCATCAAAAATATTTTAAAATAGATTTTGAAGGAATTAATATTTTCGTACATTTGCAGTCCCTTTGAAAAAGTAAGGGAATAGTTCTGTAAAATATAAGCCTCCTTAGCTCAGCTGGTAGAGCAACTGACTTGTAATCAGTAGGTCATTGGTTCGATTCCGATAGGAGGCTCAAAAAGTGTAGGGGAGGTTCCAGAGCGGTCAAATGGGACGGACTGTAAATCCGTTACTTCGGTTTCGAAGGTTCGAATCCTTCTCTCCCCACAAGACATTATGCCGAGCAAGGGCATTTAAGGTTCGGGTTAAGAGTTAAAGCTCTGAAATTGACAGAATTAGACAAGCGGGAGTAGCTCAGTTGGTAGAGCGACAGCCTTCCAAGCTGTAGGTCGCGGGTTCGAACCTCGTCTCCCGCTCAGAATAGAATAAAGCTCGTTGGTGAAAGGTGAGGGTGAAAGATAGAGAAAAGATAAGAGAGAGAAATCTCAATTATTAATTGATTTCGGGAATCCCGGGGCTTTGCCTTGGGTAAATGTGTTGGTAGGAACTGATAAAAATCAAGCCTAGCCGATGTAGCTCAGGGGTAGAGTACTTCCTTGGTAAGGAAGGGGTCAGGGGTTCAATTCCCCTCATTGGCTCAAATAAATTTGAATTATTAAAAAATTAAATAAATAAATAATCAATAAATAAGTAAAAACATGGCTAAAGAAAAATTTGACCGTAGTAAACCACACTTAAATATTGGAACTATCGGTCACGTTGACCACGGTAAAACTACATTGACAGCTGCTATTACAAAAGTATTAGCTGATGCAGGTTTATCAGAAGCACGTTCATTCGACTCGATCGATTCAGCTCCTGAAGAAAAAGAAAGAGGTATCACTATCAACACTGCTCACGTTGAGTATTCAACTGCAAACCGTCACTACGCACACGTTGACTGTCCAGGTCACGCGGATTACGTAAAGAACATGGTTACAGGTGCTGCTCAGATGGACGGTGCGATCTTAGTAGTTGCTGCTACCGATGGTCCGATGCCACAAACACGCGAGCACATCTTGTTAGCTCGTCAGGTTGGTGTACCTGCTCTTGTTGTATTCATGAACAAGGTTGACATGGTAGACGATCCAGAATTATTAGACTTAGTAGAAATGGAGATTCGTGAATTATTATCATTCTACGAATTCCCAGGCGATACAATTCCAGTTATCAGAGGTTCAGCTTTAGGTGGCTTGAACGGTGATGCTAATTGGGTTGGAAAAATTATGGAGTTAATGGATGCTGTTGATAACAACATTCCAATTCCTCCACGTTTGACTGAATTACCTTTCTTAATGCCAGTTGAAGACGTATTCTCGATCACAGGTCGTGGTACAGTAGCAACAGGTCGTATTGAAAGAGGTATTATCAACTCAGGCGATCCAGTAGACATTTTAGGTATGGGTGCTGAGAACTTGAAATCAACAGTTACAGGGGTAGAAATGTTCCGTAAGATCTTAGATTCAGGTGAAGCAGGTGATAACGTAGGTTTATTGTTACGTGGTATTGAAAAGACTGATATCCGCAGAGGTATGGTTATTTGCAAGCCAGGTTCAGTAACTCCACACTCTGAGTTCAAAGCAGAGGTTTACGTATTATCGAAAGCTGAAGGTGGTCGTCACACTCCATTCTTCAACAAATACCGTCCGCAATTCTATTTCCGTACAACTGACGTAACCGGAGAAATCTCGTTAAACGAAGGTGTAGAAATGGTTATGCCAGGTGATAACGTAACTATCAACGTTACTTTGATCAACGCAGTAGCGATGGAAAAAGGTTTACGTTTCGCTATCCGTGAAGGTGGTAGAACAGTTGGTGCTGGTCAGGTAACTGAAATCGTGAAGTAATTCACGTAAAAAAGCACAATAAATATTTAGCTTGTTTTCACAGAAGTACGTCCCGAATTTACATTCGGGACAACTTCTGTTTTATCGCAAATAAAGGGGTGATTAGTGAAGAGTGATAAAAACATAAACGGGTGTAGTTCAAGGGTAGAATGTCGGTCTCCAAAACCGCTGATGGGAGTTCGAATCTCTCCACCCGTGCAATACCGAATAAAGGAAAATAAAAACCATGAATAGGTTAGTAACATATATTAAAGAATCTTACAACGAATTAATGCACAAAGTATCATGGCCTACTTGGTCAGAGTTACAGAATAGTGCATGGATTGTTATGATAGCTGCATTGATCATCGCTGTAGTAATTTACGCTATGGATGCTGGTTCAGGGTCAATAATGAAATTGTTTTACAATATTTAACCTAATTCAAACCGAAATACAATGAGTGAAGATTTGAAGTGGTATGTAGTGAGAGCGATTAGTGGTAAGGAAAAGAAAGTAAAGCAATATTTAGAGGCTGAAATTAATCGCTTAGGCATTAATCATTTGATACCTCAAATATTGATTCCTACAGAGAAGGTATTCCAGATTCGTAATGGTAAAAAAGTTCAAAAAGAGAGAAGTTATTTACCAGGTTACGTTTTAATTGAAGCTTCTTTAAACGGAGAGTTAGAGCACGTTATTAAAAATATTACAGGTGTGATTGGTTTCTTAGGTGAAGCCGGACATGCAGTACCATTACGTCAATCAGAGGTAAACCGCATATTAGGTAAAGTAGATGAAATGTCTGAATCAGGCGCAGCATCAAACTTAAGCTATTTCGTAGGTGAACCTGTAAAAGTAATGGATGGTCCGTTCAATGGTTTCAGTGGTGTGATTGAAGAAGTAAACGAAGAGAAGAAAAAGCTGAAAGTAATGGTGAAAATTTTCGGAAGAAGAACACCATTAGAGTTGAACTACATGCAAGTAGAAAAAGAATAAAACGAATTAAAACATTTGAGGTAGAGAGTACCTAGTATTAAAGCTTCCACTTTGTACAATTAACTCAATACTTAAAATAAATAAATAAAATGGCTAAAGAAGTAGGCGCACTTATTAAGTTACAGATTAAAGGCGGAGCGGCAAATCCCTCGCCTCCTGTAGGTCCTGCATTGGGTGCTAAAGGAGTTAACATAATGGAGTTCTGTAAGCAATTTAATGCTAGAACTCAAGATAAACCAGGAAAGGTGCTTCCAGTTGTTATAACTGTTTATACCGACAAATCTTTCGACTTTATCATTAAGACTCCTCCAGTAGCGATTCAGTTATTGGAAGCAACAAAACTCAAAGGCGGATCAGCAGAACCTAACCGTAAAAAAGTTGCCTCAGTTACGTGGGAGCAAGTTAAGACCATTGCAGAAGAGAAAATGACTGACTTAAATGCATTCACAATTGAATCGGCAATGAAAATGGTTGCAGGAACTGCAAGAAGTATGGGTATTACCGTAAGCGGTAGTGCACCATGGAACAATTAACCAATTAAAAATTAGAGAAAGTGGCTAGATTAACAAAAAATCAAAAGAAGTCATTGTCCAAAATTGAGATTGGTAAAGCCTATACCTTGGAAGAAGCTTCGAAGTTAGTAAAGGATATTACCACTACTAAATTTGATGCATCTGTAGATTTGGACATTCGCCTAGGGGTTGATCCTCGTAAAGCGAACCAAATGGTAAGAGGTGTAGCTGTACTACCTCACGGAACTGGTAAAACTGTTCGCACATTAGTTTTATGTACTCCTGACAAGGAAGCAGAAGCTAAGGCAGCAGGAGCAGATTATGTAGGTTTGGACGATTACATAGCAAAGATTGAACAAGGTTGGGTTGATTTCGATATCGTTATTACTACCCCTAGTTGTATGGCTAAAGTTGGTAAACTTGGTAAAGTTTTAGGACCAAGAAACCTAATGCCGAATCCAAAGTCAGGAACAGTGACTATGGAAGTTGGTAAAGCTATCACAGACGTAAAAGGTGGTAAGATCGACTTCAAAGTTGACAAAACCGGTATTGTGCATGCTTCGGTAGGTAAAGCATCTTTTGAAGTAGAGAAACTTTATGAGAACGCGCTTGAATTATTACAAGTGATTTCAAAATTAAAGCCATCTTCAGCTAAAGGTACATACTTTAAGAGCATCCACATGTCGAGTACTATGAGCCCGGGTATCGAAGTGGAAACAAAATCAGTTGCGGGAATTTAATTATGAGGATCTCCTCTAAACACTGAAACAAAAAATTATTCAGATGAAAAAGGAAGAAAAACACGAAATAGTTCTCGATTTACAAGAGAAGATTGCGTCTCATAATACTTTCTACATCACTGATACTTCCAACTTAACCGTTGCTCAAGTAAATGTGATTCGTAGAAAATGTTTTGAGAGAGGCATCACTATTCAGGTTGCTAAAAACACATTGATCCGCAAGGCAATGGAGGCATCTGGTAATGATTACTCTGAGTTATTCTCTGCATTAAAAGGTACGTCAGCGATCATGTTCGCTTCAGTAGGTAATGCACCTGCGAAATTAATTAAAGAATTTCGTAAGTCGGGTGACAGACCATTATTGAAAGCAGCATGCATTGATTCGGCGATCTTCATCGGAGATAACCAGTTAGATGCTCTTACTCAACTTAAATCGAAAGAAGAACTTGTTGGCGATATTATCGCCTTGTTACAATCGCCTGCGAAAAATGTTATTAGCGGCTTGAAGTCAAGCGGCGGCAAATTAGCGGGTATTTTGAAAACTCTTGAAGAAAGAGGAAATTAATTAATATTATAAGTTAAACATTTAAACCTTCATACAATGGCAGATTTAAAAGCGTTTGCTGAACAATTAGTAAACTTAACAGTAAAAGAAGTAAACGAGCTTGCTCAAATTTTAAAAGACGAATACGGTATCGAACCTGCTGCTGCAGCTCCTGTAATGGTAGCTGGTGGTGCTGGTGCTGGTGCTGGCGAAGCTGCGGCAGAGAAAACATCTTTCGATGTAATCTTGAAAGAAGCTGGTGGTCAAAAATTAGCAATTGTTAAATTAGTTAAAGATTTAACAGGTCTTGGTTTGAAAGAAGCAAAAGACTTAGTTGACGGTGCACCAAAAGAATTAAAAGCTGGTGTTGCTAAAGACGAAGCTGAAGCTTTGAAAAAACAATTAGAAGAAGCTGGTGCAGTAGTTGAGATTAAGTAATCTACTAACAACGCATTTTTAATAGGAAGACTCTCCCAATTATGGGAGGGTCTATTCCTGTTTTTATAATTCATTGGCCTTTGGAATGGCCCAAAACTTCCAAACAGTATGAGCCATATGGGTTCAATTAAACAATCAAATCTTTATAGCATTGGCAAAGAAAGATATTCAATTGCAAGAAAGAGTTAATTTTGCATCTGTAAAACAAGCCCTGGATTATCCAGACTTTTTAGATGTACAACTAGAATCTTTCAGGGAGTTTTTCCAATTAGAAACTACTTCCGACAACCGTCACACAGAAGGCTTATTTAAAGTTTTCTCTGAGAACTTCCCAATCACTGATTCACGAAACATCTTCGTATTAGAGTTTCTCGATTATTTTATCGACCCACCTCGCTACGATCTTCAAGAATGTATCGAACGTGGTCTAACGTACAGCGTACCTTTGAAAGCGAAACTTCGCCTTTCATGTAACGACGCTGAACATGAAGACTTCGAGACTATCGTACAAGATGTATATTTGGGTACTATCCCTTATATGACCCCTAAGGGTACTTTCGTAATCAATGGTGCAGAACGTGTAATCGTATCTCAATTACACCGTTCACCAGGTGTATTCTTTGGACAGTCACGTCATACGAACGGTACTAAATTGTACTCTGCTCGTGTGATTCCTTTCAAAGGATCATGGATCGAATTTGCAACTGACGTTAATAATGTCATGTTTGCTTACATCGATCGTAAGAAAAAATTCCCTGTTACTACTTTATTACGTGCTATCGGATACGACTCTGATAAAGACATCTTAGAATTGTTTGACTTAGCTGATGAAGTGAAAGTTAGCAAATCAGGATTGAAGAAATTAGTTGGTCGTAAACTTGCTGCTAGAGTTTTAAAGAAGTGGGTTGAAGACTTCGTAGATGAAGATACAGGTGAAGTTGTTTCTATCGATCGTAATGAGATTATTTTAGAACGTGAAACTATATTAGAGGATGATCATATTGACATGATCATTGAAGCAGGTGTGAAAACTATCATCTTAACTAAAGAAGATACAAACACTGCTGACTACTCTATCATTTATAATACTTTACAAAAAGATACTTCTAACTCTGAAAAAGAAGCGGTAGAATATATCTATCGTCAGTTAAGGAATGCAGATCCACCTGACGAAGAAACTGCTAGAGGTATCATCGAACGTTTATTCTTCTCAGACAAACGTTACGATTTAGGAGATGTTGGTCGTTACAGAATCAACCGTAAGTTAAACTTAGATACTCCTAATGAAGTGAAAGTATTAACGAAGAGTGATATCATTCAAATCGTTAAATACTTAATTAAATTAATTAATTCAAAAGCTGAAGTCGATGATATCGATCACTTGTCGAACCGTCGTGTTCGTACAGTAGGTGAGCAATTATATGCTCAATTCGGTGTTGGTTTAGCTCGTATGGCTCGTACCATTCGTGAGCGTATGAACATTCGTGATAACGAAGTTTTCACACCTACAGACTTAATTAATGCTCGTACACTTTCTTCTGTGATTAACTCGTTCTTCGGAACTAACCAATTATCACAGTTCATGGATCAAACCAACCCATTAGCGGAGATCACGCACAAGCGTCGTCTTTCTGCCCTTGGTCCAGGTGGTCTTTCTAGAGAGCGTGCTGGTTTCGAAGTTCGTGACGTTCACTATACTCACTATGGTCGTCTATGTACTATCGAAACTCCTGAAGGTCCGAACATCGGTTTGATATCTTCATTATGTGTTCATGCTAAGATCAATAATTTAGGTTTCATCGAAACTCCTTATAGAGTGGTAGAAAATGGTAAAGTTGCGGTTAACAAACCAGTGATTTACTTATCTGCTGAAGATGAAGACGGAAAAACGATTGCACAATCAAACGCACAATACGATGAAAAAGGAAATTTCATTTCACCACGTGTTAAATCACGTTTTGAAGGTGACTTCCCAGTTATCGAACCTGAGCGTATTGATTTGATGGATGTTGCTCCTAACCAAATTACTTCAATCGCTGCTTCGTTAATTCCGTTCTTAGAACATGATGATGCGAACCGTGCATTGATGGGATCAAACATGCAACGTCAAGCTGTTCCATTATTAAAACCAGAAGCTCCAATCGTTGGTACTGGCTTAGAAGGTCGCGTTGCTCGTGACTCTCGTGCTTTAATCAATGCAGAAGGTGACGGTGTAGTAGAATATGTTGACGCAAACGAAATTGTTATTAGATATAATCGTACTGAAGATGATCGTTTAGTATCATTTGATGGCGATACAAAATCATATAGCTTAATCAAATTCAAAAAGACCAACCAAAATACTTGCATGAACTTAAAGCCTATCGTAAGAAAAGGTCAGAAAGTTTCTAAAGGACAAGTAATATGTGAAGGTTATGCAACTGAAAACGGTGAACTAGCATTAGGTAGAAACTTGAAAGTGGCATTCATGCCATGGCAAGGTTACAACTTTGAAGATGCGATTGTAATATCTGAAAGAGTTGTACGTGAAGATATCTTTACTTCTTTACACATTGAAGAATTTGAATTAGAAGTTCGTGATACAAAACGTGGTGAAGAAGAATTAACTTCTGATATCCCTAACGTATCTGAAGAAGCTACTAAAGAATTAGATGAAAACGGTATCATTAGAGTTGGTGCTGAAATCAAAGAAGGAGATATCTTAATCGGTAAAATCACTCCTAAAGGTGAAACCGATCCATCACCAGAAGAAAAATTATTGCGTGCCATATTTGGTGACAAAGCAGGTGATGTGAAAGATGCTTCATTGAAAGCACCTCCTTCAATCAAAGGTGTTGTTATCGATAGTAAATTATTTAGCAGAGCTAAGAAAGAGAAGAAGAGTGATGAGAAGATTATCTTAGATAAACTAGATAAAGAGCACGATAAAAATTGCGAAACATTAAAGAATATTTTAGTTGATAAATTATTCGTTTTAGTAAGTGGCAAAACTTCTCAAGGTATCTACAATGTCTACAAAGAATTGTTAGTTGCTAAAGGAGTGAAGTTTACTCAAAAAGTGTTAGCTGAATTAGAGTATAATAATATCAATGCAACTAAGTGGACAACTGATGAAGATAAGAATGATCAAATTAAAACTTTGATTCATAACTATAACATCAAGATGAACGAAGAATTAGGTGCATACCGTCGTAAGAAATTTGCGATATCAGTAGGTGATGAATTGCCTGCAGGTATTGTACAAATGGCGAAGGTTTATGTAGCTAAGAAACGTAAACTTAAAGTAGGTGATAAGATGGCAGGTCGTCACGGTAACAAAGGTATTGTCGCTAAAATCGTTCGCGATGAAGACATGCCGTTCTTAGCTGATGGTACGCCAGTTGATATTGTACTAAACCCTCTAGGTGTACCTTCGCGTATGAACTTGGGTCAGATTTACGAGACTGTTTTAGGATGGGCTGGTAAAGAGTTAGGTGTTAAGTTTGCAACTCCAATCTTCGATGGTGCTTCACATGATGAAGTGGAAGAATGGGTATCAAAAGCTGGCATCCCTGCTTCAGGTAGAACATACTTACACGATGGTGGAACTGGCGATCGTTTCGATCAACCTACAACTGTTGGTATCATCTATATGTTGAAACTAGGTCACATGGTTGACGATAAGATGCACGCTAGATCTATCGGTCCTTATTCGTTGATTACTCAACAGCCGTTAGGTGGTAAGGCACAATTCGGTGGACAGAGATTTGGTGAGATGGAGGTTTGGGCGTTGGAGGCATTTGGTGCTGCTAACATCCTACAAGAAATCTTAACTGTGAAGTCTGACGACGTTATCGGTAGAGCGAAGACCTATGAAGCAATTGTTAAAGGAGATAACTTACCTACTCCAGGTGTTCCTGAATCATTCAATGTATTGGTTCATGAATTAAGAGGCTTAGGCTTAGATATCACTTTAGACTAACATCAAAAAAGAAGAATATGTCATATAAAAAAGATAATAAGATCAAAAGTAACTTCACTCAGATCACGATCAGTTTAGCTTCACCAGAATCTATTCTTGAGCGTTCTAGTGGTGAGGTGTTAAAGCCTGAAACGATCAACTATCGTACTTATAAGCCTGAGCGTGACGGATTGTTCTGCGAAAGAATTTTTGGTCCGGTTAAGGATTACGAATGCCATTGCGGTAAATACAAGCGTATTCGCTATAAAGGTATTGTGTGTGATCGTTGCGGTGTTGAAGTTACTGAAAAGAAAGTACGTCGTGAGCGTATGGGCCACATAGCATTAGTGGTTCCGGTTGCTCATATCTGGTACTTCCGTTCATTACCAAATAAAATCGGTTACTTATTAGGTTTACCTACTAAGAAATTAGATTTGATTATTTACTATGAGCGTTATGTAGTTATTCAAGCTGGTATTAAAGAAGCTGATGGTATCAATAAAATGGACTTCTTAACTGAAGAAGAATATTTAGATATCTTAGATACTTTACCAAAAGAAAATCAATATTTAGATGATAAAGATCCTAATAAATTCATCGCCAAAATGGGTGCTGAAGCATTAGAAGATTTATTGTCACGTATCAACTTAGACGAGTTATCATTTGACTTACGTCATAAGGCAAATACTGAAACTTCACAACAACGTAAAAACGAAGCTTTAAAGCGTTTACAAGTTGTAGAAGGATTTAGAGATGCGAACAAGCATATTGAGAATCGCCCTGAGTGGATGATTGTGAAAATCGTACCCGTAATTCCACCAGAATTACGTCCGTTGGTGCCTTTAGAAGGTGGTCGTTTTGCAACATCTGACTTAAACGATTTATACAGAAGAGTAATTATCAGAAACAATCGTTTAAAGCGATTGATTGAAATCAAAGCTCCAGAAGTAATCTTACGTAACGAAAAGCGTATGTTACAAGAGGCAGTAGATTCATTATTTGATAACTCACGTAAAGTTAATGCTGTTAAGACAGAAGGTAACCGTGCCTTAAAATCACTTTCAGATATATTGAAAGGTAAGCAAGGTCGTTTCCGTCAGAACTTATTAGGTAAGCGTGTTGACTACTCTGCTCGTTCTGTAATTGTTGTAGGTCCGACATTGAAACTACACGAATGTGGTTTACCGAAAGACATGGCAGCTGAATTGTTCAAACCATTTATCATTCGTAAGATGATCGAAAGAGGTGTGGTGAAAACAGTAAAGTCTGCAAAGAAAATTGTTGATCGTAAAGACCCTATCGTTTGGGATATTTTAGAAAATGTTTTGAAGGGTCACCCGGTATTATTAAACCGTGCTCCAACATTACACCGTTTGGGTATTCAAGCTTTTCAGCCAAAATTAATTGAAGGAAAAGCAATTCAGCTACACCCATTAGTATGTACAGCATTCAACGCCGATTTTGACGGTGACCAGATGGCTGTTCACGTACCACTAGGTAACGCTGCAATCATGGAAGCTCAAGTATTAATGCTTGCTTCACATAACATCTTAAACCCTGCGAATGGTACGCCAATTACAGTACCTTCACAAGACATGGTTTTGGGTCTTTACTACATGACAAAAGGCCGTAAAACTGAACCAGGTAAGATTGTTAAAGGTGAGGATAGAATTTTCTATTCAGCAGAAGAAGTAATCATTGCATTGAATGAAGGTCAACTTGATTTACATGCTTGGATAAAAGTTAAGACACAGACTAAAGAAAATGGTCAAGATGTTACTAAATTAATTGAGACTACAACTGGTAGAGTATTATTCAACCAAGTAGTACCAAAAGAAATGGGTTACATCAATGAGTTATTAACTAAGAAATCTTTGAGAGACATTATCGGTGACATCGTAAAGGTTACAGGTATGGATCGTGCAGCTCAGTTCTTAGATGCAATCAAAGAATTAGGATTCAAGATGGCATTCAAAGGTGGCTTGTCATTTAACTTACAAGATTTAACAATACCTGCAGAGAAATCAAAATTAATTGATCAAGCTTCTGGAGAAGTTGAAGAAGTAATGAGTAACTATAACATGGGTTTCATTACTAACAACGAAAGATATAATCAAATCATTGACATCTGGACACGTATTAACTCACGTTTAACAGATAACGTGATGAAGCAATTAGCAACCGATAACCAAGGATTTAACTCAGTTTACATGATGTTAGATTCAGGAGCTCGTGGTTCTAAAGAGCAGATTCGTCAGTTATGTGGTATGAGAGGTTTGATGGCTAAGCCACAAAAATCTGGTTCAGGTGGTGAGATTATTGAAAACCCAATCTTATCAAACTTTAAAGAAGGTTTGTCGGTATTAGAGTATTTCATTTCTACTCACGGTGCTCGTAAAGGTTTGGCCGATACAGCGTTAAAAACTGCCGATGCGGGTTACTTAACTCGTCGTTTAGTTGACGTTGCACAAGACATGATTGTTAATGAAGAAGATTGTGGTACTTTAAGAGGTATCTTAACTTCGGCATTAAAAGATAATGAAGAAGTTGTTGAACCATTATACGATCGTATTTTAGGTCGTGTATCAGTTCACGATGTAATAGACCCTATTAGCGGAGAATTATTAGTTGGTCAAGGAGAACAAATCACAGAAGAAATTGGTAAAGCAATTGAAGCATCAGCTGTTGAAGCTGTAGAGATTCGTTCAGTATTGACTTGCGAAGCTAAGAGAGGTGTTTGTGGTAAATGTTATGGTAGAAACTTAGCGAGTGGTCGCATGGTTCAAAGAGGTGAAGCTGTCGGTGTTATCGCTGCTCAGTCAATCGGTGAACCTGGTACACAGTTAACACTTCGTACATTCCACGTGGGTGGTACTGCATCGAACATCGCTGCAGAATCTACTATCGTTGCTAAATTTGAAGGTAAAGTTGAGTTAGAAGGTATTCGTACGGTAACTCACAAAACTGAAGACGGTAATGTTGAAGTAGTATTAGGCCGTTCTGGTGAATTCAGAATTGTTGATGAGAAGAGTGGTAGAATTATCATGACTAATAACATTCCTTATGGTGCTTATTTGTATGTTAAAGACGGACAAAAAGTAACTAAGGGTGATACAATTTGCGGATGGGATCCATATAATGCGGTAATCATTTCAGAATTTGATGGTAAAATCGAATTCGAATTTATCGAAGAAGGTATCACTTTCCGTGAAGAGTCTGATGAACAAACAGGTCACAAAGAAAAAGTTATTATCGACAGTAGAGATAAAACAAAGAACCCTGCAATTAAGATCGTTGATAAGAAAGAAGTTATTAAATCTTACAACATTCCAGTAGGTGCTCACATCGCTGTAGATAAAGGTGATAAAGTAATTGCCGGACAAGTTATCGTTAAGATTCCTCGTTCAACTGGTAAGACAAGAGATATTACAGGTGGTTTACCAAGAGTAACAGAATTATTTGAAGCTCGTAACCCATCGAACCCAGCAGTAGTAACAGAAATTGATGGTGTAGTAACTTTAGGTGGTGTTAAACGTGGTAATAGAGAAATTACTATTGAATCAAAAGATGGTATTACTAAGAGATATTTAGTTCCATTATCTAAACACATTTTAGTTCAAGATAATGACTTTATCAAAGCAGGTATGCCATTATCTGATGGTTCAATTACTCCTTCTGATATCTTATCAATTAAAGGACCTTCTGCAGTTCAAGAATACTTAGTAAATGGTGTACAAGAAGTTTACCGTTTACAAGGTGTGAAGATCAATGATAAACACTTTGAAGTTATCGTTCGTCAGATGATGCAAAAAGTAATCATTGAAGATCCAGGAGATACTAAATTCTTAGAATTAGAAACTGCTGATAAGTTTGACTTCATGACAGAGAACAATTGGATCTACGACAAGAAAGTTGTTACAGACCCAGGAGATTCTCCGAATGTGAAAGCCGGACAAATCATTAGTGTTCGTAAACTAAGAGATGAGAACTCTGTATTAAAGAGAAAAGATGCTAAGTTGGTTGAATCGAGAGATGCAATCTCTGCAACATCTAGTCCGTTATTACAAGGTATCACTCGTGCATCATTAGGTACTAAATCGTTTATCTCTGCGGCTTCATTCCAGGAGACTACGAAAGTATTAAACGAAGCAGCGATACATGGTAAGGTTGATATATTAGGTGGATTGAAAGAAAACGTAATTGTTGGGCATTTAATTCCATCTGGTACAGGTATCCGTAAATACGACAAAATGATTGTTGGTTCTAAAGAAGAGTACGAAGCTTTATTAGCTTCTAAAGAAGACTAGTCTTTTTATATCAATAGATAAATAAAAAGGCTCTCGAGAAATCGGGAGCCTTTTTTACGTATTTTAAATTCTATTTATATCTTTAATGCATAATCATTTTTTTTATGGAAAATCAAAACGATCAAAATCAAATTAACATAGAGCTTAGCGAAGAAATTGCTGAAGGTATTTATTCAAACTTAGCAATCATTACTCATTCTAATGCAGAGTTTGTATTAGACTTTATAAGAATGATGCCAGGTGTACCTAAAGCAAAAGTAAAATCAAGAATTATTTTAACACCTCAACATGCAAAAAGATTATTAGCAGCAATGTCTGATAATATAAGAAAGTATGAAGAGTTACATGGTAAGATAAAGCTTGAAGAACAAGCTTTCCCACTAAATTTCGGTGGTCCAACAGCACAAGCTTAAAATAAAAAAAGCGCTCAATTATAGAGCGCTTTTTTTATTTGTATATTCTTATTCTTCTTCTGATTTATTCTTCATTGCCATCAAAATTTGATAAGCACCTTTTTCAACTATTTTCGATTTCTTTAACTCATCGCTAGCATTTAATATTTCTGTATATCCATTATCTGAACTCCCTGATTTAATAGAGACTAATTCAAATGTTGAACCGTCTTTCGAAATAATTAAATATTCTTTGTTCTCGAAACGTTGAATCGAACTACTTGGTATTGCTAATGATTGATGTAATGATGATTCAATTTCTACGTTCATATACATGCCTGGTAACAATGCATGATTTTCATTTTCGAAATGACAATGTACATCTATAGCCTTATTCTCATTAAGATCTCTACCTATTAAAATTATTTCAGCATCATACTTCTTATCAGCAAACTCGTTGCTAAACGCTGATACTTTTTGTCCGATTGATAATGCCTGTATATCTTTCTGATAAATTTGAATATTTAAGTGAATATCATCTGGATTAATTAATTCAAATAAAACATCATTAGAAGACAAGTATTTGCCTACATTGAAATTGACTTTCGACACATATCCATCAATTGGTGATTTCAACTCTATTTTAGAACTTATTTTATCTGCATTTAATTCATTAGTATTGATACCAATAAGTTTAAGTTTTTCTTCAGTTGCTTTGAAATCAATTTTCATGATTTCTAAATTACTTTTCGCTTCTAAATATGTTTTTTCAGCAATTGCTTTTTGCTGATATAGTTCTTTTTGTTTTTGAAAATCATTGCTTACTAATTCAAGTTTATTTTTTATGCTTAAATATTCTCTTTCTAATTGAATAAACTGCTGATCTTCTATAATAGCCAATGTCTCACCCTTCTTCACTTTTTGTCCAGGTAATAACCTTGTATATTTCAAATAACCACCATATGGAGTAGATATATTAACTAAACTTCTTGGTGGAACATCGATTATTCCAATAGCTTTTATAATGTTACTAATAGGATTTTGAGATAATTCAGTTGTTGATAGTTCTATATTTTTCAACTGCTCAGGTGTAAGTACTAAAGTGTTTTCAGATACTTCAGTGCCTGCACTAGATTTTTCTTGTTTAGATTGACAAGCCGTCAAAGCTAAAATAACAAGTGTATATGTGATGATATTTTTCATTTTACAATTCATTATTTAAAAGTTTATACTCAGTTATATTTTGTATGTATGAAAGTTTTAATTCATAATACAAATTGTAACTATCGGTTAATTGACTGATATATTGTGACCATTCAATATGTTTTAAATTGCCAGCATTTAATTGTTTGTTTGCCGCTTTCATAGCTTGAATTAATTCAGGTATTAATGAGTTCTGATAATTTACGCATTGAATATTTTTAGCTTTTATTAATTCAATTAATTCTGACTTTTTAATTTTTAGTTTTTCTGATTCTAACTCTTGAATATATTTGCTCTGTTCCCATTCAAGTTTTGCCATTTTGTTTTTCGCATTTTGTGCTCCAAAAAATAATGGTACACTTAGTCCAGCACTGATAAATTGAAATCTATCTGAATTTACAGCAGGTCTGCCATAATCTAATATGCCATTCAAACTTTGATTAGTATAGCCAATTTTAACATCAGGATATACTTTTGATCGCTCAGTTTCCCATGAAAGTCTATTGATAGTTTCTATTTGTTTTAGCTTTTTCTCGAATACACCCTCAGTATTATTGATAGTTTCAGAACTTATAATTTCAATAGAATAAGTAGGCATAAATTCATTGCTCTTGCTTCCTAATAGTAAGTTATAATACAATAATTGCTGTTTCAATTCAATTTTTTGTATTTCAATTTCTCTTGATATCTTATTTAAATTGAAGTTAACATTAGATTTTTCTAGAATACTCAATTGACCTAATTCATATTGTTTATTTACATTTATTTCTGTTTGTATTACTTCTGATTGTAGTTGCTCTAAGAAATTTATTTTTTCTTTAATGGTATTTATTAAATAGAATTGATAATGTAATTCAGACAATAATTGGGCTTTATTTATTTCAGCATTTAAAATATTTAAATCTTTATTTGCTTTAAATAATTCATTATTATTTAGATAATAAGTAGGGAAGTGGAAAGTCTGAAATAATGAATATGACTTATCTTTTTCAGAACTATTGTATTGGCCTTGTTGATAAGTAAATTCTGTTTTCGGAATTTCATATCCACCAGCTCTAACTTTTTTAATTTCAGACTTATAATCATCTATCGATTTAAAATAAGAATTATTAGAACTAATCTTCGATTTTGTATCATCCCAATTTAAACTTACTTGTGCATTTGCTGTGAAGGTAAATAATGTTAAAATAACAACCATAACAGAAACTTTGCTTTTAACTTTCAACTTGCTAAAACTTGCATATAATACAGGTAGCACAAATAAAGTTAATATAGTTGCTGATAATAAACCTCCAATTACTACTGTTGCTAATGGTCTTTGAACTTCAGCTCCAGCACCACCACTTAATGCCATTGGTATAAATCCTAATGAGGCTACAGATGCAGTCATTAATACTGGGCGAAGTCTGATTTTAGTTCCTTGAATTACTATTCTTCTTGGGTCTTTTATTCCTTCATCTTTTAGCCTATTAAATTCTGCGATCAATACAATACCATTCAAAACTGCAACTCCAAATAATGCAATAAACCCTATACCTGCTGAAATACTAAAAGGCATATCTCTTATATATAATGCAAATACTCCTCCTATAGCTGATAATGGAATCGCAGAAAAAATCAATACACCCTGCGAGATAGATCCAAATGCGAAGTATAACATAATCAATATTAATAAAAGTGAAATAGGTACAGCAATTGATAATCTATTTTTCGCTGCTATTAAATTTTCGAATGCACCTCCATAATTCACAAAATATCCAGGAGGCAAATCTACTTTAGTATCTACTTTTTTCTGAAGTTCTACAACTATACTTTGAACATCTCGGCCTCTTACGTTAAAGCCAACAATGATTCTTCGTTTTGCATCTTCTCTTTGAATTTGGTTAGGGCCATCAATAATAGAGATATTTGCAACTAGCCTAAGTGGTATTGCATTACCATTACTTGTAGGAATTAATAATTCATCTAAGTTATGTTCATTAGACTTGAATTTTTTATCCATTCGTAATACTAAATCAAATCTTTTCTCACCTTCATATATCTTGCCAGCAATAGCACCTGCATATGCAGTTTGCATTACTTTATTTACATCGTCTACACGTACACCATACTGTGCCATTGCTGCTCTATTATATTCTACTACAATTTGAGGCATGCCACCAATTGGTTCAACATATAAATCTTTAGCACCTTCAACCGTTTGAATTATTTTACCTAATTCAGTTGCGTACTTCTGTAAGGTATCTAAATCTTCTCCGAAAATTTTACAAACTACATCTTGTCTTGCACCAGTCATCAATTCATTGAATCTCATTTGAACTGGGTACTGAAATCCGAATGTTACACCAGGCACATTTGAAAGTTTTGCACTCATCTTTTCTGCTAACTCATCATAACTTTCTGCGCTGGTCCATTCTTTTTTGTCTTTCAAAATTACCATCATGTCGCTAGCCTCAATAGGCATAGGGTCTGTAGGTATTTCTCCACTTCCAATTTTTGTAACTACTTTTTCAACTTCAGGGAAACTGTCTATTAAAATTTTTGCTGTTCTTTGTGTTGACTCAATAGTTGTTTTTAAATTACTGCCGGTTAAAATTCTCGTATCAACGGCGAAGTCACCTTCTTCTAATTCAGGTATAAATTCACCACCCATATTTAATAATACAGTAACTGATAAAACGAATGCTATAAAAACTGTTGCTAATGTTACCTTCGGATGTTGCAATATTTTTTCTAACCACGATTGATATTTTCTCTCTATAGCAAACATTGCTTTGTCAGAAATATTTGGCTCGTGTTTAATTTTTTTACTGATGAATAATGAACTCATCATTGGCACATACGTTAACGATAATATAAACGCACCTAACAAAGCAAAGGCTACAGTTGCAGCCATTGGTGCAAACATTTTTCCTTCTATACCTTGTAAAGTAAATATTGGCAAATAAACTATCAGAATTATTATTTGTCCGAATACCGCTGAATTCATCATTTTACTTGCCGATGATTTGACTTGCGTATTCATCTCTTCTTGATTCAATCGCGCTACATTTGTAAAGCTTTTTGAGTGGCTGAGTTGATGCATAATTGCTTCGACGATAATTACCGCACCATCCACAATCAATCCGAAATCTATAGCCCCTAAGCTCATTAAATTACCACTTACTCCGAACATGTTCATCATGATTATAGCGAACAACATTGATAGTGGAATTACAGATGCTACGATAAGCCCTGCTCTCAAATTACCTAAGAATAATACCAATACAAAGATTACAATTAAGGCTCCTTCTAGTAAATTTTTCTCAACTGTACCTATAGCATTACCAACCATTTTACTTCTGTCGAGAAATGCTTCAATTTCTACGCCTTCAGGTAATGTTTTTTGTATGCTTTCGATTTTTGATTTTACATCTTCTATTACTTCAGATGAGTTAGCACCTTTAAGCATCATTACAATTGCGCCTGCTACTTCGCCATCTGCATTATAGCACATAGCTCCATATCGAATCGCTTCTGCTTCTTTGACCTCTGCTACATCACTAATGGTTAGTGGTGTTGAGCTGGCATTACTTTTAATTACAATGTTTCTGATGTCATCAAAGTTTTTTAACAATCCTTCTGAGCGTATGTATAAAATACCTTCAGCTTTTTCAATGTAAGCACCACCGGTATTTGCATTATTTTCTGCCAGGGCATCATATATTTCTGAGAGAGTAACTCCATAGGACTGTAGTCTATTCGGATTAATACTCACTTCATATTGCTTCAAAGATCCGCCGAAACTAGAAACATCTGCCACGCCTTTAACTCCTAATAGTTGACGTCTAATAATCCAGTCTTGAATAGTTCTTAACTCTGTTAAACTAAAAGCATTCTCAAACCCTTTTTTGGGTTTCACTACATATTGATATATTTCTCCAAGTCCGGTCGTAACTGGTGCCAACTCTGGGTTTCCTACACCACTCGGTAATTCTGATTGAACTTTTATAAGACGCTCTGCTATTTGTTGGCGTGCCCAGTATACATCTGTTGCATCATCAAAAACGATAGTAACTAATGACAAACCGAATCGAGAGAAACTTCTAATTTCTTTTATGCCGGGTATATTGCTATTTGCTTGTTCAATAGGGAAGGTAATAAGTCGTTCGACATCGGGGGCGCCTAATGCCGGGCTTACTGTAATAATTTGTACTTGATTATCGGTTATATCGGGTACAGCATCTATTGGTAGGCGGGTAACTTCTCGTATGCCCCAACCAATTAATCCTAATGTGAATAAAGCGATAATCAGTTTCTGTTTTACAGAAAAAGATATAATAGCATTTAACATGTAATATGTTTTTAAAATGTTTAGTAAAAAAATTGTTTAATCGTTTATTAGATTAAGCAATACGCGGGGGTTGAAATATTTCGTCTAAGTATTGAGAAATATTATTGGGGTTGATATACGTTTTATGATTTGCAGAGTATTCAATAAAAGGGGTAGTGATACTAATTTCTTGTTTAAGATCTAAAGCATAACTAGTATTTGCGTAAGAGTGACAGTCATTGTGAGTTTTGAAGGGCAATTGCATGTCTTCAGTATAATCATCATCAATTACGGTAGGTTGTACATAATGAATGTCTATGAATTCTATTAAAGACAAATTCTCATTAACATTTCTATGTTCAATATAATGTTCAATGAAGTAACCTATCTTCAGAAGCTGAGAAAGCTCTGTTGTTCCTATTAAGTACAAGGAAACGAATAAATAGGTTAATATTTTTTTCACACTCAAATTTAACCAATTAATATTTGATTTCACAAAAAATCAATAATTAGTATCTTCGTGCACAAATGAAGCATTTTCTAACACATCCAGTTTTTAAATACGTTGCAGAGGTCGCAGCAGAAACAAAGACACCTGCATATGTAATAGGAGGGTTTGTTAGAGACAAACTGTTGAATAGGCCATCTAAAGACTTAGATTTTTTGATCATAGGTAATGGTATGCAGTTTGCTGAATTAGTTGCGCACAAGATTGGAAAGAGCGCAAAAGTCAATGTTTTCAAGAATTTTGGAACAGCTCAACTATTTTATCAAGATTGGGATATTGAGTTTGTAGGTGCTAGAAAAGAATCATATAGAACAGAATCAAGAAAGCCTATTGTTGAAGACGGAAGTTTACAAGATGACCAAAATCGTAGAGATTTTAGTATCAATGCGATGGCTATAAGTCTTAATAAAGTTGACTATGCACAATTGATTGACCCATTTAATGGTATAGATGATTTGAAGAAGAAAATTATTCGTACACCATTAGATGCTGATATTACGTATTCAGATGATCCACTTCGTATGATGCGTGCCATAAGATTTGCCTCGCAATTGAACTTTCAAATTGAGTCAGAATCTTTCGAAGCAATTAAGAGAAATGCTCATCGTATTTCAATAGTTTCTAAAGAACGAGTAACGGATGAATTAAATAAAATTATACTTTCAGCAAAACCATCAATAGGATTCAATCATTTGTTTGATACAGGCTTATTGCAATTGATTTTTCCGTTAATGGCTCAATTGTACGGTGTAGAGACGGTAAATGGCAAATCACACAAAGATAATTTCTATCATACTTTACAAGTACTCGATAATATTTGTCAACATACAGATGATTTATGGTTAAGGTGGGCTGCTATTTTACACGATATTGCTAAGCCTGCTACAAAGAGGTTTGAGGATGGTACCGGCTGGACATTCCATGGTCATGAAGATCGTGGTGCACGAATGGTACCTAAAATATTTAGAGAATTACGATTACCTCAAAATGAAAAAATGAAGTTCGTGCAAAAGTTAGTACAACTTCATTTGCGACCAATAGTACTTGCTCAAAGTGTGGTAACAGATTCAGCAGTAAGACGTTTATTGTTTGAAGCTGGTGAAGATATAGATGCATTAATGACTTTATGTAATGCAGATATCACCACAAAGAATGAATATAAAATCAAAAAGTATAAGAACAACTTCGAACTAGTTAAGCAGAAACTAATAGAGGTAGAAGAGAAAGATAAATTAAGAAATTGGCAGCCGCCTATTGACGGTAATGATATTATGGAATTCTTCGGAATAGGGGCAGGCAAAGAAGTCGGATTAATAAAAAATGCAATAAGAGAGGCTATTTTGGAAGGAGATATACCTAATGAGAGAGAAGCCGCTTTGCAATTTATGTTTAGAAAAGCAGAAGAATTAGGATTAAATAGAAAAAAATAAGAGATAAATAAATCATTTTTTATTTATTTTGTATAAAGAATTAAACATCACATGGCAGTTTATAAATTCAGAGTTAGTTTCGAAGATTATGATGATATTCATCGTGATATAGAAATAAAGTCAAATCAAACATTTGCAGACTTTCACAAGGCGATACATAAATCAATTGCATTTGATGGAAATGCTGCTTCCTCATTTTACATGAGTAACGATTACTGGCATAAGGGTGAAGAAATTACTTTACTTGAATCGTCTAAAAAAAATGATAAAGTTACTTTAATGGAGACATCCGTATTAAAGAATTTTATAATTGACCCCCATCAGAAAATATATTACATCTTCAATTTTGATAAACCCTGGACTTTCCAAATCGAGTTGATTAAAATTACTATCAACGAAGAAGCAAAAGTTGAATACCCTATTTGTGTAAAATCAATAGGCGAAGCGCCTAAACAATTTGGTAATGCTCCAATCATCGCGAGTGATAACGAAGATTTAGATTTCTTAAATGTTATGGAGTATGGAGTTGATGATGAAGAAGCAACTGATGAAATGGGATTTGACGATGCAGAAGAATCAGAAGACGAAGAAATAAAAGACGAATTCAGTTCTGATTTTGAAGAAGAAATTTAAACACACTCTAATTGTCATTGTTGGTCCTACTGCTGTAGGTAAAACTTCAATGGCTATACAATTAGCTAAGTCGTTTAAAACAGAAATTATATCAGCTGACTCTCGTCAATTTTACAAAGAGTTAGAAATTGGAACAGCCAAGCCTTCATTACAAGAATTAAAGGAAGTACCACATCATTTAATTAATTCACATTCATTTACAGAACTTGTTGATGCTGGCACATTTGAGAGATTAGCATTAGAAAAAGTCAAAGAAATTTTTAAAAACCACGAAGTGGTAATAGTGGTTGGTGGTTCTGGACTTTATATTCAATCATTGTGTGAAGGATTAGATCCGGTAGATATACGTGATGAAGAGTTAAGAGCTGAGTTGGCACTTAAGAGTTTAGCAGAACTTCAAGTTCAATTGCAATTATTAGATCCAGAGTATTTTGCTGAAGTAGATATCCAAAATCCGCAACGATTGATGCGTGCTCTAGAAATAATTATTACTACGGGTAAAAAGTATTCTGAGCAGAGAACCGGACAAAAGAAAGAGCGAGAATTTAATATCATTAAGATCGGACTAACAGATGATAGAGAAATTTTATATGATCGAATAAATAAGAGAGTTGATTCGATGGTGCAAAATGGGTTAGAAGAAGAAGCAAGAAAGTTCGAATCACATAAGACTTATTATACTTTACAAACGGTTGGCTATTCAGAGTGGTACGATTATTTTGATGGCAAAATAAATAGAGAAGAAGCAATCGAATTGATTAAAAGAAATACAAGAAGATATGCTAAAAGGCAACTTACTTGGTTTAGAAGAGACCAAGAAATAAAGTGGTTTAACGCAAACGAATTAGATTTAATTCATCAATACATTATAGAACAACTAAATGCTGAATAAAATTATAAGTCCGTATAAAAAAATAGAAAGAGCAGTCCTCTACATGATCGCTGCTGAATTTTTTATACAACTTGTAAATGCAGCGTTTATGATGGTTTTAAATATATACTTAGCAAAGAAAAACTATTCAGATCCAGAGATTGCAGATTTTATTTCATGGCGATTTTTAAGTGTGATGTTATTAGCATTTCCCTTAGGCTTATACGTTAAAGGTCGAAGAATCATTCCCTTCTTTCGTATTTCTGCAATCGGTGTGAGTTTGTTTTCAATTATGATATTAATATCGGTAGAATATAATTGGAATTTTTTGATTCATTTATTTTTGGCTTGTTGGGGTGTAAGTTTTGCATTCATGCAAGTCTTAGCAATGCCATTTATATTGAGAAATACTTCATCGAGTAATCAAAGTGCAGCAATATCATTAAGTTATTCTACTTATAGCTTCGGAATGATAGCAGCAGGTTCATTGATTTATTTATTACATATGTCTAATGAATCATATTTCGATGAATATAAATCATTATTGGTACTCGCTGTGCTTTCTATACTTAGTGTATTATTTGTTTTAAGAATGGGTCGAAGAGAAGAAGTACCTGTGTTTGAAGGTAACAGAAAAGACTTAGGTAATTTCGATTGGAAAGTTATAGCAATGGCGATGACACCTTCTTTGATATTAGCAGTAGGTGCCGGATTAACAATACCATTTATTAATTTATTTTTCTATAAAGTGTATGGTATGACAGCCGAAACATTTTCAATTGTGAATGCATTTTCATCAGTTACAGTTGCATTTGCAGCATTGCTAGTACCACATATAAAAAACAAGTACGGCTATAAAGTAGCAATCACTCGAACACAAAGTATTGCAGTGATTTCATTAGCACTGCTAGCCATCACAGAATTTTACAGTACAGAAGGTTGGGCTTATTTTGCTGCTGTATTCTTCTTTTTATTACGCCAACCTTTAATGAACATGGCCGCACCAGCCACCTCTGAATTGGTGATGAATTACGTAGGTCCGAAGAATCAAGAAATTATATCAGCCTTAACCGCTTCAATTTGGTCAGGCTCATGGTTCTTGAGTGCTATAATATTTAGAGTATTTCGTAGTAACGGAATGATGTATGGTAATGTGTTTTTGATCACCGCCGCATTGTATGCAGTAGGGGTAATCTGGTATTACTATTTGATTAAAGCTTATCAGAAAAAAGTTTAATTAATGCAGGTTTTTAAATAATCCTTATTTCTTGCAGTATACTGGTGGCACGACTTAAGTCGTGCCACCAGTAATTACTATTTATTAAACTTTTTTCACTTTTGTAGTATAATAATCTTCCCGTTCGGTTCTAAAGAAATAATGGTTTTATCTTCTTCGATGTAGTTCAGGTCAAAGTACTTTACATCCTCTAAAGCTTCATCAGTTTTGATTTTAACTAAAGCTATTTTATACTGATTAAGTATTCTATTTAAAGGTTGATTATTCTCAGCTCTGATACCAATTTTGCCATCAGCATTTCTCCAATTTGGCGCGATTAACATGGAGTTGGGTAATATTAAAAGCATAGGTTTTTCTGAGAACTCTACGAGGTCATATACCATCGGATTGATTTCAGAGATATACATCTCAATTTTATTGATGTTATCAATCAGAATTTCTCTACTTGCGTCTTCGTATTTACCTGATTGAAATTTCTCTGCAAAAGATATTTCTTTTGAATCAATAAGTGTATAATAAGCATCACCTGTGCTAATGCCTACAACTTTTTTTGATTTTAATTCATTAATAATTTCAGCGATCATTTATTGAGAATTTCTGTATAGTAACTCATTAATTCATCTGCAATTTTTTTAGCATCAAATTTTTTTACAAACTCTAGATTGAATTCAATGATTTTATTTATTTCTTCGGATGATAACAATTCATTAATAGCTACGCTCAGTTCATCAACTGAATCGGGGTCAATGTATTTTGTCATCAACCCACCCGCTTCCTCTAAGCAAGATCCTTTAGCCGCGATAATTGGTATTCTACTGTGTAATGCTTCAAGTATTGGTATGCCGAATCCTTCATATCTAGAGGGGTATATAAATATTCTTGACTGTTGATATATACTCGGAAGTTCATTGAATTTCACATCGTGCAGAAAAATAACTCTGTCATTAAGTTGATTCGAATTAATGTATTCATATAATTCATTACAGTATTCAGTTTTTTTGCCAACTAATACTAATGATGTATCAGGATTGATATTATTAAGTGTCTCTAAAATGAGTTTTGTATTTTTTCTTCGTTCGATGCTGCCAACACTTAATAAATAATTATCAGGTAAATTGTATTTTAATTTTATTTCTTGTTTAGTTTTTTCATCAGCTTGTTCTTTAAAAATAGTTGAGCAACCTTGATAAATAACTTTAATTTTTTCAACATCAATATCATAGTATTTTACTATGTCTTTTTTAGTGCATTCTGAAATAGCGATAATACCATCAGCAGTTTCGCAAGCGTGCTTAAACTTATTATCATAAATTTTTCGATCAGCAAGTTTATAATATTCGGGATATACTTTAAATATTAAATCGTGTATAGTAACAATACTTTTAACATTTGTATTATGAATATTTACAGGTATTTCATGACTTAAGCCATGATATAAATTTATTTTATCGCGAACCAAATCAGCTGTAATGCCATATCTTCTCCATGTAGATGAAAATACTTCAAAGAAAAATGATTGGGGTATTTTAATATGAACTTTTGCGTGATGAGGGAGGTCTAAGAATTTAATTTGATGTTCATCGGGTACTCTCGGGTTATATAAAAAATAATCATTTTCAGGATGTAGTTCGGTCAACAATTTTAATGTTGATCTACTATAATTTCCTAAACCTGTGAAATTTGAGAATGCTCGTTTGGCATCGAAACCTATTCGCATAAATTTAGTATTGGAGTAGCTAGTAGTTAGTAGCTAGTCTAGTTACTAGCTACTAGCTACTTATGTACTCATTTAAACAGCTACATTATATTCCCTCAAAGTATCATTCAATGATGTCTTGAGGTCAGTTGATTCTTTACGTTTGCCTATAATCAAAGCACATGGTACTTGATATTCACCAGCAGGATATTTTTTAGTGTAAGAGCCAGGTATAACTACTGAACGCGAAGGAACAACTCCTTTGTATTCTATTGGTTCATCACCTGTCACATCTATAATTTTTGTTGAACCTGTTAATACTACATTCGCACCTAATACTGCTTCTTTTTCAACGCGTACACCTTCTACAACGATACATCTCGATCCTATAAAACATCCGTCTTCAATAACAACAGGGGCAGCTTGTACAGGTTCTAGAACACCACCTATGCCAACACCGCCACTTAAGTGTACATGTTTACCAATTTGTGCACAAGAGCCAACTGTAGCCCAAGTATCAACCATTGTACCTTCATCAACATAAGCACCAATGTTTACATAAGAAGGCATCATAATTACACCACTTGCTAAATATGCGCCATATCTTGCAACGCCATGTGGAACAACCCTAACACCAGCTTTTTTATAATCTGTTTTTAATTTCATTTTGTCGTGAAAGACAAACGGACCTACCTTTGATTCTTCCATCTTAGAAATCGGGAAGTATAAAATCACTGCCTTTTTGATCCAGTCATTCACATGCCAACTATTCAAAACGGGTTCAGCAACTCTTAACCTTCCTTTGTCTAATTCTTCAATGATGAATTCAATTGCCTGAATAACATCCGGATAGCTAAGCATATTTCTATCGTCCCATGCTTTTTCTATCAATTCTCTATATTTATTAATCATATGCGTAATTTTGTTCGATATTACGAAACAATCCTTAAACTATAAACATTATTAGGTAAAATTTCCAATGGGAGCATCAGATTCAGAGAAAATACGCATTGATAAATATTTATGGGCTATAAGGGTATATAAAACAAGGAGCATCGCAACAGATGCATGTAAGGCAGGTAAAGTCAAATTAGAACAAAATAGTATTAAGCCTTCACAAAATGTGAAAATTGGAGATATCTACCATATTCAAAAATCACAAAGAAAAATTATTGTGAAAGTACTAGCACTTCTTGAAAAAAGATTAGACGCCAAATCTGCTGCCCAATATTATGAAGATTTAAGTCCGATCGATGACACTCCTCGTCTTCATTCTGTTTTCACCGTGCCTGTTTTTCAAAGGGATAGAGGTACAGGTAGACCTACCAAGAAAGAACGAAGAGAAATTGATGATGTTCAAAGCAGTTGGGAAGATGAAGATTAAATAATACCATGAGCAAAGGCATATCTTAGCAATCCGCTTATATTATTTACACCAACCTTATCCATAATATTTGCACGATGTTTTTCAACGGTTCTAGTTGAAATTTCAAGATCTACTGCAATTTCAGGTGAAGACTTTCCTTTAGAAATAAGATTAATTATCTCAACTTCTCTCTCTGTTAATTTTAATTCTGAAAATTCTGCTTCAAATTTTTCTTTAACTTTTTCTACAATTTTTATATCAGCGCTAAAGTATTTCTCTCCATTTAACACTAGATGAATAGCTTTTAGTAATTCATCTTTTTTTGCTGATTTAAGTAAATATCCAACTGCACCTGCTTTTATCATTTTATTTAAATGCAAAATATCATCGTGCATAGTAATGGCAATTATTCTTGTCTTCGGATGTAAACTCGTAATGATTTTCGTTGCTTCTTCACCATCCATCTGAGGCATGCTAACATCCATCAAAATTAAATCAACACGGCTTTCATTACAAATGGAAATAGCTTCTATACCGTTATTTGCATAACCAATTATTTTAAGGTTTTCTTCAGAATCTAATGCAGACTTTATGCCATCAATCATTAATTGATGATCATCTGCTATTAATATATTCGTATGCATAGGGTAGAATTATTTGCTTTCAAATTAAGAATAATATTTATATTTAGGCAAACTAAAATTTATATAATATGCCAAATAATGATATTACCCTAGCACAAGCAGCAGCTCTTGTAGATGAATTCAAAAGTCTAAACATCAGTTCTCAATTTTCTACTTTTATACCTAAAGATCAAATTGAAGAGTTATTAAGTCAGCCGAATTCAATCGGAATAAATATTTATAATGGATATGTAGATGGTAAAATACATTTAGTATTTGTAAGTGCTCAGACATCAACAGAAGCCGGGTATACTTTACAAGATGATTTATCTTTAATAAAAAATACTTTCAATGGCGACCCTGAAATTTCTATTGTACCGAATGATATAAATTCATGACAATAACTCAGAAATTTATCGTTAAGTTTTTGTTTATGATGACTACCATTCAAATTGGTATGACATTTTTTGTAGCATTACTAACTTATAAGTCACATACAAAAGTTCAACGATTTAATTTATTTTATATTTCAATAATGTTATTCTGGACATACTTTAGTATGTATGTAGGGAAGATCACTGGGAGTAACCATTTTTTAGAAAGGTTTTATGTATTAATACATGTTACATTAGGTTTGAATTTGGTTTTGCTAGAAGCTAAATCAGAAAAATTTAAAAAATATTCATATTACACATTTATACCTTTCTTAGTAATTTGGTTAATATATATTGCAAGCAATGAGTTAGTTAAAACCTCTCCAGTTCTCGGCGGAATATCATATGCATACGTTAGTATTTTAATGTTGTATTTATTATATGATAAAATTTCTAATCATACAGGGTCATTATTTAATGACCCTGGTATGTACATTACAGTAGGTACTTATATTTTTTATGCAGGTACTGCTGTTGTATTTATTTTACTACAACATTATATGGTTTTTTGGCAGTATTTCCCAAATGCTAGATTTTATAAGCCTGTATTACATGCGGCTTGTAATTTTATTTTTTATAGTTTATTCATTTATTCCTTTCTATGCAATCGATCGATAAGCAACTAGTAATTGGTGTTGTTGTAACTTTAATAGTTATTCTTTCACTGCTCGTTTTTATTATTGCAACAGTTGTTTTATATCAACGAAAACTTAGAGAGAAGCAACAGGCTTTATTTCAGTCTGTGATTGATGCAGAAGAAAAAGAACGAAATAGAATTGCAAAAGATTTGCACGATAGTTTAGGTGCTTCAATGTCAGCTATCAAATTATATTTTGAAAGTTTGATGCCCAATATTGATGATAAAGAAAAATCGATTTTGGTTTATAATATGCTTGATGATGCATGTAATGAAGTACGTTCGATTTCACATCAAATGATGCCCCAAATTTTAATAAGAGAGGGTTTGTTCGTAGCTACTCGTCAATTTTGTTCTGCTTTTATGAACTTGTCTAAATTAAAGTTTGAGCTAAATATTTTAGGTCCAGAAATCAGACCTAATAACCCCACTACAGAGCTTATGATTTATAGAGTTTTACAAGAATTAATAAATAATTCATTGAAACATTCTAAAGCCACTGAAATTATTGTTCAATTAATTCAATCCAAAAATGAGTTGATATTAAGTGTCGAAGATAATGGTATAGGAGGTGATATTAAAATTAATGATATTAGTAATGGGTTGGGAATCAATAATTTAATATCAAGGGTGAAGTACCTAAACGGACAAATAACCTTTGAAAATGTAGAAAATTCTGGATTAACGGCATTAGTTAGAATTCCTTTTTAAAGTATTTTTTTTATTTAACTAATTGGTTTATTTTATATATTAGATGACCTATGTATTAGGCATATTAGTTAAACTAAACTAAATAATTCTAAATAATAATGCGTAAAGATTACCGATTTAGTGTAATAAGTTTATACTTATGTGCATTGTTGACTTTTGTATTCATACAAAATTCATCAGCACAACCTTTTTCTTATCAGCCTAACTTCAACCAAAATCCGAAGACCTTAAACTCGGCAAATAGTTATGAAGTTATCGTAAAACAAGAATTAGCGAAATTCTTTAGTCCAGGCACCTTTGTCGTTGACATTAACATATTACAAGGAAGCATTGAGGTCATCAAACCTAGCAATAGGCCTAACATCAAGAAAAAAATGGGTCGTTTGCCTGGTATGCCAGTTCTTCCCAAAAGTATCGAAGAAACAACACCTACAGATACTAATTCAAATTATATTTTCAGTATAGAAGAAGTTGATTATTTAGATGTATCTGTTTTAGTTGATACCACTTTCAATGATACTGATTTAGATTTCATAAAGTCGCTAGTTCGTTCAGTAATTCCAATTGATGAAACAAAGGGTGATATTGTAAAAGTTAAAAGAGCAGTATTTCCAAAAGCACAAGAAAGTAATCAAGCTATTACAGCTCCAGTACCTGTTCAAACTAAACCTGAACCCAATCAATATCCGAATTATAACACAGCACCCACTGAAAATAAAAGTACAGATACAGAAAAGCCAGAACAGAATATTTTATTGTACGCGCTATTATTTATCTTACTCATTTGTTTAGTCATTATTGTATTTGTTGTATTCTTACTATACAGAAGAAGTAAACAAAATAATAACTCTAATAACAATGATGTACAAAAAGAAGAAAAGAAGTCAAATAAAGAAGATGAATTAAGTATAGTATACCCTCGCGAAGAATTAAAATCAAGTCCGCAAACCGAAGACATCATCAACTACGAATTTAATAGACAACATGTTATTACTAGTGTTATCTCAAACCCGAAAGACGTAGCTGCTATGTTAGAAGCATGGATGTTAACAAACCCTGAGGAAGGAAAACTACGAGCTGCTAATGCATTAAATGCTGTAAATCCGAAATTACTTAATTTTATTAAACCACATTTATCTGATAAAGTTTATACTGAATTGTCACAAGCAATTAACAACGGACAGTTAAATTCTTATACAGATAAATATCAAGAGGCAAGAGATTTCAGTAAAGAGTTATTATCAATAAATACCGAACACGAAAAAAATGAAGATCTCTTTGAGTTTCTAAATCAAATTACAGATGCTCAAGTAATACATATGTTGAAAGATGAAGATGATAATCTGTCTTCTATTTTATTAGCACAACTAAGCTCTAAGCGCTCAAAGAATATTTTGGGAATGATGGATATCAATAGAAGGTCCTCGATAATCATGAAAATGAGTAAGATTGATTTGATATCTTCTTCTATTTATAGAGAAGTTGCTGGTTATTTCTCAAAGAAAGCAGTAGAGGTAAAGGGAATGCAAAATGTAGCATTCGACGGTCTTCAAACTATACTAGATATTTTAGATCAAATGCAAGACGAAGATCAAGATCAATTAATTGGTTCTATTGCATCTCAAGATTTAGAGTTGGCAAATAACATCAAACAACAATTTGTTGGCTTTAAAAATCTAGTTTATTTAACAGATGTTCAATTAGAAGCAGCATTGAGAGATATAGATACAGATACAATAGTTGCAGCATTAACCGGATCTACAGCTGCAATACAAAATAAAGTAATTGCACAAAGAGCAGTCCGTGAGCAAACATTAATTAGATCTGAATTAGATGGTTCAAATACTATAAGTCCTGAATTACGCGACGCCTCTAAAAAGAAAATTATTGATTCAATAAGAAAAGTTTTAAAAACGATTGCCTAATGAGAGTTAAGTTATTCATATTATTTTTATTTATTTCATCGCATAGCTTCTCTCAATCAGTTAGAAGCAATCCGCAAGTTAGAAAACAAACGGAGCTTACAAGGTTGATGGAAGAAGTGGTTGATGTATTAAAAGTGCCTGATTTATTATATAGAAGAGTATCTATTGTATCTTTTGACTATCCTGATTTTATTTTAAGTGAGAGTGAAGCATCACAGATAAGAAGTAGAATAGAGGGAGCTTTTGCTAAATCTGGATTTGTTATAGTTTCAGCACCTGAGTTCAAGCAAAAAGCCTTAACAATAGTTTCAGGTACAGATTCAAATCTAAAAATATCTCGACAAAATTCTTTAGAGAGATTATTGAATAATGAAAAAGCATTTTCTGATGTTATAGATAAGTATGCAATTCAAGGTGTAATATATGCTCAACTTACATACGATTATGTGACGGGTTATCAGCTGAATCTACAATTATTAAAATCTAATTCTAAAGAGCTTTTGTATTCTACAATTGTATATTCTGATCCGAAATTATACGTATCTAGAAGTATGCAAACACAAATTACAGCTGGTTATATAATCAATAATACCAAAAATTATTTAATCAATAATATGCCTTTTATAGGTGGAAGTTTTGCAGGTTTTGCAGAATTAGGGGTGCATTTACGACAACCTTTTACTCCTACTAGAACTGGATATTACGGAATAACAGGCGGACTATCATTATTGAATTTAATACAAAGTGGTAATGATACTTCTTTTAGAAATTTTAATAAAATTATACCTACAGTAGGATTTCAATATTCATTATGTTTTTTCAAGAAAAATGATTTGCCTCGTGAATATTGGATGGAAGCTTTTCAGTCAGTTAACTTATTAATTGCAGATGAATGGTTACCAGTAGTTAGACAAGGAATAACAGTAAATGCAACTAAAAACATGAGCGTTCAAATAGATTTAAGATATTATCTAATAAGCTCTAATTTGACTAACGGCAACAATTTGTTGCAATTAAATAATTTTGGATATGGACTTAACATTATATACAGGCCGAAGATATAGTATAATTGTTTTTGCTTTGATTTTTTTTAGTTCTTGCCAAACGCAGATGACTCCTCAAGAGTTAGTTGAGCAGCAGAGAATTTCAGAAATGCAAAGAAGAACAGTTAATGCTAAAGATCCTGTAAACATTAAATACAAAAATAATTCATCGAGCATTGAATATGCTGTTGGTAAAGGAAATGAAGAGTTTATACTTGATATGAACACTGATCCTAAATTTAAAAAAGATGTTATTGATGGGGTATTAAATATATCGAGAGAAGCACAAATAGCAGTTAATGAAGCAGTGAAAGATATTCGCAAAGCGCAAGAATTTTTATACATCGATGATTATAATACCGCACTAGAATACGTTAATGAATCTATTAAAATTATACCAACTGCAGAAGGTTATGCTTTGAAGGGGAGTATTTTATATATGATGGGAGATGAACCTGCTGCAAAAGAAAGTTGGTTATTAGCATTAAAAATTGATCCTGAAATTAAAATTCCGACAGCTAAAGAGTTGAAGGAAATATCTTCAAAATAATTAGATATGAAGTTCTCTATTGGTAGTTTTATTGGTTTTGCCATTTGTACAGGATTTATTATTCTTGGACTTATGGATACAAGTGGGTATATAAGATTAGAGCATTATTTGCCTAGCTTCTTAAAAAATCCATTTATACATTTTGCAGGTTTCTTCATTGTATTTGGAGGAGTATTAGGCGCGATGTTTATTATGTACCCAACAGATGCAGTTCTAAAAGCACTAGGAAGTTTTAGACATATGTTTAATCATTCGAATACAAAAGCCTCTACTATGGCTGAAGATGTTGAAATGATTGTTTCTTGGTCAGAGAAAATCAAAAATGACAAAAAGTCTTTCATCCAAGAAATGACACAAAATAATAAAGACCCATACACAAGAGTATTATTCGATTTATATAGCACAAATTATTCTAGTCATGATATCAGAGCAATGGGTGAGGTCAATATTGAAAAAGAATTTAATCAATCTTTACAAATGTCTGATGTAATTCATGCCATGGCGAACTCTGCACCAGCATTTGGTATGGTGGGTACTGTATTAGGTATGGTAGTAATGTTAAGCAATCTTAGTGATCCTGCTAATATAGGTCCGGGTATATCAACCGGCTTAATCGGAACTTTATACGGAGTAACTTCAGCCAATCTATTTTTCATTCCATTATCACGAAAAATAAAATTCAATGCACTTATTCAACAGCGAAGAGAAATTATCATTCTAGAAGGCTTGCTTCTAATTAAAGAAAACAAACCTGCATTAGTGATTAGAGATCAGTTGATGTCATTTGTTTCAAGAGAAAATGAAACTAAGCCAATAAAATAATGAGTTTAGAATCAAATAAAAAGAAGGTACACAAAAATGCATTTGGTGAAGGTCAAGAAGAATTATGGCTCATCACTTATGCTGATTTGATAACACTTCTATTGTGTTTTTTTATTCTTTTATTTTCTGCCTCTTCTATAGATCAAAATGTTTGGGAAACTATAAAAACCAGTTATAGCACCAAAATGAAAAAGAAGGTAGCTAATACTCCTTTAGCTGACATAAAAAATCAACTCGATTCAATGTTAATGAAAGAAGTGAAAGATAATAAACTTGAAATCTTAAAAGATGAGAATGGTATCAACATGAGATTTTTAAGTACTTCTTTTTATAATTCAGGAGAAGCTACATTATTACCAGAAGGGAAAGCAATTGTCGACAAGATTTTTAATATCATCAAAAATGTAAAAGGTACAAAATTCAATATTGATGTCGAAGGACACACAGACGACAATCCGATTTCTAATATAAGCTACCCCTCAAATTGGGAACTATCAGTAGCACGTGCTTCTAATGTTGTTAGATATTTAGTAGAACGCGGTATAGAACCTCGTAGATTAAAAGCATCAGGTTATGCCGACACTAAACCTGTCGTCGCTAATAGAGATTCATTAGGTAAGCCAATACCCGACAACCAATCAATCAATCGCCGAGTAGTCTTAAAAATCCACTACTAATTTCCAGTCACCAGTTACTAGTCACTATTTAAAGTTACCCATTTATAGCTGCAACCCCTGGTAGAACTTTCCCCTCCATATACTCTAATAATGCACCTCCACCAGTCGACACATACGATACCTCATCTGATAAATTAAATTTTGCTACAGCAGCAGCAGAGTCGCCACCACCTATTAATGAAAAGGCACCATTCTTTGTTGCTTCCACAACCGCTAAAGCAATTGACTTTGTTCCATTTTCGAAATTACTCATTTCAAAAACTCCCATTGGTCCGTTCCATAAAATCGTTTTCGAATTCGCAACAATTTCTTTGAAAGTTCTAATACTATTTTCTGCAATATCTAATCCCATCCATCCATCAGGTATATTATCATTATTCGCTATACGGATGTTAGCGTCATTGTTAAATGCATCAGCAATTACAGAGTCTACAGGCAATGCTAATTGTACTCCTTTTGCTTTGGCTTTTTCAATTAAATTCAATGCTAAATCTAATTTATCATCTTCACATAAAGATGAACCAATGTTACCACCCATTGCTTTAGCAAAAGTATAAGCCATACCACCACCAATGATAATCGCATTCACTTTCTCTAATAATTTTTCTATCAATAAAATTTTATCAGAAACTTTTGCGCCACCCATAATTGCAGTGAAAGGTCGCTCAGCACTATTCATCACTTTCTCAGCATTCTTCAATTCATTTGCCATCACATATCCGAATACTTTTGCATTCGCAAAAAACTGAGCAACTATAGTGGTAGAAGCATGCGCTCTATGTGCAGTTCCAAATGCATCATTCACATAAACATCACCATGCTTTGATAATTTTTCTGCAAATGCTAGATCCCCTTTTTCCTCTTCTTTATAAAATCTTAAATTTTCTAATAATAAAATTTCACCAGCTTTTAAGTTTGCAGAAAGTTGAAAGGCTTCATCAGAGATACAGTCGTTAGCAAATAAAACTTTTGCCGATGTTAAATCAGCTAAGTGATTCACTAAATGCTTTAATGAATATTTTTCAGCCGGACCTTCTTTTGGTCTACCTAAGTGTGACATCAATACAATCGATCCACCGTCATTTAAAATCTTTTTAATAGTTGGTATAGCAGCTTGCATTCTAGTGTCGTCAGTAATCTCAAAAGCGCTATTCAAAGGCACATTAAAGTCTACACGAATTAAGGCACGCTTGCCTGAGAAATTAATAGAATCGATGGTCATCATGGTTTTATAATTTAGGGCAAATGTAAAGATTCCACGCAGAGAACGCAAGAGGTGATGCAGAGACCGCAAAAAAATGTATTAAGTACGATGTATTATGTATTTTGTACAAAGTATTAAGTACTAAGAAAACAGATTTTTCTGCGCTCTCTGCGTGGAAATCCTTGCCTCTCAAACCCTCTCCACTAACTCCGCCAACCTACTCGAGTACCCCCACTCATTATCGTACCATCCGACTACCTTAACCAATCGACCTACTATAGAAGTCAGTTGTGCATCGAAAATACATGAGTGTGAGTTTTCTTGAATGTCGATAGAAACAATAGGGTCTTCGGTATATTGTAAAATACCTTTCAAAGAATTTTCAGAAGCATATTTGAACGCAGCATTAATTTCTTGAACGCTCACATCCTTCTTTAATAAACAAGTAAAATCGGTAAGTGAACCATTGGGTACGGGCACGCGAATTCCAGCTCCACCTAGTTTGCCTTCTAAATGAGGGAAAATACTAGTGATAGCTTTCGCTGCACCGGTGCTAGTAGGTATCATAGAAACCGCAGCAGCACGAGCTCTTCTGAGGTCTCGATGTGGTGCATCGTGTAGATTTTGATCACCTGTGTATGAATGAACAGTTGTAATATATCCGTCTTCTATGCCACCTAGTTCATCTAAGACTTTCACCATAGGTGCAACATTGTTGGTCGTGCAAGAAGCGTTCGAAATAATGTTCGATGATTTTTCTAAAACATAATCGTTAACACCCAAAACAATTGTTGGGGTATCTTTATCAGAAGCAGGTGCAGAGATGATAACTTTTTTGGCACCTGCTAAAATATGTGCATTTGCTTTTTCAGTACTAGTGAATTTACCAGTTGATTCAATCACCACATCGATGCCTAATTTTTCCCAAGGTAAGTTCGTCGGGTCTTTTTCTTGAAAACACAAAATTTCTTTACCATTCACAATTAAGCTATTCGGGGTATGTTCAATACTTCCATCAAAAGCTCTGTGAATAGAATCGTACTTTAACAAATGCGCAAGGGTAGCAGTATCGGTCAAGTCGTTGATGGCAACAATGTTTAAGCCACGTTTCAACATAATTCTCAAGCTCACTCTACCAATTCTCCCAAATCCGTTTATCGCAATGCTAGGTGTTGTTTTCATAGAGCAAATATAGTTTTTATAAACGCTTATATTTCATTAAATTGTATTTCTTAACGATATAATAATGAAGAAATTACTGTTTTTGTTTTGCATCATCCTTACACAAAATACATATGCTCAAAACAATAAGCCTGTATTGAGTAATTTGAATTTAACATATAATGATAGTATGTTAATTGTTACATATGATGTTTTCGATGTAGAGGATGATACGCTAGAAGTTTTTATGACGATTAAGAATGTAAAATTGAAATCATTTATAAATGCTGATAAAACAAGTGGTGATATAGGTAAGGGTATTAAATCTGGCAACAAAAAAACTATTTACTGGAGATACGATACGGTAGCATTTAATAAAGTGATTGATGTAAGAGTTTATGCTGATGATCATAAAACTAAATCAATTCAAGATATATTAGCATTGGTCGATACGAATAGAATGAAGCGCGATATGGATAGTCTAGAGGGCACTCGACACTTTTCTGCGGCACCTCAGCGATTAGCAAAAATAAAAGATACTATTTCAACACGATTGATAAACTATGGATCTGAGATGAGAGAACAAGTTTTTCAGTATGGTGCATATGCGGCTAAAAATATAGAAGGTTCGAAAACAGGTAGGGGACAAGAGGATAAATATTTTATTATTGATGCACATTTTGATTGTGTATCGAACGGACCAGGGGCCGATGATAATTTATCGGCAGTCGTTGCAATGCTTGAAGCAGCGAGGGTCTTGAACGGTGTAGAATTAAATAAGAGTATAAAATTTGTTGGTTTTGATTTAGAAGAACTTGGCTTGTTAGGTAGTAAAGAGTATGTCAAAAATTTCATGCCAAAAGACCAACAATTAAAGGGCGTGTATAATTTTGAGATGATCGGATATTATTCAACCAGAAATAATTCTCAAACCTTACCAACGGGTTTCAATTTAATATTTCCTGAAGCATATAATCAAGTAGCACAAGATACCTTCAAAGGAAATTTCATTACCAATGTGGGTAATATTACTTCCTCCATTTTCGTAAATGAATTCAAGAGTGCAGCTGCAGCTTATGTGCCCAATTTAAAAGTTGTCTCTGTCAAAGTACCAGATAATGGAATGTTAGCACCAGATCTAAGAAGGAGCGATCATGCACCCTTTTGGGATGCCGGATATAGTGCGATTATGTTAACTGATGGCGCAAATTTTAGAAATAAAAATTATCATACAGCAAAAGATGTTTCAGACTCCTTGAACTTTCAATTCATGTCAAACGTACTAAAAGCGACAATAGCAAGTGTTCTTAGTTTATCAGGTTTGTCTCATGCCGGAGTTGCGAGTGAAGAAATTGAGATTTTAAATGCAGTAGGGTTCAATCAGATTGAGCAGTTTAATGAAATACGTATTCAACCTAATCCTGCTTCAAATCAATGTTTTGTTGAATGGCCTAGTAATTTTGAGGCAAATACTATAAAAGTCTATGATTCAAAAGCCGAATTGGTTTATTCAAGTGAGATTAGCAATAAGAATTCACATATTTTACTGACGGATGTCTACGCTAATGGTCATTATTTCGTAGAACTAATATCGTCAAAAGGGCAATTACGAAGCAGATTTGTGGTAAAACACTAATTATAAGTGCTTGAATATGATAATGAATGCTAGAAGAACAGGCTTTTAAGGTATTTTTTTTCAAAAAAAATTTGCAGAAAAAGGTTTTAATACTACTTTTGCAATCCCAAACGACGCCAAATTTTGGCAAAACGGAAATGGCCCGTTCGTCTAGGGGTTAGGACAGGAGATTTTCATTCTTCAAACAGGGGTTCGATTCCCCTACGGGCTACAAAAAGCTTCACAGAAATGTGAGGCTTTTTTACTTTTAGGCTAATTTATATAATGCAGGGTTGTGCTGATAGCAAATAGATTTGTTACTTGTTGAGTGATTAATTTGAAAATAATAATTTAAATTAATTAGAATAAATTATTTCATTAAGTATTTATTTAATTCAACATATTCAAAATCTGGAGAGTCCATAAAAAATTGTCTTAGTTGCCAAACGTGACCTGAACCATAAATTAGTAATAATCTTTCTTCTTTGTTGAAGTCCGCTATATCATATACGTTGGCAAAAACTCTCAAATTTCTTCTATACCAATTTGCAACAACATCAGCGCCTAAATAGTTATCTCCGGCACCTTCTAATAGAATATTAGTTAAATATGCTTGATGGTCTTTTCTTCTGTTTTTGGGGTTATTAAGTATTGTTAGATGTTCAGTGAGTGTTTGTACTGTTTTTAATGAGTCAGTCCATTCGTAAAAAGATTGATAATCATAACGTGTACTTTTTTCAAATTGCCCCTTTGATTTTAAATATGCATCTCCATCATATTTATCCCAATTAAGCTCTACTCCAAACCATTTTGCAGAAGCATCTGAACAATATATGTTTTTATGCCCCATCATTTTCGCTAGTTTGAATCCAATTTGATATACTTCATTTTTTTTATCGTCAATGCTAAATGATCCATTTAGATATTTTTGATAACGATCATTTGTAATGCTATCACTTTTAATTCTATCCCATTCTACCAGTATCTTTGTAGGTTTATATAATGTAATTTGTTTAAGAAGTATTTCCAATTCTTCTTGTCTTTTTTTTTCAAGTATATCGAATACATATTTAGGCTTATAACTATCCAACCCTGGATTGTCAAAATGAAATACTCCTATTATCATGACTTTTGCCTTATGCTTTCCAATAAAAAGTTCGGGGTCAGATATTGAATGAGATTTTTTATTAAGTTTATTCCCCTTAATGATTGGTTCATGTTGAGCATAACATGATGTAAAGAGTGATATAGCTATAATACCTAAATATATATTTCTCATTAGTGTTGTATTAAATTATCTTTTATGCAGTATTAATTAATTTTTAATTATTTTTTTACTTAAAAACTCATTATTTATATTCATCAGTCTTAGCAAATACACTCCACTTTTTAATTCATCAATGTTTATTTTTTTTTCTTTAATTTTTCCAGTTACGACTAATTCACCTATTGAATTATAAATAAAATATTCAAGTAAATTTATCTGATTCGTTTTAATATTTAATAAATCATTCACAGGATTAGGATATACTATTAATTCATCGGACCTTAATGTATTAATGTCAGTTGAAAATTTTTCTAAAATACCAATCCCCCAAGAGCCAGGTATAAACCGACTTGCTGATATCGGCCAATGGTTAAAAGCATTGAAAGTATTACTAACTAAGAAACTTATTCCGATTGTATCATTTCTACTTAAATCTATACCGACTGTTCTAAACGGAATTTTTATTTCTACTAAATCAGTTAATGGTAAACCTTGTAATATATTATTGGCCTGCCATGTTACTTTTGATGCAGCACAGCTAGCATAGTTACCATAAGCACCTTTGTATTCACAATCAGTTGTTGATACATGAAACCACCAATCGTCTGATAAAAAATCTAATGATCGATCAAAATTAATATCCAGTAACACTTCCGGAAAACGAACATTTGCCGATTCTAAATTGCCCTTATAACACAATAATAAATTTTCACCATCATGCTTGAAATATATTTTTACTTTTTTAGTACTTAAAAAGTTTATCTCCACAGAGTCTGAACCGCTCCATTCATCTACGCTCATTTGACCATCAACCCATATTGTATCAGCTAATGGAATTAATATTTGATCTTGAGCCTTAGCTCGAGTATTTATTTGTATACAGATCAAAATTATCAGTAATATTTTTTTCATAAATTATTTTTTTATAAAATGAATGATTTGGTTATTAATTTTTAAAATATACATGCCTTTATGTAATGATTCAATATTAATACTAGCATTCATAATTTCAGCTGCTAATATCCTTTTACCTTGCATATCATAGATCTCATATTTATGGTCATCTAATTTTTCTGTTTCTTGAATATGAATTTTATTTTCAGCAGGATTAGGGAATATTTTCAAAGGAGTTTTTGTTTCTCCTCTTGAATTGCTTAATCCTAGTCCTTTGGTAACAATTAGATACTGATTTGCACTTATATTGCTATATACTTCTATAATACCAGTTGGCCATTCAATTATTAAGCTATCAATAATAGTAGCAGTAGCCGTGCCGAAATGCATATCCATCATGTTCTGTCCATTATGCCCCGATACTGATGTGATTTCACGCATTTGCCATATAGATTGCCCGTTGATACTTGTCTTTATTCTTGCTATGCTTCCAATAGCTGACCTGTTATTACCTGAAACATCCTTACAAACTATTACTAACCAATTATTCGAATTTCCTAAGTTTTTATAAAGTGAGTTATTTTGATTCTTATTATAACAATTCGCTACAGCTAAATCTAAGAATCCATCTTTATCTACATCGCCAAATGCACAACCATATGACCAAGTAGAATCTGTCTTGAATGTATTTAATGTATCTAATGAAAAGGTACCATTGTTGTTGAGATATAATTTATTGACGGCTTTCGTAGGACTGAAAGATTGAGTGATAAATAAATCTAAATCAGCATCGTTATCAACATCGGCCCAAGAGCTCCCAAAAGTATATTCAAAACTATCAGTTGGGAAATTTTGTTCAATGAAATTTAAATTTCCATCGTTTTTAAATAGTTGATTCGCTGAGCCATCATTACCTAAGAATACATCTAAATCTCCATCGTTATCGTAGTCAGCCCAACTTGCAGTGATTGTATTTCTGCCTTGTTTTACTAATGCAGTACTCAGATTTCTACTGAAGGTGCCATCATTATTATTGATATATAGATTTTCATTTTCGTTATTTTCATTGCAAACAAATAGGTCTAAGTCATGATCTGCATCTATGTCAACCCAGTGAATACTTCTAGAACTATTAGCATCACTTATTGCTGGACCTGTAATGATTTTCGTAAAAGTTGAATCACCATTACCTCTGTATAAATTATTCTTGTAGTTACCAAATGAATTACTCAGGTATGCATCTAGTTTCCCATCTTTATCGTAATCTCCCCATGCTATACATTCTGAGTAAGTAATATCAGTTGCAATGGCACCAGTTCTAATTTTTTTGAATTGTAAATTTCCTTCGTTGATGTATAATGCATTTTTCTTCCCATACCAAGTCACTACCATTAAATCAAGATCGCCATCATTATCAATATCGGCCCAACTTGCTCCATCGTATTGACTTTTATCTCTCAATAAAACAGAATTGGTATCTAATTTCTCGAAGACAAAGTTACCTTTATTGATATAAAGAAAATTTCTCTCTCCAACACTTAATCCATTCGAAATAAATAAATCTATGAGTCCGTCATTATTCACATCGGCCCAATTAACTGATCGTGAATCGCCACCTTCATTAGAAACAATACCTGAATTGATTTTTTGAAATTGTTGTGCTGACAATTTGCTAGAAATTATAATTGTCATAATAAATAATATTCTTTTCATTGCTTAAATTTTTAACAAGTTTAGTTCTAACAGAACTAGATTTTATAATTTATCTATAGATACATCATATCTAATAATATGTAGCTTAAGTTTAACTATAAGTGTTATTTGTAGACACTTAACTGTAGTTTGTAGATATTTTTCATTGCTTGTATTAAATCTGTTATAATCGCATTTTATTGAGAATATCTTATTAAATTGTTATAATATGAGATTGCAAATCTTCTTTTGGATTACGTATCTATTATTTCAATCCTTTATTGAATATATATGGATTGGTAAATCTTATGAGCATTGGCCTAGCTTTCAAATATTTCTATTAGCTTTATCGGTAGAGATTATTTTACTAATTCCGAAGTTGTTATTTAATTATTCCGTTATTCAATTAACTCAGAATTTAGAAGCGCTATTAAATTTTAAACTTAACTGGATAAAAATTATTTTGCTTCTATTGTTCAGTATTGTGTTTTATCGAGTTTTAAGTTTGTTCATAATATTACCATACTTATATTCTGAGGCTGATACTAATTATTACAATATTCTTAGAATATTAACTGCTATGTTTGATATTCTCACACCAGTAGCTATTTATAATACGATTCGATTGTTTAGATTACAGATTGAGCATTTAAAAAGAGAAAAAAATTTAATCAGAAATAAATTAGAAACCGAATTGAGTTTTCTTAAAACTCAAACTAATCCGCATTTTCTTTTTAATTCTTTAAATAATATATATGGATTATCTAGAAAAACAGATGCCATCTCTGCAAATGCAATTTTAAAATTATCTGAAATTTTAAGGTATATTTTATATGGCTCGCAAAAGAAACGTTGTACATTGAAGGAAGAACTCGATTTAATACAAAATTACATTTATCTTGAGGAGCTGAGGTATAAAAATAAGTTGAGTTTGAGTTTTCAAACAGAAATAAATTCTAATTCAGCCGAAATAGTACCTATGTTATTATTACCTATAATTGAAAACGCCTTTAAATACGGGGTATCTGAAAGCCTAGATCTTGCTAAAGTTAAAATCAATTTAAATGTTAATTCTGAAAACTATTTAATCTTAAATGTTGAAAATACATTTGAAGTTGTATTGAATTCAGAATATTCGGGTATAGGATATAAAAATTTAAATAGAATTTTAGAACTAAGCTACAAAGAATATGAATTTAAGCATTTCGCAAAAGATGATTTATATTATACTTATTTAGCAATTAATTTAAATTCTTATGAAAATTTATAATTGCATAATAGTTGAAGACGAGCCTATAGCGGTTGAAATATTGAAAGACTATATCTCAGAAACAAAGGAGCTCAATCTTCAAGATGTATTCACGAATGCAATTAGTGCTATGTCTTATTTAGAAAGAAATAAAGTTGATTTAATTTTTCTCGATATAAATTTGCCTAGGCTCAAAGGACTGGAGTTTCTTGAATTATTAAAAGATCAACCTCCAGTTATTATTACTTCAGCATATAATGAGTATGCATTAGATAGCTATAAGTTTAAGGTGATTGATTATCTATTAAAACCAATTTCTTTTTCAAGATTCAAAAAAGCTATTCAGAAGTACACTGAGCTTATGCATTTAAATTCGACTGCTCAAATTAGCTTTACTGATAAAGAAGTGATTTATTTAAATATCAACAGAAAGCAACATAAAGTAATTTTAGATGATATAATTTATATAGAAAGTAGGAGAGAGTATGTACATATTTTCACTAAAGAATCGGAGCAAAAATGTAAAATGACATTATCAGAAATAGAGTTGTTATTAAGTAAAGATTTGTTCGTGCGTATACATCGATCTTATATTGTATCAATAAAATTTATCAATTCTATTTCTATGTCTACCCTAGAAGTATTAAATAAATCGCTCCCGATAGGCCGAACTTATAAATTAAACATTCAAAAAATTTGGAAAAATAATACCTAAATATTTTAGTATTTTGACTTATTTTAAGATATGTTTTTTTATTTTGATAGGTAGCTTCAATGGTATCAATTATGATCAACTAAATTTCTATTCATCACCATAAACATTGATTATAGAATATCCATGACTCAGTGAGATGTTTAAAATATATTGTAAATAGTATTATTCGAGGAGTATTTTGTTTCTTTGAGCTTTTAATTCTATATGTATAACAATTTGCCTGTATTAACTATTGATTCTCCTGAAGAAGATTATCTATACACCAATATTTCTCAAATTGAAAATGCGGGGATGGGTTTGTATACAGCAATCAAAATATATAAAAATGAAATTATTGCTGTTTTTAATGGTGAGATAATTAATTCTATTGAACAAAAAATACGTACACAAAAAAATAAACATCATTATTTCGTGGTCTTGATGAATGGTAAAATAATGGATTCAATATCAACAGAATGTTTTGCTAAATATGCAAACGATGCTAATGGCAAAATAAAATCATTATATAAAAACAATTCATTTATTAGTCTTGACGAAAAAGATAGACCATGTATTGTAGCTTCAAGATCTATTAAAGTAGGCGAGGAGATTTTCTGCAGTTATGGTGAAAATTATTGGGTATAATAAAAAAACAAAGCCCCTCGTTTCCGAAGGGCTTTTTGCTCCTATTATATTAGGTTTAGTTTGGTTTAATTGATTTTTATTATTTTGATCGTCTTTCTATTAGAACCTTGTACAACTTCAGCTAAGTAAGAACCTGCAATTAGATCTTCACCTAATTCAATTTTCTCATTTGCCATTTTGTTGTTTATTTCTAATACTTTACGTCCAGCGATATCGAAGATGTTAATCATTACTTCCTCTGTAGAAGCACTTTCTAATATGAAAGTAAATTTGCTTGCACTAGGGTTCGGATAAACTACTAAATCAATTTCCTCAGTAGCATTTTCGAATGTATAAATATCACCTTCTGCACTTGCGTTAAGGTCAGAACCACATACCATGTTGCAAGAACCTAAACGATCACCAGCATGGTTACCTAAATGCGCAGGCACTGCGTTAATACTAATGTTTAATGTTTGTGGGTTATTGCTGTTACCTGGTGGCACATGGCATAAGTAAACTTTAGGGTTCTTAGCTGTACTACCAGCAGCTCTAACATCGAATACACAAATTTCTATTTCGCAATATGTCACACAACCACTACTGTTTGTTACTTCACACATCAAAGTATAATTACCACCTGCAGTAGGAGTGAAAATCGGATTAGCAATGTTTGTATTGCTTAATCCCGTACCATACCATTTGTAAGTAAATGGTCCGCCAGTTACAGCTGTACAAGCTATCTTCATACTTTGCGCACCATATCCAATATACATTTGATTTGTAGCAGCACCTGTGAATGTTCCGCCAATTACAGTTCCTGAATTATTTGGTATTGCTGTAATACTACAAGTACTTATAAATCCTTGTACGTTAACAGTTGCATTTGCTGTTGAAATATTTCCATTAACATCTGTAACAGTTAATACAACAGAATTAGCTCCAATATTACTGCAATCAAAGTCATATTTATCTAAAGTCATACTTGCAATTCCACAAGCATCATTCGATCCATTATTTATTTGGGCAGCACTTACTGAAGCAGTACCGTTAGCTAAATTAACAGTTACATTCTTTGTAATTGCGTTCGGAGCAGTTACATCGTTAACCGTAACAGTAGCAGTAGTGCTTGAAGAATTTCCGTTTACATCAGTTACTGTTAATGTTACTGTATTCGCTCCAACATTACTACAGTTGAAAGTAGTTTTGTCAATGCTAACACTTGCAA
>CALRXS010000006.1:0-142190 GCA_943372195.1 Sphingobacterium thalpophilum
TGCTCATCATACGGCCCTTCGATTATATCGCAGCTACTTAATGCTACGATAAACGAGAATATGATTAAAATATATTTTTTCATTTTATTAAAAACTAGTTGTAACAGAAACACCCACACCATTGGCAGCTGGTATTAATCGGCATACACCACCTACACATAAATAACCTTCACGCTGCTTACCATAAGATAACGCAATTCTGGTTGAGTTACGTATATAACCAAAAGTACCAGTGATATAATGAACTTCTCTTTTAGAGTTCTTCGGATTATTATAGTTAAATTGATCGAACACAGCAAAGAACCAATGAGGTGAAATGGTATACTCTAATAAAGCCATTGCCCATTGTCCTTCATCTTGCTTAGTATACATTTGTTGTGCTTCAGCTCTAATCGTATTCTTCTTATTGATTTTATATTGACCTTCTAAGATCCAGATATGAGTGTATAAGGTTCCATAACCTGATAATCCTTGAACAACATCTTTATTAAATACTTGATACATATATGTACCAGATCCTTTCCATTTGTTACTGAATTTCTTTGTAATTATTACTTCAATGTCTTCATACATCAATACCTTTCCTTTAGAAATTCCATTTAACTCATAACCTAATCCGCCTGTTATTCTTGTTGTATCTAAACTACTCACATGAGAATATTGCACACTTAAAAGTGTACCATATTTGCCACCAAAGGTTGAGCCCTTTTTGAAATTATATGATATCTCGGCTTGATATCCGAATTCACCATTAGGTTGTGTAGCATAAGGATAAAATGCTGCGAAAGCATAAGTGTATTGCTTCGTAATTGCAGGTAGATAGTTAATCAATAAAACGTTACCATCCGCATCACGATTAGATTTGAAATCCATATTATCTACATACTTCGCAGATGTCATAATACTTAATGGACCATCAGAATACGTTGCAGATGCAAACAATGCAGAACCTGGTTTATAAATATAACGGTTAGTAAAAGATGGGTCGTTAATCTTATAAGCGTATTCTGTATAAAAATTAATTTTCGGAGTAATTACGTTTAATCGCCCTGCGAATGCCGCAACGTTTTCTGGTAATATTTTTAGGGGGTTTTGATCGGCTTGATATTTACTTACTACCGATCCGCCAAGTATATACGATGTTTTACCATTAAAAATATTAGAGAAAGTCTCATTCAAATTTATTTCAGCATCTAATCCTCTTACAATACCTTCACCTTTTTCAAAGAAAAATCTTTGTTGTCCGATTACTGCTTTTATATAAACACCTTTAGCAGGTTTATATCTTAAGCGTATACCATCCATTGCATTATCAACACCTAAACCGCGTTCTTCATACGATCTAAATATTAATCCTGTACCAAACTGCTCATAGAAATTACCTACCGTAAACTCTAATCCGTCTTGTTCATAAGATGCATATCTATATGTAATGCCACTACCATTAAATCGAGGGTCGAAACCTAGTAAAGGCTTTTGATAAGATTCATAACGAATGCCGGCTTTAAAATTTCCACGAGTATAATTGATGTTTGCAAAACTATTCATACGTACATTCTCTGGTACGTTCTGCGCACCAATAATTGTATCTTCAAAATAGTTTTGAGCATCAAATTGAAAGTTACCGTGAATTTCACCAACTTGATATTTGTTCTCTTGTTCTTGGGCATTTGCAATGCTTATAGAGAACAGAACCAATAAGAATAATAAAAGCTTTTTCATTTTATTTTATTGACTCTCCTTTGGCAAGTTTTTTCACTAATTCAAACAATTCTTCTTCATCACCTGGGGTATAAGAATTGTGTTGCCAAACTATTTCACCTTTACCATTTACTAAAAAAGTATGAGGTATATTGTTAACGTTTAAAGCTCTTTTAAAATCACCATTTGGGTCTAAATATATTTCATATTCCCAACTTCTAGAATTTACAAAAGGTTGAACTCTTGCCATATTTCTTGAGTCATCAGTTGATACTGCAATAACTTTTACGCCTGTTTCTTTTTGCCACTCTTCATATTGCTCAGAGATAGCAGTTAATTCTTGAACGCAAGGCTTGCACCATGTAGCCCAAAAACTAATTATGATTGGTTTGCCATCATTTGAAATAGTAGAAGTATTGATGTTTTCTCCACCAATATTTTTTACTTCAACAGATGGTATTTTGTTTTGTGCAATTGAGTAACTGTAAATGAAAATTACAGCTAACATTAATAAGATTCTTTTCATTGTGTTTGTTAGTATTCAAAATTAAAAAAACAGCCAATTTAACATTGGCTGTTTTTTAAAAAATATTGTATTGATAAAAATTATCTTGTTAATACAACTTTAGCAGCAACTGATTCAGTTCCTACTTTAATGATTGCTTGGTAAACACCATTTGCAATAGAAGCATCTGCATTCCAAGTGAAGAATTTAGAACCACCTAAAGTAGAACCTTCAGTAGTTGTATAAACTAAACGACCTGTTAAGTCATAAACTTCTAATGTAATATCGTTTGATAAAGCTGGCATTTTAACTTCAAAGTTCACCTTACCGTTTGATGGGTTAGGGAAAGTTGATACTTCAAATGTTTCAGCTTTTTGTGTAGCAACACCTGTTGCGAAATTCACTTCGTTTGCATTGTAAATTTCACCTGTGTTAGCATCACTTACCCAACCAATAACGTGTAAGTAACCAGCATCAACGTTTGCAGGTACTGCATATTGATAGTTATAAGTATGTACTGAGTTTGTTGTTACAGTAGCAGGAATACTTGATTCTGTACCAGCCCAACCACCTAAGATTGCTCTTGCTACGTGGTCATAAACCATTTGTGCTGCAGGAACTGGCGAAGGCAAGTTATGGTAATTACCCATAGCACCATTAGCACCACCTGAATAGTAGTTAACTTGTGCATATCCTGAAGCTGTACCTCTTACATCATCTTCTACAATTACACAGTTGAATCTTAAGTCACCTGATAAATCTGTAGCAAATGTTGCTGATAATGTAATATCCATCATTCTAGTTGTACCATTATAAGTTGCTTGTACTCCTACATCACATGGAGTGAACCCGCTAATTCTAGCATCGTATTCTGTGAAGAAATCTGAAGGATCGAATTCGCCGTTCTTTCTATCAACTAAACCACTTGGGTAACCACCAATGAAACCAGCGATACCAGCATCATATTCTGAAACTACCATAGGGTCACTATTGTGAACTGCAATTAACATTGCTGTTGTAGGGTATGTCTTATGTAATGAATCCATAAACACTGTACCTCTTGGGCACCATCCACACCATGTACCTGTTGCTTCTTCGAATACAACTCTCTTCGTCGGACTAAATGCCAAAGCTGCAATCGCAGCAGATAATGTATCGTTTGCTTTGTTAACATCACCTGTTAAATCAACCCAAACTTTTACTGGCCATCCACCTGCAGAAGGAATTGTAAATGGTGTAGCATGTGAGAAATCATAAGTAGCACCTGATGCAATGTTCAAACCAACTTTTGTATCAGTTTGTACTTGACCATTTGCTAAATACTTTAATGTTAAACTTGAAATTGGAGCAGAACCAATGTTAATTAATTGACCTGAAATTGTGATTGCTTGTCCAGCACCACCATTTGTAGGAAAAGTTAATTTAGTCATCTCTGCATCATTTGCAGCTTGAGTACCATAAACAAATCTGTAGTATGCATTGTCTTCATGAGTATCAGCATTACCACCATTTGTTACTACAGAGTTAGTATTTGGTGCACCTGAAACTTGGAATGCATTCGAACCATCAACTTGAATACCTAACGTTAATGACAAAGGTGTTAAGTAAGTTCTTTGGTCAACAATATAGATATCATTTGTTCCTTCTTCTAAAACTATAGCCCAATATGTCCAGTTTGTACCTGCTGAACCTGGTGCTGAAAATGAACAAAATTGAATCCAGTGCTGACGATTTGGAGCTGTTCCAAATGTCTTGTGTCTAATAACATCATTCGCACCTGCTGCAGCTAAACCCCAAACCATGATAGAATTATCAGGAATTGATGCACTTGGTAATGCTGTGTTTGTAGCTGTTGGTGCAGTAATTGCTGATGTTGTAAATGTTAAAACACCAGAAGTTGATACTTTGTATGATGATACTGATGTACCATTGAACAAGAATGTTAAATCTGCTGGTAATGCTACTTCTGTAGACCATACTGGAGTCGCACTAGTTGAAGCAATAATTGTCCAATCAGCTAAACCAGGTTGCTCTATGTCTGTATTTAGACCTTTTGGATTCTCGCCTGCGCTTAAATACGGTAAATAATAATATTGTGCATTAGCAATGTTTACGCAAATCACAATAAACAATAATGTAAAAAGTTTTTTCATTTTATTTTGTAAGTTTGTTCTGTGTATAATTATTCAATTTTAACAAAAATTATGCAAATTAAAAATTTTTCTCTCATACCAGCTTAATTTTTGGTATGATTTTCGTTATTTTACATAATTACAATACAATTTATATGAAAAAATCTTTACTTATTTTAGTTCTAGGCTTTATAACATCGTTGACTAGCGCACAAAACTTGCAAATTACCAACCATTCAAGTACCTATACTTACAATGGTTCTTCTGAAAAATTATCACATGTCAATGTACATGTTAAAAACAATGGCTCTTCAAGTACTAATGTTTTCACTCAGAGAAAAATTCAATCTCTTACACCAGGTCACTTAAGTTATTTCTGCTTCGGTGTAACTTGCTATCCACCTAGTGTTAACAAATCACCTGATGTATTAGCTTTAGCTGCAGGTGCATCTGATACTTCTATTATCACTTACCTTGATCCTCTTGGTACTGTAGGTGCTAGCATCGTTACATATTGCGTTAAGAATACACAAGAAACTGATTCGGCTTGCGTAACCATTACTTACGACATGACAGCGACTGGTATCGTCAATAACTCTCACTTAAAATTTGTGAAAGTATTCCCTAACCCGGCTGAAACTGAATTGAACTTAGCCTATAACACTGAAAAGAATTTCAACCAAATGGAAATTCAATTATTAGACATCAACGGTCGCTTAGTTTACACTGAAAAACTAAACACTAAAGATGGTTTAATTAAGATGGATGTTTCTGAATTTACAGCTGGCATCTATGTATGCAACTTAGTTGCCGATGGTAGAGTTGTTGCGAGAGACAAAGCTATCATTAAATAATGTAAGATGTAAGATGTAGAATGTAAAATTAACCCTACATTCTACATCTTAAATTCTACATCTTACATTTTTATTTCCTTCCTGGTGAGTGATGCAAATACGCCGAAAACTTCCTTCCCGCATCTGGTTTACGATCGTAAATTATATCTACTAAAGGATCAAGATTTCTAAAATTTGATCTCTCATTATTACATAAAATTATTATTGAATGTCGGTTCTCTAAATCACGCATAAAGAATGATTTAAATCCGTTCCACCAACCTCCATGATAAGGTATAATAGTACCATCCTCTAATTCAAACGTCCTCCATCCGAAGGCATAATTAAACGGACCTTTTAAAGTTTTGCTACCTGGTATATACATTAATTTCACAATGCTATCTGATAAAAATTTATCAGAATACAATACTCGATCCCAAATATGCATATCACCTGTCGTAGAATAAATTCCTTTATCACCTGTAGCTCCATCTAAATAATCGTGTCGTACTTTCGCTCCCCATTTATCATATGCATCTACATATTTAAAATCACCTAAATGATTTACATCTAATACATAAGTATGTTTCATTCCCAATGGTCTGAATATTTTTTTCTCCATGTATTCCTTGAAGCTCATTCCAGTCACCTTCTCAACAATTGCTGCCAACAAAACATATCCGGTATTACTATAATCCATTCTTCTATCAGGGAAAAAGTAAATTTCTGGTTTATGTTTGATCATTAATTCAACTACCCCTTGGTTGGTTAATGGTGTTTTTCGATCAGTAAACTTTTCTGTGAAATAAGTATAATTCCCTAATCCGCCTCTATGAGTCAACAACAATTCAATTGTAATATTTTTATAAGGGAAAGTCGGATAAAATTTTTGAACACTATCGCTCAAATTTATTTTACCATCTTGCACTAATTTCATAATTGCAGCGGCAGTAAATTGCTTACTTACTGATGCTAATTGATAGATAGAATTATTTTTTAAATGTTTCTTCTTTTTCTTCGGATCTTGGTAACCAAAAGACTTTTGATAAAGTACGTGTTCATCAAAACTTATTAATACACTTCCATGAAAATTATTTCTACTTTCTAGTTCATTAAAGAATGCATCAATTTTTTCTGCTTTACGTTTAAAAGCTATTGTATCATAAGCTCTGCTGGGTTCTTCTAATTTTACCTTATCTGATTTTTCTGATTGTTTGCATGCAGTAATAAGTACTACACACAACATTATCAAAAATATTTTTTTCATTTACTCTATCTCCTTGATTTTATTTTTAAAGATTGCATAAACTGGTACTCCCATTGCCACAATTATTAAGCCTGGCCAAGAGTAATTTGGTTTATAAACTAATAAAATAATACATACCGCTGATGCAAGTAAAATGTATAAAATCGGAATGAAGGGATAGCCAAATGCTTTGTAAGGTCTCTCTGCATTTGGTTGTGATTTTCTCAACTTGAAAATACCTAAGATTGTTAATATATAAAACAACAACACAGCAAATACTACATAATCTAATAGATCTCCATATGAACCTGAAATACATAAAATACAAGCCCAAACACACTGATAAATCAATGCATTACCGGGTACACTAAATTTATTCAACTTCGACATTCCATTAAAAAACAATCCGTCTTTTGCCGTAGCATAATAAACTCTAGCTCCTGATAATATACACCCGTTATTACATCCGAAGGTAGCAATCATAATAAGTATAGACATCAGGATGGTAGCGCTTGAGCCACCTACTGCTTCTGCTACTGCTGTAGCAACACGATCGTTGGTTGCAAATTGAATACCTCTAGCCATTACATCTGTACCTGCTGGGTCACCCTTCAATGGTAACACCAATAGATAAACTACATTCATCAAAATATAAATGATAGTAACCAATGATGTACCTATCACCATGCTTAATACTAAATTACGTTTCGGATTTTGAATTTCATCGCCTGAAAATCCGATGTTATTCCATGCATCACTTGAAAACAATGAGCCTACCATGGCAATACCTAATGCCGGTACTATTCCCCAAGCAACGATGTCATAAATTTGATAAGTGCCCGCAGCATCTTTCTTTATTACATTTGCAGACCATAAATCTGAAAAGTTTTGTTGTACTACATCGGCATTTACTCCAAATAATAAGCCTACAATTATTAACCCGAACAATGCCACAATTTTTGTACTTCCGAAGATATTCTGAATCAACTTGCCATTCTTGACTCCCTTTGAGTTTATATAGGTCAAGAGTATTATACTCAGTATCGCTAATATCTGCACTGAATTTATTTTAAGTCCGGCGACTTGCATCAACACTATATCTTCTGAAATTAACTCAGGTAATAACACCCCGGTATACTTTGCAAAAGCAACACCCACTGCTGCGATAGTTCCTGTTTGAATGACTAAGAATAATGTCCAGGCATATAAAAATGCAATGGGCTTACCCCAAGCTTCACGTAAGTAAACATATTGACCACCTGCCTTTGGCATCATACCTGCAAGCTCTCCATAACTTAAAGCACCTGCGATGGTAATAAAACCTGTCAATAACCAAATAACCAAGAGCCAACCTGAAGAACCTACTTGGCGTGCAATGTCTGCACTCACTAAAAAAATGCCGGAACCAATCATGGTACCAGCAACTATCATTATTGAATCGAATAACTTAAGTTCTTTCTTGAATTCTTGTTCAGCCATAAGGGTATTTTTTTTAAATATATAGTATTTTAGAATTAAAATTATCTTTGTTGAAAATTCATTGTTATGGTAAAAGAAGTTACAGTTCAAGAAGTAAAGCAGATGTTCGATGAAAATCAAGATTTTCAATTGATTGATGTTAGAGAAGAATTTGAATATGATACAGCTAATCTAGGTGGCGAATTAATTCCTCTAGCTAATGTTTTATTAGAATCTGACAAAATTTCAAAAGACAAAAAAGTAGTGATTCATTGTAGAAGCGGAGCTAGAAGTGCAGCAGCAATAATGCAACTAGAGCAAAACTACGGGTTCACAAATTTATATAATATGAAAGGTGGAATCATTGCATGGGCAAATGAAATTGACCCTTCTAAAAGTTTATAAAATTCGATATGACGTACGAAGTAAAACGTCGTAAATATTCTGTTAGCAGCGACAAACGTAAGCTACATTGGGACTTAATTTGTTCAGAAATTAAGAAACAATATTGGGCAAAAGATTTAAGTTTAGCTGTAATAAAAAAATCAATAAAGAATTCGAGGTCATACGGACTTTACTACGAAAATCAGCAAATAGGTTTTGCAAAAGCATTAAGTGATCAATCACGCTTTGCATATCTTTCTGATGTTTTTATTTTAGAAGAACATAGAGGTAAAGGATTAGCTATTTTTTTAATAAAATCTATACTTAACGACCCCGAATTAAAATATGTTGCTAAATGGATGTTAGCAACTAAAGACGCTCACAACTTATATAAAAAAGTAGGCTTCGAAAAACTTAAAAATCCGAATGCCTTTATGCAATTAATTATAAAATAATAAATATGAAAGCATATGTATTTCCGGGGCAAGGAGCCCAATTTGTTGGCATGGGTAAAGAATTATATGAAAGTAATTCTCTTGCTAAAAACTTATTTGAAAAGGCGAATGAAATTATCGGTTTTAGAATAACTGATTTAATGTTCAGCGGTACAGATGAAGATTTAAAACAAACGAAAGTTACTCAACCTGCAATATTTCTACATTCAGTAATACTTGCAAAAACGATTGAAGATTTTAATCCAGATATGGTAGCCGGACATTCATTAGGTGAATTTTCAGCATTAGTAGCAAACGGATGTTTAAGTTTTGAAGACGGATTACGTTTAGTGATTGCTCGTGCAAATGCAATGCAAAAAGCATGTGAGTTACAACCATCAACAATGGCTGCAATACTCGGATTAGAAGATGAAAAGGTAGAAGAAATTTGTGCTTCAATTGATGATGTGGTAGTTGCTGCAAATTATAATTGCCCTGGTCAATTAGTAATATCGGGTAGCATAGAAGGTGTAAATACTGCTTGTGCTAAAATGACTGAAGCTGGTGCTAAAAGAGCATTAGTTTTAAATGTAGGTGGTGCATTCCATTCTCCTTTAATGGAACCAGCAAGAGTTGAATTGGAGGCTGCAATTAAAGCTACTCCTTTTGCGAAACCTATTTGCCCAGTTTATCAAAATGTAAACGCAATGCCTACAACGGAGCCTGAAGTGATTAAAGAGAATTTAATTGCTCAGTTAACAGGTGCGGTACGCTGGACACAAACCGTAAAGGCAATGATTGCTGATGGTGCAAGTTCATTTACTGAGGTAGGTCCGGGTGCAGTATTACAAGGATTAGTAAAAAAAGTAGATCGCCAAATGCCTACTGCAAGTGCCTAATGAATTATACCTTAAATACTATTGATTTAGCGATTGAAAAGATATTACCTTATCTCGATAAATATAAGGTAGTGCTTTTCAATGGCTCAATGGGTGCTGGTAAAACAACACTTATATCAACACTCTGTAAAAACCTCGGCAGTAATGATGATATTAGTAGTCCGACCTTTTCTATCGTTAACGAATACATCAGTAACATAGGTAAAATCTACCACTTTGACTTCTATAGAATAGAAAACATTGAAGAGGCATTTGACATCGGACTTGAAGAATATTTATATTCAGATGACTATTGCTTCATCGAGTGGGCAGAAAAAATAGAGGAATTATTACCTAAAAGCTATTTAATCATTAATATTTCTATACACTCGGAAATAGAGCGATCTATAGAAATTATAGAAAATAATTAGGGCTATAATTTCATACCTTTGTACACCATTGAACAATATTTTATGAAAACATTATTAAAAGTTTTAGCCGGATTATTAGTATTACTATTAACTGCAGCATTTGCATTGCCAATCATCTATAAAGATGACATTGTCGCAAAAGTTAAAACAACAGTAAATGAAAGCGTAAATGCTAAAGTATACTTTGGTGATTTTTCATTATCATTCTTCAAGAGTTTCCCTCACTTAACGTTTAGCATGGAAGATGTTATGGTAATTGGTGTCGATTCATTTTCAAGTGATACACTTGCTAATATTAAAGAGTTGAATACAGTAGTTGACATCATGACAATTATTCAAGGTGGTCAAATAAAAATCAATTCAATAAATCTTTACAAAGCGAATTTAAATATTATCGTATTGCCAAGTGGTAAGGCAAATTGGGATATTGCTAAAGCTGATACAAGTACTACAGAAGTAGTAGATACAGCCACAACACAATTTAATATAGAACTAACATCTTATTCATTAGAAAGATCAAACATTATTTATGATGATCGCTCATTGACATTCAATACATCATTAAAAAATGTTGATCATAAAGGATCGGGTGATTTCACACAAGACTTATTTACTTTGTTAACAGAAACAACAGCAGAAGAATTAACCGTTTCATTTGCTGGTATCCCATATTTAAATAAAGTAAAGGCAAAAGTTGTGGCACCTATTGAAATGAATATGAAAGATTTCATTTTTACTTTCAAAGAAAATACATTTAATATAAATGATTTAATTATTGATTTTGCTGGTAGTGTAGCTATGCCTGATACTAACATCGATTTAGATTTAAGTTTCAATGCAAAAAAATCTGAGTTTAAAAATTTCTTATCATTAATACCTGCTATATATTCAAGTTCATTTGATCAATTACAAGCAAGCGGAAAGTTTGCTATGAAAGGTTATTATAAAGGTAGAATGAATGCAGTTTCAATGCCAGGATTTGGAATTGATGTTATTATTGAGGATGGTAACTTTAAATATCCTGACCTGCCGACTGGTGTCAATAATGTACAAATGAATTTAGTTGTTGATGATAAAGATGGTGTTTTCGATCATACAATCGTAGACTTAAAGAAATTACACCTTGAATTTGGTGCTGAGCCATTTGATGCAACATTAACTCTTAAAACACCAGAGTCAGATCCTGATATTAATACTACTGTAAAAGGTAAAATAGATTTAGCAAATATTTTAAAAATTATACCAATTGAAGACACTAAATTATCTGGTATTATCAATACTGATTTTTCAGCTAGTGGTAAACTTTCTACTATTGAAAAAGGTAATTACGAAAGCTTTAATGCTAAAGGAAATATTAGTATCAATAATTTGAATTATAGTTCTAAAGAATCACCTCTTCCATTAACAATTCAATCTGCTAATTTTAATTTAAGTCCGCAGTATATCGCACTCTCTAACCTTAAAGCTAAATACGGCAAATCAGATTTTAGTGCTGATGGTAAATTAGAAAACTACATTGCCTATGCTTTAAAAGGTTCAACAATTAAAGCACGTTTAGATTTTAAATCTCAACTATTTGATGTTAATGAAATGATGGGACCAGAGAGCACTGAAAGCAATACTACAGAAAGTACAGATACATTAAGTGTTATTGAAATACCAGCAAACATTGACTTCGTGTTGAACTCAAAAATCAATGCTATCAAATATGATAATATGGATATTACAAACTTAGCTGGTAGTATCATTATAAAAGATCAAAAATTAAGCTTTGAAGGTGTAAGTTTAAATACTCTTGATGCAAGTGTTAAAATGGATGGATATTATACAACAGCTGATATTAAGAAACCAGATGTTGATATGAATTTTGTAATTCAGAACATGGATATTCAAAAAGCATTTAAAACATTTAACACCGTTCAAAAATTAGCGCCTATTGCTGAAAATACAACTGGTAAATTTAATGGTAGTCTTTCTTTCAATACAATTTTAGGAAATGATATGAGTCCGCTGTTAAACACCACTCAAGGTGCTGGTTCATTAGAATTATTAGGTACAAGTATTAAGGGTTCAAATCTTTTTGTTAAAGTTTCTGATGCACTAAAAACAGATAAGTTAAAAGAATTAAATATCAAAAATACAAAACTACAATTTAAAATTATTGATGGCAGAGTAGTTGTTCAACCCTTTGATGTGGCTACGAATGTAGCAAACTTTAACATTGGTGGTTCGAGTGGATTAGATCAAAGTATTGATTATATTTTAAAAATAAAACTACCTAAGAATGCATTGGGTTCGGCGGGTGCAGGTGTTATCAACGGATTGACATCCGCATTAAACAAAAACTTGCCAGCTTACAAAACATCAGATGAAATAAATGTGAATGCTTTAGTTGGAGGCTTAGTTAGTCAACCGACAGTAAAGTTAAGTATGGATGATATCGGATCAAATTTAAAATCTGCTGTTAAAGATGTTTTAAACGAAAAGAAAGATGCGGCCATTGCAAAAGGTAAAGAAGAAGCTAGAAAAAGAGCAGAACAAATTTTAGCTACTGCTCAAAACCAAGCAAATATGATTAAGCAAGAGGCAAGAAATTTAGCTGATCAAACACGTAAGCAGGGTTATGCTGCTGCTGACAAGCTTGTTGCAGAAGCGAATAACCCTATAGCAAAAGCTGCTGCAAAAAAACTAGCAGAGAAAATGAAAAAAGAAACCGACGAAAAGGCAAATAAAATTATAGCTGAAGGTGATAAGAAAGCTGATGCAGTATTAGCAAAAGCAAAAACTGAAGCAGATAATCTTTTACGATAAATATAATTTAAATATCTTATATTTATCGTAACAACAATGAACAAAAAAAAATTGCCTTTCTTTAATTGGTCTTTAAAAAAAGTATTAGACACAGAACCAGATGATTTTAAAAGAGCAAAACTTAAAATCATTTATCTAATAATGCTTATGTCCTTGACAAAGGCAATATTAGTGTGCTCCTTAACTTATAATTATTCAGAAAATTTTCAATTCTATAGAGCCTTAGCCTCTGGTATATTCTATTTAATATTCATTAAAATATTATTAATTAGTAAAGATTATAGGTTAATCATTACACATACTGTACTCATATTAGGATTGTTATTAATATGCTCTATTGCCATTCTTTCAAATAAAACCATAAATACCATAAATGCACAATTTATATTTATGGCAATTATTAGTAGTTTTTATCTTTTAAATATTAGGTGGGGATTAATTTATTCTGGCACAATTACAGTTTTCACCATAGTAGTACTTATATTAAAAACTATTAATTTCTTACCTAATTATAATAACCCTGAAGTACTATTTCCGGCAAATGTCATATTGATTGCAATCAACTTTTTGACAATTGTATATGCTACTTATTTATATCATCAAGCTTTTATGAACAACATAAAGGAAAAAGAAAAATTAAATGAGCAGCTTAGGCTTACAGCTATTGAAGCTAATAAATTAGCTCAATCAAAATCTGATTTCTTGTCTACCATGTCACATGAGTTAAGAACTCCACTAAATGCGGTAATTGGTATTACTGACTTATTACTAAAATCAAAATATGATAAAGAGCAAGAGGAGAATTTAAATATTCTAAAATTTTCAGGTATTAGTTTAAGAGCATTAATTAATAATGTTTTAGATTTTAATAAACTAGATATTAACAAGCTAAAACTTGAGATGGTGTCTGTTAATCTTTATAGTTTAGTTAATCATATATACCTCGGACTTAAGTCTACTGCAAAAGAAAAGAATATTGTATTTGTCATCAATATAGATGAAGAATTAAAATCACAGCATGTTTATACTGACTCAACCCGACTTTCACAAATACTATTTAATTTGATTGGCAATAGTATCAAATTTACTAATAATGGAACTGTAATCATTGATATCAAAGTTTTAGAATCTATAAATGAAAAATTAAAAATAAAATTTGAAGTAAGTGATACAGGTATTGGAATAGCAAAAGACAAACAAGAAATAATTTTCGAACCATTTATTCAAGCATCAGAAAAGAATACCTTTGGTGGTACTGGTTTAGGCTTACCAATTGTAAAAAGAATATTGTCATTATTTAATAGTACAATTCAATTAGAAAGTGAGTTAAATAAAGGTTCGAAATTTAGTTTTGAGATAGTATTTAACAAGGCACAAAATATAATTGATGAGTCAGATAGATTAAATCAAAACTTAGAGTTAGCTGGGAAAAAAATATTAATTGCAGAAGACAATACAGTTAATATATTCTTAATTAAAAGACTCTGTCAAAAATGGAAGGTTGATTATAGTATTGTAGAAAATGGCTTAGATGCATTAAATGCAGTTAAATCGAACGATTATGATTTAATTTTAATGGATATAAATATGCCAATAATGGATGGCTATAAAAGTACAAGAGAAATTAGAAAACTAGCTGATCCTAAAAAATCGAACATAAAAATTATTGCACTGACTGCTACAGCAGATGAAGATATTGACAAAGCAATAATTGATTCAGGAATGAATGATGTAATTTTGAAACCATTTGATACAGATTTCTTATATCAAAAATTAGTACATCATATTAATTTTTGATAATTCCTCCACCATCTTTCAGGTATTTCACCTTGAGTAGCCATTTTATAATCTTCATATGAACAAGGTATTAATTCAAATCGTTCATTTTTTGAATGATTATTCTGATAAGGTATTTGCATCCACCATCTATCCGTTTTTTTACTTTTTAAGAATATTACTTCTGAATTTACATTCTCAAATGTTGCTCTATATTTAATAAAATCTTTTTTAGAAGTGCTCGGTAAATCATTTTTTCTTTGATAATAACCTTCAACAAAACACCAAATCATTTGGGCTACTAATTCAGCGGTCTGATTTCTATGATCGTACTTCGGATTATATTCATAAATTCCTATAGAAGTTAACTTATCAGATATACCAGCATAACGCATCATTTGACAAACTTCTTCAGCATAAAAACCATTCGGGTGTGCATTTGCATTACCTGGGGCATCTGACATTTTAATACTCGATAAATCAATACTCATCATATCTGCCGCTCTAATGATAGGTTCCGTCTCTGAAACATTATTTCTAAAAGTTCCTAATCGATGTATATCGAAATACATTTGATTCATGAGCTCAATACTCTCTTGATTTACATAGTAAGTTTGGTAACCAATATTGCTATAGTTAAATAAGAAATGAGGTTCGTGTAAAATGATACTATTTAGATATGAAATTGAATCAGGCGTTTGTTGTTCATCTACTCTTGCATCTAAATCGAAATGAGAATCAAGTACGACCATATCTACCTTAGTATCTAAATTTTGATAAGCCCAATATTGAGCATATGTCAAATCTTGTCCGCCCCCAATTATAATCGGCACAATTTGTTTACGCATCAATTCTTCACATACAGTCTTTAAAGCGACATGTGTATCTCTAACAGTATTACCTGGTTTAATATTTCCTAAATCTGCAAGCTTAAGGTCAAAATTGCCAACATTTAACTGATATAAAAATGGTCTTATTTTATCAGCTGCCTCAGCACATCCTTCATTATTGATCGCTTTTCGATCTTCTTCAATACCAACAATCGCTAATTGAATACCTTCTAAATCAGGAAATTTATCAGTATGCTTTACAATATTAAAGCCAAATTGACTTTCATAATACTCTGAATCGCTCGTCCAGTTGGCTGCCTTAATAGGTTGTAAGAAATCTTCTAGCATATAAAATATAATATTGATACAAACCTAATGAATTGAAAAGAAACATATATCCCTTATTTTCCACATATTTGTAAATATGATTTTTGTAACAGGCGCTACAGGATTTTTGGGTTCAAAATTATGTGAATTATTGATCGAAAAAGGTTATTCTATCAAAGCCTCTAAGAGAGAAAATTCTGTAATACCAGAAAAGCTGAAAAGATATATACATGAAATTGAGTGGGTAGATGTTGACCTATTAGATTTCGAAGCTATTTATAATACACTATCAAATTGTGAAGCAATTTTTCATTGCGCTGCTACTGTCTCTTTTAATCCGAAGTTAAAACAAACCCTCTGGGATACAAACGTACATATTACTGCGAATTTAGTAAATGTTGCATTAGAAATTAAAGATATCTATTTCATGCATGTAAGCTCTATTGCAGCAATCGGTAATGCAAAGAACAATCAACTTATAGATGAAAATTGTAGATGGATATATACAAAAAACAGTTCTGATTATTCTATTACAAAATTCGAAGCTGAGCGTGAAGTGTGGAGAGGTATTACAGAAGGTTTAAATGCTTGTATCGTAAACCCTTCAATAATTTTAGGTTATGATGCCAGTGGTAGAGGTTCAATGAAGATGGTGCAGATGATTAATTCTGGACTTAAATATTATACAACAGGAACAGTGGGTTTTGTAGATGTTCAGGATGTAGCAAATTGTATGATTTTACTCTTCGAAAAAAAGATTAATAATGAAAGATTTATTTTAAACTCTGAAAATTTAAGCTATAAAGAAATCTTTGAAATAATTGCTAGATCGTTAAATGTAAAAGCACCTACATTTTCTGTTGGCAAAAGAATGCTCGCTTTAATGGCATACTTATTAAAAATTCTCAGCATTTTTACAGGTAAAAGTCCGAAAATTAGCCTCTCAACAGCTAATACAGCTTATAAAAAACTTGCTTATTCTAATAAAAAAATCACCGATAGAATCGACTATAAATTCATGCCAATTAGCAAAAGTGTTGAAATACTTGTTTCTCAACTATAGTGTTTTCAATATGCTTGTAAATATGTAAATTGCGCGTACTAAACTGCTGACATGGAGCTAACACCAGAAATTATTGATAGAATTCAAAAGCTAAAAGAAAAATACGATGCAATGGGTCAAGACCTTGTATCATATTTAGATGGTTTATTGTATTCAGAATATTTAACTTATTGGGATTATATACATCTAGATACATTACTTAGTTTACAAAATCCACGTACCGATTTCCCTGATGAAAAAATATTCATAATGTACCATCAGGTTACTGAATTATATTTCAAAATGATTTTGAGTGAATGCGAACAAATTTGCGATCATAAAGAAATCAATGAAAAATTCTTTATTGAAAGAATGACTCGTATCAACAGATACTTTGAACATTTAACCAGCTCATTTGATATCATGGTTGATGGTATGGATAGAGAGCAATTCTTAAAATATAGAATGGCTTTATTACCAGCGAGTGGATTTCAATCTGGTCAATACAGAATGATTGAGATTTTTGCTACAGACTTTATCAATTTGGTTGATAAAGATGTTCGTGAGGAATTCAAAAAGGAAAAATTTGATGCAACCAAATTCTTAGAAAATATTTATTGGAAGCATGGTGCAACAGAATTAAGTACTGGTAAGAAAACATTAACACTAAGACAGTTTGAAGATAAATACTTAGAAACATTTTCTAAGTTAGCCAGTGCTAGACATGAGAATAACATTTATTCAGTTTATAAAAAATTAAACTCTAGCAATCCAACTGCTAAAGAAGTAATGCGCAGATTTGACACTAATGTGAATGTTAATTGGCCATTAGTTCATTATAAATCTGCTGTAAGATATTTACACAAAGACCCAGCTGACATCAAAGCAACTGGTGGTACAAATTGGCAAAAATATTTGCCTCCACGCTTTCAAAAAAGAATCTTTTATCCAGAACTCTGGACAAACGATGAAATTGAAAATTGGGGTAAAGCTTGGGTAGAGCAAACCTTAAAAGATTTGAATAAATAATTGCTTATATTTATAATTATGAGCATTACCCATAAAGGATTTTCAGATATAGCTAAGCAAGCATTGTTAATGCCGCAAGAAGCATTAATGGCTATCAAAAACAGAAAGCATAGTCTAACAATTGGAATACCAAAAGAAACTACCTTTCAAGAAAATAGAATTGCTTTAACACCATTATCGGTTGGATTATTAATTAACAACGGGCATGAAGTTCTTATTGAAAGTAATGCGGGTGCTGCAGCTAAATTTTTTGATAAAGATTATTCTGAAGAAGGAGGTCAAATTGCCTACGATTCTAAGAAAATATGGGAATCTGATATTATTATAAAAGTTGCCCCACCTACCCACGAAGAGATTGCGATGATGAAAAACGGACAAACTCTTATTTCGGGTTTGCAAGTTTCATCATTAAAAGAAGATTCGCTAAAATTATTAATGCAAAAAAATATTACTGCTCTTGCATTTGAATATTTAAGAGATGAAGGTAATATTTTAACAGTTGTTCGCTCGATGAGTGAGATTGTAGGTACAACTTCTATTCACATTGCATCAGAATTATTAAGTACACATAATGGCAAAGGTTTAATGTTAGGTGGTGTTACAGGTATACCGCCAACAGAAATTGTAATTATTGGTGCAGGCACTGTTGGTGAATATGCAGCAAGAACTGCAATAGCATTAGGTGCTGATGTTAAAGTTTTCGATAATTCAGTATATCATTTAAGACGATTACAAAATAATATAGGCAGTAGATTATTTACCTCAGTTTTACAACCAGTAGTATTACAAAAAGCATTATCAAAATGTGATGTGGCTATTGGTGCTATGAGAGCTAAAGAAGGTCGAAGCCCTTGTATTGTATCTGAAGAAATGGTGAGTAGAATGAAGGCTGATTCTGTAATTATTGATGTAAGTATTGATCAAGGAGGTGTTTTTGAAACATCTAAAGTCACTAATCACTCTACGCCTGTTTTTAATAAACATGATGTAATTCATTATTGTGTACCTAATATAGCATCGAGAGTTGCCCGTACAGCCTCTTATGCATTAACCAATATATTTACTCCAATTTTATTAGAACTTGGCGAAGAAGGTGGCATCAAAAACTATTTGTGGAGCAATGCTGGTATTCGTAGTGGGGTATATATGTACAACGGACATATCACTAATAAATATCTTTCAAATCAATATAAACTTCCTTACAAAGATCTAGACCTATTGGTGGCAGCACAGGGCTCTTAATTTTTAAAAATCGAATTCAAAAAACATGAAGTACACAAAAATAAAATCTGATTTATTCATTGAAAACAGAAAGCGTTTTATAGAAAAATTAAAACCAAAATCATTAGCTATTATACATTCAAATGATGAATTCCCTAGAGCTGGTGATCAAACGTTTACCTTTCGTCAGAATGCAGATTTATTTTGGCTATCAGGTATAGATCAAGAAGAAAGTATTTTATTGGTTTTCCCTGATTCACCAATACCTGCTTATAGAGAAGTTTTGTTTCTAAAGAAAACCAATGAACATATTGCTATTTGGGAAGGACACAAATACACTAAAGAAGAAGCTATTGATTGCTCTGGTATACGTTCGATTTTTTGGTTAGAAGATTTCAAAAACATATTTCATATGTTAATGAATCATACTGAATATGTATATATCAACACCAATGAAAACGATAGATATGTTCATATTAACCAATACCGCGATTTACGTTTTGTAAAGCAATTAATGGAACAATACCCTGTTCATAAATATGAACGAGCTGCTCCAATTTTCAGAGAATTAAGAGCAGTAAAATCAACTTATGAAATTGAATTAATGCAAACAGCATGTGATATAACTGATAAAGCATTTCGTAGGGTATTAGGTTTTATTAAACCGGGTGTAATGGAGTATGAAATTGAAGCAGAAATTATTCATGAGTTCATAAGTAACAGAGCAACTGGCCATGCCTATAACCCAATTATAGCATCAGGTGCTAGTGCAATTGTTCTACACTATAATGAGAATAACAGAGCATGTAATGATGGAGATGTTATTCTGATGGACTTTGGTGCTGAGTATGCAAATTATACAGCAGATTTATCTCGCTCGGTACCTGTAAATGGCAAATTTACAGCTCGTCAAAAAGATGTATATAATGCAGTATTACATGTTATGAACGAAGCTAAAAAGATGTTAGTTGAAGGAAGCATCTTAGATGAATATCATAAGGAAGTTGGAAAGATCATGGAATCTCAGTTAATCGATTTGAAATTATTAGATAAACATGATGTTGCTAAACAAAATGCTGATATGCCATTATATAAAAAATACTTTATGCATGGTACTTCACATTTCTTAGGCTTAGATGTTCATGATATAGGCAACAGATATGAAAAAATGAAAGCAGGTATGGTATTTACATGCGAACCTGGAATTTATATACCAGAAGAAAACTTAGGTATCAGAATTGAAAACGATATTCTCATCACTAAGAATGGTAATATAGATTTGATGGCAAACATACCTATTGAAGCAGATGAAATTGAAACATTAATGAATCAATAATCTATCAGAAATTTTTCTTTAGGTTGTTGAGTTCTAAAAAATACAATACCGATTTCAAATAAATCTATAGTAACTATAGCACGATGGTCTGATTGAATTTTTTTCCAAAAATTTAATTGATAATCACTTGAACGTAAACCATCAATAACAAAAATAGAACACTCATTAATTTTCTTTAATGAGTGTTCATATAAAGTGTAATTAGTATCACTTACACCAAAAATCATTAATTCAATAACATTTAAATTTTCTATAATATCAGATTCTGTTTTATTATAGCTCTCGATAATTGTATTAATCTTAAAATATTGAATCATCCGAAGAAGTAATTCATTATATTTTTTTGAGTTTGAAGTCGCTCTTAAATAATATTTATCACTGTTAATGCTAGTATTTTTATAGACAACTTCTTCTAAAAACTTGTATACAAATGGTGAATGGGTACCATGTAAGGAGTTTGAAAAAAGCTTGTAATTGAACCAAAAAAAGGCTTTTTTAATGCGATTCATTGCCGAATTTAGCTTTTTATAAAACATTTTTGTACTTAAAATTTAATTTTTAGTAAATTTAATATATGCTTAATAACAAAGAAGTTGAAGCTTTACTTAAATTACTAGACGATTCAGACAATGAAATTTATCGTCAGGTTGAAGATCGCTTGCTTAGTTACGGCATAGATGTGATACCTGTTTTAGAAAAATCATGGGAAAATACCCTCGATTTAGTATTGCAACAAAGAATAGAAGATCTTATACACAAAATTCAATTTTCTGATGTTCAGAATGAATTAAAAACATGGGCCATATCAGGAGCTTTTGATTTACTTCAAGGATTTATTATTGTTTCAAAATACCAATATCCCGATTTTGATGAACAAAAAATTATTAATCAAATTGAATCAATAAAACGTGACGCCTGGATCGAACTTAGATATGATACAAGTCCGATCGAAAAAGTAAAAATCCTCAACCATGTATTTTACAACATTCATGGCTTCACTGGTAATGTTACCAATTATCACGATCCGCAAAACTCTTATTTAAACATTGTAATGGAGTCGAGACGTGGCAATCAAATTTCATTAGCAATAATTTATTCAGTAATTGCACAACGATTAGATATACCAATATTCGGTGTGAACTTACCTCAACATTTTATTTTAGCATATCAAGACGAGCAAAATGAATATGAAAAAATAAGTTTAGATCAACATGGAATTCTATTTTATATAAATGCGTTTAACAAAGGCTTTATATTTAATAAAAGAGATATCGATTATTTCTTAAAACAATTAAACTTAGACCCCCTCCCAATTTTTTATAGCCCTTGTTCAAATATTCAAATCATAAAAAGAGTAATCAGAAACTTAATAAACTCATACGAGAAATTAGGATACACGCAGAAGATTTCAGAACTCGAATCTATGTATGCTATATTAAATGATATTGAGCAGGACTAATTGTTACTTAGCTGTTGGGCAACTTCCTTTTTTCATGAATCTATAATCTTTTTCACCAAACATATATTTTAATGCAACAAATGCATAAGAATATTTATCGTAATTATTATTCAGCACATAGCCATCAATTGTATTGTTTGCTATATAGTATCTATAAGCAAATTCGATATCAAATCGCTTATAAATATTTCTACCAGTACTAATTTGTAGAGGTAAAATTACAGATGAAAAATTTTGAGTACGTTGAACTGAATCTGTCAAAAACAATTCATTCTGCGAATATCCAAGTCCGGCCGAAACCCTATACTGCCAACCCTTTAATTCAAAAAATAAATAACTAAAACTTAAGGATAAATCGTGTGATTTTTGAATTTCAGATTTTGTAATAAGGCCATTGTTTAAATCTATAGTATTATTCAATTCTGATTGTTCGTATCTACCTCTAGTTCTATAATTAATATTCAATGAAGGTCGATAGCCTAAGGGTTTTTCAAATGAAAATCCATATGAAAAAGCAGTACCATCATTTATAAAATCATTGTTAGCAAAAGTATAGCTTGATGTTATGCCTGCTTGAAATGAAATATAATAAGGCACAGTTGACTTCCATTTACCATATAAGAAATCACTATTACCTTTGTATTGAGCATGAGAATACTCATTAATTAATAACAAAGAAAATAGAAAAATGAAAATAGAAAATCGTTTTAAAAACATTGTAGATTTAGCAATTGAAACACCTAAATATACTCAATTATTTAATTTGTATCACCCAAAAGTCTAGCTACTAGCTACTTTTTTACTAAATTAAAACCAGTCTAGTTACTAGCTACTAGCTACTTTTTTACTAAATTTACAAATGGCAAAATCAAAAACAGTTTTCTTCTGTCAGAGTTGCGGCTATCAGGCTGCAAAGTGGTTAGGCAATTGCCCATCATGTAATGAATGGAATACTTTCGTTGAAGAAATAGTTGAAAAATCTACTGCAAAAATTGAGTGGAAACAAGGTGATAATAAAGCACAACGTTTAAGTAAACCTGTTGCAATAGATCAAATTGAAAAAAGTGTTGACTATAGAATTCCGACTCATGACGAAGAGTTGAATAGGGTTTTAGGCGGAGGTATAGTACCTGGTTCGTTGGTGCTCATTGGTGGTGAACCTGGTATCGGTAAATCTACATTACTCTTACAATTAGCATTAACACTCAAAAAATTAAAAATACTTTACGTTTCTGGTGAAGAGAGTGAACAACAAATAAAAATGAGAGCTTTAAGAATGGTAGATAAAGAACCATCGAACTGCTTTATATTAACAGAAACATCCACCCAAAATATTTTTAAACAAATTGAAGAGTTAACACCTCAAATTGTAATTGTTGACTCTATACAAACTTTATACTCTGCACATATTGAATCAACACCTGGTAGTGTTTCTCAAATCAGAGAATGTACAGCTGAATTATTGCGATTCGCAAAAGAAACTAACACACCGGTTTTCTTAGTAGGTCATATCACCAAAGACGGAAATATTGCAGGTCCGAAGATCTTAGAACACATGGTCGACACCGTACTTCAATTCGAAGGTGATCGACATCATACTTATAGAATCTTACGTTCAATAAAAAATAGATTCGGATCAACATCTGAATTAGGTATTTATGAGATGAGAGGCACTGGCTTACGAGAAGTGTCTAATCCATCTGAAATATTATTATCACAAAGAGATGAAGAATTGAGTGGTATTGCGGTATCAGTAATGATCGAAGGCTTAAGACCAATGTTAATTGAATCACAAGCATTGGTAAGTACTTCAGCATATGGTACACCGCAGAGATCAGCTACCGGATTCGATACTCGTAGAATGAATATGTTATTAGCAGTGTTAGAGAAAAGATGCGGATTTAGGTTAGGGGTGAAAGATGTATTTTTAAATATCACTGGAGGTATAAGAGTAGAAGACCCAGCAATTGATTTAGGAATTGTAAGTGCAATAATCTCTTCTCATGAAGACCTCGCTATATCAAGCAAGTATTGCTTTGCAGCAGAGGTAGGCCTATCTGGCGAAATCAGAACAGTAAATCGAATGGAACAACGCATTGCAGAGGCTGAGAGATTGGGCTTCGAAAAAATCTTTGTTTCTAGGTATTCTACAAAAGGAATGGACCTCAAAAACTATAAAATTGAAATAGTGCCATTGGGTAAATTAGAAGAATTATTTCAACAACTTTTTGGATAAAAACTTTTATATTTGCAACATTAAACGACAGACAATCAAAAAAATGAAAAGAATTTTCTTATTTATAGCTGCAACATCATTACTAGCAGCATGCTCACAAGAGCCTCAAAAAAGTACAAGTACTGACGCAACAACAGTAGAAACATCAGCAGGATCTTACGATGCTTATGGTGAAGTAATTACACCTGATAGTACCATTGCAGCAACTTCATTAGTATCTGAAATGGGTAATGCACCTACTTACGATGCAAAAATTGTAGGTAAAGTTTCTGAAGTATGCCAGAAAAAAGGATGTTGGATGACAGTAGACATCGGTAACGGTGAAACTATGCGTGTTACATTTAAAGATTATGGATTCTTTGTGCCAACTGACAATGCGAAGATGGTTGGTAAAGAAGTTATTTTCCAAGGTACTGCTAAATTTGAAACTGTTTCAGTAGAAGATCAAAAGCATTATGCTGAAGATGCAGGTGATGCTAAAGAAAAGATTGATGCAATTACAGAAGCTAAAAGCACTTTATCTTTCGAAGCAGTAGGTGTTTTAGTACCTAAAGATGCTGAAGAGAAAAAAGCTATTTAATTTTAATATATTTGAGTTAATGAAAGCTAATTGGATAACCAATTAGCTTTTTTTATTATGTCTACAATTCAAATACTCGATAAAACCTTTAAGCCTTATTTAAGTCATGAACTTATTCAAGAGCGTATTGCTACACTAGCAAAAGAAATAGAGCAAGATCATAAAAACACTGACGTTCATTTTGTTTGTGTGCTCAATGGTGCTTTATTTTTTAGTGCCAAACTAATAAAAGAATATCGCTTTACCTGTCAATTACATACTATTCGCTGCAAATCTTACAATGGTACTGAGAGTAGTGGCGTGATTGAAATGATTCAAGATTTCAGTGAGGAGATAAAAGATAAAGATGTAATACTTCTTGAAGATATTATAGATACAGGTCATACTTTAAATTTTCTACTCAATCACATAAAATTGTACCATCCGAAATCAGTAAAAATCGCTAGCCTTTTAGCAAAACCCGATGCATTGCAATACCCAATTGAAATAGATTACTTAGGATTTCAAATACCAAATCTGTTTGTTTTGGGCTACGGTTTAGATTACAATGGATATGGTCGAAACTTAAAAGACATCTACCAATTGGCACTTTAATTTTTTTTGTGATTTATTAAGAATCAGTTTTTGTTATTCAGCATAAAACAATACCTTTGCCCAATTTTAAGCCTCCACTTTATGCCAAAAGATACATCCATAAAATCAGTTTTAATTATCGGTTCAGGTCCAATTATCATCGGACAAGCATGTGAATTCGACTATTCAGGCTCTCAAGCAGCACTTTCTTTGAAAGAAGAAGGTATTGAAGTCTCAATCATCAATTCGAATCCGGCGACCATCATGACCGATAAAGTTATCGCTGATCATGTTTATTTATTGCCATTAACTTGTGAATCGATTGAAAAGATTTTACAAGAGCGACAAATTGATGCGGTGATACCTACTATGGGCGGACAAACAGCATTAAATCTTGCAAAAGAGGCAGATGAACGTGGTATTTGGAAAAAATATGGAGTAAGAATCAAGGGTGTTGCAATTGATGCAATCGAAAAAACAGAAAATAGAGAAGAATTTAGAAAGTTGATGATTGAAATTGGCGTAGGTATTGCCAAATCAAAAATTGCAAATTCATTCTTAGAAGGTAAAGAGGCAGCTCAAGAAATAGGTTATCCATTAGTAATTAGACCTTCTTATACATTGGGTGGTTACGGCGGCGGATTCGTACATACTAAAAAAGATATAGATGCTGCTTTAAATCACGGCTTACAAGCATCACCTACTCACGAAGTTTTAGTTGAGCAGGCTGTATTAGGATGGAAGGAATATGAATTGGAGTTGCTACGTGATAATAATGACAACATCATTATCATTTGTTCTATTGAAAATTTTGATCCGATGGGTATTCATACAGGTGATTCAATCACAGTAGCCCCTGCAATGACCCTATCTGATAGATGTTACCAAGAGATGCGTAATCATGCCATTAACATGATGCGTTCAATAGGTGACTTCGCAGGTGGTTGTAACGTGCAATTCTCTGTTAACCCTGAGAACGAAGATATCATCGCCATCGAAATTAATCCTCGTGTATCACGCTCATCAGCATTAGCATCTAAAGCAACAGGTTACCCTATTGCAAAAATTGCTGCTAAATTGGCTATCGGATATAATTTAGATGAAATAGAAAATCAAATTACCAAAACTACTTCAGCATATTTTGAACCATCACTTGATTATGTGATTGTAAAAATTCCTAGATGGAATTTCGATAAGTTCAAAGGTGCAAATAGAGAATTAGGTTTACAGATGAAATCTGTAGGTGAGGTGATGGCAATTGGTAGAAGCTTCAACGAAGCATTACAAAAAGCTTGTCAATCATTAGAGATCAATAGAATTGGTTTAGGTGCAGATGGCAAGCAAAGTAGAAACCTAGAAGACATCATGAAAAATTTAGAGCATGCAAGTTGGGACAGATTGTTCCATGTGCGTGATGCTTTAAGTTTAGGTGTGCCTGTAACATCAGTTCAAAAAGCAACGAAAATTGATCGTTGGTTTTTAATGCAAATAAATGAATTAGTAAATATCGAATTAGAAGTTAAGAGATATTCTATACATAACTTACCAACTGAAATATTATTCAATGCAAAACAAAAAGGATTCTCAGATGCACAAATTGCATTCTTGTTAGGCGTCACAGAAGATGACGTTTACAATAAGAGAAAATCTTTAGGTATGCACAGAGTATATAAAATGGTTGATACTTGTGCTGCTGAATTCCCAGCTCAAACTCCATATTACTACTCTACTTTCGAAGGTGAAAATGAATCGAAAGTTTCTGATAAAAAGAAAATCATTGTATTGGGTTCAGGTCCGAATAGAATCGGCCAAGGTATTGAGTTCGACTATTCTTGCGTACACGGCTTAATGGCTGCAAAAGAATCAGGTTACGAATCAATCATGATTAACTGTAACCCTGAGACTGTTTCTACCGATTTCAACATGGCCGATAAATTATATTTCGAGCCAGTATTCTGGGAACATGTAAGAGAAATTATTGATTTAGAAAAACCAGAAGGGGTCATTGTTCAGTTAGGCGGACAAACTGCTTTGAAGATGGCAGAACAATTAGAGAAAAATGGTATCAAAATCATTGGTACTAGTTTCAATGATATGGATATCGCCGAAGATCGTGGAAGATTCTCAGATTTATTGCGCGACTTAAATATACCTTACCCTAAATATGGTGTTGCTGAAAGTGCTGAAGAAGCATTAAAAGTTGCAAATGAAGTGGGTTACCCAGTGTTAGTGCGACCTAGTTATGTATTAGGCGGACAAGGCATGAGTATTGTAATTAACAATGAAGAATTAGAAAACGCTGTTGTAAAATTATTAAGAGATATACCTGGTAATAGAATATTAATTGACCATTTCTTAGACAGAGCAGAAGAAGCAGAATCAGATTCTATTGGTGATGGAGATGATGTTCATATTGTCGGATTAATGGAACATATTGAACCAGCAGGTATTCACTCTGGCGATTCAAGTGCTGTTTTACCTCCATTCAATCTTTCTGAAAATGTAATAAAGCAGATGGAAGAGTATACCATCAAACTTTCAAGATCATTAAACGTACGTGGTTTACTAAACATACAATTCGCTATTAAAAACGAAATGGTATATGTGATAGAAGCAAATCCTCGTGCATCGAGAACTGTACCGTTTATTGCAAAAGCTTACGATGTACCTTATATCAACATCGCAACTAAAGTAATGTTAGGTGCAAATAAATTGAAAGACTTTACCATAGAAAGAAAACTTGAAGGTTATGCAATTAAAGAACCTGTGTTCTCATTCCATAAATTCCCAGAAGTGAAAAAAGAATTAGGTCCTGAAATGAAATCAACTGGTGAAGCAATTGTATTCATCAAAGATCTTCAAGATCCTTATTTCTTAAAACTTTATAAAGAGAAGTCTATGTATTTAAGTAAATAATTTTTACTTTCATATATACATCTAAAAAAAATATATGAAAAAAATTATTTACTTATGTGTGTTATTTGTTTTTATCAACGCAGTTAATACAAATGCTCAGAATTTAGTAGCCTATTATAAATTAGATGGTAATGCTAATGCGTTCATCGGAAGTATTAGCGGTACTACTACAGGATCAGTAATAGCAGATACTAATCGATTTAACTTACAAAACGCTAGTATTAGATTTCAGAATTCATCAAGCTATGCTACAATTCCTAGCTCATTTGATCTAGCCGAAAAGACTTTCAACTTTTGGTTTAGACTCGACACAATTCTAAGTAATACAAATTTGTTAACTATAGATAATGGAAGTTTAAATCATGGAATGATTTATTTACAACTATATAGAAGTTTAGGAAATAATAAATTGCAATTCTATGGTGGTAATGCTAATGCAATAGAAACAAATATCATTACTAAAAAATGGTATAAAATAAGTTTAACCTACAAGAATTCAGTTTATAAATTATATATAAACAATAAACTAATTGGCAGTGTTACTTCTACAAATCTTCACTCTGCAGATGGTTACCTTGGAATGGTACTGGGTAATAATAGAGCACTAAACACTTTAAGCGCATTAAGAGGCAAAGTTGATGATTTAAGTATTTATAACTACGCAATGGATAGTACTCAATTAGCAAATATTACTGAAGCTACTTGTGACTTTAATAACATAATTAATATTTATGATACAACAAATGTGACTATCGTTGATACGAACTATGTTACGATTACTGATACAACTTTTCTAACAATTACTGATACAAATTTTGTTACAATTAGAGATACTACTTATTTATCAGTTTACGATACATTGAAAATTGATATCTTCTCTTCAATTTCTCAAAACCCAATCAATACTATAAAAGTTTATCCTAATCCGACTAAAGATTTCTTAAACATCAATAACGGTAATTTCACAATAATTAATAATTACCAATATGTAATTATTAACTCTAGTGGTGTAACTGTATTTACCGACAGAGTTAGTGCAGCACAAACAGTTATTAACATAAATACCTGGCCCGAAGGTATATATTTCTTAAACATATACGATCTTACAGGCAAACTTATAGAAGTCAAAAAAATTATTTTAAATTAGTTTGGAGATCATTGAAATCATAGGTTTTCTGTTTGCAGTATTAGGTATCTATTACTCAGCAAAACGTAAACTTGTTTATTGGCCTCTAAGTATTATAAGTTCATTAGCATACATGTTTTTCTTTTATGAGATTAACTTGTATGCTGATTCTTTACTGCAAATATTTTTTATTCTTTCTTCTATCTTCGGATGGTACAGCTGGCATAAGGATCTAGATGAAAATTCTGATATGCTTACCATAAATTCACTTAATAAAAAACAAATAGTTCAAGTACTCGGTATAATATTATTTACTGGGATTATAATGGGTTTCTTATTTAAAAAATTCAGCAACGCAGATTACGCTTACTATGATAGTATTTTATTTAGTGCAAGTGTTATTAGTACTATTCTATCGGCTAAAGCATACATAGAAAATTGGTATTTCTGGATCGTTATAAATTCAGCATATATTGTATTATATATTTCAAAACAAGCTCATTTAACTGCATTTTTATACTTAATTTTGATTGTCTTGGCAATCGTCGGACTAAGAGATTGGAAGAAAAATTTGAATGTATAAAATAGCAGTTATAGGTCCTGAATCTACCGGCAAATCAAACTTATCTGAGTATTTAGCAAATTATTACAATTGCCTCTGGGTGCCAGAATTTGCAAGAGAGTATTGTGCTAAACTTAATAGAGAGTGTCTTATGCAAGATGAGTTGAATATATTCTACGGACAACTCAATTCAGAACGTACTATCTTTAAAGAGTCTCTAATCACAAATCAGTCATTAATGATTTGTGATACAACAATTGTGACCGTAAAAGTATGGACAGAGCATGTTTTTAAAACATGTCCGGATGTTGTAGAACGCGAGTTTAAGCAACGACATTATGATCTATATTTGCTTACGAATAATGATTTACCGTGGCAAGATGATCCTTTGCGTAATTTCCCGAATGAAAGAGAATACTTTTACGAATGGTATTTAAGGCTTCTGAAAGAAAATAATCTAAACTTTAAAATCGTTTCAGGTGTTAATCATGATAGGTATCAGAATGCAATAGTAGCAGTTGATCAATTTTTAAATCAAAAGAAATGAACTTACAAGAATTACATCGTTGGGTAATTATTAGATTATTAGTGATAAGCGTTTTGTTTACAACAATAGCGTTTTTAATTAATGGCTATACTTGGCGTGAAGAACTCTCAAAAATATACGTAAATAGCTTATGGCTAACATCCGCATTTAATCTTATAGCTATATTGATATTTATATTTCTAAAGCCTAATAGCTCGATTCAAGAAGATGATTATAAAGAACTATATAGTGTAGGTAAGCTATCAAGAAACATCTATATGTTTTCTATTATAATGTTCTTTAGTGGTTTAATGTCATTTAGTTCTAGTGCAGGAAGAGTTGCTTATATATTTTTTATCATTGGCTTATTAAGCATGCCTGTAGCACACGTTACATATTACATCTGGATCAGAAAATTTAAATAAGAGCTAATATTGATGTAACATTTAATCATAATATTTGTTATCATTTCTTTTTATAAGCCTTATATTTGTTGAGTTTTGAATATTAAAGACATTTTTCAGTATTACAAAACCGATGACCGCATATCAACTATTGCCAAAACATTAAACTCAAAAAAGAACACACATGTTCATTTAAAAGGTTTAGTAGGTTCATCGGATGCATTTGTTAGTTTAGCTTTGTATTTTTTACAAAAGCAATGTCAACTCTTTGTCCTTTCTGACCGTGAAGAAGCTATTTACTTTCAAAATGATTTAGAAAATTTAAGCGACAAAAAGGTATTACTCTTTCCATCATCATACCGTAAAGCATTTGATATTACCAATATTGATAAGCAAGCAGTTCTTCAAAGAGCTGAGGTGCTTAACGAATTGAAAAATGCTTCAGAATACGGAAAATTAATTGTGACATATCCCGAAGCTATTGCTGAAAAAGTAATGGATAGAGAATCATTAGAAAAACATACCCTTGAGATTAAATCGGGTGAGCGTTGTTCTATTGATGCTATTAATGACTTCTTAACTGAATACGAATTTGAAAGAGAAGATTTTGTATTTGAAGCTGGGCAATTCTCAATACGTGGTGGTATTGTTGATATCTATTCTTACTCACATGATTTACCATATAGAATAGAATTCTTCGGTGATCATGTCGAATCAATTAGAACATTCGATATTGAAAATCAATTGTCAATTGAAACCGTTCAAGAACTTTCCATTATACCCAATATACAATCACAAAAATTAGCAAATCATCAATCATCATTATTAAATTATATTGATGCGCAATCGAGTGTTTGGATAAAAGATGTTCAATTTTGTTTTGACATTTTAGATCAGGGTAAGGAGAGAGCAATTGAAATTTGGAAAGGCTTAAGTCAAGAAGATAAAAATATACACCCCGAATATATTGACCCTCATTTAGTATTTAATACTTCATCTGAGTTCAATATGATTATTAAAAATTATGGTGTTGTTGAATTCGGTAAACAGTTTTATTATAATGCCGATGAAACTATACTTTTCAATATCAAACCACAACCTTCGTTTAACAAAGATTTCAATCTTCTTATTCACAATCTGAAAAAAAATGAATCTGAAAAAATTCAAAATTTAATTTTCGCAGATCAAGCAAAACAAGTAGAAAGATTATATACGATATTCGATGATATATATGCATCATCCGGAGACCCTAATAAAAAGGTGCAATTCACGCCTATAAACTTATCTATTCGTGAAGGGTTTATTGACGATGAACAAAAAATTGCTGCTTATACCGATCATCAAATTTTTGATCGTTATTATAAATACAAGGTTCACAAGAACTACTCTAAATCTCAAGCATTAACATTAAAAGAATTAAGAGAATTAAAACCCGGTGATTTTGTAGTTCACATAGACCATGGTATTGGCAAATATGCTGGCTTAGAAAAAGTAGAAGTTAATGGTAAACTACAAGAAGCAATTCGTTTAGTGTATGCCGATAACGATTTACTATATGTTAACATTAATTCTCTAAATAGAATTTCTAAATATACTGGTAAGGATGGTACTACTCCGAAAATGCATAAGCTTGGTTCAGATGCATGGGAGAAATTAAAAAAGAACACTAAAAAAAAAGTTAAAGACATTGCTCGAGATTTGATTAAACTTTACGCCGTTCGTAAAGCTCAAAAAGGAAATGCATTTTCACCTGATACCTATCTACAAACAGAGCTAGAAGCTTCGTTTATGTATGAAGATACTCCTGATCAGATTAAGTCTACAGCTGATATCAAAAAAGATATGGAATCGGCACATCCTATGGATAGATTAGTTTGTGGTGATGTAGGTTTCGGAAAAACAGAAGTAGCAGTTCGTGCAGCATTCAAAGCTGTAAACGATAGTAAGCAAGTGGCTATACTAGTACCCACTACTATTTTAGCAATGCAACATTATAAAACTTTTAGAGAGCGACTAAAAGATTTTCCATGTAATGTTGAGTACATAAGTAGATTCAAAACCAATAAAGAAATAAAAGAAATTCTTCAACGTACTGCTGAAGGTAAAGTTGATATTTTAATTGGTACTCATAGAATCGTAAGTAAAGATGTTAAGTTTAAAGATCTTGGCTTAATGATTATTGATGAAGAACAAAAGTTCGGAGTAAGTACTAAAGAAAAATTAAAACAATTTAGAGCTAACATAGATACATTAACTCTTACTGCAACACCTATACCAAGAACACTTCATTTTTCATTGATGGGTGCAAGAGATTTATCAATTATAAATACTCCGCCACCAAATCGTCAACCTGTAACAACAGAACTTCATGTATTTAATGAAAAATTAATTAAGGAAGTTGTGGAGTTTGAAATTGAGCGAGGCGGACAGGTATTCTTCATTCACAATAGGGTTCAAGATATTTCACAAATGGCCGGACTAATACAAAAGGTTTGTCCGGGTGCTCGTATTGGCATTGGCCACGGTCAACTAGAAGGCGATGCTCTAGAAGATGTGATGATGAAATTTATGAGTAATGAATACGATGTTTTAGTAGCGACTACTATCATTGAATCAGGCTTAGATATTTCAAATGCAAATACGATTATCATAAATAATGCACAGAACTTCGGATTAAGTGATTTGCATCAAATGCGCGGAAGAGTAGGTAGATCAAACAAAAAAGCTTTCTGCTATTTGTTAAGTCCGCCATTATCTGTTCTCACCCCCGAAGCTCGCAAACGATTAAGTGCTATTGAAGAATTTTCTGATTTAGGTAGCGGCTTTCATGTAGCAATGCGTGACTTAGACATTAGAGGTGCAGGTAATTTATTAGGTGCAGAGCAAAGCGGATTTATAGCAGAAATCGGATTTGAATTATATCATAAAATTTTAGATGAAGCGATACATGAATTAAAAGACGATGAGTTCAAAGATTTATTTAAAGATCAAGCTCCAGCTCCACATGTAAGTTTTTGTCAGATCGATACAGACCAAGAATTATTAATACCCGACGAATACGTAACTAACATAGCAGAAAGATTAAACTTATATACAGAGCTTAACAATTTAGAAACAGAAGAAGGTTTGTTAGCATTTGAAAATGAATTGAGAGATCGATTCGGACCAGTGCCAAGGCAAGTAAAAGAATTATTAAATGCAGTGAAGTTGCAATGGTTGGCAAAAGAAATCGGATTTGAAAAATTAAGTTTGAAAAACAATATATTAAGAGGTAATTTCCCATCGAACCCAAGTTCAGGTTTTTATGAATCAGATATGTTTAGATCTATTTTGATGTTCGCACAAAAATATCAAAGAGGTGTAAAAATGAAAGAAGGAAAAACTAGCTTATTAATGATTTTCGATCAAGTAAAATCTGTTGCGCATGCCATTGCTATATTAAATGAAATGATTGGTAGAAACGAATTACAAGAAGCATGAGTTTAAATTTAGAAGTAAGAAAAATAAACGAAGACTGGAAGAAGCTTTCAGTATATATTATGAAAGAGTTTGATACCGATGAAGTAGATGTGAAAATCATGCTTTTCTTAATCGGTGTACAAGAATTAGGCAAAGGTCCGCAGAAGTTTTCAAAACGTCAGAAAGAAGAACTAATGCACATTGCTACATGTAGACTATTATCAGAAATGGGCTTTTACGAGCTTGAGGCATTAGATCAAGATGGTTGGCCACATTGGAAAGCGATAAAAGCTATTCCGCCTTATAATGTTTTAGAACAAGAATTTTTATTAAAAAAATTAATAATTGATTACTTTCAAGATTATATAGAAGAATAAAATCGAAGATTTATATTTATAGAACAATAAATTATTATGAAAAAAATTATTAGCCTATTAACAATTCTACTTGTATTAAGCTCTACTATTAATGCAAAAGAGAAAAAGAAAAAATCTAAAGCTAAAAAAGGTACTTATGTAGAAATGAAAACTACACAGGGTACAATGGTATTGATGTTATACAAAGAAACACCTAAGCACACTGAGAACTTTTTAAAGTTAACGAAAGAAGGATTTTATAACGATGTGTTATTTCATAGAGTTATCAATGCATTTATGATTCAAGGAGGTGACCCTGTTTCTAAAACGGCTAAACCTGGAGATATGTTAGGGAGTGGTTCATTGCCAGGTGATAGAATTCCTGCAGAGTTTAACGCTGACCTTATTCATAAGAAAGGTGCATTAGCCGCAGCACGTGATGGTAACCCACAGAAAGCAAGTAGTAATTGTCAATTTTATATCGTTCAAGGTAAAACATTTACTGATGCTGAACTTGATAAGTTTGAAGTAAATTCTGGTTGGAAAGAAAATTCTGGTTGGAAATATACAGCTGCTCAAAGAGAAATTTATAAAACTATTGGTGGTACACCCCACCTTGATAATGCATATACAGTATATGGAGAATTGGTAGCAGGCTTTGATGTGCTAGATAAAATTGCAGCATTACCTACTAACCCAATGAATAGACCAAATGAAGATGTAAGAATTATAGAAGCAAAAATTTTGAAAAAATTCAAAGCAAAGAAGAATTCAAAAACTAAAGCTGTAGCTGAGAAGCCATCAGAAGTAGGTAGACCAGATGACAATAATAAAAAGAAAAAAGATAGTGTTGATTCTGAATAATGAAAATAATCTCATATAACGTAAACGGTATTCGTTCAGCAATTAGTAAAAATTGGTTATCGTGGTTGCAATCTACAGATGCTGATATTGTATGCTTGCAAGAAATAAAAGCACAACCAGAACAAATCGAAACTGAATTACGATTAATAGAAAATTTAGGTTATCATCATTATTGGTATCCAGCTCAAAAAAAAGGATATAGCGGTGTTGCTATTTTATCTAAGCAAAAACCGAATCATATCGAATACGGATGTGGGCATGAATTATACGATTACGAAGGAAGAATCATTAGAGCAGATTTTGATGACTTATCAGTTATGAGTGTTTACTTACCTTCTGGCTCAAGTGGTGATGATCGCCAAAACGTGAAATTTGAATTCATGGATTTCTTCAAGCCATATATCAATGAACTTAAATGGAAATACCCTGAACTCATTGTATCTGGTGATTATAATATATGCCACAAACCAATTGATATTCACAATCCGAAATCTAATGCCAACTCATCAGGATTTTTACCTGAAGAACGTGAGTGGATGGAAGAATTTATGAATAATGGTTTCATTGATACTTTTCGTCACTTCAATAAAGATCCTCATCATTATACTTGGTGGAGTTTTAGAGCTGGTGCTCGATCAAAAAATTTAGGTTGGCGAATAGATTATCATTTAGCAAGTAAAGAATTAGAAAATAAATTAAAAAGAGCTGTTATACTTTCTGATGCTAAACACTCTGATCATTGTCCAATTTTACTAGAGCTCAAATAATATGTCTCTACTTATTAAAAATATAAAAACACTAAGCGGAATTTTAGAGAACAACTCTAAACCATTAAGACTTGCCGAGTTTGCAAATCTTAATGAAATTCAAAATGCATGGCTAAGTATCAAAGATGGTAAAATTGAAAATTATGGTTGCATGTCAGATATTGAAGACCATATTGATATCAATGATTACAATGAACAAATAGATGCAAGCGGAAAAATAATTTTACCAGCATTTTGTGATTCACATACCCATATTGTATTTGCTGGTAGTAGAGAGAATGAATTCGTAAATAGGATCAAAGGCTTGAGTTATGAAGAGATTGCAAAACGTGGTGGAGGTATTTTAAACTCAGCAAAAAAACTTCAAGCTTGCACTGAAGATGAATTATACGATTCAGCATTAGCTCGACTTAATGAGTTAAAACAAAAAGGTACTGCTGCAATAGAGATTAAAAGTGGTTACGGTTTAAATACTGAATCAGAATTGAAAATGCTAAGAGTAATTAAGCGTCTGAAAAATGATACAGATATTATTATCAAATCAAGTTTTTTAGCAGCTCATGCATATCCTTTAGAATATAAAGAAAATCACCAAGGTTATATAAACCTTATAATTAATGAAATGTTGCCTCTTGTAGCTGAAGAAAAACTTGCTGATTATATTGATGCTTTTTGTGAAAACGGATTTTTCAATGCTGATGAAACTGCACAAATATTAGAGGCTGCAGCGAAATATAATTTAAAACCTAAAATTCATGCTAACCAATTAAACTACTCAGGTGGTATACAAGTTGGTGTTAAATACAATGCCGTTTCAGTTGACCATTTAGAATGTGTTGGAGAAGAAGAAATCAATTGTTTATTGAATTCAAATACCATAGGTACTATACTGCCTTCTGCCGCATTCTTTTTAGGTATTCACTATCAACCTGCTCGTAAAATGATTGATGCTGGTTTAGCCATCGCTTTAGCCTCAGATTTCAATCCGGGTACCTCACCAAGCGGTAACATGCCTTTCATTACTTCATTAGCTTGTACGCAATTAAAAATGACTCCTGAAGAAGCAATTAATGCTTGTACAATTAATGGAGCTTACGCAATGGAAATTGCAGACATTACTGGTAGCATTACTAAAGGCAAATACGCTAATTTAATTTTAACAAAAGTAATTCCAAGTATTGCATATATACCTTATTCATTTGGCTCTGATAATATTGAAAAAGTATTTATAAAAGGAAACTAATATGGCATCGCTACAAATATTCAATCGTGAGTTTATTGCAAATTATTACACCCATCGTAATTCAGAACTTAAATGGGGTGATTTAGCAAAAACTATTAGTAGCAACAATTGGGAAACTGAATTAATTAATTCAGATGTCGAGTATGTGATTCTTGGTATCGCTGAAGATATAGGTATACGTGCAAATTTTGGAAGAGCTGGTGCCAAAGAAACTTTTATTAACTCTTTATCAAGTAATTTAAATATTCAACAGAATAGATTTATAAATTCAGAAAAGATATTAATATTAGGACAAATAACTTTTGATCATGAATACAAAAGCATTAGTAATTCTATTGATGATTTAAGGATATTATGCGAGAAAGTTGATGAAATTGTATTTGACATCGCTCTTAAAATTTTTAAAGCAAAAAAGAAATTAATTGTAGTTGGTGGCGGACATAATAATTCTTACCCTTTATTAAAAGCACTTTCAAGTTATCATCAAACAAGCATTAACTGTTTGAATGTTGATGCACATACAGATTATAGAGCCTTAGAAGGTCGACATAGTGGTAACGGATTTAGTTATGCTAAAAAAGATAATTATTTAAATAGGTATGGTATACTCGGACTTCATGAAAATTATAATTCAGAATCTGTTTTAAAAACTATCGACGATAATATTGATATTCAATATTTCACATTTGAAGATATTGAAATTCGAAAAAGAGTTACAATTGAAGAGTCTGTTAATTCATTTGTGAACTTTTTAATAGAAAAACCTTGTGCACTAGAAATTGACTTAGATGCAATTCAATATTTACCAAGTTCTGCTATGAGCAGTACTGGCTTTAGTACTAATCAAATGCGAGAAATCATTCATCATTCTGCTAGTTTATTAAAGTGCGAGTATATACACTTAACAGAGGCATCTATTGGTCTAACAACAAATGAAAATGATAAATATATATTAGGTAAAACGATAGCTTATTTATTAAGTGATTATATAAAGGCTACTCAAGTCGTCTAATTGCTAATTGAATTTTCTTATCGATGAATTTTCGATACTCTGCAATACTTACTGTTGACATATATTCAGAAACTAAAGACTTAGCGTAGAGATAAGAATAATCTTCTAAGATTTCTGCCATGACTTTCGTTAATACAAAATATAATTCCCTGCCTTCATACATATCAGATACCAACTTAAACTTTAATTGCATTTGCTCTAGCTCATTTAAACTTGATAAATCAGATTGGTAATAATTGTACTTATGTCTTTTTAATAAAAACTCAATATATTCATTCATTAAAAGCAAATCAGATTGAGTGGCTGATAACTTATCATAAAATAAATACGATTCATTTTCTGGAGTATTCTCATATTTAAAATCTAATAATTTATGATGTTTTAAATAGTCATATTTACGATTGGCAGAATTATAAATATACTTTGCTCTTTGGTACTTTAAAAAACTTGCACTTATGATATTCTTAGAGGCATAAACTTTAAGCTCTTGTAGTGTTTGATTGGTTATTGAATCTAATTCAGATGTATACTTTTTAAAATCGTATGTGTTTATTTTTTGTCTTAGCTTATTGATTTGATTATAATAATTTTTTTGATTTGCTAATACATAGTTATTATTAAAATACTTTGATTTGTACTCAATAGAATTAGTGTTAGAATAAATAATTTCAATCGATTCAGACACTTCTATATAAACTGAAATTGTATCACTTCCAATTATTAATGAACCAGCAATAGGTTTTTTTATTGGTAAAGTTTCATAAAACTGTCCTTTATCATTTAAATTAATTGTTAAAACATAATTAATTGTATCTATTGGATTATTTCTAAATTCTAATTGAATGCTATTTGATTTTTGATTCTTCACAGTACCAAATAATACAGCATCTACAGCAGTTTGTGCATATAAACTGCATGATATAAATAAAGCAACTAAACTAACTATGGTTTTCATACGAATCTAAATTTAAAAAATATTATTATATTGTGCATATGAGAGTAGTAAGAATAATCATAATATTACTATGTTTTTGTATAAGTCAATTAAAAGCACAAAACAAAAGCAACTCTGCAATTGAATACATTGAACGATATAAGTCTTTGGCAATTGAAGAAATGCTACTCACTGGCATACCTGCAAGCATTACTCTAGCACAGGGAATGCATGAATCTGCAAACGGAACAAGTCAATTAGCAAGAAACGCAAACAATCATTTTGGTGTAAAATGCAGTTCCAATTGGGCAGGTAAAAAATATTATCGAAATGGCAATCGTCGTAATTCTTGTTTCAGAAAATACAATAATGCACAAGAAGCATTTAAAGATAGATCACGATTTCTTTCAAATAATAAAAATTATGCTAAACTATTTACTTATAAAAAAACAGATTATAAAAAATGGGCATACGGATTACAGAGATCGGGATATGCATCTAGTAGATACTATGCAGCTCATTTAATTAAAACAATTGAACGTTATAATTTATATCAATATGATAGAGTTGACTCAAGCGATTTAGATAGTCTTAAAACAATATTAGATACTTTATTAATTGATACAACTATTGTAAAAACTGTTGTTCAAAAGTCTAAGTCTGAAACAAAAGTATATCACATAGTTCGCAGTGGTGAATCACTTTATACTATTGCTAAAAAATATAAAGTGACAGTTGAAAGTATCAAGAAGAATAATAAATTAAAATCAAACAAGATAAAACCCAGACAGCGATTAATAATCAAATGAGAAGATTAACTCTATTTTTATTACTAATTTCTTCTTTTCAATTATCGTTTGCAGACGATGCAGAAGCATATATTAAAAAGTACAGAAAGATTGCCATTAAAGAAATGAAAAAGTATGGTATACCTGCAAGTATTACATTGGCACAGGGTATGTTAGAATCGGGTAATGGCAAAAGCAGATTAGCAAAGAAAGGTAGAAATCATTTCGGTATTAAATGTACGAATGATTGGGATGGCAGAACTATTAAAGAAGATGATGATAAAAAAAATGAATGCTTTAGAAGATATAGAAAAGCTGAACATTCATACCGTGATCATTCTGAATTCATAGCAAATAGAGAGCGCTATAAATTTCTTTTTGAATATGATAAAAGAGATTATAAATCATGGGCTTACGGACTTAAACAAGCGGGTTATGCAACAAATCCGAAATACCCTGAATTACTTATTGACATCATAGATCGATATGATTTACATAAATACGACAAAAAGCATGCTAAACGAGAAATTAAAAAAGAAGAGAAATTAGAAAAAATTGTTGCTAAAAAACCAGATGAAAAATATGAGTATCATACGGTTGAAAAGGGTGATACTTTATATTCTATCTCTAAAAAATATAATGTTGATTTTGAAGAATTAAAGAAACTGAATTCTAAAAACTCAAATAATATATTTATAGGAGAAAAAATTCGAGTGAAATGAATTATTTATATAGTGATTTTAAATCAATAAATCTCTTAACATTCTCCGCTACTAAATAGTTAATGTCTTTTTTAGATTTTATTTGATTTCTGATAAATGTAGAAGAGATTTCAATTATTGGCGTATCAGTTAAATGAACATTATCTAAACTGCTAAATTCTGTAACTACTTCCTTAATTCTTGGGTATATATAAAAATGATAGTCTCTAAGTAAAATCTCATAGTTTTTCCATTTTTTGATACTAGCCAAATTATCAGCACCCATAATTAATGAAAATTCATGCTCTGAATATTTCTCTTTTAAATATGTTAATGTATCAATAGTATATGATGGTAAAGGTAAATGAAGTTCTATATCAGAAACGGAAATTTTATCATGATTTTCAAAAGCAAGCTTACACATCTCTAAACGATCATAAGCATTAATCAAATATGATTTATCTTTTAATGGGTTATGGGGTGATACAACTAACCAGATTTTATCTAGACCTGTATTTTCAGCCATATAATTAGCAATAATCATATGCCCTATATGAACCGGATTAAATGAACCAAAAAATAAACCTATTTTCATTTATTCAAAAAATCTGTAACTAATTTTAGTGCTTCAGCACAAGCCTCATTTAAATTATTATTCTTAAGAATCACATCGAACTTATCAGCATATCCTAATTCTTTAGAAGCTTTCGCGATTCTTTCTTTTAATTTTTCTTCTGAGTCTGTCCCTCGACCTCTTAATCTTTCTATTAATACTTCTAGTGATGGTGGTTGAACAAAGATAGCTAGCGCATTATCTTCATATTTCTTCTTTAATCTAAGTCCGCCTTCAACATCTAAATCAAAAATAACATGATTACCTTCATTCCAAATTCTTTGTAATTCAGATTTTAAAGTTCCATAAAATGTACCCGAGTAAACCTCTTCGAACTCAATAAATTCATGTTTTGCAACTCTATGCAAAAAATCTTCTTTACTTATAAAGTAATAATCTTTGGTATCAACTTCTTCGCCTCTAGCTTGTCTTGTAGTGGCAGATACTGAGAATTTAATATTACTTAATTGACTAAGTAAATATTGAACTATTGTGGTTTTGCCTGCTCCTGAAGGTGCTGAAAAAATTATAAGTTTACCTTGTTTATCCATTCTCCGTATTCTTAAGATAATCAGAATTTGATTATATAATATTCAATAATTGTTCTTTGATTTTTTCTAACTCATCTTTCATACCCACAACAATTTTTTGGATGTTTGCGTCATTCGCTTTAGAGCCCATAGTATTTATCTCTCTACCAATTTCTTGTGATATAAATCCTAATTTTTTACCATTAGCTTCTTTTTGTTTCATTACATCTATAAAATAATTACAGTGACTACTAAGTCTAATTTTTTCTTCTGTAATATCAAACTTCTCTATATAATAAATCAACTCTTGCTCTAATCTATTTTGATCAACATTTTCTACTCCAACTTGATCTGCTAATAATTGGTTAAGTTTTTCTTTAATTTGTGGCACTCTATTACCTTCAAACTTTTCAACTTCTGTAATTCCATTTAATATAGATTCAATCCTCTTAATTAAATCAATTGATAAAGTATTACCCTCATCAATTCTAAATTGATTGAAATTTTCTACAGCCTGTAAAAAAGTATTATGAATTATTAACCATTCTTCATCATTAGTATTCTGTTCTTGTGTATTAAATACCTCAGGTATGCTAATAACACTTCTGAATATATCTGTATTGTTTACAGAAAGTTCATTTGCTAATGACTTTAATTGATTGTAGTATGAATGAAATAATTCTTTATTGATTTGACGCTGATCTTCAATTGCATTCTGTTCGAAACCTATAGAGACGTTCGCCTTACCTCTTTCGATAAATTTGACACAATCATTTCTAATGATGCTTTCTTTATCAGAGTAAGTTCTGGGTAGTTTAATATTCAACTCTAAAAACTTACTGTTTAATGAGCGAATCTCTACATTAATTTTCTTCTGGTTATACTCTGAACTCGCAAGTCCGAAACCCGTCATTGATTTCAACATATGTATTGAATTGAATTACAAAGATATGAATAATTACTTTTTGAAGCGACTTAATGGAAGTGCCGATGGTACACTCACTAAATAAACACCTACAAAAATCATTAATCCGAATATTACTTTATGCGTTGTTAATTGATCTTTACCAAGCAGTATTGCAATTATACTAGCCAGTATTGGCTGTAAATAAATATATGCTCCAACTAGTGATGAGTTAGCGTGTCTTAATGCCCAACCATTTAACAAGTATGTTAAGAACGTTGCTCCTGCAATTAAAAAGAAAATACTTGTCCAGATATTACTAGGTATTTGCTCCCACTGAACATTATTTAATTCAGGTATTGAAAATGGTAAAATTAAAATGCCACCAAATAAGAATGTCCATTTTATAACTGTAATCGGATTGTATTTATGTAATAAAGGTTTTGCGATAATTAAATAGTAAGAATAAATGATTGCATTTAATGTTACCATAATATCACCTGCTAATGTTTCAGAGGAGAAATTCAACTTCGGACCAATTAATAACATGCCCGCACCCAAAACACCAAGTATTAATCCAGATACTTTTAATATTGTTGCTTTTTCTTTCAAAATAAAAAAGGAGAAAAAGCCAACGAATAATGGAGTAGTTACCATTAAAATTGCACCATTGATTGGAGTAGTAATTGAAAGTCCTTTGAAAAACAATAGCATATTAGCAGCTACTCCAAATACTGCACATTTAATTAATTCTAAGAAATCTTTTTTGTCAGTAATTTTCTCTTTAACAAAAATTGCGTGAGTGATCCATAATAAAACAATCGCTCCCCAAACTCTAATTCCTATTAAACCCATTGGCTCAACATAAGCAGGCATTACCATTTTTGCAATGGTAAAGGTTGCAGCATATATAAGTGAAACTAGAAAAAGTGAGAGATGAACTTTTAAAATGGTAGACATTATATTAATTTTCTTGCGACAAAATTAGTCTTTCCATTTCATTATATACTTTAGTTTTTAATTTTTCTAAATCATCTATAGTATATTCATTGACAGAAATTGGATCTGCAAAAATAGCTTTTATTACACCAGGTCTAATAGCAAAAGGATCTTTTCTAGGCATTAACTCTCTTGAATTAATTAATACAAAAGGAGCAATTGGAGTTTGTGTTTCAATTGCGATTCGAAAAGCACCATCATAAAATTCTTTTAATGGATTAGGTGTTGTATTCATGGTGCCTTCTGGGAAGATCAGAATAGAAATTCCTTCAGCTAATACTTTTTTTAATTTTTCTACACTTGCTGCTCTACTATCTTTGTCACTTCTATCTAATGTTACCACCACACGAGTGTAAATAAAACCAAAGAAAGGTATTTTACTCATTTCTATTTTACCTAACGGTTTAAAGGCATTAGGCGCTGCAAGCACTACTGCTGGTGCATCTAAATAAGATCCATGATTACATACATAAATATACGTTTGATCAGTATTTACATTTTTATTTCTCTTAATAGTAAAAAAGAAACCACTAATAGCAGCGAAAGTAAATGACCAAAAACGAAGTAATGCAAATGGTATTTGTGCTCCATATTTACCAGGTAAATATGAAAACAAAATAATAAATGGCAACACTAAAAGCATGATCGTAAAAAATGCTATCAAGCCAAGTGTTAAATGAATTACTGAAATGATTTTTCTCATGCTAATATATTTAGTGCAAGGCATGCTTTTTCAGCTGCATTTTTCTCTGCGTTTTTCTTGCTGAAATCTTGTCCTTTGCCCATGTCTTCGCCATTAATTAATACTCTTACAGTAAACAATCGCGATTGACCTGCATGTTTTTCTTCTAAAAGTTCAAATTGAATTTCTTTGCCTTCTTTTTGAGCCCATTCTAATAATCGGCTTTTAAAATTAGACTCGGTTTGTTCTAAATGATCTATATCAACGTGAGGTATGATGATTCTATTGATAATAAATTTGCGCGTAAATTCGTAACCTTTATCTAGGTATATAGCTCCAACCATTGCTTCAAATGCATCACCAAATAATGATGAGTTTTTATTTCCCATATTATTAAGTTTTGTATCATAATCAATCAGATCAGATATACCCATCTTCTTAGATAACTGATTTAGATGTGAACGATTTACCATTTTTGAACGCATCTCTGTCAAGAAACCTTCATCTTTGTATGGAAACTTTTTGAATAATACTTCAGCTACAACCGAGCCAAGTATCGCATCACCTAAAAACTCTAATCTTTCGTTGCTATTTTTTACGCCTTTTTTATGAATATCACTAGCAACTGATTTATGACGTAATGCCAAACGATATAAACGAAAATTACCAGGTACAAATCCCAATATATTTCTTAAAGCCCTTAACTCTGCTTTATATTTCGAAGTGTATAATTTAAGAATACCTATTGGCATATTGATTTATTGATAGCCATCTAAAATAATAATTTCGTAGGTAAATTAAATTGATTATTCAGCTTTTTTAACAATCACTGATGCATTATGTCCGCCAAAGCCGAAAGTATTACTCAATGCTGCACGTACTACTCTTTTCTGTGCTTTATTGAATGTTAAATTCAAACGAGGATCGAACTGCGGATCGTCAGTAAAGTGATTTATTGTCGGTGGTATGATATCATTCTGTACAGCTAATATTGCAGCAATTGCTTCTACAGCACCAGTAGCCCCTAATAAGTGACCAGTCATAGATTTTGTAGAACTTATGTTCAAATTGTATGCATGTTCACCAAATAGGTTGACAATAGCTGTTGTTTCAGAAACATCACCTAATGGAGTTGATGTACCGTGAACGTTAATGTAATCAAGATCTTCAGGCTTCATACCTGCATCTCTCATTGCATTTTTCATTACGTTCAATGCACCTAAACCTTGTGGATGTGGAGCTGTTATGTGATTTGCATCGGCAGATAAACCACCTCCTGCAATTTCAGCATAAATTTTTGCACCTCTTTTCTTTGCATGCTCATACTCTTCTAGTATCAAAGTACCTGATCCCTCACCTAACACAAAACCTTCTCTATCTAAATCAAATGGTCTTGATGCTGTTTGAGGAGAGTCATTACGAGTTGACAATGCGTGCATAGCATTAAAACCACCCAATGCTGCTTCGTTAACACTCGCTTCAGAACCACCTGTGATCATAAGATCAGCCATTCCTAAACGAATATAATTGAAAGCATCAATGATTGCATTGGTTGATGAGGCACATGCTGAAACAGTTGCGAAATTCGGACCTCTAAGTCCGTATTTAATAGATATATGCCCTGGGGCAATATCGATAATCATCTTCGGAATGAAGAAAGGATTAAAACGTGGAGTACCATCACCAGTATTGAAATTGGTGACTTCATCAATGAAGGTTCTTAAACCCCCAATACCAGAACCCCAAATAACACCCGCACGATCAGGATCTATTTGGCTGAAGTCTATCTGTGAATCTTTCACGGCTTCATCTGTAGATGCTAATGCATAATGTACAAATGGATCGAGCTTTCTAGCTTCTTTCTTGTCCAAATAATCCTCAATGTTGAAGTTCTTTACTTCACAAGCGAATTGCGTTTTGAACTTAGAGGCATCAAAACGAGTAATGTAATCAGAGCCACTGACCCCTTCAACTAAATTCTTCCAGAATTCTGGTACAGAATTGCCTATGGGAGTCAATGCTCCAATACCTGTAACTACTACTCTTTTTAATTCCATATTTGGTCTAAGAGAGAATTGATTACTTAACGTTCTTTTCTAAGTAAGAAATCGCTTGTCCTACCGTTCCAATAGTTTCTGCTTGCTCATCAGGAATAGCGATGTTAAATTCTTTTTCAAATTCCATGATTAATTCAACTGTATCCAGTGAATCAGCACCTAAGTCGTTGGTAAAGCTTGCCTCTGGTGTAACTTCACTTTCGTCAACACCCAACTTTTCTACAATGATTGCTTTTACTCTTGATGCAATATCTGACATAATTTTAAAATTTAGGTTTTTAATAAATTCTGTGCAAAGAAAATGATATTATAACAAATAATCAAAATTTTATTTCTACTTGGTTTTTTTACACCCCCAAATGCACATTTCTTATCCAATAGTAGGCTTTTTTATTAATTTTGACAAATAAATTTTTAACCAATTGAGCAAGAAAATTCTAAGAGTTGAATACGATTTCGATTTTACCCTGATCGGTATCTCTTCCTCTGTTCGCGATTATCGACTCTGTTGGTATATAAATAAACACCTCCCTCTACGTTTTCAAAGAGATATTGACTTGACCATTTACAGCGAATTTGGTAATGAATCTTACCATTCATGCTTTAAATACAGCATCGAAAACTTAGAAACTGACATTTATTTATTGAGCAATAAAAGCGGTTCTGAATATATTATACCCGAAAGTAAAGAATCTGACTTTTTTATCGTTAGTACCGAAGCTCTTAATTCCGAAGAAGAAAAAGCGATATTAAACGGCTTAAATAAAATTGATGTCATACAAACTGCTTTTATGCTAGATGCAAACTCTTTTAAGAGTAAAGAGAATTTGTTGTTTTTTTAGTTGATTTAAATACCAATAATTGGTATTTTTGAATAAATCGATCAAACATGGCTAAAAATACTTCTATATTATTAGGTGACTACTTTGATAAATTTATTTCTAAACAAATAAAAACAGGTAAGTTCTCTTCTGCAAGTGAAGTAGTAAGAGCTGCACTTAGAGTCCTCGAGCAAGAAGAAAATAAAAAAAATCTATTAGTTGCAGAGTTAATCAAAGCTGAAAAATCTGCTCTAATAAGTAACTTCAATAAAGATTCTTTCTTGTCAGATTTACATATTAAACATGTATCGAAAAAATGAACTATAAAATAAGTAGTTCAGCAATCTCTGACCTTGAAGAAATTTGGCTATTTACATTAAACAATTGGTCTCTAGATCAAGCTGATCGTTATTTTAATTTGATAATGAATGAAATTGAATACCTTTCTATTAATCCTAAATCTGGCAAAGACTATTCATTTATCAGAGAAGGGTACTATTGTTCAAAAGTTAAATCCCATTTAATATTCTATAAACTTAATGTTAATGTTGTTGAAGTTATGAGAATTCTTCATCAAAAAATGGACATTGAGATACAACTTACTGATGAATAAGTGTAATTAGTACACTTTGTCAAAAAAATTGATTAGGTTTGAAATATAAAACAAAAAATACTTTATGAAAGTATACCACAACAGAACAAAAATTGTAGCAACATTAGGTCCAGCTTCTGCATCTAAAGAAGTTTTATTGAAAATGATTAAAGCAGGTATGGATATCTGCAGAATTAATTTCTCACACGGTAAACACGAAGACTTAGCTAAAATCATCGCTACCATCCGCGAGATAAATAAAAAACATAATACACACGTAGGTATTTTAGCCGATTTACAAGGACCAAAAATTAGAGTGGGTGAGATGAAAGATAATGGCGTTTTCTTAAAGAAAAACCAAGAGTTAGTAATGACAACCAAACCTTGTGTTGGTACTCATGAACGTTTATATATTTCTTATCAAGCTTTTCCGAAGGATGTTAAAGTTGGAGAAATAATTTTGCTAGATGATGGTAAATTACAATTCAAAGTAATAAGCACTGACAAAAAAGATAGCGTAAAAGTTAAAGTTATTTATGGTGGTATTTTATCATCAAACAAAGGTGTGAACTTGCCAGATACCAAAGTTTCTATACCGAGTTTAACTCCTAAAGATTTAAAAGACTTAGATTTTATATTGAAGCAAGAGGTAGAGTGGGTCGGACTTTCATTTGTGCGTGAGGCGAAAGATATTACTGAGTTGAAAGAAATTATTAAGAAGAGACATTCTAAAACTCGTGTTATAGCAAAAATTGAAAAGCCAGAAGCACTCATTAATTTAGATGAAATTATTGCAGAAACTGATGCAGTAATGGTTGCACGTGGTGACTTAGGCGTTGAATGCCCAATGGAGGATTTACCTATCATACAAAAACAGATTGTTAAAAAATGTATGGAGCATGCGAAACCAGTAATCATTGCAACTCAAATGATGGAAAGCATGATCACTAATCCGCGACCTACTAGAGCAGAAGTAAACGATGTTGCGAATTCTGTATTAGATGGTGCAGATGCAGTGATGTTGAGCGGAGAGACATCCGTAGGACAATACCCAGTAGAAGTTATACAATCAATGCAACAAATTATTCGCAAGATTGAAAACACTGCATACCCTTATATGCAAATGCATGTACCGAATAAAAAATCTTCAACGTATAGATCAGATAGTATTTGTTATACTGCTTGTATTTTAGCGGAGCACAACTCTGCTTTAGGGATTGTTTCGATGACACACTCTGGATATACAGCATTTAGAATTTCGAGTCATAGACCAGAAGCCATAACTTTCATATTTACTTCTAATAGGTCTCTTTTGTGTATGCTAAGTTTGGTATGGGGAGTACGCGGATTTTATTATGATAAATTTGAAAGTACTGATCAAACGATGAAGGATGTTAACGGAATGCTCAAGCATCACAAGCTTGTGAAGAAGGGCGACGTAGTAATCAATACTGCTAGCACGCCTATCGGAAGAAGTGGCCGTACAAACACTATAAAAATAAGCCAGATTGAATAGTTCTCATTTTGTTTTAACATAAGTAAAATATTATGTTAATATCTTAGAAAACCAATGTTTTCCACATAGGCAAAACATTGGTTTTCTGCATTTTAAAGCGATTTACTTCGTGCAGACCTTGTTTAGCATTTTGTATGTGGAAAACTCAATTTGATGTGCCTTACTCAGGCCCTTAAATTTGATTAAAAACTCCGTAAGTTTTTTTTAACCGTTAACAATAACATAATCAATAACCTAAACTTACCCGAATAAATAATTACTATGAGCAAAAAAGAGAATAAAGGAAAAGGGATGAAAATTGATCGCTATTTCACCCAACAAGGAGTAAGTCCGTATGACTTATTCACGTATGAAAAAAGAACTTCAGTAATTCGTAACCCTGCGGGCGATGCAGTGTTTGAAATGAAAGATGTAGAAGTACCCGCTTCATGGTCACAAGTGGCTACGGATATTTTAGCTCAAAAATATTTCCGTAAAGCTGGTGTACCTCTAGAGGATGGAACTACTGGTTCAGAGAAATCAGTAAAGCAAGTAGCGCATCGTATGGCTAATTGCTGGACAGACTGGGGTAAGCGTTATGGATACTTTGCAACAGAAGAAGATTCAACTGCATTTTATGATGAGTTAGTTTATACAATAGTAGGTCAATTAGCTGCACCTAACTCACCACAATGGTTTAATACTGGTTTATATTCTTCATATGGTATTACAGGCAAGCCACAAGGTCACTACTTTGTGAACCCAGAAACTGGTAAATTAGAAAAATCAACTTCAGCATACGAACGTCCACAACCACATGCTTGTTTCATTTTATCAGTTGATGATGATTTGGTAAACGAAGGTGGTATCATGGATCTTTGGGTACGTGAAGCACGTATCTTCAAATATGGTTCTGGTGTAGGTACTAACTTCTCTAGAATTCGTGGCGAAAGCGAAAAATTATCTGGTGGTGGATATTCATCGGGCTTAATGTCATTCTTGAAAATTGGTGACAGAGCTGCAGGTGCAATCAAATCAGGTGGTACAACACGTCGTGCTGCGAAAATGGTTTGTTTAGATTTAGATCACCCAGAAATTGAAGGCTTCGTAAACTGGAAAGTTGAAGAAGAGAAAAAAGTTGCAGCGTTAATCGCAGCAGGTTATTCTTCAGACTATGAAGGTGAAGCTTATAGAACTGTTTCTGGACAAAACTCAAATAACTCTGTACGTATACCTAACTCTTTCTTCTATGCTTTAGAAGAAGGTAAAGACTGGGAATTAGTAGGTAGAACAAATGGTAAAGTGGTTGGTACTATTCCATCAGAAAAATTATGGAATGATATCGCATTTGCTGCTTGGGCTTGCGCTGACCCTGGTGTACAATACGACACTACAATCAACGAATGGCATACATGTCCGCAAGGCGGAAGAATCAACGCTTCTAACCCTTGCTCTGAATACATGTTCTTAGATAACACTGCATGTAACTTAGCATCTGTAAACTTACGTCACTTCTTCAATGAAAAAACATTAGAGTTTGATGTAAAAGGTTTTGAGCATATCTGCAGAATCTGGACAATGGTATTAGAGATTTCAGTATTGATGGCACAGTTCCCATCAAAAGATGTTGCTCAATTATCATACGAGTACAGAACATTAGGATTAGGGTATGCGAACTTAGGTTCAATGTTAATGGTTGCTGGTATAGCTTACGATAGCGATAAAGGTCGTGCTTTAGGTGGTGCTATTACAGCGATTATGACAGGTGTAGCTTATGCAACATCAGCAGAAATGGCTAAACACTTAGGTCCCTTCGTTAAATTCGAAGAGAACAAACAAGACATGTTACGAGTAATGCGTAATCACCGTTATGCAGCATACAATGCAACTGATGCATACGAGGGATTAGAGATTGCGCCTCCGGGCATCGACCCTAAAGACTGTCCTGATTATTTATTATCAGCAGCATGCAATGCATGGGACAAAGCAGTTGAGTTAGGTGAGAAATACGGATACCGTAACGCACAAACAACTGTAATTGCTCCAACAGGTACAATTGGCTTAGTGATGGATTGTGATACTACAGGTATCGAGCCAGACTTCGCATTAGTGAAGTTCAAAAAATTATCAGGTGGTGGTTACTTCAAAATTATTAACCAAGCAGTACCTGCAACATTATTAAACTTAGGTTATGATGAGCATCAAATTGATGCAATTGTAAACTATGCAAAAGGGTATGCAACTATTCAAGGTGCACCACATATTAACTTCGAATCATTAGCAACTAAAGGCTTTACACAAGATGATTTAGAAAGAGTTGATAAAGGAATGGTATCAGCATTTGAAATTAGTTTTGCATTCAACGTTTGGTCATTAGGTGAAGATTGCTTGAAGCGTTTAGGTTTCAAACCTGAGCAATACAATGCACAAAACTTCAACTTACTACAAGCATTAGGTTTCAGCAGAACACAAATTTCTGAAGCTAATACTTATGTATGTGGTACAATGACAATCGAAGGTGCTCCTTTCTTAAAAGAAGAACACTATCCGATTTTTGATTGTGCGAATCGTTGTGGTTCAATAGGTCAACGTTACATCCATGCACACGGTCACATCAAAATGATGGCTGCTGCACAACCTTTCTTATCAGGTGCTATATCTAAAACAATCAACTTGCCAAACGAAGCATCTGTTGATGAAATTAAAGATTGCTACCAATTAAGTTGGGAATTAGGCTTAAAGGCTAACGCATTATATAGAGACGGATGTAAACTATCTCAACCATTATCAACTAAAGCATCTGCTGACGATAAAATTGAAACAGTTGATGAAGTATTGGGTGAAGCAGCAAATGTTAGATTAAGTGATTTAACACCAGAGCAAGTTTTAGAAGCTGCAAGAGCAATCTTAGAGCGTTCAAAAGACACAACCTTCAAACGTCAATTGTCAAGTGTTGTAGAGAAGAAAAGCTTACCAGCTAAGCGTAGAGGCTTTACACAGAAGGCAGCTGTAGGCGGACAAACAATTTATGTTCGTACAGGTGAATATGAAGATGGTACATTAGGAGAAATCTTCGTAGACATGCACAAAGAAGGTGCAACGTTTAGATCTTTAATGAACTGTTTTGCAATTGCAATATCAGTGGGCTTACAATACGGTGTTCCATTAGAAGAGTTTGTAGAGAAATTTGCATTCACTCGTTTTGAACCATCAGGTATGGTATCAGGTCACGATAATATCAAGAGCTCTACATCAATCATCGACTACATCTTCAGAATGTTAGGTTACGAATACCTAAACAGAACAGATTTAGTTCATGTAATTACTGAACAAAATGCGGTTATTGGTAACCCGCAGATGATCGATGAAGACCAGAATCCAGATGTGTCAAACACATTTGATTCTGCTCCTCAACAAGCTGCTGCTCCAAAGGCAGAAATTACATCAGCTGAATTCGCAGCTAAAAAGCCTGTGCTTGATATTTCAGGTGGAGGTCAATCAGATGCTCCAGCATGTACGAACTGTGGTCACATCATGCTACGTTCAGGAACTTGCTACAAATGCTTAAACTGCGGTACTCAAGGAGGTTGTAGTTAATCTACAATCACCCACAAGTCCATGAAAATTTTTTGAACAAGGTGATAGAAACCCGTTCCAATGTGAACGGGTTTCTTTTTATACCCCTACTGGTGGCACGACTTAAGTCGTGCCACCAGTAATACCTATTTAAGCAGGATTATAAATAAACCTGTATTTAATAAGCTTCATTGAAATTTGAAATATTATATTTATATTTAATCATGAGAGCGTATTTAATTTGGTTTTTGATGTTGTGTTTTGGTAGTATTAAAGCACAACAATTAAGTGCTGATTTTCCTGATTCGAATTATTTCTATAATGAATCAAGGTATAAAAGACTTTCCGATATGTTTCCTGATTTTAATTACATCGATTATAGTATTTACTATAAAAAAGATACAGTCGTCAATAACATCAATTACCATTTATTAAATATAAAATTCTCAACAAAATATTTTGCCCCACCAATACCAAGTCTATCAAAAGACATTTCGTATGCTTTATTAAGAAATGATAAATCAAATAAAAAGGTTTATATAACTGGCTTGAATAAATACAATGATTTTAATTTAGACTTAGATACTAACGAACGTTTGTTATTTGACTTCAATTTAAATGTTGGTGATTTATATGAAGCTAACGCGCATCTATATTATGGTAATGAAAACGATTCAATGTATGTTTTAAAAATAGATACAATAGTTGATCCTGATAACATCAAACGAGCTGTTTTTACAATTGGTAATGATTCAATAGAATTCAATCATGGTTATTTAATACAGGGCATTGGTGGTAAAAACGGATTATTGGGTTACATAAAAGATATAATGGATAACTCATACAATGAAGACTTTACTTGCTATAGTATAAATGATATTGATTACACAGCTTATTTCTCAGAATTTTCATCTGGTATTACCTATAGTAGTCAACCATGCAACAAACACACCTTTGTTTCAATTCAAAATTTAACCAAGTCAGAAATAGATATCTACCCGAACCCAGTACATTCTAAATTCTATATCAATCATAAAAATGAAAATTCAGAATTTGAATTAATAAATACTATTGGACAAACTTTTAAAATTTATGGAGATTATGATGGTAATAAATGGGCATTTGATATGAACGATTACAATAATGGTATTTATATTTTAAAAATAATTTCTGACGGAAAAATATATTTCAGTAAAATTTCTAAAATATAAATAGCTATTTAATTTATGAGACAAACACTCCTCATTATATTTATCATCCTTTCTAAATTTGCAGTTTCACAAACTATTACAGCTGATTTTCCTGATTCAAACTACTACTATAACGAATCTAGAAATGAAAGAGGAAGTGATATGACTCCATATAATACCATTGATTATACAATCTATTATAAAAAAGATACAGTGGTAAATAGTCTTAATTATCATTTATTATATATAAAGTTCACAATTGAATATTTTAGTCCAGGTACACCTAGAACTAAAGGTGATATACGTTATGCTTTATTGAGAAATGATAAAGCAAATAAAAAAGTATATATAAAAGGACTAACAAATTTAAGTTTCAATTTGAATCTTGATACGAATGAACAACTTTATTATGACTTTAATTTAAAAGTAGGTGATGCATATACTGCACGACCACAAACATTTTATAGTAGTGATTCACTATTCGTAAATAAAATTGATACAATTATAGATCTTGATAATATTAAACGAGCTGTATATACTATATCAACTAGAAATAATACAATTGAAATGATGAATGGGTATGTTATACAGGGTATAGGAGGATATAATGGATTAATTGGATATATTTCTTATATATGGAATAATGTTTATGGAGAATATTTTAGTTGTTATAATTTTAATGGTATCGGATATTCTGCAAATTTCGGAAGTTTTCCTAGTATAAGCTACAACTCTTGCATTAAACATTTCTTTTCATCTGTAATAACTCCAAAATCACAAGTCATTAACCTTTATCCCAACCCCGCCTCCGATATCATTCAATTCGAACTAAATGAAAAAATTAATACCATCAAAGTCTATAATAATCAAGGGCAATTAATTTCGAATCAATATTCACAAAATCAATTCATTGATATTAAAAATTATTTACCAGGTATATATTTAGTACAACTAACTACAAATAATAATATCTATTCAGGTAAATTTATTAGAATCAACTAACTACAAAAGCTGATTATCTGAAGCAAATTTCACCAACCCTGCTGTATTTTTAATCCCTAATTTATGTAAGATATTCTTTCGATGAGTATTTACAGTGTAGATGCTAATGAATAATGCATCAGCAATTTCTTGACTACTTTTTTCTTTTGCTAATAATGATATGATCTCTTTCTCTCTTTTTGTTAACGATAGCGACTTAACAAAATCATCTTCTACCAACTCCTCTTTATTTCTTAAAGCCTTACTGATATATAATTCACCATTTAACACACGCACAATTGCATCTAGTAATTCATGCTTACCCGCATTCTTTAATACATAAGCCATCACACCCATTCTTGTAAATTCATTCATGAAGTTTTCATCACCATACATTGAAAGAATCATAATCTTTGTTTCCTTGTACTTTTCTAAAATGATCTGACACAATTCAAATCCGTTAGGCTTCGGCATATTCACATCTAGTATTGCCAAGTCTATCTTATTCTTTTCAAAAATATCTAATACCTCTTGTCCGTTCTTTGCCACATATATTACATCAATATAATCTATATCTGCAAAGATCATCATCAGTCCATCAATAAATATTTGATGGTCATCTGCTATCAATATTTTATAAGAAGTCTTTTTCATAAATAGGTATTTCTATAATAAATGTACTACCGCGTTCTGGTTGTGTATCAATCGTTAATTTGCCGTTGAACACATCTACTCGAGATTTAATGTTCTGCAATCCCATTCCTTCTTTTATCGAATTTATATCAAAGCCAATCCCATCATCAACTACCATCAACGTGATATTATCTTCGTTTTTAATAAGCTGGATGGTAGCGTTCTTTGCATTTGAGTGCTTGATAATATTGTTAATTAGTTCTAATGTTACTCTATATAATGATAATTCTAACTCTCTATTAAACCTTTCACTTAAATTATAGGTATCTAAATTGAAAATCGTTTTACCTGAATTATTAATCTTTTTTATAATCGATTGTAATGATTGTATTAATCCGAATTGCTCCATACCCGTTGGTAGCATATTATGTGATATATTCCTTAACTCAATACAAGCTTTATCTATTAAATCAATTATGTTTTTATAGGCTAATAATTCTTTATCACTTAAATTTTTATCATCTAATTCTATCGACTCTGCATTTAATTTTAAAGTAGAAAGCATACTCCCCATACCATCATGTAATTCTGTTGCAATTCTTTTTCTTTCTTGTTCCTCTCCTAATAACAACGCTCTTTTAACTTCATATTGCTTTTGATTTAGTTCTTTAGTTTTTTCTAATACTTTTTCTGATAATTCTTTATTAATATTCTCTCTATATTTATTTAATTCTTCTAATTGTTCAATCATTTGCAATTGTATTTTATCTTTCTCCTCTTTATAATATCTAAATCGATCTAATAATGCAAGAGTTAACATTGCTGATTTTAATACCTCGCCAAACAATACATATTCATTTGTAAACACATTGTTGTGTTCCTTCATTACTGAATAAAACATTATCGCAAATATGCTGATGAAAGAACCAATAATTCCTACTACAAAGAATCGAGCTGGTAAATAATTCTTTGCAAAGAAATATATTGCCAATATTATCAATCCTATATAAAATGGTGGTATCATTCTATATAATAACCATATAGAAGCATAGTAAATATCTCCCTCAAAAAATGCTCCAATTAATACTAATACCGCAAATATTTGATATGCCTTTATTAGAATTATTTGCCAACGCTTAAACTTATTATTGTCGACAAAAGCTAACAAAAATCCTAATCCACTTACAATCGTTAATGACATTAGTATGGGCACCGATCGATCTACCCAGAACGTAAAATCTGGCCATATATAAATTGCAGCAAAACCACTAGTCGCTAATTGTAATAAGGTTTGTGAGGTTAAGTATGATGCAAAATAAATGTACACTTTCTCTTTTATCAAAAAGAAAAACATGATTGACAATGCAGCTAGAGCAGATAAAAATCCATAATAAAATGATATGTTAGATTCTTTTTTAGATATATACTCTATCAACTTATCTTGTGAATATAATTGCAAAGGTGTATGTATTTTTCTACCCTTTAATTTAAATAGTAAAAAAATTGTCTTCGTTTGATTATTTGAAACCTTAATATTATAAATTGGATTTCTATATTTTATAAGTCTCTCTGATATCGGAAATGCATCACCTGTTATTTGATGGCTTATTTGCTTATAACCATCGTACTCAAAATACTCAACATAATTAATCAATGCATTATCTAAATACAAATACAATCTTCTATCCGAACTTGATTTATTACTGATAACTATCTTGATCCATAAATCATCTAAATATTCATCTTCAGCTAATATTAGTAGCGGAGCATCATTTTTTTTGAAATATACCTCACCATTTACTAAGTCTTCTATTTCTATTACATCTTCATCTGAAGATGTATAGTCTAAAGATTTTCCTAACTCCAAATACTCAAAGTCATTTTCTATAAAAATGGTGTCTGTTTTACTAGCTATAGCTTTGTAATGGCTTAATATTAAACAGAATAAAAGTACTATCTTGAATTTCACACTCAAATTTGATTATATTCTTTATTAATAAAAATACTTATTTATAGGTATATGAAGTATAAATAGAATTAACTCTATTTGTTTAAGCTATAACTAAACTAAACTAATTTAAACACTAAGTAAAGAGTAATGATAAAACATTACTCTTTTTTTGTTTACTGCCAAATTTTGGCACCACAATCTCTTATCTTTATTGCATGGATAAAGAGAGAATAAGAAACAACGAAAAGTTTCAAAAAGCCCTAAATACCCTTAATGATAAACAACGTGATGCGGTTACTCAAATCGAAGGACCTGTTTTAGTTGTTGCCGGACCAGGAACTGGTAAGACACAGATTCTTGCAGCTCGTATTGGGCAGATCTTATTAGAGACAGATACTGATGCTCATAATATTCTGTGTTTAACTTATACGGATGCTGGCACTATTGCCATGCGTAAGCGTTTATATGATTTTATAGGTCCAGATGCTTATCGCGTACACATATATACCTTCCACGCATTTTGTAATGACATCATTCAAGAAAATCTCGACTATTTCGGTAAACTTAATTTAGAACCTATCTCTGAATTAGAACAAGCTGCCCTCTTCAAAGATTTAATTGATACACTACCTAATAATTCTAAACTTAAAAAATATACCGGGGATGTCTACTTCGAATCGAGTAGAATGAAAAATCTTTATTCTACAATGAAGAAAGAAAACTGGACGATCGATTTTCTATTAGAGAAAATAGACCTATACATAAAAGATTTACCCACAAGAGATGAATTCATTTATAAAAAAGCTAACGCAAAAACAGGAATAAAAGCTGGTGATATTAAAATTAATGATGTCAACAAAATCACTGACAAATTAGATTTATTAAAAGCTGCTATCAACGAATATCCTCGTTACCTAAAAAAAATGCAAGAACTCAATCGTTATGATTATGACGATATGATTGTTTGGGTACTCAATGCATTCAAGTCTGACGAAAATCTTTTGAGAAATTATCAAGAGAAATATCAATACATTTTAGTAGATGAATATCAAGATACCAGCGGATCACAAAATGAAATTCTTAGATTATTAATTTCTTATTGGGACCATCCGAATGTATTCGTAGTAGGTGATGACGATCAATCTATTTATCGTTTTCAAGGTGCTAACATCAATAATATATTAGATTATGCTAATGAATACGCAGAGGTTTTACATAAAATAGTTTTAACGAATAATTACCGCTCTACACAATCTGTTTTAAACGTCTCTAAAACATTAATCGAAAATAACTTTGAGCGTTTGACTAAACATCTCCACCTAGATAAAAATCTATTAGCTAGTAATGAGCTGTATAGCAACATGACAAAAAAACCGATCATCCGTGAATACGAAACACCGATGCATGAGCTGGTTCATATTGGCGAAGAAATTAAAACATTAATAAAAAATGGAGTTGAGCCAAAAGAGATTTCTGTATTATATAGAAATCACGCACAGGCAGCAGAACTAGTAAACTACCTGCAAATCGATAATATCGGAATTAACATTAAAAGAAAAGAAGATATTTTATCGCTTGCATTCACTGAAAAAATCATCAATATTTTAAGATACATCGCATCTGAAAGAGATACTCCATATAGTGGCGACCAATTGTTATTTGAAATCATGCACTACGATTTCTTTGATCTAGCACCTATAGATATCGCTAAAATTTCTGTGGATGTTGCTCATGAATCTTACAAACAGAAAACTTCCATCCGCAAAAAATTATCTGAATTAGCGAAAGCTGAAAAACCTGATTTATTTAATCAAGAAATAAAAACATCTATAAAAAGATTTTCTGCCGATATTGAATACTGGATCAAGGAAAGTTATAATTACACTCTTCAAGAACTCTTCGAAAAAATAATTCTTCGTGCCGGTATATTAAATTATATCATGCATTCAGAGAATAGAGCTTATTATATGGATGTGCTCAGTACACTATTCAATTACCTAAAAGAAGAGAATAGAAAAAATCATGAGATGGATGTTGCTGGCTTTGTAGAGATGATCGACCTCATGATTAAAAATGGTATTCGATTAGAAATAAATAAATCTAGTTATAATGAAAACGGAGTAAACTTTATGACCACACATGGTTCTAAAGGATTAGAGTTTGATTACGTTTATATCATCTCAGTAAATAAAAAAGTATGGGATGTTAAAAAAGGTGGTAATAGAGAATACTCATTCCCCGATAATATTTTTACAAGTATTGTTGAGGGATCTGAACTTGAAGAATCTCGCCGATTATTTTATGTTGCTCTTACTCGTGCAAAACACTCTTTAAATATTTCATATTGCGCAAAAGATGCATCGGGTAAAGATTTAGAATCATCACAATTTATTGCAGAAATTAGACAGTCTGATGACTATGAATTCGAAACAGTAAAACTTAATGATGATTTACTATTTAAATTCCAAAGTATCCCTTTCTTAGAACAAGAGAAACCTGTTATTCAATTACTCGATAAAAATTATATTGATGTGTTATTAGAAGGATATACTCTAAGTGTAACCCATCTAAGTAATTACCTCGATTGCCCTTTGAAATTCTACTTCCAAAATTTAGTGAGAGTACCATCAGGTAAGAGTCCGAGCGCTACCTTCGGACAAGCAGTGCATTGGGCCCTAAATAAATTATTTAAGAACCTAAAAGAAAACAATGAAGAGTTTGCAGGTTCAAATTATTTAGTTGATCAATTCAAATGGTATATGAACAGAAATAGAGATTCATTTACTAAAGAAGATTACAAACGTCGATTAGAATATGGTGAAAAGATTTTACCTCAATACTATGATAGTCATGTAGAAACATGGAACAAAATAACATTGACTGAACATCCTGTTAAGAACGTTGAAGTAAACGGAGTGCCTATAAAAGGTAACCTCGACAAAATTGAATTCAATGGCAAAGAAATAAATGTTGTTGATTACAAAACTGGTAAATACAAAAACGCATTAGAAAAATTAAAAGCACCTAATGAAGCAAACGAAATTGGTGGCGACTACTGGCGTCAAGCAGTATTCTATAAAATACTTATCGATAACGATCGAAGCAAAGATTGGGAAGTAGTTAGTACTCAATTCGAATTTGTTGAACCTATTGATTTAAATAAAACAAAAACAACAGAAAAGAAAGTTGAGAAAGAAAACTATCCAACAGAGAAAGTAATTATCACTAAAGAAGATATTGAAATTGTAAAAAACCAGATAACCACAACCTACGAAAAAATACTAAACTACGAATTCAATGAAGGTTGCGGTAAAGAAGAGTGTCACTGGTGTAAGTTTGTCAAAACAAACTTTAAAGAACAAGATATAATGAAATCAGATGAAGAGTAAAGTTTTTTCAGCCTTTGGCTTTTTGAATACAATAGTTACTGGTAACTAGTAACTAGTAAAATCTCCCTAACCTTTTAAATTTTTAAATGAAAAGGTGTGATAATATTAATAGAAAATATAAAGTTATGACCGTTGCATTTTATTGAATTGTTGCAGGGGAGCTAATTGCTTTTTTCATTTATAAAATTTAAAAGGTGAAAAAGAAATTTAATTAAAAAAGAAAAAATATTAAATAATAAAGGCGGGTAACTCACCCGCCTCTATATTATTTAAGATTGTATTTCTCCGAATACAATCTATACAATTCCTTCTGCTTATTATCTAAATCAATCTCTGCACCCTTAATAAACGCTCGCGTTACATTCGATGTACGCATATCTAATAAGTCACCATCAGAAATTAATAAAGTTGCATCTTTACCTATTTCTAATGATCCTAATGTTTTTGATACTCCTAAAACTTCTGCAGCATCTAAAGTCACTGCTTTCAATGCTTCTTCTTTTGTTAAACCATATGCCGCTGCAGTACCTGCCATAAATGGTAAGTTTCTTTGTTGCCAGCTACCATCTATCGATAAGCAGAAGGGAATTCCTTTTGCTTTCAAAATACTTGCACGCTTAAATGGCAAATCAACATCTTCATCATCTCTATCGGGCAATGCATGTGGTTGCTCCAATATCATACTTACACCTTGCTCCTTTATGAAATCTAATGTTGTGATTGCATCATTTCCTCCAGCTAAAACCGGAGTAATTCCATATGATTTCGAGAAGTTTACTGCCGAAGTAATTTCTTTTGCTGAACCTACTGCAATGATTAATTTTTTCTTACCTGAAAAAATATCTCTCATCGCTTCAAATTTTAAATTCTTCTCAGCAACACTCGACATTTTTGAATAAGCATATGCTTCATCAAAAAATTTCTTCAACTCTAACATCGCTGATTCTGAATTTTTACGCTGCTCTTCTGCAGGTGGAGCCCACCATGCATTGAACACACGCATACGCGGCCAATTTACATGCACCGCCAAATCTGTTTTGTACACTGCATCTTCCCAATTCCATCCGTCTAATTTTACCAATGATGATGTACCTGGTATCGATCCTCCTTGTGGTACTATCAATGCCGTTAAAATACCATTCGATCTAATTGTAGGAATTATTTTTGAATCTGTATTGTATGCAATAATTGAACGAACATTCGGATTCGTATTACCAACCTCGGCATAATCAAGCGTTGCTCTTATTGATTCAATCTCCTCTAATCCGATTTTTGTAAAGGGTGCGATCAAACCCGGATAAATATGTTTACCCGTTGCATCAATAACTTCTGCACCTGTCTCTGATTGATTCGCATTACCTACATAGGTTAAAATTCCTTTTTCAAAAACGACAGTACCCTTTTCAATAACTTGTGTATTACCTATGTGGATGGTAGCGTTCTTGATAATTATTTTCTTACTCTGCACCTTACTTGGCTTTTGTGCCCAAGCATTTACACTCGTAACAAATATTAATATGATTATGATTATCTTTTTCATCTTGCTTAGCTAATTAGTACGACATTTCATTTTCTGCATCATCGCAATGATATAATTTTCTCTCTGCCTTCGCTGGCTTTTGCGTTGGCATTCCGATTTTCTTTTGATCTAAAGATTTCTGAATTAATCGCTCTCTCTCTTTTCTAATATCTTCACGTAATTTCAAATCTCTCTCTGCATCAAAATAATCTATACCATCTACAAATGTTTTTACTGGCTTAGCATATATCGATAGTGGATGATCTGTCCAGATAACTAAATCTGCACTCTTACCTGCTTTTAAACTTCCTACCTTATCATCAACGTGTAACATCTTCGCCGGATTTAAAGTAACCATTTTCAAAGCCTCTTCTTCTGTTACACCTCCATATTTTACTGCCTTCGCAGCCTCTTGATTCAGACGACGTGCCATCTCTGCATCATCCGAATTAATTGAAGTATTCACTCCAACCTTCGTCATAATCGCAGCATTATATGGTATCGCATCTATAACCTCATACTTATATGCCCACCAATCTGAGAAGGTACTCGCATTAGCATTATGCATTTTCATTTTATCCGCAACTTTATAGCCTTCTAAAATATGTGTGAAGGTATTCACATTGAAGTTAAACATCTCTGCAACTTTCATCAACATATTTATTTCTGATTGTACATACGAGTGACAAGTAATAAATCTTTTTTTGTTTACAATTTCTAACAATGCATCTAACTCTAAATCTCTTCTGAAACCAGGTGTCTTCATGCTTTGCTCATATTCTTTCGCTCTAGTAAATGCATCTATATATACTTGCTCTACACCCATTCTCGTCTGCGGAAATCTTACTCTATTATTATCTCCCCAATTCGATTGTTTTACGTTTTCACCTAATGCAAATTTTATAAATTGATCTGCTCCTTCAAACTTCAACTCTTCTGCCATCTTTCCCCAACGTAATTTTATCAATGCTGATTGTCCGCCCACTGGGTTCGCTGAACCATGTAATAATTGAGAAGACGTTACTCCACCCGCTAACTGTCTATAGATATTTACATCGTCAGGTTCTAAAGCATCACCAATTCTTACTTCTGATGTTACTGATTGTGTACCTTCATTCACTCCACGTGTTATTGCAATGTGCGAGTGTTCATCAATGATACCTGCTGTTACATGTTTTCCTGTTCCATCAATTTGCTTAGCATCACCCGCAGCTATTGATTTCCCAACCTTCGCAATTTTACCATCTACAATTAATACATCTGCATTTTCGATTTTGCCTTCTGCTTCGTTCGTCCAAACAGTTGCATTTTTTATCAACCACTTTTCTGCCTTCGGTAAAGATGTACTTCCATAAGCTGCAAATGGGTAAACTATCTCTGCTACTTTTTCAGCTTCTTCTGCTTTTTTATTATCTTCTTTCTTCTCTTCTATTTTCGATTTGAAATTTGCCGACCAAGTGATAACCGTACTCGCTGCCATTCCCTCACCCATCATTTTAATAGTGTTATTATTACTTAGGATGGTACCGCTTAATCTAATTTTTCCTTTTGCTGAACTGTCTGATAAATTAAAGACCATTGATATTTGATCTGCATTCCATTGATAACTCAATTTTACATTAGAGCTATCTGATTTAAGTAGGCTTAACTCTGGTTTGTCTTTCGATCCTTTAATATTTAGTTCATATGATTTACCATTTGATAATTTCAAATCATACTTTCCTCTGATATCGAATGGCTTTGTTGTATTAATAACATATTGTGAACCTTCTACCCAATTTTCTAAAATAGAAGCATCTTCATCTGTTAATATATTTCCACTCGCTATTATAAAGTTTGCTTTTAGTCCAGCTTTTAAACTACCCACCTGATCTGCTACTCCTAACATTTGCGCAGGTACACTTGTCAATGACTGCAATGCTTGTCTCTCTGAAAGTCCAGCTTTCACCGCCTTTCTCAAATTACCATAAAACTCTGATGCTGATTTATTATCTGATGCAGTTATCGCAAAACGAATTTTTTCTTTTTCTAAATATGCTGCATTGTAAGGTGCGAGTTCCCAATGTTTCAACTCTGCAATGTTAACATTCAAGGCATCATAATAATCTTCTACATCATACACTTTAGGGAATGATAAGCCAATGATTAAATTAGCATTGATGTTTTTCAACTCTTTCAAACGTTGATACTCTGTACCATTTGCTTTGTAAACAAAACTTAAGCTGAACTCTTTTGCTATTTTATCTGCTCTGAAAATATCGTGTACATCCGAAACCTCAAATATTTTCAACATCGACTTCTGATTGTTCAATGCTTCGTATGAAAGATTATATTCTTTTTTATTTTTCTCATACCATGCAGCATCATAAAATGTCTGACGCAATAATGCGATACTACCCATTAAAGAAGAAGGGTAATCTTGTGTTGAATTACCTTTTGAAAAAGAATAGTTAGCACTTACCTTATCTTTAACTACTAATAAATTTTCTTTATCAGTTTTTGTGTTCACTAATACAGAGGTACCTCTAGCAATACCATCTTTTTGCAAACTCATCACCATACCAAAACCCATTTCTCTTAGTGACTTTGCTTTATCGTCTGATACAGTAAACTCTTCGTTAGCATTATACTCTGGCTTAACAGCCTCGTTCCAATGATAAGCTCCTTTTTTATTTGATAAGAACTGCGGACCTCTATTGTTGTTGTTCGCACGTTTTAACTCAGGCATACCATAACTAGTATACATGTCAATAAACGAGGGGTAAATAGTTTTACCTTCACAATTAACAACAATAGCTTCTTTTGGCACAGCTAATCCGGCACCTACATTTACAACCTTATTGTCTTTAATTAAGAGAGTCGCGTTCTCTAAAACTTTGTCGGCATCGATGTAAATTTTTGCATTCGTAAATGCATACATATTAGATCGAGAATCTTTAACACCGTTTATAGGAAACGTCTCTTGAGCCTGTACTGTAATCAAGCTGATAAAAAATACAGCAATAACACTTAGTAGTTTCTTCATTTGTTTAGTATTGAATATCTAATATACTTAATTAAAATCAACATCATAAATTCTCAAATAAAGCTCTGTATATCAAGTCTGTTACAGTCACATTTTATTTACATACATGTATTACCAACGTTACATAAAAACAACATTTAGTTAATAGGGGCTATATACTTTTGTATTGTCGATATAACAAAAAAGAATTGTTCACCTTAATTCAAAATAAAATGAAAATGAAATTGTTCACACTGATTGCCCTAATAGTTATGGGTACAGTAAACATGGCAGCAGCTAGCGAAACAGCAGCTAAAGCAAATGCAGCAGATGTGCTTGCAAAAATTATTAAAGAAAAAGTTGATTTCCCACGCTTCTTAAAAGCTGATGGCGTAAAGACAACTTCTGTAATGGTTGAGTTCACTTTGAACGAAGAAGGCAAAGTAGATGTGATAAACACTAACGACTGCGATGCTAAAGTTCGTGATTATGTAATTCAACAAATTGAAGACATCAATTTATCAGGCGTAAACCACGAAGCTGGTGAAGTCTACATGATTAAATTGAACTTCAAATTATTGTAAGTCTCATCATAGTTTGACGTTTATAGGGGAGCCTGTGACCGAAAGGTGCAGGCTTTTTTTATTTATAATACTAAAAGCTATATATTTGGAAAAAAACTCCCTTATGACGACAATTAGTTTAATTCACGTAGCCAGCGCAAGTTTATTCTTACTTGATTATGTTATTAAAACCATATTACTTCTTTCTGGAAGTACATCCTTAGAAAAATATAAAAAGGTTACTAAAGTACCTAGCATGATTATCAGCACTTTATTCTTAGTGTCGGGTATTTACATGATTGCTCAAATTGGTATGGCTAATATCGGCGGATGGTTCCATTTGAAAGTGACCCTCGTTATTGTTGGTATAGTTCTAGGGGTTATTGGCTTTAAGAAAAACAATAAAGCAATGGCAGTGATTTCTACCATTTTGTTTTTATACGTTTACGGTTTATCAGAAACTAAAGATATTAAATTAGGTATCGGCAAGCCTTCAATGGCTGAAGTAGTAACTGATACTGCTGCTGCGAACTATGATATTTTAGTTCATGGTAAAGCTATATACATCAATAATTGTATGAGATGCCACGGTGAAGATGGTAAAGCGGGTATCAATGGCGCTACTGATTTAACTGGTTCTTTATGTGAGAACAGAGGGTTAATTGGTATCATCAAACATGGCAGAAATTTAATGCCTGCTTACAAAGATCAATTAACAGAACAAGAAATATTAGCAGTGGCAGAATATGTAAAATCAATTCGCGTACACAAAGAAGGCGTTGATTCTACAGCTACTGACTCAGTGGTGATGGAATAATTTAGAATGACAAAAAGAAAATTACACGATACTGCAGCAAAGCAAGAAAGAGCGATATTAGTAGGTGTAATTACACCTGATGAAACCGAAGAGCAAGAACTCGAATACCTCGATGAGCTTGCTTTTCTGGTTGAAACCGCAGGTGGTAAATCTGAAAAATATTTTACTCAAAAACTTCAAAGACCCGATGTTCGTACTTATGTAGGCAAGGGTAAACTCGAAGAAATTATTGAATATGTAAAGGTCGAAGAAATCGACATCGTTATTTTCGACGATGAACTTACACCTTCACAATTACGTAACATCGAACGTGAATTAAAAGTTCGTGTACTCGATCGTAGTAATTTGATTCTCGATATTTTCGCTAGTCGCGCTCAAACAGCCCAAGCGAAAACTCAAGTTGAATTAGCTCAATTACAATATTTATTACCTCGACTTACAAGAATGTGGACGCATTTGGAACGTCAAAAGGGGGGTATTGGTATGCGCGGACCAGGTGAGTCACAAATTGAAACTGACCGTCGTATTATCTTAAATAAAGTTTCTTTACTCAAAGAGAAATTAGAAATCATCGATCGCCAAAACGAAACACAACGTAGAAATCGTGGTGAGTTAATTCGTGTGGCATTGGTAGGTTATACCAACGTTGGTAAGTCAACCATCATGAATGTTTTATCTAAGTCTGAAGTATTCGCAGAAAATAAATTGTTCGCGACACTCGATACTACTGTTCGAAAAGTGGTGATTGAAAACTTGCCTTTTTTATTGTCAGATACCGTCGGATTCATACGTAAACTTCCGCATCATTTAATTGAATGTTTCAAATCTACATTAGCTGAAGTGAAAGAAGCAGATATCTTATTACATGTCGTAGATATCTCACATCATAGTTTCGAAGATCATATTAACACTGTTAACGATACGCTGAAAGACCTAGAATCATTAGATAAACCAATGATCATGGTTTTCAATAAAGTTGATGCTTATAAAAATTCAGAACAACCAATGAGCATTAAAGATTTTAAAAATACATGGATGGCGAAAGCGAATGCTCCTGCAATTTTTATATCTGCTACTAAAAACGAAGGTGTAACTGAATTCAGACAATTACTTTACGATAAAGTGAAAGAGATGCACTTAGAGCGCTATCCGAATAATCACTTATTGTACTAATTAAAATCCTTGCATATCAAACAAGCGTTTGTAAACCCCAGCTTTATCTAGTAATTCTTGGTGTTTCCCTTGTTCAATAATTTCACCATGTTGCATCACTACAATTTGATCAGCATGTTGTATCGTAGATAATCTATGCGCGATAACAACTGATGTTCTATTGCGCATTAAATTTTGTATAGCTTCTTGTACCAATCTTTCTGACTCAGTATCTAATGCTGATGTTGCTTCATCTAAAATTAATATCGGCGGATTCTTTAGTACCGCTCTCGCAATCGACAATCTCTGTCTTTGTCCGCCCGATAACTTCGAACCCCTATCACCAATATTTGTATGATAGCCTTGCTCCATCTTATGAATGAACTCATGTGCATTCGCAATCTTCGCAGCATCTATTACTTGCTCTTCAGTTGCACTCTCATTTCCGAAAGAAATATTTTTGAAAATGGTATCGTTAAACAAAATCGATTCTTGAGTAACAATTCCCATCAAGTGATTTAGATCTGATAATTTTACCTTACGGATGTCAATACCATCAATCATTATTGCGCCTTCAGTGACATCGTAAAAACGAGGTAACAAGTCTGCCATCGTTGATTTACCTGCACCCGAAGCACCCACTAATGCAATCATCTTACCCTTCTCAACACTAAGATTCACATTGTTCAATACCTTTTTATCGGCATATTGAAAACTTACATTTTTGTATTCAATCTTATCTTTGAAATCAGCAATATGTATCGCATCATTTGATTCTTTTATCGCAACTTCATGTTCTAAAATTTCAAAAATTCTTTCACCTGATGCAATGCCTCTTTGAATATTTGTTAATGCAGAAGAAATATTTTTCGCAGGCACCAATATTTGTGAGTACAAAATAATATAGGTAATAAACTCAGATGCGTTCAAGTCAGAACGATTCTCTAATACGAGTTGACCTCCGTATAAAATAACTAAGACCACAACACCCACACCTAAGAATTCAGAGATCGGCGATGCCAATTCTCTTTTGTTCCACATCGACTTTAATACACTTCTGTATTTAGAATTTTGCTCATCGAACTTTTTGTTGACATAAGCTTGTGCATTAAATGCTTTGATGATTCTTATACCAGAAATACTCTCTTCTATGATGCTTAATATATTTCCTAAAAGTGTTTGCCCCATCTTCGCATCTTTCCTCAACCTTCTCGAAATAGTAGTAATAACAACACCCGATATCGGCAATACAATTAAAGTAAACAATGTCAATTTAAACGACATCGTAAACAATAGAATAATATAACCAACAATCATCAATGGTTCTCTGAATACAACTTGCACAGAGCTTACAACGGATGTTTCGATTTCATTAACATCGTTCGATAAGCTCGACATAATATCTCCCTTACGTTGATTATGAAAATAACCTACATGTAAATCGGTGATTTTTTTAAACAAGCTTTCACGAATATTTTTAATCACATAAGTACGCATCGAGGTCAATACTCTTTGCGACCAATAGCGAAACATGTTTGCGAAAAATACAGAGATGATAATGATGGCACATACAAATTGCAAGGCACCTGATTGCCCATATTGAGAATATATTTTATAGAAATAATAATCAAATAATGATGAAGCATAATCGATGCTTAAGCTAAAACTTGGCAATGAAGTAATAGTCTTAGGTTCCACTTTTTCGAAAATGACATTCAACAAAGGAATCAGCAATGTGAAATTCACCAATCCGAATAAGACCGCCAAAACCGCTAAAACAGCGTATTTAGGCACAAATCTGTTCAAGGGGCGGGCAAAAGCGAGTATTTTAAAATATATTTTCATTGACCATGCAAAATAATACAATTATTTCAATAGATAATAGCTAATTAGAATAGTATCTTTGTTTTTGAATATGATTAGTATAATAACGGCTATTCACAATCAATTAGCCATCAATAAAATATATTTAGAATACCTGCAGAAATACACTTATCACCCATTCGAACTCATCATTATTGATAATAATTCTACCGATGGTAGCAAAGAGTTCTTCAAAGAAAATGGTGCAGTGGTAATTGAAAATGCAGCCAACTATTCATACCCTTACACTCAAAACCAAGGAATCAAAATTGCAAAGTATGATACTTTTGCATTTTTGAATAATGATATAACGGTGGCTAAACACTGGGACAAGCATTTATTAGAAAGCATGTCACATAATGGTTTAGATGTAATAACAGTTTGTGGAATTGAAAGAGTAGAGAGTTTAGAAGAGACAAAGCGTATCGGTAGAAAATGGAAAAAAATTAAAAACATTATTTCCTTTTTTAACAGATCAGAAACAAGTTTCAGGTTGATGCATAAATTAATGTATTGCAACTGGGAGAAATTTTGTGATGAACGATACAATAAATTTAAGTTACAAACCGTAGAAGGTTTCGTTGGTAACTCAGTTTTATTTAATCGCAAAGCATTAGATTTATTAGGCTTTTGGGATGAGAGAATACAAGGAGCAGATTTTGATTTATACATCCGCTCAAAAAAAAGAAATTTAGAACAAGGTGATATTAAACCATGCCATATAGCATTAGATGTTTATAATCATCATTACATAAGAGTCACACTTAAGTCGAAGCCACCAGTATTTGTTGATGCTGGCAATATGATAGCTTTAGAAGAAAAGTGGACAAAAGAAGAATTAACATTATATTTAAAAGACAATCTGCATACCTGATATGGAATCGAAAAGACAACAGAAATTTGCGAGAATAATTCAGAAAGAATTAAGTGATATTTTTCAAAAATCAGGATTATCATTTCATGGTAATACGATTATCACTATTACTATGGTAAGAATATCACCAGACTTATCGGTAGCGAGAGTATATTTAAGTTTCTTTAATTCTAGCAATAAAGAACAAATGTTAAATGAGATTAAAGTTCAAACCAAAGAGATAAGATTTAAACTAGGTGAGCGTATTCGCAATCAAGCGAGAATAGTTCCACACTTAGAATTCTTTATCGACGATTCAGCTGAATATGTTTCTCGTATGGATGAATTATTTAATCGCATCAATAAAAAAGAAGATGAAAACTAGTTCGTTACTAAGAGAGCCTGCTAATTTCTACACACATATTATACCTGCTATATTAGGTATACCTGCAGGTTATTTTTTAATGTTAAAAGCAGATACCAATATTGAAATACTATCAGTATTAATTTACACTGTTTGCTTTGTTTTATTATTTGCATCATCCGCATTATATCATGGCATACCTAAAACTGCCGAAGGTATTAAACAGTGGCGTAAATTAGATCATGCAAGTATTTACTTGATGATTGCAGGTACATACACACCTACATTAATTGCATTATATGAAGGTTGGGTATTCTGGACATTATTAACCTTACAATGGTCAATTGTTGTATTCGGTATTTGGTCAAAAATTTCGAATCGATTAATGCATCATAAATTATCGCTGATTTTATATTTAGCAATGGGCTGGATGGTGCTATTAGGAGTGAAGACACTCTACGTTAAATTACCATTCGATGCATTGATGTTATTATTTGGTGGAGGGGCATTCTATTCTTTCGGAGCCTGGATCTATCATTTAGACAAGGTAAAGCCCAACAAAGGATTCCATGAAATATGGCACCTCTTTGTTGTTGGAGGCGCCACATGTCATTATTTCTATACTTATTATTTTATTTTTTAATCGAGGTTTGCAGAAATCAAACGCATAAACTCAGAGCGAGTTTTTTCATTTTCAAATGCACCTGTAAATGCAGAAGTAGTAGTTACAGAATTCTGCTTTTGAATACCACGCATGCTCATGCATAAATGTTTACATTCAATAACCACTGCAACACCTGCTGGCTGTAAAGTATTTTGAATACAATCTCTAATTTCATTTGTTAATCGCTCTTGCACTTGCAATCTTCTAGCAAAGGCATCGGCAACACGTGGAATTTTACTCAAGCCCACTATATGTCCGTTTGGTATATAAGCAATATGCGCCTTACCAAAAAACGGTAAAAGATGATGCTCACACATTGAATAAATTTCAATGTCTTTAACAATCACCATTTGCGAATATTCTTCTTTGAACATGGCAGATCTTAAGATATCAGCCGGATTTATATCATAGCCATGTGTTAAGAATTGCAAAGCTTTTGCAACACGTTCAGGAGTTTTTAAAAGTCCTTCGCGTTCTGGGTCTTCACCAATATCAGATAATATGCTTTTATATTTCTCAGCAATTTTGGCAATAGTTTCTGGATTGTACTTATCAATTTTCAGATAACCATCCATTTCATTTTCTTCAGCCATATTATTATCCATAATATTCTACAAAATTATTTTCAGTTTCGTATAACTTCACACTATGCAATACTGCTTCCGTTTTAGAAATAGGTCCGACTAATTGATTCCAAATCTCTACCGCCAACACTTCAGTCGAAGCCATTTTACCTTGCATAAAATCAACATCGATATTAATATTCTTATGATCTAATTTATCGATTACTTCTTTATTAATGATGTCGCGCAATTCTTTTAAGTCGATAACGAAACCAGTCTCCGGATTTATCTCACCCTTAACCGTAACATACAATTCATAATTATGTCCGTGCCAATTCGGATTCGAGCATTTACCAAAAACTTCCGCATTTTTCTGTTGCGACCAATCTTCTCTAAACAATTTATGAGCGGCATTAAAACGCTCTCTACGTGTGATGTGAATCATTTTTTAGGTTTGAGTAACAAAGATAAGGGTTTTTTGGGTGAATCGGGATATTGTGACTGGTAACCGGTGATTAGTGACTAGAAAATTTCAAAGACTTATGCGAGTTTTTAAGGGATGCTAATAGTGAAGTTTAGTTCTTAAAGTAAAGCCAAAGACCTTATCCACGCCCGAAAAATCTCCCCAACCTTTTAAATTTTTAAATGAAAAGGTGTGATAATGACAATAGAAAATACAAATTAATGACCGTTACACTTATTAAATTAATGCAGAGGATCTAATTACTTTTTTCATTTAAAAATTTAAAAGGTAAAAAAAGAAATTTCATACAAAAATTTAAAAGGAGAAAAAGAACAATTAAAATAAACCTGCGATTCTTTTCTAAAGAATCGCTATTTTTATTTTATGAACATCCTTATCGTTTCTGCTACAGAATTCGAAATCGCTGAAATGCGCTGGTACATCCCTGTGAAAGAAAATGTCAACATCGACTTTCTTATCACTGGCGTGGGAATGATCAACACTACCTTCGAGCTTACTAAATGCCTTAGTAATAAATCATACGATTATGCCATTAACCTTGGCATTGCAGGTGCATTTGATAGAAATATTGAAATTGGTGATTGTGTTTGGGTGCGTAAAGATTTGTTTTCTGAAATGGGAGCTGAAGATGGTGATGATTTTTTGAGTTTGATACAATTAGGACTTCAACGTCATGATGAGCATCCATTTGTATGGGGTGAGCTTAAACCACATCTCAATAAAGAACTCTCTACTTTGCAAAAACTAAAACAAGTGAGAGCAATCACTGTCAACAAAGTTCATGGTAATGATGACTCTATCATGAAAACAAGTTTATTGTTGAGTCCGCAAATAGAAAGTATGGAAGGTGCGGCCTTCTTCTACGTTTGCATGAAAATGAACATCCCCTGTATTCAAATAAGAGCCATTTCAAATTATGTCGAAAGAAGAAATCGCGAGAACTGGAATATACCTCTTGCTTTAGAAAGTCTTAAGAATACGAGTGTTTCGCTTTTGAATGAGATTGCATAATTGACTTATACATTATTGATATTTTCTTTTATCTCACTCGCTAATATATTGCTCTGCTTTGAACTAAACCATGATGCAATAAATGATATGCCCATCACTGTTAAAAACACTAAGAAGTAATCTCTGTATATTAATTTAATCGGATATGCTTGTATTAAAAATTCTTCTGAACCGCTGATTTTGATGATGCCATATTTTTCTTGTAAGAAAACAAATATTGATCCTAATAGTAATCCGATGATCACTCCGATAAATGAAATCAACAATCCTTGTATAAGATAAACTTTTCTGATTTGTTCATTACTTAATCCTAATGTGTTTAAAATAGCAATATCTTTTTTCTTATCAATAATCAGCATCGTGATCGCTCCAATGATATTACTAATAGCAACAGTTAATATAAATGTTAAAATCAAATAAACTCCCCAACGCTCAGTATTTAATACCTTGTAGAGCATCTCGTTTAATTCAAATCGATCTTTTACTATGAACTTTGAGGATAATACTTTTATCAATTCTGACTTGATAGTATTCATCTCTTTTTCATCATTCAAATAAAATTCAATTGCATTTATATTTCCATTCGTTTGAAATAATTCTTCTGCTTTTGCTAATGATACAAAACAAGTATTTTGATCCATGTCTTGCTTTACAGAAAACATTCCAGCCGGATAAAGCTCTACTCTGTTCAAAGCAGCACTCGGATCTAGCATATTAATTTTTTTCTCAGGCTTTGGTGCGAATACACTAACCGATTGAATATTTTGAGTAACATCAATACCTAATTGATACGCAATGCCCATACCCATTACCATGTATTCGGTATACTCATCTTCAAATTTAAATACACCTGCCGATAAAGATTCTTTTAAATTTTTTTGCTTCAAAAATTCTTCACTCACTCCTTTAATTTTAGAATAATATGGAGTTTGTAAATATTTTAACATTGCATGATTTTCATACACACGTACTACTGATGCTTTTGAATTGTAATCAGTTAAAAATTTTTGAACATCCGCATAATTAAAATCAGATTCGTTAGCGACTTGTATTTTTAAATCTGGATTTAACTGCTTGTAATATTTTAAATTTAAATCTTCGAATCCGTTGAAGACAGATAGAATAATAAATAATGCTGCTGAACCTACACATACACCAATGATTGAAATCAAGGAAATGATATTAATCGCTTGTGTCGATTTCTTTGAAAATAAATATCGCTTAGCTATGTAAAAAGGTAAATTCATTTAGCTATTAATAAATGGGTTGTATTGTTTCTCGGCAGAAATAGTTGTCGATGGACCATGACCCGGATACACCACTGTTTCAGCGGGTAAATTCAATAATCGATTTTTAATTGATCGAATTAAAGTCGGATGATCACCACCTGGTAAATCTGTTCTGCCTATGCTTCTGTAAAATAATACATCGCCCGCGATTATGAAATTTTGTTTGGCGTTGTAGAAGCAAACGCTACCCGGACTGTGACCAGGGCAGAAGAGAACTTCGAGCGTATCATCACCAAAATTTATTTGTTCAAAGTCTAATAAGAAATCTTGTGACTCTGTAGCTGCTTGATAAACGAAACCGTAATTACTGGCATATGTTGCCACCGCTCTTAATACCGGAAGCTCTAATTCATGCATTCGAGTGATTAATCCGTATTTCTGCTCAATAAAATTATTGCCCAAAACATGGTCAACATGGCAATGAGTATTCAACAATAACTTAATTTCAATGTTATTATCTGTAAGAAATTGGCTTAATTCTTGTTTTTCGTATTCTTCGTAACATCCTGGATCAATAAGAATAGCCTCATTTTTCTCATTATAGAGCAAATAAGTGTTCTCTGAAAAGGGGTTAAACGTAAAAGTCTTAATCGTTAACATAGAACAAAAATGATAAAATTTTAGAGTTCTAAGGCTATAAAGGGAAATATTTCGTTAATTTAATGCTCCTTTAAAAAGGCATATTGAAAATGTATAAATTTTACTTGAGATTTTTATTGATATTCTTTGTTGGCTTGATGTCAACATCTCAAGAAATTTATGCGCAAGCACAAGGTACTCAAACTGAATTCGGAAAGAATAGAGTTCAGTATAAAGACTTCCAATGGTTCTTCTATCGTTCACCACATTTCGATACCTATTATTATAAAGATGGTAAAGAACTTGCCGCAATGATTGGTAAAATTGCTGAACAAAATTTAAAAGATATTGAAGATTTACTCGACTATAAATTAGAAGGTCGAATAAAAATTTTATCGTACAATAAATTATCTGATCTAAAGCAAACTAACCTCGGACTAGTAACAGATCAACAACAAAATACTGGTGGTGTTACTCAATTAATTGGTGATAAACTTTTTGTTTACTTTGATGGTAGTGCTATTGAACTTCAAAAACAAATTAGAACTGGTATTGCAAATATTTTAATTTCTGAAATGTTATACGGAGGGAATCTCCAAGAGAAATTATCAAACGCTACTTTACTCACATTGCCCGATTGGTTTTTACCCGGCTTAACATCATACATTGCTGAGGAGTGGAATAATAAACTCGACAATGATTTAAAAGATGGTATTCTAAGTGGAAGGTTCAAAAAATTTAATCGTATTGCAGAGAAAGATGCATTAGTTGCTGGACATTCGATCTGGAAATATGTAGTTGATAATTATGGAATGGCCTCTGTATCTAACATTGTGTATATGACACGTGTGAATAGAAATGCGGAGAGTGGTTTTATGTACATCATCGGACTTGACTTTAAAGAATTAGGTCCGCTCTGGTTAGAGTACTACAAAAACCTTTACAAAAACGATGACCTAAATAAGGAACTTTTTAATAAGAAAGAAATAGTAATACACAAGAATAAAAAGCGAAAAGCAAATTTACCTTATTCGCAATTTAAAGTTTCGCCCGACGGGAAATCATATGCATACATTCTTAATAAGAATGGAAAATATTTTGTTTACATCCATGATATAAAAGAGAAGAAGACAAAGAAGATTTTCAAAACAGGTATGCGTGCTTCATCATTTAATGTAAGTGGTAATGAACCAATACTGACTTGGCATCCGAATAGTTTTTTTCTAGCTATTGCATATGAGCACAAGAGTAGAGCCCTAGTTCAAATTGTAAATCTTCGTGATAAAAAAGAATCAGTCTCGGCAAACATGTATAAATACGAGAAGATTTTAGATTTTGATTATTCGAGTGATGGTAGAAAATGGGTGATCTCTGCTGTACGAAACGGACAGTCAGATATTTTTGTGTACGACATTCCTTCGAGGAGAGATGAACAAATTACGAACGACTGGTACGATGACTTACATCCGAAGTTTATAAAAAAATCAGGCAAAATAATTTTCAGTTCAAATAGAGTTGCTGATAGTATTAGAGTAGAATCGTATTCAAAATTTCCGATGTTTAATACTTACGATTTATTTATTTACGATTATGATAAGAAAGATCCAGAATTAACTCGTGCAACTAACACTCCGTACATTAACGAAATAAAACCATTAGAAATTGACACATCAAAAGTTGCATTTTTAAGTGATGAATCGGGTATCATTAACCGTAACATACTAGTATTTGATAGTGTTCTGGCCTTTCAATACGATACCACTATATTTTGGTATGACACAACAATTTCAGTTTATAGAGATACATTTAGCACTTATGTAGCAAGCAATTATTCGAGAAATATTTTAGATCATGATCAATCAAAACGATCGAAACGTTTCACTGAAATAATTTCAAATAATAATCAAACACAACTTTATATAAAGCCACTGAATAAAAGTATTTCAGATTCGAGCGGAATTATTTTTACACCATTCTCCTTAAAGATTAGAAAAAATCAAGAGCAGAAGATGGCCAAATTTGCAGAATTGCAAAGGCAAGATTCAATCGCAAGAGCAGATTCTATTCGAATGCAAAGCATTACCGATTCATTGTTGCGATTAGAAAATGATACATCATTTGCAGATCAAAAAGTTATTGGTTCTGGCTTTGATACCTATTATTTTCAATCAGATTTCCCTAGAGAAAAATCAGATAATACAGTAGCTGTCACGCAAAAGACCGGAAAAGGATATCAGATTGTTTACATCAAGCAGAGAGAAAATAAAACGAATAATATTAAGACTATGAGTCTCGATGACTTCTTTAAGAAATCATCTCCAAGGCCATATACACCGGAGGTTTCAACAAATTATGTGGTGAGTCAAATTGATAATAGTTTAATTACAAATACGTATCAGCAGTTTACCGGGGTCGGACCAATCTTTGTGAATTCAAACATTAATGCCTTGATAAAAATTGGAACTGCAGATTTGATGGAAGATCACAGAATTGTCGGAGGTTTCAGACTTGCAGGTAATTTAACAGTGCCAGAATATTTCTTGAGTTATGAAAATTTGAAGAAGAGAATTGATAAACAATTTATTTTCTACAAGCAGGGTGGTGATGATTTCTTTGGAATTGCGGCTGTGCGTACAAATAGTTATGAATTTAAAACTATTTTAAAATATCCTTTTAACGAACAGCAATCACTTCGTGGTTCGGTGTTTTATAGAAGAGATGAAACGATTGTATTAGGTACCGATAGTTTTACATTGAACATCCCGAATTTCTATAGAAGTAATATTGGTTTCAGACTTGAATATGTTTATGATAATGTGCGCAACAAAGGATTGAATTTATTTAATGGCACTCGTTTTAAAATTTATGTTGAGCAATTCAAAGAAGTAGGTAATGCTTCAGAGAATATGATCAACTTGGGTTTCGATTTTAGACATTATCAAAAAATACATCGTCAAATTATTTTTGCAAGTAGGGTAGCGGGTTCTAGTTCTATTGCGAAACAAAAAGTGATGTACTATTTAGGTGGTGTTGATGGTTGGTTAATACCTCGTTTCAACAACGAGATACAAGTTGATAGAAATCGATCATATAAATACCAGGCATTAGCCACAAATATGAGAGGCTTCACTCAGAATATTCGTAACGGAAATAATTTCTTGGTGATTAATACGGAAGTGCGTGTACCCATATTTGCTTACTTATTAAACAGACCAATCAAATCTGATTTCGTTAAGAACTTTCAATTGATGCCATTCGCAGACTTAGGTGCAGCATGGGTAGGTAATGACCCATTCAGTTATGAAAATAGATTTAACAGAATTGAAGTACAAGGCGACCCAATAAATGTGGTTGCCATTCAATCAAAATTCCCTATCGTTGGAGGCTTCGGCTGGGGCGCACGCTCTAGACTTTTAGGTTACTTCATTCGCTTCGACATGGCATGGGGAGTACAAAATAGCATGGTCGCCGAGAAACCTGTTTACTACGTTTCACTTAGTTTAGATTTCTAAAAAATAGCTCTTGATTATTTATGCAGGTTTTTAAATAATCCTGCATTCTTACGGTATACTGGTGGCACGACTTAAGTCGTGCCACCAGTATTAGTATTTTGTGCCTTAAACACCCCAAAAACATAGTTTTTATTAAACAACACCACCGATACCAAAAGTATACCATAAGCTAACACCTTCTGCAAGTTGATTGCTTCGTCGAAGTATACAAACGCTACTATAAAGGCTACAATCGGATTCAAATAAATCAATACCCCCATAGTCGATGATGGTAAACCCTTCAATGCGTACAAACTCAAAAACAATGGTATGATTGTAAAGACTAATGATATGATTACTATCTGTGTCCAGAAATGAAAATCATTCGGCACTACCAAATTATCTGAGAACGTAAATGGTACAATTAACAAACAAGAAATAATTAATTGTATCAACAACACATTTAATTTATCTACTCCTTCAATTCTTTTTTGAATAATTAAATAGCCAGCATATAATGCTGCGATGATGTCTGAATAAATTACTTCAGTGATGAACCCCATACCCAACATCACTATACTTACTAAACACAATGCAATCGATAACCATTTGATTTTACTCAACTCTTCTTTTAAAAAGATGAATGCAAATACAGCGGTAACGATCGGACATACCATGTACGCAAAGGCTCCGGCTTGTACACTCACATGATTGATCACATAGATAAATGCAAACCAATTCAATGTGACTAACACACTTGAATAAAAAATTCTAAGTAATAACTGACGTCGATTATTTTTATTTAATGACTGAATAAAATTCAAATCTTTTTTGAAAGTCGCTTTTCTAAAAAGTACTACGATTGCGGATGTGAGCAATAAAGCAGTGAATACTCTAAAGATTAAAATATTTAATGAAGGGTACTCTTTTATAGATCGAAGTGATAATGAGAAGAAGCCCCATATGACTGATGATAAAGCTCCTGCTAAAAAATATTTTGCTCTAGAATTCAACTTACGCTTTTACTGCAATCATTGAAATCTCAACGTTCACATTCTTTGGTAATCCTAATACTGCAACCGTTTCACGAGCTGGGTAATCACCAGAAAAATAAGTATGATACACCTCATTCACAATAGCAAAATGTGCCATGTCTGATAAGAAAATACTTGTCTTCACAACATTTGAAAAATCCATTTCCGCCTCACGTAAAATCGTCTTCAAATTTTCCATCACCTGATGTGTCTCTACTTCTATATCACCAACCAATAAATGATCATTCTCCGGATTAATAGCTATTTGTCCGGAAATATATAATGTATTATTCGCAAACACCGCTTGACTGTAAGGGCCTATTGGCCCTGGTGCTCTTTTTGTGTTTATAATTTGCTTCATAAATTTTGTATTAAGTATTATGTACAAAGTACAAAGAAAAAAAATACTATGCTGTAAATCTTAATACTTTGTACTTAATACATTGTACTATTCAGAGAATCTCCTAATCAAATAAATTATCACCCCTACCAAAAACACAATAATAGAAATCTTATTGATCGTGTGCATGGCCTTTAAATTAAAGCTACTCGGGCGATTCGGATCTTTTTTTCTAAAGAAATAAGTTAAAACCTCTTTCATAATTTTATATTTAATAGTTCATTAAATCTTTACCTATATCTCTTCTAAAATATTTCCCTTCGTACTGTATTTGCTCTGCATATTTATTCGAACGATTCAATGCTTCTTCATTGCTCGAATCTAAACTCGTCACTGCAATTACTCTTCCACCACTCGTAACAACCTTACCATCTTTCATACTCGTACCTGCATGAAACACATGGCTGTTATGAATGTTTTCTAATGCAGTAATTTCCTTTCCTTTTTCATAATCTCCAGGGTATCCGCCTGAAACTAACATCACCGTTGCTGCATGACGTGGATCAATCTGAATTCTCTTGTCTGACAATCTCGCATCTGCCACGGCCATGAATAAATCTACCAAATCATTTTGAATTCGCACCAACACACTCTCCGTTTCTGGGTCGCCCATTCGCACATTATACTCAATCACATATGGCTCTCCTCCAACATTCATCAATCCGATGAAAATAAATCCTCTGTAATCTATTTCTTCGGATGCCAATCCTTCTACTGTCGGTATCACAATTCGCTCCTCCACCTTCTTCATGAACTCCTCATTTGCAAAAGGCACCGGTGATATCGAACCCATTCCCCCTGTATTCAATCCGCTGTCTCCCTCACCAATTCTCTTATAATCTTTAGCCTCTGGCAATATCAAGTAATGATAATTATCTGACAAGACAAACACCGATAATTCTATACCCGATAAAAATTCTTCTACTACAACTTTCTGACTCGCTTCACCAAACTTAGCCTCTGCTAACATCAATCGTAATTCTTCTTTCGCCTCGTCTCTATCATCGCAAATCAACACTCCCTTACCCGCCGCTAATCCGTCGGCCTTCAATACAATCGGTAATGTATGCTGATCTAAATACGCTAATCCTTTTTCTAATTCTTCTTTTGTAAATGTTTCATACGCAGCAGTTGGTATGTTATGTCGCTGCATAAATCTCTTGCTGTAATCTTTGCTGCCTTCTAATTGGGCACCTTCTTTACTCGGACCAATAACCGGTATATGCATGATCTCTTCATCATCTGCAAAGAAATCTACAATACCTTTCACCAATGGATCTTCAGGTCCGACTACCACCAAACTAATATCATTCTCCACACAGAAATTCTTGATCGCATCAAAATCTGTAGCACTCATGTTTACGTTAATTCCGTATTCGGATGTTCCCGCATTTCCAGGTGCGACATACAATTGTGTACAATCTTTACTTTGAGATATTTTCCAAGCAAATGCCGATTCTCTGCCCCCTGAGCCTAATAGTAAAATGTTCATTATTGAATTGAATTTGAGCAAAAGTAATAAATAAAAACGTATTGAGTACTGCGTATTGAGTACTGCGAAATCGTTCTTAACCCTTAATTCTTAACTCTTAATTAGCATTCTGAATCTTTAATTCTGAATCTAAACATTATATTTGTGCTTATGCCATTCTGTCAAATACGCCTATTGGCAAGACTTTTGGTAAATGATTTAGAATTATAATTAAAAATACATGTCAAATTTCATTACTTCTTTTGTATCCAAGTTATTCGGGAACAAATCAGATAGAGATATAAAGGAAATTACTCCGGTTGTTGAGAAGATTAAAGCTGAATATGAGAAATTGCAGTCAATTAGTCATGATGAGCTGAGAGCTAAAACCCTCGATTTCAAAAAAAGAATCAAAGAGCACACATCCGAAGTAGCCTCTGAAATAAAAAGCATTAAAGATAGAGTTGAAAGCGACCTTAGCATCGACATGACTGAGAAGGTTGATTTATATACGCAAATCGATAAGTTAGAGAAAAGAGAAAACGAATTAATTGAAGAAGCTCTTCTTGAAATTCTTCCGGAAGCTTTCGCTGTTGTAAAAGAAACTGCAAAGAGATTTTCTGAAAACGAATTCATAGAAGTTACTGCAACTGATGCTGACAAAGAATTAGCTGCATACAAACAAAATGTTGTGATCAAAGGCGATAAAGCTTTGCATCATCGTACATGGATTGCCGCAGGTAATGAAATGACTTGGGGCATGGTGCACTATGATGTACAGCTTATCGGTGGTTATGTACTTCACTCTGGTAAAATTTCTGAGATGGGTACTGGTGAAGGTAAAACTTTAGTAGCTACTCTACCTGCATACCTTAACGCTCTTGCTGGTAAAGGAGTTCACATCGTTACAGTGAATGATTACTTAGCACGTCGTGATAGTGAATGGATGGGTCCATTGTATGAATTCCATGGCTTAACTGTTGACTGTATTGATAAACATCAACCGAATTCTCAAGCAAGAAGAAATGCTTATCAAGCTGATATAACATTTGGTACGAACAATGAATTTGGTTTCGACTACCTAAGAGATAACATGGCGCATAGTCCAGAAGACTTAGTGCAACGTAAACTTCATTTCGCAATGGTCGATGAGGTTGACTCTGTATTGATTGATGATGCGAGAACACCATTGATTATATCAGGACCTATACCTCGTGGTGATCAACATGAGTTTTATGATTTGAAACCACGCATCGAACGCTTGGTGAATGCTCAGAAAAATTATTTGAACACTGCATTGTTAGATGCAAAGAAATTAATTGCTGACAATAAAGTTGATGATGGCGGATTAGCATTGTTGCGTGCTTTCAGAGGCTTACCGAAAAATAAAGCATTAATAAAATTCTTAAGTGAAACTGGTAATCGTCAAATTTTAACGAAGACTGAAAACTTCTACATGCAAGATCAACAAAGAGAAATGCATAAAGTAGATGCTGAACTTTATTTTGTTATCGACGAAAAAAATAATTCAATAGAGCTTACTGAAAAAGGTATCGAATTAATTACCTCATCAGGTGAAGATGCTAATTTCTTTATACTCCCGGATGTGGGCTCTGAAATAGCTGAAATCGAAAAGGCAACATTGAGCGACGCAGAAAAGATTCAACGTAAAGATGAATTGATGCGCGACTTCTCAATTAAGTCTGAACGTATTCACTCAGTGAATCAATTATTAAAAGCATATACACTTTTCGAAAAAGATGTTGAGTACATCATCGATGGTGGCAAAATAAAAATTGTCGACGAACAAACTGGTCGTATCATGGAAGGTCGTCGTTACTCTGACGGCTTACACCAAGCAATTGAAGCAAAAGAAAATGTGAAGGTTGAAGATGCTACGCAAACGTATGCAACTGTTACACTTCAAAATTATTTCAGAATGTATCACAAGCTTTGTGGTATGACGGGTACAGCTACTACTGAAGCTGGCGAGTTCTGGGAAATTTACAAATTAGATGTTGTTGAAATTCCGACAAACAGACCTGTTTCACGTAAAGACAATGAAGATAAAGTTTATAAAACAAAGCGTGAAAAATACAATGCTGTTGTTGAAGAAATTGTAGAGCTAACATCCAACGGAAGACCAGTACTTGTAGGTACTACTTCTGTAGAGATTTCTGAATTGCTAAGTAGAATGTTAAAACTTCGTGGTATTAAACACCAAGTGTTGAACGCGAAACTTCATCAGAAAGAAGCCGACATCGTTGCCGAAGCTGGTAAGTCGGGTACTGTAACAATCGCTACGAATATGGCAGGTCGTGGTACCGACATTAAGTTGGGTGAGAATGTGAAAGAGGCAGGCGGACTTGCAATCATTGGTACTGAGAGACATGATTCACGTCGTGTTGATAGACAGTTAAGAGGTCGTGCAGGTCGTCAAGGTGACCCAGGATCATCGCAATTCTTCGTTTCATTAGAAGATGATTTAATGAGGATGTTTGGTTCTGGTAGAATTGCATCGTTGATGGATCGCATGGGATTAGAAGAAGGTGAAGTGATTCAACATTCAATGATTACTAAATCTATTGAACGTGCTCAGAAAAAAGTAGAAGAAAACAACTTCGGTATACGTAAGCGTTTGTTAGAATATGATGATGTGATGAACTCACAACGTTCTGTGATTTATAACAAGCGTCACAATGCATTATTCGGTGAGCGTTTAGATGTTGATGTCGACAATATGTTAATCGATATCTGCGAAGAATTAGTAGCGCAATATCAAGATGAGAAAAATTACGAAGGCTTCAGATTAGAAATGATTCGTTTGTTCTCTGTCGATGTTGAGTTCTCTGAAGATGATTTCTTAAATTCTAAATCAGATAAAATTGTTGATCAATTGTATCATCAATTAAATGATTTCTACCAACGTAAATCAGCACGTATGGCTGAGATGACTTTCCCGGTGGTGAAAGATGTTTATGAGAACCGCGGACAAACGATTGAAAATATTGTAGTGCCATTTACTGATGGTATCAAACAAATTCAAATTACTACGAATCTTAAAAAAGCATTCGATACACAAGGTAAAGATTTAGTAAAATCATTTGAACGTTCTGTAGTACTTGCATTAATTGATGATGCTTGGAAAGAACATTTACGTGAGATGGATGAATTAAAACAATCTGTTCAAAATGCAGTCTACGAACAAAAAGATCCTTTGTTGATTTACAAATTCGAATCGTTTGAATTATTTAAGCAAATGATTTCTACAGTGAACAAAGATACTTTGAGTTTTATATTTAAAGGTAGCATTCCGAGTCAAGCATCATCAGATGATGTGAAAGAAGCTCGCAACATGCCTCGTAACGATAGCAAAGTAAAAACTAGTAGACCAGAGAATTCAATCGCTGACCCTAGTGCAGGTGGTATACCTGAAATGCCTCAACCTAAAGCACAGCCAGTGCGTGTTGAGCAGAAGACAGGCAGAAACGATCCTTGCCCTTGTGGTAGTGGTAAAAAATATAAGAATTGTCACGGCGCTGCCGAAACAGTATAAATTATGAAAACTAGGTTTCTGTTTATTTTAATTCTTCTTTCAAAATTCGCATGGTCACAAGATACTGCAAAAGTAAACTGGATCATCGACAATAAAATAGATGTACTTCTACAAAAGAAATTAGAATTAGATCAACAGAAACCGAGTATTCAAGGATTCAGAGTGCAACTATATTACGGAGGCAATAGAACCGAAGCCCTCGAACTCAAATCTAAATTTGCACAACTACACCCTGATGTTGAATCATACCTCATCTATCAACAACCTTACTTCCGCTTACGTGTAGGCGATTTCAGATCTAGATTAGAAGCATATAAACTCATGAAGAAAGTTGAAAAAGAATTTCCTTCAGTGTTTATAGTGAATGATGAGATTAATTTTCCGAAGTAACTATTTCCCAAACTTCGAAGCCAACATCGCTAATTTTTCTTTCATACTTTGCTCATCTGATTTCTGCGGTTGACCTTCTTTTTTCTGTTGTGATTTTGGTTTAGGTGCTGACTCAGTTTTCATCGATAATGAAATTCTCTTGCGCGCAACATCCACCTCTAATACAGAAACTTTTACCTTCTGCTGTACCTTCAAAACTTTCGCTGGGTCATCAATAAATGTATTAGAAATATGAGATACATGCACTAAGCCATCTTGGTGAACCCCAATGTCTACAAAGGCTCCGAACTTTGTTAAGTTGGTAACGATGCCTGTTAATTGCATACCTATTCTTAAATCTTCGATGCTATTTACTCCATCAGTAAATTGAATGATTTCAAATTGCTCACGCGGATCACGCCCTGGTTTTGATAATTCACTCATGATATCTTTTAATGTCGGCAAGCCTACTTCATCAGATACATATTTATTCAAATCTAATTTTTTTCGCAAATCATCACTGCTCATTAAATCTGTTAAGGAACATTTTAAATCTTTCGCCATTTGCTCTACCAATGAATATCTCTCAGGGTGTACAGCACTTGCATCTAAAGGATTTGCTGCTCCTCGTATACGTAAGAATCCTGCTGCTTGTTCAAATGCTTTATCACCTAATCGTGCTACTTTCTTTAATTCTGATCGTGACTTAAATGCTCCATTTGTATTTCTGAATTCGATGATGTTTTGTGCTAAAACCGGACCTAAACCCGATACGTATGATAATAATTGTTTCGATGCTGTATTCAATTCAACACCTACTGCATTCACCGAACTACTCACTACATCATCTAAAGATTTTTGTAATTTATTTTGATCAACGTCGTGTTGATATTGCCCGACTCCGATTGACTTCGGATCGATTTTTACTAATTCAGCTAATGGATCCATCAACCTTCTACCAATTGATACAGCACCTCTAACAGTGATATCATAGTCAGGGAATTCTTCTCTAGCAACATCCGAAGCAGAATAAATAGATGCACCACTTTCGTTCACCATTACCACTAATACATTCGGCAAATTCATCGCACGTATTATCGCTTCTGTTTCTCTACCCGCCGTACCATTACCAATCGCAATCGATTCAATATTATATTTATCAACTAATTGTTTGATGATCGCTTGAGCCTCTAATAATTTCTTCTGCGGTTCATGCGGATAAATAGTTGTGTTCTCTAATAATTTTCCTTGCTCATCTAAGCAAACCACTTTACAACCTGTTCTAAATCCTGGGTCAATCGCCAATGTACGTTTTTGTCCGAGCGGCGCTGAAAGCAACAACTGTCTTGCATTCTCAGCAAAAACCTTGATCGCTTCTTCATCAGCTTTCGCTTTCGTAAATACTCTTGTTTCTGTTTCGATGGATGCTGCAAGCAATCTTTTGTATCCATCTTTTATTGCTAATGCAACTTCATCAGCGCATGCATTTTTAGATTTCAGGAACATGCGATTTAATATTTCTATTGTCTCTTCTTCATCAGGTGAAATTTCTAATGATAAGAACAATTCTTTTTCACCTCTTCGCAATGCTAATATTCTATGTGATGGTGCATCTTTAACAGACTCAGACCATTCATAATAATCTTTATACTTAATACCTTCTTCTTCTTTTCCCTTAATAACTTTAGATCTAAACAAACCCTTCGTTAAAAATATCTCTCGCACTTTTGCACGTGCTTCTGCATCTTCAGAAATTTTCTCAGCAATAATATCTCTTGCACCTTGTAATGCTTCTTCAATAGTATTCACACCTTTCTCAGCGTCAATAAATTTTTCTGCTAATTCGATCGGACTCTTATTTTCTTGTTCGAAGATATCTAAGGCTAAAGGTTCTAAGCCTTTCTCTTTTGCAACACTAGCTTTTGTTTTACGCTTAGGTCTGTATGGTAAATACAAATCTTCTAAAACAGTTAATGAATCAGCAGCATTGATTTTTTCTTTCAACTCATCACTGAGTTTACCCATCTCTTCTAATGATTTTAATATCGCTTCTCTTCTCTTATCTAATTCTCTAAGCTGTGTAATTCTATCACGAATAGTTGCAACTTGTACTTCATCTAAAGTACCCGTTACTTCTTTACGGTATCTTGAAATAAATGGAATGGTCGCACCCTCATCTAACAATCCAACGGTTGCTTCTACCTGCTGCTCACGAACTCCTAGTTCTGAAGCAATGATTTTATTATAACTTAACATCTCTATAAATAAATACTAAAATGATGATTATTTATAGATAAGCACAAGCATTTTTTTCAACAAAATATCGGCCTTTACTATCAACTACTTGAATAAAAAAGGAGCTGCATCTTATTGCAACTCCTTCCTTTTCTAGTCACTAGTCACTAGTTACTAGTCACGAAATATCTAGCTACTAGCTACTAGCTACTTCAATACTATTTCGACACGTACATCACTTCCTTCACCGCCTTAATAACTCTCGACGGATTCGGCAAGTACTCTTCAATTAACGTAGGTGCATAAGGCAATGGAACGTCACCGCCCATTACTCTTAATATTGGAGCATCTAAATAATCGAATGCATCTTTTTGTACTTTGAATGCTACTTCTGTAGCGATTGAACCTAATGGCCAAGACTCTTCAACAAATACCATTCTATTTGTTTTACGAATCGACTCAATTACTGTTGCATAATCAATTGGTCTTACTGTACGTAAATCGATTACTTCAGCGTTGATACCATCTTTTGCTAATTCTGCTGCAGCAGCCATTACTACTTTCAACATTTTACCAAAAGTTACGATTGTTACATCAGTACCTTCTTGTACAACTTTAGCTTTACCAATTTCTATATAATATTCTTCTTCTGGTACAAATCCTTTATCACCATACATCAACTCAGATTCCATAAAGATAACCGGATCTGGATCTAGAATAGATGATTTTAATAATCCTTTTGCATCGTATGGGTTAGATGGTACTACTACTTTCAATCCAGGACAATTTGCATACCACGACTCAAAGTTTTGTGAGTGTTGTGAACTTAACATACCTGCATTACCAGTAGGACCACGAAATACAATTGGAACAGAGAATTGTCCGCCACTCATCGACATCATCTTCGCTGCTGCATTCACCACTTGGTCAATTGCAACTAATGAAAAGTTAAATGTCATGAATTCAATTATCGGTTTTAATCCGTTCATCGCTGCACCAACACCAATACCTGCAAAACCTAATTCAGAAATAGGAGTATCAATTACTCTCTTAGCTCCGAACTCAGCTAACATGCCTTGACTTACCTTGTATGCACCATTATATTCTGCAACTTCTTCTCCCATTAAGAAGATGTTTTCGTCTTTTCTCATCTCTTCGTTCATTGCTTCTCTCAAAGCTTCGCGAAACTGTATTTCTCTCATATTCAATTAAATGTATATAATACTCTCTAAAAATGAATTGCAAATATACTAATTGAAATGCATAAAAAAGGACAATTTAAGGCTTAAACAAAGCTTTTTGCTCAAAAAAAATCAGACAAATCATATAAAATAGTATGAATAAAAAATTAACCCCGTAAATACGCAGTTGAAATACGGAATTACGGGATTAATTTATATATTTGTGTATGTTACAAAGACGCATAGAAAGCCTTATAATAAAGCATTTGAAGCAGTTTCCTGCTGTAGGTATATTGGGACCACGCCAATGTGGTAAGACAACAATTGCTAAAAAAATAATGAAGTCTAAAAAGAAAGCCAGCACTTACTACTATGATTTAGAAAGTCCGGCCGACCGCAATAAATTCTATGACCCCGAACTATTATTCTTAAATACAAAAGAAGATTTTATAATTGATGAAGTTCAAAGAATGCCTGATTTGTTTCCAATTCTAAGATCTGTAATTGATAAGAATAGAAAAAAAGGTAAGTATTTATTGCTAGGTTCTGCAGCATTAGATTTTGTTAAGGGAAGCTCAGAAACACTAGCAGGGCGTATTATCTTCATAGAAGCACATCCATTTAACTTAACTGAATTAAAGCAACAATCAACAACTTTAAAAAAGCATTGGTTGCGTGGTGGTTTCCCTGATGCATGGAAGGCTAGAACAGATGCTGATGTTTTCACATGGCACGATGGTTTTATGAAAACATTTGTTGAACGTGATTTAAATAATATGTTCGACACTAGTATCTCTTCACAATTGATGTTTAGACTGTGGCGTATGATTGCTCATTATCAAGCGCAAATATTAAATATAGATGCGCTATCTAAAAGCCTAGATGTGAGCCATTCAACTATTAATAAATACCTCGACTTTCTCGAAGCTTCTTACATGATTCGTAGGTTAAGTGCATACCATATAAATACCAAAAAACGTTTAGTTAAAAGTCCGAAAATTTACATTCGTGACTCTGGTATTTTTCATTATTTGAACGACATAACTAGCAGTCGACAATTGCACAATCACGCACTAGTTGGTTACTCTTTCGAAGGTTACGTTGTTGAACAAATTATTCAATTATTACCTAACAATATTAAACCATTTTTTTACAGAACTCAAGATGGTGCTGAAGTAGATTTAATTTTAATTAAGGGTGTAAAAGTTGTTGCAACTATTGAAATCAAATACTCTCTATCACCTAGTATTTCTAGGGGTTTAACAGAATCAATAAATGATTTAAATTGTAAAAATAATTTTATCATCACTCCAAGTAATGAAGAAATTTATTTACTAAAAAGAAATATTTCTGTAGTTGGTTTAAATTATTTTTTAACTAAAATATTACCAAAATTCACTAAAAATTAATCCCGTAAATCCTCACTTCAAATGCGTATTTACGGCTTTAATTTTTACATGTTTTTATCATTTTTTAGATAATTTTTCACATAATCTTCGACGCCTTCTTCGAGCGAATGAAAGGCTTTCGAAAATCCGATCGACCTTAATTTTTGCATATTGGCCTCCGTGAAATATTGGTACTTATCTCTAATATCTGCCGGCGTGTCTACATAACTAATCTTCTCTTCGATACCCATCGCAGCAAATGTTGCTTTTACTAAATCTTTAAAAGTTCTAGCCTTGCCCGATCCCAAATTATAAATACCCGATTTCTTACGTAATAACATGAAGTGAAACAAAACATCGACTACATCTTTCACATATATGAAATCTCTCATCTGTTCTCCATCTTTATAATCAGCATTATGTGATCTAAATAGCTTCATTTCACCAGTTTTGCTAATTTGATTATAAGCATGATATATAACAGATGCCATTCGTGACTTATGATACTCATTCGGACCATATACATTAAAGAATTTAAGTCCGACCCAGAAATACGGCTTCTTCTCTTCCTTCAAAGCCCATTTATCAAATTCATTTTTTGAATCGCCATAAGGGTTCAAAGGAACTAGTTTCTCTATTAAGTCCTGATCATCCGTATAACCAAACTCACCTAAACCGTAAGTAGCAGCTGATGATGCATAAACCAGACCTATACCGTATTCAGCGCATCTCTTCCATAAATCTTTGGTATAATCAGTGTTTAATTTCCATAGTATCTCTTTATTAAACTCTGTGGTATCAGTTCTAGCACCTATATGAAATATAAATTGAACAAACTTATGATGTTGATCTAACCAAACCATAAATTCATCTCTATCAACTTTCTGTTTGAATTTCTTGCCTTCTAAATTTCTATGCTTTTGCTCTTGATTGAAATCATCAACCAATATCAAATCAGTATAACCTTCATCGTTTAGCTTTTGTACTAAACAGCTACCGACAAAGCCTGCAGCCCCTGTTATAATTATCATATTATTGTTTTTTAACTAAAAAGTCTGATTCGTATTTCTCTATAATGCCTTGCTCTACTGCCTTGTCAAATAAAGTATGTATCGCTTTAATTCCTTCTGTACCTAAATCTACTGAATATTGATTAACATATAAATCGATGTGTTTATACATTACTTCTTCGCTCATCTCTTGTGAGTGAGCTCGTACAAAATCGTACGAAGATTTTCTATTTGCAAAAGCAAACTCTATGCTACTTCTTAATACCCTGTCAATTTTCATTTGAGTAGCTTCATCGATTTTTCTACTAACAACGATACCTCCTAATGGTATGGCAGCACCTGATAATTCTTCCCAATACTCACCTAAATCCCTTACCTTCTGAAGCCCTTTCGACTCATACGTAAACCTATTCTCATGTATGATTAATCCTAAGTCTATCTCTCCACTTAATAATGCCCCTTCAATATCTGAGAAGACCATCTCCACTTTATTCTTTAGCTCTGGATAAGCAATACTTAACAAAAAATTCGCCGTCGTTAATCGCCCTGGTATACCCACTTTCAATTCTGAATCTACCCCCAATTCTGAATTTCTAATTAATAACGGTCCGACTCCAAAGCCCAATGCACTCCCTGCATTCAATAATTTATATTGATGCGTTAAATATGCATAAGCATGATAGCTTAGCTTTGTAATATTTAATAAATGTTGATTGGCTTTATGATTGAGACTTTCTACATCTTCAATCACCGGAACAAATGTGAGTCCTTCGGTATCTATTTTCCCATGCAACAATGCATCAAAAATGAATGTATCGTTGGGGCAAGATGAGAAACCGAGTGTGAGTTCCATAAAGATAGTACTAAAGTAGCTAGTAGCTAGTAACTAGTATACTTCTAGCTACTAGTTACTAGCTACTATCAACTAATTTTAAACGGTCATTATATCTTTCTCCTTAACCTCAATATGCTTATCGATTTTAAGAATATAACTGTCTGTTAACTTTTGAACTTCTGTTTCTCCAACTTTTACTTCGTCTTCTGAAACTCCTTCTTTTTGTAATTTCTTAATTCTTTCGTTTGTGTCTTTACGGATGTTACGTACAGCCACCTTACCTGCTTCACCTTCTGCCTTAACTTTCTTCACTAAATCTTTTCTTCTCTCTTCTGTTAATGCTGGTATACTTAAACGAATAACGATACCATCGTTCTGTGGGTTAATACCTAAGTTAGCATCTGAAATTGCTTTCTCAATTACAGGTATCATGTTTTTCTCCCAAGGCTGTACAACAATAGTACGCGCATCTGGAGTGTTAATATTTGCGATTTGTGCTAATGGCGTCGGACTTCCGTAGTAGTCAACGTGAATACCATCAAGCATCTGCGGAGTAGCTTTGCCAGCTCTAATTTTTGTTAATTCGTTTTCAACGTGATCAACAGCTTTGTTCATCAAATCTTTAGCTTCTTCAAGCTGTTTCTTTACTAATTCGCTCATAAAATTGTTTATGTTTTAAATTAATATTAATAATTATTTTGCGTGAACAAGTGTGCCGATATCTTCGCCACTTGCAACTTTTAAGAAGTTGCTTCTCTTATTCATATCAAATACAATAATAGGTAAATTGTTTTCTTGACAAAGAGTAAATGCTGTCATATCCATTACATTTAATCCTTTGTCATATACTTCTGTGAAAGAAATTTTATCGTAACGTGTTGCCGATTTATCTTTTTCTGGATCAGCAGTATATATACCATCAACTCTTGTTCCTTTCAATACAACATCTGCTTCAATTTCAATTGCTCTCAATGATGCTGCTGTATCTGTAGTGAAATAAGGGTTACCAGTACCTGCTCCAAAAATTACAACACGACCTTTTTCTAAATGTCGTATCGCTCTTCTTCTGATAAATGGCTCACAGATTTGTTCCATCTTAATTGCAGAAAGTAAACGTGTTTTGATGTCAACTTTTTCAAGCGCATCTTGCAAAGCCATACTATTGATAACTGTTGCTAACATACCCATGTAATCAGCTTGAACTCTATCCATGCCACCTTTCTCAGCATCTAATCCTCTGTGTATGTTACCGCCACCAATTACAATTGCTACCTCAACACCACTCTGCACAACCTCTTTAATGTCTAAAGCATATTGGCTCACCATCTCTGGATCTATACCATATTGCTTCTTACCCATTAATGATTCACCGCTAAGTTTAAGAAGTATTCTTTTGTATTTCATGTTTTTGTTTTGCTTAGTAAAATATAGACAAAAAAAATCCTCCCGAATTAAAGCGGGAGGATTCAAATAATTAAGCTCCTAAAGCAACGCGCTTAAACGCTGTAACTGTAAGATCTTTTTCAATATCGTTTAGCATTTGTGCTACTGATTTCGAACTGTCTTTCACAAACTCTTGATTCAATAATGTTGAATCTTTGTAGAACTTGTTTAATTTACCTTGAGCAATTTTCTCAACCATTTCTTCTGGCTTACCTTCTGCACGAATTTGCTCTTTAGCAATTTCTAATTCTCTGTTAATAGTGTTAGCATCAACATCACCTTTGTCTAAAGCTACTGGGTTCATTGCAGCAATTTGCATAGCTACGTCTTTACCAGCTTCATCAGCCTTACCATTAGCATCAGAATTTAATCCTACTAATACACCTAAACGGTTACCAGCGTGAATATATGCTACTACTTTGTTTGCTTCTAAAATTTCATATTTAGATACACCAATCTTCTCACCAATTTTACCAGTCTTATCTAAAATGATGTCTGATAATACAACACCGTTTAATGATAATGCAAGTAATGCATCTAAGTTAGCTGGATTGTTAGCTACTGCTAAATCAGCAATCTCGTTTGCAAATTGTACGAACTCAGCATTCTTAGCTACGAAGTCTGTCTCACAATTTAATTCAATCACTACACCTCTTTTTGAATCAGCTGTAGTCTTTGCAATAACTGCTCCTTCTAATGAATCTCTGTCTGAACGGCTAGCCGCTACTTTAGCACCTTTCTTACGTAAGTAATCGATAGCTGCTTCAAAATCACCATTAGACTCAGTTAAAGCTTTTTTACAATCCATCATTCCTGCACCTGTTTGTAAACGCAACTTGTTTACATCTGCTGCACTAATTGTTACTGTTGACATAATATTTTCTTTCTTAATTTTTTAATTTGAAAAAAAGGTTAACAATAATGTGTACACGATAATTCGTATACGCATTACCGTTAACCTTCGTTATTACTCAGCTGATTTCTCTGCTGTCTCTTCTTTTTTCTTTCTTGGAGCTTTCTCTTCAGTAGAATCTACCGCTGCTTTCGCTGCTGCACCTTCTTTGTCTGCATCTTCTTCACGCTCTCTCTTACGCTCTTCTAATCCCTCTTCAATTGCCTTAGTAATGATACCAGTAATTAAAGCGATAGACTTTGTAGCGTCATCATTCGCTGGTATTGCGAAATCAATATCTGTAGGATCTGAGTTCGTATCAACCATTGCAAATGTAGGGATGTTTAATTTCAAAGCTTCTGTTACAGCGATGTGCTCTTTCTTAACATCAATTAAGAATAAAGCTGCTGGTAATCTGTTTAAGTCTGAAATACCACCTAATACTCTTTCTAATTTAATTCTCTCACGTGAGATCATTAATTTCTCTTTCTTAGAAAGAATGTCGTATGTACCGTCTTTACTCAATTTGTCGATGTTTGTCATCTTCTTAATTGATTTACGAACAGTCGCAAAGTTTGTTAACATACCGCCTAACCATCTTTCTGTTACGAAAGGCATGTTTACTCTTTTTGCTTGTTCTGCAACGATATCTTTTGCTTGCTTTTTAGTCGCAACAAATAATACTTTTCTTCCTGATTTAACAATCTGCTTGATCGCAGCTGCTGCTTCTTCAACTTTAACTAATGTTTTGTTTAAGTCGATAATGTGAATTCCATTCTTCTCCATGAAAATATACGGAGCCATTTTCGGATTCCACTTGCGCGTTAAGTGTCCAAAGTGAACACCAGCGTCTAATAAGTCTTGATATGTAGTACGTGCCATTGTTTAAGGTCCTCCAAAAATTAACGTTTACTGAATTGAAATTTTCTTCTCGCTTTACGACGTCCTGGTTTCTTACGTTCAACCATTCTACTGTCGCGTGTTAATAAGCTCTTCGCTTTTAACGCTCCACGTTTTTCTGGATCCTTTTCAAGGATTGCCTTTGCAATAGCCAAACGAACTGCTTCTGCTTGACCTTTGATACCCCCACCATCTACATTCGCCTTTACATCAAACATACCTAGCATCTCTGATACTTGTAATGATTGATTAACGATGAATTGTAATGGTAATGTTGGGAAATATTCTTTATAGTCTCTGCCGTTTACAACAATGTTTCCGCTACCTTCTGTTAAGTATATGCGGGCAACAGCAGTCTTTCTTCTTCCTGATGTATTAACTGTCATCTCTTAAATAATTAAATGGTTTTAGGATTTTGTGCCGCATGTGGGTGTTCTCCGCCCGCATACACATGTAAATTTTTGAAAATTTTGTTTCCTAGCTTGTTCTTAGGAAGCATTCCGCGTACAGCTTTCTCTACCACACGTGTCGGGTGCTTCGCCATTAATTCTTTTGGAGAAATAAAGCGCTGACCTCCTGGATATCCAGTGTAAGAAACATACTCTTTCTCACTGAATTTGTTACCAGTAAATCTAACCTTGTCTGCATTGATAACAATAACGTTATCTCCACAGTCTACGTGTGGGGTGAAATTTGCCTTGTGTTTGCCTCTTAAGATAAAAGCTATCTTAGAGCTTAGGCGCCCCAAAATCTCTGCGTTTGCGTCGATTACGACCCATTCCTTAGTAACAGTTTTGCTGTTAGCAGAGACAGTTTTGTAACTTAACGTATTCATTGAATAATAATTAATTAATTGATTTTAAATATTTTATCCCCCATGACTCCATAAGGGACGGCAAAGATAATCTAAATATTTGAAATTTCTAAGAGAAAATGTGGAAATGTTAATTTCAGCTAATTTGTTATTTTTGAATGCAATGAACATCGCTCAACCGAACTCTTTCTTAAAGTCTATATGGGGCCCTTTTCTGCTCAGTATCAGCCTTTTTATTTCCGCCTTCCTTAAGTTCGACTCTACAGAATTTATTCGCTGGGATACGATTCATTACCTTAACATCCGATTTAATGGTTATAGCTTTAACCCCTGTGCTCATGTGAATGTAGCCTTTTTCCCTCTATTCCCCTATCTAATGAAAGCCGTAAACCTTAGCTTTCTATATATATGCTTGCTAAATCTACTGCTTTTCTATACCGGAATTTACTTTCTTCACAAAGCCTTTAAACTTAGTACCCTCAGCATTTGGCTAATCGCCGCTCTACCCACTAGCTTCTTCTTTTTCATGCTCTACTCTGAATCTGTATTCTTTTTGAGCGCTGCTTTGATATTATACGGACTTAAAACAGAACGTTACCCTATACTTTACCTTGGTGTATTTTTAGCCGCATTAGCGCGCCCTGTAATAAGTATCTTAATACCTGCCTTTATCATATTGATTATTTGGGATGTTCTCGATCAAAAAAAGTTTTATCATTATAAACATTACTTGATTTCTATTCTCATTGCTATCGCTTCTTTGCTCTTGGTCTCATGGTTTCAATATACCCAAACCAATACCTGGTGGGCTATGTTTAAAGCACAAAGTTGTTGGGACCATTATTTCTCTATTAAAGGCCTTTCTGCGAACTCATGGGGCAAGCCCATTATTCAACGTCTCGATAAAATCTCTGTAGCTATTGGCTTATGCTCTGCCTTCTTACTCATAATTGCATTTTACAAAGCATTCATTAATAAAAAATCAAAACCACTAAATCACCCTATTGCAACATCCTCAGTATTTAGATTTAGCTTCTTATACATAGCTGGTATTACCTTATCTATATGGATGTTTCAAAATGATTGGCATAGTCTCGATAGATACATCTGGTGCAGTCCGTTCATTGTTCTTTTCTTAAACTCTTGGAAAAATACCGACAAATCTTTTATCAAAACTGCTGTATTCATCTATTTGCTATTACTCATTCCCCTTGGCGCATATACACACATTCAAGTATTGTTGAGTTTATTAGCTGTAAGTATCTGGCTAATCTCCTTGATTTATATCTCAAACATTCAAGACTCAAAAATCAATTCATATAAGTATGCTTTAATAATTGCTCTCAGTATAATAGGCATTTATACTCAATGGTATTTTATTGAATTATTCTTATCTAATAATTGGGTTGGGTAAATAAATATTGCTCATTTATTTTTATTTTAGCAACTTAATTCAATTACTATGAATGTTTCGAAGATGGCAAGTACTCTGATCGGATCAGAGATTATAAAAATTGGTAACGAAGTCAACGAAATGATTCGCAAAGGTTCTAAAATTTGCAATCTAACAATCGGCGATTTTGACCCTAGCCATTACCCCATTCCAAAGGAACTCGAAAACGAAATCATAACCGCCTACAACAAAGGTTATACGAATTACCCGCCTGCTAATGGTGAACTTACTTTGCGTCAATCTATCGTTGAGTTTTTAAGTAAGTATGGTAATTTGAATTATACTACCGACGAAATTCTTGTCGCTGGTGGTTCTAGACCTTTAATTTATGCTACTTATTTAACTGTCTTAGATCCGGGTGATAAAGTTGTATTCCCTGTACCCTCATGGAATAATAATCACTATTGCCACCTTTCTGCCGCTGAAGCCATTATGGTTGAAACAAGTGTCGAAAATAATTTCATGCCTACTGCAAATAACATTGCACCAAATTTAAAAGGTGCTACTCTTCTTGCGCTTTGTAGTCCGCTAAATCCTACCGGCACCATGTTCTCTAAAAAAGATCTAGAAGAAATTTGCGACCTTGTTATCGCTGAAAATAAATCTCGTAAAGAAGGAGAGAAGCCTTTGTATATTTTATATGATCAAGTATACTGGACATTAACTTTCGGTGAGCATAAACATTTCGACCCAATTAACCTAAGACCTGAACTTAGAGATTATACAATTTATATCGATGGTATTTCAAAGTCATTAGCTGCAACAGGTGTACGTGTGGGCTGGGCTTTCGGACCTTTAAAAGTAATCGATAAAATGAAAGCAATACTAGGTCACGTGGGTGCTTGGTCTCCTAAAGCTGAACAAATTGCTACTGCTAAATACTTAAAACAAAATGAAGCTATTGAAGAATTCATGGTTCCATTTAAAAATAAAATCAAAAATAGTTTAGATGCACTTCATGAAGGTTTTCAAAAATTAAAATCAGAAAACTATCCGCTCGATTCTATTGAACCAATGGGTGCTATTTATTTAACTGTTAAAGTTGCAATAAAAGGTAAACATACACCTGATGGTAAAGCAATTGAATCTAGTATGGATGTTACTTCTTACATACTTAATGCTGCACAATTAGCGATGGTCCCTTTCACAGCTTTCGGTGCATCTGCTAATTCAGATTGGTATAGACTTTCGGTTGGCGCTGCTGATAAAGAAACTATTCTTGCATCATTTGATAGATTGAAAAAAGCAATTGATGAATTAAAATAGTACGAAGTATTATGTACTATGTATTATGTACAAAGAAAACTATCTTTGACATATATTGTACTTAATACTTTGTACTTAATACATAATTCAACTCAATGTCAAAAAATCTATATCTAATCCCCGTTCCACTAGATGAAGAAAGCTCTATCGAAGCTAACATACCCAACGAGGCTATCAATATTGTTCGTGAACTAAAACACTTCATTGTAGAAAACGAAAAAACAGCTAGAGCTTTTTTGAAGAAATATGGCATTCTTACACCTCAAAAAGATTTACAAATTATGGTGTATGATAAAAGAGATAAACTTTCAATATCGCACTATTTTAAATTTTTTAAGGAGACAGATCAGGTCGGACTAATGTCTGAAGCCGGATGTCCGGGTGTAGCCGACCCCGGTGCTGAAATTGTTGCCGAAGCTCATAAAAAAAACTATAACGTTATTCCTTTTATAGGCCCCTCATCAATATTATTAGCTTTAATGGCTTCGGGTTTCAACGGACAGCAATTTTGTTTTCATGGTTACATACCTATCGACAAAGCTGATCGAATTAAAAGATTAAAAGATTTAGAAGCTCAATCATTTCGATTCCGCCAAACTCAAATTTTTATAGAAACTCCATTTAGAAATAATCATCTTTTTGATGACATTATAAAAAATTGCAAACCTAGTACTCAACTATGTGTTGCAGCTAACATCAATGCTAAAGATCAATTAATAAAGACAAGAACTGTTGCTGATTGGAAAGATCACAAACCAGAGTTACATAAAATACCAGTAGTATTTATTTTGTATGCAACATCCTGATAAATTATAACCTGTAATTATCTACTGATATAATTTTGTTGTTCTCTTTAATTAAAAAGCTTGCATCAAAATTGCTAATTATTATGCTTTTTAAATCTGTGTTTTTTGAATCTACGATTATCTCTATTTTTTTACTTTCTGCTTGAATAGAAAAGTTTTTCTTTAGTCGTATATAATCAATTGTATTGTTAGATAACTCAGTCGGTTTAAATTCTGTTTTCTTCAATAGATTCATATTTGAATCATACTCTTTCAAATACAAACGAGGTAAATGCTCTTTATTACTTGCCTTTATTAAATAATTACAATAAATGCTCGTGTCAATATTATTAGTATTAGTATAGATGATTTGATTTGCATCATTAATAGTCAATGCTTTCTGATAATTTACAAAACGATTATCTATTGTAGTTTTACCTTCTTTATTAATCACAATTTCATTGCCTGATATTTTATAATTTGAAGGTTTTAATTCTTGTGCATTCAATTCAAAAAAGTGTAAGTGCTCATTTGAAAATAAATACTTTGATTTGCTCTCAATAAAATAATGATGAGTATCTTCTTTGTCTTTAATAACTAACAATTTTTGATTGCCTAATAATTTTAATATCTCTCTTTTATTTACCAATGAATCTGAAAATAATTGTGCCGATATTAATGTTTGATTAAATGAAGTTCTTGATAACATTATTGAATTGATTGGCAATCCGGTCGACGCTGAAATAGCCATTGATTCAAACGAAGTCACATCATTTAACTCAGATGCAATAACTTCAGAACCTATAAAGTAACCAGGCAATGGCACAATCGATTGAAAGCTATCTACGGTATATCCGTATTTATTTAATGAATCAATTATTCGATAATCTTTATATGAATCAATTTTTTTATTCGCTATTATCTGAATGTTTCTGTGATTATTTACATATGCTTCAAACATCCACATTAACATTAAAAAAGATAGAATTACATACGCATATTTCTTCTTCGATTGAATTTTCCATTTTCTAAAAATTAAATAAAAATAGAACGCCGAATAAATCGTAAACACATAATAAAATACCCAAGCAAATCGACCTAATGCTCTAAACTGCTTTATTGCTGGCACTACATCTAACATAAACTCAAAGCCAATTCTAAATGGCATTGCCATCGCAAATAATAATAATAAAAATGCTGTTAACAAAGATGTTCTTAATGCATCTGGAAGTATAGGCTTTAGTATAAATTTCAGTTTCTTCTTCTTTAAATATTTTACAGCTTTAATGGTAATCAATACTAAAGTTATTGCACCTACTGTACCAACATAATTTCTCGATTCAATATTAGTTTCTCTTACCTTCACTAACATATTCCAGAAATCTAATAATGGTGAATACACCGGTAAAAACAAACCCTCAAATGTTGCTACATAGTTTAAAATTCCCCAAGGATTGGTAGGCCTGTCTGATATATGATCAATACTGCTAATTATGAATTGAACTATTACAATAGGTAGAACAGAAAGTAGAAAATGTATTATGCTTGAATTAAATTTGAATGACTTTCTATAAATAAAATCTACATAGCCAAACACTAAAACAAAAATTGAACCTATTAATAAATAATACGGATGTATGAAAGCAAATAAAAGTAATGCTATATCAATAACGATATAATATTTCATCTTATAGTTCTGCTCTTTTAGTTTTATTAATAAATACCAAAGCATTGGTACAAAGAAAGAATACGATAAGCCGTAATGACCTGTAAATCGTTCGACTTGAGGTGAGAGATATGAAATTATTATTGATATAAGAATCGAATATAAAATTGGTAATCCAATTCTCCTTGCTATTTTAAATAGAAAATAAGATGATAGTACAATTGATAACATCATCATCAAATTAAATATGCCAATTACATTGTTCTTAATTGAGGGTATATAATTCGATAAATACTTTAATAATATGGAGAGTACAGGTTGATTATCAGTATATACAATTAACTCTGTAAATGGGTAGTTTAATCCTTTGGTTTGTAATAATGTTTTATCGTGATTGATATAATAATCTGCGGTATAATAGTTTTTTATACCATCACCCATTGAATTAAATATATATGTATTCGGATGAAATAATATATCATTATACAATACCATCAAGATTAATAATGATATTAATACAACTATGAATGAATATTTTTTATCTGATTTCATCTAAATAAAAATACTCTAAGAAAATTTAAACTTTCTGATAAGATTATTCTAAGATTTAAAGTACTAAACTCAACACCTTCTCTCAGCTCAACAATACTCGAATTAATTTTAATGTTTTTGTTTTTACTAGATAAATAAACAAATTCTAAATCAAATAGGTATCGTTCAATTGCTGTTGAAAGAAATACTTCTTTCCCTTTTTTATTAAAACCTTTTAATCCACATTGTGTATCTGTTGTATAAATACCCAAGCTCTTCTTTATAAAATATTTTAAAATTTTAGATATGATTATTCTCGTTTTAGGCACTTTCTTATAATACTCTGCAGAGCGTACACCTACTACTACATCATTACCATTTAACAACTCCGAATAAACATCTTCTAAACTTTTTATTATATACGGGAAATCTATATCTGTATATATTATATGTTCTGAATTTGATAGTTTAACTCCTTCACGTAATGCATGTCCTTTGCCACGATTGATATCATATGTAACAAACATGAAATTGGGAACATTTTTTTCAATATAATTTACCTCTTCAGAATTTATAACAGACTTTGATCCATCATTAACAATAATTAATCTTAAGTCTACATCATCATGTAATTTGAGAAAAGACTGAATTGAATTCACAACTCTCTCATGCCAATTAGCAATCGGATTATAGCAGGGTAGAATTATGTCTAATGATTTTCTCAAAATTTTATAATTATATCAGGGCAAAATACAAAATTGTTAAATAATATCTATACAAGTAATTTCATTAATTATCTTTACTTAAAATTGATTTATGTCAACTCCTCTTGCAGAACGTTTACGTCCGAATACACTCGACGATTACATCGGACAAGACCATATTGTTGGTAAAAATGCGGTTTTACGTAAAGCAATTGAATCGGGCATAATCCCTTCGATGATCTTTTGGGGTCCGCCTGGTGTTGGCAAAACAACTTTAGCTAATATTATTTCCAATCAACTCAGTCGACCTTTTTATTCTTTAAGTGCTATTAATTCTGGTGTTAAAGATATTAGAGAAGTAATAGAGAAAGCTAAGTCTCATTCATTCTTCGGCTCTCAAAATCCGATTTTATTCATTGACGAAATTCATCGATTTTCTAAATCACAACAAGACTCTTTACTTGGTGCAGTAGAAAAAGGTATTGTTACATTAATCGGTGCAACTACTGAAAATCCGTCTTTTGAAGTTATATCAGCTTTGCTTTCTCGCTCTCAAGTTTATATTTTAAAGAGCTTAGAGAAAGATGATTTAATTAAAATGCTTCAACAAGCAATTGAGAAAGATAAATGGTTGCAATCTAAGAAAATTGAATTTGTAGATTATGAAGCATTATTACGTTTATCAGGTGGTGATGGAAGAAAGCTTTTAAATATTTTTGAGTTAGTTATTCAATCGTTCGATTCAGATGTTTGTACTATCACAAATGAATATGTTTTAAATGTTGTACAACAAAATTTAGCACTCTATGATAAAAGTGGTGAGCAGCATTATGATATCATTTCTGCATTTATAAAATCTATCAGAGGCTCTGATCCGAACGCCGGATTATATTGGCTTGCACGTATGATTGAAGGTGGTGAAGATCCTTTATTCATCGCTCGTCGCTTAATTATTTTGGCATCCGAAGATATAGGAAATGCAAACCCTAACGCATTACTTCTTGCTAACAATTGCTTTCAAGCTGTGAATGTTATTGGTATGCCTGAAGCTCGAATTATTTTAGGACAATGCGTAACTTATTTGGCAAGTTCTCCTAAAAGTAACGCATCATATGAAGGTATCGATAATGCAATTGCTACAGTAAAACAAACTGGTGACTTACCCGTTCCTATTCATATTAGAAATGCACCTACAAAATTAATGAAAGACATTGGTTACGGAAAAGACTATATGTACTCTCATGCTTATGATGGTAATTTTAAAGAACAAGAATATTTGCCCGATGAAGTAAAAGGAAATACTTTTTATTCACCCGGTAATAACCCAAGAGAAAACGAACTAAGAAAATATTTAAAGAACCTTTGGAAAGATAAATATAACTACTAATGAAAATCGCTATAGCTTCTTACATCGATACTGGCAGATACGAATCAATGGTACCCGATGAAGATCAAATGTTACTAAAACTTTTTAAAGAAAAGGGTCACGATGTTGAACTATTAGTTTGGGACGAGCCTTCTATTCTTTGGGAAAATTATGACTGTGTAGTGATTAAATCTACTTGGGATTATTTCATTGGTAAAATTGAAAAGTTCTACGTTTGGTTAGACTTACTAAAAAGTAAAAATATTAAATGCTTGAACCATCCTGATATTATAAAATGGAATGCTGATAAACATTATTTACTTGATATTGAAAAAGCTGGACTTAAAATAGTACCAACCATTATAGTAGAAAGAAAAAATAAAATAAATTTAGAATTTGCTTTTGAAAAATTCAACACTGATGAAATAGTTGTAAAACCATGTGTTTCAGGTGCAGCAATGAATACTTTTAGAATTGATAAAAATTATACTTCGGATGTTGAATCTAAAATAAATGCATTGCTATTAGAAGATTCATTTATCATTCAACCATTGAAAAAAGAAATTTTAGAAGAGGGGGAATGGTCTTTTGTGTATTTTAATCAAAAGTTTTCACATCATTTATTGAAGTCAGGTAAAGAAGATGATTTTAGAGTTCAACATTTCTGGGGTGGTAGCATAAATACTCCTTCATTTCAAAATGAAATGCTAGAACAAGCTAACAAATACATAGAGCATTTTGCAAAAGAGACTTTATATGCAAGAGTTGATGCTGTTTGGTCTAATAATCAATTAGAACTAATGGAACTAGAATTAATAGAGCCCTATTTGTTTTTCTTTACCAACGAAGAATCATTAAATAATTATTATATTGCTTTTAAAGAACTATATAATTCTAAATAAAATGAAAAAATTATTAACGATAGCCATAGTCTTATTTGCCACTTTAGGTTTTGCACAAGAGAAAGCTTTTACTTTATATGATGTTACGGCTGACCCTTATAAACAAATTGAAACTGCAAAGATTCAAGCTCAAAAAGAAAATAAAAACATCTTAATACAAGCGGGTGGTAATTGGTGTAAATGGTGTAAATATTTTCACAAATTTAGCAATGAAAATGTGAAAATTGATTCTATACTTAAGGCTGACTATGTAGTATTACATGTAAACTTTAGTAAAGAAAACAAGAATGAAAAGTTCTTCAAAGAATATAATAATCCGGGTCGATTTGGCTACCCAGCTTTTTTGGTTTTAAATAATTCTGGTGAATTATTACATATTCAAGACTCTGGCTATCTAGAAGAAGAACAAGGTTACTCTGAAGAAAAAGTAAGTAGATTTTTATTATTGTGGAATGTAAAATCAACAAAGAAATAAGCTTGTAATTCTACAAGCTTATTTCTTCAGATATTACTTTTTAGATTGACAAACAAATGTTGTTTTAGGTAATGCTGTTTTACTTATAGCATTATAACCTCCCGCTATCTCCGTAAAGTTATCATATCCTCTCATTTTTAATATTGATGCTGCAATCATGCTTCTATAACCACCTGCACAATGCATATAAAAATGTTTTTCTTTAGGGTAAGAAGCTAATTGCTCATTGATATAATCTAGTGGTATGTTCACTGCATTTTCTAAATGCTCTGCCTCAAATTCACCTGGCTTTCTTACATCAACAACCATATCATGTTTTAATGATAGTTCTTTTTCAAATTCTTCAGCAGTGATTCGCTTTATTTTATCTACTTCTTTACCTTCAGCTTGCCAAGCAGATAAACCACCTTCTAAATAACCAACTACATAATCATAGCCTACTCTAGCCAATCGCATAACCGTTTCTTCTTCTTTACCTGGCTCTGTTATTAATAAAATTTCTTGTTTAACATTTGGTATTAATGCTCCAACCCATGGTGCAAATTGTCCGTCTAAACCAATATTTATAGAATTTGGAACAAAACCGTTTCTGTACAAATCAGCGTTGCGAGTATCTAACATTACAGCTTCTGTCTCATTTGCTGCAATCTCAAATTCTTCTGGAGATAATGCTTTTAGTCCGCGTTCCATCACCTCATTAATATTATCATAACCTAATTTATTCATCGCTACATTTTGCGGGAAATAAACTGGCGGAGGCATTAATCCATCGGTTACTTCTTTTACAAATTCAGCCTCTGTCATATCTGCTCTTAATGCGTAATTGAATTGCTTTTGTTCACCGATTGTAGACACGGTTTCTTTGCTCATGTTTTTACCACATGCTGAACCAGCACCGTGCGCTGGGTAAACCACCACATCATCTGCTAGAGTCATCACTTTTGTTCTTAGAGATTTATATAATGTCGCTGCTAACTCTTCTTGCGTCATATGTGCAGCCTTTTGTGCTAAATCTGGTCGGCCTACATCTCCTATAAATAATGTATCACCTGTGAATAATGAATGGTCTTTGCCGTTCTCGTCAATCAATAAATAACAAGTGCTTTCCATAGTATGCCCTGGTGTATGAATAACCTTTATCTTGATCTTACCTATATTTAATACTTCAGAATCTGTGGCAATATGAGCTGTAAAGCTTGGGTTAGCATTCGGACCATAAACAATAGTGGCACCAGTGGCTTTAGCCAAATCAACGTGCCCGCTTACAAAGTCAGCATGAAAATGCGTCTCTAATATATATTTGATTTTTACTCCGTCTCTTTCTGCTCTATCTAAATAAGGCTTTATCTCTCTTAAAGGGTCAATAATTATAGCCTCATTTTCACTCGTAATGTAATAAGCTCCTTGAGCTAAACAGCCAGTATAGATTTGTTCGATTTTCATAACTCAAATTATATAATCAAATATAAGATTTAACATTTATAAAATTACTTTGTTTTTATCAGCAATTACGTATATAAATAGCTATTTTTAACGTTTAATTATCTATGTCAAAAAATAATTCATACCAATTACTAATTGAGAAACTAGATGCTTTCATTAGAAAGTTTTACCTCAATAAACTAATAAGAGGTAGTATTTATTTTTTAAGTGTTTTACTTATTACCTTTTTAGTACTTAACACCCTCGAGTATTTCTTCTATTTAAAGCCCGTATACAAAATAGTCTTGCTTATTGTAAGTAGCATTTCATTGTCTGCATTATTAACTTTATATATAATTATTCCTCTCATAAAATATTACAAATTAGGCTCTGTAATTACTCATAAAAAAGCAGCCGAAATTATTGGCGAACATTTTAATGAGGTGAAAGATAAATTAATTAATACGCTAGAATTATATGAACAGTCTACCAATGCTTCAGAACACCATGAATTAATTGAAGCTAGTATAAATCAAAAAATTGCTGATATAAAAACAATTCCATTTGTTAAGGCTATTGATCTTAATAAAAACAAAAAATACATTAAGTATGTAATTGCACCAATTATAATTACTCTAATTATTTTAATTATATCACCAGGTTTTATTGAAAAGGGAACTGAGCGCTTAATTAATTACAATACACAATTTGAAAAGCCAGCACCTTTCAAATTTATACTTAAGAATAAAAAACTTAGTATAAACCAAGGCGAAAACTTAACGATTTCCTTAAATATTGAAGGCAATGAATTACCACAAGATGTGTATTTGCATTTAGAGGAAAGTATTTATAAACTAGATAAGAAAGACCTTAGTAATTTCGAATATCAATTGCAAAACCTGCAAGCAAACTCTTCATTTTATTTTAGTGCCGCTGGATATAATTCTAAATCTTTTAATCTTGAAATTATAGCTAAACCCATTGTTTCAGCGTTTAGCATTGATATAAATTACCCCGATTATACCGGTCGTAAAGATGAAAGAGTAAAAAATATTGGTGATTTAACTATTCCAGAAGGCTCTATACTATCTTGGAGCTTTAATACTCAAAACTTAAATGAGCTATATTTTAAATTAGATAAAGAGTCTATTCTTTTAAGAGCTGAAAAAGATGTATTAAGCTATGCTCGTAAAATAAAAAATTCTAGCAACTACAGTATAATTCCAGTACATCCGAAGAATTTAAACGTAGACACATTAAAATACTTTATTGATGTTATAAAAGATCAGAACCCCAGTATTGTTGTTGAACAAACAAGAGATAGTGTAAACACTAAACGTTTTTATTTTTCAGGAATCATAAATGATGATTACGGATTCAATAAATTACTATTCATCACAAAACAAAAAACAGGTGAAATAAAATTAGTGAATGTGCCTATACAAAAAACAAGTAATTCACAACGATTCTATCATTATTGGGAGGTGGGACCTTCAACCATAGAAGATGTTGATTATTATTTTGAGGTATATGACAATGATGGTGTAAATGGTTCTAAAAAAACTAGAAGTCAAATTATGCGCTTCGAGTTACCTACTGAAAAAGAAATCAATAAAGAGCTAAACAAAAATTCTGAGCAATTAAAAGATCAGCTAAAAGACGCTATTAAAAAATCTGAACAAATTCAGAAAGATGCTAAAAAACTAAATGAGAAGTTAATAAATCAAAAATCGATACGTTACGAAGAGAAGAAACAAATTAATGATTTAATTGAACGCCAAAAAGATGTTGAATCTCTTGTTAAAGATATTCAAGAGCAATTGAAAAAATCTAATCAATTCGAAGAAGACTATAAAAAGGTAAGTCCAGAGTTACTCGAAAAGAAAAAGCAACTTGAGGAATTATTCGAAAACCTATTAGATGAAAAAACTAAAAATCTAATTAAAGAGTTAGAAAAACTTTTAGAGCAAAACAACAAAGAACTATCTCAAGATCAATTGCAGAAAATGCAATTAGAAAACAAGCAGCTAGAAAAAGAGATGGATCGAATGCTTGAGATGTATAAGCAAATGGAGTTTGAGCAAAAGTTAAAAGAGAATATCGACAAACTTGAAAAACTTTCTAAAGAACAAGAAAAACTTTCTGAGGAGTCAAAAAACAAAAATTCTAAAGCTGAAGATCTTAAGAAAAAACAAGAAGATTTAAACAAAAAATTCAATGAGGTAAAAAAAGAAATTCAAGAATTAGAAAATAAAAATAAAGAGCTAGAGGAGCCTGAAGATTTTCAGAACCCTAAAGAAGAGATGAACGATATTCAAAATGAAATCGATAAAGCTTCTGAAGAACTGTCAAAACAAAATAACAAGAAAGCTTCTGACTCTCAAAAAAAGGCTGCAGATAAAATGAAGCAATTATCGAAGAAAATGGAATCTATGCAAATGCAAGGAGAGGCCATGGAACTCGATTTAAATATAAAAGCATTACGTCAAATATTAGATAATTTGATTACTGCCTCTTTCAATCAAGAAAAAACCATGGAGGCAATTAAGAAAACTTCTACTAACGATCCTCAATATGTTGCACTAACTCTAAAACAAAAAAATATAAAAGACGATGTGCAACTCATTCAAGATAGTTTATATGCATTAAGTAAAAAGGTTGTACAAATTAAACCTTTTATCAATAGAGAAGTAGAGAGTATAAACCAACAAGTTATTAAAAGTATAGAGGCATTAGCTGAAAGAAAGACAAACGAAGCGGTAGTTCGCCAACAATATGCAATGACTTCAATGAATAACTTAGCTCTGTTACTAAGTGAAATTTTATCTCAAATGCAAGATGAAATGAATGAAAGCAAAAGTCAGGGTAAACCTGGTTCAAAGCCTGGAAAGAAAAAGGGGAAAGGGCAAGGTCAATCTATTTCTAAAATGCAGGAGCAGCTAAATAAACAGATAGAGGAGATGAAGAACGGGCAGAAGCCAGGACAAAAACCCGGGCAAGGTAAAGGGGGGCAAGGTAAAATGTCAGAACAGTTAGCAAAAATGGCTGCGCAACAACAAGCTATTAGAAATGCTTTAAATCAATTAGAAAAAGAATTGAATAACGGAGGACAAGGTGGAAGTTCTAATCAACTAAATCAGTTGAAAAAAGAAATGGAAAAAACGGAGACTGAACTTTATAATAAAGTTATTTCACAAGAAACGTTAAATAGACAAAAAGAAATTATGACTCGCTTACTAGAAGCAGAAAAAGCTGCACGTGAAAGAGAACTAGATAATAAAAGAGAGTCAAAGTCTGCTGATGATAATTATGATAAACCCAATTTGAAATTTGAAGAATACAAAAAAGAGAAAATGAAAGAATTGGAGTTAATTAAAACTGTTCCTCCGGGCTTAGATCCATACTACAAAGAAAAAGTAAATACCTATTTTAAAAAGACACCATAATGGCTATACATTTTTTTGAAGAAGATATTACCTCTAATTTAAAAAAGAAGAAGGATACTAAGAATTGGCTAAAAGAAAGTATTCAAATTGAAGGTAAAAAACTCGGCACATTGAACTATGTATTTTGTAGTGATGAATATTTACACAAAATGAATGTAGATTTTTTACAGCACGATACATTAACCGACATTATAACTTTCGATCAATCTGAAATTGAAAACAAAATAGAAGGTGATATATTTATTAGTGTTGAAAGAGTACAAGAGAATGCGAAAAAATTTAATACTACATATGTTGATGAATTAAATAGGGTGATGATTCACGGAGCTCTGCATTTAATAGGATACAAAGACAAAAAGAAAGCTGATCAAGAATTAATGAGAAGCAAAGAAGATTATTATTTATCAACTAGAAAATTCTAATGGCGAAGAAAGCAATTATTGTGGGGGCAAGTGGCTTAATAGGTAAATTCTGTTTAAGCTATTTATTAATGGATAAAAATTATACTGAAGTTATTGTTATAAGTAGGCAAGCTTTACCAATTAAAGACCAAAAGTTAAAAAACATAGTATGTGATTTTGACGAATTAGAAAAGTATGCTAATCAACTTGTTGCAGATGATGTTTTTTGTTGCTTAGGTACTACCATTAAAGTTGCAGGTACAAAAGAAAACTTTAAAAAAGTAGATTTACTTTACCCTATAAAAGTTGCAAACATCACAAAGCGAAATGGAGCAACAAAATTCTTGGTTGTATCAGCAATGGGCGCAGATAAAAACTCTTCTATTTTCTATAATCAAGTAAAAGGAGAAATGGAAGAGCAATTAAAAGCTATAGGATTTAAAGGCTTGTATGTATTTAGACCTTCACTTTTATTGGGCTTGCGAAAAGAGTTTCGATTGGGAGAGAGAATTGCAATTATGAGTTCTAAACTCTGGGCGCCAATACTATCAATTTTTGCTAAACAATATAAGCCAATAGATGCGATGGTTGTAGCTCATGCTATGTATCAAAAGGCTATAGATACAAATTTTGAAAACCAAAGCTATAGTTCAGATATTATACAAGATATCTTTAACAAAAGAACTAAATAAAAAAAGGCTTGGTTTAAATTCTATACCAAGCCTTTTAATTAAGATTCTAATTATTATTTAGTACAAATAATAGTACCATTATCTTGTACGGTAACCTTCATTCTATTTCTTACACCAATTTGATGTAAAAACACATTATAATTAATTTGTGTATTAGCCATTGTCAACTTTTCTGAAACCGCTCTAATATTATAATTACTATAAGTAACATTAACTGTATCTCTCACTACTTGTGGTAAAGTACCATACATTACTCTTTCTGCTCTATATAAATAAGCATTATTAGTTAAACTAAACACTAATCTCTTTGGTAGTGTTTGTCCGTCTGATATCATAACATTCAAAATTAATCCAAAAGCACAAGATGAATCTCTTCTCGCACCAAAAATTGAATCATTAGGGTAGTTAGTGTTGATATATGAAGCTATTGCAGCTGGTACAGAATCTCTGATACCACCATGACCTGGACCCCCGCCGTGATGTCCACCACCGTGATGCCCTCTCGGACCTCTTCCTCTTCCTTTACCTCTACCTAAAGCTTGTGCATTTTCAACTATTTGGCCATTAGAGTTTAAAGCAACCATTTCTGATGTATTTAATTCTACTAAAAAGTCAGCATCTGAATTGCTTACGCTGTATGCAGCAACAATATCAGCATCAGGGTAATTCTCAGCTATTGAATTGGTAACAGGTAATGATAACTCAGAAACAGAAATGTTCTGAAAATTCGGTTGAATTTGTTCTTTTGAACAAGAGCTTAATATCACTACCAAGGATATTAAAGCTAAAAACGTTTTTTTCATCTTATATGGGATTTATACATCTATGACGATAGAAATAATAAAAGGTTTAAAATAAAAAAAGGGGCTGAATTCAGCCCCTTTCATTTATTGTATAATTATTTTGATGTGTTATCTTGAACTCTAATTACACTTTCATCACCATCGACATTTAATTTAATTAAATAAATAGCGTTAGGTAATTCAGCGTTTGTATTATTCAATTCTACTTTATGAACACCAGCTGATAATTCAGTCAAGTCTTGAATGTTTTTAACTTTTCTACCTAATAAATCATACATCTCAATTTTAACCATTGAGGTTTTCTTTAAGTTGAAGTTCAAACTTGTAGAACCAGCAAATGGATTTGGCGCAGCATAGAAATTAAATATTTCTTTGTTTGCTGTTGATATACCTACAAATACTACATTAATTGTTCTTTTCTCAATAGTTACACAACCGCTTGCTACATTCGTAACTGTTAATGTCACCGTGTATGTGCCTGGTTGAGTGAACTCGTGGATAGGATTAGTTAAAGCTGATGTATTTGTCGGACTTGTTGGATCACCAAAGTTCCATATATAACTATTACCAGCTACAACTATTGCAGTAAACTTCACATTTAATCCGTTTAACGCTGTATCTGTATAACTTGCAATTGGAGCTGGTTTATTTGTTACTACTACTTGATCAGTATTCGCACAACCATTAGTATTTATAACAGTTACAGAATATGTACCTGCTGCATTTACTTTTATAGTTCTAGTTGTAGCACCTGTAGACCATAAGTATGTTGCACCCGCGTTACCTGCATCTAATATAGTAGTGTCTTCAATACATATATTTAAATCAGAACCTAGGTTCACAATTGGTAATGCATTAAATACAACATTAATTGAGTCTGTTGTTGTACAACCACCCGTTCCAGTTACAATAACTATATACAAGCCACTTGTTACAGGGTTAATTGTTCTTGTTGTTGCACCAGTATTCCATGAATAAGTTGCATTCGGATTTCCTGCATCTAATAATACGTTTTGTCCGACACAAGCTTTAACATCTGGACCTAATGCTTTAACCGGACTAGGAATAGTTGTTACTACGATATCATCTGTACTTGAACATCCGCTTGCATTTGTTACAGTCACAGTGTAAGTACCAGAAGTACTCACTGAAATGCTTTGAGTTGTAGCGCCTGTAGACCATAAATACGTCATACCTGCGTTACCTGCATCTAATACTGTTGGTGCACCTTCACAAATTGTTAGGTCGTTACCTAATGCTACAGTTGGTGCTGTATTTACTTTTAAGTAACGAATGATATCACTATCACAACCCGTTGCAATATTTACAACTTTTGCTGTGAAAACTAATGTACTATCTAAATCACCTGCAGCTGCAACATAAGTCATGTTCAACCCGTTGAATACAATTGAGCCAGCTGGTGTTGTACCACCAATTCTCTTTACTTGAGCATTTGTTACATTCCATGTAGTACCTAAATCAACAGCAGAGAAACCTGTTGGTGCAGTAAGTACATAAGTTAATGTATCAGCTAAACAAGCTTCATCTGGGTTTGTAGAAGTACCTGCGTTAAATACACCTTGGAAAGGTGATGCTTGAGCTACTGTAGAACCAGAAGGTCTTGGTAATAAATTAACAGAAACCATAGTTCTCTGACTTTCGCAACCACCAGTTATAAATGCACTTGATAACGAAGGATTTGCTGCACCCTTAGAAGTTGTTGCTAATACAAAGTCGGTTAAAGTATTATTATCTGAATTACCGCTTCTACTAACACTGCTAGTCCCAGCTACACTTGTTATATCCACACCATTGCTAGTCCACTCTGAACCTATAACAATCGGATTTCCACCAAATGTAATACTTGCAGTAGTAATGTTTGATACTGGCCAATTCAAAAAGACTGCATCAATTAATTTATTGTTATTATCTAAAATCATAGCCCAGCCAGAAAAAGTTGGGAATGAACCTGGATTCCAAAGTATATTGTTACCCCAGTAATTGTCTGATGAATTATCAGTTCTATATAATACCTGTCCGCCTGTCATTTGATTTGGCAAGTTCCACGCAATAGTATTTACAGAACCAATTACTGTATAGCTATTGCTAACTATTACTTTCCAACCTGCAGTATTTAAGGTTGAGTTAGACAAGTTCTGAATCTCTATCATATCTGTACCACCAACATCTATCTCTGTAATTTTTAATCCTTTGCTAGATGTGCCTGATGCTGTACTTACCCAATAGTTTGTGTTAGAAGTTAAAGATGGAGTAATTAAAGTGTCATTTGTTGACAATACGTTTGTGCCCGTAGCCGAATCGTACCAAGTATAATTCAATGATCCATTACTTGCAACCAAAGTTGCAGTACCGTTATAGCATACGCTACCCGCTACCAAAGCTGTTGGAGCTGTAGGTGTTGCATTAAATATTAAATCAACTTTAATACTATCATTTAATCTCTCTGTATCGTTTACTAAGTTTACAAAAATTCTGAATCCGACTGTATCTGATAAATTAGAATTAAAATATCCAACACTTATTGTATCACGAGCTCCTGAAGTTAAGCTTGGAATTGTTGTACTAATTGTATCTAGTATACCACCGCTCAACTGTGCAATTACATTAATATTAGTTTGATTAGCAGTACCTAAGTTTTCTACAACTAAAACTAAACTGTCTGTATTAACACCACATGCACCAGTGTTCGGAGAAAGTAATGATACAAGAGCCATATCATTTGCTGGAGCAACAAACTCATCTGCACCTATACATGGTGTCGTTGTATTTCTAACATTAGCATCAATATCTGTTGTATAACCAACTAAAGGTGTTCCTTTCAAAAATAAACCAACACCTTTAGTATGTAAATCAATATTACTAAAATGATTTGGAGCAGCAGATATAGAATTTGCGTCTCTATTAGTCGCTAATCTTAAACTAGGAATATCAGCGATATTACCTACTGAAGGATAATATGCTAACATACCTTGAGCACCTCTTACATAGTAGTTATTATAATTTACTACATTATATGAGGTATCGCCAACTTCAGAGTAAATTGAATATGATATTGAAGTATCAGAACTGTTTTCTCTAGTATTGCTGAACGAATTGTTAATCATATCAATTCCTTTTGCACCTGCACCAAAATGTATGCCTGCACCAAAGTTCGTATTAGTACTTGAAGTGCTAGTTGCAAAATTACTAGGCATGTGAATTGAATTGTAATATAGTTTCACACCACCAGTAGCTCTAATTGATATACCTACAGTACCTGTTGTGTTCAAATTGTTTGAACCAGCACCTTTCATGTCAGCTACAAAGTTATTATCAATAATAATGTTTTCATTAATGGCATTTGATACTATTTCAATACCTCTACCACCAAATGCTCCTGAACCAGATGAAACATTCTGTATTTGATTTTTACTGATTATACCATTTTTAAAACCATCGTATAATGCAATACCCCAAGCTTGTTGAGCTGCTGTGTTTACTATATTCTTAACAATATTTCTCTCGATTCTTGTGTTTTGTGAAACCTCTATCGCCATACCATACAATCTCAAATTCTCAGTTGTTACATCACTACCAATAATGTTGTCAGTAATAATTAAACTATCTGTTTGAGCTGTATCTATACCTCCAGAATAAATCGCAACAGAACCTCTGAATATATGATTACCAATAATTTTATTGTTAATATTTGTACCACCTGCTGAGTAAGGCAATGACGGTCCACCTAAGTGTATACCTATAGCATTACCTGCTGTACCAGCAGTGACAATACAATTTTTAATGGTGTTATGTGTAGCACCTAAGTTTTTACCTAAACTAATTAACTGTATTGCTGCGTTATTAGAAGTAGTAGTATTGTTTACTATACTTAAATATCTACCATTGTTAGATCCACTTCCATCAATTGTAATTCTATCTGCACCATTCAATCTAATCAATCCACCAGCAAATGAACCTGTAATTGTTCTAAGCGTATCACCGTTTGGCTTGATAGATATCATATAACCTCCGACTCCAATTTCTGCTACTTGATTTAATGGATGTAAACCTGTTTCTGTTAAGTTTGATGTAATGATAATTTCAACATTTCCATTTACAATATTTCCATTTATATAATCAAATACACCATTATTACCCGTTAAGGTTGTAAATGCTTTACCTGTACCAACTAGTATTGTTCCTGAAATACCACTTCCAATACTATAAGATCCAGGTGAAAATGCAGGGAAATTAGCGTTAGTAATATTTATTGAAGTTGCCTCATTATTCAAATCAGCAGGAGATGTTGTAATGTTTCCTAACAAATCTTTTGCTGCATAGAAATAATTTAAATCATCTCCAACAACTACAGCACTATCTAATAATGCATAGTTTATTACAAAGCTATATGGAGATGATGTATTTGTAGCTTCAACATATTTCCATCCGTTTGATGCAGATGTATTATTGACAAAAGTATTTGCATTTCTTTGTCTCTTGAAATATAATCTCGGTCTATTACCTACACTTGTATCAACTCCCGAAACATCTGAAATTGTTACATAATTATTTAGTGTGTAATTTGTCGTTGAAGTAGTGTTTGATATAGGTGCTGCTGTAATCTTCGGACCTGCGAAATCACCAGCAGTTTCGTATGCACCAATGTAAGGAGTAGAATTACGAAGGTTACCTAATCTATCTGTTAAAACAGGCAATAGTGACGTACCTGCTGCTGCTAATGGTGTACCAGTTTGTGGTACTAGTATTCTAGAACTATTAAATAATGGATTGCTATTAATACTATTCAAATCATATGGCGATGTAGTATTCAATGCTTGCCAATCTGTTAATGTTGCTATGTTAACTAAATTCCAATAACCAATGAAACCAACTGGTACATGTAAGCTATTATAATTCGAAGTAAATGTTGTTGTATTGGTAGAAAAATAGAAAGCGTATTTCAGACCAACACCTGCTCTTGTTATATATATTGCATTATTTTTGAAATCTAAATTTGATGCTGTAGATACTTGGTACATACCATAAGTTGCACCTGTAGTTGAAGCATTGTAGTCAAATGATATAGAGTTATTATAAAAATAAATGCCATCTGAACTACTATTGTAAATACCAAACAGTGAACCGTTTGATCCAATGTTAAAAATTTCATTATTATATACTAAAGCTTCATTACCTACTGTATGATCTGAAGCAGTAAAGAAAATACCATAAAACGTTGAAGTTCCATTCGGTACGTTTAAGAAATAATCTGAAACTCTGTTGTTCTTAACTTCTGTTTTATTCGTTACGTTACTGAAATACAAACCATATTGTGTAGAATATACAAATCTGTTTTTGTTGCTAACGCTATTGTTGTTAACGACTAAACTGTCTTGGTAACTTGTAAATATTCCATACAAAGCTGGTTGTACTACTTTGTTGCCTTCTATTCTATTTCCTTTCGATGCAGCTGTACTACCAGATGTGCCAACCAAAGTAATACCGTAATAACCACCATACACTTCATTATTAATTACAGTATTATATTTATAAAGTCCTGCTGTTGTTGCTGAAGTTGCGCTTCCTGAAAATACAATACCCGCATAGTTTGTTGATGTTGTACTATCACTTACATAAATTTTATTATTACGAATCGTATTAAAATCAGAACCTGTATTTACTCTAATACCAAAGGCAAAATTTGTAGTTAACAATCCTCTGTAACCCTTAACAATAAAACTATCAATAGTTACATAATTAGCCCCGTCTAATAAAATTACATGTCTTGAAGCTGATTGATTTGAAATAAAGAATACCTCTGAATTATTCCCCTTGAAAGTAATTGTATTTGTAGAACTTGCTCCTTTAATGTTGCGTATTGTAATTTGCTCATTATAAGGGCCAGCACTTTGATTTACTGATACAATTACTGGTCCGCATACTCCATTTGCATTCAACTCATTAATTGCTGCTGTTATTGTTGGGAATGTTGCGCCAACACCTCCTACAGTAACCGTACCCGATAAACCAGTTTTGATGTTATTTTTATAGCTAGTATCATTTGCAGCATTTCCATCAGCGCTTCCATTTGGCGATGTTGCCCATGCTTTTAAATTATAACTTGAATTAGCTGCAGTAATAAAAGTGCCTAAGACAACTGTTGTATCTGCACCTGGCAATAAAGCACCAATGAATGAAAATGAAGTTTGTACAACATTATTCACTGACCAATTTACTACTGCGGATGTTAAGTTTATTGCACCGAAGTTTTTAAGTTTAACAGAAACATTTGCAGTACCCGGACATATTTCAACTGGAGATACAAAGCTTGTAACACCAGCATCATCATTTATAGGCGTAAATTCGTAAGCACCAGGGTCTGGTGTAGCAGATCTTGTTGCGCCAGTTATATCATCTGTAACTGATATTAATTGTGTACCTGAATTATTTATAATTTGTGAATTCGGTTTCAATAAAGTTGCACTAGAAAAAACAGGTCTATCACTTACAGAATTTTGATCATATAAGCCTGGTGCTGCTTGCCATGCAGACAATGTCGCATAACCTGTAGTAGATCTATATGCAATATTTCTTAATCCCGTTCCTGTTACTGTTGTATCTGTAAATAAATCATTATGGTTAGAAGTAATCGTAGAGGTTGTTGTATTAAAATACAAACACGCTTTGTTACCCGTACCTGGCTTTTGAACATAAATGATATTATTCTTAATATCTATTCTTGTTGCTGTTGTTGTTTGGTAAATACCATAACCTACTCCAGTAGTAGTAGCACCACCACTTAAAAACAATGTGTTATGATATACAAACATACCATCAGAAGAACTATTATAAATACCATAACTAGTCCCATTGCTGTTCAAATCATACATCACATTATTTGTAATCGTAGCTTCTTGTCCAGCAGGTGCATCATTTGCCGTAAAGTAAATCGCCGCTGATGTAGCTGAAAAAGTAGGTTGATTTGTGAATAAATTTCTAATGGTGTTTTTGCTAACATTTATAAACTTTGAATTGGTAGCAAAATATAAAGCATAACAAGTAGTATAAATATTTCTAACTTGTCTATACACATCATTTGAGACAATTTGAGTACTATCTGAAGCTACGTTATATAATCCGTATAAATAGAAATCTCTAATTTTATTTCTTCTAATAATATTACCATTAACGTTTTTTGTTGCAGTTGTTCCTACAAATGAAATACCATAATATCCGCCTACAATTTCATTGTCTTCAAATACGTTATATCTAGCTGTTGTTGCCGTTGTTGCTGATGTTGAACTTCCTGATAATGCAATACCCGCAAATAGTGAAGAGGTGCTATTTGCATCACTAATCAACTTACAATTTTTTATCGTATTATAACTCGCATTCCATAAATTAACTATCATACCTTTAGTAGATGCTGATGTTAATTCGAAAGTAAATCTATCAAAGGTTATATAGTTTGCATCTTTTATTTGTAAAACATAATTCGTCGGATCAGATGCATCAGATGTATGAATTATCTTTGATCCATTTCCATTAAATGTAACTGTATTGGTTGCACTTAAACCAGCAATGTTATTAATTGTTAATTTGCCCGTATATGTATTTGAATCAACGTTAAAAACTACCGGACCTGCAATACCGCATGACATTGCAGTAATTGCATCATTAAAACTATTGAAATTGGTTCCTGATGTTGGTAAATTTTTATTAATTGTATAAGTACCGCTCGACATTAATGTTCTCATCAAAACTCTTACTGGGTTTGATGTATCAGCCACACTATTACAAGTTAATATACAACGATAATAAGTGTTCTGTAATGCAGAAGTACTAAATGATGAATTGGTAGCACCCACTTGATTTGTCCAAGTGATACTATCTGTTGAACTCTGCCATTGATATGTTAAACCTGTACCAAAACTAGCTCCTTGTAAAGATAATCCGAATGCAGTATTCGGACATGCTAATGTTGCATTAGTTACTGCATTACCGGCATTAGGGGGAGCCACACACGGAGATGCTGGCACAAATGTAATGGCACCAGTAAACCATCTTGGATTATTTGGCATTGTTCCTGCCGGAAAAGTAATATTATAACCAACGTTTAATCCGTTAACTAATACGTCACCAGATTTAAGGCTTACACCTCCTGATGTAAATGTACTCGGACTTGGTACTGGTGAAGCACCGCTATAACTAATACTTGCTGATGATTCTAATGCAAATCTATAACTAGTAGCATTTGGAATAGTAAATAATAGGTTTTCGAACACATCGATTACACCATCAGATGTTACGGGTAATGAAGTTCTCGTTGCTATTACTATCCATCCGTCGGTAGTAGTTACATTAGGAGTAGCACCAGATAATGAAGTCGGATGATACCATAACTTCATATTTGCACCATTACTTGCAACTTTCATAAAGTTTGCAACTTTGGTCAAATTAATTGGTCCTCCACTGTTGTTTTCCACCACAAACGTGATACCACAGTTTCCAGATAAACCATTTCCTGCGGTGTAATTCGTACTACCTACTTGAGTACTAATTGTTGTCTGCGCAAAAAGACTGCTTGAATAAGTAATAATAATTATTCCAAGCATTAAAATCTTCTTAGCACATAGTGTTAGTAGATTGTTCTTCATTTGTATGTAATTTAATTTATAATTACAATATAAAGATCAATCTATTATAAATCAAGAAATGTTTTAAAAAAAATGATTTTAAATCTGTGTTACAACAATTAAACAGAAATAAATACTAAAAAAAGCAAGAATAAAGAATTATTTTTTGTACAGATGGTCCAATGGTAAAGGACTGTCTCTCTTTACTTCTGCTAGAACTATGTTTGAATGGAAGTGACCAACATTGGGTACATTTGAAAATTTATTCATTAAAAAATCATTATAAGTGTGTATGTCTGGAGAAACAATTTTTAATAAATAATCATAATTACCAGATAAACCTATAACTTCTAATATTTCTGGAAGTTTAGAAATTGATTCCTCGAAATCTATCAATGCTTTTTTACTTTGTTCTTTCAAAGTAACATTACAATATACTACGATGTTTAATCCGACCTTCTGAGAATCAATTACCGCTACATATTTCTTAATAACCCCATCTTGTTCTAATCTTTTGATTCTTTCGTAAGTTGGAGTAGCAGAAAGCCCTACTTCTTTAGCTATATCTTTAATCGCTTTGGTAGAATCTTCTTGTAATATTTTGATAATATCAATATCTATTCGATCGTAAACTTGACTCATAATAATAATTTATACTAATGTAATAATTTTTAATAATAAAAAAGGGGCAACGGTAAACCGTGCCCCTTTTTTTATTTTGATAATTAATTATCGTTTAGCAATGTCGATCACTCTTGTGATTGCAACTTTACCATCTACAATTAATTTAACCATGTAAACACCTGATGCATTTTCTGTATCTGTATTTTCAAAATTGAATTCGTAAGTACCTGCATCTTGACTTTCATTAGTTGCAATTGTGCTTATTTTTCTTCCAATCATGTCATATACATCGATTGATACACTGTTAGCATTTTCAGGTAATGTATACTTAATCTTAGTGTTACCTACGAATGGGTTTGGAGCCGCAAATAGGTTGAAGATTTTAGCAAAGTCATTACCTACAGTTGTTACTGTGATTGTTGATGTTGTAACTGATTTACATCCTGTTGATACATTTGTTACAGTTAATGTAACTGTGTATTGACCTGGAGCACTGAATACGTGGATAGGTGATGGTAACAATGATGTATTAGATGCACTGTTCGGGTCACCGAAGTTCCAGCTGTATTGATTACCTGCAGCAGGTGTTGATGTAAATTGTATTTGCTGTCCTGCTTCTGCAGATACTGCTTGTGATGTAAACGCTGAGTTAGGAGTTGGTTTGTTTGTAACTATCATTGCATCTGTAGTTGTACAACCACCTACGTTAGTTACAGCAACTGAGTAAGTACCAGCTAAACTAACTTTGATAGTTTGTGTAGTAGCACCTGTTGACCATAAGTAAGTAGAACCTACGTTTCCAGCATCTAAAGTAATTGAATCACTTGAACAGATATCTCTGTCAGCACCTAAGTTAACTACTGGAGATAATTTAGGACTAACAACTATAGAATCTCTAGAAATACATCCATTAGTTCCAGTTACATCTACCCAGAATGTACCAGTTGTATTAACTAAAATAGTTTGAGTAGTAGCACCTGTTGACCAAGCAAATGTAGAACCAGCATTTCCTGCATCTAATGTCAATGAAGCACCTGAACATAATTCTTGATCAGCACCCAATGAAACTGTAGGAGCAGGTAAGTTTGTAATGTTGATTGTATCAGTTAATGTACAACCAGTTACTGTATTTACTAATACTGTGTATTGACCAGCTTTAGTTACTTGAATTGTTTTAGTTGTTGCACCTGTTGACCACAAGTATGTAGCACCAGTGTTGCCAGCATCTAAAGTTAATGGTGAACTTTCACAAATTGCTTGATCAGTACCAATGTTAACTGCTGTTGGATTTACTAATACTGTTTCAAATGTATCTGTAGATGCACAACCACCAGCATTTGTAACTGTTACAGTGTAAACACCTGCAGTTGATACAGATATTGTTCTAGTAGTAGCACCTGTTGACCATAAGTAAGATCCATAGTTTGCACCAGCATCTAATACTCTTGTACCACCGATACATACTTGTAATGTATCTGCAAAATTGTTATATACAAAAGCAGGAGCAGTTGATACTGTAACCGAATCTGATGCAGTTTGACCCGCTAAATCTGTAACTGTTACTTTGTAAACACCCGCATTAACTGCAGCATGAGAAGCTGTATTAACACCCTGCATTGGTAAACCATCATATGTCCAAGCATATGAAACTGAACTACCTGCAGTTGTTGTTGAACTTAATACTGTTGGAGCAGTACCACAAATTGTAGCTGTTGTAGCACCCAAATCAACTGTTGGTGCTGCTAAAACATTTACTAAAACTGTGTCATTTGCTGTACATACACCATCTCCAACTGTAGCTACATATGTATATGTACCTGCTCCACCTGTAGGCGTTGCTGTTGGATTAGCAATGTTTGTAGCAGATAAACCTCCGTTTGTTGATTGTGTCCAGCTATAAGTATACGGTAAACCTTGCTTCAACATCATATCCGGACGAATAGTTGTTGTAAATCCACCTGTTACACTTGTTACGAAGTCTGAGGTAGGTAAATTATCACCATAAAAATATCTAGTAGTACCTGTTGGGTAGCCAGATGTATAGTATGTTCTTGCATTTGTTGCAGATGATGGTGTACCAGCATCATTGTTATTCCAAAGTATTTGTACAACTATGTTTGATACTCCATCCCATACAAATGGTGTTACGAAATTCTGTGTTGCATTAGCGTAACCACCCGCTCCAGGAATATAAGTAGGAATAGTTGGAATTACTTCTGTTAAACCTGTCATTACGAAACCTGGAGTTAAGTCATTAATTGTAGTATTAGCTACACTTACACTGTAGTTTCTCATAGTATCAATACTTTGAACAGGACCTGTACTCCATGCTAATGCTGTAATCTGACCAGCTGATAATCCCTTAGCTGATAATTCTGCAGCAGTAAAAATATATTGTACTTTTTGACCACCAAATAATCTGTAGAAATTATATACAGGTGATAAAAATGATCCATTACCAAATGTTGGTTGACGTTTTACAGCTGCATCAAATGGGTGTGTTCCACCTACTGGTATATAACCGTCTAAACCTGCGTTGAAAACTGCTTTTAAGTACTCGTCTCTGTAAACATCAGTATTTGTTCTGTTTTCATTCGCTCTCGGACTGTTATCTTGAGCGGTAATTGAATATCTAACCACAGATCTACCTTGAGCAGGTATTGTACCTGAATAAGTTGAACCAGATGTATTAGCCATCATAATTGGAGTTTGATCAATCCCATCAGCTGACCAATTAATCCAAACACTATCAATACCTGTTGTATCTGTAATATTTGCAGTTATTGTATGCGATGTAGAAACACATTGTGAATCTGGTGTTAAAACTACATTGGTTATAATTGGAGCATAGTAATCACCTGGAGGCGCCGGTAAAATATTAACTGAATAATCTTCTATCTCACCCCAAGTATAAGATTGATTACAAGGATTCAATGTATCTGCAGCATTAGATGTTTCAATTAACATCACTCGCATGATTGTTTTACCACCTTGTGTTCCAATTGGTAATTTAACTGTTCCAGATGGAGTTCTTGCATTTGCAGTGTTTGGCACCAATCTCTTAACATATCTTTCTCTTGGTAAATCAAATACACCATTTTTGTTCACATCAATAAAGATATTTAAAGTCGAAGTATAAAGGTTCGAACCAGAGTTAATGACATTTACTTGATAGTTAATTGGTACTTCAACTTGCATTGTCATACCTTGTAAGCTTGCAAAATTTGAATAGGTTTTATTCGACTCAGGATTTGAAGCAATTTGCGTACTTGCACTCTGATTTACGAAATTACCGATTTGAACTCTTGCAATATCCTCATCTACGTTACTTGTAGGTATTGAATTACAAGTAATAGGGAATGCCTCTACTTTTCTTACACCTGCCGGCGCAACAACAGTTGCATTAACAGTATTACCTTGAATTCTTGCACTACTAAATACCGCATCAATGGTATCACCGATTAGTGCAGATGTGTTAACATCGGTAGTTAACCAGAAATAGTTATCTCCAGTCATTAATTGCATTGTATCAGCAAATACTATGTTACCTGCAAATGATAATGGATTAGCACCAAATTGTACTTTGTTTTGTGAAGTATAGGTACTGTCATTACCAGTATAAACTAATCTTGCAGAACTTAATATACCTAATTTAGTATTAGTAAGGGCTAGTGTTAATCGATCAATTGTACTAATAACACCATTTGACATAGTGATTTTAGCAGCAATTACTGGGTTATCATTACTATTCGGATATACAGGAATAGTATTGAATGGTTGGTAACCTGCTAAAGAAGTAGGCACTGCTTGCAATAAGATTTTCTTATTTCCAGCAGGATTTGTATTTAATGGGGTATACGGTGCACCACCGATTGTTACAGAAGAAATTTGAGCATCTAAAGTATTACCAATAGTTGCAAAAGAATCTACATCGTAAACTAACCAGAAGTAGTTTGTATCACCTTCTAATAAAACATTACCAGTTAAAGTTAAGTTAGCTGCAGGTGTTCCTGAAGCGAATAAGTTATTCATATCAAATACTGGATTGTTTGCAGTATAGTAAACTCTTACTGCACCAATATTTGATAAACTAGTAGTACCAGCTGTACTCACATTAAATGAAGTTGCTGATAATCTATTTGTATAACCAGTAACAATTACCTTAGTACCTAATACTAATGCATTAGAAGTACCTGGTAAAACAGCAACTGTATCTTGCTCTAATTTTACAGCTTGTACAGCCATTAATGGAGCCGGAGAAATGTTAACTGTATAATCTTCAGTTTCACCATAGAATGTTGAACCACATGCAGGAAGTGGAGAGTTAGCTGCAGCAAATGCTGAGTTTCTAATTCTCAATCTTGTTGGACCAGCAAGAGCTGTATAAGGTGCCTTGAATATTATATTAGCATCTGTATTTATAGCTGGAACACCAAATGCATTTCCTAAAATTTCATCATTAGTAAATGCACCATCTTGGTTATAATCTATCCAAGCTGTTGTAGTGTTATTTGAATTAAATGTACCAGCACCTAATCTAAATGTAATTGTATCTGTTCTACCTGCCTCTAATTGTGGAACCACAAAGCCTGTAGAGTCAGTATAATTATTGTACGCACCTGTAGTTTGTCCAGATGTGTTCGTTAACGCTTTTAACTTAAAGCTATTAATGTGTGTATACTGGAATGTTGAAGAAACTGTCGGACGGCAATAATCTAAAGTTACAGTTATGTAATTAGATCTTACTAACGAGTCAGAACCAGCTGAATTCGTTACAACTTGCTTTATAGTATATTGACCAGCTCTGTTAAAGATAAACTTAGGAGCTTTACTATTAGCATTTGTTCCTTTAATGAATTGGAAATTCGCAGGAGTGATACTATACTTCCAAGTATTAGGGAAGTTTGTTGCACTATTAATTACTGATACTTCAGTAGGTGTATTACCCGAAACTGCAATTGTTGTATCTGTTCTGAATGATGCCAAAGGAGTTACAGCTGCAACAACTCTAACGTCTACAGTATCTGTCCATGAACAAGTACCATCACTTGCGGTTAAAATATATGAGTAAAGACCAGCACCACCTGATGGAGTTGCTAATGGATTACGAATATTAGTTGATTGTAAACCACCATTAGCACTTGATGACCAAGTATAAGTAGCGGTTAATGGTTGTCCTAATATGAAATTAGGTCTATTATTACTAGTTGTACCTGAACCTATCGCACACACTCCTAATGCATCTGCATAATAGTAAATATTTGATACAAAATTAGTGGTAGTATACTCTACTGAAGCAGTACCTGCATATTGTGTATTATTGAAACATGTTTCGATTATTATATTCGACACACCATCCCAATAAAAAGGAGTTTGGAAAACATGATTATTAAAACTGTTAGCCACAAGGTTTAATACTGGTGTAGTAAACACTTGACTGAAACCTGTAATAACAAAACTTGATGTAAGGTTAGTTAAGTTTGTACTAGCCATACGAATAGTAAAGTTATTCATAGGTAAAGCAGAACTAGTCGTTACATTTAATCCTAAACTTGTAATATTACCTGCAACAAATCCTTGAGCAGTTAATTCAGCAGCAGTAATTAAATGTTGACCTTTATTACCCCACCATCCAGTATAATATGGATTTGGAACAAATGTAGTTCTTAATGTACCTGTACCAATTTGTTTAACAGTACTTGGTAATAATGCATCTAATTGGAATGTATTACCTGCTGCAACTGTATCATCTGAAGCAGTAACAGTAAAGTTAAATCTAGCATCAATAAAGGTATCTACACCTTTAGTTATACTGTTATTTAATGAATCTTGAGCATAAATACTTAAGATTACTTGAGCACCTGGTATTTGAGCAGGTATAGTACCTGAATATCTACCAGAACCCAATGCTGTCATCAAGAATGTTGGTTGAGCAACACCATTTACCGAATATCTAATCTCAGCAGTATCAATACCACTTAAATCTGTAATTCTAGCATATACAGTATGCGCAACTGGTCTACAGTTATTAACTGCAGGTGAAACCGAATCCACTAAGATAGTAGGAGGGAAAATGTCGGCTAAGTAAACACCATCAAATTCGTCAGCACCAATATCAAAAGTTAAAGCACCGCCATTAACAGAACCAACTGGACCTGGTCTAACTTGGTTATCAATATCTCTATTAACACCTACAATGTTTTGACCATGTGATTCTAATAATGTACCTACCGTACCAGAATTGATACGTAAGTTAATTGAATCGACAAATGCAGGTACTTCAGCAAATGAGTTTTTGTCTCTGTTTGTTGCTAATTGGTGATCTAATAATGTTCTGTATTTAACACTATTTACGTTAGATACCCATGTAGAGGTAGCAGCATCTGTAGCATAGTTATTATTGTCAAGCGATGCAATCGCACCACCAGCACCTGCTGTTCCTGTTATATAGATACCATATGACTCCATCAATGGAGCACCTGTAGCATTCGGATTTTTTAATGTATTATAAACTAAATTATTCTTTACGTTGATATTAGTACCACCATTTACCCAAATACCAGCTGTTTGTGTTGAAGATGTTCTTGTTGTAGTTGTAAGATTACCAAACATGTTTATTGAATTATTATAAACATGCATTCTATCGCCACCTTCAATAGCAATACCAACAGCACCGTCGAATAATGATGACCAACCATCATTTCTAACCCATGATATAGTATTAGCATAAATGGTATCATTATTAGTTAATGTCGAACTCAAGACAGATATACCTCTTGCATCATATCCACCAGTACCTGTAAATGCAATGTCATAGATATTATTTCTATCAATCATTGAATTGGTTGTACCAACATTGATTTGCATTGCTGCTAAAGATGTTGAAACAGATGTCGATATAGTTTGGAATGCAAATAATGTGTTGTTAAAGATTCTTGCACGATTAACATAACCAACAACAATACCTTTATCACGCATTCTTTGGTCTAAGTTACCAATTACGTTATTTGTGATTTTTAAGTTTTGGAATTCAGCTCCAGCTATACCTGTTGCATAAATACCAAACTTTAATCCTTTGAACTCATTACTATCAATAGTTAAATTGTGGTGATTTCTACCAGTTGCACCAACACTACCACCAACACTAATACCAAAGTTAGAGTTAGATTGAGCAGTAGTAGTTAATCCTATAAAAATACTGTTTTTGATTATGATGTTTTCACAACCATTTACAGAACCACCATTATCAATTAATTGAATATTTGCTACTGAGTTTGAAGTAGATTTATTAGCAAATACAAAGTACTTACCAGAACCAGCAAATGAACCATCAAAAGTTACACGGTCAGCAGAGTTTAAACGAATTAAACCACCAACGAATGAACCTCTGATACTATCTTCAACTGCAGAAGATGGTACAATAGTAATTCTATACGTACCAGCACCAGCACCTTCTTCAATAAATTGATTTAATCCAACAGCACCTGTTTCATCTAAGTGTGAAATAACTTGTGCAGTAACGTTGCTTGTTACTACTGAATTATTAACTGCTTCGAAGAAACCACCTACACCAGAAAGTGAAGGATATGTACCACCAGAACCAATTGTTACTAAAGTAGAAACTTGTGGTAAAATTCTGTAATTGTTAATAGTACCTGTAGCAGGGAAGTTAGCGCTTGTTAAATCAACAGTACTAGCTGAGCTATTTAATATAACACTATTAACACTTACGTTAGATGGAGTAGATCCGTCTTGAGCAATCACAAAATACTGAATGGTATCACCCGCAGCTACTAGCGTATTAAATAAACTGTAGTCAATAGTGAATGAGAACGGATTTGTTGTTGAAGTACTTTCAACATATTTCCAACCATTATTAGTATTTGTATTTGCTATATATGTATTTGCATCAGTTGTCTTCTTGAAATATAAACGAGGTGATGTACCAGCGCTTGTATTTACAGAAGTTCTGTCTGAAATATTTACAACAATTGTTCTATTTGAAATAGAACCAGTGTTGTTTAATGTTGTATAAGAAATAATCGGACCTTGAACATCGGCTCCTGCAATGAACGCTCCTTCATCGGCTCCGATATCTGGATTGTTTGCATTTCTTGCATTACCATCAAAGTCAGTTGTAATATTAGAGATTGGTAAACCCGCAGATTCTACCAATGTAGCAATTGATGTATTAATGTGTAAATCAAAAGGAGTTGTAGTTGAATTAACAAAATCTAAAGTTCCTGTTAATGATAAACTTTCTCCACTTGCAACTCTCTTTTTAAATTGAGCTAATGTTGTATCAGCATTAGTACCATCAAAATAAATTACACTGTTTGCACCTGCATATAATAAGTTATTATTTGAAGCAGTATTGTAATTTGTTGTACCAACAGCTGTTCTTCTGATTACTGCGGTTCTTGAAGTACCAGTTCTTGTTGAAACGTTATATAGAATATTGTTTCTTACAACTAGTTTCGTCGGACTTGTACCAAAAGTTAATGCAGTTGAACCAAATCCAGTACCACTTGAAGTAGCATTTAAATAAACTGTATTGTGATCAACATTCACATTTGTGCCACCAGTTAATGATAAACCAGTAACAGCATTTGCGTTTGTTGACAATGGTGCTCTTAAATCAGAAATAAAGTTGTTATAAACATTTACATCTGTACCACCAGTATTTTGAATACCAATAGCAACACTTGATGCATTTTTATTAGCATTTAATCCTCTTACTGTATTACCATAAATATTTACTAAAGTTCCTGTAGTATTAGTAATACCAATTGTAGTACCACCACTAACCACAAATGAATCTACAATATTATTGTAGATGTTTTTAGTAGGTACGTTATTTGAAGTATAAATACCCCAAACACTACTTGTTGTAGTCGTATTGCTGATATTTGCAATTTTATTACCATAAATATTATTAGTTTGTCCTGTACCAAATACAGCCATACCATAAAATGTACCTGTACTACCAGTACTTGTTTGTAAACGAGTAAAATCTCTTACAGTGTTATTATAGATGTTTGTTGTACTACCAGCATTTGAATTTGTTGCTGAATTATATATACCATAATATGTACCAGTATAATTTGAAGTGGTTGTTCCAACAGATGTATTACGAACTGTGTTATTACTTATGTCTACATTAAAAGCTGAACCAAAATTGTAAATACCAGCAACTGTAGCACTAGTATTTGTAGTAGAGTTGTGACTAACTTTATTTCCTCTAATGTAAATATAGTTATCTGTACCCGATGAACCTATACCATTATAAATAGCATAAGTAGCAGATGTTGTTGCACTACTTACTAAGTTTACTGTATTCGAATCAATCTTAACTTTACCGTTTGTGCCAGATGATAACATTATACCATATAAAGTAGATGTATGCCCAGTAGCATTCGATAGAGTATTATTCGTAACATCAATACTGTCCGTATATAACATATACAATCCATAAGATGTTGTATTACCACCAGAGTAGTTCGTAATAGTATTATTTCTAACAACGATATTATTATCAAATAAATCTAAAGTCGAAGAAAATGAAGTTTGGAAATACATTGCTGTCCAGGTATTATTTACAGTATTATTCAATACGTAAATATTTTCATTTCTACCTGAAATAGCAGTCACAGTAAGTGATGAACCCAAAGCCTGAGTATAGTTAGCAGCAAAAATACCTGTCGATAATCTTGTTGCTCTATTAAGCTCGATTGTACAGTTTTTAATTGTGATGTTTCTACTACCATCTGTAGCAGATCCTTTTAATATAGCAATACCATATTCGGTTAATGCCACACTGCTTCTACCTGCTGGTTCAATAAAATTGATACCATCGATAGTCACATAATCAGATCCAACTATTTTTAAAATCACATCACCCGTAGCACCATAAGTTGATCCAGTTTGTGTTGCGATTGAACCAAAAGCAGGATTAATAACTGGATTTGCACCAGCACCTGATTTTTGGAAAATAATCGGATTTGCAGAAGTACCCGTCGCTGTTAATACCAGCGCACCAGTTTCTGCAAATGTCGCCCCTGCAGCAACATTAAAAGTCACACCACCTGTACCCACACCTTTTGCATTCAACGAATCAATCGCTGCTTGAAAAGTTGTAAAGTTTGTAGCACCCGAACCAGCTGGATCAATTGTAAATGTACCAGCCATTGGTTGAGCATACAACAAGGTAGTAGAGAATAGAATCATCACAAATAATGCAATGTAATTCTTAACTTGTTTGTAAAAGTTCAAACTCATAAACGTTTGTTTTTAGTAAGTATTTAAATGTTTTTAATGGATATCCTATACGCGTTACATATAATTACAGCTATATAAGGATTTGCAATATATAGAAAGATTATTTTATTGTCAATAAAAAATTACAATTATTTCTATTTTTTTTGTGAATTGTAGAAAAAACGATGGTTAATTCATTGATGAATAATCAATTAATGTTTAATTAACATTTATAACAAAATAAATAGCTTAATATAAATAATAATATAATTTATAACTATCTAGTTATCAATAGTTTATATATTAAAGAGTGTACAATAATATTATACAGTGTATGAAAGTGTATGTATTGGGGTTTTTGGGGTTTTCGAACGATACATATTATAGTGACTTGTTACTAGTAACTGGTAACTAGAGTACGATTGGTGATTATGATCAGGAATTCAAAGGCTAAAGTACGCTGTCTTAATTTATTTTATATTAAATTTTGTATCGGTTTTAATGCGTAGCATCTTTCTAGTTACTAGTTACTATTCACTAGTTACTAGACTGTCTTCTTGTGCACTAATAAATAAAAAAACAAAAAATCACAACACAAAAACAACTACTTGTTTCACGTGAAACAATCATATGTTTATTTGTACGAATCAATTGATATCTTTGTACTGTTTCACGTGGAACAAGGGTATGAATCAGAAATATAATGTAATTATTGTGGGGGCCGGACACGCTGGTTGCGAAGCAGCAGCAGCGGCGGCTAATTTGGGGTCTAAGGTTTTGTTGGTTACAATGAATATGGGTGTAATAGCTCAAATGTCATGTAATCCGGCTATGGGTGGTGTAGCAAAAGGGCAAATTGTACGAGAAATTGATGCAATGGGTGGTTATAGTGGTATTGTGACGGATAAGAGTACTATTCAATTTAGAATGTTGAATAGATCAAAAGGACCAGCAATGTGGAGTCCCAGGGCACAAAATGATAGAATGCGTTTCGCTGAAGAATGGAGAATTGCTTTAGAAAAAACTCCTAATGTAGATTTTTGGCAAGATATGGTAACCTCTTTAATTATTAAGGATAATAGAGTAGCTGGTGTAAGAACTAGTTTGGGAATAGAATTTGAGGCTGATGCAGTGGTCTTGACGAATGGTACGTTCTTAAATGGAGTGATACATATAGGTGAAAAAAGAATGGGTGGAGGTAGAGCAGCTGAAAAAGCTTCTAGTGGTATTACTGAACAATTGGTAGAATTAGGATTTGAAGCAGGAAGAATGAAGACGGGTACTCCACCAAGAGTTGATGGTAGATCACTAGACTATTCTAAAATGGAGGAACAAAAAGGTGATGATGATAGAGGAAGATTTTCTTATACAGATGTTGAGCTACCACAAGATCAAAGAAGCTGTTATATTACCTATACAAATGAAGCTGTTCATGAGACTCTAAAAGAAGGGTTCGAAAAGTCTCCAATGTTTACTGGGAGAATTCAGGGGCTCGGACCTAGATACTGTCCGTCGATTGAAGATAAAATTAATCGATTTGCTGAGAGAACTAGACATCAAATCTTCGTGGAACCTGAAGGTTGGAATACGGTAGAAATATATGTTAATGGTTTCTCAACTTCATTGCCTGAAGATGTACAGTATAAAGCGTTAAGGTTGATACCCGGATTTGAAAATGCGAAAATGTTTAGACCTGGTTATGCTATAGAATATGATTATTTTCCACCTACTCAATTAGGACTTACATTAGAAACTAAGTTGATTGAGAATTTATATTTCGCTGGACAAATAAATGGTACGACTGGTTATGAGGAGGCAGCTTCACAAGGTTTTATAGCTGGTATAAATGCTCATTTAAAAATTAATGAGAAGAACCCACTGATCATGAAAAGATCAGAATCATATATAGGTGTATTGATAGATGACTTAGTAACTAAAGGTACAGAAGAGCCATATCGTATGTTTACCTCAAGAGCTGAACATAGATTGTTATTGAGACAAGACAATGCCGATATAAGATTGACTAAATTATCAAACGAAATCGGATTAGCATCTGATGAACGATTAGAAAAAGTTAATCAAAAGATAAAATTCACAAATGAGATCATGCAATACTTAAAAGAGAAAAGTATTGAACCTAATAGTATAAATCAAATATTAAATGAAAAGGGCAGTAATGATATACCCCATAGTGTAAAAATGATATCTATATTATTAAGACCTCAAATAGATTTAAATGATTTAATAAAAGCTGATGAAGGTTTAAGAAATTTATGCTCTAATCTTGAAAAAGAAATTATCGAACAAGCAGAAATTAATATTAAATATGAAAGCTATTTAAGTAAGGAAAAAGAAATGGTAGAAAAATTAAAAAAACTAGATGATAAAATTATTAATCCAGATTTTAATTATAATAACCTCGTTTCAATATCAAAAGAAGCTAGAGAAAAATTAATGAAGATAAAACCATTGACTCTAGGACAAGCATCTAGAATTTCAGGAGTATCACCAGCTGATGTGAGTGTATTAATGGTTCATTTGGCTAACTAATTGAATATCAAACAAATAAGCAATAGAAAAAATAATTGCTTTAAATCAATTAAAAAATATTTTTAATACAATTGGATAGAATTAATGCAAAAACTCTCTAATGGGCTAAAAATAGCCTTAAATAAAAAATCAATAAAATTCAATGTATTTATAGTTGTAATTATACTAATGTTACAGGCATGTGCGAATATGCTTGCCCCTACAGGCGGACAAAAAGATACATTACATCCGAAATTAGTAAAATCTTATCCTGAGAATTATTCTAAAAACTTTAATGGTAAAAACATTGAAATAGAATTTAATGAATACATAGTATTAAAAGATATTCAAAATCAATTAATAGTAAGTCCGGGTAATATTGAAACAAACGTTAAAAAATCTGGAAAGAAAATTATTATAGACTTTAAAAAAGATTTGTTACCAAACACAACTTATATAATCAACTTTGGTAATTCAATAAGTGACTATACAGAATCAAATATTAACAAAGAATTTAAATTTATATTCTCAACTGGTGATGTAATAGATTCATTAAATATATCTGGTAGACTAATAGATGCATTTAAAACTGATGCTATAAAAGAAGCATTAATTTGTTTATATACTGATGTAATAAATGATTCAATTATATATTTATCTAAACCAACATATACTACAAAAACTGATGATGATGGTAATTTTATTTTCACCAATTTGAAAGAAAATAAATATAAAATAATAGCTATAACTGAAACAAATAATAATAAAATATACGATAGTCAAGAAGAACAATTAGCATTTATAGATACTACTATAAATCTTTCTAAAAATACTGATCTGAACTTAATAAAGTTATTTAAAGAAATACCAACCAAAACAAAAATATTAGATAAAAAAATAGAATATCAAAAAGTAGATTTAATATTTAATAAAAAATATGCAGATTATACATTTGTAAAAACTGATTCATTAGTAGATACAATTGTATATAATAAAACTAAAGACAGTGTAAGTTTATATTATAAAACAAAATTAGATTCATCGTCATTCATATTAAATTATGATAATAAATATGATACTATAAAATACAAGTTTGCAAAAAATTTAAAACCAAGAAATTTTACAATCGATATAAATTCTAGAAATGATTCTGATAAATTAATTATTTATACTAGTAATAAAATTAAAGAGTTTATAAAAGATTCAATCAATTTATTTGAAGACAGTATTAGAGTAAATTTTGATTTAAGAATAAAACTAAATCAGTTAGAATTAATATATGATTTTGATACATATAAAAAATATTACATAGTATTAAAAGATAGTTCTGTGATAGATTTTCAAAATCAAAAAAATAAAAAGATTAAGAAAGACATAGAATTTTATAAAGAGGAAGATTTTGGTATTATAGAATTGAAATTTAAAGGTGATATAAAAAATAAAATTATTGAAGTTTATAATGATAAAGGTATAACAGTCTGCAAAACAGAATTAAATAAAATAAATAATATAAAAATAAATAAACTGAATGCTGGTACTTATAAGGTGAGAATAATTACTGATATAAATAATAATGGAAAATGGGATACAGGAAATTATCTAAAAAAAATACAACCTGAACCTGTTGAATATTATAAAGAAGATATAAAAGTAAGAGCAAATTGGGAATTAGAATTAGAAATTAATCTTTAAACCAATCTGAATACATCATATAGTTATTTGGTAATTTATCTAATAATTTTTTCTGATCTTCTGAAATAGCTTTGATTTTTTTTGCTGGTGAACCTGCATAAATATAACCTGATTCACAAATTGTATTTTCTAATATTATAGATCCAGCAGCAATTATACAGTATTCATTAATAACGGCATGATCCATTACAATTGCCCCCATACCAATTAAAACATGGTCATGTACAGTACAACCATGTACAATAGCTCTATGTCCGATTGATACATCATTACCAATAACAGTTTTTGCCTTTTGATAGGTGCAATGTATAACAGCTCCATCTTGTATATTTGATCTATCACCAATTTCAATACTGTGAACATCGCCACGAATAATTGCATTGAACCAAACGCTACAATTATTTCCAAATTTAACATCACCTACAATAGTTGAATTTTCTGCAATAAAACAATTATCAGGTATGTGTGGATAAATATTATTTACTGGAAGTATTAATGCCATATTTATAAACCTAATTTAGAAGAGATATCTAACATTTTTATAATAGGAGATTTAGCTTTTTCAATTAAATCAGACGAAAGAGTAATCTCTGGTGATTCATACTTTAAACAATTATAAACTTTTTCTAAAGTATTTAATTTCATATGCGGACAATCATTACAAGCACAATTATTATTTGGTGGTGCTGCAATAAATTCTTTATAAGGTGATGATAAAATCATTTGATGTAAAATACCAGATTCGGTTGCAACTATAAAAGAATTAGAATCTGATATTTTAGTATAATTTAATAAAGCAGATGTTGATCCTATAAAATCTGCTAATTCTAAAATAGACCCTTCACATTCTGGATGAGCAATAAGTTTAGCACTAGGGTGTCTTTCTTTAAGCTTAATAATTTTCTCTCTAGAAAATATTTCATGTACCATACAAGCTCCATCCCACAAAACCATATCTCTACCAGTTTTCTTTATTATATATGCTCCTAAATTCTTATCTGGTGCAAAAATTATTTTTTGATCTTTAGGTAAACTCTCAACAATCTGAACAGCATTACTTGAAGTACATACTATATCACTTAACGCTTTAATACCAGCTGAACAATTTACATAAGTAATAACTATATGATCAGGATATTTAGATTTAAATTTTGCAAAGAGATCTGGCGGACATGTATCTGCTAATGAACAACCAGCTTTAAGATCTGGTAATATTACTTTTTTATTTGGTGATAATATTTTAGCTGTTTCAGCCATAAAATGTACACCAGCAAATAAAATAATATCTGCATTTGTTTTTGCTGCTTCTTGTGATAATCCTAAACTATCACCAATATAATCTGCTATATCTTGAATATCAGAATCTTGATAATAATGTGCAAGTATAACTGCATTCTTTTCTTTTTTAAGTTTTTCTATTTCAACGAATAGATCTAAACTAGGATCAACAGGTATATCTAAAAAACCCTTTTCGGTTAAACTTTCCATTTAATTTTTTTTGGAATCCAAATTTGAAAATTATTCACGTCTTATTATAATCATAATTTAATTTTAAAAAAATTTTGAAGATGATGATTAGGGTGTTGAATAAGTTAATTATTCAAACTCTTATCAACACTTATTTACTTTTAAAAAATTACAAACAAGTTCTTAACATAAAATTAATGATAAATACGTGATTTTCTGATATCTATATTTTTATCAAAATATGTGAATTGTAATTCAGTTAATAATGATAAAGGTCACAAATTGTGAATTAAATGTTAATAGAACACTAAGTTTAGAGGAGAAATAACTAACAAGTTCTTAAATTTGATACTTGTATTTATTTATTCATAACTTCTTTACAACATCTTAACATAAAATCAACGTTGTTAACATACTTATTAAAGAACAAAAGATTTATAATATGGTTTCATTTATAAAAACATCATGAGGCAGGTAGATTTTTTAGTAATAGGCTCTGGTATAGCGGGATTAAGTTTTGCATTAAAGGCTGCGAGCAAGGGTAAGGTTTTGATTGTTACAAAATCAAATGAAGATGAGTCAAACACTAAATATGCGCAAGGTGGTGTGGCTGTGGTGATTGATAAAGAAGATAGCTACGAAAAACATATTCAAGATACATTAATTGCTGGTGACGGATTATGTGACCCAAAGATTGTGGATCTTGTTGTTAAAGAAGGTCCGGATAGAATTGCAGAAATAATTGACTATGGTACCAATTTCGACAAAAACAGAAAGGGTGAATATCATTTAGCAAAAGAAGGCGGACATTCAGAGCATAGAGTATTGCATTTCAAAGATATAACAGGATTTGAAATAGAGAAAGTGTTACTAGATCAAATTCACAAACATCCGAATATAGAAATACTCACTCACTACTTTGCTGTAGATCTTATTACAGAACATCATTTAGGCAAAGAAATAAATAAGGCTTCTAAGGATGTTAGCTGTTTTGGAATTTATGCTTTCAATACACATACGGCAGAAGTAGAGAAAATTTTATCGAAAGTTACGGTAATGGCATCGGGTGGTGCCGGACATATATATAGTACAACTACAAATCCGACGATTGCCACTGGCGATGGAGTTGCCATGGTCTATAGAGCGAAAGGCAAAGTTAGAAACATGGAGTTTATTCAATTTCATCCGACTGCATTATATCACCCAGGTGAGTACCCAAGCTTTTTAATTTCAGAGGCAGTACGAGGACACGGGGCTATATTAAGAAACAAAAAAGGAGAATCATTTATGGAGGCTTATGATGTAAGAGCATCATTAGCACCGCGCGACATAGTAGCAAGAGCAATTGATTCTGAGATGAAAAAATCAGGTGATGATTTTGTTTACCTAGATATAACACATGTATCAAAAGCAGAATTATTACAACACTTCCCAAATATTTATGCAAAATGTTTAAGCATAGGTATAGATATGAGTAAAGAGTTTATACCCGTAGTACCTGCGGCACATTATATGTGTGGAGGTATTTATGTGAACGTACATGGTGAGTCAACTATTAAACAATTATTTGCATGTGGTGAATGTGCTTCAACGGGTTTACATGGTGCAAATAGACTGGCATCAAATTCATTACTAGAAGCACTAGTATTTGCACATCGTAGTTATTTAAGAGCAATAGAATTGCTTGATAATATTAATTTCAAAACAGATATACCCGATTGGGACGAGAAAGGAATTTCACTTTCGAACGAAGATATTTTAGTTACTCATAACATAAGAGAAATGCAAAGAATTATGAGTGATTATGTGGGTATTGTAAGATCAGATTTTCGACTAGAAAGAGCAATGCGAAGGCTTGAATTAATATATAATGAAACCGAAGATTTTTACAAGAAAACAAAATTATCGGTGAAGCTTTGTGAACTTAGAAATTTAATACAAGTATCGTATGTAGTCATAAAATCAGCAATGATGAGAAAAGAAAGTAGAGGCTTGCATTATACTACAGATCATCCTACAAAAAACGAAATAGAACTAATTGATACGATGTTCTAGTTATTAATTACTTTTGTAAAAAATATATAATATGTTTGAGAATACTTCAAGAAATGAATTGTCGGCTTTAGGTGAATTCGGGTTAATAGATCATATTACCAAACACTTCGAAATAAATCATGCGAGCACCATTAAAGGTGTTGGTGATGATGCTGCAATTTTAGATTTTGCTGATGAACAAACAATAATTTCAACAGACTTATTATTAGAGGGAATTCACTTCGACTTATCATATGTTCCTTTAAAACATTTAGGTTATAAATCAATGATTGTAAACCTATCTGATATCTATGCAATGAATGCAATACCAACGCAAGTGTTGGTTTCAATTGGTATTTCTAATAGATTTTCATTAGAAGCAGTTGAAGAGTTATATCAAGGTATGTTAATTGCTTGCAAAAGATATAATATTGATTTAGTAGGTGGTGATACAAGCTCATCTAAACAAGGTTTAGTAATAAGCGTAACAGCTTTAGGTAAATCAAAAAAAGAAAAAATAGTAAAAAGAGATTCTGCACAAATAAATGATTTAGTATGTGTAAGTGGTGATTTAGGTGCAGCTTATATGGGCTTACAAATTCTTGAAAGAGAAAAAAATGTATTCTTAGGAAATCAAAATTTACAACCCGATTTAGAAGGATACGATTATATTGTAGAGAGACAATTAAAACCAGAAGCACGTAAAGATATTATAGAATTATTGGCCACACTAAACATAGTACCTAGCGCAATGATGGATGTATCAGACGGACTCGCATCGGAGGTATTACATATTTGCAAATCATCAAATGTTGGTTGTAGTATCTATGAAGAAAAAATACCTATCGACCCATTAACTTATAATACAGCACGCGAATTTAATATCGACCCAACGGTATGTGCTTTAAGTGGTGGCGAAGATTATGAGCTATTGTTCACCATAAAACAAGCTGATTATGAAAAGATTAAAAACAATTCGGATGTCAGCGTTATTGGTCATATTACACAAGCTTCAGAAGGTGCCATGTTAATTAGCAAGGGCGGTAACCAGCACAAATTAGTAGCTCAAGGCTGGAATGCATTTGGCAATAATGCTTCTTAATTATTAATATAATTCGAATACATTTCATTTAATGATTTGAATTATTAACTTAGGATTGATTAAATGTAAATTACATGAGATTTTACCCTAACAATTCGAAGAATTTATTATCAATTACTACGCTATTTTTATTATTAACTAGCCATTTAGTTTTTGCACAAACACAAAAAATAAATGGTACTGTAAAAGATAAAAACACCAAACAAGCTTTGTACTCAGCAGTCGTTAGTGTTAAAGGAACCAGCATTGGAACCAATACCGATTTAGATGGAAAGTTTAGTTTGAATGTTGATTTATCTTCACCTAAAACATTAGTAATTTCTTACTTAGGTTATCAATCAACAGAAGTAGTAGTTTCTAAAAACAAAACTTCTGTGGATGTTACTTTAACAGAAAATGTTGTTACCAGTAAAGAAGTAACGGTACAATCATCCCGCTTATCTGAGAAACAAAAAGAAGCGCCATTAACTGTAGAGTCGATGGATTTGATTTCTATCAAACAAACATCAGCAGCAAATTTTTATGAAGGATTAGGCCAACTAAAAGGAGTAGATTTAACATCTGCTAGTATTGGCTTTAAGGTAATAAATACAAGAGGTTTCAATAGTACATCACCAGTACGTTCATTACAATTAATTGATGGTGTAGACAATCAAGCACCGGGATTAAATTTTTCATTAGGAAACTTTTTAGGTTCATCAGAATTAGATGTACAAAAAGTTGATTTAATAGTTGGAGCAAGTTCTGCGTTCTATGGACCTAATGCATTCAATGGTGTAATTAATATGCAAACTAGAAACCCTTTTAATTCACCAGGTCTAACAGTAATGTCAAAAGTTGGTGAAAGAGGTTTGTTTGAAACGGCTGTTAGATATGCACAAGTATTTAAGAATAAAAATG
>CALRXS010000007.1:0-139074 GCA_943372195.1 Sphingobacterium thalpophilum
CAATACCCATAAATCGGTATTTATTCCAATCTCGTGTTTAAACTCCAAATTATATTATTGTTAAGCCTTGTTTTAGTCAAAATAGAGTAATATTTTTACCCAATCTTAACAGCCTATGTGACTGAATGGGCGAAGCTGTATCGTGTTAGAAACCTTAATTACTTCCAAAACTCGTATTAAATTATTGCTAAAATTCTTTTTAAACGCCAATAATACAGGCTATTTAAAGAATTTAGAATCAGAATTTGAGGACAGTAGCAATGGTATAAGAATTGAATTAAATAAGCTGGAACAAGCTGGTTTGTTGAGCTCAGCATTGATCGGCAACAAAAAAATCTTTAAAGCCAATATACGCCACCCTTTGTTTTCTGATATTCATAATATCATTATGAAATATACAGGTATCGATCAAATAATAGATACTGTTTTAAAACGATTAGGGGATGTCAAATCAGTGTATTTATCTGGTTCTTTAGCAAAAGGATTAGAGTCAAATATTATAGATATAATAATAGTTGGTGAGGTGAATAAAGAATATTTAATCAACTTAATCGACAAAGCAGAACCCTTGGTAGCTAAGAAAATTAGATATGTATTATACAACATTGCTGAGTTTGAGCAAAACGAAAATATTATATTAGCAGAAGAACACCTCCTTATATGGAATACTTAGTATCTTTACCCGTTTTTAAAATATTAACAATGAAGCAATCCCTACGATTTTCTATTTTCTATTATCTATTTTCTTGTGCATTAATCACAACTACATTCGCTCAGACTCCCGCAGGCATAGATCCAAACAATCTATCTAATGTCCGAATAGACGAAATGAGTGATGCACAAATCATGCAAATCTTAAAGCAAGGAGAAGGTGCTGGTGTAACTGTAGAACAGGCAGAATTATTTGCCAGAAAAAGAGGCTTACCTGCTGCAGAGGCAACTAAGTTTAAAGAAAGAATTGGCAAAATACAATCTCAAGGTCGTGCTGGCGCAACAGAAGATACACAAACCACACCAGAGTCTACAATTATTAAAAAAGTAGAGGAAGAAGCGGATAAAGCAAATGCAACTACTGGAAAAATAGTAGATGGGGGGGGTAATGCTAGCGGTACAAAATCTACTATATATGGACAGGAATATTTTAGAATTGGTGATATAAAAATCTTTGATAAATCAACAGATGCAAAAGCTCCTTCTAATTATGTAATTGGTATTGGAGATGAATTAGGTATATCAGTTTTTGGGTATTCATTTTACAATGAAATTTTAAAAGTGGATACTAGAGGTGCTATTAATCCACAACAAATGGGACCGATTTTTATAAAAGGTTTAACTTTTGAAAAGGCAAAATCTTTGATACGATCAAAAATGTCTCAGTACTTTGATTTAGGTAATAATAAACTAGAAATTACTTTGGCTTATTCACGTTCTATAACTGTTAACATAGTTGGTGAAGTTGTTAAGCCAGGTTCATATAAAATACCTGCTTTAAATACAGCTTTTAATGCATTAATATTAGCAGGTGGACCTAATGATATTGGCACATTACGTAATATTCAAATACGTAGAGATGGCAAAGTTGTTAGAATATTGGACGTTTACGAATTTTTAAATAATCCGAATTCTAAACAAGATTATTTTTTAGAAGACAATGATTATATAATCATACCTTCTATCAATAAATTAGTTCGACTAGGCGGTGAAGTGAATAGAGCTACTCAATTTGAATTAAAGGAAAATGAAGGACTAACTGATTTAATTAAGTATGCTGGGGGTTTAAAAGAAGCTGCATATAAAGAAAAAATTCAAGTAATCAGAAGATCAAATTTAGAATCTAAAATTTTAGAATTGAATTTAGATTCATTGATGAAAATTAACAAAGATTTTCCATTAGTAAATGGAGATCAAATAACAATCAAATCTACTTTATCAGAGATTTTAAATAAGATTACTGTTAGAGGAGCTGTAAATTTTGCAGGTGATTACAATTTAATCAAAGGCGAAAAAGTTTACGATTTAATCAAAAAAGCTGGCGGATTGAAAATGGACGCAAATTTAGATAATGCTTATTTAGTAAGAACAAAACAAGATCAAACTAAAGAGTACTTTAGAATAAACATCAAGGAATTGATGTCAAATAAATCATCTAATCAAAACTTAACTTTACAAACATTTGATGTAATAACTATTTATTCCAATATAGATTATGTTGAATCATTAGGCATAGAACTATTTGGAGCAGTTCGTAAACCAGGGAAGTTAGATTTCGTAAATGGCATGACACTAGGCGATGCCTTACAAAATGCTGGTGGCTTAAAGTTAGAAGCAGAAAACTTAAGAATTGAAATTTCTCGTTTATCTTATTTCTCAGAAAATTATAACGATGGGCAAGATGTTAGAGTGATAATTGAAAGTATTAAATTAAATTCTAATGCAAGTTTTTTATCAGATGCTGATGCTCAGATTATATTACAACCTTTCGATCAAGTTTTCGTTCGCCAAGTACCCAATTTTGAATTACAACAAAATATCACTTTAAGAGGAGAAGTTAAATACCCTGGGGTTTATTCTTTATTGTCTAAAGATGAAAAAATTAATGATCTAATTAAGAGAGCTGGTGGTTTAACTCGTTTTGCTTTCCCAGAATCAGCAACTTTATTTAGACCAAGTTTAGCAGGGGGCTTTATTGTAATTAAATTGAATGATGCATTGAAATCTCAAAGTAGTAAATATAACTATGTTTTAAGAGAAGGAGATATTTTAACGATACCAACTGTTACAGATTTTGTTGCAATTCGAGGTGCTTCATTAGAATATTTAAGCGTATTAGATAAAGATCAAGTAAACGCTCCATTTGTAAGTGGAAAAAGAGCGAAATATTACATCAAAGAATTTGGTAATGGTTTTACTGAAGAATCGTGGAAAAAGAAAACTTATATTATACAACCAAATGCTAAAATTAATAGAACAAGAGATTTAGGTATAATAAGAATTTATCCTAAGGTAACAAAAGGAAGTACAATTTATGTGGTTAATAAAGTGAAGAAAGAGAAACAAATCAAAAAAGAATCAGAGCCATTTAACTGGAATAAATTTATTGAAAACACAACCCTAAAACTTACCGGGCTTGCAACATTTTTCATATTGTTAAATCAAGTAAAAATCTAATAATGAACAATAGTTCAGAAGAAATTTCTTTAAAAGAATTAATTCAAAAAGGAATATTTGGGTTTCAGTATTTGAAATCGAAATGGAAAATAATTATTCAAGCTGCTTTTATTGGTGGTTTATTAGGGTTAGGTTACAGTTTTTCTAAAAAGCCAATTTATACTGCAACTTTAACTTTAGCATTAGAAGAGAAAACTGCAGGGGGGTACTCAGGTATAAGTTCTATAGCTTCTAGCTTCGGATTAAATTTAGGGGGAGGAGATGGCGGAGCATTTGCAGGGGACAATATCATTGAATTGATGAAATCTAGATTATTGATAGAAAAGACTTTACTAACAAAAGTAAATATCAATGGTAAGGATGTGTTGTTAATTAATCGATATATTGAATTCAATAAATTAAAAGAAAATTGGGCAAAAAATCCAGAAATTAAAAATCTAAAATTTGTTTCAGCTATCAGGGAAACCTATACAAGAGCTCAAGATTCAGTATTAGGGTCTATTCAACAACGATTACTAAAATCTAACTTAGAGGTTTCGAAAATTGATAAAAAGTTAAGTATTATTTCCGTAAAAGTTAAATCAACTGACGAAATATTTGCAAAATTATTCTGTGAGAATTTAGTTAAAAATGTAACATATTTTTATGTAGAAACAAAAGTTGGGAAGTCAAGAAAAAATGTCCAATTATTAGACTCAAGAGTGGATTCAGTGAAGCGGGAATTAGACCAAGGGCTGTATGGACGTGCAACTTTTGCAGATCAAAATATGGGTCTAATTCGTCAAAGTGCAACAGTTCCAAAAATAAAACAAGAAATGCGAATTCAAATGCTGAGTACAATGTACGGGGAATTGGTGAAAAATTTAGAGTATTCTAAACTAGCTTTGATGAGAGAGGAACCGTTAATTCAGATTATTGACTCACCTATTTTGCCATTAAATATTGAAAAAGCTAGTAAAGCTAAGGGATTGATTATAGGTGCATTTTTGTCAGGTTTATTAAGTATAATAATTTTAATTGGTAAAAGATTGTTAACAAATTTAATTAATTAATGTGGTCTCACTAACAAGAATCATTTGTAGATATTTTTAAAGCGAATGTCTTTACTCAATAATTAATAGTAAACGAAATATTGAGTGAGGTGTTCAAAAATGACGAAATTGAGTATTATGAATAAAACTGCATTGATAACAGGTGTATCCAGCCAAGATGGTGCATATCTTAGTAAATTATTGCTTGAAAAAAACTACAATGTAGTTGGCTTAATCCGTAATTCTCAGAATCAGACATTGAGTAATCTAGATTATTTAGGTATAAAAAATGATATTCAATATGAAGTTGGCGACTTACAGGATGGGATTAGTTTATCTAGGATACTTCATAAAGTTAAGCCAGATGAGATTTACAACCTTGCAGCACAATCATCTGTTAGCCTTTCTTTCGAGCACCCTTTAAGTACAATGCAATATAATTGCATGTCTGTTTTAAACTTGCTAGAGTTGATTAAAATATCTCATGCAAATACAAGGTTTTTACAACCCGTAAGTAGTGATATGTATGGTGGTAGCAGTGCATTGCCAGTTCATGAGAATAGTAATATTATACCAACCAGCCCATACGCGATTTCAAAAGCTTTGGCTTACTGGGCTGTGAAAAATTACCGAGAGGCGTATTCAATATTTTGCTCCAATGCAATATTATTTAATCATGAATCACATTTACGCGGTCACAATTTTTTTATAAAAAAAGTTATCAGTAATGCTATTTTGATTAAGAATGGGCATATGAGTGTTTTAAAATTGGGAAATATTGATGTAAAACGTGATTTTGGTTTTGCACCGGAATATGCAAGAGCTATGTGGCTTATGTTACAAGCAGATGTTGCCGACGATTACTGCATTTGTAGCGGTGTATCACTGTCTTTACGGAAAATTGTTGAATATGTATTCGATAAGTTAAATATTAATCGCGACAAAATTGTGATTGATCCAAATTTATACAGACCAGTAGAAGTAATGGATATATACGGAGATAACAGTAAAATCAAAAAAAACCTGAATTGGAAATATGAAATGTCTTTTTATGAGGTGCTTGATATCTTAATAGCTGAAGAGATTGCTGCCCAAAAATGAAGGTTAAAAAAAATATCTATGATTTAATCCTAATTGAATTTCACAAATGATATCGGTAAAATCATTTATGAGATCTGTTATTGATGCTGTAGAACAAGGCAAAACACATTTAAGCGAAGGAGCTGTTAGTTTACTTTTCCATGGATTAAAATCCTTATTAGTACTATTAATTAATTGGATTATTTTAAACAAACTGGATAGTAACGATTATGTAGTTTGGTCAATTACATCTTCTATATTAATGATTGCAACAGCTTCGGATCTTGGTATAGGTCAGCATACGGTTACACTTTTAATTCATGCTAATAAGGAATTTCGGAAAAGTATATTAATAAACGCCTCTATTGCAATTTGCCCTTTATTCCTTTTATCTTTTGGATTTGTATATTTATCACTTTCTGGAGAGACGAGTTATGTTTTTTTTATGGCTTTATTTGTTTCATTTCGGTTGTTTAGTATTCCATTCGGAGCTTTATTAAATGCGACGAATAACTTTAAAATGAGAAAAATAATAGAGTTTGTAACTTATGTTATAGCGACCATCTCAATTTTAATCATTGTGCACTTTAAAAAAGATGTAAGCCTATCTCTCCTAGCCCTAAATATTTCATTTATTATCGGATCTGTAATTACTGCATTGGTAGCAATTAAGCATGTTCCAAATAACTTTGTTAAGATTGACGGTTCTATTTTTAAATCCATATTAACCGTTTTGAATGATTCTTTACCTTTCTTGGTGAATAACTTAACTACGCTTTTAACATATGGTGGGTTTATATGGATTAGTAGTTTTGTTTTACCTGGGTTCTTAATAGCAAAATTATCTGTACTACATAGCTTTTTATTTATGACACTCTACCAGGTATATGATGTCTTTTTAAGATCTAAGCAGGCAGATTTAATACTTCCCGAAAATATCAAATTCTTTCTTAAGCTAAACAAGTTTTTGTCTTTAGCTACTTTTGTATTTATTTTGCTTGCAGGATTTTTTTTATTAAAAATTATTGCACCCAAACTACAGTTTAGCCTAATTGAGATATTATTCTTTTCAATTTTCGTAATAGTTGAATTTTGTTATCTTTTTATTCAATCAATAGTTCAAGTAGACTTAAATCATTCAAGGAGTTTATTTTTCTTTTCAATTGTGAGATTGTGTGCGTTTGTTGTAGCCTTTGCTGTTTATTTTTTTTATCGAGAGGTTAATAGCTTTGCATTTTTTCTACTTCTTCTTAGTTTATTTTCAATTTTTGGGTTAGTATTTTCTAATTATTATTTTAAACTTAAAACCAAACTTTCATTATGGGGATGATCTGGGTCTTAGAAGTTATTTCTCTTGTTCTTGGTATTATCTTGTTTAGCATTGAGGTGCTAAAACTAAAGTTTAAAAATTTCATACCTTCAATGTTCCTACTTTTATATGTTCCTCTTTTTTGCATAAGTCCGCTTTTGTATCATGTTTTAATTGGTGGGGCATTAACAATTGACCATAAAGCTGAGGGCCTTATTTTTACCGATCCGAGAATATATGTCATTTATCATCTTTACAATATTTCTTTGTTGTTCTGTTTTTTATTGGCCTCTAAATTCTTCAACAGCTATAGGGTTTCAAAACAAATTGTTGCCTCAACAACAACATTACAGCAAAGGATTATTTTTTTTCTACTTTTATTAATAGGTATATATCTATATGTTTATTCAACAGGTCTTTCTGTATTTGAATTATTAGTAGCTGACCGTTTTATATGGTTTGAAAACGCTACTTACTCCTCATTTTATAGTGTTGTAGCATCGTATTTCATTTCCCTGACCCCTTTGTTTTTTTTCCTTTATTATAAAGAGAAGAAATATTTTTTCTTAATTATCACAATAATCCTATTGCTTATATATGGCATACTCTCTAAAGATCGCAAATGGATTATTTTTATGATATCTGGAGCGGTAGCGGCAAAATATTATCTCAATGGCAACAAACTTGTACTTAAACCTAAAATTGTAATTGTATCATTAATTTTCGGGATGATACTGGTTTTCTGGCAGATATTTCGGGATGTATTATTTACAGAACTTGTAACAGGCAGAGGCGATTTCATGGGTCATGCTATGGAGATGGGTGAAAAATTAATAATGCAAGGAGATTTTCCGTACTATTATTTTTCTTCAATGACGGCAATTAAAATGAACCTTATCGATGGCTTTGATATTCCTTTGGGTATTATCCGAAGACAAGTATTCTTCCTTATACCAGTAGACTACAGTTTAGGGTTAAAGATAAAAGATATATCTGCCATATTCTCAGATGCTTTGAATGCGGGCGATCAGGTTCGTGGTGGAAATATGCCACCTGGTTTGATCGGTTTATTTGTATTAAGTTTTAACTGGTGGATAGGTCTTTTATTTTTTACGGTAATCCCATTCGTTTTATTTTATATCGATAAAATTACATGGACATACACTTCAATTTTACAGCCTGTAATTTATAGTAATTGCTTTTCTTTTATGGTTTTACTTTTGCGTGGTGATGATAGTTCAGCTTTTTATTTCAGCATTTTTAACTTTGGAATTTTTTTTCTGATCAGAAATATTCTTTCAAAAAGAAAACTGACATACAGACAAAGAAGTGCTTCGGCTCAAATCTAACTGAGGTAAGAAGGTGTAATCAGGTTTTAAAAATTAACGATGTATGTGTATTCTATTTAAATGTCAATATGAAAACTAATAAATTAAAAATAGTATTTTATTGTAATGATACCCTTGAAAATATAAAATCAATGGAGTATTATAACCAAGATATCCAAGCTTTAAGAGAATTGGGCCATGATGTTAAAATCTGTAATAGGTATGGTGATATTCCACTAAATTTTGATGTGATTTATATATGGTGGTGGACATACGCATTGTACCCAGTTTTATTGGCAAAGCTATTGGGTCGTAAATCTATCATTACCGGAGTGTTTAATTACAGACCGATAGAGCAAGTGCCCAATAGTGGATTTAATGCACGCCCTTTTTATCAAAGGTTCCTGATTAAGCTGGCTTTAAAAATGACGGATATAAATTTATTCGTAAGTAAAATTGAATTTGATGATGTGCCGTCTGTTTTTAATCTGAAAAAGTATTATTATTTGCCCTGTGCTATTGCGGATATGTATTTTCAAGATTCAGGTAAATCAGCCCGGGATGGCGTTTTGAATATTGCTTGGTCTGGTAAAGAAAATTTAAGGCGGAAAGGCGTTTTAGATATTTTAAATGCGATAAAAATATTAAAAGATCGAGGCGTTTATCTTCGTTGTTCCCTGGCTGGAAGACCAGGAGACGGATATCATGATTTATTAGCATATATTTCAAAATTGGGTTTGGAAAGTCAAGTCACTACCTTGGGAGAAGTTTCTTTAGAAAAAAAATTGAGTTTGTTTGTCAGCTCGAAAATTTATTTACAGCCATCCTATTTTGAAGGATTTGGATTGGCAACTGCTGAAGCTTTGGCAAGCGGTTGCTGTATTATAGCGTGTGAGGTGGGTGAGGTGAAAAATGTACTGGGTGATGGCGCTTATTATGTAACACCAGGTAATCATCTGGAACTTGCAAATGCCATCGAGAAGATATTAAGTGATACAGATTTGTCTAATGAATTGGTTGCAAAAGGGCAAAAAAGGTTATCCGAAATGTATACACAGAAAAATAAAAAAGAATCAGTATATAAAATACTTAATCAATTACATATGTAATGGAATCTAATCAAATAACAAGTAAACATTCGAATATATTGCTATCAATGTAAATAAAAGTCAAATATCAATAAGTATAATAATTTTTTTAACTATAATAGAATGAAATATCAAGTATGTAATGTTTGCGTGATGGACACAAGTGATTCCCGGATCACCTTCAACGCTGATGGTCAATGCAGCAATTGTGAGAATTTTTTGAAAGTAATTAAGCCGCAATGGGATGCGGATGTGAGAGAGGATAGTAAATTCCACACATTAATAGATAGTATCAAAAAGAAAGGAAAAAACTCAAAGTACGATTGTGTTATAGGATTAAGCGGGGGACTTGATAGTTCTTATTTATTGCATGTTGCTGTTAAAAAATATGGACTCAGGCCTTTGGTTTTCCATGTGGATGGCGGATGGAACACGGAAGCAGCAGTTAGAAATATCAATGCATTGATTTCTGGTCTTGGCTTGGAATTAATGACTGATGTAATAAATTGGAAAGAAATGCGCAGTCTGCAACTAGCTTTTTTCCGTTCCGGCGTACCACATATCGATTTACCGCAGGATCATGCATTTATTGCATCCCTGTATAAATTTGCTTTACAGAATAATGTCAAATATATATTAAATGGTAGTAACTATTCTACTGAGGGTATAAGGAACCCCGTTAACTGGGGTTGGTTTGGAACTGATTTAAAACAGATTGAAGATATTCATTCAAAATTTGGTGAATTAAAACTTAAGAAATATCCATTAAGTGGAATTTTGAATCATAAATTCTATCTTAAATATATCAAAGGTATTAAAGTTGTTACACCTTTAAACTATGTTCAGTATTCTAAAAAAGAAGCTGAGCAGACTTTATATGAAGCATATGGTTGGATTCCCTATCCCCAGAAGCATTTCGAATCTCGTTTTACTAAGTTTTATGAAGGACATTGGATGCCAACCCGTTTTGGTTTTGATACTCGTAAACCCCAATTTTCTAGCCTGATCATTACGGGACAAATGTCTAGAGATGAAGCGATTGCTAGGTTAGCACTTCCAGCTTATCCATTGGAAGAAGTAGAAAAAGACTATGAATACATAGCTTCAAAACTTAGGATTGGAGTTGATGAACTTAAGAAGTTTCATACTATGCCAATTAAAACCTTTAAAGATTACAAGAATCAGGAGTTTCTTTTCACATTAGGATCTCGTATTACCAGGCTACTTGGTATTGATAAAAACGCAAAAAAAATATAACATGTTAAGATCAAGGTACATCCCGGTATTACTTATTGAAGATGGTGAGCTAACAAAAACAAGAAAATTCGAACAGGGGATTTACGTAGGAGATCCAATAAATGCTATTCGGATATTTAATGAAAAGGAGGTTGATGAATTAGGTCTTTTTGATATCTCCATAACAAAGAATGGATCTAAGATCGACTTTGATTTATTAAAAGATGTTGCAGTCAATGCAAACATGCCTCTTACTTATGGTGGAGGTATAAGATCGGTAGAAGATGCTGTTAGAATAATATCTTTAGGGTTTGAAAAGGTTTCCATCAGCTCCGCTTTTTTTGATACGCCTACACTTGTAAGTGATATTACTTCTGAAGTGGGTGCTCAAAGTTTAGCAGTTTGTTTAGATGTAAAAAAAATTAGCAACGAATACTATATTTTCACACATCGTGGAACAAAAAAAACAAAGTGGAACCTATTACAGACTCTCGAATTCATTGAAAAAAATCCAATTGGCGAAGTAATTGTCAACTCAATAGATCGTGACGGAACATTTGCCGGTTATGATATTGAATTAGCAAAAATAGTACGAAGTAATACATCTGTTAATATTACTATACTCGGTGGATGTAATGGAGTGCCTGATTTTGAAGAGCTTGAAAAAAGCATAGGGGTTTGTGGTTGTGGTGTAGGCTCTTTTTTTACATTTGTCGGAAAAAACAATGCAGTTTTACTTAATTATAACAAACCTAACAAATGATTGGTATAATAAACTATGGTTCCGGTAATTTAATCGCTTTCGTGAATGTTTTTAAATCTTTAGAGAAAAAAACAAAGATTATCAATGATCCTGCTGACTTAAAACTTTGCTCACATATTCTAATGCCAGGCGTAAGTGCATGGGATACCACCATGAAATCTTTAAACAAATTTAAGGAAACGGGTACATTAATGGAATGTGTATTTAATAAAAAAATTCCATTCCTGGGTGTTTGTGTAGGCATGCAGATTTTATCCTCAACAAGTGAGGAAGGAAGTATGCCTGGATTGAATTGGATCGAAGGGAGTGTACGACGGTTACCTGTTGAAAATATGCCTTATAAAGGGAATTATCTTGGCCCTAAATTACCGCATATGGGTTGGAATACAGTAATGGACCGAACTAACATTGATTTGATGGCGAGGTTACCAGAAAACCCTGAGTTCTACTTTTTGCATAGTTATTTTTTTGACGCAGTAAATAGCAATAACATCGCAGCAACAGCAAAACACATTGATTTTAATTTTCCAGTAATAGTTCAAAATGAAAATATTTTTGGAGTACAATTCCATCCAGAAAAAAGCCACATCAATGGAAAGATTCTGTTAGAAAATTTTTCCAACCTATAATATTTTCCCTTTTAATAAAACCATGAAACAAATTATACAATCGTTTAAGACAGGTGATACTATATTAGAGGACGTGCCCGCACCAATCGTATCCAAGGGGCATTTACTGATTAAGACAACCCATACACTTGTGAGCTTAGGCACGGAACGTATGTTGGTAGAATTCGGAAGAAGTAATCTTATTTCGAAAGCTAGGCAACAACCTGATAAAGTAAAAGAAGTACTAAATAAAATTAAAACAGAAGGCCTTCTTCCTACCCTTGAGGCAGTCTTTAATAAACTCGGTGAACCTTTGCCATTGGGTTACTGTAATGTTGGTAAGGTGATTGGAATCGGAGAAGGTGTACATGGGTTTAGTATAGGAGACCGTGTTGCCTCTAATGGTCAGCATGCTGAAATAGTGTCTGTGCCGATGAACCTAGTTAGTAAAGTTCCAGATAATGTTAGTGATATCGAAGCTACGTTTACTGTAATCGGCAGCATCGGGCTACAGGGTATTCGCTTAGTAAATCCAACCTTTGGTGAAACTATTGTAGTAGTTGGGCTAGGTCTAATAGGACTCATCACCGCGCAATTATTAATGGCCAACGGATGTAAGGTAATCGGAGTAGACTTTGATCAAACCAAACTAGATTTGGCAAAGAAATGGAATATAATAACCTGCAATCCCAAGCAGGAAGATGTGGTTAAGTTTGTCCAAGGTATTACAGGTGGCATTGGTTCAGATGCTGTGATTATTACAGCTTCGGCAAAAACAGATGAGATAATAAGTCAGGCTGCAAATATGTCTAGAAAACGAGGACGGATTGTATTAGTGGGAGTTATCGGATTAAATATCAGTAGGGCGGAATTTTATGAAAAAGAATTATCATTTCAGGTATCTTGTTCATACGGACCAGGTAGATATGATCATAACTATGAACAAAAAGGGAATGATTACCCACTGCCATTTGTTAGATGGACTGAAAAAAGAAATTTTGAAGCGATTTTAGATAGCATATCAAGCGGAAGATTACATGTGAATGATATGGTAACAGAAGTTGTACCGCTCATAGAATATCAAAACATTTATGGTAAAATTGGCAAATCAGGTTCGATTGCATCCATCTTGGAATATCCGGTTAATGATGAGAAATTGCACAACACGGTTGTTCTCTTAAAGAAGAAGTTTGATGGCCAGAAGGGAGTCGTTGGTGTAATTGGGGCTGGAAATTTTACCAAAATGACTATGTTGCCAATGATGAAAAAATCTGGAGCACAGTTCAAATATATTGCGAGTCAAGGAGGTGTAACTTCAACTGCGCTTGCTAAAAAATTTGGGTTTAGCCACAGCACTACTGATTACCAGGAAATTTTGAATGATACAGATGTAGACTTAGTAATGATTACTACTCGGCATAATCTTCATGCTTCTATGGCAATAGAAGCATTAAAGAAAAATAAACATGTTTTTATTGAAAAACCTTTAGCATTGAACAAAACCGAATTAGATGAACTGATAGCTGCAGTCAATGAATCGAGAGGAAGTATTACAGTGGGTTTCAATCGGAGATTTTCACCACATTCGTTAAAAATCAAGCAGCATATCGGAACAGGACCAATGAATATCATAGCAACAATGAATGCCGGTTTTATACCCGCTAATGTTTGGGTGCAGGATTTAAAAGTTGGTGGCGGTCGAATTATTGGTGAAGCATGTCATTTAATAGATTTATGCAGTTATTTTACAGGTTCTAAAGTAATTTCAGTTTGCATGAATGCAATGGGGCGTAATCCTGAAGAAAACACCTTTAATTCATCGATATTGTTGAAGTACGAGGATGGCTCAAATGCTGTTATTAATTATTTTGCTAACGGAAGTAAAATATATTCAAAAGAAAGAATTGAAATATATAGTCAAGGAAGAACTGTTGTAATGGATAATTTCCGCAAAACCTTAGCTTATGGATTTAATGGCTTCAATAGTTTAAAAACTTCTCTAGACAAAGGTCATAAAAATCAGTTCAATTCTATTATCAAAAAAGTACAACAGGGAGGTGAACCCTTGATTTCTTTCGATTCATTAATCAATACATCCTTAACAACTTTTGGAGCTATTGAAAGTTTAATAGAACGTAAGTGGATTGACATATAAAATAAATAACAATGAAAACAGCTTTGATAGCTAATAATATGTCATATTCTTATATATAATTCTTTTTTAATGACTCTCTTATATATTGATCCTGGAACAGGAAGTTTTTTAATTCAGGTACTTATCGCTACTGCGGTGTCAATATTGATGTTCATAAAGAATATCAAAATTGCTTTGAAAAATTTATGGAACAGAATATTTAGGTTCAAAAAAAAGTAAATGACCAGAGAACCAAGTTCATTTAGAGATCCTGATTCGAGCTTAGAGTTTGATACTAATTTTTACTATCGAAAAATTAGTATTAATTATTTACCCCATTACCTTTATTTTAAAGAATCAGGTTTAAAAGACTTACTAATCAAACATGGTTATATATTACCTTTTGAAGAAATTTTAGATGAAAACACAGATGTTGGCTTTACAAATCTAGTACTTAGAACTGAAATAATACCCTTTATCTCATATCCTTATGAATGGTCTTTTTCCCAACTTAAAACTGCAGCATTACAAACCTTAAAAATAAATTTAATAGCACTCGAATGTGGTATGATATTAAAAGATTCTAGTGCTTATAATATTCAATTTATTGGTTCAAAGGCAATATTTATAGACATTTCATCATTCGAAATTTATAGAAGCAATTCTATTTGGGTCGGCTATCAACAGTTTTGTAAACATTTTTTAGCCCCATTGCTATTATCCTCTTATATAGACGTACGTTTAATTAAATTATTGCTTACAAACTTAGATGGAATAGATCTTTCCTTAACCAGGAAATTGTTGCCAATAAGGTCATTTTTTAACTCTGGAGTATTTTTACATATAGTCGTAAACTCTATAGGTATAAAGTCAAATAATAGTAACAAAACTATTAAACTAAAGGAGAGCGCCTTGAGATCTATTTTTGATCATCTAACAAGTACAATAAAAAATCTTAATATAGGAAATAAAGATTCTGAATGGGTGAATTATTATAATCGTACAAATTATTCAGATACTGGGCTGCTTCAAAAATCAAAAATAATAGAAACATTCATTAAGGGACTAGATATTAAAACGGCGCTAGATATAGGCGCAAATGATGGTACATTTTCACTATTACTTGCAAACAAATCTATTTACACTGTATCTACTGATATTGATGAACTTGCAGTTGAGCAGAATTTTATCAATGCAATAATGGATGATAACGCTAATTTGCTTTCATTGCATTTAAACTTTGCAAATCCAACGCCAGCTATTGGTTGGGATAATACTGAACGTAAATCATTTTTTGGAAGAGCCAATTTTGATATTGTTTTAGCTTTAGCAGTTATTCATCATTTTGTAATTACGTATGATTTGACCTTTGAAATGATAGCTGAAAGATTTTCTAAACTTGGCAAGTATTTGATTATTGAGTTTCCGCTGCCTGAGGACGAAAAAGTAGAAATTATTTCAAGAACTAAACTAGTTCAATTTTCTAGATATAATATTGAAAATTTCAAAAGCGCATTTGATAAATATTTTAACGAGTTAGATAGTAAGTTAGTTGACACCAATAATAGGATAATTTTTTTATATGGAACAAAAGGCTAGACAAATGAAATTTGGATATGCCGCAGCTGTGCTGCTATCAATGTATCCTGTATTGCAACCTTTTATGAGGAACATAGAGGTGCTAAATTGGAACCAAATCTTAATTCCATTATCTATAATAGTAATTTTTTCATCTCTTCTCTATTTAGCATTTTCAATTATAATTAAAGACACCTATACTAAAGCTATTGTAGTCTCAGTCATAAATAATGTCTTTTTTTTATATAATGATCTCCATGTATTCTTGTCAGCTCAGTCTAATTTCTTAAATATAATTTCCAGACACCGTTTTTTAATTCCGGCGTTATTTATTATTATCTCTTGCTTTGTTTACTGGGTAAGTTATTCAGAATTTAAAATCAAGAAAGCGCTACTTGTTTTTTTATTTGTTTTAAATGTATTACCCTTTTCGTATCTTTTTTATGCAAAAAGTGGAGTTCTAAATTCTCAAATTAAAGATTATCCGGTACAGAATCTTTCAAGCCTTAACAAAAATTCGCCGGATGTATTTTTTATCATATTAGACATGTATCCCTCAAATTTAGTATTAGATAAGTACTTTAGATTTGATAATAAAGAATTTACAAACAAATTAGAGTCTTTAGGATTTAATGTTTTCTCTAACTCAAAGTCTAATTATTCCCGGACATCTCTTTCATTGGCGTCTATTCTGAATATGGAATATATACATAATGAGTCAGATACAATTTCTAACGAATTAACTGTTTCTAATTTGAATTATATTCTCGAAAATGGAAAGGTGCAAAACTATTTCAAAAAAAAGGGATATAATTTTTATTGGTTTGAAGGAGGGTATCTAAGTGGTAAAAAAGAATATGCAAGTAATGAAATTTTTATTCCAGTTCCAGGTACATTATATTCAAGACAAGAATCTGCTGATAATGATTTTTTGATGCATTTTATAAATAATTCAGTCTTATCTCCGTTTTCAGAAAAAATTAAAATTATATCGGTTGAAATTTTCAGAAAAAGAATAAATAATATATTATTTAATCTTCCGATTTTGGCTAAAAACAAAGATTACAAATTTGTATTTGCACATATTATGGCTCCGCATCCCCCATTTATTTTTGGTGAAAATGGTGAGAAAATATATTATTCAGAAAGCAGTATGGATAAAAAGTCTACGTTTATTAATCAGCTAAAATATATAAATAAGCGGATGATTGATGTTTTGGAAAAAATCGTAAAGTCAAATAACGGGAGGGATAAAATTATTATAATTCAAGGTGATCATGGCACAAGAGAGATACTACCAAACAATATTTATTCTTCAAAGCAGAACTGGGTAGAAGAGGCATTTGGCAATTTTAATGCGGTTTACTTTTCTGATACGACTAAAAATGCGAAAGTGAAATATTTTACTCCTGTGAATACTTTTAGATTCATATTTAATCTAGAATTTAATGAGCATTTTAAATTTTTAGATGATAAAGAGTATTATACAGATTTTAAATTTCCTTTAAAAATTCATAAAATAGAAAAGTAATAAAAGAAACTTTAAAAGCATATTACACTCACCTAAAATCAGGTAACAAAAAAAACGAATCAAATCAAATCATAAAGCACACACAATCGATTCTTTGTATATTGATTAGAAAAAATTACTTATTATTATTTAAGTGTAATTAAAGTCCTAACACCAAAAAAAATGATCGTGCATAATTTGAATGATCTTTAAAAATTTAAGGTTAAAATATATTTTAAAAGAAAAATTAATATGAAACAAAAGTTGAGTTCTTTAAACCCTTTCCCAATTAACGCTAAAGCCCATTTTTGGGAAGTTTTAAATAATAATGGCACATCAGAACTGCATTTAGACTTTGGCTCACATGATGGCAAAGCCATTGTAGAACTGGTAAAATCAGGTGTTGTAAAAAAAGCAATCGGATTAGACGCCAACAGTGAAGTAGTAAAAAATTCACAGGAGTCATTGCCTCCAAATGTAGAATTGGTTACAATCGTTGTTGGAGAAAAAATTCCTTTCCCAGATGAGACATTTACTAGTGTTAGCCTATTTGGTGTTTTAGAGCATGTATTTGACCAGAACAAACTCCTTAATGAGTTAAACAGGGTTACCAAAAAAGGAGGGCTCTTTGTTGTAGCTGTACCAGGTAAACATTTCTTTTCTTTTATGGACATGGGAAACTGGAAATTTGTTTTCCCTAAGGCACACAAATTTTTTGTGACAACCTGGAAAGGAAAAGAATATTACCAGAATAGGTATGCAACTAATAAAGATGGATTAATTGGTGATATAGAAGCGGAGAAAGCTTGGCACCAGCATTTTACAAAAAAAGAACTACAATCATTGTTAAGCAAATACTCATTTGAAACAATAGCAGTTGACGGTTTTGGTTTTTTTTGGCGTGTGCTGAGAAATATACGGTTCTTCTCCCCAGGGATAATTAAGAAAATTATTGACAAATTGGTTTTAACTGACCAGAAGTTATTCTCGAGTGCTGAGATTTGGGTAATTACTAGGAAATCGTAGATATTTTCATTCCTTAATACATTATTCTTAATTAAAAGATATGTCTCTGGTTAATTACCTACAAACAATCAGAAAACTTGGTATTTCCAGTGTTTTAAAAGTTGCTTATTATCGATCCTCTGTAAAGTTTAAATTCAATCGTGCTTTTCGAATAAAAGCGCATCTTATTGACGAACCTATATATAGCGGTCCTCAAAATCCAAACCCTGATCAGCCTGTTATTGAAAGTTGGGAGAAAGGAGAAATTAATAATAGCTTTCTCAGTTTAAAAATACTGCATCAACCTCCCAATTGGTTTTATAGCCAGTTCACAAATAAGGTTTCAAAGGATAAATATAAAGTATGGTCTGAAATTAAAGATTTTGATTCAGAATTAGGTGATATAAAGGCATTATGGGATTTATCCCGATTTGATTGGATCATACCACTAAGTCAGCAGGCATCTAAAGGGGATACTGAAGCTTTAAATTACTTAAATAATTGGTTAAAAGATTGGCAAAAAGAAAATACCCCTTATTTAGGAGTAAACTGGAAGTGTGGACAGGAAACTAGTATTCGTTTGATCCATCTTTTAATGGGCGCTTATATTTTAGATCAGCTTGAAAGGCCCACACCTGCATTGATCAACTTGACAATAGCTCATCTAAAACGCATCGAACCTACAATTTTATATGCAATTGGACAAAACAACAATCACGGAACTTCTGAAGCAGCTGCTTTATATATCGGTGGTGGTTTTCTTTTAAAGAATGGCTACAAAATAGGCCATCAATGGCATAAGAAAGGGAAAAGTATTCTTGCAAATCGGACATCGAAATTAATTGGTAAGGATGGTACATTTAGTCAATACTCCCTGAATTATCATCGGTTGATGTTAGATACGCTTTGTTGCTGCGAAATTTTCCGCATAAAATTAAATTTTCCGTCATTACCGGCCGTTTTTTATAAAAAAGCTGTGTTGGCTACCAACTGGCTGTTTTCAATGATCGATGGTGTTTCCGGAGACGGGCCTAACGTAGGTGCTAACGATGGGGCCAAGATCATTCCTTTAACCAATTGCAGCTACCGTGATTTTAGGCCAACCGTTCAACTGGCGATGGCACTGTTTAAGTCAGAACGGGCCTACCCTCAAGGCAAATGGGATGATCAGTTTCATTGGTTGAAAATGGATATTCCAGGTAAAAAATGTGATCCTCCAACATCATTTATTGCCGATGATGGCGGATTTGCAATACTCCGTCGACCTGGTGTTTTTGTTTGTCTTAGGTATCCTCGGTATAAATTCCGTCCAAGCCAAAACGATGCACTTCACTTGGATCTCTGGTTAAATGGTAAAAATATATTAAAAGACGCTGGGTCGTATAGCTATAATGCAGACGCTGAACTAGTAAATTATTTCGGTTCTGCTTCAGCACATAATACCATACAGTTTGATAACCGTGAACCTATGCAAAAATTAAGTAGGTTTCTATATGGTAACTGGCTGAAAACCGATTGGATTTCGGAGTTAATAGAAGTAGATGACGTCTTGTCATTCGGTGCCGGGTATACTGATAAATTTGGAGCAAATCACAAGCGTATAGTTAATTTGTTTAAGGATAAATTAGTTGTAACAGACGAAGTGAAGCGTTTTGACAACAATGCTGTTTTGAGATGGCGCTTAATTGAAGGGAATTGGGAATTGATTGAAAACAAAAAAGAAATTATATTGAAATCAGATTTATTAAATTTGAAGATTCATATACATTGCTCAGTGGAAATTACCACTTGTACTTTAGGAGAAGGGCTTGAATCACTTTATTATATGCAGTCAAATACAATTCCTGTATTAACTCTGACAGTTGAAAAGAATTGTTTCATAACAACAACTGTATTTTTTAAACCTCATTTATTATGAAAATATTATACATAGTTCAACACTTTAATATTCCTAGCGGATCTGCAGGTATTCGCCCATATAAAATGGCAAAAGCTCTAAAAGAGCATGGTCATGAAGTTACCATAGTATGCGGAAGTTATGGTGGTGCTCAAACAGGTTTAGATGGAGACTTTATTAAAGGCAAAAGAACTGGTTTTTTTGAGGGAATTGAGATTATTGAGTTTGATATTAAGTACTCGAATAAACTATCTTTTTTGAAAAGGACATTGGTGTTCCTTTTATTTGTATGGAAAACAATTGGTCTTGCTTTATTTTATAGATATGATGTGTTGTTTGCTTCAACCACTCCCTTAACCGTCGGAATTCCGGGCATTTTCGCTAGATGGATTAGAAGAAAAAAATTCGTGTTTGAGGTGAGGGACCTCTGGCCCGAACTACCTAAGGCCATGGGTGTTATTAAAAATCCGGTAATTTTGTGGCTAATGGGGGTTTTGGAATTTCTTTGTTATCACTCAGCAAACAAACTGATTGGCCTATCAGATGGTATCGTTAAAGGGATAGCGAAACGTGGCATTAAATTAAATAAAATTGCAAATATACCTAATGGGTGCGACTTAGATATTTTTAACACACATCACGGTAAGCTGGAAATTGACGGGACACAAGAAAATGATTTTCTATGTTTATATTCGGGGACACATGGTATAGCTAATGGGTTGGATATATTGATTGATACAGCAGAAATACTTACCCAAAGAGGTAACCAAACAATTAAGTTTGTTTTGGTAGGAGATGGTAAATGCAAACCAGATTTAGTGAATAGGGCCAACCAGATGAATGTAAAAAACATTATCTTTTTAAAACCACTAAATAAACTAGATTTATCAAGGTTGATGAATACCTGTGATATCGGCATGCAGTTATTAGCAAATATTCCAGCGTTTTATTATGGAACATCTCCCAATAAATTTTTCGACTACATATCTGTTGGACTTCCAGTTTTAAATAATTATCCAGGATGGATATCCGAACTGATTGTAAAAAATAATTGCGGTATTAAAGTTTCACCGGATAACCCTTTAGAATTTGCCGAGAGCTTAATTAAATTGGAAAAGGAGAAATACAAATTGGCGGATATGTCAGTGAACGCTCAAAATCTTGCAAAGAATGAATTCGATCGAACTCTATTATCTAACAAATGGGTAGAGTGGGTTACCAAATAATAAAATGCGTATGAAGAATATTGTTGTAATCGGTGGAAATGTGGGAGTTGGTTATGAAATAGTAAAAGCATGCCTAGAAAAAGGCTACCGAATTGCAGTTTCCTGCAAAGAACCTGTAAGCTCGTTTCCTATTAAAGATAACGATAGGATTTTGGTTCGTTCATTTGACCTACAGGATACAAACAAGTGTATACAGTTTATCGAGGAAGTGATAAGCTTATGGAACAGAATTGACGGCGTAGTGTTTTATGCCGGAATTACTCCTGTATCTCCATTAACTGATTGCGCAGAAGATCTATATGATCAAATATTTGATATTAACCTCAAGTCTACATTTTTCATAACTCAAACTGCAATAAAAAATATGATCGAGAATGGAGGAGGTAGTTTTGTGTTTTTTGGAACTTCTCATATGGAATCAGGACAAATAGATAGAGCTGCTTATGCAATTTCTAAGGGGGGGCTAAAAACATTATCTAATCATCTGTCTCGACGTTATGCAAAGTTGAAAATCCGTTCCAATCTCATCGTAATGGGATGGACACCTACAGAGGGGGAAATTACATTAAGAGCATCGTTGGGAATTTCTAAAGAAGAACTCATAGCTGAGGCATCTGCATATATCCCAATGGGGCGTATGCTTACGGTAAACGATCCTGTGCCAGCGGTTATGTATTTTTTATCTGATGAATCATCTATGGTAACAGGTTCTACAATAAGGTGTAATGGAGGTGAATACATATAGACAATGAAGTACGATGTTGAATTGGTAATAGATCTTGACGCGGAGTTGCTCGAAGGACCGGTATTTGATAAAGTTAATAATGTTCTTTATTTCGTTTCTATTTTGAATTTTAGGGTATATAGGTTTAACCCTTTAACGCAAGAGTTAGTTTTTATTCAATTGGCATCTCCAACGAGCTGTGTTTTCCTGAGCCCCCAATTCGGGATTGTAGCCGCTTCAACGTTGGGCTTTTATAGTTTGAATTTTGAATCATTAACAGCAAAAAAAATATTTGAAATAAAAATACCTGTCAATACCAGATTTAATGATGGAATATTGGACGCAAAAGGGCGATTCCTCATAGGGACCATGGGCTATCCAGAAATCATTGATAATATCGGGTCTGTTTTATCATATTCTGATGGTAATGTCAAAGTTCTGATAGAGGAAACAACTATTTCAAATGGAATTGTCTTCACTAGGGATTATAAATATATGTACTTTATTGACACGCCTGCTTGTACAGTAGCGAAATATCAATATGATTTGGAATCAGGCTCTTGTGAGTATGTTAATGATTTAATTCATTTTGAGGGAGGAGGAGTACCAGATGGCATGGACATGGATGAAGAAGGTAATCTTTGGGTGGCAGAATGGGGTGGTTATTGTGTGTCTGTTTGGAATTCTATAACAGGTGCGTATGTTGGGAAGGTTGAAATTCCACTCGAGAATGTGACATCGGTTTGTTTTGATAATCATAAGAATTTATACGTAACAACTGCCAAATCTTATTCCGATAAAGAAAAAAGTGGCGGTGCATTATTTTATATTAAAATGAGAGGGAATGTTTAAAAACGAACCAAAGATTAGTGTAATCGTACCTATTTACGATATTGCTCCATTTTTGCCTAAGTGTATTCAGAGTATCCTAAACCAATCTTTTTCTGATTTCGAATTAATTTTAGTTAACGACGGCAGTCCTGATAATTCTCATGACATCTGTTTGCATTATCAGGAAATAGATAATAGGATAATTATCATTAATAAACAGAATGGAGGTTTATTGAGTGCGAGGAAAGCAGGTTTGGAATCTGCGCATGCGGAGTTTATTTCTTTTGTTGATGGAGATGATTGGATTGATGTTGATTTCCTTGCATCAATGTATAGAATTGTTGAATTGCACCAGGTTGACCTTGTTATTAGTGGCCACATTCGGGCTTTTGAGGGCAGGAATGAAAAAATGATACCTTTATATAAGCAGGGTGTATACTCTAGTAGTAGTCTAATTGAGCTGCTGAATAATATGTTAAATACAAGTACTTTTTTTCAGCATGGGGTGTCAACATATGTATGGAATAAATTATTTCGACGGGGCATCTTAAGTGAAATATTATTTCATATTCCTAATGAAATTACAATGGGTGAAGACGCTGCTATTACCTATTCGTACATGCCGCTCTGTACCAGTATAGGGATTACGAATAGCTGCAATTATTTTTACCGGCAAAGAGTTAATTCAATGGTTAAGTCTATTCAAAGCAGTGAGATAGAAAAAAAGCATCTGTCTAATTTAGTTTACTATTTAAATAGCGCACTTTTTGACAAATTGGATACGATAAAACTTAGACGGGATATATTATTCTATTTATATTCACAGGCTTTAGTACGTTTCGGTGGTTTGATTTCCAGTTCACAAGAGTACATACCTTTTCAAGGGTTAAAAAAAGGAGATAAAGTTTTGGTGTATAGTTCCGGAACCTTTGGTCAACGGGTGGTTGCTTTTAACAAAATTCATAATGTTTTTCAATTAGCTTCCTGGATTGATTTGGATCATATCGAAAGTAACGACCTTGGTTTACAAGTGGATTCTCCTTTTTTTGAAATTGCAAATGATTATGATTCAATTATCATTGCGAGTATAGATGGAAGCCAGATTGAACAGATTTTGAATCTTTTATCCCTCTATAATTTCGATTGTTCTAAGTATAGGCCTATAATTGTAGATGAAAACTTTGTAATATCTTATCTAAACTATATTGGATTTAATTTAAATTTTTTAAATGGATAATTTTTTAAATAATAAAAGGTTGCTGATTTTAGGAGGTAATCCTGAAACAGAGGCGTTAGTTAAGTATGCAAATGAACTAGGTGTTCATACAATTGTAATTGATCCTAACCCCAATTCACCTGCCAAAAAAAGTGCTGTTGAGTCATATGATATAGAGGTAATGAATCCCCATGAAATATTGGGTAAAGCGAAGCAATTGCAATTGGATGGCATCCTAGTAGGTGTGGCAGATATATTGGTTCCAAGCTATTATAATCTCTGCATGTCTATGGGTTTTCCATGCTATGCTACCCTGGATTCAATTGATATATTTACTTCTAAAAATGGATTCAGAAACAGATGCGAAAAATATGGTGTCGAAGTTATTCCCAATTATCAGGTTGAAAAAGACTTCACTGATTTAGATACAAGCTCAATCAGTTTTCCAGTACTGGTTAAACCGGTTGATAATGGAGCAGGTGTGGGTATGAATGTCTCTAACAATGCATCTGAATTAAAAGATCACATTAATATAGCTATTTGTAATTCAAAACGGAAAGAGTATTTGGTTGAAAAATACATGGACTGTGATGATATGTTAGTTTATTATACGATTTCTGATGGTGTTCCTTATTTGTCTGCAGCAGCAGACCGTTATACTACTAAAATTCAAAATGTTGGAAGCCCTGTGTGCTCATTTGCGAGATATCCGTCTAAATACTTAGATCTGTATATCAGTGATGTTCATGATAAAGTTGTAAACCTTATTACGGATAGTGGAGTTAAGAATGGTGTTTTGAATATCCAGTTTTTTGTAGATGGCGATCAGTTTTACGCATACGATCCTGGATTTAGATTACAGGGTGAAGCACCGCATTTGTATTTGAACAAAATCAATGATTTTGACAATAGAAAAATGTTGATAAACTTTGCTCTAACATCGAGTACACAAGAACCGGATTTAAAAGTGAAGAACGATCCTTATTTCAAAGGAAAATTCGCAGGTACAGTATGGGTACTGCTACAAGAGGGCGAGATCGGCCAAATATTTGGCCTGGATAATGTCAAACAGGCCCCCGCTATTTTCCAGGTTATTCAGCGTTTATATACAGGTGATAAAGTTTCAAATGAAATGATAGGAACTGAGAGACAGGTTTTTGGACGCTTCTATATTGTTGCAGATTCTCAGAATGAACTAGTTGAAAATATTAAACTCATTCAAAACACTTTACAAATAGTAAACACTAATAACGAGAATATGGTCTTGGAAATATTTGATGTAAATAAAATGAACCTATGAATATAGATATCAGTAATAAAGTTGTAATTGTAACCGGCGCTTCAAAGGGCATTGGTAGAGTGATAGCTGAAACATTCGCAAAAGAAGGGGCAAAGCTATCGTTATGGGACATAGATTTTGAAGAATTGCTTATTGTCGCTGACGCTATTTCAACACAGTCAGGTGAAAAGCCCATTGTGATTAAATGCGATGTAAGTTCTGAATACGATGTAAATGAAGCTGTAAAAATTACCGTTGAGAAATATGGATCAATAGATGTTTTAATTGCAAATGCTGGAATTCTCAACGCAAGTAAAATTTTAGAAACTACCGCAGAGAGATGGGATGAGGTTTTCGATGTAAATACAAAAGGTTCGTTTTTGTGCGCGAAAGCAGTCGCCCCATATTTAAAATTAAAAAAATTCGGGCGGATCATCTTTGCATCTTCTTTTGCTGCAATCGTCCCTTCAGTAGGCTCCGCTGCATACGCTGCATCAAAATCTGCGGTGGTATCGCTTACTAGGGTACTGGCTGCAGAATTGGGACCATGGAATATCACAGTTAACGCTTATGCGCCTGGCATGATTCCAACTAATATGAGCGCGATTGATACAATATCAGAAAGCAGGCAAAACGAAATGTTGGATACATTGTGTATCAGGGAATGGGGTTCGGCTGATGATATAGCATCTCTATTAATTTTCCTAGCTTCTGAGCAAGCTAGGTATATTACCGGAACATTAATTGATACAAGCGGTGGTAAATTTTCTGTTCAGTTTGCAAAATTAGCAAGATTGTAATTCTAAAAACATGAAATGTAAGAACTTATCATTAAGTGCATATGCGTTTGGATACGGCTGTGGTTTTGTAAAAGACAGTCGCGAAAATGCAATCGGGGTACAAAACATCACCCTAGACAGGTTGAACGAAATCGCCATCGAATTTGAACTTGGGGGTGTAGAAATCCCTGTTGATAAATATTTCAAGGATAAAAGCATTGAAGAGCTTGGTTTATATATCAGTAACTTGAAAGAGCGGGGCTTACGATTGATTTATGCACTGGAGAATTTTGATCATACTTTTTTCTCTCAAATTGCGCCCATAATAAAAAATAACCAGGGGAATTTCGTCAGAGCTAAAATATCAAATTTTTATGGTGGTAATCGGTTCAAGGAAGATATATATAGATCTGATATTGACATATTCCGTAACGAAATAAAAAAATCTATTGATATAATCGATCAATATAGTATACGGATAATGATTGAGAATCACCAGGATGTAACTTTGGATGATATTTTTAAATTAGTAGATGAATTTGGTGAACAGCGAATAGGCATAAACTGGGATACAGGCAACTCATTTCCTACAGGAGAAACGGTAGAATCGTTTTTGAAAAAGGCAGGTGTATTAATAGGTAACGTCCATTTGAAAGACTACCGGGTTCAATCTACACAAAATGGCTATGTAATGCATAGGTGTGCCTTAGGAAAGGGTATTGTAGATTTTGACTATATCATTACTTCCCTTCACAGCCTGAATCAAGATATGCCATACACCATCGAGCTTGGAGCTATGAATGGAAGAGAGGCGATGATTAATAATGAGCTATACTGGTCGAATACAATTGGTGTAAGTGAAAACGAAAAGAATGAATTAATTAAATTTATTAAATCAAAAGTAGAAAATGATGTAACGATTTCTACTTTATGGGAAAGAAACGGTGAACCATCCGATATCCTGAAATCTGAGTATACGGAAGTGGTTGAATCTATTAAATTTATAAGAAATAATCTCAATAAACTAGTATGAACATCACAAAAAATACACTTTCCATTGTTACAGGTGCAACCGGTGGATTAGGCAGGGAAATTTCAAAAAGCATATTGCAACAACATGGGAAATTGGTATTTGTTGCTAGAGACATAGATAAATCCAATTTGTTTGAACAGGAAATAGATGAAATAAATATTGATTCTTTCTATAAAATAAATGTGGAGTTACATTTGAAGGAAGACTTGTACCTACTCGAGAAATTTCTGGTTGAATTATTGGCAAATACTAAAGATATAGAAGAGATATTCCTATTTAACAATGCCTCAACTATTGAGCCAATCGCTTTGATTGAAGATGTTTCATTTGATGAAATATCTAAGGCATTAACAATAAATATTGTTTCTGCTTTTACTTTAACCTCTATGTTGATTCGTTTAAAATACTTGACTGGTATTCGAAAAATAAATATCATAAACATAAGTTCAGGTGTATCAATTATTCCGGTAAAAGGGTGGTCTGCATACTGTATTTCTAAAGCTGGATTAAATATGCTCTCAAAATGCATTGCGAGTGAATATAGTGATCCTGCTGTGTTTTCGCTATCAATTAATCCAGGTCCTATAAATACGAATATGCAGGAGAAAATAAGAAATGCTGACATAGATAAAATTCCTGCAACAAAAAAATTTGAAACAATGTATGTTGAAGGCAAGCTGCAACAGCCGGCAGATGTTTCAAAGAAAATTTTCAGAGTATTGGCTTCAAATGATTATTTAAACGGGGATTTTATAGATTTTAATAAAATGAACTAATCAATATTATGAATAAATCTAAGATTCGGCTTTCTTATCATAATATTGGAAATACTGAACAAAATTATGTTTATGAGGTGTTTCAAACTAATTGAATAGCTCCTTTAGGACCCAATGTCAATTGTTTCGAAACAGATAATATCAACTAATCTAGGCGATAAGGAAGAAATAGAAATAGCAGTATTGACTTTTCAGGTACATCGGCGCTACTTTGCGTCAAAGTCATTAAAAATTGAAAATGGAGTTGTGGTTATTATACAAAGTTTTAGTTTAGTATAAGCATAAATCAGTTAAAGCTATTTTACTTGTTCATCTCGATGGGATGTCTGCTAAAATGCATGTAATGCAAGTAGTTGTTGAAAAGTTTAATGTTCCATAGACCTAGATTAAACAGAAGGTATAACTAGGTAGTTTGTAGGATTAGCATTTGATGTTGAAAATATTGAATAGTGTCCATTATGGTAACCAATGCATTTACAACCAATGTATGAAGGAACTCATTTTTTGGTATAGGAGTATGCTAAAAATTATTAGAGAATGGTTTATGCATACCAAGTGGTTCTAATCTTATTTAAGTAGAGTTTGAAATAATTTTTACCGAACTAACAAAATATTTTTAAAAATAGAATTTTGTATAAAAAAATTTATAAACCCACTTTAGACGTAATAAGCGCATTGTTATTATTGTTTATTTTATTTCCGCTTATTTTTCTGACTATTTTATTTTTGGCAATTTCGAATAAGGGTAATGTTTTCTTTTTGCAATCACGACCAGGTATTAATGGGCAAGTTTTTAAAATTATCAAATTTAAAACGATGAGGGATGTTTTTGATACAAATGGAAATCAACTTCCTGATGAAAAAAGAGTTACAAAAATTGGCCAATTTATAAGATCAGCTTCTTTGGATGAATTATTACAATTAATTAACGTAGTTAAAGGTGATATGAGTTTAGTAGGTCCTCGCCCACTTCTTACACAATATATAGATAAATATTCACCTGAACAATTTCGCCGTCATGAAGTTAAACCTGGTATAACTGGTTGGGCACAAGTAAATGGTAGAAATGCAATCACATGGGAAGAAAAATTTCGCTTAGATGTTGAATATGTTAATCGTCAATCTTTTTATTTAGATATTAAAATACTGTGGTTGACTTTTGTAAATGTTATCAAACGGAAAGATATTAGTGCTAATGGTCATGTAACTATGGATGAATTCAAGGGGAATAATTAATATCTCACAAGTTTTAAATTACTATTAAAAAATAATTTCTATTTATTTTAAGTTATCAAAAAACGAATATATTTTTCTAAATTAATTCATATCAACGAGTTAGCTTTATTGAGTATTAGACAGAAATAGTTATTATCTATTTTAAAAATCAAATAATGATATTCAATTTGAAACTCTTTTGCTGTATTTTATTCTCACTAAAAATTAAGTTATAATCAAATTTATTAATTAAATATTTGTCAATTATTAATGCCTATAATATCCCAAAAACTAGTAATACTAAACGTTTAAGGAATGTTTTTCTTATTATTCCGATTTGAATTGTGTAATTTCGTATTTCATAAAATTTTGATATTAAATTATTATTTTTTGTTTAACTAATTATCTTTTTTTATTAGTCATTAAATACAAATATTTAAAATAATTATAAAATATGTAATTCGATAAAATTTATCATAATTATTATGAAATTCTATTACATTGAAATTTACTTTACATCTATATTATAAAAATGCAATTTATTTAAATCATTTTATATGAATTCTAAAATATGGCTTTCCTCACCTCACATGGGTGGCACAGAATTAAATTATATACACGAAGCATTTGATACTAATTGGGTTGCTCCATTAGGTCCTAATGTAAATGGTTTTGAAGAAGATTTACAAAAATTCACTGGAGCGTCACATGCCGCAGCTCTTACTTCTGGTACAGCTGCTATACATTTAGCATTAATCATGTTAGGTGTTAAAGCGGGTGATGATGTAATTTGCCAATCATTCACATTTTCTGCATCTGCAAATCCAATCGCCTATAATGGAGCAAATCCGATTTTTGTAGATTCAGAATCTGATACATGGAATATGAGTCCTGTATTATTGAGAAAAGCGATTGAATCAGGTATTGCCAATGGTAAAAAAGCTAAAGCTATAATACCAGTTCATTTGTATGGTATGCCTGCTAAAATGAATGAAATATGTGCAATTGCAAATGAGTTTCAAATTCCTATAATTGAAGATGCTGCTGAAGGTTTAGGCTCTCATATCAATGGCAAATATTTAGGAACTTTTGGTGATATTGGCGTTCTGTCTTTCAATGGTAATAAGATAATTACTACTTCAGGTGGTGGGGCATTAATATCCAACAATAAGGTATATGTAGACGAGGCTAGATTCTTATCAACTCAAGCACGAGATAATGCACCTCATTATCAACACTCAAAAATTGGGTTTAATTACAGAATGAGTAATATCTCTGCAGGTATAGGTAGAGGTCAAATGGAAGTTTTAAATGATCGAATTAATCAACGTAGAAAAAACTTTGATTTTTATGTAGATGCATTAAAAGATATTTCAGCAATTTCTTTTTTGCATGAACCAAATGGTTATTTTTCTAATCGTTGGTTAACATGTATACTTGTTGAGCCAAGTTCTGGTATTAATAGAGAAGATATTCGATTGGCTTTAGAGAAAGAAAATATTGAATCTAGACCTTTATGGAAACCTATGCATATGCAACCCATTTTTGAAAATGCAAAGTTTTTCGGCGACGGCACTTCAGAGAAATTATTTAAAAATGGCTTATGTTTACCCTCAGGCTCTAATCTAACAGCTGAAGATCTTAATAGAGTAGTTAGCATAATAAAAAGCTTATACTAATTCTAAAAAATATCATTAACAAAAAAAGAGGCATTGCCTCTTTTTTTGTTTTATACCTAAATAATCTAATAACCATTTTCTCAATAACTCAATTCTCAATAACTTTTTGCATATATTTGTATTATCGTCAAATGAATAAATAAACAATGACCCTATTACGTAATCTATTACATAGATACACTGGCAAATATGCTTCTCGATGGTTAGTTCTGACCATCGACCTTATGCTTATTACAGTTGCCTATTTATTATCATGGATTTTACGTTTCAATTTTGAAATTGGTCAAATGTCTATCTTCGAAGTGACCAATAGTTTTTACTTCGTTGCCTTTATTTACCTTTTCTATTTCGTGCTTTTTCAATCGTATGTAGGTATAATTCGACATACCAGTTTATACGATGCCATTAAGATCATTCAATCTTGTACTGCCGCTGGTATTTCGGTATTTATCGGAACATTTTTGTATGTAAATGTTACGAATGCTTTAAATTTCCCCATACCTACTTCTATAGTTATTATACACTCAGTACTATCGATGTTTTTATTAGTATCGGCACGTATTGTTTTCAAAGCTGCATTTATAACTCTTGTGGGTTATGGAGATGATTTAAAACGTAATGTATTGATTTATGGTGCTGGCCAATCGGGTATTATTACCTTAAACACTTTGGTGCAAGACCAGCGTTCTAATGTGAATGTAATGGGCTTTATTGATGATAATAAATCGAAGCAAGGGAAGACGGTTGCTGGTGTAAAAATCTACAGCCCCGAAGATGCACTCAACGGCATGCTCGATAAAAAGCATATCAAGGAAATTATTCTCTCTATACAAAATATTAATCCGCAGCGTAAAGCGGCTATCGTTAATTTCTGTTTAGAAAAAGAGATAGAAGTAAAAAACGTTCCGCCTATTGCACGCTGGATCAACGGAGAGCTTTCTTCTAAACAAATTAAAGCAGTAAAAATTGAAGACCTTTTAAATCGTGCTCCTATACAACTTGATAAAGAAAACATTATGAACGAATTACGTTCAAAAGTGGTCATGGTCACTGGTGCAGCAGGTTCTATCGGTTCTGAAATTGCCAATCAAATTTTACGCTACCAACCTAAAATATTAATACTCGTAGATCAGGCAGAAACTCCTATGTACGAACTAGAAATTAATCTTCGTAAAGCAATTGACCGTGGTAGTATTTTAACGAAATTTATTATTGCGGATGTATCTGACGAGCGTGCTATGCGACGTGTTTTCAAAGAGTACCATCCGCAGAAAGTATTTCATGCAGCCGCTTACAAACACGTTCCTTTGATGGAATCTAATCCCTTCGAAGCCATTCGTGTAAATGCATTCGGCACTAAAACCATGGCCGACTTAAGTCAAGAATTTGGAGTAGCAAAATTTGTAATGGTTTCTACCGATAAAGCAGTAAACCCGACGAATGTAATGGGTGCTAGTAAACGCATTGCTGAAATGTATATACAATGCTTGAATAACAAGCCTGATAATAAAACCAGCTTCATCACTACTCGTTTCGGAAACGTATTAGGTTCAAACGGATCAGTGATACCGATGTTTAGAAGACAGATTGAGGCAGGCGGACCTATTACCGTTACGCACCCTGAAATTACACGCTATTTCATGACGATACCAGAGGCCTGTCAGCTCGTTTTAGAAGCAGGTGCAATGGGTAAAGGTGGAGAGATATTCATCTTCGACATGGGTGAATCGGTGCGCATCATCGATGTCGCTAAAAACATGATCAAACTATCAGGATTAACCCTCGGCAAAGACATACAGATTGAAATCACCGGCTTACGCCCTGGTGAAAAATTATATGAAGAACTTCTATCAGACGAAGAAAACACCGTACCAACCTACCACCCTAAAATAAAAATCGCCCGCGTTCAAGGCTTCGAACAAGAATACATTACTGAACAATTCGCCCTCTTAGAAGAATGCCATAAATCACAAGATGACTTTAAATTAGTGAGTCAGATTAAAGTCATGGTCAAAGAGTATGTTTCTAATAATTCAGTCTATCAATCACTCGATAACTAAATTCAGTATGCTAGTATGCTAGTATGCTAATATGCTAGAGCTAGTTATTAGTTACTAATTATTAGTAACATACTATCAACTCACTAATCACTAATTACTAATCACTAAAAACTAATACTATCTACTGGCACTAGCATATTAGCATACTAGCATACTAGCTTTCGTTTTTAGAAAGCACTCTAATTATTACATGCATCAATACTCCTACCGCAATTAAAAGGCTAATAAGGTAAAAGCTTCCAATATTTTGAAGTGCTAAACAAAGCGCGATAAAGAACAAAGAAGCGCTTGACATGAATAATGCTATTTTGGTATGCGACCATCCTCGGTCGAGTAAGAAATGATGAATATGTTGACGATCGGCGAATAAAGGTGATTTGCCTTGAGAGATTCGTAAGATGAATGCACGAAGGGTATCGAATAAGGGTACGAATAAAAATCCGATGCCGACTGCGGGTGATGATTTTATGAAAGGTTCTGGATTGCTAATAGTATCAAATTTGTTGAGTTCTATAAATTCTATCGTTAAAATCGCGATGATGAATCCGATGATATAAGCACCGGTATCACCCATAAATATTTTACTAGGTTCTTTATTGTAAGGGATGAAGCCGAGCAATGCACCGCATAATGCGATCGCAATACGAGACCAACCTAATTGATGCATATCAAAAAAGAAAATTCCGAATGCAAAGGTTATAACAATACCTATGCTAGCAGCCAAACCATCGATACCATCAATTAAATTAAAGGCGTTCGTCACAACAATCATCACAAAAATACTGAAGGGAACTGATACCCAATAGCTCAATTCAAACACGCCAAACAAGCCGTAAAAACTGCTGATTCGAACCTCTGCAAATACTACCACCAACACCGCTGCAATAATTTGCAAAGCCATCTTCTTATAAGCGTTTAGTCCCAAGAAATCATCACGTACCCCCATTGAAAAAATAATCATCGTAGCACCCAACAAAAAATTAGAATACTCTATTGCCGTTGCTTTCAAAAAGAGGACACATCCGAATAAAAAAGAAAGAAAAATAGCGATGCCACCTATGTTCGGTTTATCACTAGTATGTACTTTACGAATATGATCAGGTTTGTCAAAAAAATTACCATCGTTGGAAATTTTGATAAGCGTGGGGAGAGCGAACCAAGCGAATCCGAAGGTGGAGACAAGGAGCAATAAAAGTTTAGTGAGTTCCATTGGAGAGCAAGATAAAGAATTGTCGCTTTAACTGCAATATCTTATATTTACTCATGCTTAAGAATTTTTTATCTCTCCTCTTTCTTCTCTTGGCCTTTTCTTCGAAAGCTCAATACATACCAATATATCATCAGTACAGTCAAATTAACAACTGGTACGACGAAACTAAAACAGCCCACACTTCCCTTCAACCCATCTATATAGAACCCAACGATACCCTCCTTAAATCAACCCGCAAATATTGGTTTACGAGAAAATTATTCGACGAGCATTTAGTACAAATAATGAAAAACGATGCTACTTTAAATATCGATTTTATGCCGGATTTATACATTGGTAGAGATAATGGAAATTCGAAAAACGTATGGAATAATACACGCGGATTTAGATTCTTCGGTACAGTAAATAAAAACTTTTCGTATGATTTAAATATTTATGAAAATCAGGCCGATTTTCCTGTTTATTTTGATTCGTTAAGTAGACAATCACAAAGTGTACCTAGTCAGGGTAGTGACAAATACCAACCTGGCCAAACAACATATGATTATGCTTACACGCAAGGACATATTGCTTATCGCGCCGGATCTTTTCATTTGCAATTAGGTAATGATAAATTATTCATTGGCGACGGATATCGTTCGATGTTATTATCTGATGTGTCAGTTCCTTACCCGTATTTCAGAGCGACTTTTGAAAATAAAAAAGTACAGTATGCGGCAATTTATATGCAGCATATCGATTTGCAAGCACCAATAATTTCTAATGATTTAGGCTTCCGAAGAAAATGGGCAGTGATGCATTATTTAAACTGGAATGTTTCTAAGAAATTTTCTCTCGGTTTTTTTGATGCACTCGTTTGGCAAGATGATGATTCATTGGGCAAACGAGGATTCGAAATGCAATATGCAAATCCGGTTATCTTTTTAAGAGCTGCAGAGTATATGAATCGTTCGACTGATAATGCGCTCATAGGTATAAATTTAAAATATCAATTACATCCGAAGATAAAAATCTACTCTCAATTTGCACTCGATGAATTGAAGATCGATGAGTACGTTAAACAAAGCGGATGGTGGGCGAATAAATATGCTTTGCAATTAGGTGCGAAATTTTTTACAAACATTGGCGATATAAATGTGATGGGTTTCAGCGAGGTCAATACCGCGCGCCCTTTTATGTACACACATAAAAATACTTTACGATCGTACACAAATTACAACGATGCACTCGCTCATCCTTTGGGTGCGAACTTCGTCGAAAATGTCACTCGATTAGAACTACAGTATCAGCGATTTAATTTCTTTGCACAGGTCAATTACTCGAGCTACGGACTCGATTCTGCCAATGGCAATACGAATGTAGGTTCGAATATTTTCGCATCGTATTTCACGCGAGATCAAGAATACGATAACCGCACTTTGCAAGGCATACCAGGGTCACTTTTATTTGTTGATACGAGAGTCAGTTATTTATTGAACCCGAAGATGAATATGCGGGTGGAACTAGGCTTCGTTTATAGAGACGCGAAGGTGGATGGGAGGAGTGATAGAACGGGGATTGTTACGGTGGGGTTGAGGAGCTCGTGGAGGAATCTTTATCAAGACCGCTAAGATAGTAGGCTAGTAGGCTAGTAAGATAGTAGGCTAGTGCTAGTGATTAGTGGCTAGTAACTAGTGACAGGAAGACACTTTAAAGGTTTTAATAATTTTTACCAAGCGTGAACCGCAAGCTTTAGCGAAGCGCTCTGCGTCCTCTAGCTGGCTTTAGCCAGCGTTTAAACTCAAAAAAATAGCAGAGGAAATTAGAGTTCTGTCGCAACCAAAACTCTGCGTGGAATTAAACCCTCTCTCCAGTAGCACCTCCCCCGAGCCCCCCGAGAAAAAACATTTTAAGCCTTACTTCGTTTAACTTATATTTGTATCTTATACCCTAACATGGAGCAACAAATCGGCCAATTATTAAAAAACATAAATACCCCTGCAGACCTTCGCAAACTGCCCGCTACCCAATTAAAACAAGTAGCTGACGAATTGCGTCAATTTATTATTGATATGGTTTCTGTCAATGGTGGGCACTTCGGCGCAAGCCTTGGTGTGGTTGAATTAAGTGTTGCTTTGCATTACGTTTTCAATACACCCGATGATCAATTGGTGTGGGATGTGGGGCATCAGGCATACGGACATAAAATCTTAACCGGTCGTCGCGATGTGTTTCATACCAACAGAATCTATAAAGGCATCAGTGGTTTCCCGAAGAGGTCAGAGAGTGAGTATGATACTTTTGGCGTAGGGCACAGTTCTACTTCAATATCTGCTGCACTCGGAATGGCGGTAGCATCCAGATACAAAAACGAACCGACCCGTCAGCACATCGCCGTAATTGGTGATGGTGCAATGACTGCCGGTATGGCCTTCGAAGCCATGAACCATGCAGGTGTTGAGAACGCCAACCTATTGGTGATTTTGAACGACAACTGTATGTCGATCGACCCTAATGTTGGCGCGCTTAAAGAATATTTAACAGACATTACTACTTCGCATACTTATAATCGTATGCGCGACGATATTTGGAAAATCTTAGGTGGTATCAGCAAGTTCGGACCGAACGCCCAAGAAATCGTTAAGAAAATTGAGAAGGGTGTGAAAGGTACCATCCTTAAAAATTCTAACTTATTCGAATCTCTAAAATTCAGATATTTTGGTCCGGTCGACGGCCACGACATCAATCACCTTGTGAAAGTTTTAGAAGATCTAAAAGATATCCCTGGCCCCAAGATTTTACATTGCCTAACCGTTAAAGGAAAAGGTTATGAGCTTGCAGAAAAAGATCAAACTAAATGGCATGCGCCAGGATTGTTCGATAAGATCACTGGTGAGATAAAAAAATCTACTTCGGATGTTCCGCAGCCGCCAAAGTATCAAGATGTTTTCGGACATACGATGGTCGAGTTAGCTGAAAAGAATAATAAAATAATGGGTGTTACACCTGCGATGCCGAGCGGATGTTCATTGAACATCATGATGAAGGCGATGCCCAATCGTGCTTTCGATGTGGGTATTGCAGAGCAACATGCGGTGACATTTTCAGCCGGATTAGCGACGCAAGGCATGATACCTTTTTGCAATATTTATTCATCGTTTATGCAACGCGCATACGATCAAGTATTGCATGATGTAGCATTACAAAAATTGAACGTGGTATTTTGTTTAGACCGCGCCGGCCTAGCTGGAGCTGATGGTCCGACCCACCACGGAGCATACGATATCGCTTACTTCAGATGCATACCGAACATGATTGTTTCGGCACCAATGAATGAGCAAGAATTACGAAATTTAATGTATACTGCCTCGCAAGATAATATGGGTCCGTTCAGCATTCGTTACCCTCGCGGCAACGGTGTGATGGTGAATTGGAAAACTCCTTTCGAAGCAATACCAGTGGGCAAAGGACGCAAGATTTGTGATGGAGAAGAAGTAGCTATTTTAACATTAGGTACTGTCGGCAATTTCGCCATCGAAGCATGTCAAGAATTACGCAAAGAAGGCTTGAATCCTGCGCATTACGATTTACGTTTTGCAAAACCACTCGATTCATTATTACTTCACGAAGTATTCTCAAATTATAAAAAAATTATAACTGTCGAAGACGGATGTTTGCCCGGAGGAGTCGGTTCTGCTGTCTTAGAGTTTATGGCAGATAACGGATATCATGCACAGGTCACACGCTTAGGAATACCTGATAAATACATAGAACACGGAGAACAGAAGGAACTCTGGCGTGAGTGTGAGTATGATGCTCAGGCGATTGTTGCGACGGTGCGTTCTATGGCGAATTTGCCGGAACTAGTTAGTTAATTACTTGTACCCGTAGGGGGCGATTCCATCGCCCCACCTAAATATAACGGGGCGATGGAATCGCCCCCTACAGTTAGCGCTATCAGATATTATTGCAATGATTATTTAACGATAATCTTCTCAACAACTCCATTTACTTCCACGAAGTACATACCTTGCTCAGAGAGACTGATTCTCTCGATGTTAACATCCGAAGAAATATTTCTAATAATTCTACCTAATGAATCATAGATTTTTATGTTCGATTTTTTGCTGTTGAATTTGATAAAGAATTCGCCAGATGATGGGTTAGGGTAGAGGCTGAAGATGTTGTTTTTTTCATTTGTATTAATGCCAGTGAAATTGCTGTACACTACTTTGATGGCATTGCGGTAATCATTTATGCGAGTATCGTAGACTTCAAGAATGAATTGTGTTAAGTCGCCATTTGCATTATACGAATTTGTGTATCGATTTGCATAATCAATATATTGAACACCGAGCACATAACGATGCATGATGTTTAGTTGTTTATTTTTATGTGTATCGAAAGTTAATGATTGCGATTCTGAAAGTACAAATAGTGAGCTATCCCAAGTTGAGTAAGTATCAATTATAGAACCATTGGTATCGACTTTCGTTCTGAAATATTTTTCAAAATTTACAAATTGATTAATAGACTGATCGTATAATTTTCTCACATACGATTGATATTCGTTTGTGTAATTATCGAAAAACAAATCGTTAGAATAACTATGCCAAGTGATGCTATCGATTTTTGCGGAAGCGACAAATTGAGTTCCGTCATATGAATATTCTACGAACGAATTAACTTGGTTGTTTGCATTATATGATAATTCATGTCGTTCAACATTATAGAATTGACTGCTTTGTAAATCGTACGATTGGTATTGGCGCGCTGTCGCTAAATTATTTTGGTATTCATATAAATATTGATAGGTAGTATCGTAGCGAGATTGCTGCGGATTATAGCCTTCAAACACGATGCGGGTTAATAAATTATTTTGAAAGGTAGTATTTGTTTTATAGCCATATTGGGTGATCCATATGCCTGAAATCTTTTCATCGATTCTATATTCTTGTGTATAATTATTCGCATCATAAACTATTACTGCACGTTGATCTTCGATCCAGCTACTAGTTTGTGCATCCCAATTTTTGATCAATCGAAGAACAATTCTATTTTGAGTATCATACGTATTCTCTTCTCGAGCGACGTTCATGATAACGTTATTCGGATTGTATTTTGAGCGAACGATCATCGCAGAAACTCTGTCTTGTAGATCATACTCATAAATATATTCATAGTTCATCACAGCATTTGCATCAACATATTGAGTTCTTGCAATTTTACCAGTTGGAGTGTACATGTAATAAATATTTTGAGATAGCACCCAGCTTAACGAAGAATCGTTCCAATAATAATTGGTTTGCGTCATCGGATTTGCAGCCGATTTGAGGGCTTGATAATTTGTATAAAATTGAGAATCTATTTTCTGAATCTCTTTTTGGATGATGGCATTTACAGAAAAATGATTCTTGAAATTTTTCTGCGCGAAAGCCTCAATGCTCATAAACAGCACAATTAGGCAAAGGATGTAGGTGTTTCTCATAGAGAGAAGATAAGGGTTTATTGGCGGGATTGGGGGATTGTAATTGGAGTGTTACTTGGGAACGTATTCAGTATTCCGTATTCAGTATTCCGATGCCTAAATTTTGAAATACGTCACGATGATAATATCGCCCCTTACGGTTAGCGCCAATTGAAAGTATCATGTTGCACCCCGCTACCCATTATAAACTACCCACTGGCACTAGCATACTAGCATACTAACATACTAGCATACTACCAAAGATTTTATATCTTTGGTACCATGAATTGGTTTCAAGAGAAATTCGAAATTAAACTCCCACAATTTGAAGGTCCGTTTGACCTATTATTGTTCTTTATCGAGCGTGATGAGCTCGATATTTATGATATTCCGATTGCGAAGATTACCAAAGATTTCTTAGAGTATATTGAACAGATGACTTCGCTTAATATAGAGTTGGCATCCGAATTTATTCTCGTAGCGGCACGCTTGATGCAAATCAAAGCTCGTATGTTATTACCTCGCCCTGAAATTGATGAGCAAGGTAATGAAGTTGACCCTCGTAAAGACCTAGTTCAAAAATTATTAGAGTATAAGCGATTCAAAGAAGCTTCAGCTGAAATGGAAGTGATGTTGGAAGAACGCAATAAGCAATTTGCGCGTGGTTTCATTAAACAAGATCTTTTGGCGGTTCGCGAAAGTGCAACACAAGAAGATGAATTGCAAACGCTTGATCTATATAAATTACTGACCGTTTATCAACGTGTATTGAACCGCTACCAACATCAACCTGAAGAAGTTCGACACACCGTTATTCAATATCCATATACCATTGAAGAGCAGAAAAAGCACCTTGCTGATTTGCTTCTCACCAACGAACGCATCGACTTCGAATCAGTCATGCTCACATCCAAAGACAGAGTACAACTCGTTTATTCTTTCTTAGCGATTTTAGAAATGCTGCAACAGCAGATGATTAAAATTTCGGTAGGATTAGGCTATAATAACTTTTGGATAGAGACGAGGGGTGATGAAGAGGAGATTTCTTCGGAAGAGCAAAACTAGTAAGTTAGTAGGCTATTAGGCTAACAGGCTAGTGCTAGTGCCTAGTGATTAATCACTAATCACTAGACACTAGCACTAGCCTTTAGACGGGTCGATGAAATCGACCCTTACGGGTGCAAGAAAATTACCTAATCAAATTTTGTTAACTTTGTGCAATGAAATCCGACATCCGCGCCCTATCATTACCGCAACTTCAAGAAGCTTTCATCGCCCTTGGCGAGCAGAAGTTTCGTGCGAAGCAAGTCTATGAATGGCTGTGGATGAAGAGTGCGCGCTCTTTTGAAGAGATGACCAATCTTTCGAAAGACCTTCGTAAAAAGCTCGATGAGCAATTTGCCATCAATGCGGTGAAGGTGATGAAAGCTCAAAAAAGTAAAGACGGAACTATTAAAGATGCCTTCGAATTATTCGATCATAATATTGTGGAAGGTGTTCTAATTCCAACAACTGAACGTATGACTGCTTGTGTTTCTTCGCAAGTTGGCTGTAGCTTAACTTGTAAGTTTTGCGCAACGGGTTATATGGATCGTAAACGTAATTTGAATGCTGATGAAATTTATGATCAAGTCGTTTTGATTAATCAGCAGGCGATGCAAAATTATAACATCCCTCTCACAAACATTGTGTACATGGGCATGGGCGAGCCGTTATTGAATTATGCGAATGTGTTGAAATCAATTGATCGTATTACAGCTGAAGACGGATTGAATATGTCGTATAAACGTATCACAGTTTCGACTGCTGGTATTGCGAAGATGATTAAGAAATTAGGTGATGATGAAGTGAAGTTTAACTTAGCACTTTCATTGCATGCGGCTAACGATGAAAAGCGTAATGAAATTATGCCGATCAACGAGAGCAACACACTTGATGCTTTAGCAGAAGCGCTGAAATATTATTACGAAAAAACAGAAAACGAAGTCACTTATGAATACATTATTTTCAACGGAGTGAATGATGAAATTCAAGATGCACGCGAATTGCTTGCTTTCACAAAACACATTCCTTGTAAAGTAAACATCATAGAATACAATCCGATTGCCATGGCCGATTACCTCAATGCCAAAGTTGACAAGGTAGAAGCTTTTGCTGAGTTCTTACGCAAAAACGGAGTGATTACCAATGTGCGTAGGTCGAGAGGTAAAGATATTGACGCAGCCTGCGGACAGTTAGCCATCAAAGAAAAATAGTTGCATTCTTGCAGTTGTGTCTGCAAACTTGAGTATTGAAATTTGTAGGATGTTACAAGTTTTATATTCGCATATCAGAAATTTCTTTGAACTTCTTTTCCCGAGCTTATGTAATGCTTGCGGAAATCATTTATATCATTCAGAAAAATTAATTTGTGTAGCTTGTCGAATGACCTTGCCCTATACCAACGATTGGGAAGAACATTCTGAAAAGTATACTTTTAAATTATTCTTCGGAAGGGTGCATATTTCAGCAGCCTCATCTTATTTATACTTCAGAAAAAAATCAGGCGTACAAAAAATCTTACATGAATTGAAATATAGAAATCACGAGAGTTTAGGAAAGCTCATGGGACGAATGCATGCATCTCAATTACTAGACTGTGAAGATTTTAAGGACATCGATTTGGTGATGCCGATACCTTTACATCCGAAGAAATACAAAGAACGCGGATATAATCAAGCGGCATTATTAGCAGAAGGTTATGCAGAAATTTTTGAGGCTAAAATAGATTTAAAAACTTTACAACGTATTGCAGATACTGAATCGCAAACTCGCAAATCAAGGTATCAACGGTATGAAAATATGAAGGGAGTTTTTGTGTTGAAACATCCGGAGAAAATAAAAGAAAAAACAATTTTATTGATAGATGATGTAGTAACAACTGGTGCAACTATTGAGTCGAGTGCTGAACTATTAATTGCAGCAGGAGCTAAAAAAGTATTAGTTGCAAGTACTGCGGTTGCGAAGAAAAACGGATGATTTATATTTCTATGAAATTAACTACAGAGCCTTTTGAGAATACTCCGAAGCCATCTAAATTCAATGCTTCTGCACCTTTTATAGTAGCAGCTTGCAATAAAAATTCAATAGGAATTTCTTTAAAATGTTGATGTATGGTTTTAATCTCCATAGCAATATCTAGCGAATGATTCGATGCTAAACTATCAGTGCCGATGCAAATATTTTTCGTTTTATGCATAAGAGATGGAATATCAGGTAATCGATTTTCAATATATAAATTAGCATTCGCACATAAGCAAAAATAAGTAGAATCAATAGCTTGAGTGATGAGTGCATAGGCCTCATCGTTCATAAAAGTATTATGTACTAAAATTAATTTTTGAACATTAAATTGATTCAACCAATAAACAGTTGCATTTTTATTTTCTTTAAAGAAATCGATATTGATATTAAAGGTATCGTATAGTTTTAAGAAATCACCTTGCTTGTTTTCTAAAAAATCTATCTCGGCTTGTGCTTCTAAATGGTGCAGAGAATATAGGGTTTCGCCAACATCCGAAATATTATTAAATAATTTTTGCGAGACAGAGTAGGGGGCATGAGCAGTGATACTTGCCTTTATATTCATAGCCTCGGCTTCGGCTTTAAGGCTTTGCATTTGTTGCATTGCAGCATCAGCTCGCTCTGGTAAGAAACTAAATGCTTCTAGAAAAGTATGATAGTATAAATTACTTTTTGATTTTTGGTGAAAGCTATTATTGGTATTCGAAATATCGCCAACAGCTACGATGCCATTTTTGATCATTTCCGCTTCAGCATTTTCAATTGCATCTTGAATTTCTTCGACGCTGGTATTTCTAAATTTTTGTACAGAAAGAATAAAATCAACCAATCCGTTTTTCTCTACAATTTTATTTTTTAAATGAGAGAGTTCGAGGTGGCAATGGGTGTTGATAAAACCCGGACAGGCATAGGCGCCTGAGTATTCATCGATGTCACCATCGTAAACATCGGCACGAAAATGATTGAGGTAACGATTGTTATCATCGAGTATAACAATAGCATGATCTATGATATCGTATCCGTTGACTAGGGTTTTGACTTTTATGCGACGCATAGCATAAAGATAAAAATAAAAAAGCCCCCCGAAAATATATTTCGGAGGGCTCCTCTTTGGTTTAGTTTAACGCTTATTTAAGAACGCTAATCTTTTTAGTGATTTGTGTATTTACACCTTCCACTTTTAATGTATAAACACCAGCTGCTAATTCGCTTAAGTCGATGCTTAAGTTTTCAGCAGAAGTATTACCGATGTTGTTGCTATAAACTGTTTGTCCGTTTAGGTTAACAATTTTCACAGTAACATTATCACGTAAATCTAACTGGAAGTCAACATTGAATTTACCGTTGTTAGGGTTCGGATAAACCATTACGTTTTTAGCGTTAACAGTATTGTTGATACCAACAGCTGTAACAGTAACAGTTGTCTTCATTGAATCACTACCACATGAATTTACAGCAATTAATGATACAGTATAAGTACCAGCTGCTGCATAAGTATGAGTAGGATTTTTATCAGCTGAAGTAAATCCGTCGCCGAAGTTCCAAGCATAAGTTGTTGCTGCTAAGCCTTCGTCAGTAACGTTATTTAGAATTAGGTCACCACCAATTACTTCTGATATAAATAAAGCATCAGCAGGTGATTGATTAAACACTGCAACTTTAAATGTGTCATTGCTAGTGTTGAAATCATTTGGTAACGAAGCCCATCCAGTAACATTATACGCACCATCCGCAGATAAATCAGCAGTTGTTGTAAATGTATAGATTGTAAGTCCGCCTGCACCAATCGTTGGTATAATTTCGTTCACAATCGTACCACCATTTATTTGATATGAAACTGGTACGTCAGTTAATGCAATACCTCTGTTATTTCTAACACGAATTCTTACTTGTGAAGTTGCAGTTAAATTACAACCACTTACTGGAGCTGTGATACCAGTAACGTTTGCATCCAAAGTTGTAACAGTAACTCCTTTAATAATAGTATCGCTACCACAAGTGTTGCTTGTAATTAAGGTAACATTAAAACTTCCATCAGCACTATATGTATTTGTTGGGTTTGGTGATGTAGAAGTATTACCGTCACCGAAGTTCCAAGCATATGTTAATGCATTCGTAGAAGTACTTGTGAAATTCACAGTACGGTTCGTATTTGCATTGCTAAAGTTTGAATTTGGTAAAGGATTTACTTTAGTAATATATGCATTCGACATCGCTGGTCCGCCTGATTGGCAAATCTCGCTCGAAGTCAACTCACAAGTAATTGTATCATTATTTTCAACTAATGAAGTTGCTAATGTTGCACTTGTTTGGCCAGATAATAATACACCGTTTCTGTACCATTTGTAAGCCGGACTTCCACCACCATTTGTAGGAGTAGCTGTAAATGTAATTGTTTGTCCGCCGCAGATAGAATCTTTATCAGCAACAACACTCACACTTACTGGTAAGTTTGGAGAAATAGTAACACCGTATTTAAACATAGCAGTGTTGCTACCTAAAATACATAATGAGTTAGAAAGTAATTCAACTTTCACAGTATCATTATTACTTAAGTTAGCAGCAGTAAAGTTTGCTGTAGAGTCATTTGCTGATAATACATTGTTTACATACCACTTGTATTTAGGAGCAGCACCACCATTACTTGGTGTAGCTGTAAATGATAACGCTGAACCAGCACAATATGGTGCAGTAGTCGTAGGAGCTGCTGTTACTGATACAGCTGCAGCACCTGCAGATACTTGCATTGTGATGGTGTTAGAAGTATCCGGACTTCCTGTCTTACATAATAAGCTAGAAGTCATGATAGCTGAAATAACATCATTATTTGCTAATGATGAAGAAGTATAAGTTGCACCTGTTTCACCAGCTACTACTGTACCGTTTTTCACCCATACATATGTAGGTGTAGTACCACCATTTGTTGGAGTAGCAGTGAATGTTACTGGTAAGCCAGCACAAACAATACCTGATGGAGATTGAGAAATATCTACACTAGCAGCTACGAATTGATTTACTGCAACATTTACAGTATCTCTTGTAGGGTTACCTTGTGCGTTACGAACAGTAACTGAATAAGCACCTGCAGTTTTTGCAACAACCGTTTGAGTAGTAGCACCAGTACTCCATAAATAGGTCATACCTGGGTTACCAGCATCTAATGTTACTGAGTCACCTGCGCAAATAGTTCTGTCAGCACCCAAGCTTACAGTTGGAGCTGGTCCGGCTGCACTAACATATGCATCGATAGGGAATCTGCCAAATGTACTTGCTTCTGCGATACCTGCACCAGATGATGCTGCAGTATAATATGCACCTGGTCTGCCAGGTGATTCTGTTTGAGTTCCTAATGGGAAATATCCAGCTGCATTTGCAACTTGAGATAAACCTACATAGAAGTCTTCGTTTGAAACAGTTCTAGGAGCTGTAATTGCGAATGTTTTGAAAGTATTTAAATCACCTACTGCTAAGGTAACAGTATCTGATTTTGCAATAATTGTACCTTCAGAATTCAATACAACTGCAAATACTTTTTTAGTAGCTGTCGCTGGGTTGTTAGCAATCGATATACGAACACTATCTACTAACCATGCACCTACTGCTTTGTATTTTGTTAATAATAATCCACCACCTGTATTATATCCTAATTGTCCGGTCGATGCAGTATTCGTTGCATAACTGAATCTACTAGCTGTAACATTTTGTGAAGCTTGAATAGAGTCATTAGATGAATTACCATCAGCACCTACTTTTACTTTTACAGTATTTACACCGTTAGTAGAATTACTATATGCATCAAATGTCACTGTTGCCGACTCGCCAAATAATAAATTTACTTGTTTAGTATTTGAATAAGTATTTGCGCCAGCTACAGTTAAGTTAACATTGTAACTAGTTAATGGATTGAAACCATTATTTTTTACAATCGCTCTTACCTGATGTTGGTTGGCTGCTGGGTTAGCCATCTCAGTATATGTGAATAATGAAGTAACAGCTGCATCATTTGCAATTGCTGTCGAACCAAATTTCACAGAAGGTCTAAATCCAGATGTTCCTAATGTTGAAGAAGGTGCAGCACTCGAAGAAGTACTTGATCTATTTCCACTTGCACCACCAACTGTAGCATTATTACAGAAATATGTAGCACCAGTACTTACAGCACTTGTGATTTCCCAATCATAAGCAAAATAAATATTTCCTCCTGTGTATAGTAGTGTTGAATCTAATCGAACATCTAATGAACCTGTCTCTGGGTTAATAGTTACAGGGCCATCGTATACTTTTTTCATACCTACAATCGCTGTTGTAAATACAGCAGATTTTAAGTAAGAAGCGTCAGTAGTATTTACCATGTAAATTTTCATTGTTCCAGTTACAGCAGCTTGATTTGCACCTAATGATGCAATCTCGAATCCTGCTGTTGTAATCTCAGTTCCTGCTTTTAAATCTGGGTATTCAGCAGCAGGGTATATACTAATCGATCTATTGAATTTTACACTCGTAGATGGTGCTCTACCACTTGCAGAAGTTGCAATACCTGAATTTTTATAAAATGTTGTTGCGGGTCTGATAATTCTTCTACCTGCAGGGTTACCCACTGATGGCACATAATTCGTAGTACCAATTTTAATTGAGTCAAGTGTAGCATCTGCTGAATCATTAGCTGTTGCAGATGTAGCAACATCATATGATAAAAAGAAAAAATTCTGCCCTTCAGCTAATTGCTGAGTAACACCTGTTATTGTAAAACTACCACTAGGTGAAGCAACAACGTTACCTACTGGTGTAGCTGTTTTAAAATTGAATGTATTTAATGAACCTGTGTACCATAATTTTGCATTCGAAATGTTTGCAAGATTATTAGTTCCACTTGTGCTTAAATGAAAAGTATTAGCAACTACCGGACTTAAAGTACCAGTAGTATTAATTTGCATACGAATAATTTCTTGATTCGGTAGAGGTCTAAATATTTCTCTATCGTTCAATTTTTGAGTAGTAGTAGATGAAACATAAGACATAGGTGAAGGCGGATTGATAGAGATATCATCTAAACCAATATTCGTTGCACCATAGTCAGATGTTGCTTCAAATCTAATATCAACTGCTGTGTTTGAACCACCAGTAAATGCTTGTAATCCGATGCTCACTTCTGTGAAAGCAGCGAATACACCATATGAAGCAGCACCTACTTGTACCCAAGGGTCAGTACCGTTTCTAGCAAATACTTTGATCACGTCAGTACCACTCGTGTTTATAACCCAGAATTTCAACACCGCAGATGGTGCATAACCTGTAGATAAATTTACATCGTTGATAATTAAATCAGCTTTACCTCCACTTAAAATGTCGTAAGAGTTAAAACTTGCTGCAAAACCAGTACCACCTCGACCAGGGTTAATACCAGCATTACCGAAGTCAGTTACTACTACGGTATCACCTCTGTACCATTTCACTAAGCCTGGCGCATCTGATGAGCCTGTACCAATAGGGTTACTGACTACCGGTGGACCTGGAGGCGGAAATGCTCCATTGAAATCAACCACAATTTGTGCATTTGTTTGTGTTGCATTCATTGTGATGATAATCACACCGAATAAAAACAGTAGCATCCGCCCTGTTTTACTCTTTTGTAAAAGTTGTTTCATCATAATTTGATTTTAAGTTTTTATTGCTTGAACCATGAATATACTGAGAAAAAAAATAACTTATGACTACAATTGCTTAATTATTTCTTTGATAATCAGTAACAAATCTGTTTTTATTGGTTTTTTTAGTGTTAATTTTATGTAAAAATATAATACACAAAAATTACATGTAGTTATTTTATATAAAGCAGAATAAAAAACTTTGAAAATATTTTTTAAATAAGTACCTTATTATAGTATTTGTTTTGTCCTAAAATAGCATTAATTCTAATTTGTATCTTTACCAAGCATGACTTACCGTTTTCTTATTTTAATTTTTGTCGCTTCTATCGTATTTGGTTCTTGTAGAAAAGAACTTCAAATTACAGACGACCCTTCTGCAAATCTTCAGTTCTCTACTGATACGGTTTTTTTTGATACAGTTTTTACAACAATTGGTACTACTACTAAGCGTATTAAAATTTATAATCGTGCAAACAATGCAGTCAATATTTCAAAAATTGATTTAGTTGAACAAACTGCTTTCGCAAATTATCGATTGAATGTGGATGGTATTGCTAGCAATCATATTCGTGATATTGAAATACCTGCAAATGATTCAATCTTCGCATTTATTGAAGTAACAATAAATCCCTCTGCTGCCAACTTACCTTTCCTGATTTCTGATTCAATAATGTTTGAAACCAATGGTAACAGACAGAAAGTAGATGTCGTAGCTTATGGGCAGAATGCTAACTTCTACAGAGACTCTGTTTTAACAGGTAACATCCGTTTTACGAATGATAAACCTTATGTAATTTTTGGTGGAATCTTAATCGATACATTAAGTAAATTAACAATAGACCCAGGATGTAAAATATATTTACATAAAGATGCAATCATTTTAGCGAAAGGTACTCTAGAAGTTAATGGTACCAAAAATGATTCAGTAACCTTTCAAGGTGATAGAAGAGAAATACAATATTACAATGAGCCTGGGCAATGGAGTGGTATTCAATTTTTACCAGGGAGTGTAAATAATTTAATTAATTATGCTTGTATTAAAGGTTCTGTTTTCGGTGTTATTATAGGCACACTTCCCTTATATGGTATTACTCCTGAACTTAAAATCACGAACTCTATAATTAAGTATTCACAAGTGACCGGCATCTTTGGCATAGCTGGTAGTTTGAGAGCATATAATAATTTAATTTTTGCTTGTGGTCAATATGGTGTACTAACTCAATTTGGTGGTCAATATGAATTTATTCATAACACTATTGCTCTAACAAATTTTGATATGAATAGAGAAAGTCCGGCTGTCGCATTCACAGATTATGTAAAAGTAAATAACATACCTGTCGGTAATAATCTAATAGTGAATTTTAAAAATAACATAGTAACAGGTACAGGTGATGAAGAATATTTTATAGACTCGAAACACACTACACCCGCTGTAGTAATTACTGAATACAATATGTTAAAAACTAAACAAAATTGGTCTAGTACGAATCTAAAAAATTTGAATCCCCAATTCTCAGATCCGAGTTTAAGTTTGAGTAATAATTTTACAGAAAACTACAGATTGAAATCTAATTCACCTTTGAAAATGACTGTACCAAAATTAAATATACCTGCAGAAGTAGCGATTGATGCTGATGGTATTATACGAGCTGACTTAACTAGCATGGGTTGTTATGAGTAATTTTTTATCTTTAAGTATTAATTTAATCAAATGAGAAATCAATACAAATATATCAACTTAGACTACCTCAAAGAATTATCAGATGGAGATGATGAATTTATTAAGGAAATGATTCATACATTTTTAATAAATGTACCTAATTACATACATGATTTTAGAAAATTGAAATTAAATAAAGATTTTGAAGGCATGCAATCTTTTGCACATAAATCAAAAGCAACATTTCTGTTCATGGGTCTAGAGACTCTCTCTAACGATGCGGCTTTGATTGAAAAAAAATGTAAACAAGGAAATATTGATTCAGAAGTTGAAATATTACTTAACAAAATGGAACCTGCATTTATTACTGTGGTGAGAGAATTACAACATGCATTGAAAAATATCGCTTAAATATTCAAACATACAACATCAATTAAGCTTAGACGCCAACACGAATGAAAGTACTAGTTATAGAAGATGAACCATTAATGTTAAAAGCACTAAAGTTTAGGCTTAACAAAGATGGTTATGATGTTACGGTTGCAGAGGATGGTAGAAAAGCATTAGATCTTTTACACGAAAATCGATTTGATTTAATAATAACTGATGTGATGTTGCCTTTTAACAATGGATTAGAAATTGTTGATTTTGTAAAGAATAAAAATAAATGGACTACCCCAATAATAATTTTATCAGCTGTAGGTGCTGAAAATGCAGTGCTTGATGGTTTTGCTATAGGTGCCGATGATTATATTACCAAACCATTTAGTCCGACAGAATTATCAGTTCGAGTTAAACGCTTACTCAAAGCATGATTAAAATAATTCGTTCAATATTACTTTTATTGATGGGAGTTTTACTCTGCACTAGAATTAGTATTGCTCAAAATGATACAGTTGATACTGCTGTAATTATTCCTTCAGAAAGTTTTACTCAAAGTAAAAATAAGCCACAACTAAATGAGAGTACAACAGAAGTTAATTCTATTTCAAGCTATATAAAATCTGGGTTTAATAATAATGATGTTATCATTAGGTTTTGCTATTGGTTTGTACTTGTTTGTTTAATGTTTTTTGTAGGTATTTCGATATTTATTTTTGGAAATAGAAATGTAGTCGCTTCTTATAAAAAAAGAAAAGCTATAGTCTATCAAGATTTACAAGAACTATTAACTGAATATATTTATTTGGATGTTAACGATACTGATTCAACATTAAGAAAAAGTGAGATTCGTACTGAGTTTAAAAAAATAAATTTAACCTCGCCTTTTTACTCGAGATTATTAAGATCAGAAATATTAGAATTACATAAACAATTTAAAGGTGATGCTTCTAATATATTGAAACAGTTATATATTGATTTGGGATTTGAAAAAAATGCCATAAAAAAATTGAAGTATGATAACTGGACGATCAGATCTGCCAAGATCAGAGAACTAGCACAGATGGAAATTACTGATGCCGCACCTAGAATAAAGTTATCTTTAAATCATATTAATCCGACACTTAGACTCGAAGCAGGTATTGCTTTGTTAAAGCTTGATAAAGAAAATCCTTTTGCATTATTAGACATCGATAAAGAACTTACCAGATGGCAAATGATAAATTTATTAGAAGCTATCATTACTTCATCAGAATTAGTAATACCAGAATTTAAGATCTGGTTGAAATCTAATCAAGCGAGTATAGTAATCTTTTCATTAATTATGATTGAGTATTACCACCAATTAGGTGCTGAAGATGAAATCATGCAGTTACTAGATACTAATCATGAAGATGTATTAAATCAAGCAATAAAAACTCTAGGCACTTTAGAGTCATTTAGTGCTGAAGAAAAATTGATAGATATTTTCAACTCTACGAATAGTTATTATACTAAACAAGCGGTTATTGATGCGGTGAGTAAAATAGGATCTGAAGAATCAATTGCTTTCTTAATCAATCAGCTTAAAATTGATAATAGAGACATAGCTCTACAATCTGCTTATGCTATAAAGAATATTGGTATAAATGGAGTAGATATATTAAAAGAACGATTAATTCATGCTTCAAATGAAACACTAGAGTATATAGTTATTAAGCATAGTTTAGACGAGCACCTAAGTTTAAGATAATGGGTTTATTTTTAGATTTATTCAGCAATTTTATAAGCACCGCTATATTTTACTATGCAATGGCCGTATGCTTTTCTTATGTATTGCTTGGTATATTATCGGCTTATGAAATGATTTACTACAAGAATAAAAATTCTTTTGTTGATTATAATGCTATTTTATCGTCACCTATTGCACCAAGTATTTCAATTATTGCACCCGCTTATAACGAAGAAAACACTATAGTAGAAAATATTCGTTCATTACTCTCTTTGTACTATAATAATTTTGAAGTAATTGTAGTGAATGATGGGAGTAAAGATAATTCATTGCAAAAAATGATTGCAAATTTCGATTTAGTAAAAGTCGATTTTGCGATAGATTATAAATTAGATTCAAAAGAAATTGTTGCAGTTTATAAATCAAGAAATAAATCGTTTAATAAATTGACTGTAGTCGATAAATTAAATGGTGGCAAAGCAGATGCATTAAACGCAGGGATAAATATATCTCAAAAAGATATTATTGCATGCATTGATGTTGATTGTGTCTTACACAGTGAATCACTTTTAAAAATGGTAAAGCCATTCTTAGAAGAGAAAGTACAAGTAATAGCAGCAGGTGGTGTAATTAGAATTGCTAATTCATGTGAAGTTGAGCACGGAAGAATTATTAAAGTTCATCTACCTAAACAATTCTTACCCAAAGTTCAAGTTCTAGAATATTTTAGAGCCTTTTTAGTAGGCAGAATGGCATGGAGTAGGTTAAACGGATTATTATTGGTTTCGGGTGCATTAGGTTTATTTGATCGCAAAATCGTAATTTCCTGTGGTGGTTATAACCATGAAACTGTGGGTGAAGATATGGAGTTGGTAGTGCGAATGAGAAGGTATATGTCTGAACATAATAAACCTTATAAGGTTGTTTATGTGCCAGATCCATTATGCTGGACAGAAGCTCCATCGACCACAAAAGTTTTGGGTCGACAAAGAAATCGCTGGATGCGAGGAACTATTGAAACGATGCTTGCTCATAGAGGTATTTTTATGAATCCGAAATACGGTTTATTAGGAATGCTTAGTTATCCTTATTGGTTATTATTTGAATGGTTCGCACCTCTTATAGAATTTACAGGTATATTCTCTGCAGCTCTACTTGCATTCTTAGGATACATAAATCCGAATTATTTTTTCGCACTCCTTGCAGCCGTGTTCGCATTCTCTTATGCCTTATCAGCTTTTGCTATTTTATACGAAGAGCTTTCTTATCATCAGTATAGAAATAAACGAGATATTCTAAAACTGCTATGGGTTGCAATAATAGAACCAGTATTTTACCATCCACTAAATTTATGGTGGTCTATAAAAGGCAACTTTGACTTTTTAACTGGTAAAAAATCATGGGGTGATATGACAAGACAAGGTTTTGCTAAAAAATCGAAATAATGAAAGTAAACGAAAAATATCCTTATTTTTTAAATAGACTTATAATAAGTATTCAAAATTATATTGGCATTAGTATAGCTATGTTGATTATTTTTTTATTTATTAGAATAATAGAGTTTTTACTTATTTTTTTTAATAATAAAGAACTCTTAGAAATTAATATATCAACATTTCAGTTTATTCGTTTTGATATTCTTTTCTTTTTAAATATTCATATATATACTTCATTACCTTTTATTTTACTCGGCATATTTTTAGATTTCAGAGTCATTAATTTTTTAATGCATTTATGTGTTGCTATAGTGGGCGTCATTTTTTTAATGTTAGTTTTCTATTTCTCACAAACACTAGCACCTCTAGGAGCTGAATTTTTGAATTATTCAAATGATGATATTCGTCAAACAATTGGTTCTGCTGGTGTTCTTAGTGTTACCAATATAATTTCTGTAATAGTTTTATTCTTATTTTTTATTTATGTAAGTACCAGGTTTACTTCAAAAGAATGGCCAACCTATCTTGTAATAATTTTCTTTACATTAGTTCTATCTGTTCCATTCTTTAAAAAGTACATGGAGCCTAATTCAAAAAGTTATGTTAAAGTAATTCAATATCAAATTGTACTTAATAAACTACAATACTTTACTAAAAGTATAAATGAGAAAATTGGCAAGCGAAGTTCAATTGCATTCGACGGATTTTATTATGATGATGATTATTCAAATTCTTCAGAAAAATATTTAGACCCCGAAAATTATCCTTTTTTACATAATGACTCCACTGCTAATGTTTTGAGTGCATACTTTAATCATTCAAAAACGACCCCTAATTTTGTGTTTATTATTGTTGAGGGCTTAGGTAGATCTTATTCAGGTAGAGATGCTGAAATAGGTAGTTTTACTCCTTTTTTAGATTCACTTAGTACTCACTCACTGTATTGGGAAAATTTTTTAAGTAACGGAGGTAGAACCTTTGCTGTACTGCCTAGTATTTTCGGCTCATTACCATTTGCTCCTGATGGATTTCAAGAAATAGGTGAATCTATGCCTAAACTTCAAAGTTTAATTAAACTGATGAGTCTAAATAATTATCAAACTAACTTCTACCATGGTGGTGATGCAACATTTGATAATATGAGTATCTTTTTAAAAAATCAAGGTATAGATAAAATCGTAGATGTAAAATCTATGCCAAAGAATTATAAAATGATGCCGCCCAAAATATACAAGGGATTTTCGTGGGGATATGGAGATAGAGAAGTTTTTCAACATAGTTTAAATAGCTCAAAATCTGTTAAACCTAAACTAGATATCATTCTTACCTTAAGCACTCATAGTCCGTTTAAAGTCTTAAATCAAGATAAATATTATAAGATGTTTGAGAACCACTTAAACTCATTAGCAATTGAAGGTGATGGCCGTGAAGCTTATAATACCTATAAAGATGTATATTCATGTATTTTATATGCTGATGATGCAATTCGTTTCTTTATTGATGAGTATAAAAAAAGAAGTGATTTCAAGAATACAATTTTTGTAATTACTGGTGACCATCGTATGCCTGAAATTCCTTTAAATACTAATATTGATAGATTCTACGTGCCCCTAATAATATATTCTCCAATGTTAAAACGTTCAGCATCATTTAAAGGAGTTTCTTCACATTTAGATATTACGCCTACATTATTATCTTTTTTAAGTTTAAATTATAATTTCAAAATGCCTTCTGTACAATCATGGGTAGGAAACAATTTAGATACTTCACATTTTTTTAATTCTGCAAAATTCATTCCTTTGAAACGAAATAAAACTGAATTTGTAGATTATGTAGATAGAGGTTTATATTATTCTAAAGGTGAATATTTTAGAATAAATGATTTGTTTAAACTTTCTAGCTCTGATGATAAGATTACTGAAAGAATGGCTGATGCTAAATTCAAAGAATTTAACAAAAAGGCTGAAAAAACATTTACCTTAAATAAAGTAATTCCTGATTCAGTTTATCTTTTCATCCCAAAGTAAATCGGAATCTCTTCTCGTTTTGCTTTGGAAATTTTAAGTTCATACTCTTTTAATATGTTGGTTAAAAGTGGAAGATAAAATTCATAAAAGAAACTCTCTCGCTCACCATAGTTTTCTTTATTAATAGATATGTATTTCAACCATTCTACTTTTTTGAATTTAGCCAAATCATAATCTATAGGGTTATCTGCAAAATCGCCAGCAAAATAATACATCATACTATTATTAATTTTTCGCTCTATTACTGCAGGAAAAACTTTTAATATATTATTAGCAATTAATATTGAATCACCTACTAAATTCGTATTTAACTTATATACAGATAATACATTGTTCTTTCTAGATGATAAGTTTATTTCGAACCAAAACGGATATCTTATTTTTTCTGGTAACTCTAAAGAGTTTTGCTCTTCTTCATTCGTAATTATTAATGGAGTTACTCCATTTAAATGTCTTCTATCTTCTAATACCTCTACTCTACCATACTCATTCACTAATATTATACCTTGTCCAGAAAAATTCCATTTTATCTTATGATCCTTATCATAATTTATAACTGCCCACCTTGGTAACTCTGAATTTCTGCTAGAATCTAATTCATCAACATATCTTCCAATCCAACCAGTCCATCGTATAGCATACAAATCTTCAAATTGTGCTCTTATTGATTTAGGTGTAGGTGATGCCATACAATTAAATTCAGAAATCAATAATTTATTTTCTTTTGTTATAGCCCTCATTAAATCAATATCTTGTTGACGCATGCCTCCGTAAATAATCTTTGAATGATTTCTTACATCACCATCATACCAATCATTATAATATATACCATAGCAATCAGCAAAGTACGCTGCATCTAATGTCTTTGCTAATTTTTTTATTTGTGCAGTATCTCTTTTCTCTAAACTATTAATGTAAAATTTCTTGTTTTGAAATGGATAGAAACCCATATAGTCAGTCGAAATATCATAATACTCGCCATTAGATTTTATGTATTGATTATTTTTTAAAACCCAATTAATCGATTCATGTTCTTGAGCGGGTTGCCTTACTACCGTTTTATCTACTATCAATATATTTAACTCTCTCTTTGGTGTATAGTACCACCATAACCACATCCACAATGGAATTAAGAAAATACATAGTATAATAATTAACAAAAAATACTTTTTCATTAAAAGGATTTTTCTAAACCAATATTGAAATTATAATTTGTTCTAAAGCCACTAAATGTTGTCTCCTCTTCTGCAAGTCCTGCACCAATACTGAATATATAATTCCCCTTGATTGACTGTTGATAATTTAATCGCACTCTATTCGACATTAATAGCGCACTGTTTGGTGTGCCATCGTTTCTTTGTATTCTAATCTCATCAGCAGAAATACCTGAGCCTAATATTAATGTGAAATAATGATTTGCATCTGATAAATAGTATCTAGTCGTAAAATTTAAAGAGCCTGAAGATCCTAATGTTCCTGGTATAAAATTCGGACGTATGTTGAACCAAAAACTACCCAAGTATTTTCCTAATGAAGCTGTATATACCCAAGTTGTAGTACTAAATACTAAAGACCTTACTCCTAATTCTAATTCAAATGATTTTGGTAGTGTTCTGTATATTGAGGCTCCCCATTTGTATTCTGGGAATATCGCATCTTGTGAATATCCTGCATTCAAATACATGTACATTTTCTCATCAATGTTAGGGTATGCATCTACTTCAAATTGATAGCCCGGCGTCGTAAATCTGTTTGCATAATTTAATCGTGCTATAACCGATCCTAAAGTTTTTGTTCTTCTAGTATAACTTAAACTTAAGGCATCCCAAGGGTCAAATACTTTATTGAACTGATCGTGATCATATAACAATCCGATTCTATTTTTCTGTAAATTTCTTTTGATGGTCTCTGATAGCTCAAAAGTTTTCGCATTACTCTTATCATGTATTAAAGCTTTATTTACTTCTTTATAAGCCTCTTTATATAAAGTTAAATTATTTAATGCTCTTGCTTTTTTAAGACGGATGTCAACATTGTTTGAATCTATTTCTAATGCTTGATTGCTCAATTCTATCGCTCTTGAGTAATTGTCAGACCATAATTCTGCATCACACCAAGCTGAATAAGCATCTATATTTTTTGAATCTCTACGTATAGCCTCTTGAAAATTATAACGCGCTGAATCATATTGATTATCCCATAAATACAAGCGACCTAAGAAAATTCTTATTTCGTGGTAATCCGGACTTTTAACTAATGCTTTTTGACAAAGTGTTCTAGCTTCAGATCGTTTACCATTGAAACCTAATTCACGGGCTGCTTTAAATAAAGAATCGGTATCTTGTGCGTACATCATTTGATAAACACACAAAATACCGATTAATAGAAATAATTTCTTTATCATTTATTTTTTATAAAGTGGGAAATCTTTCATCCAGATATTCACTTCTTTCTTTACCTTCTTTATTACTTTTTCATCTTCATAATTCATCAATACTTTATCGATTAATTCTACAATCTTATCCATATGTTTTTCTTTCATACCACGAGAAGTTATAGCTGCTGTTCCTATTCGAATACCTGAAGTTACAAATGGTGATTTGTCATCAAATGGCACCATGTTTTTATTAATAGTAATATCTGCTAATACCAATGCGTTTTCTGCTGCTTTACCAGTGATGTTCTTATTGCGTAAATCTATTAACATTAAATGATTGTCTGTACCACCAGAAATAATTTCATAACCGCGCTTCATAAATGCCTTTGCCATAGCTTGTGCATTTTTCTTTACTTGTAAAACATATTTAAAATACGATTCAGATAATGCTTCTCCAAATGCTACTGCTTTTGCAGCAATCACGTGCTCTAACGGTCCACCTTGTGTACCTGGGAATACTGCTGTATCTAAAATTTGTGACATCATTTTAACCTCTCCCTTTGGTGTTTTCAATCCCCATGGGTTTGCAAAATCTTTACCCATCATAATTAATCCGCCGCGCGGACCTCTTAATGTTTTATGAGTAGTTGTAGTCACAATATGACAATGAGGTAGCGGATCATTTAATAATCCACGTGCAATTAATCCAGATGGATGTGAGATATCTGCCAATAACAATGCGCCTAATTTATCAGCTACCTTACGCATTCTCTTATAATCCCAATCTCTTGAATAGGCTGAAGCACCACAAATAATCAATTTTGGTTTTTCTTTTATTGCAATCTTTTCAAACTTATTGTAATCTATTAATCCGGTTGCTTTCTCAACACCATAAAAACTTGGCTTGTATAATTGACCCGAAAAATTCACTGGTGATCCATGTGTTAAATGTCCGCCATGCGATAAATCAAAACCTAAAATTTTATCTCCAGGCTTCAATACCGCTAACATTACTGCTGCATTGGCCTGAGCACCAGAATGTGGTTGAACATTTGCCCATGATGCACCAAATAATTTTTTCACGCGATCAATTGCTAGTTGCTCTACTTGGTCCACGACCTCACATCCGCCATAATATCTCTTACCCGGTAAGCCCTCTGCATATTTATTTGTTAAGCACGAGCCTTGTGCTTTCATCACCTGTTCAGAAACAAAATTTTCTGAAGCAATTAACTCAATTCCTTCTTCTTGACGATGAGCTTCTTTCTCTATCAATTTAAATATTGCAGTATCTCTTTTCATGTTGTGTGTTTAAAGTGCTAAAGTAAGAAAAATTAGTATAAGAGTAGCTAGTAGCTAGTAGCTAGACAAGCTGATTTTTTTTTGAAAACTACTATTATTAGTAGCGATTAATAATCACAGCATTTCTATTATTGCATTGTCACTAATTGCTGATTTTATAACAGGTATTTATTAAAAGAATTACCTAAATTGTTACAACAACCCAAGAGTGTAATTCAGCATTTTAGATTAGCATAAACGTGCTAAAATCTCAATAAAATCCACAACAACATTGTACATAATTTGGAATATGTTCCAAATTAAGGAACTTGTTTCAAAATGAAACAAGTTAAAATGTGCCCATATTCTCTTTAAATCCACTTTTTTGAGTTTCGGTACAGCCCTTGCCAATGTTTAATTAAAATAATTTATATAATATGTCAAAATCTATCAAAAATTTTAAAGTGCTCTTCATTATAAGTTTAATGACACTTTTCTATTTCAACACTTCTGCTCAAGTTAGTTCTTGTGACGGATTTACAACTTATACTCAAGGTGGTTGGGGATCTAATCCTAAGGGTAATAATCCAGGTACTATTTTAGAGGCTAACTTTTCGAAAGCATTCCCAAACGGATTAACTATTGGCTCTGTAAATAAAATTACATTAACATCATCAGCTGCAGTTAGAGCTTTTTTACCTCAAGGTAGCACTCCAAGAAAATTAAATGCTGGTACTTTAGTTAACCCAAGTAAAAGTGTTTATTCAAATGTCTTAGCCGGACAATTAGTCGCAGCAACGATAAATGCAGAAATGGATAGAGCTTTAACATCATTCGGTGCTTCTGCAACTAATGTTAAAGACTTAAAAGTCGCTGTTGCCCCATTTTTTGATTTAACAATTGCAGATGTATTAGCTGAAGCAAATAAATTTATCGGTGGTTCTTCTAGTACTTTTAGTGCAACTGATCTAAATAATATTCTAACAAAATTCAATGAAGGTTACCATAATGGTGTTATTTCAAATACCATTTTTGCTTGTCCGATCGTTTACACAACTTCATTTTCAAACGTTTCATGTTTCGCCGGAAGTAATGGTTCTATTAGCATTGCTAATATCAGTGGTGGTGCTGGTGCTCCTTACTCAGTTTACATTAATAATGTGATAGCAAGTTCTAGTATTTCTAATTTAACTGCTGGCACTTACGAGATAAAGGTGGTTGATAAAATCGGACTTTCTTCAAAAAGAACTATCGTTATAACACAACCAACCTTATTAACTTCGAATTCAAGCGCTACAAAAATCTTATGTAATGGAGGAACTGCTGATGTAATAGTATCAGCAAATGGCGGAACTGCTCCATATACAGGAACAGGAACTTTCACAGTTTCTGCAGGTACATATTCATATACAGTTACAGACGCAAACGGATGTACAAGTACAACTGAAATCGTAGTGACTGAACCAACCATATTAACTTCGAATTCAAGCGCTACAAAAATCTTATGTAATGGAGGAACTGCTGATGTAACAGTATCGGCAAATGGCGGAACTGCTCCATATACAGGAACAGGAACTTTCACAGTTTCTGCAGGTACATATTCATATACAGTTACAGACGTAAACGGATGTACAAGTACAACTGAAATTGTAGTAACTGAACCAACTGCTATTCAATTAAGTGGTTCTACAACTGATGATGAAAGTTGTAATGGTGGCGCTGCTACAGGTACTGCAAATGTTATTGCTACTGGTGGTACAGTTCCATATACTTATTCATGGTCAAATGGTGCTACAACTGCTTCAATAAATGCAATATCATATAATACAATACTTACTGTTACTGTGTCTGATGCAAACGGATGCTCTGCTACATTTAATTTCGATACTATCAACTGTGTAAAAATTGTTGTACCTCCATCAACATGTGAAGCTTTAACAACATTTACTCAAGGTGGTTGGGGTGCAACTCCAAATGGAAATAACCCTGGAGCATACTTACATGCAAATTTTGCAAGTGCATTCCCGAATGGTATAGAAATAGGTGCTGGTTCAAACAAAGCAACTTTTACAACAGCAGCTGCTATTACTGCTTTCTTACCTGCAGGTGGTACAGCTTCAAGCTTTACGGGTACTTATGTAAATCCAGCTAATACTAACTTTAGTGTTTTAGCCGGACAATTACTTGCTGCTTCATTAAACGTAGGGTTTGATTCATATAGTGCATCATTTGGTGCAGGATCAAATACATTAGCTAATATGTATTGCAATTTTGCAAACTTCTATGGAGTAAAAGTTTCAGATTTATTATCAGAAGCAAACTTGAGAATTTCAGGTACAATCACTACACATTCTCTAACACAATTGAATGATGCATTAACAAAATTAAATGAGAATTATGATAATGGTAATCGTGATCATGGGCACTTTGTATGCGAAGTTGCTGATGCGCCGATCCAAACAAATAATTCTTCTAATACTAACTTTAACTCATTTGATAAATCAATCAAGATTTATCCGAACCCAGCAGTAGATAAATTTAATTTGTCTTTTGTTTCTAATAACGATCAAATTGCTACTGTGAAAGTTTTCAATATATCAGGACAGTTATTAGTCACTGAAACACATTCAGTAACTCAAGGTTTAAATACTATTCATGTTGTAATTGATAATGCAACAATTAACTCTAACATTTTGTACGTAGAATTAAATACTAATAATACTACATTACGTAAAGTGTTGATGTTAACGAAATAAAATCATAAATAATTGATTGAAAAAGGGGATCTCCAAAAGGGATCCCCTTTTTTCGTATTCAGAATTTCGTATTCCGTAGTCAGTATTCCGTATTCCGATTCACGAATTTTGAATTACATCACGATGAAAATAGGGTCGATGTAATCGACCCTTACGGGTACAAGCAATTATCGAATATTAGATAATCATATAAATTCATCGTAACGAAACCCAAAAAATCGAGAATCGGAATACGGAATACGGAATACGGAATACAATTATCTAGTTACCAGTCACCAGTTACCAGTCACCAATTAGCATATTTGTCCGTTTTTCCTTAATTTCACCCCATATGAAAGCAATCATCCCTGTTGCCGGTATCGGTAGCCGTTTACGCCCACATACCCATACACAGCCCAAGGCTTTGGTGCCTGTAGCTGGTAAGCCAATTTTAGGACATATTATCGATAGTATTACTGAAGTAGGCATCACTGAATTTATTTTCGTGATCGGGTACCTAGGTGATAAAATTCAATCTTATGTTACTGAAACTTACCCTAATTTGACGAAAAGTTTTGTGGTACAGGCGCAGAAAGAGGGTATAGGGCATGCAATCTGGACAGCCAAAGAATTGATTAATGATCAAGATGAAATATTAATAGTTTTAGGAGATACTATTTTTGATGTGAACCTAAAAGAATTTGTTTCATTACCCTATTCAGCAGTGGGTATAAAAAAAGTGGAAGATCCGAGAAATTTTGGTGTGGTAGAAATGGGTGAAGAAGGTTATATCACTAGATTAGTAGAGAAACCTAATATACCGAAATCTAACATGGCCATGGTGGGTATCTATAAAATCAAAGAAGCAAAAACTTTAATGAACGCCCTTAACCATTTAATAGAAACAGATTCAAGAACTCATAACGAATTTCAATTAACAGATGCGCTTATGCATATGGTAAATGAAGGTTTAAAATTGAAATCTTTTAAAGTAGAAGAATGGTATGACTGTGGTAAAAAAGAAGTACTACTTGCAACTAATGCAATGCTCTTAAGTAGATTAAATAAAACAGATACTCCAGTTTTTGAAAATACTATTATCATTCATCCAGTTAGCATACCTGCTTCTTGCAGAATTCAAAATTCAATTATTGGTCCGAATGTTTCTATCGGTGAAAACACTTATGTAGACCATTCAATTTTAAAAAATTCAATCATTGGTTCTTACTCGCAATTAGAAGACGTTGTATTACGCGATTCATTAGTGGGTAACGATGCCTCATTAAAAGGCTTAACACAAAGTTTAAATTTAGGTGATAGTACAGAAATTAATTTTTCTGCCGGACATTAATAACATAAAACAACGATTACAAAGAATGAAAAAATTATTATTTGCATTACTTATTTTAATTTCAGTACAAAGCGTATTTAGTCAAACTCCTTACAGAAGAAAAATTATTCACAAAGCCACTAAGAATTTAGTTGAAGAATATGATGCTAAAGATTCAACTAGCACTTTTAAAGTAGGATATTATGCAAGATATAATCATATAACTGCTAAATTAATTAAGACAGGTTCTTTTGCAAATAATCAAAGAACAGGTGTTTGGACATTCTACGATGATAGTAGTAAAGTGAGTTTCAAATACAATTATACAACAGGTATGGTCTTATTTTCGAAACCAGATACATTATCAAAATATTTTTTAAAGCAAGCAGGTGTTGATACAAATTTTTATGCAGCACTTTCGCAAGCTCCAATGTTTGTTGGTGGTGCAATTGAATTCAATGATTTTGTTGCAGCTAATTTACGTTACCCAACAATTGCTAAAGAAAATAATATCAAAGGAACCGTAATCGTAAGTTTTAACTTAAGAGAAACAGGCTACCCTGAAAATCCTAAAATTGTTAAGGGTCTCGGATATGGTTGTGATGATGAAGTATTAAGAGTTGTGAAGTTATTGCCTAGATTTATATCAGCAAGACGCCAACAAGAAATCTCTCATACATATTACATGGCTTTTAAATTTGAACCCAAAAAATAATCATGAATAATAATCGCATTACTCAATTATTCGGCATCCAATATCCGATTATTCAGGCAGGCATGATTTGGTGCTCTGGATGGAGATTAGCATCGGCAGTGTCTAATGCTGGTGGTTTAGGAATAATTGGTGCGGGCTCTATGTATCCTGATGTTTTGCGTGAACATATTCAAAAATGTAAGGCTGCAACTAATAATCCTTTTGCAGTTAACTTACCATTACTATACCCAGATATTGAAAAACACATTCAAATAATTATTGAAGAAGGAGTGAAAATTGTTTTTACTTCTGCTGGTAATCCGATGACTTGGACGAAGCATTTGAAAGAACATGGTATCACTGTAGTGCATGTTATCGCGAATGTAAAGTTTGCATTGAAATGTAAAGAGGCAGGAGTAGATGCGATAGTGGCTGAGGGTTTTGAGGCAGGCGGACATAACGGTAAAGAAGAGACTACTACTTTGTGTTTAATACCGATGATTAGAGAAGCTGTTGATTTACCATTGATTGCAGCAGGTGGTATTGCAACCGGTAGAGCAATGTTAGCATGTATGGTTTTAGGAGCAGAAGCGGTTCAAATCGGATCTAGATTTGCAGCATCAGAAGAATCATCAGCACATCAAAATTTCAAAAATAAAATAGTAGAAATATCAGAGGGGCAAACTCAACTTTCAATGAAAAGTGTAGTGCCCGTACGTTTAATAAAAAATGAGTTCTATCAGAAAATTGCAGAAGCAGAACAACGTGGTGCATTACGACATGAATTAATTGAAATACTTGGTCGAGCTAGAGCTAAGAAGGGTATGTTCGAAGGGGATATGGTAGAAGGAGAATTAGAAATTGGACAAATTTCAGGATTAATCCATGATGTTTTACCAGCACAACAAATTGTTAATAATATTTTACACGAATACAGAATTGCGCAAGCTGAAGTTTCAAATATTAATCTTTAATGAAAAAAATACATTTAAATATTATTGTTAAAGGGAAAGTGCAAGCTGTGTTTTTTCGTCAAGGTACTAAAGCCGTTGCTGATCAATTAGGGGTTACAGGTTGGGTGAGAAATGAAAAAGATGGATCTGTTTATATTGAAGCTGAATCTACTGAAATGATGATGCAGAATTTTTTGATGTGGTGTAACGACGGACCTGATCGTGCAGTGGTAGAAAGTGTAGAAACAAGTGAAGCAGAATTACAAAATTTCACAAATTTTATTGTAAAAAAATAATTTGAGCGCATTTAAAAAACTTGCATCGCAAACAGCTTATTATGGCATAAGTAGCATCTTAGGTAGAATGCTCAACTACGCTCTAGTACCTTTGCATACAAGGGTTTTAACTAGCCAACAAGATTACGGAATCATTGGAGAATTATATTCTTATATAACTTTTCTGAATATAATTTTCTTATACGGACTAGAAACTACGTTCTTTAGATTTGCTACTGAAAACAAATCTGATTATAGTATTTATAATAAAGCTTTTACTAGCATATTGTTCTCTAGTATTTTATTTACAGCTACTATCTTTTTATTCGCAACACCTATCAATAATTTTTTAAGTATTGGTATAACCAGTAATTTATATAGAATAGAATATCTCTATATTTTTGCTTTGATATTAGCCTTCGATGCTATTGCAGCAATACCATTTGCAAAAATTAGATTAGATAATCGCCCATTAAAATTCGCATCTATTAAAATCGCCAATATTAGCATAAATGTAATGCTTAATGTTTTCTTTTTAATAGTAGCACCTATTTTCGACTTTGCTTTTTATACAGCAAGCGATGCTGTATTATACATTCTCTTAAGTAACTTGATAGCTAGTATCGCTACTATATTTTTCTTGTATCAAGAATTGATTATTGTAAAAATCACATGGATATGGAAAGAAATGAAACCGCTTTATGTGTATGCAATACCTTTAATGTTTGCTGGTTTAGCTGGCATGACCAATGAAACCCTAGATCGAATTTTATTAAAATATTTCTTGCCTGGTACCCTTGAAGAAAGATTATCTCAAATTGGTATTTATAATGCAGCGTATAAACTTTCTATTTTCATGACACTTGCAGTTCAAGCATTCAGAATGGCTGCAGAACCATATTTCTTTAGCATCAATAAAAATGCCGATTCTAAATTAGTGTATGCTAAAGTCATGAATTATTTTGTATTAGCTTGTTCTGTGATTTTCTTAGGTGTAAGTACACACTTAAATATTCTTGCCTATTTATTAGGTGAAAATTACCGATCTGGATTAGAAGTGGTTCCTATTTTATTAATGGCAAATTTATTTTTAGGAGTATATATGAACTTATCAATATGGTACAAACTATTTGATAAAACTATTTACGGATTATACATTACCATTATTGGAGCGATATTAACTGTTGTATTAAACATTCTTTGGATACCTATATTAGGATATATAGGCTCAGCATATTCTACCTTGATTTGTTATTTTGTGATGACAGTGGTAGCTTACATAGCTGGACAAAAATATTTTACAGTGCCTTATAGTTTGAAGACTATATTTTTATACATCAGCATGGCTTTATTGTTGTACATCGTTTCAAAATCGTTGAACGATTATTACGTCACTAACATCCTGCTAAAGCAAATAATTCAATCATTTGTATTTGTGCTATTTGCTGTATTTGCATTAATGCAATTCAAAGGGGCAAAGGCATAATTACTTACCCGTATGTCCGTAGCCACCAGCACCTCTCTCTGTATCGCTTAACTTATCAACCACTTGCCATTCAATTTGCTCATGTTTTGCTATGATCATTTGTGCAATACGCTCTGCATCATTTATGATAAAAGGCTCGTTTGATAAGTTAATTAACAAGATTTTAATTTCACCTCTATAATCAGCATCAATGGTACCCGGTGAATTTAGAACTGTAATACCATGCTTATATGCTAATCCTGATCGAGGTCTAATTTGAGCCTCATATCCGATGGGTAGTTCAACGAATAATCCGGTTGGAATTAATACTCTTTGCATCGGGTCTAATTGTATAGGCCCCTCTATATTCGCTCTTAAATCAAGTCCGGCCGAAGCAATCGTCTCATACCTTGGCAAGGCATGCTTCGATCTATTAATTACAGGTATATTCATGTATTAAAAATAGATAAATTATCGATTTGTTAAATATTAATATATTTGCAGAAAACAAATACGAAGTAGCGAAGATATGAGAATAATCGTTCCGATGGCAGGTATGGGCAAGAGAATGCGCCCACATACATTAACAACTCCTAAACCATTAATACCAGTTGCTGGTAAGTCAATTGTACAAAGATTAGTAGAAGATATCACAAAAGTTTGCGGACAAAAAGTTGAAGAGATAGCATATATTATTGGTCGTTTTGGCAAAGAAGCTGAAGATAATTTAGTGCAAATAGCAGAAAATCTTGGTGCAAAAGGTAGTATCTATTATCAAGACGAAGCATTAGGAACAGCTCATGCCATCTACTGCGCTAAAGATAGTTTAAGTGGTCCGGTCGTAGTGGCTTTCGCCGATACATTATTCAGAGCTGAGTTTACATTAGATGCTGACAAAGACGGAATTATTTGGGTACAACAAATACCTGATCCACGTCAGTTTGGAGTCATTAAAGTAAATGCCGAGAATATTATCACTGACTTTGTTGAGAAACCACAAGAATTTGTCTCTGACCTAGCTATTATAGGTATTTATTATTTTAAGGATGGTGACAACTTGAGAAACGAAATCAAGTATCTTTTAGATAATAACATTAGAGAAAAAGGGGAATATCAATTGACAAATGCTTTAGAAAATATGAAGCAAAAAGGTGTGCGTTTTTCACCCGGTCAAGTAATAGAATGGCTAGATTGTGGTAACAAAGACGCTACAGTTTATACTAATCAACGTGTATTAGAAAATGTGAAAGACTCAGAGAATTTAGTAGCTACAAGCGCTAAAATCATTAATTCTGAGATCATTGAGCCTTGCTATATTGGTGAAAATGTACATATCGAGAATTCGAAGATAGGTCCGCATGTTTCACTCGGCAACAATACAAAAGTATCTGATTCCGTTATTACAAATAGTATATTACAAACAAATGTAAAAGTTGAAAGTTCTTCAATAGATAATTCAATGATTGGACATTTTGCAGAACTAACAAAAAGTAATGGATCATACAGCATCAGTGACTACTCAACAATTAAAGGTTAATATCATTAACAATATATTTTCAAAAAGGAGTACAAGTCTAATAAGCTTGTTACTCCTTTTTCTCGTTTTATTAACTGCAACTGTTAATGCTCAAGACGATGAAAAAGAAAAAAAGAAATCTAAAAAATCTGATAAAAAAATTGAGTTAAGTGATGATCAGAAAGAAAGAATAAATACTTTGTTCTTTACAGCATTGAGCCAAAAAAATCAGGGAAATGAAGATGCCGCAATTTCAAATCTTAGAAAGATATTAGATATAGACCCCAATCATGCTGCGAGTTATTATGAAATGGGATTAGCATTTAGTCATAAGAACTTATGGTCGCAAGCAGATGTCGCTTTTGATAAAGCGGTTGCACTTGACCCGAATAATGAATGGTATCTTTTGCAAAAAGCGAAGACAAAAGAAAAGCTAACTAAGTTTGAAGATGCTGAGATTATTTATGAAAAATTAGCAAAAGCATATCCATCGAAAGTTAATTATTTATTCGATGTAGCATCAATGAAGCTCTATCGAAATGAATTTAAAGATGCAATAAAAGTTTATGATCAGATAGAGAAAAAGATCGGACTTAATGAAGATATAGTTATTCAGAAGGAAAAAATTTGGTTAAAATTAGGTAATGTAGATAAAGCTGCTGAAGAGGTACAAAGATTAGTTAGCTCGCAACCTAATGAGCCTAGGTATAGAATGTTATTAGTCGAATTATACATGGCTAATAATTTACAAGATGATGCATATAAGGCACTAAAGGAATTAATTGCTATTGATGAACAAAATGGCTTTGCACAATTAGCTTTAGCAGATTATTATCGTCAGAAAAATGATTTAACAAAGTCATACGAAATATTAAAAACCGCTTTTGCAAATAGCACTATTAATATTGATCAGAAGGTAAGAATATTGGCACCATACTTCGGATTGTTATATGATTCAGTTCAAATGAATCATGCTTTAGAGCTATCAAAGATTGCTACTACCACACATCCTGAAGAGGCAAAAGCATTTGCAATTTATGGTGACATCTTATATCAATTGCAAAAGTTGAAAGAAGCTAAAGATGCTTATGTTAAAACCATTGCACTCGATAAAAAAGTTTTTGCGGTCTGGCAGAATTTAATGTTTATAGAAGCAGAGCAAAATGATTATGCAGCTTTATTGAAATCTACAAATGAAGCCTTAGAATTATATCCGACTAATCAGTTGGTACATTATATGAACGCTGTTGCAAAAGCTCAAACAAAAGATTTTGAAGGCGCAATAGTTTCATATCAAATGGCACTGAATCTATTGGTAAATAATAAAGAGTTAGAATCACAAATTTATGCAGGTTTGGGTGATGCTTATCATTCACTTAAGAATCATGCAAAATCAGATGCATCTTATGAACAAGCTTTAAAATTAAAGCCAGAAGATGCTTATGTTTTGAACAATTATGCATATTACCTTTCACTGAGAAATGAAAACTTGGAGAAAGCTTTAGAGATGTCTAAAAAGTCAAATGATTTGCAAAAAAACAACCCTTCGTTTTTAGATACCTATGCATGGATATTCTATAAACTAGGTAGATATGAAGATGCATATATCTGGATGTTAGAAGCAAAAAAATACAGTGTGATAATGACATCAACTATAGCAGATCACCTAGGAGATATCTTATATAAATTAGGTAAGAAAGAAGAAGCAGTGGCAGAATGGGAGAAAGCAAAATCATTAGGTGATAATTCTGAACTACTGAACAAAAAAATTAAAGAGAAGAAATTATATGAAGAATAAATACATCGTATTTGTTTTATTGAGTATTAGTTTATTAGTGTCTGCATGTAAATCTCGAAAGTTCATGTCAGAAACTAATAACAATAAGATGGTTGTTTCTGAAGAAGAATTATTAAAACAATCTATACTTTTAAAAATACCTGCATCTAATTTTGATTTTAATTTTCTACAAGCAAAAGCAAAAGTACAAGCGAATGCAAAAAACAAAGATTATTCATTGAATTTTAATGTTCGTATGCAGAAAGATCAAAAAATATGGATTTCTGTGAATGCGATTGGAAGTATAGAAATAGCTAGAATATTAATATCAAAAGACAGTGTACGTATTATCGATAGAATCAATAATCAATACTTGGTAAAAGATTTTAACTTTTTATCAGGTATGCTGAATACGAATGTTGATTTTAATATGATTCAAAATTTAATGTTAGGTAATGCACCTTTATTTCCCAATTCTGAATCATTAGTTCTAAAACAAGATGAACAAAATTATCAGCTAAGTTCTAAATTGGCAGAAGTACTTACTAATTATTCATTTAGAAAAGAAGATGCTAAGTTGAGTGCATTTAGCTTAGAAGAAGACACTGAACTAAAACGTAACATCCGAGTAAATTATTCAGATTATCGTTTAGTAGAGAACAACAATTTCCCATTCTTGATAAATTCTATTGCGAGTTCTCAAAAAGAATCATTAAAATTGAATGTTCAATATACGAAAGTAGAAAAGTTAAATAGTTTAGAGTTCCCATTCAATGTTCCGAAAAGGTTTGAGTAAAAAAAGTTTATTTCTTGCGATAATTTTCAGCATGCTCTTAGGCATATCGAACCTTTATGCTCAATCTCAAACAAAAGAAGACCTTCAAAAAAAGAAGCAACAATTAGCGAATGAAATTGCTCAAACTTCTAAAATCTTAAAGGAAACTCAAAAGAATAAGAAAGCAACCCTTGCACAACTTGATGCATTACGTAAGCAAATATTAATGCGTGAAAGGCTTATAAATACAATTAGTTCAGAGATTAAAAATTTAGAGGGACAAATTGGAAATACTAATTCAGAGATTGATCAATTACAAGCTGAGTTAGAACAATTGAAAAAAGAATACGCAGCGATGATTCGATTTGCATTTAGAAATCAGAGTTCGTACAATAAGCTAATGTTTGTCTTTGCTGCACAGAATTTCAATCAAGCATATAAACGATTAAAGTATCTTCAACAATTTTCAGAGTACCGCCAACGTCAAGCTAAATACATTGAAGAGGCGCAAAAAAAGCTAGAGCTTAAAAGAGAAGAGCTAGAAGTAAATAAGAAAGAGAAAAACGGCTTGTTAATTGAAGAGCAAGAAGAGAAGGTGACGCTGGGTAAAGAAAAGTCGCAACAAGAAAAAATGGCGAAGCAGCTTTCTGCTAAAGAGTCGACACTTCGTAAGCAGTTACAAGCTAAGCAAGCACAACAGAGAAAATTAGATAATCAAATTCAAGCCATTATTAAGAAAGAGATTGAAGCTGCTCGTAAAAAGGCAGAGGCAGAAGCAAGAGCAAAAGGACAAACAGTAAGTGGCGATAAAAATTCATCATCAAACTTAACCTTAACCCCAGAAGCGAAAGCCCTATCTAATCAGTTTAATGCCAACAGAGGGAAGTTACCTTGGCCGGTTGAGAAGGGAACTATTATTGAGTATTTCGGAACGCATGAACATCCGCAGCTAAAAGGAGTCATGATTCAAAATAACGGTATTGACATCAAAACTAGCTCAGGTGCTAGTGCTAGAGCAATATTCAACGGCACCGTTTCAGGGGTTATTCAGATACCAGGGGGCTTAAATGCGGTTTTGGTTAGACATGGTGAATACACTACAGTTTATTCTAATTTGAAGTCGGTAAATGTGAAGATGGGACAGAGTGTAAGTACTAAGCAAAGTATTGGCACAGTGGCTACTGAAGAAGATATTGCCTCTATGGAACTTCAAATTTGGAAGGGTATTAATAAATTGAACCCTACTGAGTGGTTAGCCCGTTAAAATCAACATATTTTTACTACCTTTGTAGCCTAATATTAGAAAGAAAGACATGTTAAGTTCCAACTTATTATTATTGAATTTAGGCGGTCAGGAAGTTATTCTGATTGTTGTTTTAGCTTTATTATTATTCGGTGGTAAAAAAATTCCTGAATTGATGAGAGGCGTAGGCAAAGGTATCAGAGAATTCAAAGACGCTTCTAATGGTGTAAAAAGAGACATCGAAGAAAGCATGGAAGCTAAAGATTCAGAAAAATTAAATTCAGGTAAATAATCTACGTTTTTAATAGCGATTGAAATTGAAAAAATATCTTTCCCTAGCAGAGGTACGTGCTGACATCAACGCTGGTAATATTACATTACCCCAATTAACTCAATATTATTTAGACAGAATTGAAGAGCATAAAAGTTTAAATGCCTTCATTGAAGTTTTTGCTGATGAAGCAAAAGCCCGTGCTATTGAAGTTGAGCAAAAGATGAAAGCTGGCAAGGCTGGGAAATTGGCAGGCATGGTCATCAGTATCAAAGATATGATTTGTTATAAAAATCATAAAGTCTCTGCTTCGTCAAAAATTTTAGAAGGATTCGAATCTATTTTCTCATCAACTGTTGTTGAACGAATCTTAGCCGAAGATGCCATAATCATTGGGCGTGTGAATTGCGACGAGTTTGCAATGGGTGCATCGAATGAAACATCTTATTACGGCAACGTTCATCATTTTGATAATCCAAATTTAGTGCCCGGTGGTTCTTCTGGTGGTTCTGCTGTTTCAGTGCAAGCTGATTTATGCTTAGCTTCTTTAGGTACTGATACCGGTGGTTCAGTAAGACAACCTGCAAGTTTTTGTGGGGTGGTCGGACTTAAACCAACATATGGTAGAGTGTCGCGTTGGGGTATTATTGCCTACGCTTCATCATTCGATCAGGTTGGTCCGATTACGCATTCAGTTCAAGATGCAGCCTTACTTTTAGAAGTCATCGCTGGTAAAGATGAATACGATTCTACTGCTTCATCTACACCTGTTGAAGAATATTCGAAAGACTTATCTCTTACAAATAAACCTAAAATTGCATATTTAGCTGAGGCTATTAATTCGGATGGTATCGACCCAGAAGTTCGTCAAATGATGATCGAAAAAATCGACTCATTAAGAGCTCAAGGTTTTACCGTGGAAGAAGTGGAGTTTCCATTGTTGAAGTATGCAGTTCCTACTTATTACGTATTAACTACTGCCGAAGCATCATCTAACTTATCACGTTATGATGGGGTGCATTTCGGATATAGAAGTAAAAATGCTACTGATTTAGAATCGACTTATAAACTTTCAAGATCTGAAGGTTTTGGAGAAGAGGTTAAACGTAGAATCATGCTTGGTACTTTTGTACTTAGTGCTGGTTATTACGATGCATATTATGCAAAAGCACAAAAAGTACGTCGAATAATAAAAGAAAAGTCAGAAGAGATTCTATCAAAATACGATTTAATGATTTTGCCTACTGCCCCAAGTACTGCTTTTGAAATGGGTGCTAAAACTAAAGACCCCGTACAAATGTACTTGGCCGATATATTTACCGTACAAGCTTCATTGGCAGGTTTGCCTGCTATTTCTATACCTGGTAAAACGCATTCGAATCAGCTCTCTATTGGAATTCAAATAATTGGAAAACACTTTAAAGAGGCAGATTTATTAAAATTTGCGAACTTTTTAGAACAAAAGGCGTAAGCAATCAAAGATTTTAACGATTTTTTTATATTTTGCAGGAATGAAAAGAACTCAGATCTTCTGCCTAGTGTTGGTTTTAATTCTTGCAATTAGCAACACTTTCGCAAAACCTGTCGAAGATACTACCTTTGTAGTACCCGAAGTTGACCTTTCTATTTTGAACGCTCCACCGCGTTATAAAAATGAAGTCTATCAGAAAAGATTAGACTCTCTTACTAAGCAAATTCCTCTCGACTATAATAATTATGTGCAAGCCTATATAGATTTATATGCTTACCGTAGACGTGAACAAGTTGAGCGTATGTTGGGACTGTCTGAATACTATTTCCCAATGGTCGAAAAAGTATTCAAAGAATATAATATACCTACAGAATTTAAATATTTAGCAATTGTTGAATCTGCATTAAACCCATACGCTGTCTCTTACGTTGGAGCAACTGGTATGTGGCAGTTCATGTTCACTACAGCTAAAATGTATGACCTTGAGATTACTTCTCATGTCGACGAACGCAGAGATCCTTATCTTGCTACGCATGGCGCTGCTAAATACTTCGTTGATATGTACCGAAGATATGGCGATTGGTTATTAGTAATTGCTGCTTATAACTGCGGACCTGGTAACGTAAATAAAGCGATTAGAAAAGCAGGTGGTGGTAAAAAAACATTCTGGGAAATTCGTCAATATTTACCTCAAGAAACACGTGGATATGTGCCTGCTTATATCGCAGCTACATATATCATGAATTGTGCAGAATCTCATAATATTTATCCTACTTATCCGAATTTTTCTTTCTTAACTGATACTGTACACATTACTCGCCCTGTGAGATTCAATGATGTAAATAAATTATGCGGAGTCAATTTAGAAGAATTGAAAGTCTTAAATCCGATTTTCAAAAAAGACTTTATTCCTGCTTACAATCAAAAATACATTATCAAAGTTCCTGCTACTCGTAAAGATTTAGTAGCCGCTAACATTGATTCATTATACGCACTTTTTCCTAGTGTAAATTCAGAAAATGAATTTGTACTAAACACTGACCCAATGGCCAAATCTAAAGTGGTCTATAAAACGCATGTGGTTAGACGTGGTGAATCATTGGGTAGAATTTCTTCTAAGTATAATGTTAGCGTAGCTGATATTAAAAAGTGGAATAATATGAGAAGGTCGACGATAGTTGCCGGACAAAGAATAAAAATTAAAAAAGAAATTCCTTCTGTTCAAAGCAGTCCGGTGATTGCTAGAAGTAAAAAACCTGCAAGTACCGAAGAACCTAAAGTTGAAGCTATAGCTGCTAATACAAAAGAAGAAGTTAAATCTGAAAACAAATCTGAAACGAAAGAAGCTAGTACGAAAGTTGTTTACGAATATCAAGTAAAAAATATCACTAAAACTCATAAAGTTAAACGCGGTGAAAACTTAGGTTTAATTGCAAATAAATATGATGTAGATGTTGCTGATATTAAGAAATGGAATAAGATGAAGTCAAGTAAATTAATGGCCGGACAAGCATTAAGAATCAAGACGACTGAGAGTGTAAGAATTGCGAAGAAAGTACCAGTTAAGGTTTCTAAACCTGAGGAAAGTACTGAAGAAGCTTTCGCTTCAGCGAAAATCGAAAAAGTACCTGAACGTAACGATGATGAAAATACATTCGTTTTTTATAAAGTTGAAATAGGTGATACCCTCTGGGCTATTGCTAAAAAATATGCTGGTAATACAGTTGAAAATATTAAATCGTTAAACGGATTGAAAGATAATGAGAGCTTGAAGGCGGGGATGATTCTTAAGATTCCGAAAAAAGGCTAGTTTAGTATGCTAGTATGTTAGTATGCTAATATGCTAGTGCTAGTTACTAGTTCTTAATACTTAGTACTTAATACTTAATACAAAAAAGGCGCATCAATCGATGCGCCTTTTTTATTACAATCAAATTTATTTCTTGATGAACTTTTGATGATATTTTTTATCAGCAATTTCGATATTTAAAATATAGTAACCATTATTCAACTCTTGTACATTTACTGAATTTGAATTCGATAAATCAATCTCTTTATCTATTACAATTCGGCCCGATAAATCACTAATCATTAATTTTGCTAATCCTTCTTTCTCATTTAACTTAAAGTTAAGATTTTCTGTAGTCGGATTAGGGTAAACATTTACAGATAATGATTTTTCAGTTATGATGCCAGTTGATACTCTGTAATCGCTGTATACTTCTTTTATTAAATTATTCCATGTATTCCCATCATAAATTTGCACGATAGTCTCCATTAATCTTTGTTGTGAATCATATGTATGTGTGAATTTATTTTCAAAGAATACTACCCAATTATTTTGTTCGAATAACTCCATCTTCAATGTACTTCTGTTCTTGTTTGAATCGAATTCATCAATAAATCGGTATTGGAATTTCCATTGATTATCATCAAAAATATATCCGATTGAAGTAATTCCACCATTAGTAGAATAAGTGTATTCAACCCTTGATTCGTTAATCCAATTTGTACCATTCCAGGTTTTCATTTCGAATGAACTCGGTTTCATTAATTTCGAATCAATCCATGTTATATCATACATCATCTCTTCATTTTTCCATTGTCCGTCGACCCATTTTACTCTTATTATTGAAGCTATTTCAGACTGATCATTGTAATCGTATGCTTCCGCACTTTCATTTTTCCAATTGCTACCATCCCAAATTAAAAACACTATCTCAGAGTTCAAGCCATTCTCTTTTGATATAATCTCTTTAGAAGAATTCACATAAACTTTCAAATCAGTATCGTACATTTTCTGAATGATAATTTCTTGATTGACATTGATAGAATCTCTTTCTAATTTATAGCCATAAACGATTTCAAATACATTATTTATTAACTCTTTTCGCTCTTCTAATATTATTCTACCTTCTGAATTATAATTAAATTCTAATTGACTACTTAACACCCATTGATTATCAATCATCATTTCGTTTTTTTCAGTTAAAAGTTGATCTTTAACATCAAAAATTCTGGTATTTCTCTGTAATGTTTGACCATCACTATCAATGATTATCTCTTTTGCAATTAGTCCTTTGTTATTGTATTCATAATTACTTTCTGTATAATATACCCATTCAGAAGCATGAACATTCCACTGATACGTTTTTTTATTATGTGCCAACGCTGTGTTTTGGGTACTGAAAAAACTCTTAGAATTTTTCACAGCCTTAAACTGACTCAATTCTTCTGGTTTAATTTTCACTTTTGACGTCTGCGAATAAGCAGGCAACACAAAAAGACAAATAGCATAAATAATTAACTTTTTCATTTTGATATTATTTGATTGTTTGCAGGTATGACAGGTAGCAGAGTCGATTACCCTTAGTACTGACTTTGTAGCAATGGTGTTACGAAAATGTAATCCTTATTCCGTAATCCGTATTCAGTATTCAGTATTCCGATTCTCGATTTTTGAATTTTGTTACGATGATTGATTTGAATTTCTGATTCGCTGATAAATCGCCTCAAACCTTTCAGCTAATTGAAATATCTAGAAAATAAAGAGTGATACTTCTTAAATTTAGCACATCGGAATACTGAATACTGAATACTGAATACTGTCAAGGCAATACGTATTTTTCCGTATATTAGCCCCCTTAATTTACCCTAATTACACATGAGTAAAAATAGAAAACAAGATGCTCTTGATTATCATTCTCAAGGCAGACCAGGGAAGATAGAGGTAATACCCACAAAATCAACGAATTCACAGAGAGATTTATCTCTTGCATATTCACCAGGCGTAGCTGAGCCTTGCTTGAGAATTAAAGAAAATGTAGAAGATGTCTATAAATATACTGCTAAAGGCAATTTGGTTGCCGTAATTTCTAATGGTACAGCGGTACTCGGACTAGGTAATATTGGTCCAGAAGCTTCTAAACCTGTTATGGAAGGCAAAGGTATTTTGTTCAAAATTTTCGCCGATATCGACGTTTTTGATATTGAATTGAATGTGACGGATGTCGACGCTTTTGTTGCTACCGTGAAAGCTTTAGAGCCAACATTCGGTGGTGTGAATTTAGAAGATATCAAAGCCCCAGAGTGTTTTGAAATTGAAAGACGCTTAAAGCAAGAACTTCAAATTCCAATTATGCATGATGATCAACATGGTACTGCAATTATTTCTGCAGCTGCATTGTTGAACGCTCTTGAATTACAAAAGAAGAAAATTGAAAAAGTTAAAATTGTAGTTATTGGCGCTGGTGCCGCTGCAATTTCTTGTTCAAAATTGTACCTAGAGATGGGTGCAAATAAAGAGAACATCGTAATGATTGACCGTGAAGGTGTAATACGCACCGACCGTACCAGTCATATGGATGAGACTAAAAGATTTTTTGCTACAAAAAGAAATTTACACACATTAGAAGATGCTTGTAAAGATGCTGATGTTATCGTCGGACTTTCAGCAGCGAATAATTTAACTCCTGAAATGTTGAAATCGATGGCTAAAAATCCAATCGTTTTCGCCATGGCAAATCCTGACCCTGAAATCGATTATAACCTAGCAATAAAAACTCGTGCCGATATTATTATGGCAACAGGTAGATCTGATTTTCCTAATCAAGTAAATAACGTTTTAGGTTTTCCATATATTTTCAGAGGGGCTCTGGATGTTCGCGCAACACAAATTAACGAAGCAATGAAAATTGCAGCAGTACGTGCTATCGCTGATCTTGCAAAGAAACCTGTACCTGAAGCAGTGAACTTAGCTTACAACCAAAAGAATATCACCTTCGGTAAAGATTATATTATACCTAAGCCTCTTGACTATCGATTGATAACTCATGTAGCTCCTGCCGTAGCTAAAGCTGCAATGGAATCTGGCGTTGCTCGTTACCCTATTCAAGATTGGGAAGCTTACAAAGAAGAATTGAAAAAACGTTTAGGCCTCGATGATAAATTAATGCGTGCCGTTTCTGTAAAAGCCAAAGGTAATCCGAAACGTGTTGTATTCGCTGAAGCTGATAATTATAAAATTTTAAAGGCTGCCCAAATTGTAAAAGATGAAGGTATCGCACACCCAATATTATTAGGGGATCTAGAAAAAATTCAAAAATTAATTCAAGAACACAATCTCGATAATCTGAGTGATGTGAAAATGATTGACCCTCGCTACGATGAAGATTTGTGTATTCAGTATGGTCAAACTCTATACGAAAAACGTAAACGTAGAGGCATCTCTTTATACGAAGCTAAAAAATTAATGCGCGACCGAAATTATTTCGGTGCTATGATGGTTGAATTAGGCGAAGCTGATGCTCTGATCTCTGGACTTACAAAAAATTATCCTGCTACTATTCGTCCAGCTCTACAAATTATTGGTATGGATGATAACGTGAAGAAAGTTGCGGGTATGTACTTGATGCTAACCAAGCAAGGTCCGATTTTCTTAGCCGACACCACCGTTAACATTAACCCAAGTGTTGAAGATTTAGTAGATATCACTTCTATCGTTGCTAAGTCTGTACAAAAATTTAATATCACACCTCGCGTAGCAATGCTTTCGTATTCTAACTTCGGAAGTTCAGAAACTGAAAACCCAATCAAGGTTAGAGAAGCAGTACAAAAATTACATGAGAAATGTCCAGATTTAATTGTTGACGGAGAGATGCAAGCAAACTTTGCCCTTAACGCTAACTTGTTAAAAGATAATTATCCATTCTCTACATTAGTAGGTGAAGCAGCTAATACATTGATTTTCCCGAACCTCGATTCTGGAAATGCAGCTTATAAAATCTTACAAGAAATTGGTGGTGCTGAAGCCGTAGGGCCGATCTTAATCGGTATGAAAAAACCTGTACATATTTTACAATTAGGTTCATCAGTACGTGAAATCGTAAATATGATTACTATAGCTGTAGTAGATGCTCAGTCGAAAGAAGAAGCATCGAACGCTGCGAAAGATGAAAGAGAAGTTAAAAGTAGAAAATCGATTTTCAGAAAATAATGATTAATCACATAAAAGGTAAACTAACATTCAAATCTCCGACACATATAGTCGTTGAAGCTAATGGCGTTGGTTATCATATCAACATTTCATTACATACATATGCTCAGTTAAACGACAATGAGAATGTAATGATCTATACTCATTTGAATATTAGAGAAGATGCGCATGTTCTATATGGCTTTTTCGATGAAATGGAACGTAGACTTTTTACTCATTTAATCTCTGTTTCAGGCATCGGACCTAATACCGCTAGAATGATGCTTTCGTCTATTTCTCCTGAAGAAATTCAGCAAGCTATTGTACAAGCCGACATCCCTTTAATTCAGAGAATCAAGGGTATAGGCCCTAAATCTGCCCAAAGACTCGTACTTGAGCTTCAAGATAAGCTAAAAAAAGAGGGTTCTGGCACACTTTTAAGCGCCCCTTCAAACAATACAACGCGTGAAGAAGCGTTATCTGCATTGGTAATGCTGGGTTTTGCTAAGAATACTGCCGAAAAAGCGGTTGACCAAGTTATCAAATCTGAAGGCACTCAATTGAGTGTAGAACGTTTGATAAAATCAGCACTTAAGAATTTATAATTGTATTAAAAATCGGTTTGAAACGCTTTCACCCATTATATACGTTTGCATTAATATTGTTTGCATTTGCTCTGGTGTTTTCAGTTGTCTGGACATCAGAGGCTGGCTTGCGCACGTATATTTACGATCCGTTTAAACCTATAATTCTTGCCGATTCTGGTAATAAGTTCCCTGGTACAGCTATTGAAAACAAAAAGAAAAAAATTGACCTTCAAGACCCGTCTAACGTTGAACGAAAAGTTGAGTTCGACCCAGAATCTCGTCAATATGTAATTACAGAAACGATTGGTGGTAAATTTTACAAAGCGCCAGTTTACATGAGCTTCGAAGAATATCAAAAATACGAAGCCTCGAAAAATAGATTTGATTATTGGAAACAACGTTCGGCAGAATCTTCATTGATCTCACCCAACGGAATGATTCCAAAGCTTTATGTAAACAATCAGATCTTCGATAGAATTTTTGGAGGTAGTAAAGTTGATATCAGACCACAAGGTACTGCTGAATTAATTTTCGCTGGTCGTTTTAATCGTAATGACAATCCGATTTTAAATGAACGCCAACGTGTTACCCGCCAGTTTGACTTCGATCAAAAAATTCAGTTGAATGTTACTGGTAATATTGGTGATAAATTAAAAACCAGTGTAAACTATAATACCGAAGCTACATTCGATTTCGAAAATCAAATGAAGTTAGAATACACAGGTTATGAAGATGAAATTATTAAAAAGATAGAATTAGGTAACGTTTCTTTACCATTAAACTCTAGCTTAATCAGTGGTTCACAAAGTTTGTTCGGTGTGAAAACTCAAATGCAGTTCGGACGATTAACGGTAACATCCGTATTCTCACAACAAAAATCTGAAAAGAAGCAAATCAAAATTACTAATGGTGCGCAAAAAACAGAGTTCAAATTTTTGGCAGATAATTACGAAGCGAATAAACACTTTTTCTTATCGCACTATTTTCGTGAACAATACGATAGAGCTTTAGAACAACCTCCAATTATTAAAACGAATATTTTAATTTCAAGAGTTGAAGTATGGGTTACCAATAGAAATAGAGTAGGTGATGAAGATACTCGTGATATATTAGGTTTAATTGATTTAGGTGAAAATCAAAGAATCTATTCTAATAATCCGCAGCTTACTACAAGCTCTTCACCATACCCTAACTCAGTAGCAACAAGTTCAGCTCCTGCATCAAATAATTTATTAGACATTATTCCAACAACATCACGTAACGTTGGTGATAATGCAATTGCTGGGTATTTTGCTGATAAAGGCGGACCTGATAACTATGCGAAAATACGTGCAAGAAAATTAACAGATCGAGAATTTACTTTTCATCCGCAGTTAGGTTATATCTCTTTGAACGCATCATTAAATGCTGATGAAGTTTTAGCTGTTGCTTATCGTTACACTGTCGATGGTGTTGAATATACAGTCGGTGAACTTTCTAACGAACGAACCGAAACTAATCCGGCAACAATGTTATATACTAAATTGCTAAAGAACGTTTCTTTGAAAACGAGTTTGCCAATTTGGGATTTGATGATGAAAAATATTTATTCATTGAATGCATTTCAAATTAACTCTGACCAATTTAGGTTAGATGTAATGTATCTCGATGAAAAAACTGCAAACAACATTAACTACTTACCCGAAGGACCTGAGAATGTAAAAAATGTTCCTTTGATTAGAGTCTTCGGATTAGATAAATTAGATGTTAAGCAAACTCCAACACCTGATGGTGTTTTTGACTTTGTACCTAACATCACTGTGAATGCCGCCAATGGTAGAATTATATTTACGAAAATTGAACCCTTCGGTTCATACCTATATGATTTAATAGCCGCGGGTGGTGATGCAACTCTTGCTAATAACATTGCCTTCACAGAATTATACGACTCTACAAAATTCAAAGCACAACAGCTGCCACGAAAAAATAAATTTACCATTCAAGGTTCTTTTCAATCAACTAGTAATTCAGAATTTTCTTTAAATGCAATCAACATACCGCAAGGTTCTGTCGTTGTGAAGTCAGGTACGCAAGTGCTTACTGAAGGTGTTGATTATACAGTAGATTATAATGTAGGCCGAGTGAAAATTGTTAACTCTGGTATCTTAAGTTCGGGTACTCCTATCACAGTAGACTTAGAAAGTTCAACATTATTTGGTATTCAATCTCGAACTTTTATTGGTAATCGTTTCGATTATAAAGTCAGTGATGATTTGAATTTAGGAGGTACTTTTATTCGATTAACTGAAAGACCTCTTACTCAAAAAGTAAATATAGGTGATGAACCTATCGCTAATAATATGTACGGATTCGATGTAAATTATCGTACCGACTCACGTTATTTAACACAACTAGTAGACCGCTTACCTTTAATAGAAACAAAAGCAAACTCATCAATTACAGCCTCTGCTGAATATGCAAGATTAGACCCAGGTCATTCACGTTTATTAAATACTACTCAAAATAAAAGTGGTATTTCTTACATCGATGATTTTGAAGGTAGCCGTTCATCTATTGATTTAAAATCTGCAGCTGCTTGGTCATTATCTAGTACTCCATCATTGTTCCCTGAATCTAGATTATACAATGATTTAGAATACGGATTCAATCGTGCACGAATTTCTTTTTATCAAATTGATAACTTATTTTACAGTAGAACTGATAATAGAACTCCGCAACATTTAAGATCTGATCGTAATCAATTATCAAATCACTATGTACGTGAAGTGACAGAACAAGAAGTATTCCCGAGTAAACAAATTCCTGCTGGGCAACCTAATATTTTATCGACACTCGATTTAACTTATTTCCCGAAAGAAAGAGGTCCGTATAACTATACAGTCAATGGATTAAATTCGGATGGTACCTTAAGAAATCCTGCTAGTGCTTGGGGTGGTATTATGCGTAGGTTAGAAACCAATGACTTCGAAGCTTTAAACGTAGAGTTCATTGAATTTTGGTTGTTAGATCCTTTCATTAACAAACCAGGTTCTGGTGGTGGTGAATTATATTTTAACTTAGGTAGTATCTCTGAAGATATTTTGAAAGATGGTAAAGAATCTATAGAAAATGGTTTACCTACGGATGGTGCTGCTGATAGATACGATAGCACAACTTGGGGTAGAGTAGGAACTATTTATCCATTGTCACCTGCATTTGGAAATTCTGAAGAAGCGAGAGCATTACAAGATATCGGACTCGACGGATTAAATACAACTGAAGAAAGAACATTTTTTAAACAATCATATTTAGATTTATTAGAGGCAGCATTTGGCGCAAACTCTGCAGCTTATTTGAATGCATTGAATGACCCAAGTGCCGATGATTATAATTATTACAGAGGTGATAATTTAGATAATGTACAAGCAAGTATTATTGATCGTTATAAAAATTACAACGGACATGAAGGGAACTCGCCGACAGAACAACAGTCTTTGAGTAAAACCGGATTAAGTAATACAGCAGCAAATCAAAATCCAGATACTGAAGACATCAATCGTGATAACGCTCAAAGTGATCGTGATGAATATTTCCAATATAGAGTGAGATTGAGTCCGGGTGACCTTGAAAACCCCGACCCTGGTACTTCATTCATTACCGATAAAGTAGTTGCTCCTGTTCGTTTAGCAAATGGTAAAGTAGAGAATGTTACTTGGTATCAATTCAGAGTGCCTTTAACAAAATTCGAATCGAGAGTAGGAGAGATACAAGACTTTAGAGCAATACGTTTTATGCGTGCTTTCTTAACAGGTTTCTCTGATACGGTTACACTTCGTTTTGCTCGTTTACAATTGGTAAGAGGTGAATGGAGAAGGGTTGACCCAACAGTTACACCTGGTGAAGGTACTGAAGCGAAATCAGATGCGATATTTGATTTGTCTACAATTAATATTGAAGAGAATGCAAAACGTAGTCCGATACCTTATGTATTGCCACCGGGAATTATTCAAGAAAGAAACTTGCAAGATGTAAGAGGTGATTCGAGAGTGAACGAACAATCTTTGTTATTGAATGCTTGTAATTTCAAAAAAGATGATCAGGTGATGGCATATAAAATTTCGAATATGGATTTTCGTTCATATAAGAAAGTAGAGATGTTCATTCATGCTGAAGGAAATAATCTACAAAATAATGAGATGGTTGCTTTCGTACGTTTTGGTATCGACTATACTGATAACTATTATGAATACGAAATACCATTAAGCATAACTCCTGATGGTACTACTGCACCTGAACAAATTTGGCCCGACTATAATAAAATGTCATTGCCACTTTCTGTTTTACAAGTTGCAAAGCAATTAAGAAATTCATCAGGTATACCTGTTACTCAATTGTTCCCTTATCAACATGGTAAGAACAGAGTGTGGATCAAAGGTAATCCTGATTTAGGTAATGTACGTTCAATCGTTGTAGGTATTCGTAATCGTTCAGGTGTACCCGAAGACCCTAAATGTATTCAAGTTTGGTTCAACGAATTATTGTTAACAGAATTCGATGAGCAAGGTGGTTGGGCGGCAACAGCAAGAGTGAATGCTCAATTAGCAGATCTTGCAAACGTAACTTTATCGGGTAGTAGAAGTACGATCGGATTCGGATCTATTGATAAAAAAGTAAGTGAAAGAAATAGAAGTGACGATCGTCAATACGATGTGGCATCGAATATAGAATTAGGTAAGTTTTTCCCTGAACAAACTGGTATGAGAATACCGATGTATGTTTCGTATTCTGAAGCGATTAGCACTCCTCAATTTGCGCCTAATAATCCGGATATTTTACTCGACAATGTTTTGAGTGAATTAAGTAAATCGCAACAAGATTCTATTAAGCGAATTACAGAAGATTATACTCGACGAAAAAGTATAAGTTTTACGAACGTCAAAAAAGAAAGAAGAGATACTAAGAAAAAACCAAAATTATACGATGTAGAAAACTTCAGTGTGACCTATTCGTATAATGATCAATACCGTAGAAATTATAATACTGAGTATGATATTGTAAAAACCTATAGAGGTGCATTAGCTTATAACTTTAACACTACTCCTAAAGAAGTCAGACCTTTTGATAAGGCTATAAAAAATAAAAATCTTAGATTGATTAAAGACTTTAATTTTAATTATATACCCTCAGCATTAGATTTTAGAATTGATGTAGATCGATTATATTCTGAAAATAAAATACGTAATATCAACTCTAATTTGTTGGTAATACCAGCTACTTTTAATAAAGATTTTAGAATCAATAGAGTCTACGGTTTAAGGTATGATTTAACGAAATCATTAAAGATAGATTTCAATGCGAATAATATTGGGGTGGTTGATGAGCCTGTAGGTAAAATTGATACACGTGAAGAAAAAGATTCAATCATGACGAACTTAAGATCTTTAGGTCGTACAACTGATTACTCACAAAATACAAACATCAATTATCAAGTACCTATTAATAAATTGCCTTATTTAGATTTTGCTCAAATGACTGCAACATACTCTGCACGTTATGACTGGCGAGCAGCTTCATTGGCAACACCTAAATTTGAAAATACTATTTCTAACTCTCAATCATATCAGATAAATCCGACTTTTAACATGTCACAGTTATACGGTCGTTCTAAATATTTGAAAGCATTAATGACACCACAACGTAATCAAATTTCGGGCAACAAAAACAATCCGCTCGAAAAAATGAAAGTCAATAAAAATGCTGAGCAAGAAAAACAAGATAGTATTGCAAGAGCTTTGAATAAAAATGATCTGAAGAAAATCTTATCACGCGGATTAATTATGGTGCGTACGGTTAGTTTTTCATATAGACAAACGAACGGACAAATATTACCGGGTTATATACCACAGACAGATGCATTGGGTATGGACTTTGGTAGAAATAATGCACCGGGTTATGGTTTTGTTTTCGGTAGTCAAAGAGATATACGTTATGATGCAGCAGAGAATGGATGGATCACTACTTATGATTCAGTATCGAATAGATTTGCAAGAACCAACAGAGAAGAGATTACAGGTAGAATAAATATTGAGCCATTACCTGATATGCGAGTTGACTTAAATTTCGCTAGATCGATTGCATTTAGCTATCAAGAATTTTTCAGATACGATAACAATGTTTCGAGTGCTACATATGGTAAGTTCAGATCATTTGCAGAAACAGAAACAGGTAATTTCAGCATGACGGTAATTACACTTAGATCCGCATTTGAAAAAATAGATCCTGAGAAAGGAAACTCTAAATTCTTCGAAACCTTTATGGATAATCGTTATTCTATTTCACAACGATTAGCTATACAAGATGGAAATTTCACTACTGACTCTACTGGTTTCTTTGACGGTTATGGTAAGTACTCTCAACAAGTATTAATACCCGCCTTCTTAGCTGCTTATACTGGCAAGAGCGCTAACAATGTAAATCTAAATCCTTTCCCAAAAATACCATTACCTAATTGGAGAATTAATTACAGCGGATTAATAAAAATTCCAATCGTAGCAGAATACTTCACCAGTTTTGTTATTAACCATTCGTATACATCAACGTATAACGTGAATAGTTTTAACAGACCTACAACTACTGCAGAGAGATATATATCGAATAATAATTATGTACCAGATTACGAGATACAACAAATTACTGTATCTGAAACTTTTGGTCCTTTGATCGGATTCGACATGACCTTGAAAAATAAAATCAATATTAATCTAGATTATAAGCAGAGTCGAAATTTGGGACTAAGTTTTGCGAATGCAAGGTTAGAACAAATGAATACTCAAGAATATAATGTGGGTATTGCTTATACGACGAATAATTTGAAATTACCGTTCTCAATTGGCAACGGACAAAAAGTATTGACGAATGATTTGAACGTTCGAATGGATTTTAATATTCGATTGAATAGAGGAGTGGTGCATAGAATGGATCAGAATTATTCAGAGATCATTAATGGTTCGAGGGTATTGAGTATTAAGCCTTCGATAGAGTATGTTTTAAATCAAAGATTTCAGGTTAGAGTGTTCTATGATAGGTTAGTTACTAATCCCTTTATTACCACCTCGTTCCCTACAAAAATCACCAGTTTAGGCTTTAGCTTAAGAATTAATATTGGTGCATAATAAATTCAAAGAAAAAACTAACTTTGGTAAAAATTAAATAATTCAAAAACAATGAACTTTCCAGCTGAATTAAAGTACACAAAAGACCACGAATGGGTTCGTGTAGAAGGTAATACTGCATACATTGGTATTACAGATTTCGCACAAAGAGAATTAGGTGACATCGTTTACGTTGACATCAACACAGTAGGTAAAACTGTAAATAAAGAAGAAGTTTTCGGTACAGTTGAAGCTGTGAAAACAGTTTCTGATTTATACATGCCAGTATCTGGTGAAGTATTAGAAGTTAACGCTAATTTAGATGCAAATCCTGAGTTAGTAAACTCTGACCCTTATGGTGATGGTTGGATGGTAAAAATCAATTTAAGCAATGCTGCTGATGTTGATTCATTATTATCTGCAGATGACTACCAAGGCGTTATTGGAGCATAATAAATTCTGGAAGCATAATATTTATTGGGTTCTCTGGCTAATTTTTATTTCTTACTTAAGCAATAAACCACCCTCAGATTTACCCAAAATATCTTTGTTAGCATTCGAACATGCTGATAAATTAGTACATGCTGTCTTCTATTTTACCCTCTGCACTTTATGTGTTTACGGTTTTTCGAGACAGCATGTATTTCAAAAATTGCAATCATCCGCATTAATTATCTCTTTAATTTTCTCAGTGACTTGGGGTGCTTTAATGGAGATTACCCAATTGACTATTTTTACCTATCGCTCGGCAGAATGGACTGATTTTTTTGCCAATACTTTTGCCGCTTTATTTGCTATATTAGTACTACGAATTTTCAAATTCTCAAAATCATGAAAAATTTAAGATATATAATGGCCATTATGTTTCTGTTGGCAGTAGCTACTAGCTTTGTTTCTTGCAAGGCACAATGCGATTGCCCTACATTCTCAAAGGCCAAAGCCCCAATAAATCAAGAACGCCCAGCTTAAATAATTCATTTATTCTTATTTGGATTTAATTTAAATAAGCGCTAAATTGCGCTCAAATTAGGCGATATGGAACTTAGAAGGTTATCTGATTTAGAACCAGGGACAAAAGCAATTATTGATTCTTATACCGATGATGAGTTATCGTTACGATTATTAGAGTTAGGTTGCCTGCCTGGAGAAGAGATAGAAGTTGCACATATTGCACCATTAGGCGATCCCATTGCCATACATTTATACGGACATAAGTTGAGTCTTCGTAAAAAAGAGGCTGAAAGTATTTTGGTAAAATAAATTGAGAGAAGAAGTTAACATTGCCCTGATAGGCAACCCTAATACAGGTAAATCATCTTTGTTTAATGCACTTACAGGGCTTAACCAAAAGGTAGGAAATTTCCCAGGTGTTACGGTCGATAAACTTTCAGGTACTTTTAATTTAGATGCTGATACAAAAGTACGCTTAATAGATTTACCCGGTACTTATAGTTTATACCCTCGCTCAGAAGATGAGCAAATTGCATTACAAGTTTTAGGGTCACCCGGTAATCCAGATTACCCAGCAGTCGTAATTGTTGTGGTGGATGCTACGAACTTGAAACGTAATCTTTTATTGTTCACTCAAATTCTTGACTTAGGAGTGCCCTGTGTACTTGCAATCAATATGATTGATCAAGCAAGAGCACAAGGATTGCAAATTGATATTGAAGCATTATCAACTGAAATCGGAATTCCGGTAGTTGCCATTTCTGCAAGAAATAATGAAGGCATCGCTGAATTAAAAAATGCAATAGCAGAGCAATTAAAAAATAAAAAAGTAGTTAGCACAGGTATTAACATCCGTCAGTATGCACCTGAATTAATTGATGAAATAAAAATATATTTCGACTTAAGTAATGATTATATCGCTTTTGAATTAGCACATCATTATCATGAATTAAATCATTTAAGTAAAGAGAAAAAAAATCAATTAAAAGTACTAGGGGAGAAGTATAATTTTAATGCTAACAAAGCACAAGCCTCTGAAACTATTGCTAGATATAACTATATCAATGAATTGTTATTTGATACAGTTTACAAACCATTCGACCCAGTTAAAGAATCGTACAGTAATAAAATAGATAAATGGTTGACGCATCGCGTAGCCGGATTAATTATATTTTTTGTTGTTTTATTTTTAGTATTTCAATCCATATTTACATGGTCAACATTTCCGATGGACATGATTGAATTGGCTTTCGTTGAATTAGAAAATATTTTAGTGCAATATATGAGTCCGGGTATTTTCACCGACCTCATCATCGGTGGTATTCTACCAGGCTTAAGTGGTGTCTTAGTTTTCATTCCGCAAATTGCCATACTCTTTTTATTCATCGCCATTTTAGAAGACACAGGTTATATGGCACGTGTTACTTTTATGATGGATCGATTGATGAAGAAATTCGGATTGAATGGAAAATCAGTTGTGCCATTAATGAGTGGTATCGCATGTGCAGTACCAGCAATTATGTCTACACGTACCATTGAAAATTGGAAAGATCGATTGATTACTATAATGGTTACACCATTGATGAGTTGCTCTGCAAGATTACCTGTATATACTTTATTGATTGCAATTGTAATACCATCCCAAAAAGTTTTAGGCATATTTAATTTGCAAGGCTTGGTATTGATGTTAATGTATTTACTCGGATTTTTGGCGGCGATATTTTCAGCTTATGTGATGAAGTTAATCATCAAAACAAAAGAGCGAAGTTTCTTCATCATGGAATTACCCGTTTACAGAATGCCGCGTTGGTCAAACGTTGGTATAGTTATTTTCAATAAAGTAAAAACATTTGTATTCGAAGCAGGTAAGGTAATTCTTGCAGTATCTATCGTATTATGGTTCTTAGCAAGTTATGGTCCGACCGAAAAAATGCAAGCCATAGATCTTAAATACGAAGTATTACAAAAGCAAGAGAACGCAAATATTCAAGAGCTCGAACATTTAAAAAATTCAGATAGGTTAGAGGCATCATTCGCCGGACATTTAGGTAAGTTCATAGAGCCCGTTATAGAGCCCTTAGGTTACGATTGGAAGATTGGTATCGCACTCATCACATCATTCGCAGCACGCGAAGTATTTGTAGGTACAATGGCAACGATCTATAGTGTAGAGTCAGACGATGAAAATTTAGAAACGGTAAAACAAAAATTATCAGCCGCAACCAATGCGAAAACAGGCTTACCAACTTTCACACTTGCCACCAGTTTATCGCTCATGATTTTTTATGCATTCGCGATGCAATGCATGAGTACAATTGCAGTCGTTTACCGCGAAACCAAATCGTGGAAATGGCCAATGATTCAGTTAGTGTATATGACAGTGTTGGCGTATGTGTCGGCGTTTGTGGTGTATTCATTCTTGAAGTAATTTTCAAATAAGCAAAAATATCTTTTCTTTGCACTCTAAGTACCCAGTACTCAATACTCAATACCATTTCACGTGTCACTCGAAAACAACGCCAAAATTCTCCAGCAATACGTACCCGAAGGTACCGCTCTCACTATGGCAAAATGGATTGATCATTTTCAGGTGGAGATTTCTTTGAACAGACCGCGTCAATCAGTCTTGGGTGATTATCGACATCCGTATAATGGCAAAGGACATCGCATTTCTGTGAATCGAGATTTAAATCCCTATGCATTTTTAATTACACTCATTCATGAGTTTGCTCATCTTACTAATTGGAACAAACATCGAAATAAAGTGAAGCCGCACGGTGATGAATGGAAAGATGAATACAAACGTTTGATGCAACCTTTTATCGAACGAAAAGTTTTCCCCGAAGATGTTGAACGTGCTATAAAAAAATACATGCAAAACCCTGCAGCTGCTAGTTGTAGCGATACTAATCTTTTGCGTGTACTAAAACAATATGATAAACATCAACACACTGTCTTCGTAAGTCAAATTCCTATGGGTGCTTATTTTGCAATTAAAAACGGAAGAAAATTTCAGAAATTAGAACTCATTCGAAAAAGATTTCGTTGCAAAGAACTACCATCCGGACATTTATATTTATTTAGTCCAGTGACCGAAGTATACCCAATCGAACAGCCTTAATTATTTTCACTCTCTACTCTTTTTTTCAAAGCTTCATTCATTTGCTCAAAGCCTTTTTTTGTATCGTTCTCTAATGACTTTTTGAATAAGGGTACTAAAATTCCTTTGAACTTTTCTGAATGTATGAATAAAGTATTATGCTCATCTATTTGTTTTAATTCAAATCGATGTTGTCCGTCGAATAAGCCTTTAAACATTAAATGCCCCTGCCATTGAAATATTTTATTTAGCTCATGTATTTCTACTACAGGCTGAAACTTCATGCCCTTGGTATTACTCGGACCTACATGAATATTAATTTTCTTGCCAACTTTTACTTCTCCTTTAATACTTCTAATAAAAGGATTCCATGAACTATGACTCTCAAAGTCCATCAGTACTTCCCAAATTTTTTCTGAATTTGCTCGGATGTTAATGCTTGTTATTATTTCCATGATTTTTGTTTCTTATTACAATACAAAAGTCCAGAAATAAAACTCAAACGCTCTTGACATTTATCAAGAACTCAATTTTTTTCGCACTCTGCTGAAGGTCTCAGCGCTCATACCTAACATTGAGGCAATGTATTGAAGAGGTACTTGATTAAATAGTTCTTTATTGTTCTCGAAAAAATATTCATACCGTTCTTCTGCCGACATTGATAAGAAAGTAAATACTCGCTCTTCTAGAATAGTAAAACATTTAGCTATAAATAATTTTTCAATCTCATGCCAAGCTGGTACGAGCTCTACTAATTTTTTATAATCTTCTTTTGAGATGGTATAAATTTTTGCATCGCTCAAAGCTTGAATATTCCATCGAGCAGGAGTATTGAAAATAAAACTTGATAAATCTGTAATAAAATATCCTTTACTAGAAATCCATTGTGTTACTTCTTTATCATTATAATATGTGAATATTCTAAATAAACCAGCATTTATAAAACTTAATCGCTTAGATTCTTTACCATGTTCTAAAAAGTATTCATTCTTTTTTATCTCTTCTAACTTAAAAGAGTTTACGATCACGTTTAAATCATGATCGTTCACAATGTTAAAATATTGTTTGATATAAAAGCTGAGATCTTGATTCATTTTATACTTAAATCTACTACTTTAATTCAACATTAAAACTAACTCTAGCTCCTAATGCTTCAAATACTTTTAATATAGTAGTGAACCTTGCATCTGTAGTGCTATTCTCTATTTTTGAAATTTGAGATTTTTTAACCCCAACCAATACTCCCAATTCTTCTTGTGTTAGATTTTGCTTTTGTCTTGCTTCTCTTATTGCTTCACCTAATAATTCTATTCGTAATTCATTATCGAATTTATTTCGATTCTTTGTTCCTTTCTTTCCGATATATTTATCAGTTAAATTTTCTAAGCTATATGTTTTCATTACTGTTGAAATTTATCGTTAAAGTATTTTGATTTTATCCTTTCAGCTTTTTCTATTTCGCTGTTATTGATTTTACTTGATTTTTTGATTATTCCATGTGTTGCTATTACTAAAGAGTTAGTATTATTTGATTTGTCCCAGAATGCAAATAATCTGTAATAAGTATTATTGTACTTAGTTCTGAATTCCCAAATATCTTTACTTAGTTTTTTTAATAACTCTTTATTATTTGAACTTCTGGCTTTCCAGATATTATATAGTATTTTCTCTCTCGATTTATAATCTAAATTTTCAAGAAAATCTTTAGCCTCTTCTAAAAATTGAACGTTGAATTTATATCCCTCCATCACTTATCCTTTCTTAATACAAATATAAAAGTTTCCTAATTAAGAAACAAATATTTCAAATAAATGGGAGGATGAAATCCTCCCTTACAGGTGCAATAAATAAAATTACGTGATAATATTAATGGGCCGCTTTCTAGTTACTAGTAACCAGTTACTGGTTACAAGTTATTAGACCCTTTTATCAGTCCCAGTACATGCCCAAACACCACCACCGGCACTATCACCGCAGGCAACAAACTAAACGGAAAATGCTGCACCACTTTATTAGGTTGATCGAATGCGATTAATTGCTGCGGACCTGGTGCTGAGATGATAGATGTTACTACTATATTAATTAAGAATATAAGTCCGACGTAATTCCATATCAGCAATGCTTTATTCGATAATTTACCTCTTGTATATAAATAGTAAACGATTATAGAACTAATGCCAATCAGTATATCAAAGTTATTGCCTTCGAAAGTCATTTCTTTCGGAATGAATTTTATTTCATACAAGGCATGTAATACTAACTCTACTAATAATCGTGTCGCATGAATAAGAATTAGGTATTTCATCTCAAAATTCATACACATCCGTCTAAATCTTTCAATACTTAAACTAAGTATAACAATTATAAAAGAGGGTAGTACTAATAAAACAAATCGAGGCGGAATGGTGCTAGAATCTGCATAGAAATCTGTGCTGCTAATGATTGACTGTACTAATGCAATCAATGCTATGATAGCTAGTAAGATTTTGTTTTTATGAGATGCTAAATATAAAAATGCGACAGACATTAATACTGCCGATCCGAAAATTAAATAATAGATACTGTTAAGCTGTTCCATATAAATTGTATTTAAACTTCTGCAAAACAACAGTATAATTATTCAATACTACTTGTCATATGACAAGTTTTGAAAATTATTATTTTCTAGAATGTTCTCTTCTGATTCTACTAAACGAGGTATCTGTAATACCTAAATACGAAGCAATATACTTTAATGGTACATGCTGAAACATTTCGCGTTTTTGTTGCAATAAATTCTCATATCGCTGTTCTGCTTTATCATTTATCAATGACAAGCTTCGAAATTTCTGTTCTACTAATTGTCCGACCAACATACTTCTACCCAGCTCTCTAAATGCAGGCATACTATGGAACAATTGATTGATAGTTTCAAAATTGATACTATAATAAACGCAATCACTAATGCTTTGTATATTTTCTTTAGCAGGTATTCTTCTGAAAAAGGAGAGAGGCTCTATCACCATTTCCTTAGGGCAATAGATATTCGTTGTTATCTCTTCACCTTCGGTATTAAAGGTATAAGCGCGCATATAGCCATCAACCAGAAAAGCATATTCATTGCTCATTTTCCCAATCTCTAAAAACATGCTGTTCTTTTCAATTTTCTTCTCCTCAAAATGACTACATATCTGCATCAACACCTCTTCAGGCATCTCCATCTTTGATTTAAAAAAATCTATTAAAAACTTTCTCATTTTTTTCTAGCTACTAGCTACTAGCTACTGGTTACTATATATCAAATGCATCACACTCTGTCCCACCGCCTTCAAACTCTTCTTATCAATCTTATCTAACTTATCTTCGTTCGTATGCCAATGTTTCCAAAAACCAGAAGCACTCGTTTCATCACGGTGTATGATGTCTATCATCGGTATGTTTGCAATGGTGTTGACGTAATAATGATCGTCGACAATCGCCGGACTCGCCTGATAAGAGAAGTAACTTGAGTAACCTGCTTGTGCTGCTGCTGCCCATACTTTTTCTAATACTTGCGGAGCATATACTCTCGAAATTTCTTCTTGCATAAATACTGCATTCTCACCACCTACCATGTCTAACAATATGCCGAACATCGGTTTGTAATTTGGTATCGGCGGATTCTTTGCCCAATACTGCGAACCCAAACAATACGAATCTTGCATTTGCTTATATGCAGAAATTTCTGGCTGTCCGTAATCTTCTATATCAAATAAAATAATATCAACGCCAACATCCGTATTCTTCATTTGCATTTGTCTTGCAATTTCTAGCAATACTCCAACACCACTGCCTCCATCGTTCGCACCATCAATCGCATTGTTTTTATTCTCGTCATCTTGATCTGCAAATGGTCTCGTATCCCAATGTGCCGCCAATAAAATTCTCTTCGCAGCCTTCGCATTAAATGATGCAATAATATTTTTTAATTGAAATTTCTTTCCATCAAATGTCGTCACCTCCCCACTTTGTACATAAACACTTCCACCATATTTCTTCAACTCCGCCTGCAACCAGTCCGCACATTTCGCATGCGCTTTCGTTCCCGGCACCCTCGGACCAAATCCCACCTGCTTCGCCACATACGCATAAGCACTATCCTCATTAAAACTCGGCACCTCCACCTTCTTCTCTACCACTGCATCCTCTTTCTTTACTTCCTTCTTCTCCTCCCCACAAGCAGTAATCAAAATCGCCAACAATAAAATGTTTTTATAATTCTTCATAATCTATTTCTAAAAACTTGTAACTAGTAACTGGTCACTAGTTACTGGCACTAGCATATTAGCATACTAGCATACTAATATTATTCCGCGTACGCCCACTCACTCCCACCTTTCCCATCCATAACAACCAACCCCGCTTCCTTAAACTGCGCCCTTATCTTATCTACCATCACAAAATTTTTCTCTGCACGCGCCTCTCTGTAATTCTCCATCAAGCGATCTACCAATGGTAATATATTCATGCTCTCCAACATCTTCGCTTCTGAAATACCTAATACCTCATGATTAAATGATACATATGTATTTAAAAGTTTTTCAAAAATATCTCTTCGGATGTTAGCAGTTTTTAAATGCCCAGCTTTGATTGAATTTATTCGCTTCAACAGATTGTATAACTCTGCAATACTCTTCGCTGAATTGAAATCATTATTGATGCCTTCAAATACTGCATCTATCTCTGCACTTAATTCTTTGTTTAATTCTTCATCGACAGATGTTCCTAAATCTTCAATATTTTCTGCTAATAATATTTCTGCAGTTCTTAATCCGTTAATTAATTTCTTCAATCCTTTTTCAGCTGCATCTAAAGCTTCGTTCGAAAAATCTAAGGTGCTTCTGTAATGTGCTTGCAACATGAAGAAACGAATCGTCAATGGTGAGTATGCTCTATGCAACAGAGGGTGATCTCCTGCAAAAAACTGATTTAAGTTAATCGCATTACCCAATGACTTACCCATCTTTTGACCGTTGATCGTAATCATATTATTATGCATCCAATATTTCGCCGGATGTGTATGATTGCTCGCCTTCGATTGTGCGATCTCACATTCATGATGCGGAAACAATAAATCCATTCCGCCTCCATGTATATCAAATTGCTCACCTAAATATTTCGAACTCATCGCTGAACATTCTATATGCCATCCCGGGAAACCTTCTGACCATGGGGAGTTCCATCGCATGATATGTTCTGGTGATGCTTTCTTCCATAAGGCAAAATCGAAATGATTTTTCTTCTCATCTGATCCTTCTAATGTTCTGCGCTCTTCACCTGCATGTGCCATCAAATCATCTAACACTCTGCCTGATAATTCTCCATAAGGTTCTTTCTCATTGTACTTCAATACATCGAAATAAACTGATCCGTTTGATACATAAGCTAAGCCTTCGTTAATGATTTTTTGTATCATCTCGATCTGCTCAATGATATGTCCTGTTGCTCGTGGCTCTATACTCGGACGCATCACATTCAACTTATCCATCGCTAAATGATAAGCCAATGTATATTCTTGCGCAACTTCCATAGGCTCTAACTGCTCTATTCTAGCACGCTTAGCAATTTTATCATCTCCCTCGTCTGCATCATTTTCTAGATGCCCCACATCCGTAATATTTCTTACATATCTAACTTTGTAACCACAATATTTTAAATAGCGGAATACTAAATCAAATGTTATCGCTGATCTAGCATGCCCTAAATGGGGTTCTCCATATACCGTCGGACCGCAGACATACATGCCTACAAATTGTCCGCTAATGGGCTCAAAGGCCTCTTTCTCTCTACTTAGAGAGTTATATACACTTATCTTTTGCTCCATACACAAACATAATAATAATTAGGTAAATACGATTGACTATAAGCCTATCTCAGACACAATTGGGTAGTGATCTGAATATTTCTTTTTGATGATTTTGAAGTTAAGGACCTGTAGCTTTTCGCTACACAATATATAGTCAATCTGGAAATTTGGAAAAGCACCGTTATACGTCATGCCCACTCCGAATCCTTTTTCTCTAAAGGTGTTTTTTAAATTATTAGAGATCACATGGTAAGCATAAGATGCCGGTGTGTCGTTGAAGTCGCCCGCAACAATAACAGGGTAGGGGCTTTCATCGATTAACTCTTTTATTTTCTCTGCCTGTTTTGCTCTTCTTATAAATGCATTTTTTAATCGCGCACCAATTCTTTTTGAAGAAACTAAATCTGCATCTACCTCTGATTTCACCTTGTCTAAGTATTGATAATCTTCTGGCTGAAAACTGATTGATTGCAAATGCACATTAAACACACGAATAGTATCTCCATTTTTGAGGATGTCAACAATCATACCCATGTTTGCATGTGGATGATCGTAAAACGATATAAGCTCAGTATTTATAATTTCATATTTTGATAATACAGCCATAGACATCGTTTCGGTTTCGTTTTTCTCAAATACCTCTTGCTCAAAATATTTATACGATCCTTTTTCTATCAAGCTGTCTTTGATATCATAAATACCTTTTTTGCGATAATAGAATTCTTGAATGCACATCACATCTGCCTCTTCATTCAAAATCATCTCCATCATCTCATGCTTCGATTGCTTGTCGTATTTGTTCGTCTTTATGGGTTTGAACAAATGTGCATTGTAGCTTAAGATCTTTATCTTTTTTTCTGTATTTGTTTTTTCTGAAGAGTTGAATTGTATGTAGTCTAATAAGGTATTCCAGCCTATGGCTAATGCAAAAATCGGAATAATTGCAAACCATCTTTTTCTAATAATCCAGTATAATGCAAAAAAGAAATTGATCAATACAAAGAAGGGATATGCTAATCCGAAGAAGGCAATCTGCCAATTCACCTCCGGATTTACCCAGGCAGCAAAGTATGAAATCAATAGAGCTACTACTGCAATAATGTTAAAAAATGCAAACAACCAATAAAAAAAACTACGCTTCTTATTACTCTTCGCCATTATTCTTTTCCTGCTTTAAATAATTGTTCTTTCTCTTTCGCACTTAAACTCTCGTATCCACCTGATGATATTTTATCAAGTATTCTATCTATCTCATCTTGTGAAATTTTATTGCTCTGTTGATTATAATTTTGATTTCTATAAGCCACTTTAATTTTTTGCTTTGGCTTAAATAATTTTGAAATCCAATCAATCAAGTTTGCAAACATCCGACTTAAATCATAACCATTTTGCAATGACTTGATGTAAAGAAAACCGAAGATCGCTCCACCTATATGCGCTAAATGTCCGCCTGCATTACTGCCACCAATACTCACTAAATCTAAAATGAGGTAAATGGCTGCGATGTATTTTAATTTCACCGGACCAAAAATGGCAAGTACAATGCTATAGTTTGGCAATAGGGTAGCAGCCGCAAACACAATGGTCATAATGGCTGCAGAAGCACCGAGTGCTCTGCTTAATAATATTTTATCGTCGAAGTAAGGGAAAACATTATAGCAAAAAACATAAAATAATCCGCCGAATACACCACCCATCAAATAAGTTGGCAAGAATTTTTTCTCTCCTAAATATTCAATAAATAATTTTCCGAACCAATACAAGACTAATAAGTTAAACAGTATATGAAATACTGTTTTGTGCATGAACATGTAGCTGATGATGGTCCATGGTTTGTAAATTAACTCCCCAACATCCGCAGGTAACATTAAATAATTAACTAAAATAAAATCTACTGGGTCGGGTAATTTAAATAATAAAGTAAGTAGCCAAGAGATTAATATTACGAGATAAATCGCAATGTTGATGCCTATGATTTGCATCAGCACATCACCATTTCTAAAAGAACTTTTTATGTCTTGATAAATGCTCATGTTCTTAATACCAACGATTAGTTTTCTTTCTCCAATACTTTATCAAAATAAATCCGAATAACATACCACCTAAATGTGCGAAATGTGCAACATTGTCTGATGGGTTATTTTGTATACCACTGTATAATTCAAAAATACCATAAAGCATCACAAAGTATTTTGCCTTCATTGGTAAGAAGAAAAATACATAGATCATTGAATTCGGGAACATCATACCGAATGCTAACAATACTCCGAACACAGCGCCCGATGCACCAACTGTTGGTATTGATTGTTTAACTTGTATTAATTCATTCGCGAATCCGATAGCGTTTTGTTGTAGTTCTATCGAAGCCGGATTGCTATTCCAACTATTCATCAACTCTACGAAAATTGGTTGATATTGTTGAGGCACTGAGTTCAATACAAAGTATTCGAAACTCTTATTCGTAGGGTCTGCGAAAAATTGATTGGCTGCCGATTGTAAACTACTCATCTCTACATAAATCACTAAAGTATGAAGTACTGCAGCACCTAAGCCTGTGATGATATAATAGGTTAAGAATTTTTTAGGGCCCCAAATATTTTCTAAGGCAGAACCGAACATCCAAAGGGCAAACATGTTCGAGAATAAATGCATGAAATTGCCATGCATAAATAAATGTGTAGCAAATTGATAAGCTTTAAACTCAGGCGCGCCCGGGTAGTAAAGAGCTAACCAATCGGTTAAATCTTTTTGAAAAGTATTTTGAATGACGATGGTCATCAAGAAAAACAAGCCATTGATGATGAGCAAGTTTTTTACGATGGTCGGCAATAACGAAAATCCTTGTGGTCTATAATTATCCATTTATTTTATAAAATAACTTGCCAAATCTTCTAAGTTTAATCGAACAAAAGTACTCTTGTTATTTAATGCTGCTTGCGGTAGTTCACAGGCGAAGAGCTCATCAATTAAATGATTCATCTCATCGGCACTTAAACTCTTACCTTGTTTTATCGCCGCTTGCTTAGCCATTGATCGCGCGAGTTGCTCTTTTTGTTCAAATTTATATATCGCTGATTGTTGCTTATAAGTTTCTAATAATCCTAACAACAATTGCTCTTCATTTGTTGACTCAATCTCTGCAGGTATACCATGTATCACAAAAGTATTTTTACCAAACTCTTGTACATCGAAACCTAAAGTTTTTAAATCGGGCAATAACATTTTCGTTAACTCATAGTCTGATGCATTCATGTTAACGCTCTGCGGAAACAAACATTGTTGTATCGCCCCAGCTTGTTGATTTAACATTTCTAAAAATCGCTCATACAATACGCGCTCATGAGCCGCTTGTTGATCGATTAAGAGAATGCCGTTTTTAATCGGACTTACAATATATCGCTGATGAATTTGAAAAGTTGATCGCTCTTTAATTTCATGCGCTGAATGTTCTAATTCTTCTCTATGCAAATGTAATTTCTGAGCCTCTTGCTCTGGCTTTGCAATTTCATATAATGCTTCCCAACCTACCGCACTGCGTGGTACTGAATTGATGCCGTTCGACCATGAACTTGCTTTGCGCTCTTTGTCGAATGGATTGAATTCAGGATTGACAGAAATAGTTGGAATTCGAATTTCGTCGTTACGAGGGTCGAAAGGTTTTAAATTATTGAAAGAACTTTCGGTGTTGAAGTCGATTGTCGGACTTACATGATATCTACCCAATGAACGTTTAATAGAAGAACGCATTATAGCGTATACTAATTTTTCATCATCGAATTTTATTTCTGTTTTTGTCGGATGTACGTTCACATCAATATGTTTCGGATCAATTTCTATAAACAAAACATATAAAGGGAAACTATCAGAATTTAATAATTCATCGAATGCATTTGACACCGCATGATTTAAATAAGGGTCTTTGATGAATCTTCTGTTCACAAAGAAATATTGTTCACCTCTTGTTTTCTTTGCAAACTGAGGTTTGCCCACATAACCATTGATTTGTATGATGTCTGTACTTTCTTCAACAGGTACAATTCTTTCTGTATAATTATTACCAAAGATGGCAGTGATTCTCTGTTTTAAATTACCCACAGGTAAATGAAACATTTCAGTACCATCATTATGCAAACTGAAAAATATTTCAGGATGTGCTAATGCTTGACGTTGAAACTCATCGATAATATGTCGTAACTCTACGGGGTTCGATTTTAAAAAATTTCTTCGCGCTGGTATATTATAAAATAAATTTTTAACCGTCACTTGTGTGCCATCGGCAGTGCTGCAGGCTTCTATTTTTTTTAATTCGGATGCTTCTATCTCAATCAGTGTACCTACGTTTGAATCAGCCTGCTTCGTTTTTAATTCTACTTGAGCAATTGCAGCAATCGATGCCATGGCTTCTCCTCTAAAGCCCATGGTTCTAATCTCAAAAAGATCTTCGGCCTTACGTAATTTAGAAGTAGCATGTCGCTCAAAGCACATACGTGCATCGGTCTCTGACATCCCCTTACCATTATCAATCACTTGTATTAAAGTTTTGCCAGCCTCTTTCAATACCAATTTGATTTGACTTGCCCCCGCATCTATAGCGTTTTCAAGCAATTCCTTTACTGCTGATGCTGGTCGCTGTATTACTTCCCCCGCTGCAATCTGATTAGCTACTGAATCAGGTAATAAATGAATGATATCTGACATGTTATTCTTTACAAGCTTGTGGAGAAATTTTAAGTTCTCTGTTCTTGTTTGATTTATTAGTTTTGCGAATATTTATAATATTACAAATTTACATTTTTTTCGGGCAGAAGACATGAGGAAATCGATATTCAGCTTACTCTTTTTATACATTTTATCCACATCTTATATACATTCGCAAGGGCTTGATACTGTGGGCGCTACACGCTGGGCCGACTCTCTTTTGAGACAGATGAACAAAGAAGAAAAAATCGGACAGTTATTCATGGTGGCGGCTTATTCAAATCGCGACAGTTCTCATATCAAGGAGATTAGCAAGCTGATTAAAGATTATAATATCGGCGGATTATGCTTTTTTCAGGGTGGTCCTTCGCGTCAAGCAGGTCAAACCAACTATTACCAATCGATTTCTAGAATTCCACTTTTAGTATCAATCGATGCCGAATGGGGCTTATCGATGCGCCTCGATTCTGTGGTGCGTTACCCGAAACAAATGACTATGGGTGCAATTTCTGATAATCAATTAATCTATGATTTCGGTAAAGAAACTGCTCGTCAATTGAAAAGGGTAGGTGCTCATTTGAATTTCGCTCCTGTAGTGGATGTTAATAATAATCCGAAGAACCCCGTAATCAACGATCGTTCTTTCGGTGAAGATAAATACAAAGTAGCAGCGAAAGGCATTGAGTACATGCGCGGCATGCAAGACAATGGAGTGATGGCGAATGCTAAACATTTTCCTGGTCATGGTAATACCGATAAAGATTCACATTTAACATTGCCAACTTTAAATAGAACTGTACCTCAGCTAGACTCTATTGAATTATACCCATTCAGAGAATTAATGAGCAGAGGAATTGTGAGTGTGATGGTCGGTCATTTGAATGTACCATCCCTCGATAGTACTAAAAATACGGCATCGAGTATTTCGAAAAATGTAGTGACGAAATTATTGAAAGAAGATTTAGGATATACAGGCTTAGTTGTTACCGATGCATTGAACATGAAAGGGGTGAGTAGTTTTTATGCACCCGGTGTTGTAGATGCGAAAGCATTAATTGCTGGTAACGATATGTTATTGTTTACTGAAAATGTACCGAATGCAATTAACGAAATTAAGAAGGCTGTCGACAGCGGATTGATTTCAATGACAGAGATAGAACATAGAGTGAAGAAAATTTTGATTGCGAAATATTCTGTCGGATTAAATAAATATCAGCCTGTTTCTTTGTCGGGTATTTACGAAGACCTAAACTCCAACGAAGCAAAATTAGTTAGCATGAAACTTTACGAACATGCGATGACTCTTTTAGCGAATCGGAATAACTTAATACCATTTAAAAATTTAGAAGAAAGAAATTTCGCAGCGATAAGCATTGGTGCAGATCTAGACAATAGCTTTTTGCAGATGTGTAGAAACTATGCAAACATTAATGCTTTCGCTTTAAAGAAAGATGCATCGTTGAATGATTTTGATTTCTTAGCAAAGAACTTAGAGCAATACAATACCATCATTGTAGCGTTACATGATATGTCTAGAAATGAATCTAAAAATTATTCTATCTCTAAACAATCAATCGATTTTCTAAATCATATTAGTAAATATAAAAATGTTGTATTAGTAGTTTTCGGTAATGCATATAGCTTACGAAATTTCGATAATCAAGCACCAATTTTATTGGCGTATGAAGAGAACGATTTCACACGTAGTATTGCTGCTCAAACTTTATTCGGAGGGATAGCAGCGAAAGGCACTTTACCTGTAACAGCATCTCAAACATTTAAAAATGGCGACGGATTTATGGTGGATGCGCCGATAAGATTTAAGTACACATTACCAGAAGAGGCCGGACTTTGCTCTTCATGTTTAGCGAGAATAGACAATATTGTAAATAGTGCAATCATGCAAAATGCAATGCCTGGTTGTCAAATTGTAATTGCGAAAGATGGAAAAGTAGTTTATCAAAAATCATACGGTAATCATTCATACGATAAAAAAGAAATAGTTAAGAATACTGACTTATACGATATCGCATCATTAACTAAAATTATGGCTACTAATTTAGCGGTAATGAAAATGTACGATGATGGTAAATTAGATATAAAGAAAAGACTATCTTACTATTTACATTATACTCGCAAACACCCAGTGCGTAAGCATTTGATGATTTCAGATTTATTATTACACCGCTCTGGCTTTGTGCCATTTATTCCTTTCTACAAAGAGTCACTAACACAAAACGATGGTGAACCTAATTACTCAAGTGATTCAACTGCATTTTATTCAATTAAGGTAGCAGATAAAATGTATTTACGACACGATTATCCTGAATTGATGCGTACTAAAATGTTGAACTCTGAGATAAAAGAAATGGGTAAATATGTTTACTCTGATATTAATTTTTATTTCTTAAAAGACATCGTAGAACATCAATATAAAAAAGGTATCGATCAAATTACTCGAGAGAAATTCTATTCACCATTAGGTTTATCAACGATGACTTATCAACCATTGAAAAAATTCACTGCAAATAGAATAACACCCACTGAAAACGATACCATATTTAGAAAACAATTACTAGACGGTTATGTGCATGATCAAGGAGCAGCGATGTTGGGTGGGGTAGCAGGTCACGCCGGATTATTCTCTAATGCGAACGATGTTGCAATCGTCATGCAGATGCTTTTAAACAATGGAACATATGGAGGTCAAACATATTTCAAACCAAGTACTGTTAAAAAATTCACTGCAAAACAAATGGAAGGTAATCGCCGCGGATTAGGCTTCGACAAACCCGATGCTGATCCTAAGAAAAGTCCGACTTGCGCCTCTGCAAGCCTAAACACCTTCGGACACACAGGCTTCACTGGTACCGCAGCATGGGCTGATCCGAATACAGGCTTAGTCTACGTATTCTTATCGAACCGTATAAACCCTTCTGCAGAAAACAAGAAATTAATTGAGCTGAATGTGAGAACGGAAGTTCAGCAGGTGATATATGAAGCGATAAAATAATGTAGAATGTAAAATGTAGAATGTAAAATGTAGGGTGTAATATGAGATTGAATTTAATTCTACATCCTACATCTTACATCCTACATTTTGTATTTCAAACGCCATTTATTAAACAAAAACTTCTTCGCGTGATCAAAACTCTTCGCGCCCATCTCTTCATACTCAGATTTGAGTTTCAATAACAATTCAGGCTCCTCTTTTTCAAAGAGAATTAAATTGATTTTTTTCTTATTAAAAAATTCTTCGAAACTCATCTTACATCTTACATTCTACATCCTACATTGATCATTTCAGATTCTGAATTATATCCAAAGTTAAGCCTGCTGTATCAAACTCATTCCTCCATCCCCAATCTTTTCTTGCATACGAATCATCGATGCTCTTAGGCCATGAGTCTGCAATTGCTTGACGTGGATCTGTATCTACGTATGAGATTGTAAAATCTGGAATATGTTTTTTAATCTCAGCTGTTAAACTTTCTGGAGTGAACGACATTGCTGATACGTTATAACTTGATCTAATTTTCACATCTGAAGCATTTGCATCCATAATACCAATCGTTGCTTTAATAGCATCGCTCATATGCATCATTGGTAATTCAGTTTGAGCTGATAAGAAACATTCATATTTCTTATTCTTCAATGCTTCATGGAAAATATGTACAGCATAATCAGTAGTACCACCACCTGGTGCCGACTTCCATCCGATTAATCCAGGGTAACGTAAACTGCGCACATCTAATCCGTATTTCAAGAAATAATATTCGCACCAACGCTCACCTGCTAATTTACTAATACCGTAAATGGTATTAGGGTCCATCACACAGTATTGAGGTGTGTTTTGTTTGGGCGAATTCGGACCGAATACTGCAATCGAGCTAGGCCAATACACTTTCTTTACATCATATGATAGAGCGAAGTCTAAAACATTTATTAAGCCTTCCATATTCAATTCCCAAGCCTTCTTCGGCTTTTGTTCGCCCACTGCCGAAAGCAATGCTGCTAATAAATATATCTGTGTTGGCTTATACTTCTCAAAAATCGCTTGTAATCCAGCTTTGTCTAAAACATCTGATATCTCAAATGGTCCGCCGTTTAATATATCATAACTCGGCTCCTTAATATCTGTAGCAACTACATTGCTACCACCGTGTATCTTTCTTAACTCATTAACTAACTCGGTCCCAATTTGTCCGTTCGAACCTATTACTATAATCGTTTCTTTCATTTGCTTGTGTTAATTAGGCAAATGTAATTAATTATCATCAACGATAAATGGTAATTTGTATTTCTTATAACTGCCTGAATCTGAAATACCTTCAATGAATATTAAATATAATCCGTTTTGAATCTTCACATTATTCTGGCTCAAATCCCAAGTTAATATACCCTCATTACTTATGCTGTACTCATTAAAGATGTTCGCTATAAATCTCCCTTGTTGATCAAATACATTTATTCGAACTATCATCGAGGTGTTTTTTAAATGATAGTTGAGTTCGAGTAGGTCTGAGTAGCCATCGGCGTTCGGACTTATCAATTTTTTACTTAGATAAAATTCATCATTTAGGTCTAGCATTTTGTATGAGTTTTGGGAGTTGAGAACACCCGGACTTCCCTTACCAATGTCGTCGCTGGCACTCGCCCAATTTTCAGCAACTAATCCTTCGATATCAAATCTCCTTCTCTCTAATGACCTTCCATCAATATCTTCTAGCCAACTCAAATGCATATTCTCTGAATAATTCATTTGATCTAATGTCTTACCTGTTTCATCTAACAAATAAACATTCCCTTCCTTGTCACTCATCTTTATAAGTTTATTGATTTCAATTATATTCTCTTTATTTTTCGTTCTATAATTCATTTCTACCGATTGTTTATCTTCAGTTAATACCACATATTCATACGGCATTAGAAAATAATTAGTGCTGATTATAATTACACTATCAACAATACTATTATTAATATCTCTCGTTTGAAATTTAAATCCTTTTAAATTAATTGCTTTCTCTGAATTATTATATAACTCAATAAAATCAGTACTTCCAGCATATGAGTTAAATAATACTTCGTTAATGATTAATTGCTGATATTCTTTCTCTATATTTTTTTGAATGTATACTGTAGTATCAAAATTTATATCAAAACATGTTTTGATTGACAATTCTAATTTCAATAATTCATCACTCAGGTCTGGTGATAAATCTATATTGATAGTTTTATCATTTGTTGAATATGATAAAATATACTCCGGATGATTACCATTAATTTTAATTGATTCGATATTTTGATTAAGTTGAATTCTATACGTGTTCTCTACTATTGTTTCTGATATTATTTCTGGCTTAAGTTTATTCTGATCAATTGTGAAAGAGTTTTTGAATCCCGGACTTCCAGCTACATTGTTTAAAGCATTTCCCCATAAGACTTCTGATTTGCATCTATAATTATTCGGTGATAATTCTAATGCGTATCCACCTAGTCTATTGTCTTCATGCCATTGATTTATACTATAGAAAACAGAATCTAATATTTTACCTTCTACTTCACTTAAATAAATACTATCTGCAGAATTATTCAAACTTGGCATATCACTTATAAATAGTACATTCTCATAATCAAGCCATTTTTCTTGGTTAATAATATCTGTCAAGATTAAGTATCCATTTCTTTCGATGCTATCGATGTGAAATTCAGCAGAATTTCTGTTGTCAGAAATTAGTAATTGCAAGTCGTATTTTTTATCACCCTTGTTGTGGATCTCAATGTATTCAGCCTCGGGTAATCCAGTACTCGGACTAGGGTCAACCATTAATTCAGAGATGATGATTTCGTCATTTTCACTTTGCTCTCTAATTTCAAGTTTGTAGTAAACGTTCGTATCATTTCTTCCACAATAGCTTAAAGAATGACATACTACCTGATAAGTTCCTGTTGGAATAGCTGTACTGAAAAACATTTTCGCTGATTTCGAAAATGGTGAGCTCACTTGAACAGAATCTGGGAAGTATAAGTTCTGTTTATTTGCTACAAAATAAAATTGAGCTGGATTTATACCAGTACCGATGAATGATTTATTGAACTTTATTTCAAATATTTTATCATTAGTATTTTTAATGGAGTTTACTTTTAAATCAATTAAATCTGAATATAAGTTTATAATACTGTTTTCATTTCCCGGAGTGCCACCTAACTGATCTTTACTTGAATTCCAATTAGTGCTAGCATTGCATTTCGAAAAAGGATCTATTTGTTCTAAACTCCATCCTCCATTTTTCTTATATATTTCATCATGCCAATTCACGTCATAAACTAGCTCATTTACAATCGTACCCTTGTGATTAACTAGGCTTAATTTAGCACTTGTATTAGATAAGGTTGGGAAACTTACAATTCCAATCGTATTCCCAAATTCCATAAATGTTAAAGTATCTTTTACATGACATATAATATAGTACTCATTTGCTAATAGCCTTCTATTGGGTATCATATAATCTGTATTATTATATTTTAATTTCCAATTCACAATTTCTAAATCATAACTATTATGGTTGTATATCTCAATATATTCTAAGTTCGGTAGAGCAACTTGTGGATTAGGATCAATCATTATTTCAGTTATACTGATAGTACTAGTATCGTCTATATTAATTTGTCGAATAGTTAAATAGTTTTCCTCTAAATAAACACCATCACAAGTTGGAATATTGCCTACATTCATTTTGTAATTACGATTTCTCAAGAATTTATAATCATATTTCAATTCTAGTTCTTGATGATTATCGTTTACCCACTTTATTTCTTTGGCAAATACATTTAATCCATTCAACTTGTATTTTAAATTGTGTATAGCAATCGCTGTATCAGGAATATGACTAAACTGTATTTGTATTGTACTATCATTCTTCATGATCACATGATTGATTTTAAATATTTTATTTTGATGTGTCTCTATCCAATATGAATTTTTTTGTCCAGGAGTACCTCCCATCTGCGAAGCACTCGCCATCCAATTATAAAATGCTGTACATTGATTAGTATAATCAACTCTCTCTAGAGAATAACCACCATCTTTTTTTAATCCATCTTTATACCAATTAATATCATATCGCACATTGTCTATTGTTGTATTTTTTGAATTTTTAAGTACTAATGAATCACTTAAATTATTCAAACTTGGCCAAGTACTTAGTCCGACCACTCGCCCATATCCACTAAACAAACCCGTATCAGCTACTCTACATAATATGATAAACTCTTTTGGTGCAATACTATAATTTCCAATTACTCCATTGCTTGTACCATCGGTAATCGTAAATCCATTTAAGGGCAAATTCTTCTCTGTTTGATTATAAATTTCTAAATACTCAGCTGCTGGTAATGATATAGCAGGAGAGGGGTCAGCCATTATTTCAGTAATAATTATATCACCATATAAACTCACAATTGGTGCTATGTAGTTAAATGTTATTGAGTCATTGCTATTTTGAATATTACCATACAAATCTTTGTATAAAGGGAGTCTTAAAACATTATTACCATCTGGTAAATACCCAGAAAATACTATATCTACAGAATTGCTAAATAGATTGAATTGTATATCCTTCGGATGTAAATTGTTATTTAATACATAACTATTTTTATTGAAAACATTCAATGTATCAATCGTCTCATCAAATTCAATATTGATGGCACTATCATTGATGACTGTCGCGAAAATTAATTCTGGTGAACTAGTATCTGCTTGAAACTGTTGTATACTTAAATTGTCAAAAATAAATTTATCACTTCTAGTAGAGGTGTGTCGTATGTACAAACCTGTGTAATTCGATACATTATGTGTCACATCAAATGTTGTTCCCTCTAATGTCCAGTTTGTACTATCTATCGATCTACTATATAAATACCAATTCCCATTTCGATCATGTACCATCCGTATAAAAGTTCTTAATGTATCTATTTGAACTCTTAACTTGGCCGCTCCATCAATAATTTTTGAAGAGCTATTATTCGTTTGCCTGAAAAAATCATACGAATCAGTACTACCACTTTCTCCGATTTGTAAATAATAACCCTTCAAACTTTGATTCAATACATCATTGTCACTGACGAAATAGTACCTGAATAAATTCCCCGTCGACGGGTCGAAATTCATCTGTATATAAAATTCCCAAACTGTATTTAGATTATTGTTAAAACTCGTGGATATATAGGCAGTGTCGCCTCTAAAGAAACTTTTACTCTGCAATTGTAAATTGCTATTCACCACGAAACGCCCAGTATCTCCCATCCACGCCGGCTGATGTACAATCTCCCCATCACTGAAATCTTCGCTTAACTGAGCAAACGCAAAAGAATTCAAAAATAATCCGACCATCCACAAAATCTTTCTCATATTTGCAAAGTTTACAAGAATACAGTTCTCAAAAAACTGCATTTAATAAGGTTTATTTAATAAGGATTATTTATGAAAATCGCTGTTGTAGGTGCTACCGGATTGGTAGGCACTATGATGCTCCGAGTGTTAGAGGAGCGTAATTTCCCTGTAACTGAGCTTATTCCGGTGGCTTCTGAAAAAAGTGTCGGAAAAGAAATCGAATTCAAAGGGAAAAAATACAAGGTTCATAGCATGGATGATGCCATTAAAGCGAAACCACATATTGCTCTATTTTCTGCCGGGGGGACAACATCTTTGAATGAAGCACCACGTTTTGCTAGATTAGGCACGGTGGTGATCGATAATTCATCGGCATGGCGTATGGACCCTAACATTGCTCTTGTGGTGCCTGAAGTGAATGCGCACATTCTTACTGGCAATGATAAAATTATTGCAAACCCGAATTGCTCTACCATTCAAATGGTAGTTGCTCTGAAGCCTTTGCATGCTAAATATAAAATTAAACGTATCGTAGTTTCTACTTATCAATCAGTTACTGGTACTGGCGTAAAAGCCGTGAATCAATTGATGAACGAACGCCAAGGTATCGAAGGTGAAATGGCTTATGCTTATACCATCGACCTTAATGTAATACCGCAAATTGATGTCTTCTTAGAAAATGGTTATACCAAAGAAGAAATGAAGATGATTAACGAAACGAAAAAAATCATGCAAGATGATTCGATTCAAGTGACGGCTACTACGGTGCGTATACCGGTGATGGGCGGACATTCAGAGTCTCTGAATATTGAATTTGAAAATGATTTTGAGATCAATGAGTTGAAAAATATTTTAGCGAATGCTGATGGTATCATTTTACAAGATGACCCTGCAAACCTAATCTACCCTATGCCTCTCAACGCGCATAACCGCGATGAAGTTTTCGTAGGTAGAATTCGTAGAGATGAATCGCAAGCAAACACAGTAAACATGTGGGTCGTTGCCGATAACTTACGCAAAGGTGCCGCTACCAATGCAGTTCAAATCGCTGAATACTTATTGAAAAATAAAATTGTTCAATAAAACATTTTTATAAAGCATAGGTTTTCATTCAATGAATACTGATAATCGTAAAAAAGCCATTGTAATTGGCGCTGGCATAGCAGGTATCGCTGCCTCTATTCGCCTGCAATTAAAAGGTTATCAGGTCTTATGCCTCGAAAATAATTTTTACCCCGGTGGTAAATTATCTGAGATAAAATTAGAGGGATTTCGCTTCGATGCGGGTCCCTCTTTGTTTACCATGCCCCAGTATGTTGATGAACTTTTTCTATTAGCCAATAAAAATCCGCGTGAGCATTTCAACTATCTACCTCTAGAAAAAACTTGTGTTTATTTTTATGAGGATGGTACCGTAATGACTGCTTATGCTGATAAAGAAAAATTCAAAAAAGAAATGCATGAGAAATTAAATCTCTCGCATCAAGCGCTCGAAAAATTTCTACAAAAAAGTAAAACGATTTACGATATCACCTATCATGTTTTCTTAGAAAGATCTTTACATCGATTAAAAACTTTTTTACGCTGGCCAACAATTCAATCTATTTTTAGATTGCCCCAAATTGATGCCATGCGCTCTATGAATAAAGCCAACGAAGAAATTTTACAATCTGATAAAGCTGTGCAATTCTTCAATAGATACGCTACCTATAACGGTTCAAACCCTTATAAAGCGCCGGCTACTTTGAACGTGATTCATCACCTCGAACATGAGTTCGGTGCATGGCTGCCAAAATTTGGCATGTATCATATCACCGATTCATTGGTTAAATTAGCTGAATCTCTCGGAGTGAAATTTCAATATCAAACAAAAGTGAATCGCATTATTCACGATTCAAAAAAAGTTTCTGGTATTGAATGTACACATCAAAATAAAATTGAATTTTACGAAGCTGATGTCATTGTAAGTAATATGGATGTTTACCATACCTACAAAAAATTACTCAACGATATTACTGCTCCAGAATCTATTCTCAATCAAACGAAGTCGAGCTCTGCACTTATATTTTATTGGGGGATCAACAAAAGCTTTGATCAACTCGATGTACACAATATCTTTTTCTCAAAAGATTATAAATACGAATTTGATTGTATCGATTCTGCTAAAATTACCGACGACCCAACAGTATATATCAACATCACTTCTAAGAAAATTAAAAACGATGCACCCGAAAATGCTGAGAATTGGTTTGTGATGATTAATGTGCCTAACAATCAAAATCAGAATTGGGATGAATTAATTGCAACATCCAGAGAAAATATTATTAAAAAATTAAGTCGATTGCTGAATACCGATATCGCTCCTCTAATTCTTTGTGAAGATGTTCTCGACCCGAGAAGTATTGAAGCGAAAACTTCATCGCATCGCGGGGCGCTTTATGGTAATAGCTCTAACAATCAGTTCGCTGCTTTTCTGCGTCATTCAAATAAAAGCAGTAAATTGAAGGGCTTGTATTTTTGTGGCGGAAGTGTGCACCCCGGTGGAGGCATACCTCTCGCTTTACTATCAGCAAAAATTTGTACAGATTTTATAGATTATGTTGAATAAAAAAAATATATCGATTGCGGTAATTGTTATTTTTCATCTCGTCGGACTCATAGGATTCAGAGTAGATGAATTAATACCCTTATTTAAAATACTAGTGCCCGCACATCTTTTATTGATGACTTTTATCTTATTCTTCAACCATAAAGATTGGAACACCCATTTTTACGTTTTTCTTATTTCCGTTTTTCTATTTTCCTTCAGCATAGAGGCAGTGGGTACAAATACCGGAAAAATCTTCGGGGCTTACACTTACCTAACAACTCTCGGCATCAAAATATTCAATACTCCTCTCATGATTGGTATCAATTGGCTAATCTTGGTGTACTCAGCCGGAGTGTATATACATCGCTTGATTCCTTCCAATTCTGCATCAACCGAATTTATAAAATCATTAATGGGAGCGGCTATACTCACAATTATTGATTTTTTCATAGAGCCTATTGCCATTAAATTCGACTATTGGGTATGGCAAGGGGTAGAGGTGCCTACACAGAATTATGTCGCCTGGTTCATTACTGCCTTTGTTTTTATGCTGGTATTCAATAAATTAAACTTCAATAAGTCAAACCCAATCGCTCATATTTTGTTAATAGTACAAAGCTTGTTTTTTGTACTCTTATCAGTATTATGATTACTTTTGAAAAAAATAAATACATGTTAAACTTAGAAGTCAACATCGATCAACAATCAGGCTTTTGCTTTGGGGTGGTATATGCCATCGAAATGGCTGAAGAAATCTTACAAGAACAAGGTTATTTGTATTGCTTGGGTGATATCGTTCATAACGACGAAGAGGTGGAACGTTTGAAAGCTAAAGGCTTAAGAATTATTTCACACGATGACTTAAAAGAAATTAGAAACGAACGTGTTTTAATTCGTGCTCACGGTGAACCACCTGAGACTTATAAATTGGCATTAGATAATAACATCACCTTGATGGATGCTTCTTGTCCAGTGGTATTGAAATTGCAAAACCGAGTGAAAAATTCATTCGATGATAATGAGAAAATTTTCATTTATGGTAAACACGGACATGCAGAGGTGATTGGCTTACAAGGTCAAACCAATAATGAGGCAGTGGTTTTTCAAGACCTAGCTGAATTAGAAGAAATGGATTTGCCTAAGAAATTTACGCTATATAGTCAAACCACTAAAAGCACCGATAAATTTTACAAGATTAAAAATGAATTGATTAGCAAAGGCTATGAAGTTCAAGCGAACGATACCATTTGTCGCCAAGTGTCTAACCGCGATGAAGAGTTACGTGATTTTGTAAAAAACTACGATAAAATAATTTTTGTATCAGGCAGAAAATCTTCGAACGGAAAGATTCTTTACGATGTATGCCGCCAAAACAATGTCAACACTTTCTTTGTTAGCTCTGCTGATGAATTAAGTCCGGCAATGTTCGAACCCAATGATAAAGTGGGTATCTGCGGAGCCACTTCAACCCCAATGTGGTTGATGGAAAATGTAAAAAACGTTTTATTATCGTACTAACATGTTGATTAATATTTTAATAACTCTCGGCACTTTTGCTTTCATGGAGTTCGTTGCTTGGTTTGCTCACAAATATGTGATGCATGGTTTCTTGTGGTATTTACACAAAGATCATCATCAAGTAGAACCCGGCTTCTTCGAAAAAAACGATGCCTTCTTTTTAATTTTTGCAGTGCCCTCGGCTTACTGTTTTATAACAGGGAGCATTTATAATGATTTTAGATTTTTCATCGGACTAGGTATTTTGCTTTATGGCATATGCTATTTCTTAGTTCACGATGTCATCATTCATCAACGATTTAAATGGTTACGCGATTGGGATAATACTTATGTTCGTGGCATTCGTCGTGCACACAAAATGCATCATAAACACTTAGGTAAAGAACATGGCGAAAACTTCGGTATGTTAATAGTGCCTATTCGTTACTTCATTGAAAACAGAAAAAAATAATCGTTAATATTTCTTCGGATGTTTAAAAATTTTTTACTGCTTAGCGTTACTCTACTTACACTAAGTATAGCAACATTTGCTCAAACGGGTATCATTAAAGGTAGTATCAAAAATGCTATCAACAATGAAGGATTACCTTCTGTATCAGTCATCATACAAGGTACAACAACAGGCGTACTTTCTGATCTAGATGGTAATTATCAAATCACTCAATTAAAACCAGGCTTCTATAATTTAGAGTTTAAATACATAGGCTTCAAAAGTAAAGTAGTGTACGAAGTGCAAGTGTACAATTCTAAAGCTGCAGTTGTCGATGTTACACTCGATGAAGAATCTAAAAATATTAATGAAGTAGAAGTTAAAGCTTCTGCTTTTTACAAACCTCAAGAAAGTCCGCTTTCTTTAGTAACCATCGGCGTATCTGAAATCAAACGTAACCCTGGTGGTAACCGTGACATTTCTAAAGTAATTCAATCATTACCGGGTGTTGCATCGTCTGCTAGTTTTAGAAACGATATCATCATTCGTGGGGGTGCACCCAATGAAAATAGATTTTACTTAGATGGTATTGAAATACCAAATATTAATCACTTCGCTACACAAGGTGCAGGTGGTGGTCCGGTCGGATTAATAAACGTAGACTTTGTGCGAGAGGTTGATTTTTACTCAGGTGCTTTCCCTGTAAATAGAGGTAATGCATTGAGTTCTGTATTTGATTTTAAATTCAAAGAAGGAAGAACTGATAGGCTAGGAGCATCATTAACATTAGGTTCTAGCGATTTAGCTACAGTACTTGAAGGTCCGCTTTCGAAAAAAACTACTTTCTTGTTCTCGTATCGAAAGTCTTATTTGCAGTTTTTATTTAGAGCTATCGGATTGCCATTCTTACCTGAATACAACGATGTGCAGTTTAAAGTAAAAACGAAATTTGATGATAAAAATGAATTGACAATCATTGGTTTAGGAGCACTCGATGATTTTCAATTGAACTTAGATGCGAATGAAACGGAAGTTCAAAAATATCAATTGCAAACACTGCCAGATTTCGGACAGTCGAATTACACGATCGGATTAAATTATAAAAAGTATAGAGGGAATAGTTATTCTACAATCGTTCTATCAAGAAATTATTTGAAAAATTCTACTATCAAATATCCTGATAATGATGAGAGTAAATTGCCTTTATTAGATTATGTTTCAAAAGAGATTGAAAATAAATTCAGAATCGAAAATACCAATAGAATAAAGGGATATAAGTTGAATTCAGGTATTAGTTTAGAGACTGCTGAATACACAAATGAAACTTACAACAATACACCATTCGGATTAATTGATTATACTTCTACATTGAACTTTTTTAGATATGGAGTATTTTCACAAGCTAGTAAAGGCTATTTAAAAGAGAGATTACAATTATCAGCAGGATTTAGGTTAGACGGAAATACATTCTCATCGACCATGTCTAATCCGCTTGATCAATTCTCACCTCGCTTCTCTGCATCGTATGCAATCAACGATAAAATTAGTTTAAACTTTAATACAGGACGTTATTTTCAAACGCCAGCATACACGGTGTTAGGATATAGAGATTCATTGAATAATCTATTGAATAAAAACGTAAAGTATATTCGTAATGATCAAATTGTTTTTGGAATTGAATACAATACCTTATCAAACTTGCGATTTACAGCTGAAGGTTTCTTGAAATTATACGACAACTATCCAATGTTAGTAACATCCGGAGATACTATACCATTAGCAAATTTAGGAGTAGACTTTGGAGTTGTTGGCGATAGACCTGTTGCGAATTTAACGAAAGGAAGAAGCTACGGATTAGAATTATTGGCACAACAAAAATTACAAAAAGGTTTCTACGGTATAGTTGCTATTACCTTTGTAAGAAGTGAATTTCAAGATAAAAACAATAAATATGTAGCATCATCTTGGGATAATAGATATTTGTTGAGTTTAACTGGAGGAAAGATCTTTAAAAAGAATTGGGAACTAGGAGCGAAGTTGCGTTACTCAGGCGGTGCTCCATACACACCTATTGATTTTGCGGGTTCTTCTATCATATCTAATTATGATGTTAATCCTCAAGGAAGCTTAGATTATAGTCGATTAAATGCAGTGCGTTTAGGTGATTTTTATCAATTAGATATTCGTGTTGATAAGAAATACAATTTCAAGAAATTTATTTTTAATGTATTTTTAGACATTCAAAATGTGACGGGCTTTATATATAATGCACAACCAGTATTTTTATTACAAAGAGATGCGAATGGGAATGCACAGATTGACCCGAATGATGCAACAAGATATTTAACGAAATTAGAGAATAACCTTAATGGTAGCACATTGCCAACTTTAGGTATTATTATTGAATGGTAAGATGATGATGAAAAAAGGAATTTTATTAGTTAACCTTGGTACTCCTGATAGTCCGTCGGTTCCCGATGTGCGCAGATATCTCGATGAGTTTTTGATGGATCCTCGAGTGATTGATTTCAATGTTGTTGCACGTACATTATTAGTGAAAGGCATCATCGTTCCATTTAGAGGTCCGAAGTCAGCAAAATCATACAAAGCCATCTGGACGAACGAAGGTTCACCCTTAATGGTGTATGGTAAGCGAGTGAAGAATATGTTGCAAGAGAAATTAGGCGAAGAGTACGAAGTTGATTTAGCGATGCGTTATCAAAATCCTTCTCTCGAAAATGTATTGAATGAATTTTACAAAAAGAAAATATTTGACATCAAAGTAATTCCATTATTCCCTCAATATGCTTCTGCTACTACAGGCTCAGTGCATGAGAAGGTGATGGATATTGTTGCCAAATGGCAAATCATTCCGAAAATTGAGTTCATTAATTCATATTATGAATTGCCTAAAATGATTGAAGCATTTGCTGAGATTGGTAAAGATTATGTGAAAGATAATTATGATCATATTTTATTTAGTTTCCATGGTTTACCGGTGCGTCAACTAATAAAAGCTGACGTAGAAAAAAATCATTGTCAAAAAGTAAAGGACTGCTGTAAGACCATTACAGAGAATAATAAATATTGCTACTCTGCTCAATGTTATCAAACAGCCTATCGTATTGCAGAACAGTTGAACATACCAGAGAAAGATTATAGTATTGTATTTCAATCTCGCTTAGGTCGTGACCCTTGGATTCAGCCTTATGCGTCAGAAGTGATAGAGCATTTAGCAAAAGAGGGTAAGAAGAAAATTTTAGTGTTTTGTCCGGCTTTCGTTGCCGATTGTATCGAAACCATTTTTGAAATTTCTGTTGAATATCAAGAGGAATTTGAACATGCAGGTGGTGAGAAAATTCAATTGGTACCTGGGTTAAATGATCACCCAATCTGGATCGATGCATTAGTTGATCTAGCGAAAAATTAAAACTTATTTATTGAATATATTGGAGCTGCTTTAAGTAATTCGTAATTACTTCTGTAGCTCCTTTTTTCTCTAGCACATATTCTCTTGCTGAATTAGCCGCTTGTTGATAATATGCATTATCGTTTAAGAGTTGATTACCTATATTTTGCAATTCTGTAGAGTTAGTAATACTAAAGGCCGCTGTTCGTTGTATTAAATCATGAGCCTCTTGAAATTTATGGTACTTAGGTCCGAAAATAATCGGCTTACCAAAAGTAGCTGCCTCTAAAGTATTATGAATTCCTTTCCCGAAACCTCCGCCTATATAACAAATGTGGGCAATATGATAAATACCACTTAACAATCCGATCTTATCTACAATTAAAATTCTCTTATCATCCGTATAATTATTATCAAAATCAGAATATAAAATCGAACTAGGTTTTAATGCACTATATAGTTTTTGGATGTCATCATTTTTTATCTCGTGCGGCACAATAATGAATTTCAAATCACTACGTATTTTTATATATTCTAATATCAACTTTTCATCAAGTGGCCATGTACTACCTGCTACAAATACTTTCTGATTCGCTACAAATTTCAATATACGTTCATCGTCTTTTACTGTTAATGAATGTTCATAAACCCTGTCAAATCTAGTATCTCCGGCCATAGTGAAGTTCTCATGATTAATTGATTCGAGAAGTTGATCACTCAATCTGTTTTGAGTGAAGAAATGACTTACATATCCTAAAGTTTTACGATTGAACCATCCATACCATTTAAAAAATAATTGATTTTTTCTGAATATTGCGGATGTTACAAATAATGGAATATCCTGCTTATGCAACTCTTCCATCATATAATGCCAATATTCGTATTTGTTGAAAATAGCTATACTCGGTTGAATATGATTGATAAAAGCTTTAGCGTTTTTTGGAGTATCGAGTGGTAGATAATATACTTTTTCTACAGGGTAATTTTTTCTCAACTCATAACCCGATGGTGAGAAAAAGCTAATAACAATTTTATAATTCGGATAATTATTTTTAAAATATTCTATGATGCTTCTACCTTGTTCAAATTCACCTACCGAAGCAAAATGAAACCAAACTCTTTCTGACTTTTCTAATTGTAATTGATATACATGCTCTTGTGACTTTCTACCTTCAATCCATAATTTTGCTTTCTCATTAAACAATGAAGCAATCTTTATGAATAGGTAGTAGAAAAAAATACCGAGTCTGTATAATACCATTGTTTACTATCTGAAATAATAATCTTTAGGCATTCTTTTGTATAAAGGCAATATGACACCGACTTTAATACCTGAAAGCATATCTAATCGCTTCTCGTCTAACTTTCGCTGTGCATGGAAATCCCAATCTCTTCTATTCTCTGTCATCGCTTGATGAAAATCTAATCCCACGAATGCATTCAACCTTCTATTATTACTCATATACCAATAGCCGACAAATTGCGAAAATGAAATTCCATTTGTTAAACGATCGTATCCCTTTCTTCTATCTCCATCTAATGATTTAACATTTTCATCAATCACTTCTATATGCATTCTATGTTGTAGAAATCCGACACCTACCAACACTAATATCCCACTATTCTTATTAGAACCAAATACCGGAAATAATTTGCCGGCCTTAACATGAGTGCTAAATCCTCTTTCAAACATTCTTACATCACCATAACCTCCATCTCTTCTAATAATTTGTCCTCGAACAGTTCTTAAGCTATCTAAGACATATTTCTCCTTTACATCACCTCCATACAAATAATTTAATTCAGCACCCCAAAAATAATTCCTGTTTGTTTTTTGTAAAAATCCAACACCTACCATAGAAGTATTTCCGAATCTAACCTTCATATCTCCACCTGGCATATAATGAGAATATTGAACCTGTATACTCGATACTTTCAATACGCTGTCTTTGAGATTATAGTTTTGTGCACTCAGTTCTGTTGAATACAAAACACTCAAAATTAGACCAATAATTAGAGTTCGTAATAGATTATTATTCATAGTTTTATTAGCTTTTAGCTATATTAGCGCCAAAATTATATTCAATAATACGATAAAAAATAATACCTTATAGAATGAAAGTTGTAATTGTCGGTACTGGTTACGTAGGATTAGTAACAGGTACATGTTTATCGGAAGTTGGGGTAAACGTAACATGCGTTGATATAGATCAAAAGAAAATAGAAGGTTTAAAGCAGGGAATCATGCCGATTTATGAACCCGGACTAGAGCCTATGGTGAAGAAGAATTTTGAAAAAGGTAAGTTAAACTTCTCAACTAATTTAGCAGAAAGTGTTATTGATGCTGATGTTGTATTCATCGCCGTAGGTACTCCTCCGGGTGAAGATGGCAGTGCAGATTTAAAATATGTATTAGGTGTTGCCTCTGAAATTGGCAAAGGTATGAATGACTACTTAGTGGTAGTTACAAAAAGTACAGTACCTGTTGGTACCGCTTCTAAAGTAAAGCGTGCAGTGCAAGATCAATTAGATTTAAGAAAATCAAACCTAACTTTCGATGTTGCCTCTAATCCAGAGTTCTTGAAAGAAGGAGCTGCTATTGATGATTTCTTACGCCCCGATAGAATCGTAATTGGTGTAGAATCGAATAGAGCAGAAGAGATGCTTAAAAAATTATATAAGCCATTCGTTTTAAATGGTCATCCAATTATTGCGATGGATATACCTTCGGCCGAAATGACGAAGTATGCTGCAAATGCAATGCTTGCAACAAAAATTTCATTCATGAATGATGTAGCAAACTTATGTGAAATTATGGGGGCCGATGTGAACATGGTTAGAAAGGGTATCGGCTCTGATCCACGTATTGGCAATAAATTTATATATCCTGGTATTGGTTATGGAGGTTCATGTTTCCCTAAGGATGTCAAAGCTTTGATAAAGACTGCTGCTGAAAACGGATATGAGATGAATGTTTTGAAAGCTGTTGAAACAGTAAATGATAATCAGAAATCTATATTGTTCAATAAAGTAATGAGTCATTATAATGGTAACATCCAAGGTAAAACATTTGCAGTTTGGGGATTATCGTTTAAACCAAAAACAGACGATATGAGAGAAGCGCCATCCGTAGTTATTATTGAAAAATTATTAGCTCAAGGTGCTAAAGTTTTAGCACATGACCCTGTAGCTATGAATGAAGCTAAGCATAGCCTTGGTGACACAATCACTTATTGTGCTAAGCAAGAAGATGCTCTTAATAACGCTGATGCTTTATTAATTGTAACTGAATGGCCAGAGTTTCGCTCACCAGACTTTGATGAGATAAAAAGCAAATTAAGCGAAGCGGTGATTTTTGACGGTAGAAATATTTATGATGCCGAAGAATTAAAATCGATGGGCTTTACATATTATGGTATTGGTGTTAAATAAATAAACATGTCTAAAAGAGTATTAATTACAGGAGCTGCCGGATTCCTTGGTTCGCATTTATGCGATCGATTTATAAAAGAAGGTTATCATGTGGTGGCGATGGATAATTTAATTACAGGTTCATTGAAAAATATTGAACACTTATTTAAGTTAGAACAATTTGAATTCTATCATCACGATGTTTCAAAGTTTGTTCATGTGCCAGGTGAAATTGATTATATACTACACTTCGCTTCTCCTGCCAGTCCGATCGATTATTTAAAAATTCCTATTCAAACTTTAAAAGTGGGATCATTGGGTACTCATAATTTACTCGGATTAGCACGTGTTAAAAATGCAAGAATGTTGATCGCATCTACTTCTGAAGTTTATGGAGACCCTACAGTACATCCTCAAACTGAAGATTATTGGGGTAATGTAAATCCGGTAGGTCCCAGAGGTGTATACGATGAAGCTAAACGTTTTCAAGAAGCTATGACGATGGCTTATCATACATTCCACGGATTAGAAACACGTATCGTTCGTATTTTTAATACTTATGGTCCGCGTATGAGACTGAATGATGGTAGGGTTTTACCTACTTTTATAGGGCAAGCAATACGTGGTGAAGATCTTACTGCATTTGGTGATGGTACTCAAACTCGTTCGTTTTGTTATGTAGATGATTTAGTGGAAGGTATTTATAGATTATTACTTAGTGATTACGCGTACCCGGTAAACATTGGCAATCCCGATGAAATTACCATCAGAGAATTTGCTGAAGAAATACTGAAACTTACAGGTGCGAATCAAAAAGTAATTTTCGAACCACTACCTCAAGATGATCCGAAGCAAAGACAACCAGATATTTCGAAAGCAAAAGAATTATTAGGTTGGGAACCAAAAGTTTCGCGTACTGAAGGATTGAAAATTACTTACGAGTATTTCAAGAATTTGACCGACAAAGAATTGAAGCCAAAAGATTTTAAAGATTACAATAAATAAGAATGAAAAAAGTATTAGTGACCGGTGGTACTGGTTATATAGGCTCACATACAGCTATCGAATTAATTCAATTAGGATACGAAGTCGTAATAATTGATAATTTATCAAATTCGAAAATTGATATTCTAGATAAAATTGAAACAATAACAGGCACTAGACCTCATTTCGAAAAAATTGAAATGTGTGATGCAATAGCGCTTGATGCTTTTTTTGAGAAAAATAAAAATATTGATTCTGTTATTCATTTTGCAGCTGTATTACAGGTGGCAGAATCTGTTGAAAATCCTTTTAAATACTATAATAATAATTTATACTCTACTATTAATTTATTAGAGAGTATGAAAAAACATCAAATAAATTCATTGGTATTTTCTTCATCATGTACTGTATATGGGAATCCCGATACTTTACCCGTAGATGAATATGCTCCTGTGAAAAAAGCAATGTCGCCCTATGGTAATACTAAACAAATGGGTGAAGAAATTATTGAAGCATGCGCAAATGCTAGTAATATCAATGCTATCACACTTAGATATTTCAATCCGATTGGTGCTCACGAAACTGCATTAATAGGAGAAGTTCAACACGGTGTTCCTCATCATTTGATTCCATACATCACTGAAACTGCTAGCGGTAAACGTGCTTGTTTAAATGTTTTTGGGGGTGATTATAATACACACGATGGTACATGTGTTCGTGATTATATTCATGTAATTGATGTTGCTAAAGCTCACATTTCAGCAATAGAAAGATTAATGAATGAACGCAATAAAAATTCTTTCGAAGTGTTTAATATCGGTACAGGTATAGGTTACTCTGTACTCGACATCATTAATGCATTTGAAAAAACTACAAATATTAAAATCAATTATAAAATTGTTGATAGAAGACCAGGTGATGTTGAAGCAGTATATGCCGATACAAAATTAGCAAATCAAGAATTGGGTTGGTCAACAATATTTAACATAGAAGATATGATGCGAACTGCCTGGAAATGGGAGCAAGCACAAACAAATTAATTTTTTAAAAATGAAAATTTTAATCACCGGAGGAGCAGGTTTCATTGGCTCACATGTTGTGCGATTATTCGTCAACAAATATTCGAATTATGAAATTCATAACCTCGATAAATTAACCTACGCTGGTAATCTTGCCAACCTAAAAGACATAGAACAAAATTCAAATTATAAATTCATCAAAGCTGATTTAGTTGATGCTGAAACAATCAATGCATTGTTCGAAAAAGAACAATATGATGCAGTGATACATTTAGCAGCTGAATCACATGTAGATCGTTCAATCACTAACCCTTTAGAGTTTGTGATGACGAATGTTATCGGTACAGTCAATTTATTAAATGCTGCTAAAACTGCTTGGAAAGATAAACACTCAGATAATATCTCTCAGTATAGATTTTATCATATCTCTACCGATGAAGTATACGGTGCCTTAGGCGATACTGGCATGTTCACTGAAGAAACTTCATACGATCCTCATAGTCCGTATTCTGCTTCAAAAGCGAGCTCTGATCATTTCGTTCGTGCTTACCACGATACCTATGGTATCAATGCAGTGATTTCGAATTGTTCAAATAATTATGGTTCACATCACTTCCCTGAAAAATTAATTCCACTTTCTATAAATAACATTAAAAACAATAAGTCTATTCCGATTTATGGTAAAGGCGAAAATGTTCGCGATTGGTTATGGGTGGAAGATCATGCAAGAGCTATTGATGTGATATTTCATAAGGCAAAGGCGGGGAATACATATAATATCGGCGGACATAACGAGTGGAAGAATATAGATTTGATTCATCTATTATGCAAGATTATGGATCGTAAATTAAATCGTGCAGAAGGAGAATCAGCAAAATTAATTACTTATGTTACCGACCGTGCAGGCCACGACTTACGATATGCTATTGACTCTTCTAAATTACAAAGAGAATTAGGCTGGCAACCATCTTTGCATTTCGAAGAAGGTTTAGAAAAAACTGTCGATTGGTATTTAGCAAACGAAGAATGGCTCCAAAACGTAACCAGTGGTGCGTATAAGGAGTATTATGATAAGCAATACAAATAAAGTACAAAGTATTAAGTACAAAGTACAAAGACCGCGCTCTAAATACTTTGTACTTAATACTTTGTACCTAATACAAAAAAAATCTAAATGGGATTCTTCGACCTCTTCAAATCTAAACCTGAGTCTGATGTGCAAATTGATCTGTCGCAATTGGCAGTTGATTTACATTCTCATCTTATACCGGGTATTGATGATGGTGCCAAAACACTTGAAGATTCGATTCAATTAATCATTGAGTTGAAAGATTTAGGATTTCATAAAATTATTACCACTCCGCATATCATGAGTGACTATTATCGCAATACTCCTGAAATAATAAACAGTGGATTATACACACTTAGAAATGAATTGAAAAAGCGTAACATCGAAATTGAAATCGAAGCAGCAGCTGAATATTATTATGATGAATACTTTTTAGATTTATTAAAGACTGATAATCTTTTAACTATAAATAAAGAATTTTTACTTTTTGAATTATCATATCTCACAAAACCTAGTGGTATTGATGAGGTGATATTTCAAATTCAAACGAAAGGACTTAAGCCATTACTTGCTCACCCTGAACGTTATCCCTTTTTAAGAATCGAAGATTATACAAAATACAAAGAAGCTGGTTGTTTATTCCAAATGAATATACTTTCACTTACTGGTCATTATGGTGAGCAAGTAAAACAAACAGCTAATCAATTAGTAGATTTCGGATACATAGACTTTTTAGCAACTGATTTACATCATATGCATCATATACATCTTATAAAAAAGAATGCATTGAAAAATGAAAGGCTATTAGATCTAATTAGTTTTGGTTCTTTAAGAAATAGAGAACTCTTGTAATTACTCGTATCTTAATGCATCTACAGGGTCGAGTTTAGAAGCTTTCACAGCAGGGTAAATACCAGAAATCAATCCGACAAGAAAACATAAAGCATATCCTATTCCCATCCATTTCCATGGTATTATAAAGCTACCACCAATAAAAATACTTGTTAAATTTCCAATGGCAATTCCGAAAATAATTCCAGCGATTCCACCTAACTGACAAATCACTATTGCCTCAATTAAGAATTGTCTTCTTATTACACTAACCTTCGCTCCAATAGCTTTACGTATACCAATTTCTCGAGTTCGTTCTGTTACTGAAACTAACATTATATTCATTAGTCCGATTGATGCACCTATCAACGTGATCACTCCAATTATTACGCCTGCGATACTTATAAAACTTAAATTTGAAATCAATGAATTTGCTAAACTATCACTTTGAGTAATTTCGAAATTGTCTTCTTGTTTTGTATTTAACTTACGGATGTTTCTGAATTTTGCTATTGATTGCGCTATCGCCGCATCTAATAAACGGCTGTCTTCAACTTTAACTGTTACTGTATAAGAAGTGTTCGAATTTTGATTGTATTGTTTGCCTTTTAGTAAAGGTACTATACAAATTTTATCACCTCCAAAACCAAAACTTGATCCCTTTTCTGCTAGTACTCCAATTACTTTTAATCGTTCACTACCTATTGAAATGGTCTGACCAACCGGATTTATCTTGCTAAATAATTTGTCGGTAATTTCTTTGCCTATCAATACTACACTATGTGCTTCTTGTTCTTCAGTCTCATTGAAATTTCTACCTTTCTCAATTTTATAACCAGCGGTGTTAAGGTAGTTTGCATCCGCAGCCATAACGGTAATATTCGGATTCGTTTTTTCTGTTGCACTTTTTACTGAAGATGCAAATGTTACGGCGAATGATAGAGAGGTTTCAGAATTAGGGAAGCTGAATTGTTCTTTGAATTTATGAGCTTCCTCAAATTCAATTTTTTCATACGTTTTTGGTCTACTACCTGAGTTACCAATACGTATACCAGATGAGCCTCGATTTCTAATAGAAAAAGAATTGGCACCCATACTTGCGAAATTATTTTTGATAGAACTTTCCATTCCATCGATCGAAGTAAGAATGCCAACCAATGCTGTAATACCTATTGCTATAATTAGAGCAGTTAAAGTAGTTCTTAATAAATTCGCCTTTATAGATCCGAAAGCGAGCTTGACGTTTTCTTTAAAAGTCATTTATAGCTATTTAGTATTATGCTGAAAATGATGTTCCGCAACCACATGTACTAGTGGCATTCGGATTTGAGAAAGTGAAACCTCTAGAATTTAATCCATCTTGGTAATCAACCTCTGTACCCAATAAATAAAGTCCATGTGACTTATTCATATAAATCTTTATGCCATCAATATAAAACTCTTGATCGCTATCTTGCTTTTTATCGAAACCTAATACATAGGTCATGCCTGAACAACCCCCTCCATTAACGCCAACTCTTAATCCGAAATCTTCTTCTAAAGATTTTTCAGCCAATAAATTTCTTACGGCTTTTATAGCGTTCTCTGTTAGAGTGATAGGTGTGAATGCTGTGTTTTTTACTTCTGTCTCCATTATGGTATTGTTATTGAATTATTTACAAAATTAAATCTATGCAAATATATTACAAAGAAATAAGAAAAATGTTTCATATTTTGATTCCCTTAAGCCTCTGAAAAAGCTTACATTTGCATATATTTCAACAAATACTATGAATTGGCCATTATTTCTACTAGACCTACTAAAATTAATTGTACCCTCATTAATCGTTTTTTTAACTGCTTATTTTGTTTTGAACTCTTATTTAGAGAATGACTATCAAAAGAAGTTGTTAGAAATGAGAATGAATAACCAAGGTAGTGTCACTCCATTACGTTTACAAGCATATGAGCGTTTGACTTTATTCATTGAAAGAATTTCTCTTCAATCAATAATTATGCGTACTCATGAAACTGGTATGTCGGCTCGCGATCTTCAAACTAATATGTTGCAAGATATAAGAGCTGAGTTTGATCACAATGTATCTCAACAGATATTTGTTACGCCACAAACCTGGACAATGATCAAAGCGGTGAAAGAGGAGACCATAAACATGATTAATTATGCTGCTAGCAATTTGCCTGCTCAAGCTACAAGTATAGATTTAAGCAAGGCAATTTTTGAGAATATAGCTAGTTCTGATCGCAATCCGCATCAAGTAGCACTTGCTATGATTAGAACAGAAGTTCAACAATACTTTTAATCTTTTATGAGCGAAGAAAGAAAATTCAAGACCACCTCCGGCATTGAAATAAAAGAAGTGTACAATGCACAAAATCGTGAGGTAGAAATGCCAGGCGATTTTCCTTTTACTAGAGGTATACAAAAAGATATGTACCGTGGTCGTCTCTGGACGATGCGTCAATACGCAGGGTTCTCGACTGCAGAAGAATCGAACAAAAGATATCATTACCTTTTACAACAAGGTACTATGGGCTTATCTGTTGCATTTGATTTGCCTACACAAATTGGTTACGATTCAGATCATGAGTTCTCAGAAGGTGAAGTAGGTAAAGTAGGAGTAGCGATTGACTCTCTAAAAGACATGGAAATTTTATTCGATGGTATTAGCCTCGAAAAAATTACTACTTCCATGACTATCAATGCTACCGCTTCAACATTATTAGCGATGTACATTGCTTTGGCAAAAAAACAAGGTGCCGATATCTCTAAAATCTCTGGTACCATCCAGAATGATATATTAAAAGAATATGCTGCACGTGGTACTTATATATATCCACCAAAACCTTCAATGCGCTTGATTACCGATATCTTTGAATATTGCTCTAAAGATGTTCCGAAATGGAATACGATCTCAATATCTGGATATCATATACGTGAGGCAGGTTCAACAGCTGTGCAAGAATTAGCATTTACTTTAGCAAATGGTAAATCATATTTACAAGCTGCAATTGATAAAGGCTTAGATATTGATGTCTTTGCAAAAAGATTATCATTCTTCTTTAACTGTCATAATAATTTCTTCGAAGAAATAGCGAAGTTCAGGGCTGCAAGAAGAATGTGGGCAATGATTACGAAAGATCTAGGGGCTAAAGACCCGAGAGCTATGCAATTAAGATTTCATACTCAAACAGGTGGCTCAACATTAGCTGCTCAACAACCTATGAATAATATTGTGAGAGTAACTAACCAAGCGATGGCTGCGGTTTTAGGTGGCACTCAATCATTACATACCAATGGTTACGACGAAGCATTATCGCTACCTACTGAAGAAGCTGCAAAAATCGCTTTAAGAACTCAACAAATTATTGCCTTTGAAAGTGGTGTAACAGATACTGTTGATCCACTTGCTGGTTCTTATTTTATTGAAGAATTAACTGATACAGTTGAAGCTCAAGCATGGAAATATATTGAAAAAATTGATGCCATGGGAGGCTCAGTAAATGCAATTGAAGAAGGTTATATTCAAGAAGAAATTGCACGTGCTTCGTATGAGTTTCAGAAAGAAGTTGAAAAAGCGGAAAGAATTATTGTAGGCGTCAATAAGTTTACTGAGAAAGAACCTCCATTCGATAAAGTATTTAAAATCGATGATTCTATCAGAACTTTACAAATCAATAAAATCAAAGCTTTGAAAGCTTCGAGAGATAATCAAAAAGTTGCTGATATATTAAATCGTTTAGAGGCTGCAGCTAAAGGCACAGAAAATTTAATGCCAATCATTATTGAAGCAGTAGAACAATATGCAACTCTAGGTGAGATTGCGAATACACTTAGAAAAGTCTTTGGCGAATATTAATATGAAAGATTTAAAATATTTTTTATTCATAAGTATTGTCGCTCTAAGTATTTCTTGTAAAACTAGCTTTCAATTGAGTAATACTAAAGTATCTCAAGTGAAAATTGATTCAAGTTTAAAAGCAGATACTGCAATACTTAATTTCTACGCTCCTTATAAACGTAGTCTTGATTCTCAAATGTCTGCAGTACTAGTTTATTCTGAAATGGAATTAACTAAATCACAACCCGAAAGTGCTCTTTCAAACTTATTCTCTGATGCTATCACAAGTACCTGCAGATCTAAAAATATTGCATTCGATTTTGCATTGCCAAGTACCAATGGTGGTATTCGCACTTCTTTACCTAAAGGTGCTATCACTCGCCGTCATGCGTTCGAATTGATGCCATTTGAAAATGAATTAGTTGTGTTGACATTAAAGGCAGAATCTGTAGAGAAGTTAGTGCAATATATTGTAGATAAAGGCGGACAGCCAGTTTCAGATTTACAGATTAATGCAAAAAAATCTGAGAAGCCAATTTTCAAAATCGCAGGCAAGGACTTCGTTAAATCAGGTTATTATAAAATTCTTACCTCTGATTACTTAGCTAATGGTGGCGATGGTATTGATGCTTTTAAAGAAGCTGTGAAAAGAGAAAATACAAATATTAAGGTACGTGATGCAATCATAGATTACATGATTTCTCAAAATAAATCAGGTAAAACTTTAAACCCTCAAAAAGATGGAAGAATTATCATCGAACAGTAGAAGAGAATTCTTAAAAAAACTAGGCTTATTATCAGCAGGCGTTGTTGTAAGCTCATACTCAGATCTTGAAGCTAAAAGTTCAATCGAAAAGCTTACTATCTTGCATACCAATGATGTACATAGTCGTATAGATCCTTTTCCGATGGATGGTTCAAGAAACGCCGGACTTGCTGGTGTTGCGAGACGTGCTGCACTTGTCAAACAAATTAGAGCAGAAGAGAAGAATGTATTATTATTAGATTCAGGTGATATTTTTCAAGGTACACCATATTTTAATTTATACGGAGGTGAGCTTGAATTAAAGCTCATGTCGCAATTAGGTTATGATGCGGCAACACTTGGTAACCATGACTTTGATAATGGCATAGAAGGCTTTGTAAAGCAAATGCCTCATGCTAGTTTCCCTTTCTTATGTGCTAACTACGATTTTAATAATACAGCACTTCATAATAAAACGATGCCTTATAAGATTTTTAAGAAAGGCAATTTGAAGGTAGGGGTGATCGGACTAGGTATTGAATTAGAAGGACTTGTAGAGAAAAAGAATTACGGTGAGACCATCTTTTTAGATCCAATAATTCAAGCTAATAAATACGCAGCTATACTTAAAAATGAAGAGAATTGTGATTTAGTGATTTGTCTTTCTCACCTAGGGTATAAATACAAAGAGAAAAAAATATCAGATCAAATTCTTGCAAAAGAATCACAATATATAGACTTAATCATTGGTGCTCATACACATACGTTTATGTCACAACCTGAAGTTCTAAGGAATTCAATAAATGAAGAAGTGAAGATTTTTCAAGTAGGTTTTGCTGGAATTAATTTAGGCAGAGTTGATTACTACTTTGAGAAATCGAAAAAGAAAAAAAATAGTGTTGCTACAAGTTTAATTATTGATTCAAATTACGACAAAGTTTAGCTCCCTTAGTTAATCATTTTTTTCTATTTCTTTACCCTTTTGAGTAATCTATTTTTTAAGTATTTTGACTCTAATTAGTAATTTCTGTTTAACATAAAAGCATGAAATTGCTTTGATGTTTGATTTTCAGTCTTTTAGCTTAAAAACCTCCTTTACCCTAGTAAAATAAGGCTTTTTGGACTGTGTTGAAAAATAAAAAATCAACTTGTTAATAAAAATGAAATTATTTTTTAACAAAAAATTAGCCTACGACGCTCTAATGGCACAATTGAATTTGTCAAGTGTTTTTTTTATTTTTTTGTTAGGAAAATTTTTTAAATATTCGTGTTCCTAATTAATCGACCACCGTCGAAAAATTTGAAACTAAATTAAAATTATAATTGCTCCAATAGAATGATAGAAACTAGTACAAACGTTTGGGAAAATTGTCTCAAAATTATTAAAGATAATGTACCAGCCCAAAGCTTTAAAACTTGGTTTGAACCAATCAAGGCTCTGAAGTTAGATGGTACTGTCTTGACAATACAAGTTCCAAGTTTATTTTTTTACGAATGGTTAGAAGAGCACTATGTTAATTTATTGCGCAAGACAATTAAACATGAATTAGGTCCTGACGCAAGATTAGAATATAACATCGTGGTTGATAATGCATCATCCACGACGAAAGCACATACTATTAATATACCAGCTTCTCCAAATGGTGAATTGAAAAATCCTTCTGTTCCAATTCCAGTTACAGTTCCTTCTTCAATCAGAAATCCTTTTGTGATTCCAGGGTTAAAGAAAATCAATATTGATTCACAATTAAACTCAAAATATTCATTTGATAATTTTGTTGAAGGAGATTGCAATCGTTTGGCTCGCTCTGCGGGCTTTGCAGTGGCTAACAAGCCAGGTGGCACTTCATTCAATCCATTGATGATATACGGCCCTACAGGCCTTGGTAAGACCCATTTAATTCATGCTATCGGTGGAGCTATCAAAGATCGCTACCCTGACAAGCAAGTTTTATATGTTAACGCTGAGAAATTCACCCAACAATTCGTTGAGTCTATGAAGAATAATACTATTAATGATTTTAAAAATTTCTATCAATTAATAGACGTGTTAATATTAGATGACGTACATAACTTTGCTGGTAAAGAAAAGACTCAAGATATTTTCTTCCACATCTTTAATGAATTACATCAAACTAATAAACAAATTGTTTTAACATCTGATAAACCACCTAAAGATTTAATTGGTGTTGAAGATAGATTATTGTCAAGATTTAAATGGGGCTTAACGGCTGACTTGCAAGTGCCAGACTTTGAAACACGTATGGCTATTCTTTATAAAAAGATGCAATCAGATGGTATCGAGTTACCTCAAGATGTAGTAGAATATGTTGCTCATAATATCGATAGCAATATGCGTGACCTAGAAGGTGCTATGGTATCATTATTAGCTCATTCTACTTTAAATAAAAAAGAAATTGATTTGCCTTTGGCAAAACAGATGCTTAAAAACTTTATTAAAAATTCTTCGAAAGAAATTTCTATAGAATATATTCAGAAATTAGTTTGTGAATATTTTGAAGTGCCAGTAGAGATGTTGAAATCACAAACTCGTAAAAGAGAAATTGTACAAGCTCGTCAAATATCTATGTACTTAGCTAAAAGCCATACGAAGTCTTCTCTTAAATCAATTGGCATGCATTTCGGTGGTAGAGATCACTCTACTGTTATCTATGCTTGTCAAACTGTAGAAGATTTAATAGATACTGATAAAAAGTTTAGAGCTTACGTAGCTGATATTCAAAAGAAATTGAAACTTAGCTAATGAGTCATTGCTATAAATAAAAAAGTCGAAGTTTATACTTCGACTTTTTTTATGAACCCATTGGTATAGTAAAACAAAACTTGCTTCCCTCTTTCAATACACTCTCTACCCAAATTTTGCCTCCATTCTTTGTGATAAATTCTCTGCAAAGTAACAATCCTAATCCTGTGCCTAATTCTTTATTAGTGCCAAGTGTGCTGAAATTATTCAAACCAAATAGCTTTTGTAAGTTATCTTCAGCTATACCAATACCATTGTCTTTTACACATACTTGAATGAATTGATCCTCAATTGTACTTGATATAGAAATTGTTCCACCATTATTACAATATTTAATCGAATTACTAATTAAGTTTCTGAATACTAACTCAATCATATCTCTATCAGCAAAAACCACTTGTGTTTCATCAATTGTATTTTCAATCTTTATCTTTTTCTCGTTCGCTAATGGTTCTAAAATTGAAACTTGTAATAATGCTGCTATTCTTAAATTGAAATTATTTTTTTGAATTCGCTCCCCCTTTAATTGTGACCTCGACCAATGTAGTAGATTTTCTAATAATGCTGATGTGTTTTTTATGTTTTTACTGATGAGTGGCATATAGCTTTTTATCTCATCATCTGTAATTACTCCTTCATTAAATAAATTGATAATTTCATTTAAACTTAAAATCGGGTTTCTTAAATCATGCGAGACAATAGAAAATAATTTATTTTTCAATTCATTGGATGTCAACAATTCCTCTGCTTGTTGCATCAGTTTGTTCTCTACAGCTTTTCTATCACTAACTTCCCTAAATAATAAAATCACTCCGTTGAAAGAGGTGCCATTGTCGAGGAGCAGACTTAGCTTTATATCGTATGTTTTGTTGTTAACATTCCATTCGTATTCAAAATTCGTTTGATCCTTTAAGTGTTGAATTAAAACTTTTTCAGATTCGAAATAGCTTTCAAAACTATCACCCAAAATAATCTTCTTAGTATAGTTTTCTTTTATGATCTGTTTCATTTTAGTGTTTAGATCAATTATTCTATTTTGAGAATCTAATACTAATATACCATCTTGCATTTCTTCTATAACCTTGTCTCTAGCTACTGGTATTATATCAAACAACTTAAATCCAATCAATCCGATTCCTATTAACAAAGTTGTCATAATGAAAGCATAAGGTGTTAAATCTAAATGCTCCATTGGTCTATAACCCATTAGATAAATGATATTAAATACCCATGGTATTAATGTCCCTAAAACAATAATTGCATTTTGCTTTCTGTATACTGAATCAGCATTTATGAATTTTTTTAATTGTATTAATAAGCCTACAAATAATAAAATGTAAAAATATACTGTATGAAATATATATAATACTCCAGGCTTAAATGCAAAAAGTGGAAAATCATTACTGTAATCTACCCTATATGTTCTATAATGAAGATGGTGGTACTCGTTTGTCCAGACTCCAATTAAAGTTATTATACCAGGTAAAAAAAATAAGAATGTATTTCTTTTATTTAATAAGTCTTCTCTACCTACAAACTTTAAAATGAAGATTATCCAGAGTGCTGGTAATAATGAAATACCTATGTACTCTAATTTTAAATAGAATAAAATTTGCTCTAATGTAAATGAACTTAATTCTAAAGAATAAAATATCGACCAGATTGCAACACCAAAAGTTAAAAGTCCGTAACTACGTACTGTATTGCTTACCTTCCTGAAAATTAATGTTGATATAATAAGTGCAGCTACGCCACATATTAAGAGTAATACAGAGTAATTGTTAAACTGCATATTGTGTTATTATTTGTTGTTGTTGTTGTAACGTTTTTTCTATTTTCCATTTTCATAATTACCAGCTACCACTCGCACCTCCGCCCCCAAATCCACCTCCTCCGAAGCCCCCAAATCCACCACCACCACCTGAAAAATCTCCCCATGATCCTCTTCCGCTTCCTCCACCTCCTATAAATGGAGGAAAAAATCCTCCCGTACCCCTGCCTCCAATTGTTTGATAGTTTCTTTTGCTTCTACTTAATACCACTACAGCAATTATAAATATTACTAGAATCATTCCGAAGGGTACACTTTTCTCTTTCTTTTTGTAATGATCTGCCTTATACTCACCTGCGGCAAATTTAAATATTGCAGTACTCGCATTATCTATACCTTCATAAAATTTTGATTTCTTAAATGATGGCTTTATCTCATTCTCTATTATTCTCTTACAAATAGCATCTGGCAGCACACCTTCCATGCCATAACCAGTTTGTATAGTTATCTTCTTGTCTGCAATTGCAACCAATAACATTACCCCATTGTCTTTCTCTTTTTGTCCGACACCCCAAGCCTCTGCTAATCGCGTTGCATAATCTGATACCTCATATCCCTCTAAAGATTGAATGATAACTATCGCCAACTGTGTTGAAGTGGAATCGTTATATGCTACGAGCTTTGACTCTAATGCTGAACTCTCTTCTGTAGTAAATACTCCTACATAGTCATTCACTAATCTATTACTCTTCTCCGGAAATGTTTGTGCTAATACAGTTGTGTGAAAAATGACAAGTGCTAAGCTTATTAATAAATACTTAATGTGCGATTTCATCTGATAGTTCGTTCTTGTCACCTTCTAGATAAGGGAATAATACTTTTAATTGATCACCCACCATGTGAATGCCTTCTTTTAATCCTTCTGTTATCTCTCCCTTCTTAAAATAACTCAACATCGCCTCTTTCGTTTGGTCCCAAAAATCACTCGCCACTTTTTGATTGATACCAACATCACCAATAATAGCGAATCGATGGTCTTCCATAGAAATATAAATAAGCACTCCATTGCGTAAAGCTGTCTTATGCATATTCAATTGCTTAAATTGATATGCAGCACAATCTAAGACATTTTCTTCTTTACACTTTGTATCAATGAAAACTCTTATCTCGCCAGAGGTTTTAAACTCGGCACTTTTAATGGCGAGTTTAATTTCCTCTTGCTGCTCTTTACTAAATAATGAAATGCCCATATTAGAATTTTACTTCTGGTGCTTTTTCTGATCCTGCTTCTGCTTCAAAATATCCCTTCTTCTCAAATCCGAACATACCTGCAGTAATATTATTAGGGAAGGTTCTAATTTTTGTATTGTACTCTTTCGTTACTTCGTTGAATTTATTTCTCTCAACAGTAATTCTATTTTCTGTTCCCTCTAATTGCGCTTGCAACTCTAAGAAATTTTGATTCGCTTTTAAATCTGGGTACTTCTCAACTACTACCAATAATTTTGATAATGCCGATGTTAATTGACCTTGCGCTTGTTGGAATTGTTTGATTGACTCCGGACTTAACTTACTAGCATCAACGTTTACTGATGTTGCTTTTGATCTAGCCTCTGTTACCGATGTTAAAACGTCTTTCTCAAAATCTGCATATCCCTTTACTGTATTTACTAAATTCGGAATTAAATCTGCTCTTCTCTGATATACGTTCTCTACCTGAGCCCATTGTCCGCTTACCTGCTCATCTAATTTTACCATTGAATTATACCCACAACCAGTGAATAATACCAATACCGCAAAAATGCCTACTACGAATAATAATGTTTTGTTCATGTCTTTAATATCTATATAAACTAATCAAATGTACTAAAAAATTAAACTACATTTGTATATGTAAGATAAATACTTACCATGATAAAAGAAATAGAAATTGTAGTCGCCCCCGAAGATTTAAACAATGAGATTATTGTTAAACAATTAATACTCGATCATCTTCATCTAAAAGCATCTGAATTAAATGAATTCTCAATTCTTAAGCGTTCTATAGATGCTCGCTCCAAAAAAGTTGTATTCAGATTAAAGGTTCAAATCGCCACTCAAAATGACCATATTGAATCAAAGATTTTACAATTTGTTTATGCGGATGTGAGCAATCAGAAAGAGGTTTACGTGATTGGGGCCGGACCTGCGGGTATGTTTGCAGCTTTGCGTTTGATAGAATTAAATCTCAAACCAATCGTTATTGAACGTGGTAAAGATGTTAAAGAACGTCGCCGAGATTTAGCTGCTCTTAACAAAGAATTAATATTAAATCCTGAGTCAAACTATTGCTTCGGTGAAGGTGGTGCTGGTACTTACTCCGATGGTAAACTTTATACTCGTTCTACTAAACGCGGTGATGTAGATCGTATATTACATCGTTTCATTGAACATGGTGCTGACCCCGATATTGCAATTAATACTCGTCCGCATATTGGTACTAATAAACTTCCTCAAATCATTCAAAGCTTGAGAGAGAAAATAATTGAATGTGGTGGTGAATTTCATTTCAATACAAAACTCACCGACATTGAAATTGAATCGAATAAAATAAAATCTATTATACTCAATCATAACGAGAAAATTCATACGAATCAACTTATACTGGCGACCGGACACTCAGCGCGTGATATATATGAATTATTACATCGAAAAAACATTTTAATAGAAGCGAAACCATTTGCACTCGGTGTAAGAATTGAACATCCGCAATCAATCATCGATCAAGTACAATACAAATGCGAAACTCGCCCTAATGAATTACCTCCTGCCTATTATAATATTGTTGAACAAATAAACGGGAAAGGAGTATTCTCATTTTGCATGTGCCCTGGTGGTATCATCGCACCATGTGCTACTAATCATAATGAAGTCGTAGTAAATGGTTGGTCACCATCTAAAAGAAATAATCATTTTGCAAACTCCGGATTAGTAGTACAAATTGATTTATCTGATATTCCAGGCGCTGCAACTAATCCGCTTGCTGCTTTCGAATATCAACATGCTGTTGAACAGCTCGCTTATCAACATGCAAATAATTCTATCAAAGCTCCCGCACAAAGAATAGTCGATTTTGTGAATCAAAAAGTATCGAATGATTTGCCAGAAAATTCTTACTTACCCGGACTTACATCAGCTAATTTACATGAGGTATTACCATTACATGTATCATCCAGATTAAAACAAGCCTTACCAGTTTTCGGCAAGAAGATGAAAGGTTATTTTTCGAACGAAGGTGTTTTAGTAGGAGTAGAGTCGCGTACATCATCGGCGGTAAGAATACCACGTGATCGTGAAACATTCGAACACACACAAATCAAAGGTTTATATCCATGTGCAGAAGGTGCAGGTTATGCGGGTGGCATTGTCTCAGCAGCGATTGATGGCGAACGCTGCGCCGAAGCATTGGCGCTGAAGCGCGTATAACGTATTCAGTATTCAGTATTCAGTATTCCGATGTGCTAACTTTTAAGTATCTTGCTCTCTCAATACTCATTACCCAATACATTACTACTATGGATAAAGTAATCTACCGCAAAGAAATCATCCGCAACGGCATCAGCTTCGGCTCAGTATTAGCAATCGTTGTAAGTTATACACTCAACAAAAGCATACTATGGGCAATCGTGCACGGCCTTTTGGGCTGGATCTACGTATTGTACTACATTATACGTTACTATTAAAAAACTAAATATTTTTTGATTTGTTCTATTTCTAGTTACCGGTTACTAGTAACTAGTCACCAGTAATTAGAATGGTATCCCCTCAAATTTCGCACATCGGAATACGGAATACTGACTACTGAATACAATTTTAAATATCCAATACAAATGAAGACTATAGTTTTGGGCGCGAGCAACAACCCTTCACGCTATTCATATAAAGCAGTGCAGAGTTTATTAAAACATCAACACGAAGTAATACCCGTATCAAATAAAAAAGAAGAGGTATTAGGATTAGAAATAAAAAGTATAGAAACAATTCCTTCGGATGTTGATACTTTGACGCTGTATGTTGGACCTCAAAATCAATCACATTACATAGATTATATACTAAACGTAAATCCGAGAAGAGTAATCTTTAATCCTGGTACCGAAAACGACGAATTAGTTGAAAAATTAACAGAAAAAGGCATAGAATGTATAGAGGCATGCACATTAGTGATGCTTGCGACGAATCAATATTGAAATTTTATTACTCATTACCAGCCTATTCAGCCAATAATCAAAAAAAACTTTGGAATTGCAGTTAGTCTTGTTACCTTTGCAACCCCGCAAGGGATATAAGAGTTCTTTAAATTTAAATATTAACAACGAATCAAAGCTTTAACAACTGGTTAACAGTTACTTAAAGAAATGGTCAAAAAAACTTAATATTTATTTTGCAATACTAAAAAACATTTCTACTTTTGCAGTCCCCAAACGAGGGGTACTTAATTAAGTGAAAAGTAAAATAGAAAAGGGAAAAAAGGGAGAGAGGGAAAAGGTTAGTGAATAGAAACGAGTGGATCGAGCCCACAACTAACAGCGATACTAAACGAGAGGTTTGGTAAAAGTTCTTTGAGATGTACTATGTAGCATAGCGGGCAGAAACACTACGGTGTTTCAGCCAAGAAAGTCAATAATAAAAAAAATAATCTTAGTTAAGATTAAACTTAAAGTTTTATACAACGGAGAGTTTGATCCTGGCTCAGGATGAACG